>CAVVTK010000010.1:0-249021 GCA_963751095.1 uncultured Holophagaceae bacterium | reverse complement strand
TAACTAGTTCAGTGTCAAAACTACGACCGTAGTCTATGTTTAGCCCTCGAAGACGAGCTATTTGAGCTTTATAAGGGTCCCTCTGCAGCCATCCTGTCGCCCGCATTAGGAATCTGTAAAAAAGAAAGAACCGTTGAAAAGATTAATAAACTAAATTAAGAAAAGACGCTAACAATTTATATTCTTTACAAAACATTATAACGAGCAGTATAATACCCGAATATGGACCCCCTTACATTAATGCTTTATGTGTATGTGCCCCCATATGGGCTCTCAGTATCTCCAGAACCAGCTCTTCGTTGCGGAGGAACGGCAGCAATGCTTTATGGGTTGAAACAACCAAGCACGCTACTGCCAAATGCACCCTGCTCCGTGAATCTGTAATCATATCACTGTGCTTATCCATCAGCCGAGCGAATTCAGTTTCCACTGCATTCTTAAGAATCAATTCCCTGCCTTCTAATTGATAGTGTTCTTTGCATCGTGCGGTGACGAGGCCTTGTATCCACCACCGACGGTTGGCGTCTTCTAGCCAGGTCCGCAAGCCTGTAAACCTGTCCAGCCAGTGGTCAATACTACCACCCTCTTGCGCATTGCTAGAGAAATAGCGGGTAGGGAGGTTGCTCGCAGGAGAAGCTGGAGGTGGGAGGTTGAGGAGAAGGAGGTGCCCGGTGGAGGGTGGGATGTGAAGGGAGGAGGTGGATAGGGCAGCGCTGATTGACCGTGCGAGTTTATTCATTTGCGGATAATTTTTCTAGTGTTATTGATATGTTGGTGGCAATGCAGAGCTGCTCAGAGAAGGTGGGTCCGGCCAAAATAGTATGCAGTCCAAAATGCGCACGCAGACATTTTTTGAAACCTGTTTCCCCCCTATATGCTACTGGCAGCACAAGATAAATTCTCAACAATTCTGAATATATCTCATGAAGGTGCTCGACGCGTGAACGCTCCGTGACCTCTAGCGCAAGCTCTTCCAACCGACCTTTCTGATCGTCAGTATTTTTTGTGATCTGCGAGAGCTATTTGCAATAATACGGGTTCACATTATCACAGAATATGTGGTGATGTCATCAAAGTGCTAGATATGGGCCCCTCAGAAGTCGTCGACCTCACATTCACCGACTCTAGTGAGGATGAACAACCGCCCCCTCGCCTCCCTGTTCCAAGACAGCACCCTGCCGGCGAATCTCCCACAGCACCTTTAAGACGCCTGCTAGCACAGCATAATGGAGATCATGTGGATCCACTCCCCACTGCAGCGCAGCGCAGGCGGTTCCAAGAACAGCAGCCAACCCTCCACCAAAAAGAAGGGGCGGTACAACAACAAGTGCGGCGGGAGCAAGTGGCAGCAGAGCTGGGCCTCCAGTACTACCTAGGCAGGCTTACGAGGGAGATTATTATTCTCAAGATGGTATGCTAGACACTGAAGACTTCTTAGCCTCCTCCCAGCCCCAACGCCTCTCCCAACAACCTCAGCAGCAGCAGCAGCAGCAGCAGCCATCAAAGCCCAAGCGCACTCGAATGACTGCTGAAGAAAAAGAAGCAGCTGCTGCCCGCAAACAAGCAGAAGCCGCCGCGAAGAAACACGCAAGGCAGTACAACAGTGCTTTACATGTACTACGCTTCCTAACTGTCGTACTTGACCCAGAGCTGATGACAAGTCCCTTGGGATTACATATAGTACAAGCTTTTCAAGCGACTAGACAAAAGACGGAGAATGAACATATACAATACAAAGTCGCTCCAGCAGGGCTTGATGGCCTTCCCGCTATAAAATGGTTGAGAAAAGTGCCTTCTTCTTTATCTACACAAGCTTCTACTGACCTGCAAGGCCTTCCTGGTGGCAGTCAGGTGGAGTGTGTTGCTAATGAAGGCCCTGATGCGTCCCTGGTAGAGACTGAGGAGCCTCAGGTCATGCTGTGCTTTGAAGCAGACGACTTTGTGCGACGAATACAGCACGATGAGCTTAGATCTGTGTTTACCCTCCTCTCACAACGCTGCCCAGAACATCGACCACATATACTCGTGCACCGCCTCAAAGCGTACCTCGTTAAGAAAGAAAGAGAAGATCATAAGAGAACAATGGGAGGCGGGTAGGGGCAGGGACTGGGGCTGGGGTGGGGCGGCCTCCGCGGGAGGAGGGTTCGGACGGCGTATTATTGACGATTTTTTAGCCAAAATGGTTGTAGAATGCCCTCAAGTTGGATATAGAGACGTTTCCCTCCCTTATGAAGGCGCCTCTCACGTGTGTTCACTCACCAAAGCAATTGCCCAGCAATGGACCCAAGGTAACAGCGATGCCGCTACTTACCTAACCGGTCGAAACAGCGGAGGAAAGAAACCTAAAGGGACCCTGGATCGCTCCTCGCCAGTCACCCTGTGTCAGACCCTGCGACCGTGACAATGATGGCTGCTTTGTGTGCTTTGCCATCTGTAGGGCCTCAAGTTGCGCATGCTGTGGCTATTAAATATGGGAGCTTGGGAGCGCTGATGGAATTTTTATTTGACCCGGGAAGATCTGCTGCTCAAAAGGCTAAAGAACTGGAAAGTATGCAGAGGACTGGTGGGGAGAGAACGATGAAGATAGGGCCTAAAGCTGCAAAGCAGATTGTGGAAATGCTGACTTCTAATAATCCAGACGCGGCGATTAAAGAAGATGACTGAACACTGAAAAATAAGTTTTTTCCTTTTCTTCGAATCTTATTATTGATTGAACCCTTAATTTTTATATTAATTTTCGTAATCTTATATTTTCTCTGCTTTAAAGGTTGACTATTATGTAACAACATACACACTTTTGCGACAAAAGATTGCTTGCTTCATTCAAGAGGCAGCATGCACCCCCATTGAAGGGGGTATACTGTGTCTGTGAGGGTTTAGGAATACCTTGACATCTTCACGAGCCTGCAGCTCCATATCAGTCATTCTCTTGTCTTGAGCCCGCTGCCATTCCTACAAAGACAATAACGTAGGATTAGGAAAAGGAGAGAATGGGGCGAGGAAATGGGGAATTGAGGGTTTCAAGAAGCCAGAAAAAATTAGGAACCTAGCAACACTTGCATGGGTGAGGGTCCTTGGAACTTTGCCCATCTTGGCACTTGACCTCGCACGGACCTCCCAAATAACGTAGATAAACGCGGATGCTCCAGCGACTGCACCTGCTATTTTAGATTTGCTGGCAACCTGTTGCACAGACTTCATTGGACCGCCTCCTGCTGACATGGTTCTTCGCTGTTTGTTTCTGTGAAGGGTTTTGGGTGTTGGACAGAGCTCAAGAGTTCAAAACTCGTTTATGTAGCTCTTCTCTGGAGTTGGAGACCTTCACATTACGCAGTTGCCACAATGTGGCAGAGGAATGAAATGAGTGACGAGGGCGAGGTGTCACAAAGAAGCAGGCAGGAAGCTGCCTTGGGCACCTTGAGCCGAGCACAGATAAGTAACGAGATATTCCTATTTCTAAGCATTCTCATTCATAATTCTCACTAAATATAGCATTACAAAGAATTTGAAGCAATTTTTTTCAACATTACTACACACAAAAAGCACGCTCTTTAAACAAAACACTGGACTGATTCACTTTCTTTTGGGTGAAATGATGATAGCATCAACAACAGATGACGGGTTAGCAGTCACTATCTGTTCCCCTGCTCTGCTCTGCATTTAGATAAACTCCTCTTTAGCACCATTCGCAGGAGCAGCACCAACACCTCCACTAGCATATATCTCCATCAGCTTCTCCTCTTGCTTCACATCCTGCTGCTGCTGCTGCTGCTGCTGCTGTGGCGCTGCCGGCAATACTCCTCCTCCTCCCGCTCCTACACCATCATCCGCTCCCTCTCCCTCTTCCTCACCTCCTGCATCCTGCTTATTATCCTGACTGAGCCTGCGGTACACATGCTCTAATTTATCCCCAGACATGGCATTCTCAGTATACCTACTCACATGCGACCATAGCTCTGCCCTCGAGGCACCCTCACCCGCCACCTCATCGACGCGCTTTCCAATTGACCGCATATACTTTCTAGTTTTGTTGACCACCACTGAAGGGTCCATATCCGCGCCGCGTCGCTGCAGGGTGCGTAATTTACGCACAAGTACGAGAACGTCAGGGCCTAGAGTAGCTTCTGCCTTGTCAGCAGCTGCCTTCAAAAAGGCGACCTCGGCGGCTGATTGTGCTGGGCGGGGAGGTGCAGGTACCAGCCGAGTAGGCATAGGCTGCGTTTGAGGGCGATTAGGCGGCTTTGGAGGCCGTTTTGCAACTTTTTCCATCTGCCGTAACAGACCCATCACGCGTGTTTCCAAGTGCGATGACTTGGGGAGCTCTAAAGCGGCCTCCCGCCCAGCTGCCCCAGCCAATTTTGAGCCAAGTCTAAGCTCTGGATCGTCAGCTATCTTATCCCAGGCGCCTACGCCGTGCCTCCAAGCCCCTACCAGCAACGCAGTATCATCCTCAGGGGTCCAGCTGCAGCCACGCATCCAGGCGGTAGGCGCAGGGCGTTCCGCCATTGTTAATCGCAGGCGTCGGGTTGGGTCTGGAAGGCCCGCCAGCCTGCCTTCTAATAGCGCCATTTGTCGCACAAAAGCGAGAACCTCTCCTGCTTTTACGTCGTGGCCGAAGAAATCCAAGTGGCCCTCTGTGGGAGCTTTCGCAGCGTTGGCAGCAGCGGTAGAAGGAAGAGGGCCAAGAGAGACCCCGCTCCCGCCACCACTGGCACTAGCAGCAGCAGGACCCCCCTCAGGACCTAGAGTCCGCCTTGAGTGCATGTCTACCACCTTTTCACACCCACGGAGAAGACCGTGCCACAGCGCGCGTAGTGCATCTTCTTTAAGCGACGCAATTGCTCCTCCGGCATCCTGTGCCACCGCCCCCAGTTTCGATGCAACCGTGCGTCCAACAGCACGCAGGAATGAAGCAGCATCTCTGCGTGCCAGCGTTCTAGGGAAATTCTCTGGTCGAGGTGCACGTTCACCAGCTACCAGTCTCCCGGCAGAATCAACCTCCTGTGGCCATTTATCAATTCTCAAAAGGGCGCCTTCAACTGGCGGTCCTGGCTCCACTGGCTTTTTCTTCTTCTTTTTTGCAGCGCCACCACCAGCCGCTTGAGCTTGAGCGTCAACACCAGGCGCGCTCTCCATGGCTCTCAACCTTGCAGCACGGATTCCTATATCTGCTTGCAGCTCAGGCTCCGCTTTTGGGCGCATTGACTCCGGGATCAAACGATTCCAAAAAGCAGTGTCATCCTCGTCAGCTTTGAAAGTCGCCACATTGAAGGAAGAAAGGAGATCAGATGCACCACCAGGTGCTTCCTCCTTTTGTTCTACAACTTCGGCACGAGCTAATGCGTTGAAGGCCTCGATGTTCTTCTCGGTGACCCGGGCGCCCTTGGCGGAAAAGCGCTCGGTGATCACGTCGTGCCAGACGGCATCGGCCACAGGCAGGAACTTGGAAGCCATGCCCAGCAGGGCCATGCCACCGGCCTGGCGGTGATTGAGCTTCCGGGCCAAGTCCTCGGTGTCCAGCAGGTGGCAGCCGCGGACCTTCTTCAGGGCGGCGTAGACATCGTCCAGAGGCGGGTAGCCCTCCATGTTCACCTGGGGTTCCTCGGACACCACCAGGTGCCCGTTCATGCGCAGCATGGCCACATAGCGCAGGGCCTCCAGGGGCTCGAGGGCGATGAGCAGGTCGGCGCAGCCCTCGTCGATGATGGGCGAGCTGAGCGGCACCTCCGAGAAGCAGACCTGGGCGTGGACGCTGCCGCCCCGCTGGCTCATGCCGTGGATCTCGGATTGCAGCGCATGGAGGCCGCTGCGGCGCAGGGCCTCCAGGACGATCTGGGCGAGGGAGAGCACTCCCTGGCCGCCGACGCCGCCCAAGACAATGCCGTGGATGCGGGGTTCGCTCATGGGCGGGCCTCCGTGCTGCAGCAAGCCTGCTCCGCGCAGGCCTTCAGTTCCTGATCGTGTTCTTTGAGGACGCCCCGGCGGATGGACTGGATGCATTCCCGGCGGAAGACCACCACCGAGGGGCCCGGGTGCTGAAGGGCGGCTTCCATGGCCTTGACGTTGGCCTCGTGCTGCCTGGGCAGAGGCGTGAGCACCTGGACCTGGGCGGCGGGGATGCCCATGCCGAGCACCATGCGTTCCACCTGATCGAGGGCCTGGCTGGGCTGCTGGCCCGTCATGCCCACCACGCGGTTGTCGAGGATCATGATGGTGACGTTCACGCCGGAATCGGCGGCAGTCAGCAGGGCGGGCAGGCCACTGTGGCCGAAGGTCGAATCGCCGATGACGGCCACCGAAGGCGTCTGGCCGGCCATGGCGGCGCCCACGGCCATGCTGATGCTGGCGCCCATCTCGACCACGGCGTGGATGGCGCTCATGGGCTCCTGAGCGGCGAGGGTGTAGCAGCCGATATCGCCGAACACCCGGGTGCCGGGCACTCCGAGGTTCTGCAGGGCCTCCTGCATGGCCTCATAGGCGTCCACGTGGCCGCAGCCGTCACAGAACCGAGGGGCGCGAATCGGCAGGTCCAGGGTGCTGGCCGCCTTGCCGTCCGCCGTGAGCAGGCCAAGAGCCTCCTTGAGCAGGCGCGGGGTGAGCTCGCCGGTGCGGGGCAGGGAGCCGTCCAGGCGGCCGTGGATCTTCCCGGCCCGCTGGAAGGTCAGGCGCTCCTCCAGCACCGGGTAGTCCTCTTCGAAGACGAAGACCTCGTCCACCTGGGCCAGGAAGGCCGGCTCGAGACCGGGGTCCATCGGGTAGGCGGCCACTTCCAGGCGGGGCATGGCCTTCAGCTCGGGATGCTCGAGGGCGAGCTGCTCGAAGTAGGCGCGACCCATGCCGGCCACGGCCACGCCCTGGCGGCCACTGCCGGCCACGAGGCGGTTCATGGGGGCCAGCGCCTCGACCATGCGGGGCTGCTTGGCCAGCAGGTCCACGTACCGGCGGCGGGCGTTGGAGGGGATGAGCACCCAGTCCTGGATGGTCTCCTTCGGCGCGACCCCGAGGCCCGTGGGCGCGAGCACGTCGCGCCGGACCAGGTGGGCGCGGCAGTGGGCCAGGCGGGTCACGAGCCGCACCATCACAGGCACCTGCAGGGACTCGGACAGCTCGAAGGCGCGCCAGGTGAAGTCGTAGCACTCCTGGACCGTGCTGGGCTCCAGGACGGGCAGCCAGGCGAACTTGGCCAGGCGGCGGCTGTCCTGCTCATTCTGGCTGCTGTGCATGCCGGGATCGTCCGCCACCAGGAGGACTAGGCCGCCCCGCACGCCGGTGAGGGCGGAGTTGGCGTAGGCGTCCATGGCCACGTTCAGGCCCACGTGCTTCATGGTCACCAGGGTGCGATGGCCGGCGTAGCTCACGCCCAGGGCCAGGTCGTAGGCCACCTTCTCGTTGGCGGCCCACTGGGCCACGCGGCCCTCGGGCTCGGCGTGGATCATGGCCTCCACGAACTCGAAGCCCTCGGTGGACGGCGTGCCCGGGTACCCGAACGCGCCCTTGATGCCGGCATCGAAGGCCGCACAGCCCACCGCCTCCACGCCCAGCGCCAGGGTGCCCAAAGCCATGTCAACCTCCACCATCGTTCCAGCGGGGAAGTATGTGGGCCCGGGCCCGTGTCAGGGGTCACAGGGGGCGATCTGGGCCGCCCCGGTGTGCGCGGGGTCACAGAGCGCCTTTGCGAGGCAAGCGGGCGAGCGAGGTGTATTCCTGACTCCATGGGCATGTATTTCAGTGCCACAAGTCACAACTCTGCCATTTGGGATGACTTTAATTTTGCATACAGGAATTTTTAATGCCTGTATTTTACTAATGTTGTAGTATTTAATTATGATAATAATCAAATACTTAAAAATTAAGATTCAGTGTCACGGATGTGTGCGTACTGTGTTCTAGAAAACCATAAAGGAATGAGTTTATTCAACATTTGCCGTATTGAGATGCGCCCAGGATGGGCCTAGCTTCGTTCTTGACTCCAGGATCGGCTAAATCCTCGCCATCTCCCCGAGCCACCGACCACTCGTCCTCCGAAACGGCCCAAAGCACAGCGCACTGCGAGATGAGGCGAACCATGAAACGACAAAACCTTGTGGCCCTGCTTGCCACCCTGATGTCAGCCACGGCCTGGGGCCAGGAGGTCAGCCTGTACGGCACGACCATGGCCCAGATGTGGAAGTCGGAAATCGGGCTGGACAAGGCCACCTACACGCCCGCGACCCAGTACCTGGGCATCGATGCCAATAAGCTCGGCTCCGACAACCTGTCGCTGCACCTCTTCGGCTGGGGCCGGACGGACCTGTCCGACTCCACCAACCTGGATGGCTCGAAGACTGCGGGCTACCTGAACTTCGGCTACCTGCAGTACCGCTTCAACCAGGCAAATGCCGAGGTCAAGGCCGGCCGCTTCACGGTGAACCAGGGCACCGGCTTCGAGCAGGTGGACGGCGTCAGCCTGCGCACCGACCTCAAGGGTGGCTTCACCATCTCGGCCTTCGGTGGCAAGCCGGTCCTCTACAAGACCGTGGATCCCACTTCCCAGAAGGACTACGAGTTCCAGCGCGACTTCATCTTCGGGACCCGCCTGGGCTGGCGCATCCCCAAGGTCGGCGAGATCGGCCTCTCCTACCTCCAGGACGGCACCAAGGCCGCCAAGGACCTGACCGTCCCCTCCTCGGTGGACTACACCCGGAAACAGATGGGCGTGGATCTCCTGATCGCCCCTGCTCCAGTCTTCCAGCTCCGCGGCCGCACGATCTTCGACGTGGCCGATCACGCGGCGCTGCCCACGGGGACCGAGAAGCCCTCGACCATCGCCGAGCACGACTACACTGCCATCGTGAAGGTCGGCTCCAAGGTGACCTTCACGGCCAACGTCACCGAGCGGAACTTCTACGCCTACTTCGCGGGCACGAACCTGCCCTCCCTGTTCCGCCAGGACGAGAAGGACAAGTACAAGGGCTACGGCGGCAGCCTGACGGTGAGCGCCACGGACAACCTGCAGGTGATCGGCGATTTCCGCCACATGAACCGCGAGTCCTTCGGGGACGTGAACCGGGTCGGCGGCGAAGTGCGCTACGCCTCCACCGAGAAGCACTACATGGCCGGCCTGGGCCTTCGTTCCGTGAGCGCCAGCAAGACCATCCAGGTGGATCCCACCGCCCCCGGCCGCAGCCTCTCCCACACGGAGTTCCGGGCCTGGACCATGGTCGAGCGGAAACGCCTGTCGCTGAGCCTTGACGGTATCTTCCAGCAGTACAAGGAAGGCAACCCCTTCCTGAACGGCCTCACCAACCTCTACGAGGTGGTGGCCTCGGTGGGCTTCAAGGCGACCGAGAACCTGAAGCTCAGCGGGGACGTCAGCCGCGGCAGCACGCCGGCGGCGAAGGATGAGACCCGCGGTCTGCTGCGTGCCGAATACCGGTTCGGCTTTGGTAAGAAGGGAGGTCAGTAATGGCCCGCAAGTCCGTCCTCCAGTTTCTCGGCGTCCTGCTCGGCGTGGGCGTGCTCATGGCGTGCAGCCTGATCTCTCCCGAGACCAGCTTTGCGGCCACCCACCCGGAAGGCGTGGGCGCCGGCCGGCCCA
Organism: uncultured Holophagaceae bacterium; assembly: GCA_963751095.1. GTDB lineage: Bacteria > Acidobacteriota > Holophagae > Holophagales > Holophagaceae > Geothrix. Next base: position 239,444 of record CAVVTK010000010.1, on the reverse strand, counting down.
TGTGCTCCGAGTGCCACACCACCGATGTGTCGAAGGGTGCCCTCAAGCCCTACGCCTCCTTCGACCACACCCAGACGTTCGTGAAGAGCCACCAGTACCAGGCGAACCAGGATGCCAACACCTGCGCTTCCTGCCACGCCCAGTCCTTCTGCTCGGACTGTCACGGCGGCAAGGTGCCGATGAAGCCCGCGATCCGCCTCAGCGACAGTCCGGATCGCCTGGCACCGCATCGGGGTGACTACCTGACCCTTCACAAGATCGAAGGACGGATGGACCCCTCCAGCTGCTTCACGTGCCACGGCCGCGCCAACAACGACAAGTGCCGCGCTTGTCATCCTCGGTAGTCATCCGCTGAGTCTAGAAGGGGAATACGATGAGCAACGTTAAATGGATGGCGGGTTCCTGTTTCGCGCTGGCCCTGGCGCTTCTGGCCTGGGGCTGCGCCGGAAAGGCCCAGCAGGCCGTCCCGTTCAATGAGATCAAGGGCCAGCACCCGGCCAACTGGCTCCAGGTCCACTACGCCGGCTACGCGGCAACGCCCGAGCAGTGCCAGACCTGCCATGGCTCCACCAGCGATCCGGCACTGGCGGGCGGCATCTCCAAGGTGAGCTGCTTCACCTGCCACCCCCGCGGCGTCAACCACCCCGCCGGCTGGGCCGATCCCATGCAGCACGGCCGCAATGCCGCCCAGCTGGCGGTGAACACCTCCGACCCGTTCGCCATGGCCGGCTTCGCCCGTTGCGCGAAGTGCCACGGCACCAACTACGACAACGGTCCGGCGATCTCCTGCAAGGCCTGCCACACCAAGGCACCGCACCCGGCCAAGCCTTGGGTGAGCACCACGCTGCTGCTGCCCAACCACGTGAAGACCGACGTCTCGAACGCCCCTGAGTGCGCCAAGTGCCACACCGCGGGCGCCAATTCCACCATGAAGCCCCTGACCACGCCGCCGGCGGGCACGGCTCCCGGCTGCTTCAACGAGACGCTCTGCCACGGCACCAACATCGCCCGCCCCTAGCCTTTCCGGCGGGCCGTCCCACCCACGAAGCCAAAGGAGGTGCCCCATTTCCTTTAGTGAACCAGGCCATTCCCGACCTTCCTTCTTCCACCGCTTCACCACCTCAATTCAAGGAGAACTGAACATGAAGCATCGTCCTCTGAAACAGCTCTGCGGGCTCCTCGCCACCGCAGCGATCGCCCTTGTGCTGATCGGTTGTAACGGCAAGGCAGGCCAGAACGGCGCCACTGGCGCCACTGGCGCTACGGGCCCCACCGGCCCCACCGGCCCCACGGGCCCCACCGGCCCCACGGGCCCCACCGGACCCTCCGGCGCGGCCATGATCAACGCCGCCGCCCTGACCCCCGAGGAGTGGGCTGCCCAGTCCTTCACCGGGACCATCACCAGCGCCTCGGTTTCCGCCGCCGCTGGCAAGCCCGTCGTGAACTTCAAGGTCACCGACAAGTACGGCGTGCCCGTCATCGGCCTGGGCTTCACTTCGAAGTCCTCGACCGACCTCTATGCCGGCCTGTCGAACATGTCGCTGAGCATCTGCAAGCTGGTGCCCGGCACCGCCGGCAGCGCCAGCAGCTGGGTCAACTACATCGTGACCTCGACGCCCACCACCACCGCGGCCGCCGCCCCCACCAAGCCCACCACCGACAATATCGGCACCCTGGTGGACAACGGCGATGGCAGCTACAAGTACACCTTCTTCCGTGACATCGCCGCCGCCCAGACCTTCCTGGATGCGGCCACTTATACGGGCGCCAACCTGCGGGCCGACCTTGGCAACGTGAGCTTCGATGGCAACCTGGTGCACCGCGTCAGCGTCCAGATCGGCGGCAGTGCCCGCGGTACTGGCACCAACACCCCGGATGGCTCCAGCACTGCCCTCCCCAGTGTGCCCGCCAAGAACCCCGCCAACATCATCTACGACTTCGTGCCCGCCACCGGCTTGGTCGCCGATCCCGCCGCCAGCCGCGACATCGTGGACCTGAAGGCCTGCAACCAGTGCCACACCGAGCTGGTCGTGCACGGCGGCAGCCGTGTCGACCCCCGCTACTGCGTGGTCTGCCACACTGATCAGCGCAAGTACGGGTACGCCGAAGCCACCCTCACGGGAACTGCTTACGACCCGAATGAGGTACTCCCTGACAATACCGCCAGCCGACCGTCCCTTGGGCAGCGCAAGATCAACGGCGGAGCCGTGGGCGAGTTCGTCGCGCTGATCCACCGCACCCACATGGGTGAAGGCCTCCAGAAGAGTGGCTACAACTACGCCGACGTGCTGTTCAACGAAGTCACCTATCCCCAGGATCAGCGAAACTGCGTCAAGTGCCATGACGGCGCCCGCACCCCCGAAGGCGACAACTGGAAGAACGTGCCCACCCGCAAGGCCTGCGGCACCTGCCACGACAGCGTGGACTTCAACACCGGCCTGAACCACGGCACCATCGGCAACGGCGGCCCGCAGCTGGACGACAACCTCTGTGTCACCTGCCATTCGGCCTCGGCCATCGACATCTACCACACCCCGGTGGTGGCCCCCAACGCCAACAACATCTTCCTCGGCTCCCAGACCGCCCTCAGCGGTGCGGGCAAGGCCACTGGCAACAACAACACCAATGCCTCCTTCGTGGCGGCCTACACCAACAGCCTCCCCCTGGGCGCCCACAAACCCACCTGGGATCTGAAGAGCTTCACCCTGGATGCCACCGGCCACCCGGTCTTCGTCTTCCGCTTCCTGGAAGATAACGTCCGCAAGGACTTCCGCACCTATGACGCCGTGACCGCTCCCACCTTCTGGGACAAGTATGTGGGCGGCCCCAGCTTCTACGTCGCATTCGGCCTGCCCCAGGACGGCATCCTCACCCCCGCCGACTGGAACGCCACCATGAGCGTGTACTTCCCCAATGTCTGGCGCAATGATGGCAAGGCTGCGGACGGACAGGCCCTGGCTGCCACGGCTACTGCGACCCTCTCCGCTCCGGATGCCACCGGCTACTACACCCTGACCATGACGGGCGTGACCGTGCCCATCAGTGCCACCATGCTCACCGGCGGCATCGGCTACACCTACGGCCTGCAGACCACCCCGCCCCTCGTCCAGACCGATCTGGCGTCCTACCCCTACACGCCCATCCTCTGGACCGGCCCCGGCCTCTGGACCGGCCCCTCAGGCCAGGGTGGCCTGGCGGTTCCCGCTCCCAACGTCTGGAATCCGGTTGCCGCGCTGCCCACGGGCTTCCCGGCCAATGCCGGCAGCACCACCGCCGGCCCCGCGACGGCCACCCGCCGCGCCATCGTCACCAACGCCAAGTGCAATGACTGCCACGCGGCCCTCGGCATCTTCACCGAGGCCGGCTACCACGCGGCGCAGCGCAACGATGTTCCCACCTGCAGCTTCTGCCACAACGTCAACCGCATCAACAGCGGCTGGGCCGTGAACATCAAGGAAGCCATCCACGGCATCCATGCCTCGGCGAAGCGCGTGAACAAGTACTCCTGGGAAGCCACCGCTGGGCCCAAGTACTGGAACGTGACCTACCCGGCCGTGCTGAACAACTGCGAAGCCTGCCACGTCACCGGCTCCTTCGACTTCACCAACAGCGCCAGCGCTGCCGCCATGCCGAACCTGCTCTGGACCGGCGTCGCCGCCGGCAGCCAGACCACCGCCACGGCGTACTCCATCGTGACCGGCGCCGAGACCGTGCTCGCCACGGACAAGGTGATCTCTCCCTGGATCAACCCCACGATGAACCCCGCCTTCAACCCCGCGCTCACCGGCACGGTCAACAGCAACCCTGCTGTCCTGCCCCTGAACACGGCCTATCCGGCTGGATTCTCCTTCACGGCCGCCACCGGCGCCGTCATTCAGGCGAAGGCCGGCTCTCTCGTGACCTCCCCGATCACGGGCGCCTGCTCCGCCTGCCATGACACCCCTGTCGCGGTGGCCCACTTCCGCGCCAACGGCGGCTCGTTCTACGCGCCCCGCCCGGCCGACGGTGCCCTGCCCGCCAACATCGAGCAGTGCATGATCTGCCACGGTAACGGCAAGATCGCGGATATTCGCGTCGTGCACCTGAGCTTCAAGTAGCCTGATCCCTGGGGCCCGGTCCGCCGGGCCCCACCGGTCACCACCGCATCACGCAGGGACCCGGTCGCCCCATGGCTGCCGGGTCCCTTGTTTTGCCCTCGGGTTGACACTCCCCTGGTGTCGGCTCGAAAATGAGTCTGTCGCATCGAGGTAACTCATGAATTTCAAACAAGTTGGATTCATTATTTTCGTGACGGCCGCCCTCACTTGCGTCGGCCTTTCGGCCCAGGAGGAGGTGGCGCCCACCAAGCCGAAGCGGACCCCGTCCAAGGAGGACCGCGAGGCCAAGGCCAAGGTCCGCCAGCAGCGGCACAAGGCCAAGGCCAAGGCCGATGCGGAACTCCTCGCCAAGGCCGTGGACATCAACCACGCCACCAAGGTCGAGCTGCTCAGGTTGCCAGGCATCACCGAGGAATTCGCCGCCTCGATCATCGCCAAGCGGCCCTTCAGGTCCAAGGCTGACCTGGTGACCAGGAACGCCATCCCCCGCGGCACCTACCAGAACCTCCACAGCCTGGTGGTCGCGAAGTAGTTTCTTCTCTACGAGCCGCGTCGCATGCAGAGCCCCCTACCCGGGGCTTTGTTTTTTCCATGCAGGGGGCAGAGGCGGTCCCCGGTGACACAGGTCACAACGAGGTTGACCGATTAGATTACCGTAGCATCTTCATTAACAAGGCTCGTTCTGGCAAGCTCTTTCAAGGAGGTTCCCATGCTCCCACTGTCACAGACCACGGGCTATGCGGTGCGGGCGCTGCGCTGCCTCCAGGAACCCGGTGGCCAGCCGGTGCTGGTCGAGGAGGTAGCCGAATACACGGGCATACCCCGGTCCTACCTTTCGAAGCTCATCCACAAGCTGGCCAAGAAGGGCCTGGTGGTGGCCCGCCGCGGGCATCACGGCGGCGTCGTGCTGGCGCGGCCTTCAGCGCAGATCACCCTCGAGGATCTCTCTGATGCCATCGATGGCTCGGCCTGGAAGAGCCGGTGCCTCATGGGCTTGCTGGGCTGTTCGGATGCCACCCCCTGCGTTCTCCACGACTTCTGGCAGGAGACGCTGAAACAGATCATGGCCCGGTTGCGTTCCGTGACCCTGGCGGACCTGGCGCCGAACCATGATCCTGGGGTCGAGCACTTCAGGGCCACCCACGGCCTGGTGAATGAACCTCACGCCGCCGACCGCCAGTGTGAGCATGCCGTCGTGCAGTGATTTTCAGGTTCCATCGAAACGCAAGAGGCCGCTGAAGGGCGGCCTCTTGCGTGCTCCGGAAGGGGGCCAGATCAGGCCTTCTTAACCGGCGCCTTCCTGGGGGCGGCGGGCTTCTTCGCGGCCGGCTTGGCGGCCTTCTTGGCCCGGGGTTTCACCTTCTTCTCAGGCAGGGCATCGGCCAGGCGCCAGCCGCGGCTCTGCTGCTCGAAGGTGCGGATCTCCTCGAGGGTGATGTCCTTCAGGCAGCGGTAGATGTGGTCGCGCTCGGCCTTCCAGAAGGTGTGGGAGGGGCAGGCGCGCTCATCCGAGCAGTCCTTGAAACCGAGGAGGCACTGGTTGCGCCATTCGGAGCCATCCACGGCCTCGGCGATGAGATCCAGCGAGATCTCCTTGGCGGCCAGGGAGAGCACCACGCCGCCCTTGTTGCCGCGCTTGGCCATGACCAGGCCGACCTTCGCGAGCTTGTGGATCATCTTGGAGAGGTAGGGGCGGGGGAAGCCCGTGCGGGCCGCGACATCGACGACGAGGGTGGGCTTGCCACCCGGATCTTCGAGGCAGCTCATGGCCAGGACCGCGTAACCGGAGGACTGGGACAGTGGGAGCATGGTCACCTGCGCTGATGAGGTTGGATGGATGCTACAGATAATAGACGATCTTCAGGTCAATCACATCCAAAGACTGTGATTCTGCGCACAATACGCGAAACCCCCGGTTGCCCGGGGGTTCCTTGGGAAAAATCTTTGCTCAGGGCTTCCACCCGTTCAGGATGCGCATGTAGTTGGCGCGGGTGAAGGCCTGGGGGTTCGGGGACTTGACCAGGCTCATGCTGCCCCGGGCCTGGGCGAGGGATTCGTATTCATGCTCTTCGAGCCACTCGGCGAGGGTGGCCCGGCTCTGGGCCAGGCGGTCGGGGCCATGGATCAGCAGGGCCGAGACCATCTGGACCGCGTCCGCGCCGGCCATGACGGCCTTGAGGGCGCCGATGCCGTCGTGCACGCCGCCGGTGACGGCGAGGCTGCCCTTCACGTGGCCATGCAGCACCGCCAGCCAGCGCAGGCGGAGCAGCAGGTCCGAGGGGCCGGACAGCTGCAGGCTGGGCTCGGCGATCAGCTCCTCGACGTTGATGTCGGGCTGGAAGAAGCGGTTGAAGAGCACCAGGCCATCGGCGCCCGCGGCTTCCAGTTCCACGGCAAAGTGCGCCAGGGCGGAGAAGAAGGGCGAGAGCTTCACGGAGACGGGGATCTTCACTTCGGCCTTCACGGCCCGCACGATGTCGAGGGTGCGCTTCTCCACGTCGCCGGCGGTTTCCTTCGCGTCCGTGGGGATGTAGTAGACGTTGAGCTCCAGCGCGTCGGCCCCGGCATCCTGCATCAGCTTGCCGTGGTGCAGCCAGCCCGCGGGCGTGGTGCCGTTCAGCGAGGCGATGACGGGAACGGAGACAGCGTCCTTGATGCGGCGGATCTGCTCCAGGTACTTCTCCGGCCCCAGGCGGAAATCATCGGGTTGGGGGAAGAAGGACAGGGCCTCGGCGCTGGTGCTCGAGCTGAGCTGCATATCCATGATGGTGCCCTGCTCTTCGCGGGTGATCTGCTCCTCGAAGAGGGAGTGCATCACGATGGCCGCGGCGCCGGCGTCTTCCAGGCGCTTGACCATGCCCATGTCGTCAACCATGGGGGAGGCGCCCGCCATGAGTGGGTGGGCGAGCTTGAGGCCGAGGTAGGTGGTCGAGAGGTTCATGTCGTCACCCTCAGCTGTGCTTGGCCGTGACGGACAGCTTGGCGAGCTGTTCGTAGACGGAGTAGCGGTTGGAGGTATCGAGCTGGGCCTGATCCATGAGCTTCTTGAAGTGCTCGGGGTTCTGCTGCTCGATCATGCGGTAGCGGGTCTCGTTGCGGACGTACTGAAGCATGGGCACCTTGGGGGCGCCGGAATCCATCTGGAGCGGCGCTTCGCCCTTGTCCAGGCGGCGGGGGTCGAAGCGGAACAGCGGCCAGTGCCCGGAATCCACGGCCAGCTTCTGCTGGTCGCAGCCGTGGGACAGGTCGTAGCCGTGGGCGATGCAGTGGCTGTAGGCCAGGATGAGGCTGGGGCCGTTGTAGGACTCGGCTTCCTGAAAGGCCTTGACGGTCTGCGCGTCACGGAAGCCGAAGGCGATCTTGGCGACGTAGATGCCGCCGTAGGACATGGCGATCATGCCCAGATCCTTCTTGGGCATGCTCTTGCCGGCCATGGCGAACTTGGCGCCCGCGCCCATGGGCGTGGACTTGGAGGCCTGGCCGCCGGTGTTGGAGTAGACCTCGGTGTCGAGCACGAGCACGTTCACGTTGCGGCCGGAGGCGAGGACGTGATCCAGGCCGCCGTAGCCGATGTCGTAGGCCCAGCCGTCGCCACCCACGATCCACACGCTCTTGTTCACCAGGTAGTCGGCCACATCGAGGAGCATCTTGGCTTCGGGTTCAGCGATGACCGCCAGCTTCTGCTTGAGGGCCTCGACGCGCTCGCGCTGCGCCTTGATGCCGGCTTCGGTGGTCTGGTCGGCGGTGGCGAGGCCGGCGACGAGCTCATCGCCGAGCTTCGAGCCCAGGCGGTGCATCAGCTCGAGGCCGAACTCCTGGTGCTTGTCCACGGAGAGGCGCATGCCCAGGCCGAACTCCGCGTTGTCCTCGAAGAGGCTGTTGGCCCAGGCGGGACCGCGGCCATCCTTGTTGGTGGTGTAGGGCGTGGTGGGCAGGTTGCCGCCATAGATGCTGGAGCAGCCCGTGGCATTGGCGATGAGGGCGCGGTCGCCGAAGAGCTGGGTGAGCAGCTTGACGTAGGGCGTCTCACCGCAGCCCGAGCAGGCGCCGCTGTACTCGAAGAGGGGTTCGAGGAACTGCGTGCCCTTCACGTCCATCTTCACGGTGGTGCGGTCGGCCTCGGGCAGGTCGAGGAAGAAGCTGTAGTTGGCGGCCTCGGCTTCGCGCAGCGGGGCCTGGGGAACCATGTCGATGGCCTTGTGCTTGGGGTTGCTCTTGTCCTTGGCGGGGCAGACCTCGACGCACAGGGTGCAGCCGGTGCAGTCCTCGGGCGCCACCTGGATGGTGTAATTCTGGCCCTTGTACTCGGGGCCCTTGTAGTCCACGGACTTGTAGGTGGCGGGGGCGCCGGCCAGTTCCGCAGGGTCATAGACCTTGGCGCGGATGGCGGCGTGGGGGCAGGCCAGGACGCACTTGTTGCACTGGATGCAGATGCCGCTGTCCCACTCGGGGATCTCCAGCGCGATGTTGCGCTTCTCCCACTTGGTGGTGCCCATGGGCCAGGTGCCGTCGATGGGGAAGGCGCTGACGGGCAGCAGGTCGCCCTTGCCTTCCATCATCACGGCCGTGACGCGCTGGACGAAGTCCGGGGCGCCGGCGGCCACCATGGGGGGGCGCACGCGGGTGGAGGTGGCGGTGGCGGGGACCTTCACTTCGTAGAGGTTGGCCAGGGTCTCGTCCACGGCCTTGAAGTTCTGCTGGACGACGGCGTCGCCCTTCTTGCCGTAGGTCTTCTTGATGGCCTTCTTGATCTGGGCGATGGCCTCGTCCTTGGGCAGCACGCCGGAGATGGCGAAGAAGCAGGTCTGCATGATGGTGTTGATGCGGACGCCCATGCCGGTGTTCTTGGCCACTTCATAGGCATCGATCACGTAGAACCGGAGGTTCTTCTCGACGATGGCCTCCTGCACTTCCTTCGGCAGCGTGTCCCACACGTTCTCTGAGTTGTGGGGCGTGTTGATGAGGAAGGTGGCGCCGGGTACGGCGGCCTCGAGCATCTCGTACTTGTCGAGGAAGCTGGTCTGGTGGCAGGCAATGAAGTTCGCCTTGGTCACCAGGTAGGGGCTCTTGATGGGCCGGGGGCCGAAGCGCAGGTGGCTGATGGTGATGGCGCCGGACTTCTTGGAGTCGTAGACGAAGTAGCCCTGGCCGTAGTTGGGGGTTTCCTCGGCGATGATCTTGATGGAGTTCTTGTTGGCACCCACGGTGCCATCGGCGCCCAGGCCGTAGAAGAGGGCGCGGGTCACGTCGGTGCCCTCGATGTCGAAGTTGGCGTCATAGCTCAGCGAGCTGTGGCTGATGTCGTCCACGATGCCGATGGTGAAGTGGTTCTTGGGCTTGTCCTTGGTCAGGTTCTCGAAGATGCCCTGGACCATGGCCGGGGTGAACTCCTTGGAGGACAGGCCGTACCGGCCGCCGACGACGATGGGATCGAGCGTCGTGTAGCCTTCCTCGCGGCCTTCGCGCAGGGCGGACACCACGTCCATGTGCATGGGCTCGGCGGGGCAGCCGGGCTCCTTGCAGCGGTCCAGGACGGCGATCTTCTTCACGGAGGCGGGCAGGGCGCGGACGAACTCGGCGATGGCGAAGGGCCTGAAGAGGCGGACCTTCAGGACGCCCACCTTCTCGCCCTGCTTCATGGCCCACTCCACGTACTCGTGGGTGGTGTCGCAGCCGGAGCCCATGGCGATGACCACGCGCTCGGCCTCGGGGTGGCCGAAGTACTCGTAGAGCCGGTACTGGCGGCCGGTCAGGGCGGCGAAGCGGTCCATCTCCTGCTGGGCGATGGCGGGGAAGGCCTCGTAGTAGGGGGTGCCGGCCTCGCGGGCCTGGAAGAAGGTATCGGGGTTCTGGGCGGTGCCGCGGAGAACGGGGGCGTCCGGGGTCAGGGCCATCTTGCGGAACTTGGCCACCAGCTCGTCCGGCACCATGTGGCGCAGGTCCTCGTCGTTCAGGACCTCGATCTTGGCGACCTCGTGGCTGGTGCGGAAGCCGTCGAAGAAATGCAGGATGGGCACGCGGCTGCGCAGGGTGGCGGAGTGGCAGATGGCCGCGAAGTCGTGGGCCTGCTGGACGCTCTCGGAGCTCAGCATCGCGAAGCCGGTCATGCGGCAGGACATCACGTCCGAGTGGTCGCCGAAGATGCTCAGCGCATGGGTCGCCAGGGTGCGGGCCGACACGTGCATGCAGAAGGGCGTCAGCTCGCCGGCGATCTTGTACATGTTCGGGATCATCAGCAGCAGGCCCTGGGACGCCGTGAAGGTCGTCGTGAGGCTGCCGGCCTGGAGCGCGCCGTGGACCGCGCCGGCGGCGCCGCCCTCGGACTGCAACTCCATCACGGAGGGGATGGTCTTCCAGACGTTGGTCTTGCCCTGGGAGCTCCACTCGTCAGCCCACTCACCCATGTTGGAGGAGGGCGTGATGGGGTAGATGGCGATGACCTCGCTGAGGCGATGGGCGACCGAGGCGGTGGCCTCGTTCCCATCCAGGGTTTTCATGATGCGGGTGCTCATGGTTCGCTCCTCCCGGGGACCCGCTACGGGGTTCCGGTAATGGGTATCAGGACAGGATTCGTGCCTGCCTTATCATACATGATGAAACGGTCGATTTGATCACAATTGGTCCAGTGGTCAGACCGCCGTCTGAGGTTCTCCCATGAGGCGGTGGTGGATGGCCGCAGCGGCCCTTCGCCCCTGGCCCATGGCCAGGATGACCGTGGCACCACCGGTGATCACGTCGCCGCCGGCGAAGACGCCCGGGATGGAGGTCTCGCCGGTTTCGTTGTCCACCACCACAACTCCGCCCTTGAGGGTCTTCAGGCCCTTGTCGGTCATGGCGAGGAGGGGGTTCACGTCGAAGCCCAGGGCGACCACCAGGGTCTCGCAGGGGATCATGATGCGCTCGTCGGTCATCTTGGGGCTGCGGCGGCCGTCCGGTCCAGGTTCGCCCAACTCCATGACGGCGCACTCGGCCTGGGTCATCCAGCCCTTGTCGTTGCCATGCAGCTGCACGGGCGTGGTGAGGAACTTGAATTCGACGCCCTCCTCGTGGGCGTGCTCCAGCTCCTCCTTGCGGGCGGTCGATTCCTTGACGGTGCGGCGGTAGACGATGGTGACGTGCTCGGCGCCCATGCGGCGTGCGGCACGGGCGGCGTCCATGGCGGTGTTGCCGGCGCCCACGATGATGACGTTCTTCCCGACGGTCACGGGGGTGCCGTACTGGGGGAAGAGGTCGGCGCGCATGAGGTTGATGCGGGTGAGGAACTCATTGGCGGTGTAGACGCCCTTGTACTCCTCGCCAGGGATGCCCATCATCTTGGGCAGGCCGGCGCCGGTGCCCATGAAGATGGCGTCGTTCTCCTTCCGGAGGTCCTCGATGGTCATGCTGCGGCCCACGAGGGTGTTCATGACGAACTTCACGCCCAGGCGCCGGAGGGTGTCCACTTCCTGGTCGACGATGGCGTTGGGCAGGCGGAATTCGGGAATGCCGTAGAGCATCACGCCGCCGGGCTTGTGGAAGGCGTCGTAGACCGTGACCTGGTGCCCCTTCTTGATGAGCTCGCCGGCCACCGTGAGACCCGCGGGACCCGCGCCAATGACGGCCACCTTCTTGCCGGTGGAGGCCTCGATGGGGGGCAGCTCGGTGGAGCCCAGCATCGAGTCGGCGGCGAAGCGTTCCAGGCGGCCGATGGAGACGGGATCACCCTTGATGCCCACCACGCACTTGATCTCGCACTGCTTCTCCTGTGGGCAGACGCGGCCGCACACGGAGCCCAGGGAGGAGCTCTCCTTGATGACCCGGGCCGCGGCCTGGGGATCGTCGTTGACGATCTGCTGCAGGAAGGCCGGGATGTTGATGCTGACCGGGCAGCCGTCGATGCAGGCGGGATGCTTGCACATGATGCAGCGGGCGGCTTCCAGCTTGGCCTGCTCGGGCGACAGCCCAAGGCTCACCTCGTCGAAGTTGCACACCCGCAGCTCCGGCGGCTGGCAGGCCATCTCCTGGCGGGGGATCTTCATCTTCTGGCTGGGCTTGATGGTGCCCAGATCGAGAGTCTGCCAGTCGACCAGATCGGTGACAGGGGCGTTCAGGTACTGCGAGTAGTCCACCGGCCCCGTGGCGGCCACGCGCCCGATCTTGCACTCGCTGGGATCGCACTGCTCTTCCGTCTTGTACCAGTCCTGCCGATTGCGCAGCATGGCGAAATCCACCTTGTGGCCGTCGAAGTCGGGGCCGTCGAAGCAGGCGAACTTGGTCTCGCCGCCCACGCTGACGCGACAGCCGCCGCACATGCCGGTGCCGTCCACCATGAGGGCGTTGAGGCTCACCAGGGTGAAGATGCCGTGGGGCTTCGTGAGGTCGGCGACGGCACGCATCATGGGCAGGGGGCCCACGGCCACCACTTCGGCGATGGGCTCCCGGGCGATGATGTCCGCGAGGGCGTCGGTGACCAGGCCCTTGCGGCCCAGGCTGCCGTCATCGGTGGTGACGATGAGCTCGGCCGAGGCGGCACCCAGCTCATCGGCCAGGAGGACGCGCTCCTTGCTGCGGCCGCCCAGGATGGTGATGACGCGGCGGCCCTTGGCGTGAAGTTCTTCGGCGGCGGGCAGGATGGCGGCGGAACCATAGCCGCCCGCCATCAGCACGATGGTGCCCTCCTCCACCAGCTCGGTGGGGGCGCCCATGGGGCCGGCCACGGCGTAGAGGCGGTCGCCCGCGCTGAGCTTGCCCATGGCCTGGGTGGTGGACCCCACCTCCTGCATGATGAAGTGGATGTAGCCCTTGCGTGCGTCGCCGCCGGCGAGGGTGAGGGGGATGCGCTCGCTCTCGGGGAAGGGGGCCACCATGAAGAACTGGCCGGGCTTGCGGCCCCGGGCCACCTGGGGCGCCTGCACGATGAAGGACCAGGTCTCGGGGGCGACCAGCTTCTTCTCCAGGATCAGGTAGCCGTCCTGGGTCTCGTCGTCGGAGCAGTAGAGCGACTTGCCCTTGAGCAGGGGCAGCATCAGGAACTCTTCCGCCTCGATGTGGTCCCGGATGAGGTCCACCAGGCGCTGGCCCAGCAGGGTGAGCGAGCGCGGGGCGCGCACCTGCCCTTCGCTGATCTCCTTCAGCAGCTGGAGGGTGAGGTCCCACATCTGGCGATGATCCTCGTGGAGGCGCAGGTGCAGGGCCTCCGCGCCCAGCTCCTCCAGCAGCGGGAAGAGCTCCCGCTCCTCGGCCTCGTTGTGGGGGCGCAGCACCTCGTAGATCCACTTGGCGCCCTTGTCCACCTCCTTCCAGTCCCCGGCCCCCAGGGCCTCGGCCATGCGGGTCAGCCTGGTCTGGGCCTCCTCGTGGGTGGCGTGCCAGTTGGGGGCGGGCAGGTTGCCGGCACTGATCAGCAGAGGAGCGGACTCGGACATGAATGCCTCCAGATCCGTTCAGCATGCGATGTTCATGGCGCGATTTCTGTGTCTAAAAACCTAATTGGGACCACTTGTGATCCATGGCACAGGACGCTGTTATCGCAAGGACTTAGCCCTCATTTCTAATATTCCAAGTTGCTTATTTGTTATTGAATTTGCCGCCTGGTCCCCCGGAGAATTTCCCGCGCCTTGCCGACCAGCTCGCGCACCCTGAACGGTTTTTGCAGGAACCCGTTCGGGGGGAGGTCCGACAGGGACTCCAGGGACTCCTTCTGGGTGTAGCCGCTGGTCAGGAGCACCTTGATGCCGGGCGCCAGGCTGCGCATGCGTCGGAAGGTTTCGGCACCCCCCATCCTGGGCATGGTCATGTCGAGCAGAACCAGGTCGATGGAACCCGGCCCCTGCTCGAACAGCTCCAGGGCCTCGACCCCATCCCGCGCCTCCAGCACGCTGAAGCCGGCGTCCTCCAGAGCGTTGCGGGCCAGGTCGCGGATGATGCTCTCGTCATCCACCACCAGGACGGTGCCTGACATCGGCAATGCGGGCTCGGGTTCGGGGTGGATCTGGGCGACGGTGGATTCAGAGGCTGGGAAGAGGAGAATGAAGAGGGTCCCCTCGCCTGGGGTGCTTTCCACCCGGATCCCGGCCCGGTGGCCGCGCACGATGCCCAGCATGGCTGAGAGGCCCAGGCCCCGGCCGGTGAACTTGGTGGTGAAGAAGGGGTCGAAGATGCGGCCGATCGTCTCGGCATCCATCCCGCAGCCATCGTCCTCGACTTCCAGCCGCACGTAGGGGCCTGGTTCCAGCACCTGGCCCGGGAAGGTGCTGGAGAGCTCGGTCCGGCTGTAAGTCACGCTGCGCGTGCGGACGACCACCCGGCCGGGGTGGTCTCCGATGGCCTCGGAGGCGTTGATCACGAGGTTCATGACCACTTGCTGGAACTGGGCACTGTCGGCATCCACGGGCGGCAGGCCCGGCTCCAGATCGGTCGTGACCGTGACTTTCTTGGAGATGGAAACGGAGAGCAGCTCGCCCATCTCGAGGATGATGGCGTTCAGGTCCAGGGGCCGGACGGCGAAGTGGGCCTTGCCGGCGTAGGCCAGGAGCTGGCGGGCCAGATCCGAGCCGCGCTGGGTGGTGGCCTCGATGCGCTGGATGGCGCTGCGCAGGGCGGGGTCGTCCGGGATGCGGTCGAGGGCCACTTCGGCGTTGCCGAGGATGGCCGTGAGCAGGTTGTTGAAGTCGTGGGCGATGCCTCCGGCCAGCACGCCCAGGCTCTCCAGCTTCTGGGCCTGGCGCAGGGCGCTTTCGGCGCGGCGGCGCTCGGTGACGTCGTCCGCCAGGTAGATGGCCCCGATGAAGCGTCCCCGCTCGTCCCGAAGGGCTGTGTTGTACCAATCGCACAGGATCCGCTGGCCGGTGCTGGTGAGGTTCTCCATGGTGACGCGGGTGCCGGTCTCGGCGGCGAGCAGGGCCTCACGGCGCGAGGACACGTCGTCCTGGCCCTCGGGCGTGACGATGAGGGCCCGGGGATCCTGGCCCAGCACGGTCTCCTTCGGGAACCCGAAGATGCGTTCCGCGGCGGGGTTCCACTCGCTCACCTTGAACATCGCGTCCGTCTCGATGACCGCCAGGGGCGTGTACATCAGGTGGCTGCGGTTCCGGTGCAGCGCCTCGCGGAGGGAGGCGTTCATCGAGTGGGCCAGCTCCAGCGCCCGCCGCCGGGTGCCCGCGAGGGACCAGACGACGGCCGCCAGGCAGACGCTCACCAGCAGTCCCCCAGCCAGTAGGATCAGGGGCTGACTGCGCCCCTCGACCTTGTAGAAGTCGGGCTTGATCGCATAGCGGACCTGCCAGCCGCGTCCCCCGATGTCCAGCGTGCGGACGACATCGGCCCGGCCGCCCCTGGGCCAGTCGGAGGTGGCGTAGAGCCACTGGGGGCCCTGGGCGGCGAAGGCGTCCACGACCTCGAAGGCCACGCCCTGATCCTCGCCCCTGAGCACGTCCTCGATGAGAGGTTTGATGAGGATGCCTGCGGAGATCCAGCCGCGGAGCAGCCGCCGCCGCTGAGTCGAGTCCTCCGGAATCCCCTCGTAGACGGGCACGAAGAGGGCCACCGCGTCTTCCCGGGTCAAGGGCCGGGTGAAATAGAGCAGGCCCGAGAGGGCGGGCTGTCCGGTGTCGCGCGCGCGCTCGGCGGCCAGGCGCTGCGTGGGGCTGGTGCCCACGTCCAGGCCGAGGCCCGCCGCGGCGCGCTCGCCGGGTTCGCAGAGTTCGATGAGCAGGTGGTTCCCGTGCTGGCCTGGGGCGTGCAGCGGCATTGGATCCGAGATGGGTCGGTGGTAGCGGCCAGCTAGCTGGGGCCTGCGCTGCAGGAAGCCCTCCAGATCGGCGGCAGGGACCGGGGCGATGAAGGCGAGGCTGGTCAGGCCCGGGTGGCGGCCGGGCAGGTCGAGCTTGTCCACGTAGGCCCGCCACTGGTCGACCGCCAGGGGCGAACTGCCGCCCACGAAGAAGCCCTGGGCCCCGCGGGCGATGTCCTCGTAGCGGCCCAGCCGGTTCCGGAGGCTCTGCTCGGTGCGGCCCACGAACCGGTTCAGCCGGGCCTGGTCCCGCAGCAGCTGATTCTGGCGGGCGTTCAGCCAGGCCACCATCGTCACGGCCAGGCTCAGCAGCAGCACCGCCAGCGTTGGCACCCAGGGGCGCTGGGCGTCGGCTACGGGGTCGGCTGGGTCGGAGAAAACGGGCATCGTAGGGCTCGGGAGTCGGTTCATGGTAGCGGTCTTTCAGAGGTGTAGCGGCAGGTCCGAAGGATGTCCACCCATCCTGCCTGCGGTAGGGTGGAGAACGCCGGAGACCGCCGTGGACCTGCTTGATGAATTCCTGCCCTACGCCCAGAGCTGTCTGAGGCACCCCTCCGAGCGGGCCCGCCTGGCAGTCATCCTCACCCAGTGGGCCGCCAAGTGGCAGGGGAAGCACCGGCTCTTCGACTACTCCCGCAGCCACCACGGGGCCTTCCTCCACTTCAACCAGCTCATGGGCGGAAAGTGGGTCCAAGCATTCACCTTCGTGGCCACCAAGCGGGAAGGCGTCTGCCTGCGCGGCCCCGAGCCGGACCGCACCCGCAAGGCCCACAAGTTCCGGCACAACCCCCTGGATGCGGCCCCCCTGGAGGCCCTCTTCGAGGCCTGGTCCCTGCACCCGGAAGCCAGGCCCGCCGGTCACGCCGTGGAGTTCTTCCTGGAGGAGACCCCGGATGACGTGTGGGCCGCCTGCCTGGCGGAAGCCCTCACGCACCTGGGGGCCTGACCGCGGAACCCCAAAGGGAAAGCCTGGAACCGCGAAATGCGCGAAAGGGTGCGCAACAGATCCTCTCTGTAACGGTGGGTCTCGGTTTGAATGCTCCCGAGCATACCTGCTGAATCCGCATCATTCACGGAGGGGGGCCGACCCCGCTGATGTCCCTGCCTGCTGAGCGGTACACCCATGTCTGGCCAGCGACCCACCTTTCTCCGTCAGCGGGAATCTGTGGACCCAAGGCCTTTCTGTCCTGTCCTCATCCCTTTTCGCGCGCCCGCAGGGCGTTTCGCGGATTTCGCGGTTGCACTTATCGGTTAGCCCTTGCGAAGGCCAACCACTTTTGAGAAGCTGTCAGGACCGCCATGTTGATTTCCCGCCGCTTTTTCGCCTTTAGCTTTCGCACCTCGGGTGCGAGGCCAGGCGGCGTCTAGATCGAAACCGCTTCCGCCATCGCCCCCGAGACCTCACGGCTCGGGGGTTTTCGCATTCAGGAGTGCCCATGTCCCAGCCCGACCTCCCCTCCCTCGCCGACCTCCGCCGGGCCATCGACGCAGTGGATGACCAGGTGCTGGCCCTGCTCAACCGGCGGGCCGCCCTCGCCGCCGAGGTGGGCCGCCTGAAGAGCGAGGCGGCGCCCGAAGCCCTCTTCCACGCGCCCAAGCGCGAGCGGGAGGTCCTCGCGCGGCTGGAGGCGGCGAATGCCGGCCCCTTCCCGGATGCCGCCGTGCGCACGATCTTCCAGGAGATCATGAGCGCCTGCCTGAGCCTGGAGAAGCCGCTGCGGGTGGCCTTCCTGGGGCCCGAGGGCACCTTCACGCACCTGGCGGCCCGGCACCAGTTCGGCGGCTCCAGCCAGGCCCTGCCCCAGGGCACCATCCAGGCCGTGTTCCAGGCCGTGGAGCGGGACCGGGCGGACTATGGCGTGGTGCCCGTGGAGAACGCCACGGAAGGGGCCGTGGATTCCACCCTCGATGCCTTCCTCGACAGCCCGCTGCGCATCTGCGCGGAAATCCTGCTGCCCGTGGACCAGGCCCTGCTGGTGCATCCGGGCCTGGACCTCGGCAGCGTCCGGCGGGTCTACTCCCATCCCCAGGCCCTGGGCCAGTGCCGCCGCTGGCTGGAGGCCCACATGCCGCAGGCAGATCGCATTGAGGCGCCTTCCACCTCCGAGGCCGCCAGGCTGGCCCGGGAGGATGGCGAGGGAGCTGCCGTGGCCTCGGAGCTGGCGGCGGAGCTCTTCGGCCTCCGCGTGGCGGAGACGCGGATCCAGGACCTCGCTGCCAACGCCACCCGCTTCGTGGTGCTGGGGCCCAAGGCCGCCGAACCCACGGGCCGGGATCGCACGACCCTGCTGGCCATGGCCCAGGATGGCCCGGGCGCCCTGCTGCGCCTGCTGGAACCCCTGGCCCGCCGGGGCCTGAACCTGAGCCGCATCCAGAGCCGCCCCACCCGGCGGAAGCTCTGGGAGTACGCCTTCTTCCTGGATGTGGAAGGCCATGCGGAGGATGCCCCCATGGCCGAGGCCCTTGTCGAACTCCAGACCGCCTGCGCCTCGCTGAAGGTGCTGGGCAGCTACCCGCAGGCCCCCATGGAAGGTGTGCGATGAAGGCCACGATGCAACCTTGGACCCCCGATTCCTGGCGGGGTCTGCCCGCCGCCCAGCAGCCCGTCTACCGCGATCCCGGCGCCGTCGACACCGTGCTGGCGGAGCTGCGCGAGTTGCCGCCCCTGGTGGTGGCCGAAGAGGTGGAGTCTCTTCAGAAGCTGCTGGCGGAAGCCGCGGCGGGCAAGCGCTTCCTCCTGCAGGGGGGCGACTGCGCCGAGGCCTTTCGGGACTGTCGCGGGCCCATCATCCAGGACAAGCTGCGCGTGTTGCTGCAGATGTCCGTGCTCATCACTCACGGCGGACGCACCGGCGTCATCCACCTGGGGCGCATCGCCGGCCAGTACGCCAAGCCCCGCAGCGGGCTCACCGAGCAGGTCAACGGCCAGGAGGTTCCGGTCTACCGCGGGGACCTCATCAATGGCCTGGCCCCGGATCAGCGGGAGGCGGAACCCGGCCGGCTGCTGGAGGCCTACCACCGCGCCGCCGCCACCCTGAACCACCTGCGGGCCCTGGTGGATGGCGGCTTCGCGGACCTGCACCACCCCGAGCACTGGGACCTGTCCTGGAGCCGGGAGGATGCGGGCCACTACCTGGAGACCCTGGACCAGGTGCGGAACTCGCTGGCTTTCGTGCAGCGCCTGGGCGGGCTGCCGGAGCACCTCCGCACCGGCGAGCTGTTTACCAGCCACGAGGCGCTGCACCTGCCCTTCGAGACGGCCCTCACGCGCTTCGTGCCCGAGTTCGACCGCCACTACAACCTGGGGGCCCACTTCCTCTGGATCGGCGAGCGCACCCGGCAGCTCGAGGGCGCCCACCTCGAGTACGTCCGTGGCCTCGCCAATCCCATCGGCCTGAAGGTGGGCGCCTCCATGACGCCGAACCAGCTCCGGCTGGTGCTGGCCAAGCTGGATCCCGAACGCAAGCCCGGCCGCCTCACCCTCATCACGCGCTTCGGCGCCGGAAGGGCCGAGGCCGTGCTGCCGGCCCTCATCGAGGCGGCCCGGGCCGAGGGCCATCCCGTCCTGTGGAGCTGCGACCCCATGCACGGCAACGGCCGCCAGGCCGCAGGTGGCCTCAAAACGCGCGCCTTCGGAGACATCCTCCAGGAGCTGCAGGAGGTCGCGGCCCTGCATCGGGCCGAGGGCTCGCGCATGGGGGCCGTGCACTTCGAGCTGACCGGCGAACCCGTGACCGAGTGCACGGGCGGCATGGAGCGGCTGGACGAGGCGGACCTCGAGCGGGCCTACCGCAGCGGCTGCGACCCCCGCCTGAACCGCAGCCAGAGCCTGGAGATGGCCTTCCTCATCGCGCAGATGATCCGGGAGTCGTGAGGAATTCCGGCGTGCTTCCCGGTTCAGCCGCCGATGCGGGACATCTCGACGCGGGGAAGGCCCGGGGTCGCGCTGCGCCGCAGCTCGGAGTAGCGGTCATCGCGGCGCTTCCAGTGGAAGCCCAGCAGCGAGGCGAGGTCGGCGTCCCCGTGGCCGCCCCGGAGGAAGCCCTTCAGGTCCAGGCCCCCCTCGGCGAAGAGGCAGGTGTAGAGGTGGCCATCGGCGGAGAGGCGGGCGCGGTCGCAGCTGCGGCAGAAGGGGGCCGTGACGGAGGCGATGAGTCCCACCTCGCCCTTGCCGTCGGCGTACTGCCACCCCCGGGCCACGGCGCCCTGAGTGGTGTGGAGGGGGACCAGGGGCCAGCGAGCGTGAAGGGTGCGGTGCACTTCGTCGGCGGGGACCACGGACTCCAGGCGCCAGCCGTTGGTGGTGCCCACGTCCATGAACTCGATGAAGCGCAGGGTGTGGCCCCCCTCCCGGGCGAAGGCGGCCAACTCCAGGATCTCGTCGTCGTTCACGCCGCGCTGCAGGACGCAGTTGAGCTTGAGGGGGCCGAACCCGGCGGAACGGGCCGCTTCGAGGCCCGCCAGCACCCGGGCCAGGGGCAGGTCGGTGTCGCTGAGGGCCTGGAACCGGTCCGGTTTCAGGGTGTCCAGGCTCACGGTGAGCCGCTTCAGGCCGGCGGCTCGCAGGGCCGGTGCCAGTTCCGGCAGCAGGACGCCATTGGTGGTCAGGGCGAGGTCGTCGATGCCGGGCACGGCGGCCAGCATCCGCACCAGGGCCGGCAGCTCCCGGCGCAGGAGGGGCTCGCCCCCCGTGAGGCGGAGCTTGGTGACGCCGAGCTCCGCGAAGATCCGCACCAGGCGGGTGATCTCCTCGAAACTGAGCAGGGCCTCCCGGGGCAGGAAGGCGTAGTCCGGCCCGAAGACCTCCCGCGGCATGCAGTAGGTGCAGCGGAAGTTGCACCGGTCGGTGACCGAGAGGCGGAGGGCTTTCAGGGGCCGGCCCAGGGAGTCGAGGGGCTGCATATCCCACAAGCATAAATCCCCCCGTGCGGTCACAATGGATTGTTTGGACGGATCTGGGCCTGGTTGCCGTTTGGGGTGCGACCGCGCAAGGGGTGCCGCCCAAGCGAGACAAGGAGAACGACGATGGCAATAGCGGCACTATTGGCGAGGAGATCGACGCAGTATCGCGCCGGGCGCCGCCCCTTGCCCTCCGGGACGTGGCCAGCCGCACCCCTGGCGGCGTTGCCGGCCTTGAACGATGTCCCGCATCGCCCTGCGGCCGGCGCCTTCCCATGGGCGCGGCTGGCCGGCGTCGCGGCCACGCCCCAAACGGCAACCAGGCCCTAAGATATGGGCTTGTTTGATCGATTCTTCTCCCGCGCCGACGAGGCGCCCCTGCCAGATCTGGCGACCCTGCTGGAGGCCCGGGGTCTGCCCGCGGAGCTGCCCGGGCTGGCGGCGCTGAGCCCGGGTTTCGAGGCCCATCGCAAGGTGGAGGAACGGGAGGCCTGGGTGGCGGCCGTGGCCGAGCTCCACGGCCAGGACCTTCCCCTGCCGGCGCCCTGGATCGATGCCCAGGACCACCTCCTTCCCGAGCTGGTGCCTTCCTGGCAGGCCGAGCGCGAAGGCCGCTGGGCCCGGGGCTTCATCGATGGCCTGAGCCAGCGGATCCGGGTGGGCGACATGGTCATGCCCGCCCCTTGGCTGACGCTCTGGGACCAGACCGCCGACGATGTGCTGGAGCTGGCCTTGGATCGCCTCAGACACCGGAGCGAAGGCAGCTTCGAGCGCTTGCCCTCGGGCGCCTACCGCAGCCCCTGGCGGGATGGCCTGGATGCGGCCCGGCTGCTGCTGCCCGAGCTCTGGCACGGGCTCTTCAAGGACCAACACCCCTTCCTCGCCATTCCCGCCGCCGACACCCTCCTCGCCGTGCCGCAGATCCTGCTGCCCAAGCTCATGGACGAGGTGGGCCGCAGCGTCCAGTCCGGTGCGAAGCCGCTGCAACTGGCGGTCATCGAGCGCATCCACGATAAGCTCATGACCGCCCGTCTGCAGGATCCCCACCCCATGTCGGCGCCCCAGCGGGAACTGAAGCACATGGACCTGCTGCAGGCCCTGCGCCAGCAGGAGCAGGATCTGGATCCCGCCCTGGGCCTCCCCGCCACGGTCTCCATGGTGAAGACCAGCCAGGGCAAGCCCCTCACCATGGCCCTCTGGAACGAAGGCGCCCCCATCCTGCTGCCCGAGACGGACCTCATCGCCTTCTCGGCCAGGAGCGGCGAGCCCCTGGGCATCTTCACCCGCCAGACCCTGCCTCGCATCCACGAGCTCCGGGGCGAGGCCGTCAGCATCTGGGGGCCGCGGCGCGTGCGCTATGAGGGCTTCCCCACGGTCGAGCAGCTGGCCCGCCTGGAGCAATTCGCCACCGCCGAGCAGATGAAGTCCCTCCAGACCCCCACGGGCAACCGCGGTGCCGCGCCCCGGCCCGGCCCCGGTCCCGGCGCACCCTTCAACGCCCAGGGCGCCGCGCCGCTGCCGCGTCACCTCCAGGGTGCGGGATTGGGTGTGCAGGACTCCGAGTGAGTTGAACCGGGTCAGATCAGGCCGATCTCCCGCAGGCGCTGCATCAGGAAAGCGTGGGCGGTGATGGGTTCGAAGCGCCTGGCTTCGCCGGGCTCCAGCAGGGACTCGGGGCAGTCCAGCACCACCTCGGGCCGCGGATGGCAGAAGAAGGGCATGGAGTAGCGCACGGCCTCCGGATCATCGGGATTGATCACCCGGTGGGTGGTGCTGGGGATCTTCAGGTTCACGTGGCGGCTGAACATGTCGCCCGCGTCGGCCACGATCTCGCCGGCCAGGCCATCCACGGCGCGCCAGGTCCCGTCCCGGCCCAGCAGCTGCAGGCCCGAGTCCGTGGCCGCGGGCAGGAGGGTGATGAGGTTGATGTCCTCGTGGGCGGAGCTGCGCACGCCGCCCTGGAGGTAGCGGTCGCGCAGGGCGGGGTAGTGGATGATGCGCAGGATAGAGTTGCCGTCCGTGATCATGTCCGCAAGGTGGCGCTCGGGCAGGCCCAGGTAGAGGGCCAGGGCCTCGAGCAGGGTGCCGGCGCAGTCCTCCAGGGCCCGGTAGAGGGCCAGGGTGTGGGCCTTGAAGCCCGGTACTTCGGCCTCGGGCCAGAGGTTGTCGCCATAGGCGGCCTTGAGGGGATGCTCCGCAGGCAGCTCCTGGCCCACGTGCCAGAACTCCTTGAGATCGCCCACGGGGTTGTCCTTGGCATGCTCGCTGCCGAAGGCCGTGAAGCCCCGGGCGCCGCCGGTGCCGGGCACCAGGTAGCGCCGCTTGACCTCCTCGGGCAGGGCGAAGAAGGCCCGGGCCGCCTGGTAGGCGCCCTGCACATCGGGTGGCTTCACCTGATGCCCGGCCACCTTCACGAAGCCGGTGTGGCGGAAGCTGTCGCCCAGCACGCGGATGAACTCGGTGCGGTCCTGCGGGCTGCCTTCGCGGAACTGCGAGAGATGGACCGTTTCGACCTGGAAAGCAGGGCTGGACATGGACACCTCGGAGCGACCGGCCATGATAGCTGACGTGACAGGTGTCCCCTTCTGCTGCCAACGGCGACAAGAAAACGGCGGCGGCCCCGAGGGGCACCGCCGCCGCCTGCCGACCCCTTCCAAAAGGCCGCAGCTGATGCGTTTGTGGCATGACCTCGGCTTCTGGGTGCCTGGTTTGTAACGCTGATTGGGCAGCGTTACAAACCACCCATGACCGCCTCGGCCTCTCCGGGTCCCGGCTTCGTGGGCGACATCAGGTCGCCCACTTCGCCACCCGGTGGTCGGTCAGGCTTCGACCAGGGCCTTCATGCCGAGCCTTTCGCGGATGAGGCCTTCGACCTCGTCCGCCAGCTCCGGGTTGTCGTTGAAGAGCTTCTTCACGTTCTCGGCGCCCTGGCCCAGGCGGCTGTCCTTGTAGCTGTACCAGGAGCCGCTCTTCTGGATGATCTCCAGCTGGGTGCCCAGCTCCACCAGCTCGCTGGTGCGGCTGATGCCCTCGCCGTACATGATGTCGAAGGTGGCGACCTTGAGGGGTGGGGCGACCTTGTTCTTCACGACCTTCACCTTGGTCTTCTTGCCGATGACGGAGGAGTCCTCGTCCTTGGCGGCCACCAGGGGGTCGTTGGTGTTGCCCTTGATGCTCTGGATGCTGCGGACGTCGAGGCGCACAGAGGCATAGAACTTGAGCGCGTTGCCGCCGGTGGTGGTCTCGGGGCTGCCGAACATCACGCCAATCTTCATGCGGATCTGGTTGATGAACACCACGCAGGTGTGGGTCTTGCTGATGGTGCCGGTCATCTTGCGCAGGGCCTGGCTCATGAGGCGGGCCTGGAGGCCCACGTGGCTGTCGCCCATCTCGCCGTCGATCTCGGCCTTGGGCACCAGGGCGGCCACGGAGTCCACGACGATGATGTCCAGGGCGCCGCTGCGCACCAGCTGGTCGCAGATCTCCAGGGCCTGCTCGCCGCTGTCGGGCTGGCTGATGAAGAGGTTGGCCACGTCCACGCCCAGCTTCTGGGCGTACTCGGGGTCCAGGGCGTGCTCGGCGTCGATGTAGGCGGCCAGGCCGCCCTTCTTCTGGGCCTGGGCCACCATGTGCAGGGCCAGGGTGGTCTTGCCGCTGGCTTCCGGCCCGTAGACCTCGACCACGCGGCCCTTGGGCACGCCGCCCACGCCCAGGGCGGAATCCAGGGCGATGGAGCCGGTGCTGATGACCTCGATGCCCTCGGAGGGACTCATGCGGTCGCCCAGCTTCATGATCGAGCCCTTGCCGAAGGCCCGCTCAATGTCGGCCACGGTGCGGGTCAGGGCTTTGAGGCGATCATCTTGGTCGGACGCGGCCATGGGTTCCTCCGGAAGGGGTGCTATCCAGTCTGAGGCAAAAAGCGAAAAAAACAAGAAATCTTTTTTCAGGTCCCGGTTGAGGCCGGCCGAAGAGGAACAGGCATGTCCACCGATGCCCAGGTCCCCCAATCCCCGCTGTCCATGGCCGCCCTAGAGGCCCGGCTGGCCAGCGTCCAGGCCGAGGCCGATCGCTTCAGGAGTCTGGTCGAAGACTTGAAAGAAGTGATCTTCCAGATCGACCGCCAGGGCCAGTGGGCCTTCCTGAACCCCGCCTGGGCCGAGCTGACGGGCTTTGCCGTGGAGGAGTGCCTGGGGCAGTCCTTCCTGGGCTTCCTGCACCCGGCCGACAACCCCCGCTACCTGAACATGCTCACCTACGCGGTGGACACGGGCCAGGCCGTCTTCGAAGGCGAGTTCCGGATCCCCACCAGGGCCGGAGACGTGAAGTGGGTGACCGCGCACCAGCGCATTTTCTACGACGAGGGGGGCGTGGTCCTGGGGGTCTCCGGCACCCTCAGCGACATCACCGAGCGCAAGCACACCGAGATCGTCCTGCGGGTGGCCACCAGCCGGCTGCGGGCCCTCATCGAGAACATGCAGGCAGGCATCCTGGTGGAGACCGAGGGGCGGAAGATCGCCCTGCTGAACGAGACCTTCTGCCGCATGTTCCAGGTGCCCGTACCGGCCCACGTGCTGGTGGAGAGCGAGTCCCGGGACTTGCTGAAGGAATGCCTGCCCCTGCTGGCGGACCGGGCGGGGTTCCTGGCCCGCCTCGAGGCCCTGGGCGCGGCCCGGTGCCCCTCCCAGGGCGACGAGTTCGAGCTGCGCGACGGCCGCATCATGGCCATGGACTTCGTGCCCATCGCGGTGGGCGAGGAGTACCTGGGGCACCTCTGGCAGTTCCACGACATCACCGACCGCCGGCGGGCCGAGCTCAAGCTGGAGGAGGCGGCGCGCGCGCTGGCGGCGGCCCGGGACCGGGCCCTGGAACTGTCGGGCCTCAAGAGTGAGTTCCTGGCCAACATGAGCCACGAGATCCGCACGCCCATGAACGGCATCATCGGCATGACCGGACTGCTGCTGGACACGCCCCTGGGGGGCGAGCAGCGGCAGTACGCGGAGACCGTGCGGTCCTGCGGCGAGGCGCTGCTCACGCTCATCAACGACATCCTCGACTTCTCCAAGATCGAGGCCGGCAAGCTGGTCTTCGAGACCCTGGAGTTCGACCTGCTGTCGGTCATCGAGGACGTGCAGGCGGTGCTGGGCGTGAAGGCCCAGGCCAAGGGCGTGGAGCTGGGCATCTTCGTGGATCCGGCCACGCCGCTCCAGGTGGCAGGCGACCCGACCCGGCTCCGCCAGATCCTCACCAACCTCATGGACAACGCCCTCAAGTTCACCCAGGAGGGCTCCGTCGAAGTCCGCGTGCGGCCTGAATCCCGGGAGGACGGCCGCGTCCTGATCCGCGTAGAAATCCGCGACACGGGCATCGGCATGAGGCCCGAGGTGGTGGACCGGCTCTTCACCTCCTTCTTCCAGGGCGACACCTCCACCACGCGGAAATACGGCGGCACCGGCCTGGGGCTCACCATCTGCAAGCGGCTGGTCGAGCTCATGGGCGGGACCATCGGCGTGACCAGCGCGCCCGGCGAGGGCAGCACCTTCTGGTTCACCCTGGGGCTCGAGGTCCGGGGCTGCCAGGCGCCCGTACGCCCGGGGGCCACCACCGTCCTGCTGGCGGGGCTGCCCTCGGCGGTGGGTCGCATGGTCGGGGAGCAGCTCGAGGCCTGGGGCGTGCCCTCCCGGATCGCGCCGCCGGAGGAAGACCTGGCGGCGTGGCTCCGCGAGGCCCACCGTCCCGATGCCGTGGTCCTCGTGGGCCCCGAGGCGCTGGATGCGGCCCTGGCCGAGGCCGGGGAACGCGCCCTCGTTTTCGCGAGCCCGCTCTACCGGCCCGAGCTCCGGGAGGCCGCTGCCCGGCGCGGCGTCCAGACCTGCCTCACCCTTCCCATCCGCCCCAGCCAGCTGCGGGGCCTCCTCGAGCCGAAGGGCCTGGGCATCGGCCGGATGGCCCCGGCAGCTCCGACTCCGGCCCCGGATGGCCCCGTGAAGGTGCGCGTCCTGCTGGCGGAGGACAACCTCGTGAACCAGAAGGTCGCCCTGATCATGCTCCAGAAGTTCGGCATCGAGGCCGACGTGGCGATCACGGGCGTCGAGGCCCTGGATGCCCTGGTGGGCGTCTCCTACGACCTGATCCTCATGGACTGTCAGATGCCCGAGATGGATGGCTTCGAGGCCACGCGGCGCATCCGTGAGCGGGAGCGGGGCAGCCGCCGGATTCCGGTGGTGGCCATGACCGCCAACGCCATGGTCGGGGACCGGGAGAGGTGCCTGGAGGCGGGCATGGACGACTACATCGCCAAGCCCGTGCGCGCCGAGGCGCTCCACCGGGCGCTGTTCCTGTGGCTGCCCGCGGGGGCGGTGGCGCCCCTGGCCGGTAGCCCGAGATGAGCCGCCCCGCCGCCCTGCTCGAGGACGCCACGGGCATCCGCATGGCCCTGCAGCGGCTCTGTGTGGCCGGCGCCCGCCTCGACGTGGCCTACAAGGCGCAGCGGTCGGCCTACCCGATCCTCACTGAGGACGGAGAGCGCTTCGCCTTCCGGATGTCCCACGAGGACATCGGTGCCTGGGGCCTGAAACCCGGAGAGAACCTGGCGGTGAAGCTCAAGGATCGCGGCCTGGAATACGACTGCGTGGTGGCCTGCGCCGGGCAGGAGGTCCTGGAGGGCGTGGAGGCCTGCCTGGCCAGCATCCCCCGCGTGCTGCGCCGGTCCGACCTGCACCGCCTGGCGGACTTCATCCCGGACCGCCCCCCCAGCCAGGCCCACGCGGCCACCTTCACCAACACCCGCAATGCCCTCATTGACGGCACCGTGCAGAGCTTCGGCGAGGAGGGCCTGGAACTGGTCCTGCGCAACACCAAGCAGGACATCCGGGAGCTGCTGCGCATGGGGGAGGAGTCGCTGCTCGATGTCCCCCTGGAAGGCGACCTCCGCCTGCGCGCCACCACCACCGTGGCCTACTTCGGCGACAACCTCGTGGGCCTGCGCTTCACCAAGCAGGCCGATCCGAAGATGCTCGACCAGTACCGCACCTGGATCCAGGATCAGCAGCTCCTCCAGGCCCAGCAGGACAAGGAGGAGTTCGCGCCGCGAGGCTTCCAGGAGGCCACGGCGCGCATCAACCGGGCCGCTGCGCTGCCCACCCTCAAGCTCATCGTGGATCGCGATCCCATGATCCTGCTGCTCACCGAGAAGGAGGATTTCGCCCGCAGGCTTGGCGAAGCCCTCAGCCGCAAGTTCGGCCTGGCGTCGCTGGATCACATCAAGGGCCCCGTGAAGACCCAGCTGGGCGATGTCGCCGGTGGTGACGGGGGCTGGGGGCGGGTGCGCATGGTGCTCATCCACAACCAGCTGCGCCTGGCCAGCCCGCTGGAGCTCTGCCGCCAGCTCGTGGAGCAGGAGGGTTGCCCCGTGCCCGTGATCCTCCTGGGTACCGAAGAGGAGGAGGCGAAGAAGCGCCACCACGCCGTGGCCGCGGGCGGCGTGGACTACGTGGTGGTAGAGCCCTTCAAGATCCTCGGCATCCTGCGCAAGCTGGACGAGACCTTGCAGCTCTTCGAGGGAGTCTGAACAGCGCGATTCAGGAACTCGCTGTGAAAAACTAAAGCCGGAACGCAGAGGACACAGAGAGCAGCAGAGGACACAGAGAACTGCCGTGGAGCAGTCCCTCACAAGTACGGACCCGTCCTCCGCATCCTTGCTGATCACAGGATTAAGTGGAAGGGATCATGGCCCTCGCCGCCGGTAGTCCCGTCCTCTCCCGCGTCTTCCGTGACTAGCGCTTTTCTCTGTGTTCTCTTTGGGATTTCTGTGTCCTCTGTGTTCCGCTTTTCAATTCTTTGACTGCCGGATTGAGAGTGACTTCAATCGAACGTCCCGGCCCCGCCAGTGGTTCACGCCGCGGATACGGTCAGCCAGGGCCCAGGCGGTGCCCGCGGCGAAAACCAGCGCGTTCAGGGGCCACAGGGCCCAGAGCAGGTCCATGGGGCGCCCGGTCATGCGCTGCTGCACGTCCCCGGCCAGTGCAGGGACCAGCAGCCAGAGCAGGAGCGCGAGGAAGGGGTGGCCCGTAAAGGGCAACCAGAGCGGCGCGAGGCCGATCACGAGGGCCAGCGGCAGCAGGGGCGGGAGCAGCCACCAGAAGGGCAGGGCCGCCGCGTTCTTCCGCATGGCCCGCACCAGCTCCCACAGGCCGTGATACATCCGCAGATGTAGGTCGGGCCCGCCCCGGGCCACCCGGTTCACGAAGCCGGCGGCCTTCAGGCGGCGGGCCAGCATCATGTCGTCGATGGCCTCCAACGGCGCCGCCGCATGGCCGCCCACCGTCTCGTACGCCGCCCGGCGCACCAGGGTGAAGCCCCCCACGCCACAAAAGGCGGGATGGCGGGGGTTGGGCACCTGGTGCGGCGGGATCAGCACCAGGAAGGCGGAGGCGGCGAGGGGCAGGATGACGCGCTCTGGAATCGATACCGCATCCACCGCCGGCACCAGGGCGAGCACATCCGTGGGCCGCGCCAGGGCGAAGGCCATGGCCCGGCGCAGCAGGTCGGGCGAGGCCTGCACATCCCCGTCGGCGAACAGCAGCCACGCCGCCGCCTCGGCTTCGGGCTGCCGGGCCGCCAGAGCCAGGGCGTGGTTCTTGCCGAGCCAGCCAGGGGGCAGGTGATCGTTTCGGAGAACCCGCAGACGCTCCGGGCGGGCCGCCGCGCGCTGGGCCAGCAGCTCCGCGCTGCCGTCCGTGGAGCCGTCGTCGATCACCAGGATACGCAATTCCGGGTAGTCCTGGGCCAGCCAGGAATCCAGGGCGGCCGGCAGTTCCCGGGCCTCGTCGCGCACGGGGATGCAGAGGCACACCGAAGGCGGGGGCTCGGCGAGGGGTGGGTCGGCGTCCAGGGCGGGCAGGCGGGCCCAGTGGCGGCGCAGCAGCACCAGCCCCAGCAGGAGCGGTGTGGCGGACAGCCAGGCGGCGAGATCAGGCAACGGCATCCCCCAGCCTAGCCCCCGGAGGGGCCTTGGGCGGAGTCGGTTACCCTGGACATAGAAACTTTCCAGGAGATCTGTGGCCGCGAACATCTTGGCAACCCCCGTGATGCGCCTGCGCACGCCCCAGGATGTCGAGCCGATCCGCGCCCTCATGATGCGCGTCTATCCCCCACCCCACGGCCCCGAGGCGATCTGGTCCGCGCTGAACCTGCTGCGCCACCTGGAGCGCTTCCCCGAGGGGCAGATGGTCGTGGAGGCCGGCGGCATGATGGTGGGCACTTCCACGGTGCTGCGGGTCTCCATGGAACATGCCCTGCAGCCCCATACCTGGGCTGACATTACGGGATCCGGCAGCCTCTCGACCCACGTGCCCGACGGGGATGCCCTCTACGGGGCCAACATTGCGGTCGATCCCGCCTGGCAGAGCAAGGGGATCGCCCGGTTGCTGTACGAGGGCCGCATCGCCCTGGGCCGGCGCCTGGGCTGCAGGGTCTTCGCGGCCGGGGCCCGGATTCCGGGCTACCACGCGGTGGCTGACGTGATGACGCCCGAGGCCTATGTGCAGGCTGTGGTGGAGGGTCGCTGCTTTGATCCCACACTGTCCAAGCAGCTCCGCGTTGGCTTCCAGGTCCGCGGCGTACTGTGGGACTATGCCCTCGACCACGAAACCATGGGGCACGCCGCCCTCATCGCCATGGATCTCTAGACAGACCACTGACCGACATCACCACCCGGGAGGACTCATGCGCTTCACCGCACCCACGCCCATTCTCTCCAGGCCCGTCCGGGTTTGCGCCATCCAGTATTCGCTGCGTCCCGTGCCCGATTTCGCCGGCTTTGCCGACCAGGTGGAGAACTACGTGGATGTGGGGGACGACTACGATGCTGATGTCATCGTGTTTCCCGAGCTGCTGGCGGTCCAGCTGCTGAGCTGCATGAAGCAGGACTTTCCCCCGGCGGAGGCCATGCGGCGGCTGGCGGAGGAATTCACCGATCCCTTCGAGGATCTCTTCCACAACCTGGCCCGCACCTACGACCGCATCATCGTGGCGGGCACCCACCCGCGGTTCGTGGACGGCAAGCTGCTGAATGTGGCGTCGATCTATGTGCCAGGGCACCTGCCGGTGCATCAGCCCAAGCTGCACCTCACCCCTACGGAGCGGAATGTCTGGCATTTCGATCCCGGCCACGAGATCCATGTCATCGACACGGACTTCGGGCGCATGGGTGTATCCATCTGCTACGACGTCCAGTTTCCGGAGGTGGCCCGGGTGCAGGCGGAGCAGGGCGTCCAGCTGCTGGTGGTCCCCTACCTTACCGATGACCGCCGGGGCCACAGCCGCGTCACCCTCTGCGCCCGGGCCCGGGCCGTGGAGAACCAGCTCTACGTGGCCACGGCTGGCATGGTGGGCAGCCTCCCCCTCATCACGGATCTCACGGCCCAGTACGCCCAGAGTGGCCTGTACACGCCGTCTGACTACCCCTTCCCCATGGACGGCATCGCCACCGAGGCCGCACCGAATTCCGAGATGGTGCTGGTGGGCGACATCGACTTGTCGCGGCTGGATCACGCCCGGGCCAGCGGCTCGGTGCTGAACTACAAGGACGCCGCCGAGGACGGTCTGCATGTCACCTTCGATGGACAGATCCATGTGCACCACCTGCCATGGTCCGATCCAGGTACCGGAACCCTCGACCATGAAGGCTTAGGCACCATGTGCCATCGCATTCCGTCCAGCTCTGCTTCCCCCGTCCACTCCTGACACACCCAGCCCGATGAGGACCCCATGCCCCTAGCCTTCCTGGTCCATGACCCCCTGGCCGGCACCCTGATGCTGCTGGCCCTGCTCTGGCTCTCCGCCAAGGTGGGCGGCGAGCTGGCGGTGCGCCTCAAGCTGCCCGCCGTTACCGGGGAACTGGCCGTTGGCTTGGCCCTCACGGGCCTGCACCGGGCCTTCCCCCTGTTCCCGGATGTGGCCGCCTCCCCCGGTGCGGAGCTGCTAGGGGGCCTGGGCGTGGTGGTGCTCATGTTCGCGGTGGGCCTGGAGTCCTCCATCCCCCAGATGATCAAGGTGGGCCTGGCCTCGCTGCGGGTGGCCTTCATTGGCGTGGTGGCCCCCATGGCGGTCGGCCTGACGGGCGCCTGGCTGCTGCTGCCCAAGGACGCCCCCTTCGTGCTGGATTTGTTCATCGGCGCCTGCATGTGCGCCACCAGCATCGGCATCTCCGCCCAGGTGCTGCGTGAAAAGGGTGCCTCGGGTTCCATCGAGGGGCGGGTCATCGTGGGCGCGGCGGTGGTCGATGATGTCCTCGGCCTGCTGGTGCTGGTGGCGGTCTCCGGCATGGTGGCCGCAGCCTCCGGCGACACCGGCGGTCCCGGCCTGGCCAAAACCCTGGTCCTGGCGCTTGGTTTCCTGGCCGCCGCCCTCACCTTCGGCCGCCTGGTCACGCCCCGGCTCTTCAGCCTGGCCAGCCGGTTCCGGGGTGAGCAGGTGCTGCTGCCCCTGGGCCTGGGCTTCGCCTTCCTGTTGGCCTGGCTGGGCAACCTGGCCGGTCTGGCCTCCATCGTGGGCGCCTACGCCGCCGGCCTGCTGCTGGAGCGGGCCCATATCGTGGATCTCGAACACCGGGAGCGGCACACCTTGGAGGAGCTGGTGCACCCCCTGGTGACCGTGCTGTCCCCGCTGTTCTTCGTGCTCATGGGCGCCAAGGTGGATCCCACCGCCCTCTTCCGGCCCTCCACCCTGATCTTCGCCGGCGTGCTGGCGGCCCTGGGCGTGGTCGGGAAGTATGTGGCTGGCTACGGCGCCGGGAAGGGCCTGCGCGCCTCGGTGGTGGGCTGGGGCATGGTGCCCCGGGGTGAGGTGGGCCTGATCTTCGTGGCCGCCGGTGCCCAGCTGCAGCTGAACGGCGTGCCCCTCCTCAGCGCCGATGTCCAGGCCGGCATCATCGGCGCCCTGCTGCTGACCACCGTGGCCGGGCCCGTGGGCTGGGCTGGGTGCTGCGGCCACGGGGCTAGCGAGCTGGAACGCAGAGGACACAGAGAGCCACAGAGGGCACAGAGGAAAAGCAGGAGAAGGATCAAAAAGCCATTTGAACCACCGATGAACACCGATGAACACCGATGAAAAGCTGATAAAGAAATGGTGATGAAGGCGGCAGGGGGGGGTCCAACGGCAGCACGGGCGGAACCCGGGGGCACCCGGATCGCGCTTTTCGAGACGCGGCGCGGGTGCCCTCGGGTTCCCTTTCGGCTGTGCCGAAAGCCGCCTGCGGCGGGCCCCTGCGTGGGTGGGTCAGCGCGCCTCAGACCTCTCCGGATCTTCCGCGTGCTTCGGTTGCCTGTGCCTTGGGTCATCCACAACCTAGGGCCTGGGCCAAGCCACCGAGGTTGCTGGCTCTGCTCAGGCTCCTATCGTTGTTCATCGGTGTTCATCGGTGTTCATCGGTGGTTCCCATCTCTTTTGCGCTCAGAACTGGCTGCGCCACCGAGCAGGCGCGGCTCCGCTATGCTGGGTTCACTTCCCGGAGCCTTTGTGAGCCACCTCTTCTTCGGCGACAACCTGCATGTGATGCGGGAGAGCATCGCCGACGCCTCGGTGGATCTGGTATATCTCGATCCGCCGTTCAATTCCAAGCGCGACTACAACCTGCTGTTCAAGTCGCCCGAAGGCGGCGAAAGCCACGCGCAGATCACGGCCTTCGAGGACAGCTGGCACTGGGGCGAGCAGGCCGAGCGCGAGTACGGCGAGATCCTGCAAAGCGGCCACACCCGCATGGCCGATCTCATCAGCGCCTTCCGCGGCTTCCTGGGCGAGAACGACGTCATGGCCTACCTGGTGATGATGGCCAACCGCCTGCTCGAGCTGCACCGCGTCCTCAAACCCACTGGCAGCCTCTACCTGCACTGCGATCCCACGGCCAGCCACTATCTTAAGTTGGTGCTGGATGCGGTGTTTGGGCAAGAAAACTATAGAAATGAAATAATTTGGGCAAGAACCAATTCACGAAGCACATCAGGACGTTGGCCAAGGCTGCACGATGTAATTTTTTTCTATTCGAAATCCGGAAATATGAGGTTTGAGAAAACGACTGCAATTGTTGGTGAAGTGAAGCTCCCTCATACGCTCATCACCGGGAGTGATGGCAATAAATATCAAACCTATGAACTCACGGCCCCTGGAGCCACGAAGGAGGGGGAAAGCGGAAAGCCTTGGCGAACCTTCTCCCCGGCAGCAATGGGAAGACATTGGGCTAACAATCACGCAACCATGGATTCATGGGATGAACTTGGACAGATCCATTGGCCCAAAGGTGGGGGTTTCCCACGACGATTGGCCGCAGAGCCATTCGTGGTTGCTGATCGGGCTGTCACCGTTGGCGATGTATGGACGGATATCGATAGATTGAATCAAACTGCAAAGGAACGACTTGGCTATCCCACGCAAAAACCTCTGGCCCTCCTCGAACGCATCCTCAACGCCAGCTCTAACCCCGGCGATGTCGTTCTCGATCCTTTTTGCGGCTGCGGCACGGCGGTCCACGCGGCGCAGAAGCTGGGGCGCAACTGGATCGGCATTGACATCACGCACCTGGCCATCAGCCTCATCGAAAAGCGCCTGAAGGATGCCTTCCCCGGCCTCCAGTTCGAAGTCCACGGCACGCCCAAGGATCTGGAAGGTGCGCAGGATCTGGCGGAACGGGACAAGTACCAGTTCCAGTGGTGGGCCTGCTCGCTGGTGGACGCCCAGCCCTTCCAGGGCAAGAAGAAGGGCGCCGATGGGGGCATCGACGGCCTCATCTACTTCGCCGATGCCGTGGGGGGCAAGGCCGCCACCCAGCGCATCGTGGTGAGCGTGAAGGGCGGCGGCGTTAGCGTGGCCCAGGTGCGCGACCTCAAGGGCGTGCTCGATCGCGAGAAGGCGCCCATTGGCCTCTTCGTGACGCTGGAGGAACCCACCAAGCCCATGCGCGTCGAAGCCGCTGCGGCGGGGTTCTACAAGGGCGGCAACGGCAAGGACTATCCCAGGCTCCAGATCCTTACCGTGGCTGAGCTGCTGGAAGGCCGCAAGCGCCCCGAGTTTCCCGACCTGTCCATGGGTGGCTACACCTTCAAGAAGGCCAAGCGCGAACGGCTCGACATGGCCGCCGAAACCCCCAACCTGTTTGGCCAGGACGACTGAAACCATCTCCACCGCCACCGCGCGGCGCCCAAGTAGATGAACCTAACTGTGGCCAAGTCCCTCAGACGAACCGCAGCACCGTGATGAAGTGGCTGGCGGTCCCGCCCAGCACGAAGAGGTGCCAGATGCTGTGGGCATGGCGCATCCGGCGGCCCAGGAGGTAGAAGACCACGCCGAGGCTGTAGAACAGACAGCCGGCCAGGAGCCACTGCAAGCCTTGCCCCTGGAGGCGGTGCGCCAGGGGTGCCCCTGCAGCCAGGCCGCACCAGCCCATCAGCAGGTAGAGGGGAACGGCGGGCAGGGAGCTGCGGTCCCACCACAGCTCCTTGGCGATGCCCAGGGCCGCCAAAGTCCAGACAAAGGTGAAGAGGCCCCAGCCCAGGGGCCCACGCAGGGAGACCAGGGTAAAGGGCGTGTAGGTGCCCGCGATCAGCAGGTAGATGGCGCAGTGGTCGGCCTTGGCCAAGCGTTCCTTGATGGGCCCCTGGGCGCTGTGGAAGAGCGTCGAGGCCGCGTAGAGGGCGATCATGGAAAGGCCGAAGATGCCGAAGCTGATCAGCTTGAGGGCGTCGCCACCCAGGACCGCACGGCCGATCAGGAAGGCGGTGCCCGGGAGGGCCAGGAGCAGGCCCAGGAGGTGGGTCAGGCTGTTCAGCCACTCATCCTGGGAGAGGTGCCACCAGGCGGGCCGGGGGGCCGGGAGGGCCGGCACGAAGGGGTCGGTCGACAGCTGCAGGGCCATGGGGCTCCACCCGGGTTGGAATTCATTCCACCCCAAAGGTGGGCGCCGGGGATGACGGCCCTGTGAAAGGGCTGCATCTTTCAGAATCCGCGCTGCCGATCAGCGGTGCAGTTGTTCCCGCAGCCACCGCGCAGTGTCCAGGTAGCTGGGGCCGTCGTGGATGATATTGCGGCCCTTGGTGATGTCGGAATCGACGATGCGCGGGCCCCAGGTCCAACCGCGCTCGGCGATCATGGAGGCGCCGTCCACCGGGTGTTCAGGTTCCTGGAAGAGCAGGAGGATCTCGGGTCGCATCGCGGCCACCCGATCGAGATCAGGCTGGGGGTAGGCCTCGGCGCGAGGGGCGGGGACCGCTTCGCCTCCGGCGAGCTCCACCAGGTCATGGATGAAGGAGAGTCCGCCCACGCCGCGGAGGTGGCGGCCGCACCACATCTCGATGAACACCTTCGGTCGCGGTGAAGGCGCGAAGGCGATGAGTTCGGCAAACCCCGCCTCCATGCGGGAACAGAGGGCGCGGGCCTCGGCCACGCGGTGCAGGAGCCCGCCCAGGGCGATCTGGTTTTCCAGGATGCCGAAGCGGCTGGCGGGAAGGGGCAGGGCGTGGACGGGAAGCCCGGCTTCCGCGAGGCGCTGAGCCAGGGCTGTCTGGATGCCGGAGGTGACCAGGACCAGGTCCGGTTCCAGGCTTCGCAGGTGCTCAATGTTGGCACGCAGATAGTCCCCGGCGATGGGCGCCTGGAGGCCGTCCACATAGCGCGCGCAGTAGGGCGTGACGCCCACGACGGCCTCCCCGCAGCCCAGGGCGAACAGGGTTTCCGTGGCGCTGGAGACGAAGCTGATGACCCGGCGGGGTGGGCTGGCAAGGTCCAGCTTCGCCGTTGATGGGGAGGAGATCACGGGCATGGCAACTCCGGGACGAGGCTCTCCACGAAGGTGGCTTCCACTCGGAAGACCTCCCGGATGAGCGGCGCGGTGAGCACCGCGTGGGGCGCGCCGTTGCCCACCAGGCGGCCGCGGTCCAGCACCAGCACCCGGTCGAAGCGGTAGGCGGCACGCAGATCGTGGAGGCTCACCAGCACGGTGCCGCCGCCATCGGCCAGGCGCCGCGCCAGGCGCATGACCTCCAGGGCGTGGCGCACGTCGAGCTGGGCCACGGGCTCGTCCCAGAGCTGGATGGGCGCGCCCGTGGCCAGGGCCCGGGCCAGTCCAACGCGGTGGCGCTCACCACCAGAGAGCCGCGTGACGGGTCGTTCGGCGAGGTGCGTGAGATCCAGCTCCGCCAGGGCCTCCGCCACGCCCGACGGGTCATCGTCCCAGGCGTAGCGGCCCTGGGCCACGACCTCGCGTACCGGGAAGGCGAACTCGAAGTGCGCCTCCTGGCCCACCCAGGCCAGACGCCGGCCCCGCTCATGCATGGCGATGCGCGGCAGGGGCTGGCCCTGCCACTGGACGAGACCCTCGGCGGGCAGGAGTCCCGCCAGAGCCTGGATCAGCGTGGATTTCCCCGCCCCGTTGGGCCCCACCATGGCCACCAGTTCGCCGGGTCCAAGATCCAGCGACACCGCCTCCAGGCGGCCCGACACCGCGAGGCCCGAAGCGTGCAGCGCCGCGGTCATCGCGGCCTCCGCAGCAGCCACAGGAAGAAGGGGCCGCCGATGAGGGCCGTGACCACGCCCAGGCGCAAGCCCAGGGGGAAGGTGCGGGTGACGAGGTCGCAGGCCAGCAGGAAGCTGGCGCCGCCCAGCATGGAATAGGGCAGCAGGCGCCGGTGGTCGGGGCCGAAGGCCAGGCGCAGCACGTGGGGCACCACGAGGCCCACGAAGCCGACGATGCCCGCCACGGCCGTGGCCAGGGCGGTGAGGATGGTGGACAGCACGATGAGCTGGCGGCGCAGGCGGCGCACGTCCACGCCCAGGCTCTGGGCGCTCTGCTCGCCCAGGCTCAGCAGGTCCATGGCGCGGCCCAGGGGCAGCAGCAGCAGGCAGGCCGCGAGGATGGCGGGCACGCCCATCCACACGTGCTCCCAGCTGCGGCTCTCCAGGCCGCCCATGAGCCAGAACAGGATTTGGGCGTTCACCTCGAAATGGCCCGCCGTGGTGGTGAGCAGGAAGCTGGTGCCCGCGCCCAGCAGTGCGTTGAGGGCCACGCCCGAGAGCAGCAGGCGTTCTGTGCCTGCGCCGCGCTGGGCGAGCATGAGCACCATGCCCGTGGCGGCGAAGGCGCCCACCACGGAAGCCAGGGGCAGGGCCCACATCGTGGCCGCGGCGAAGCCGAAGAGCGGCCCCGTGGCCAGCACCGCCACGGCGCCCAGGGCCCCGCCGCTGCTCACGCCCAGCAGGCCTGGGCTGGCCAGGGGGTTGCGGAAGAAGGCCTGCATCACCACGCCGCTGGCCCCCAGGGCCGCGCCCACCGCCAGACCCACCAGGGCCCGGGGCAGGCGGAAATCGCGGACCACCGTGCGGGCCACCTCATCCGTGCCGTTCGTGAGGGCGCCCAGCACCTGACCGAAGCTCAGCCGCAGCTCCCCGAAGGCCAGCGAGGCCAGGAAGGTCAGGGCCAGGAGCGCCAGCAGGAGCAGGACGGCGAGGCGGGGCTTCACCGGAAGCGCTCCGGATGGAGGGCCCGGGCCAGGGCTTCGTAGGCGGCGATGCGGTGGTGGGAGATGCTCGACATCATGGGGCCCGGGATGGTCACCACCCGCCCGGCCTTGAAGGCGGGCAGGGCCCGGTAGTGGGGGATGGCCGCGAGCTGGGCGCGGGTGCTCTCGCCGCCGGAGGCCACGAGCACCTCCACGTTCCAGACCAGCAGCTTCTCGGAGGGCGTCGGCGCATGCCCCTTAAGGCCCGCTTCTGTGGCCACATTCAGGGCCCCGGCATGGTCGCAGAGGTCCTGGAAGGTGGTGCCGCTGCCTGAGGTGAAGGGATAGATGCCCGCGCTGAGTACGCGCACGGGCTTCACGCCGCCGAGCCGGGCGGCGAGCGCCGCGACGCGGGTACGGCACTGGGTGATCACGGCTTCGGCGCGGGCCTCCTGGCCCAGCTCGCGGCCGAGGAGACGCAGGCTCCCGTAGATGTCCTCCAGCGTGTCGAAGCGGTCCAGCACCACCAGCCGGACCCCGGCCCGCCGGAGCAGGGCCAGGGTCTCGGGGCGGGTGAAGGTGGCCGCCAGCACCAGGTCGGGCCGGAAGCGCAGCACGCTTTCCGCGTCGCTGTCCTTGATGGCGGGGAAGCGCCCCGCCTCGGCGGCCACGGGGCTGAACTGCGCGTCGTGGCTGATGTGGCTGAGGGCCGCAATCTGGCCCGGGTCCGCCAGGGCCAGCAGCAGCTCGTCCGTGCCCACCGTCTGGCTCACCACCCGCTGGGGGTGCGCGGCCAGAAGCGGCAGCGTGAGCATCAGGAGGAAGGCGAAGAGGCGGGTCAGGGCCGAGCGGGCCATCACCACCTCCATGTGGCGCTGAGGGTCCAGCGGGGGCCGGGGGCGGGGAAGCCGTAGACCAGGGCGGCGTCGCCGTTCTGGTCGTAGCGGCCGCTGAGCCAGTCCTGGACGCTCTGGCGAGGCTGCAGGAGGTGCTCGCCGCGCAGGGCCAGCACGAGGTTCTTCATGGGCTCATAGGAGCCGCCGACACTGAGGTCGCGGTAGGGCCTGCCGGTGGAGATCACCTGGTACGTGGTGTCGTGGATGTCGTAGCGGGCACCCACGCGGTCGAAGCGCACATCGGCCCGCCAGCGCTTCGACTGCACGAAGGCGGCCACCGCGCCCGTGAAGAAGGGGTGGCGCACAATGGCCGTATTCTGCTGGCCGAATTCCTGGCCCTCGACGTTGTGGTCCAGGTCCCGGGTCTCCTGGCTGCGCAGGATCAGATCCCAGCCGTAGGCCAGGTCGGCGCCGCCCCGCCAGCCCAGGGCGCCTTCGAGGCTCTGGGCGCGAACGGTGCCCTGGTTGGCGTAGTGCGAGGTGAAGAGGGGCGGGAACGAGAAGCTGGTGTCATAGACGTACGCCAGCAGGTTGCTGATGCGGGTGCGCTGGGCCTCCAGGCGGTACTCCCAGTGGCCCGCCAGCAGGCCCGTGGCGCCCACCTGCACCGTGCGGCTGCGCTCGGGGGTCACGGGATAGGCCTTCCCATCCTGGCTCTCCGCCTGGGCGTTGAGGGCGAACTCCGTGGTGTTGGGCATGCGGAAGCCCTGGCCCGCGCTGGCGTAGAGGCGCAGCTCCGGCGCCACCACCCAGTTGAGGCCCGAGCGCCAGGTGCTGGCCTCGGCGCTGCCCGCGCGGCTGCGCTGGCCGGTGTCCTGGCGGGTTAGATCGCGATGCCCGGCGTCGCGACGCAGGCCCGCCACCCAGTCGAGGCCCTCGACGAGCGTCCAGCGGCTTTCGAGGGCCCCGGCCAGATCACGCCCCTCGCCGCGGTAGGCGATGGCGTTGAAGGTGGACGGGTCGTAGTAGTTCATTGCGTGGGCGACATCCTCCCGGCCTTCGAGGTGGGCTGAGAGGCGGAAGGCCTTGGAGGGCGTCCAGTGCAGGGTGAGCTGGTCCTCCACGCGCCGGAAGTCGCGGTCGGATTGCTCGCGGTGGGCGCCGGCGGGATCGCTGGTGTTGCCGGACAGGACCTGGTGGGTGTTCTCCAGCACCAGGCCGGGCAGCAGGGGCCAGCGCAGGGAGGTGCCCCAGCTCTCCTGCCGGGCGCGGGTTTCGCGCTGCGGCTCATAGCTGCGCCCGAAGCCCGGCCAGGCCAGGGTGGTGAAGGGCACGGAGGCCGTCTGGCCTGAGTTGCGGTAGAAGCCTGCGAAATCCGCGCCGTCCAGGGTGGTGCCCAGACGGAGGAAGCCACCGGCCTGGCGGAAGGCGTTCTCCGGGAACCTGCTCCCCTGTCTCTGGCCTTCCGCCCCCGCGGCCAGCCAGGCCCGGCCATCCGAAAGCTGCACCTGGGCGGAGCCGCCGCGCAGGCCATCGGTGCCGGCCTGCAGCCCCGCCTGGCCGTGGCAGCCGTCGGCGCCCTTGCCCACGCTGGTGAGCGCGATGACGCCGCCGATGGCGTCGCTGCCGTAGAGCACGGAGGAGGGCCCCAGCACCAGCTCCACGCGGGCGATGCCCACGAGGCTGAGGGTGCCCAGGTCGGGGCTGGTGCCGGTGGGATCGTTCAGGCGCAGGCCGTCCAGCAGCACCACCACGTTGCGGCTGAGGGTGCCATTGAGGAAGGCCGAGGCGGTGGCGCCGGGGCCGCCGCTGGCCATCACGGCGCCGGGCTGGAGCACGGTCAGCAGCTCGGCCAGGGTGCGGCTGCCCAGGCGGGCCAGTTCCTCGGCCTCCACGATGCGCACGGGGCTGGGCGTGCGGGTGACCTCCACGGGCAGAGCCTCGGCGCTGACCGTGACCGTGGCCTCGCCGGGCTTGCGCTCGGGCTCGGCGGCAGACGCCGCGGGGGAAAGGACGGCCACGGCCGCCAATACGAATGAGATCCGGGGGATACCCATCATGCCTCCACGCATGAAGTCGCGGGGGCTGGGCGTCCCGAAAGAGGGAAGGCCCGGCCCGTTCCCGCGACGGGGGGTGAGGTGCAGGACCGGTCTCCGGACTCGCACGCGACAGGGGCTTTTCGGCTCCCCTCAGACCTTCCCAGGACGATTCCCAGTGGTCTGAGCTTGAGGTCTCACGCCCCTGATCCCGGAAATGGGGGGCCGTGGTGCTTACCGTTGCGGGGCAGTGCAGGAATCTCACCTGCTTCCCGAACATCCAACACTGAATTGTCAGGACCACCAGAGAAGCACGGCGCCATCCTCCTTCGCAAGTAGAATGGAGCAATGCGAGCACCCATCGGCATCATCGGCGGCAGTGGCCTCTACCGGATGGAGGGCCTGGCCCTCGACCGGGCGCAGGAGGTGGAGACGCCCTTCGGCGAGCCCTCGGGCCCCGTGCATCTGGGCACGCTGGATGGCGCCCCCGTGGCCTTCCTGGCGCGCCATGGCGAGGGCCACCGCTTCACGCCCAGCGAGGTGAACTACCGGGCCAACCTGTGGGCCCTCAAGTCCGTGGGCGTCGAGCGGCTGATCTGCGTGTCGGCCGTGGGCAGCCTGCAGGCCCGCCACAAGCCCGGCGAGCTGCGCCTGGTGAGCCAGTTCATCGACAAGACGAAGCAACGGAAGGACACCTATTTTGGCGAAGGCCTGGTGGCCCACGTGAGCTTCGCCGAGCCCACCTGCGCCCACGTCACGGAGACGCTGCTGGCCTCGGGCCGCGCGTTGGCTCTGCCCATCGAAGGCGACGCGCTCTACGTGTGCATGGAAGGCCCGGCCTTTTCCACCCGCGCCGAAAGCAAACTCCACCAGAGCTGGGGTGCGGACCTCATCGGCATGACCCAGGTGACCGAGGCCCGCCTCGCCCGCGAAGCGGAGCTCTGCTACGCCTGCATCGCCTTGGTGACCGACTACGACGCCTGGCGCGAGGAGGAGGAGGGTGTGGACGCCGCCTCGGTGCTGGAAGTCATGCACGCCAACGTGGACAAGGCTCAGCGCCTGCTGCGGAAGGTGGTGCCCCAGCTCTCGGCTGCGCCGCGGTCCTGTGCCTGCGGCGAGGCCCTGAAGGCGGCGCTGTTCACCGCGCCGGAGGCGGTTACGCCGGAAGCCCGTCAGCGGCTGGATCTGCTGGTGGCCCGGTACGGCTACGGCGTGGTGCGCTGATGGCCAAGCCCCAGGGTCCCGCCCAGCCCAGCCCCAAGCTGCAGGCCCTGCTGAAGGACTTCCAGCAGATCGCCAGCATGTCGGGCTACCTGAACCATTCCTTCGACCCGCCCCAGTTGCGCCTCTTCTTCACGCTGTACGGCCGCGTGATGGTGGCCTCCCCTGAGCAGGGAATGGCCCTCACGCCCCAGCTGCAGGCCTGGTGCGAGGCCCTGTCCATCCGCCTGCGGGAGGGCAGCTCCGGCACCATCATGGCGCCCCAGGTGCAGGTGAGCGCCCCCCAGACCATGCCCGATGGCCGCGACTACCTGGTGGCCACCGTCACCTTCAACACCAAGGTCACGGACACCTCGTACCTCCGCATCCGCACCGCCATCCTCGCCGCCTACCAGGACGCCGTGAAGATGCGGGAGGTGGGGTTCAGCGAAGTGGCGCCGGGGGCGGTCCCGGTCCTGATTCCGGCCGACACCCCGACCCCACCCACAGAACCGATTTCATCCTCAGGCGGGATGGGTAAACCTAGTTAGGCTTCTACAACCGCCACCCTCTCTTTACCTTTTGATTCTCGTAGCACAGAAGGCAACAGTATGACTTCAGCCACTATTAAGCTCTTCTTGCCAAACGGAGATGCAAAGCGTCTTCGTGTTGGCGAAGTTTCAAACTGGACTGGCAAGGCTCTTGCCGCGCCTCGAACGGAACTTGATGACCTTTTAGCTCGGGAAGAGTTAGAAAGCGCTGGCGTTTACTTCCTCCTCGGAACGAATCCCGACACTGGAAACCCACAAGCCTACATAGGTGAAGCAGAAGTGATTCGAGATCGCTTGAAGCAGCACAAGGCTAAGGCGCTCGAGTTCTGGAATTCAATCGTCGTGTTCGTAAGTAAAGACGAGAATCTCACCAAGGCTCATGTCCGGTTCTTGGAGAACCGTCTATGGCAAGAGTCCAAGGCTGCGGGAAGGTACGAACTCGAGAATGTGAATGGCAGCAATCCGAAGCTTCCTGAGTCAGATCGAGAAGACATGGAAGTCTTCTTGTCTCGGATCAAACAAGTGCTGCCAGTGCTTGGGTCTGATTTACTCACACCAATTGCCGGGTCTACCAAGCCAACGAAGGATCAACCCAATCTAGTGTGCAAAATCAAGACCGCAATTGCGCATGGCCGCCGAACAGAGGCTGGATTTGTTGTCTTCAAAGACTCCACAGCCGTCCTCGCCTTGCGACCGTCTGCGGAAAGTCAGCACCCATTCGTGGTCGCTCTCCGCCAGAAACTCATTCAAGACGGCACGCTTGTTGAAAAAGACAGCGTCTATGTCTTCATGCAAAATACTGAGTTTTCAAGCCCAAGCGCAGCTGCTGCGGTCGTTCACGGTGGTGGCGCCAATGGGCTTACCGCGTGGCGCGATACTGCTGGGAAAACACTCAAAGAGCTAGAAGAGGCCTAATCATTTAGGTCAACTGGCTCCCCGCCTGCATTGCCTTCCGCTCTTTCTATTCGTCTCGCTTCCCCGGCTTCGCCCAGCACCTCGATGCCAGGCTTAGCAGATCATCTTCATTCGTTAAGACCAGGGGAGAACCAGTGAACGACGCCCGGGCATCGAAACCGGTGCCGGACTGCTGTGTCGCGGGGCCCTGGGGACCTCAAGACAAATGAAACCGGTGATGCACGGTGATGAACGGTGATGGGATCGGGGTATCACCGTTCATCACTGTTCATCACTGGCTAAAGGCAGTTCTTCACTGGCCTGCTCTCCCCAGCGGGTGCGGCCCTCCCGGTATGCTGAAACGTCTCTTGCATGAGGGCTCCGGCATGACCATGACTCGACGTTGCTTCACTGGCCGCCCGATGGTGCTGCTGTTCGCTGCGCTGGTGGCCTCGGTCGTACAGAGCGCGGAACCCGCGAAGCTCCCCTTCAAGCCCTCGCCGGTGCCCGGTGGTGTGGCGGTCATCGCCCTGCCCGCCAAGTCCACGGCGCCCGTGGTGACTTACCAGGGGGAGCCGGTGCTCACGCGGCGCAGCGGCCAGGGCTGGGTGGCGGTGGTGGGCATCCCCCTGAGCGCGAAGCCCGGCGAGCAGGCCATCGAGGTGGATGGCCGCGCGGTGCCCTTCGCCATCCGGCCGAAGCGCTATCCCGAACAGCGGGTGACGCTGAAGGACCAGCGGAAGGTGACGCCCAATGCCGAGGACGAGGCCCGCATCGCCAAGGAGCAGGTGCTCATGGCGCCGGCCTGGAAGGCCTGGCCCGAGGCGCTGGTGCCCTCCCTGAGCTTCCGGCAGCCCACGCCGGGCGCTCTCACCGCCTCCTTCGGCCTGCGCCGGATCTTCAACGGCGTGCCCCGCTCACCCCACTCGGGCCTGGACATCCGGTCCCCCCAGGGCCAGGCGGTGCGGGCCCCCGCGCCGGGCCGGGTGGTGCTCACGGGCGACTTCTTCTACAGCGGCAACGCCGTGTTCATCGCCCACGGCGAGGGCGTGGTGAGCCTGCTCTGCCACCTGTCGAAGATCTCCGTGAAGGAGGGCCAGGTGCTCCA
Organism: uncultured Holophagaceae bacterium; assembly: GCA_963751095.1. Classification (GTDB taxonomy): domain Bacteria; phylum Acidobacteriota; class Holophagae; order Holophagales; family Holophagaceae; genus Geothrix. The sequence goes on along the minus strand of CAVVTK010000010.1, from coordinate 194,570 downwards.
GGCCGGCGACGCGGTGGGCGAGGTGGGCAGCACGGGCCGGGCCTCGGGGCCGCACCTGCACTGGTCGCTGAGCCTCAACAATGTCCGGGTGGATCCCCGGATCTTCCTGGGAGGCCATCCATGATCCGGAGGCTGAGCGACCTGCCCGTGGAGGCCAAGGCGAACATCCGCGGCGGGGAGGGGCGGGCCCTCGACGTGAGCCTACTGAAGCTGGGCGACATGGCGGGGGTGCTCAGCCTGGGCCGAATCACGCTGGAGCCCGGCGCCAGCATCGGCGAGCACACGCACCCCAACACCGAGGACCTCTACCTCATCGTGGAGGGGCGGGGCACCGGCCTTCTCAACGGCGAGCGCTTCCCCGTGGGCGCCGGCGACCTCTTCCTGGTGAAGGCGGGCGGCAGCCACGGCCTCATCAACGACTCGGAAGCACCCCTGACCTTCATCGGCCTGCTCACCCGGAGCGAGGAGAAGGTCTAGCGGACCCCCCGCGCGTAACCCTTCGTCTGCACCAGGATCACGCCGAGGATGGCGATGGCGCCGCCTACGAGGGTGAGCAGGGTGGGGACCTCGCCCAGCCAAACCCAGGCGATGAGGCTGGCGAGCACGGGAGACAGGTATAAGAAGCTCGACAGCAGCGAGGCGGGCATGCGGGCCAGGGCGTAGTTCCACAGCACGTAGGCGATGGCCGCCGGGAAGATGCCGAGGTAGATCACGGCGAAGGTGGCCGGGGGCGCGGCCACGGGCAGGCGGCGGAGCAGGCCCGGCAGGAAGACCAGCAGGGGCAGGGTGCCGGCCCAGATGGAGTAGCAGGTGAACTCCAGGGCGGCGTGGCGGCGCAGCAGCTGCTTGGAGAGGATCGAATAGACGGCCGCCACGGTGGCCGCCAGCAGGATGAGCAGGGCCCCGGGCGTGAAGTGCAGGCCACGGCCGCCGCTGAGGGCGATGAGGGCGACGCCAGCGAAGGCCAGCAGGATGCCGAGCCAGCCGATGCCGGTGAGGCGTTCCTTCAGCACGGCCACGGACAGTAGCGCGGTGAACACCGGGGCCGCCGAGATGAGCAACGAAGCGGCCCCCGCCTGCACCGTCACCTCGCCGAAGTTCAGGGCCACGTGGTAGACGCTGATGCCCAGGAAGCCCGTGAGGCCGATCAGCGGCAGCTCCGAGCGCTCCGGCAGCCGCATCCGCTTCGCCAGGGCGTACAGGGCCAGCACCGTGGAGGCCGTCCCGAAGCGCAGCAGGGCCAGTTCGCCGGGGCCGTAGCCATCGGCGCCCACGGCGCCTGAGGGGCTGAGGCGCATGCCGGCGCGGATGCCCGCGAAGGCCGAGGCCCACAGCAGCAGCAGGCCGGCGATCGCCAGCCAGGTACGGGGTTCGCGCTTCCAGGTCATGCCTCAACCCTACCGCGGGCCGGAGGAAAGCCTGCCCCGCAGCGCCGTGCAGGCCCGGGCCCGGTGGCTGAGGGTGTGCTTGAGATCGCTGGGCAGCTCGCCGAAGGTCTGGTGGTGGCCCTCGGGAATGAAGATGGGATCGTAGCCGAAGCCGCCCTCGCCGCGGGGTTCAGATGCCAGGCTGCCCTCCACGGCACCGCTGACGGTGAAGGGCCGGCCCTCCATCCCCGTGAAGGCCAGCACGCACACGAAGCGGGCGCCGCGGTGCGCGCCATCGGGCAGCAGGGAGAGCAGGCGCAGGTTCTTGTCCCGGTAGGTGGACAGGTCCGGCGCGAAGCGCGCACTCAAGACGCCGGGGCCACCCCACAGCGCGTCCACACACAGGCCCGAGTCATCGGCCAAGGCGCCATCCACGGCCTCCGTACCGTGCTCCAGCCACCAGGCGCGTGCACCCTCGGCTTTCTGCAGGGCATTGTCCTGAAAAAACGCACCGGTCTCGGGAAGCTCCGGGGCCTCTGCAGGCCAGGGCACAAGCTGCAGATCCGGCAGCAGCTCCGCAAACTCGCGCAGCTTGCCAATATTTCTTGAGGCTAGAAGCACTTTCAACATTGGGGCTTCACCTGTTCAAGAGGTAAGGAATTTTGAAAGCGGAGGAAAGCAGAGGTGCTGAGGAAAGCGGAGAACTGAAGTCAATTTCTAGCTTTTCTCCGCTCTCCTCCGCTCCTCCGCCATCCTCCGCTTATTAGATTCTTTTCATTTGTTCAGCATCCCACCACTTCGGTGTACCAGCTGCGGGCTCGCTCGGGGGTCATGGGGCCATGGACGAGGGCGCGGCCATCGGCGAAGAGGGTGATCTCGTCGGCGCCTTCGCGGCCCTTGAGCATCAGGCCCGCCTGCTTCCAGGGGCCATGCGTGCGGGCTTCGAGGCGCACCTTCAATGCGGCGAGATCGAGCCTGCCGGGCGGATTCACGCGGATCTGCACGCCTTCGAGACCGCACAGAGAACTGGCCTTGAGGCTCCAGCGGGCATCCAGGAACTCAGTCACCTTCTCCGTGCAGAAGCGGCAGCGGGTCTTCGGGGCCTTCAGGAACTGCCGCTCGTCGTTCCAGAAATCGAAGCGGGCCAGCTCGGCGTGGGGCGCCTTCCCCGCGAGGACCTTCATGGCCTCCAGGGCGGCCCAGCTGCCGATGATGCCCACGGTGGGGCCCAGGACGCCGGCGCTGTCGCAGGTATCCACATCGCCGCCCGCGGGGGGCTCTTCGATGAGGCAGCGCAGGCAGGGCGTGTGGGGCGGATTCAGGGGCCACACGACCCCCTCGCCGCCGATGGCCCCGGCGTAGATCCAGGGGGTGCCCGTGAGGATGGCCACATCGTTGATGAGGAAGCGGGCCTCGAAGTTATCGGTGCCGTCGCAGATGAGGTCGAAGCCCGACAGCAGCTCGCGGGCGTTGCCGGAGGTGAGGTCGGCCACCACGGGCCTCAGGTCGATGCTGGAGTTGGCCGCGGCCAACCGCTCCGTCGCCACCTCGGCCTTGGGACGGCCCAGATCCGATTCGCCGTAGAGGAGCTGCCGCTGGAGGTTCGAGGCCTCCACCAGGTCCCGGTCGATGAGGGTGAGATGGCCCACGCCGGCCCGCGCCAGCCAGGGCGCGATGACCGAGCCCGTGGCGCCGAGGCCCAGCACGGCTACCCGCTTCGTGCGCAGGGCCTCATCGGCCTCGCGGCCCAAAAAAATGCGTTGCTTGGCGTAGCGATCGGGCATGGGGAAGGCCTTGGTTTTGGGCTTCAGGCTTCAGGCTCTAGGCTTCTGGGCCCAAGCCTCAGGCTTTGGGTTTCAGTCTTCAGTCTAAAAGCAATGGCGCCCCACCGGGGCGCCGTGCTGACCATAGACATCGGGCGGCGCATGCGCCGCCCGATGAAGCCTGGGGCCTGAAGCCCGGAGCCTGGACTTAGTTGCCGGCCTGGCCGGCCTCGGCCATGGCCTTCTCGTACTCGGCCTGGAGGCGGCTGGCGTCGGAGATGGCGAACTTGTAGACGTACTCGAAGCGATCGGCACCCTTGGTCAGGGCGATGATCACCTCGTAGACGCCTTCGCTGCCCACTTCGAAGGGGCTGGCGATGACGTTGAAGGTGCCTTCCTTGGCGCCGTCGGGGATCTGCACGTCGCTGTCGCGGATCACGTCCTTGCGGTCGCCGGTGGGGCTCACGATGGAGAAGCCGAACTTGAACTGGCCGTCCATGCGGGAGAAGCGGGTGTAGAAGCACACCTTGGGCAGGGTGAAGGGCACCTGGGGCACCACGATGTGATGGTCGTACAGGCCCATCAGCGAGGTCTTGCCGCCCATCTCCTGGCGGATGTCGTCGCAAAGCAGCGTGAATTCGTGCTTGGGGGCCTTGATCTGGACTTCTTGCATGGGGGGCTCCGAAAGAGGGGGCATCCTTGGGTGAAGGGAAAGTTTACCCTTGAAGTCGGCCCCATCCAACCCTGGGTTGCCGGAGTCATCCTGGAGTGCGCATGCGTCATTGGTTCTGGATCCTGCTGATCACCTTGGGACTCCAGGCTCAAGAGGCCCGGATTCAGGTTCTTGGCACCACTGACATGCATGGTCACCTGCTGGCGGTGGACACCTTCAGCCTGCAGCCGGCGAACCAAGGGTGGGCAAAGATCACAACTCTGATCCGGCGCCAGCAGGCGCTGAACCCGAACACGATCCTGGTGGACTGCGGCGACACGTTCCAGGGCGAGCCAGCCAACTACGTGCGCAACGCGCTGCGGCGGGACCTGCTCGAGCCCAGCGTCGCCATCATGAACGCCCTGGGGTTTTCCGCCATGGCGGTGGGAAACCACGACTACGATTTCGGCCTGCCGGTCCTTCGCGAAGTGGAGAAGCAGGCGAAGTTCCCCTTCCTGTCGGCCAACACGGTGGACGCGAAAGGGCGGCCGGGCTTCCCGTCCCATGTCGTGGTGACCGTGGCCGGCGTGCGCGTGGCCCTGCTGGGCTTCACCACGCCTGGGGTACCGGCCATGACGGAGCCCGGGAACTACGCCGGCCTGGCCTTCCAGGACATCGTCACCACCGCGCGGAGGCTGGTGCCCAGTCTGCGCGAGAAGGAACGGGCCGATGTGGTGATCGTCTTGATGCACTCCGGGCTTGGCACGGTGCAGGGGGCGGAGGGTGACGAGAACGCCGCGCTGCGGCTGGCGGAGCAGGTGCCGGGCGTGGATGCCATCTTCGCGGGCCACACCCACCAGGTGCTCCAGACCGAGCACAGGGGCGTGCCGATCATCCAGGCGGGCTGCTTCGGCCGCGCCCTGGCGGTGCTGGACCTGGACCTGCGCCAGGAGAAGGGACGCTGGCGGGTGGTGGCGGGCAAGGGCCGGACGCTCAAGCCCGAGGACCAGACGCCTGCCGATCCCGAGGTCCTGAGCCTGACCGCGGAGCTGCGCGCGGCCACGGACCGCTACCTCGACACGGCCGCCACGAACCTGCTGGTGGATCTGGACAGCCGCTGGGCACGAATGGAGGACACGCCGCTCATGCAGCTCATCCACCAGGTGCAGCGCCAGGCGACGGGGGCCCAGCTGTCGGCCGCGGCGAGCCCGGGGCCGAAGCTCTTCATCCCGAAGGGCCCCACGAGTGTGCGCCAGTTCTATGCCCTGGCGCCCTACGAAAGCCAGGTGGCGCGGATCCGCATCACGGGGGACCAGCTGAAGCGCTACCTGGAGCACGGTGCGCGGCACTACCTCCTGAGCTGGCAGCCGGAGCTCTACAACCGCGACGTCCCCTTCTACAACTACGACATGGTGGACGGGGCGAGCTACGCACTGGACCTTGGCAAACCCGTGGGCAGCCGCGTGCGGAACCTCAGCTACCAGGGCCAGCCCGTGAAGCCGGACCAGGTCTTCACCCTGGCGCTCTCCACCTACCGCCTGCGCGGAGGCGGTGGCTACATGGACGCCATCCGGTTCACGGGGACGCCGGACCTGATCACGCCCGCCTCCCAGCGCAACCTCCTCCTTGAGCACATCCTGGGCCGTCCCGCGCTGAATCCCGCGCCCACGAACACCTGGCGGACCATCCCCTACCTGGATCGCGAGCGGGTGCTGAGCCTGGCGGGCTGAACGCTATTTCACCCGCACCAGCATCAACCCGCCCCTGGGGTTGACGAAGACCGCGTCGGAATCCAGGACGCCCACCAGGATGTGGGACTCGTCCAGCCCCGTGGGGAGGAACTCCAGGCGGGACTGGGCGAAGTCGAGGCGCGCGAGGGCCAGGCCTTGGAGCTGGGCGCGCAGGGAGGCAGGGATCTGGACGGCCCGGACCGCGGCGAAGACCACGCCCTTGCCAGGCCAGATCGCCAGGGGACCACGGTCCGCCACGTAGCCTTCGAGGGCGGGCGCACGCTGCCCCGGTCCCAGCAGGAGGCTGGTCTCCCCGAGCTTCCTCCCAGTGTTCCCATCCAGGATGGCGAGGTTCAGGGTATTCCCGTCGGCCATCAGGACGTTGCCCGAGTCATCCAGGATGACCGGGCGTCGGTTCTGCGGCGCCGGGCCATCCCCTTTGGAGGGCTTCGCGCCGAAGGACCACAGCAGGGCCCCCTTGAAGTCGCGCTTCTCGAGGTAGGGTTCCGGGGCCTTGAAGGACAGCACGAAGCCCTTGGCGTCCCAGCAGACGTCGCCCACCTCGGCCGGGACCTTGAGGTTGAGGATGACGTGGCCTGTCCGGTCGATCTGGGTGATCGTCGTGCCCCGGGCGATCCAGGCGTTGTTCCGCGGATCCATCACCCACCGCTCTGGCGCCTCGTCGGATTTGCCCGTCGGCACGCTGCCCATGACTCCCCCATCGCGCATCCAGGTGTGGAGCATCCGGGTGGCGGAGTCGAAGAAAGTGAAGGAATCATCCTTGTCCTGCTTGGCCCAGCTGCGGGCCTGGGTGGCGGCATCCCAGGCCTGGGCGCGCAGGGCCGGCATGGACAGGCCGACCAGGACGCTCAGGACGGACAAGCGGATGCAGCTATTCCTCACGAAGATCCTCGGGGGTTGATCAATCAACAGGGGGGTTGATTCCAACCATAGGAAATCTCGAGTCTGTTCGCAAGTTTTTACTTAGATTTGATTGGAAAAGTCCTGAATCCGTTCCAACAGCTTCTTGGGACTCAGTCCCTCGTCGTCGAGGAGGCGTTTGGGGTCTCCGTGGTGGACCAGGTGGTCAGGTACGGCACAGCGGAGCAGGGGACGGAGAAGGCCCGCGTCCGCCAGGGACTCCGCGACCGCTCCGCTGAAGCCTCCGGGCGCGCAGCCCTCTTCGAGCGTCACCACGCCACGGCAGCGCTGGGCCCAGGTGTGGAGGAGGGGCGCGTCGAGCGGCTTGACGAAGCGCGCGTTGATGACCGCGCAGGACCGCCCTTCCATGGCCAGGCTCTCGGCCAGGGCCAGGGCCGGGGCCACCATGGCGCCGATGGCGCAGAGCAGCAGGTCCTCGCCCTCCCGCAGCAGCTCCCCTTTGCCGATGGGCAGGGCACTGATGGGCTCTTCCAGCACGGCGCCCAGGCCGTTGCCGCGGGGGTAGCGGATGGCTGCGGGGTGGCCGCAGTAGAGCGCCGTCATGAGCATGCGCCGCAGCTCGTTCTCGTCTTTGGGCGCCATGAGGATGATGTTGGGCAGGCAGCGCAGGTAGGCTAGGTCGTAGAGGCCGTGGTGGGTGGGGCCATCGGCCCCGACGATGCCGGCGCGATCCAGCGCGAAGGTCACGGGCAAGTCCTGGATGCAGACGTCGTGCGCCACCTGGTCGAAGCCCCGCTGCAGAAAGGTGCTGTAGATGGCCGCCACGGGCCGCATGCCCTGGGCTGCCAGGCCCGCAGCGAAGGTGACAGCGTGCTGCTCCGCGATGCCCACGTCGAAGCAGCGGTCGGGGAAGGCCTTCTGGAAGAGGTTCATGCCGGTGCCGTCGAGCATGGCCGCGGTAATGCCGACGATCCTCTCGTCGGTCTTCGCCAGCTCCACCAGGGCCTTGCCGAAGACGCTGGTGTAGCTGGGCGGGGCCGGCTTCGCGGGGTCGGTGGTGGCCTTGATGATCTCGCCGGCCTCGGCATCGAAGGCGGTGACGCCGTGCCACTTGAGGGGATCCTGCACGGCGGGCTCGTAGCCATAGCCCTTCTTGGTCTGCACGTGCAGCAGCACCGGGCCGTCCTTCATCTTCACCTTGGCCTCGGCCAGGGCCTTGGAGGTGGCGTTCACGTCATGGCCGTTGATGGGGCCCATGTAGCGGAAGCCCAGGTCCTCGAAGAGCAGGCCCGGGATCATGAGGCGCTTGAAGCTCTCCTCGCTCCACTTGGCGGCCTTGGCCACGCCCTTGCTGACCGACTCCAGAGGGATGGCCTTGATGGCGTGCTCGATGCGGTCACGCCAGCGGTGGTAGTACTGGCCGGACATGATCTGGTTCAGGTAGCCCTGCAGCGACCCCACGTTGGGATTGATGCTCATGTCGTTGTCGTTGAGGATCACCAGGAAGTTCTTCGCCTCCAGGTAGCCGGCCTGGTTCAGGGCCTCGAAGGCCATGCCGGCGGTCATGGAACCGTCGCCAATGACGGCGATGCAGGCATGATCCTGCTTCTGGAGATCCCGGGCCTTGGCCATGCCCAGGGCGGCGGAGATGCTGGTGCTGGCGTGCCCGGCACCGAAGTGATCGTAGGGGCTCTCGTCCCGCTTGAGGAAGCCCGAGAGGCCATGGTGCATGCGCAGGGTGGGGAAGCGGTCCTTGCGGCCCGTGAGGATCTTGTGCGGGTAGGCCTGGTGGCCCACGTCCCAGACGATGCGGTCCTGCAGGAAATCGAAGTGGTGGAAGAGGGCCACCGTGAGCTCGACGGTGCCGAGGTTCGAGCTGAAGTGGCCACCGGTCTCGGAGACCGAGGCGATGAGGAAGGCCCGCACTTCGCCGGCCAGCTGCTCCAGCTGGGCGGGCGTGAAGTGCCGCACCTGCTGGGGGGCGGCCAGGGAATCGAGCAGGGGGTAGGGGCTGCTGGGGGCCGTCACGCGGGAACCTACTTGGCCCGCTGGGCCAGATACCGCGCCCAGGCTGCCAAAGAATTCCGGTTGGGTAGGGAGGCTAGATGACATAGGGCGGTCTCGGTGGCTTCACTCAGGGCGTTGCGGGCACCATCCAGGCCCAGCAGGGAAGGGTAGGTGATCTTACCCCTGCCCGCATCCTTTCCGGCCCGCTTGCCCAGATCCGCGTCGGTGGCGGTGGCGTCCAGGATGTCGTCCTGGATCTGGAAGGCCAGGCCGATGGCCTCGCCGTAGGCCCGCAGGGCGGCCCGCTCCGCAGGGGTCGCGCTGCCCAGGACGGCGCCGATCTCCAGAGAGGCGCGCAGCAGGGCGCCGGTCTTCAGGCGGTGGATGAGGCGGAGGTGGTCCAGGTCGTAGGAGGCGATCTTCTCGCCCTCTAAGTCGAGTGCCTGCCCGCCCGCCATGCCCCGCCAGCCGGCGCCCTCGGCCAGCAGGGCCAGGGCCTCGGCCCGGCGCACGGGGTCGAGATCGGCCGAAGCCAGCACCCCGAAGGCCTCCGTCAGCAAGGCGTCGCCGGCGAGGATGGCGTGGCCTTCGCCGTAGACCTTGTGATTGGTGGGCCGTCCACGGCGCAGGTCGTCGTCGTCCATTGCCGGCAGGTCGTCGTGGATCAGCGAGTAGGTGTGGACGTACTCCAGCGCCAGGGCTCCGGGCAGGGCCTGGGCGGCGGTGCCGCCCACGGCCTCGCAGGCGAGGATGCAGAGCACGGGCCGCACGCGCTTGCCGCCGGCCTCCAGGCTATAGCGCACGGCCTCGCCGAGGCGGGCCGCCTCGCCCTGGCGGAAGGGAGCGGTGAGTTCGGCATCCAGGAGCGGCAGCAGCCGGTCCAGGTCGGCGCGGACCTGGGTTGAGGCCTCGCTCATCGGGAGTCCCTGGCCTCGTCCAGGGGTTCGGCGCGGTATTCGCCGCCCAGTCCGGCCTTGAGGACTTCCACCCGGCGCTGGGCTTCGGCCAGCTGCTTCTGGAGGACCTGGCTCAGCTGCACGCCCTCCTCGAAGCGGGCCAGGGCCTCCTCGAGGCTGAGGCTGCCGGATTCGAGCTGCTGCACCAGGGCCTCCAGGCGGTCGAGCCCATCATCGAAAGAAGGGGTTTCGGGGGACATGGGCGGTTCCTTCGGACGTGCGCTTAGCGGGATGCCAGACCTCAGCGGCCCTTCGCCAGGCTCTCGCGCATCTTCTTCCCGGCATCCTCCAGCTTATAGCCTTCGGGCAGGGCGAAGGCGGATTCAGGAATGGGGCCTTCCCTCAGCTCCGTGGCCACGCTGGTCTGGTCGCCCACCAGGGGCAGCACGCTGTGGGTCCGGAGGGCGATCCCCTGTAATTTGGCCAGCTCCTCGCCCAGCTTCAGCATGGAGGAGGCGCCCGGCCCCAGCTGGCCGACGGCGTGCTGGAGGCGCAGGAACCGCTTGTACGAGCCCACGGGCATGGGCGGCTTGAGGGAGGGATCGTTGCTGCTCTCCATGACGGTGGAGCCCATGGTGACCTTCCACTTCTTGCACTTCCTCCCCAAGATGGTCTCGGAGCCCTGCTCCTCAGCCGTGACCTGGGCCTCGCCTCCGCCCATCAGCTTCAGGGCGAAGGCGGGCATGTTCTTCATCCGCTCCGCCATGCCCTCCATGGCCGTCTCCAGGTCCTCCCAGCTCATCTTCTGGATGACCTTCTTCTTGTGGTCGATGGTGTAGTGGATGCCCTGGGTGAAGTCCACCAGGGTGTCCCGCTGGCCCTCGGGGTGGTTGATCCGCATGTGTCGGGCGGACCAGAGGTGGGTCTGCTTCCCCTCGTGCCCCCGGCCCGTGGTTGCCATGGTGAGGGTGAGGTCCCCGGCGAAGAGACTGGGGATGAAGAAGGCAAGGGCAAGGGCTGATGTCAGAAGCCGGGGCATGGGAATTCTCCGTGATGGTCGCCCATGAGCATACGCGCGGCGGTGGCACTTTGGGGTACCTTCGAACCTTGGGGGTGGTCATGGCCCGTGTGCTCGTTGTGGATGACAGCAAGGAGACCTGCGAGTTCCTGGAGGAGCTCCTGGGGACCATGGGCCTGGAGGTCGCGAAGGCCACCCATCCAGATCGGGCCATCGAGCTGCTGCACAAGGAAGCCTTCGATCTGCTGCTCTCGGACATCAACCTGGAGGCCAAGAAGGATGGGCTGGACCTGCTGCGCGAGGCCAAGCCCCTGGGGGTGGACACCATCCTGCTGTCGGGCTTCGGCACCCTGGAAACGGCCATCGAGGCGGTGCGCGAAGGCGCCTTCGACTTCCTCAGCAAGCCCTGGAACAACGAGGAACTGAAGGCCCTGGTGAGCCGGGCCCTCGCCCGCCGGCAATCCAGCGGGCAGGGCGCCGCCCAGGGGGCCTCGCCCAAGGGGAAGCGGAGCCTGATGATCGGCTCGAGCCCCAAAATGATGGCGGTCTACAAGACCATCGCCAGCCTGCAGAACAGCCGGGCGACGGTCCTGATCACCGGCGAGAGCGGCACGGGCAAGGAGCTGGTGGCCCGGAGCATCCATCTCTCCAGCGACCGGCGGGACAGGGCCTTCGTGGCGGTAAACTGCGGGGCCCTCACCGAGACGCTCCTGGAGTCAGAGCTCTTCGGCCACGTGAAGGGCTCCTTCACCGGCGCCATCGGCGAGAAGCCGGGGCTCTTCGAGGAGGCTTCGGGCGGCACCATCTTCCTCGACGAGATCGGTGAGACGAGCCCCAGCTTCCAGGTGCGCCTGCTGCGGGTTCTGCAGGAGCAGGAGATCCGGCGGGTGGGCGGCAACAAGACCATCAAAGTGGACGCCCGGGTGATCGCGGCCACCAACCGGGATCTGCAGGTCATGGTCAAGGCCGGGACCTTCCGGGAGGACCTGTACTACCGGCTTGGCGTGGTGGAGCTGGCGGTGCCGGCGCTGCGGGAACGGCGGGAGGACATCCCGGCTCTCATCGACCACTTCCTGGCCGAGTTCGGCCGCAAGGATGACCACGCCTACCAGCTGCACCCCGAGGCCCGCCGCGTCCTGGAGGCCTATTCCTGGCCAGGGAACGTGCGGGAGCTGAGCAACGCCATCGAGAACCTCACCCAGCTCAGCCGGGGACTGGAGATCGCGGTGGACGATCTGCCCGCCAAGATCCAGGCCGATGTGCTGAAAAAGGCCCTGCGGAGGCCCGAGTCCGGGGATGGCGTACCAGCCCTGATCGAGGACTGGCCAACCCTGGATGAGCTGGAGCGCCGTTACATCCAAGTCCTGGTAGGGCGGCACAAGGAAAAACAGCGCATCGCCGAGATCCTGGGGGTGGATCGGACCACCCTCTACCGCAAGCTGAAGCGCTACGGGTTTCACGACGGCGAGTAATCAACCCGTGGGACCGATATCGTCGCACCCTGCTACAGGTTGCAGAATGCGACGGATATTGAAAGGTTCAAGCTTGGTTAAATTGTCATTTCGCTAAACATACAGTTTGGCCCAAAGCCTGCTTGAGGTTCTACACTTCCGGCCGTGCCGGATCACCCCAGGGAGCACCCCATGAAGAAGCTTGCTGCGCTGCTCGTCGCCGCCGCTCTGATCAGCCCCGTCTTCGCCGAAGAGGCCAAGAAGCCCGAAGCCAAGAAGGCCGAGAAGGTCGAGAAGAAGGCCGAGACCAAGAAGGCCGAGCCCAAGAAGGAAGAGGCCAAGAAGGCCCTGACCGCCGAGGACAAGAAGGTCGAGCCCAAGAAGGAAGAGAAGAAGGCCGAGAAGAAGGCCGAGCCCAAGAAGGAAGAGAAGAAGGCCGAGGCCAAGAAGGCCCTGACCGCCGAAGAGAAGAAGGCTGAAGCCGCCCCCAAGGCCGAGAAGAAGGCCAAGAAGGCGAAGAAGGCCAAGGCCGAGCCCAAGAAGGAAGAGGCCAAGAAGGCCCTGACCGCCGAAGAGAAGAAGGCTGAAGCCGCCCCCAAGGCCGAGAAGAAGGCCAAGAAGGCGAAGAAGGCCAAGGCCGAGCCCAAGAAGGAAGAGGCCAAGAAGGCCCTGACCGCCGAAGAGAAGAAGGCTGAAGCCGCCCCCAAGGCCGAGAAGAAGGCCAAGAAGGCGAAGAAGGCCAAGGCCGAGCCCAAGAAGGAAGAGGCCAAGAAGGCCCTGACCGCCGAAGAGAAGAAGGCTGAGAAGGCCGCCTGCCCCAAGGATTGCAAGAAGGATTGCTGCAAGAAGGCTGAGCCCAAGAAGGCCGAGGCCAAGAAGGCCCTGACCGCCGAGGACAAGAAGGCCGAGCCCAAGAAGGAAGAGAAGAAGGCCGAGAAGAAGGCCGAGCCCAAGAAGGAAGAGAAGAAGGCTGAAGCCAAGAAGTAGTCGTCCTCAGGGATGCATGGAAAAGCGGGCCTCGGCCCGCTTTTTTGTGTACGCCTTTTCCCAGGCCAGTCGGCAGGCCATGATGGAGCCATGCTCGACCCCCTCCTCGACCTCACCGCCGAAATCCGAGCCCGGGTTCCGGCCCTGTCCCAGCCTGGCGCCACGCAGCTGCTGGGTGCCGCGGGGGGATTCGGCCTGTTCCGGGACGCCAACGGCCTCCATCACCGGTCCTTCGCGCAGATCGCCCCCACGGAGGGGCCCTGGGATCTGTCCCCGCTGATCGATCACACCCTCCTCAAGGCCGACGCCACCGGTGCCCAGGTGGAGGCCCTCTGCGCCGAGGCCCTGGCCCACGGCTTCGCCTCCGTCTGCGTGAATCCCCTCTGGGTGCCGCTGGCGGCCTCGCTGCTCAAGGGCAGCCCCGTGCGCACCTGCACCGTGGTGGGGTTCCCCCTCGGGGCCTCCACCACCCGGGCCAAGGCCTTCGAAGCCGAGGTGGCCCTGGCGGATGGGGCCCAGGAGGTGGACATGGTGCTGGCCATCGGGGCGGCCAAGGCCGGCGACTGGGACAAGGTTCGTCAGGACCTTGAGGCCCTGCGTTCCGCCGTGCCTGCCCCGGCCATCCTCAAGGTGATCCTCGAGACCTGCCTGCTGGACGAAGCCGAGAAAGTGCGGGCTTGCGAACTGGCCGCAGAAGCGGGTCTCGACTTCGTGAAGACCTCTACTGGTTTCTCCACGGGCGGCGCCACCGAGGCGGACGTGGCGCTCATGCGGCAGACCGTGGGTTCCGGCCTGGGCGTGAAGGCCTCGGGTGGCATCCGGACCTATCCCGTCGCGCTCCAGATGGTCCGCGCCGGCGCCACCCGGCTGGGTCTGTCGGCTTCCGTGGCTGTGGTCCAGGGTGGCACGGGCGCCGGACCCTACTGAAAAGTGCGGTATCCTCCAACCATCAGTCCCCCTGGAGGCGGTCGTGGCGAAGCTTGATCTCATGTTGTACGAGGAGGAGTACAAGCTCCTCCAGGAGATCATCGGCCGCCTCGAGAAGGATGCCTCCGCCAAGGTGGTCTTCCTAGTGGACAAGAACGGCCAGCAGATCGCCGCGGCCGGGGACGTGAAGAGCATCGACGCCACCAGCCTGGCCTCTCTCACGGCTGGCAACGTGGCGGCCACGGACGGACTGGCCAAGCTCATCGGGGAGAAGGAGTTCAGCCTGCTCTTCCACGAGGGTGAGAAGGACAATCTCCACATCTCCATCGTGGGCAAGCGCGGCATCCTCGTCGTCATCTTCGACCAGAACTCCAGCCTGGCCCTGGTGCGGCTGCGGGTGAAGAAGGCCAGCAAGGAACTCCAGGACATCTTCGAGCAGGTCGAATTGCGCGCCCAGAAGGAATCGGATGGCGGCAGCCGCTTCGAGAGCCCCTTCTCGGAGATCACCGACGAAGACATTGATCGCCTCTTCGGCGACTGAGCTAGGGCGATCCATGACCTTCATCAACTACGCGTCGCGCGAGATCAACTGCAAGATCGTCTATTACGGGCCGGGCCTCTGCGGCAAGACCACGAACATCCAGTGGATCTTCGAGCAGGCCAACCCGGACAAGCGCGGCAAGCTCGTCAGCCTTGCCACCGAGACGGACCGCACCCTGTTCTTCGACTTCCTGCCTCTCGACATGGGGACGGTCAAGGGCTTCAAGGTCCGCTTCCACCTCTACACGGTGCCGGGCCAGGTCTTCTACGATGCCAGCCGCAAGCTGATCCTCCGCGGCTGCGACGGCATCATCTTCGTGGCCGACAGTCAGCGGGCTCGCATGGAGGCCAACATCGAGTCCATCGCAAACCTCGCCACGAACTTGAAGGAGAACGGGTTCGACATCCGCTCCATCCCCTACGTCCTGCAGCTCAACAAGCGGGACATGCCCTCGGCGGCCCAGGTGCCCGAGATGGAGCGGCTCCTCCGGTTTCGCAATGAGCCCATGATCGAGGCCGTGGCCAACAAGGGCACCGGCGTCATCGAGACCCTCAAGGCCGCCGCCCGCCAGGTGCTCATGGAACTCCAGCGGGCCTAGCAGCGACCTGGATCACAGGTCCCGCAGCCCCGCGCTTGAAACCCAGCCCCCATCCGGTAGAATGATCATTCGACCTTTTTCCGGAGTAGCTCAGGGGTCAGAGCGGGTGACTGTTAATCACTAGGTCGGGGGTTCAAATCCCTCCTCCGGAGCCAGACACACCGCCCCGCGTCAGCGGGGCGGCCCATTTCCGAGGAGACGGCAGGATGAGATCAGCCCTTTGCGTGGCGGTTCTGGCAATCGCCTTCCCCCTGGGCGCCGCGGACGTTGCGAAAGCCCAGGCCCCAGCCCAGCAGGCCCCCGCCAAGTCGAAAGGACCCGCCATGATCACCACCGATTCTGGCCTGAAGTATGTCGACACCGTGGTGGGCACGGGCGCCTCGCCGGCCCGCGGCCAGCAGTGCCTGGTCCACTACACCGGCTGGCTCAATGATGGCCGGAACGGGCGCGGCAAGAAGTTCGACAGCTCCGTGGACCGCGGCCAGCCGCTGGCCATCCCCATCGGCGTGGGCCGGGTCATCAAGGGCTGGGACGAAGGCGTCATCAGCATGAAAGTGGGCGGCAAGCGCACCCTCTACATCCCGTCCTACCTGGGCTACGGCCCCCGGGGCGCGGGTGGGGACATCCCCCCCAACGCGGACCTGATCTTCGACGTGGAGCTGGTCAGCGTGCAGTAGCCTCGCGCATCGGCGGCGAAGAGGTGCTCTGGTCGAAAGGAATTTTTTAAGCTGAGGAGAGCGGAGAGGCGGAGGAGAGCAGAGAAAGACAGAAGGCATTTTCTCCGCTTTCCTCAGCAACTCCGCTTCCCTCCGCTTATCAACATTCTTTTCCAGAAACCGAGGCGCGGCCTTCGGCCTCAGGAGAAGGTGAGGGCGTACGCCAGGTCGGCCTGCAGGTCCCGGACGTCCTCCAGCCCGATGGAAGGCCGGATCAGGTCATCCGTGATGCCGGCCCGCTGGCGGGCCTCGGGCGTCATGGAGGCCGGGGGGGCCACCAGGGATTCCATCCCGCTCAGGCTATCGGCCAGGGTGAACCAGCAGAAGCGCCGCAGCACGCGGTTCGGTCGCTCGTTCCGTCCTCCTTCAGCTCGAAGCTCAGCATGGCGCCGAAGCCCCGCTGCTGGCGCTTCGCCAGCTCATGTTGCGGGTGGCCGGCCACGCCCGCGTCGGGCACCAGCCAGGGCCGATGGATCCAGCCGGCGTGGCCCTCGCGCCCGGGGGGCTGGATGGCGAAGTGGTAGGCCGGGTTGCCGGGCACGTTGGTTTGGCACCTTGCTTTCGCAGGTTGCCAAGGTTTCACAGGGCCCGTCCCTCAGGGTTTCCAGTCGGGATGCAGATGGCCGTCGAAGACGGGCTGCACGGGGCCGGACATGAGGATGTGGCCCTCGGGTGCGAACTCGATGTCGAGGGTACCGCCGGGCATCTGGACCGTGACGCGGTCCTCCACCAGGTTCAGGCGGCGGCAGGCGGCGGCGGCGGCGCAGCTGCTGCCCGAGGCGGGCGTGTACCCGGCGCCGCGCTCCCAGATCTCGATGCGGATGCGCCGGCGGTCGACCACCTCCACCAGCAGGACGTTCACCCGCTCCGGGAACTCGGGATGGCGCTCGATTTTGGGCCCCAGGCGGCAGGCGTTGGCCTGGGAGACCTCGCCCGGGAAGACCACGCAGTGGGGGTTGCCCAGGCTGAGGGCCGTGATGGTGACGGGCCCAGTGGGCAGGAACAGCGGGGTTTCCAGGACTTCGAGCTGGGAGGAGATGCCCGTGAACGGAATGTCGCCCGCCTTGAAGCTGGGCACGCCCATGTCCACCTGGACGAGGCTGCCATCCGGGGCCAGGAAGCGCGCGGCGGAAAGGCCGCCCAGGGTGTGGATCTGGCACTCGGTGCCATGGGCGTGGCCCGCCTCGAACAGGTAGCGGGCGAAGATGCGGAGGCCGTCGCCGCTGGTCTCCGCCTCGCTGCCGTCCGGGTTGAAGATGCGCAGGCCGAAGGCGCCCGGATGCTCCGGGACCTCCAGCGGGCCCAGCAGGAGCCCATCGGAGCCGATGCCCAGCCGGCGGTCACAGAGCGCCTGGATGAGCGAGGGCGCCGGATCGAAGGCGGTCCGGGTCGGATCGACCACGAGGTAGTCGTTTCCGAGCACGTGGAATTTGGCGAAGCGGAGCGGGTTCGACATGGTCGGGACCGGGTCAGGCCTGGAGGTAGACTTCGGCGCCCTTCTTCACGAAGGTCTCCGCCATCTCCTCCATGCCCTTGGCCAGGGCTTCCTCCTCGTTATAGCCGTGGCTCTCGGCGTACTGCCGCACGTCATCCGAGATCTTCATGGAGCAGAAGTGGGGCCCGCACATGGAGCAGAAGTGGGCGGACTTGGCGCCCTCGGCGGGCAGGGTCTCGTCGTGGAACTCCCTGGCCGTGTCGGGATCCAGCGCCAGGTTGAACTGATCCTCCCAGCGGAACTCGAAGCGGGCCTTGCTCATGGCGTCGTCCCAGAGGCGGGCGCCGGGGTGCCCCTTGGCCAGGTCGGCGGCGTGGGCGGCGATCTTGTAGGCGATGACGCCGTCCTTGACGTCCTTCTTGTTGGGCAGGCCCAGGTGTTCCTTGGGCGTGACGTAGCAGAGCATCGCGCAGCCCCACCAGCCGATCATGGCGGCGCCGATGGCGCTGGTGATGTGATCGTAGCCGGGCGCGATGTCCGTGGTGAGGGGGCCCAGGGTGTAGAAGGGGGCCTCGTCGCAGACTTCGAGCTGCTTGGTCATGTTCTCCTGGATGAGGTGCATGGGCACGTGGCCGGGGCCCTCGATCATCACCTGCACATCGTGCTTCCAGGCGATCTTGGTGAGCTCGCCGAGGGTTTCCAGCTCGCCGAACTGGGCCTCGTCGTTGGCATCGGCGGTGCTGCCGGGACGCAGCCCATCGCCCAGAGAGAAGGCCACATCGTAGGCCTTCATGATCTCGCAGATGTCCTCGAAGTGCGTGTAGAGGAAGTTCTCCTGGTGGTGCGCCAGGCACCACTTGGCGAGGATGGAGCCGCCGCGGCTGACGATGCCCGTGACGCGCTTGGCGGTCAGCGGGATGTAGCGCAGCCGCACGCCGGCATGGATGGTGAAGTAGTCCACGCCCTGCTCGGCCTGCTCGATGAGCGTGTCGCGGAAGATCTCCCAGGTGAGGTCCTCGGCCTTGCCGTTCACCTTCTCCAGGGCCTGGTAGATGGGCACGGTTCCGATGGGCACGGGGCTGTTGCGCAGGATCCACTCGCGGGTCTCATGAATGTTGGTGCCGGTGCTGAGGTCCATCACCGTGTCGGCGCCCCAACGGATGGACCAGGCCATCTTCTCGACCTCTTCCTCGATGCTGGAGGCCACGGCGGAGTTGCCGATGTTGGCGTTGATCTTCACCAGAAAGTTGCGGCCGATGATCATCGGCTCGGTCTCCGGGTGGTTGATGTTGGCGGGGATGATGGCGCGGCCCCGGGCGACTTCGTCGCGCACGAATTCTGGGGTGATGCGGCTCTTCATTCCGGCGGCGTCACGGCCCAGGTTTTCGCGGATGGCGATGAACTCCATCTCGGGGGTGACGATGCCCTGCTTGGCGTAGTGCATCTGGGAGACGTTGCGCCCGGCCTTGGCGCGCAGGGGCTTGCGGTCGGCGTGGAAGCGGATGGCGTCCAGATCCTTGTCCCGCTCCCGGAGCTTGCGGTAGAGGCTGGTGGCGCCCGGAAGCTCCTCGACGTCCCCGCGGCCCAGGATCCAGTCCTGGCGGAGGGGTTTCAGCCCCTTGGCTACATCGATGGTGACGCTCGGGTCGGTGTAGGGGCCCGAGGTGTCATAGAGCACCACCGGCTCGTTTTCGGTGAGCTGGTCCTTGAAGTCCCGGGTGGGGTGCAGCTGGATCTGGCGGAAGGGGACCTGCACACCGGGCCGGGACCCGGCCACATGGAGCTTTGTGGAGGCCGGGAAGGGGATCAGGCAGGCCGCCAGGGCCGTTCCATCCATGGGCACCGGAGTGGAATTCGACTGCATGGTCATGGAAACTCCGGACTTGGGAAAATCGGGCCAGGATTGATCCCGAATTAGCAAGTTTATCGCGAGGGGCGCGACGCGACGAATTCAAAGATTATTGAGGGGTGGCCGATACGGGGGGCATGGAGCCCACCCATGCAGGATAAGCCCCAAGACAATCAGGCCATCCCCGACCAGCTCATGCAGATCGCGCGAGAGCAGGAGGGGGGCGCCGAGCGCGTGCTCGACCAGATCGAGGTGGTACAGAACAGCTTCGAGGAGATCCAGACCCTGGCCAAGGAATGCGAGGAGATCCTCCGCAACCTGGTGCCCCCCTCGGAGGAGCTGGAGAACCTCGCGGCCAAACTGGAGCAGATCGGCTTCCATGCTGACAACGGGGCCTACAACATCCAGGGCGCCTTCGACCTCTACCAGTACCAGGATGTGGTCCGGCAGAAACTGGAACGGGTCGGCCGCAGCCTCATCGAGGTCGCCCACTATGTCCTGGGGCGCCTGCAACCCTCAGAGGACCACCTGCCCAAGATGGCTCCCTCGGGCCGGGACATCATGCAGCGCGAGCCGCAGATGGCGGACGTGACCAAGGTGGATGCGGATTCCGTGGTGGCGGAGTTCCTCGCCAATGCCCTGAAGGCGAAGGCCGCCGCCAAGAAGGCCGAGGGCTGATTCCGGGGGGATGCGGGATAAACTGGTCCCTGGAGGGATCATGCCGCGTCGCGTCCTGTTCATCAGCAGCCTGGCTCTGGGCCTGGTGGCTTCGGCGAGCCCCCAGGAGGATCCGGTCCTGCGTGCCCGGGCCCAGCGGGCCGCAGCCCAGGGGATCTCGGAAGGGGACCTGCCCCCGGTGCCTAGGGGCATCGTGGAACCGCCCCCGCTGCCGCCCCCGGAAGCCCACGTGAAGGACAGCCGGAAGGGCAGGAAGGCCAAGGGCAAGGCCAAGAAGGGAAAGACAGGCGTCAAGAAGGGCAAGGGGACTGCCTCCAGCGCCAAGCCCACAGCCAAGAGGAAGGGTCAATGAAGATCGGTGTACTGACCTCCGGGGGCGATGCCCCCGGCATGAATGCGGCCATCCGGGCGGCGGTGCGCCAGGCGGATGCCCTGGGCCATGAGGCCTGGGGCATCCACCGGGGCTACCAGGGGCTGCTCGAGGGGGACCTGGCCCCGCTGCCCAGCCGGGCTTGCGCCAACATCCTGCAGCGGGGCGGCACCATGCTGCAGACGGCCCGTTGTCCTGAATTCCACCAACCTGCCACCCGCGCCAAGGCCGCCGGGAACCTGAAGGCCGCGGGCATCGAGGCCCTCGTCGTCATCGGCGGCGATGGCAGCTTCCGCGCCGCGGAGGCTCTGCAGCGGGAGCACGGCGTGGCCTGCGCCGGGATTCCGGGCACCATCGACAACGACCTGGCTGGCACGGAGCGGACCCTGGGCTTCGACACGGCCCTCAACACCGCCGTGGAGGCCATCGACCGCATCCGCGACACCGCCTCCAGCCATGGCCGCCTCTTCCTGGTGGAGGTCATGGGCCGGAGCTCGGGCATGCTGGCGGTCCATACCGCCCTGGCCTGCGGGGCCGAGGCGGTGCTCTATCCGGAATCCCCGGATGACAGCTACGAAGTCCTGGTCTCCCAGCTGGAGGCCAGCTGGCTGCGCGGCAAGCGGAGCTCCATCGTGGTGGTGGCCGAAGGGGATACCGTCGGCCGGGCCATGGCCGTGGGCGAGCGTCTGAAGCGGGACCACCCCCTGGACCTCCGGGTGGTGGTGCTGGGCCATGTGCAGCGCGGGGGCAGCCCCTCGGCCATGGACCGCATCTGGGGCAGCCGCTGGGGCGCCGAGGCGGTGCGCCGCCTGGACCGCGGCGAGAGCGGCTTCTACCTTGGCGAGGTGGGCGGTGCCCTCGTGGCCCAGCCCATCGCCATGGTCCTGGAGCCCCAGCCCGTGCCACCGGGTGATCTCGGCCGGCTGGTCACGACCCTGGCGCGGTAGGTCGTGGGGATTCGCTCTTGCATGACCTCTTGATTGGCTGCCCTCGGGTGGGTTGGAAGGAGATTTAGATGTCGGTCACGAATGGTCATCAGTCCTTGGTCGCGGTCGTTATGGCCGGGGGCCGGGGCACGCGGTTCTGGCCGCGCAGCCGCAACGCCCGGCCCAAGCAGTTCCTGGCCATCGTGGGGACGGAGACCCTGCTGCACCAGACCGTGCGCCGCCTGGATGGCCACGTCAGTCCCGAGCGCATCTTCGTGGTCACCACGGAGGACCTCGCCGAAGAGACCCGGCGCATGCTGCCGGAGCTGCCCCCGGAGAACGTCCTCGTCGAGCCCGAGGGCCGTAACACCGCGCCCTGTCTCGCCCTGGCCCTGGTGGAGATCGAGAAGAAGTTCCCCGATGGGGTCATGGCGGTGCTTTCCGCCGACCACTGGATCGGGGACCGGGAGCTCTTCCTGGAGGACCTGGACCTCGCCGTGAAGCATGCGGCCTGGGAGCGGGAGCTGGTCACCTTCGGCATCAAGCCCACCTATCCCGAGACCGGCTACGGCTACATCGAATCCGAAGGCCACGGTCCCGTGTTGAAGGTGAGGGCCTTCCGCGAGAAACCGCCCGTCGAAGTCGCGGTCCAGTACCTCGAATCCGGTCGCCACTACTGGAACGCCGGGATGTTCGTCTGGACCCTGGCGGATTTCCGCGAAGGCCTGCAGAAGCACGCGCCGGAGGTGCTGGCGCCCCTCGACGCCTGGATGCAGGCCGGGGCCGATCCCGCCACCCTGGCCGCGGCCTACCGCCAGCTGCCCAAGCTGGCCATCGACGTGGCCCTCATGGAAAAGGCCGAGACGGTCGCCGTGGTGCCCACGCGCTTCCGCTGGTCGGACGTGGGCTCCTGGCCCGCGGCCATCGAGTTCCAGGACACCGATGCCGAAGGCAACGTCAGCGTGGGCGAGACCCTGCTGCTGGACACCCGGAACAGCGCCTTCTTCGGCGGAAGCCGCCTCATCGCCGCCAGCGGCGTGGACGACCTCATCGTGGTGGACGCCGAGGACGCCCTCCTCATCTGCCGCCGGGACCGCGCCCAGACCGTCAAGCAGATCGTCGAGCGGCTCAAGGCCGAAGGGCGCGAAGATCTTCTCTAGAATTGAAGACTGAGGACACACCATGCAGAAACCCGAGACCATCCATGTCGACAAGCCCTGGGGACGGGGCCCCGTCCGCGAGCCCTAGGGCGAGCGGGAGCACGCCACGGGCGTGGCGTGCGATCCGGGGGTAGTCCCGGAGCCCCCCGCGAGGCTGTGCCGAGCGGAGATGATGAACGAACCTTTCCTACGAGTGATCCCATGAACAAGCCCGAAACGCTGCACGTCGACAAGCCCTGGGGCTCCTTCGATCAGTACGCGCTGAACACGCCCTGCACGGTGAAGATCCTCACCTGCAATCCCGGTCAGAAGCTCAGCCTCCAGCGGCACAGCCACCGCGGCGAATTGTGGGTGGCCCTGGATCCGGGCGTGGTGGTGGATCGGGATGGCGAGGAGCTGCGGCCGGCCGTGGGTGAGGAAATCTGGCTGCCCCTCGGCAGCACGCACCGTCTGCGCTGCGATGCCGATGCGCCACACCCTGTGCGCGTGCTGGAGGTCAGCCTGGGCGTCTTCGACGAGGCGGACATCGAGCGGCTGCAGGACGACTACGGGCGCCGCTGATGCGCGCATTTCCCCGTCTAGCGCTCCTGCTGTTCGCCGCCCTGCCGGCCCTGGCCCAGAGTGGCGAGGAGATCCTGGCCCGGGTGGACCGGCTGCGCCATCCCTGGCCCGTCTTCACCATGGAACTCTCTCTGAAGGCCCCCGGGGTGTCCCAGCAGTGGAAGGTGTCGGCGAGGGAGAACGGCGATGCCCGGCTGGACGGCCTCTCGAAAAAGGAGAAGGGCAGGGCGGTGCTGCTCAAGGGCGACCAGATGTGGCTGCTGCTGTCGGGAACGAAGCGGCCCGTGAAGGTTACGCCCCAGCAGCGCCTGATGGGCCCGGCGGCGGGCGGGGACGTGGCCCGCACGCGCTTCCGCGAGGACTACAGCGTGGATGCCATGGCCGAGGAGAACCTGGATGGGCGGGACTGCTGGCGGCTGGAACTGGCCGCCAAGCGCCCCGCGCTGAGCGCGCGCAAGGTGCTGCTCTGGGTGGCCAGGGAGGGGACCCTGCCCCTCAAGGCCGAGTTCCGGCTGGCTTCCGGGAAGGTGCAGCGGACCGCCCTGTTCGGACCGCCGGGGCAGAGCCACGGGCAGGCGGTGCTCTCCAAGATGGTGATCGAGGAGCCTTCCGGAGCCCGGGCCGAGCTCCTGTTCGGAAACTGGGGGAAGGGCGGCGTGGACGCGGCCGCCTTCGAGCTGCCGGATTCGGATCGGTGATAGACTCGCCAGCGAGGTGCCCGCAAGGGCTTCCCGCCACCAATCATCCCACCACTTGACACCAGTCCTGTTCACGGGACTCCCGCTCAACCACCCCACCACTCGAAACCCCGCCAAATCTACCCTCTCGAAGCGCCCGCACCTCCGGGCGCTTCTTTTATGCTGTCCGGGGGGAGGCTCCGACTCCGCGACGAAGGAGCGGGAGCGGCCTCCGGGGGAGGCCGCGTCAGGCGGAGGGCGCTCCGCTGCGCTGCGCGAACACCCCCGGGCCCCCGCGCAGAGGCTCGGCGGAGCCGGAGCCTCTGCTTGTCTCCCCATCCGAGGGCGCGGCCCAGCCATCGCTCGATTGGCTAGTGCTTGGCCGGTTCTGGTTTGGGGCTGGCGGCGGCCTTCCGCTCCGCCTCCCTCGGCTTGGCTTTCTGGTGCTTGGTCTCGGCGGCCTCGTTGGCGGCGGAGACCACGATGATGGAGATACGGCGGTTCTGGGGATCCTTGGGATCCTTGCCCTCGATGGGGATGGTGTCGGCATAGCCGGTGACGCGGCGGACCTGGCCTTGGCGGAGCCCCCCGGCGGCGCCTTCCATTACCCGCCGGGCGGCGTTGGCGCGCTCGGCGCTCAGCTCCCAGTTGGTGCGGTCCTTGTTGGAGTACTGCTGGCTGTCGGTGTGGCCGCCGATCACCACGCGGTTGGGCAGCTTGCCCAGCTCCTTGGCGATCTCCTTGAGGATGGACAGGGTGTAGCTCTTGAGGCTGGCGCTGCCGGAATCGAAGAGCACCTGGGCGGCCTTGTCCTGGATCTGGATGCGCAGGCCCTCGTCCGTGAAGTCCATGCTGATCTGGTCCTGGAAGGCCTGGAGCAGCTCGTCCTGCTGGAAGGCCTTCTCGATGGCCTCCGCTGTGGCCTCCATGACTTTCTTCTCTTCTTCGGCGGCGCCTGGCGTTTCCGATGCCGTGTCAGTGCCGCCGTCGCCATCCGGGCCGGGTGCCATGCCCCGGCCTCCCGGCAGGATGCCCTTGCCGTGGTTGGCCAGGATCTCCTTGCCGCGCTCGCTGTTGAAGAAGTTGGCATCCTGGAACATGCCCGCGATGCCGGCCTTGGTGTTCTTGTCCGCGCTGTTCAGCAGCCACATCAGCAGGAAGAAGGCCATCATGGCCGTCACCAGGTCGGCGTAGGCCACCTTCCAGGCCCCACCGTGGGCGGCGGCGTGGCCGCCCTTCTTCTTGACGAACTTAATTTTGACTTCGGGTTGCTGTTGATCAGCCATCGGTCATCACCTCGGCTTGATCTGCCGCACCACTTCCTCCAGCTCGCCCGAGCCGGGCCGTTCCGTGGAGGGGATGTTGCGCCGGGCGAACTCCACGGCGGTGATGGGGGCGGCGCCGTTGCCGAAGCTGGTCAGGCCGGACCGGATGCAGTTGAAGTAGTAGGCCTCGACGGCGTTCACGGCGTCGATGTTCTTGGCCAGGGGCTGGAACACGCCGTAGGCCAGCAGGATGCCCAGGAAGGTGCCCACCAAGGCCGCACCGACCTTGCCGCCGATGATGTTGGGCGGCTGGTCCAGGAAGCCCATGGTGATGACCACACCCATGACGCAGGCCACGATGCCGAAGGCGGGGAAGGCGTCGGCCAGGTTCCCCATGGCGGCGCCGGGGGCGGCGTTCTCCGCGTGGTGGACGTCCAGCTCCGCATCCATGACCAGGTCGATCTCGTCCATCTTGGCGCTGCCGTTGATGAGCAGCTTCATGGAGTCGCAGAAGAAGTCCAACGCGTGGTGGTTGTGGGTGAAGGTCTCGTATTTCTTGAAGATGGCCGAATTGTGCGGGTCGTTGACATCCTGCTCCAGGGCCAGCAGGCCCCCCTTCTTGATGTTCACGTAGACCTCGTACTGCATCATGAGGACTTCCATGTACACCGCCTTGGTGTAAGGGCTGCCCTTGAGGGGCTTCATGATGTCCCCTGCCACCCGCTTGATGACATTCAGGGGGTTGGCTGCCAGGAAGGCGCCGATTCCGGCGCCGAAGATGATGAGGCCTTCCGCCGGCAGCGGATGCAGCAGCGTGGGTATGCTGCCGCCCTCCATCAGGTAGCCCCCGATGACCGCGCCGAATACCACCACCAAGCCGATGATGAAGAACATGCTGCAGCTCCTGCCGTATCCATCGGTCAGGAGGACCCGGGCCTGAATTCTGGACGAGAATTGGCTGCGATCCACTGGCACAATGAAAGGATTGGGAGGATTTATGACCGCTGCACCGGCCCTGGGGCCCGTTGGAAGCTATGTGAAGCACCATTTCCGGCACTTCAACGCCGCGGCCCTGGTGGACGCCGCCGAGGGCTACCGGGCCTACCTGGCCCAGGGGGGCAAGATGATGGTGACCCTGGCCGGGGCCATGAGCACCGCCGAGCTGGGGCTCTCCTTTGCCGAGATGATCCGCCAGGACAAGGTGCACCTCATCGTCTGCACCGGCGCCAACCTGGAGGAGGACATCTTCAACCTGGTGGCCCACGACTTCTACGAGCGCGTGCCCCACTACCGCGACCTCACCCCCCAGGACGAGGCGGAGCTCCTGAGCCGCCACATGAACCGCGTGACCGACACCTGCATCCCCGAGATGGAGGCCATGCGCCGCATGGAAAAGGCCATGCTCGAGGTGTGGATGGACGCCGACGCCAAGGGCGAGCGCTACTTCCCCCACGAGTTCTTCCAGAAGGTGCTCAAGAGCGGGAGATACAAGGAGCACTACCAGATCGACCCCAAGCACAGCTGGATGCTGGCCGCCCTCGAGAAGGGCGTGCCCATCGTCGTTCCGGGCTGGGAGGACAGCACCCTGGGCAACATGTACGCCGCCGCCGTCATCCGGGGCGACGTGAAGAACGTCCACACCGTGCGCACCGGCATCGAGTACATGACCTGGCTGGCCAAGCACTACCAGGAAGTCACCAAGACCTCGACGCTCGGCATGTTCCAGATCGGCGGCGGCATTGCCGGCGACTTCCCCATCTGCGTGGTGCCCATGCTGCACCAGGACCTGGAACTGACGGAAGTGCCGCTCTGGGGCTACTTCTGCCAGATCAGCGACAGCACCACCAGCTACGGTTCGTACTCGGGCGCCGTGCCCAACGAGAAGATCACCTGGGGCAAGCTGGGCATCGATACGCCCAAGTTCATCGTCGAAAGCGACGCCACCATCGTGGCCCCGCTGATCTTCGCGTATCTGTTGGGCTGGTAGTCCCGTCTACACATCCCACACGAGCAACCGCGCCCCATCGCGCCCCTTCACGGGGATCACGCGGTGGGGCGTTTCGTTGGGGACCTCGAAGCTGTGGCTGATGAAGCGGGTGCCGGGTTTCATCTCCCGGCGCACCTTGGCCCAGAGGGCAGGCATGGGTACCGGGGAGAGGAAGGCGTAGGCCACGTCGAACCCGGCGAGATCCGTGCGCCAGAGGCTGCCCAGGTGGATGTTGGCATTCCGCAGGGGCAGGCAGCGCAGCCAGGCTACCAGCCAGGTGAAGGGCGAGGCCTCCACGCCGACGAAGGTCGAATCGGGCAGCACCCTGGCGAGATGCGCCACGGGACCGCCGAAGCCACAGCCCAGGTCCACGAAGCGCATCCCCGGCTGTTCGGCGAGCAGGTCGGCCAGCTTCTCCCAGGCATCCTCGCTGGCGTGGTACAGCGGCACGCGGGTGAGCAGTCCGCCGCCGAAGACCAGAGCCAGCCCCAGGAACAGCAGGAAGTAGACCCAGGCGGGAATGGGCACCCCCCAGAGGGCCCGCACCAGGAAGGGCAGGGCCGCCTGCATGAAGACCCAGCGGGGGCCGAGGTCCAGCCAGCGGGAGAGGAACACCGCCAGCACCGCCTGCAGCAGCACCCACACCAGGGGCGGGAAACGCAGGCCCATCCGAACCAAGACCACCAGCATCCCGAAGGCCAGGGCCTGCGCCAGCAGGGCGCGAAGGACCGGGGGGAGGCGGCGGAGCAGGGACATCCCCTTATGCTAATCGGATGACCCTCGGCCGATTTGCCCCTTCGCCCACGGGCGTGCTCCACCTGGGCAACCTCCGCACGGCCCTGGCTTCGTGGCTGTTCGCGCGGAAGGCGGGCGGGCGGTGGCTCATCCGCATGGAGGACGTGGATGGCCCACGCTGCCGCCGGGACCTGGGCGAGGCCCAGCTGCGAGACCTGGCGGCCCTGGGCCTGGAATCCGATGGGCCCGTGCTCTGGCAATCAGGGCGGGGCCAGGTCTATCGCGAGGCACTGGAGCGGCTGCACCAGGCGAGCCTGCTGTACCCCTGCGCCTGCAGTCGGAAGGACCTGCAGCTGCTGGCCTCGGCGCCCCACCTGGAGGACGGCCTGCGCCCCTACCCGGGACGCTGCCGGGATCGGGACTGGGAGGGCTACGACCGGGCCCTGCGCCTCCGCCTGAAGGGGGGCGCGATGGACTGGGAGGACCTCCTGCTCGGGCCTCAGCACGACAAC
Organism: uncultured Holophagaceae bacterium; assembly: GCA_963751095.1. Lineage (GTDB taxonomy): Bacteria > Acidobacteriota > Holophagae > Holophagales > Holophagaceae > Geothrix. Next base: position 166,880 of record CAVVTK010000010.1, on the reverse strand, counting down.
CCGGCCCAGCTCACGGGCGACCCGCTGCTCTTCCGGCGGGACGGATGCTTCGCCTACCACCTGGCCGTGGTGGTGGATGACGCCGCCCAGGGCGTGACCGAAGTGGTGCGCGGCGCCGACCTCCGCTCCGTCACCGCCACCCAGATCCGGCTTCAGGAGGCCCTGGACCTGCCGCGCCCCGCCTACGCCCACCTCGGCATGGTGGCGGCCCCCGATGGCAGCCGCCTGGGGAAGCGGGCCGGGGCCCTGGGACTGGAGGCCCTGGCTGCCAGGGGCGTCTCCCCGGCCGAGGCCCTCGGCTGGCTGGGCTGGAGCCTGGGTTGCCTGGCGCGGCCCGAGCCCTGCGCGGCGCCCGATCTCATCGGGGCCTTCGACTGGGCCCGGGTGCCGAAGGAGGAGGTGCGGGTGCCCGTGGCCTGGACCTAACGGGAAGCCTCCATCCGCTTCAGCTCGGTCCACAGCCAGTCCCGGGTCGGGACTGTGCGGCCGCCCTGGAGCCGGATCTCATAGGGTCGGCCGCTCAGGCTGCTGCCAGTGGCGCAGTACTGGATGAACTCCGGGGCCGTCTCCACCCGGCGGCCGGCGTTCTTCCACTTCAGGCGGAGGTGGTCGGCCGCCTCCTTGGGCGTGTGCTCGGTCCCATTGCGGATGAAGACGGCCCCCTGGAGGTCGGCCACGGCCTGGATCAGGGCCTCGATCTTCTGAGCTTCGGGGATCGGGGCAGGGGTGGCGAGGAGGAGTACCGGGATCATGCCCCAAGCATGGCAGGGGAGGTGTGGACGAAAGAAATAGGGAAGCGGAGGAGAGCAGAGGGGGTCGAGGAAAGCGGAGAAAGAATAGGGACCATGAAGCAGTGCGCCTTTCTCCGCTCTCCTCCGCTCCTCCGCCAACCTCCGCTTATTTCAGCTTTTTGAATGCAAAAAGGACCCGGCTCTCCGGGTCCATTTGGAAGCTTGTTTTGGTCCGTTAGGCCAGCTTGTTCACCCTCTCGGTATCCCCCGCGGGGATACGCGAGACTACAAAACAATGGACCCGGCTCTCCGGGTCCATTTGGAAGCTTGTTTTGGTCCGTTAGGCCAGCTTGTTCACCTTGGCGGCCAGGCGGGACTTGGTGCGGTCGGCGGCGTTTTTGTGCATGACGCCCTTGCGGCAGGCCTTGTCGACCAGGCCCTGGGTCGAGGGCAGCAGTTTGGCGGCCTCGTCCTTCTTGCCACCGGCGATGAGGGCCAGGAAGCTCTTGACGGCGGTCTTCAGGGTCGAGCGATTGCTGCGGTTACGGAGGCGGGCCTCGGCATCGCGACGGGCCTTCTTGGCAGCAGACTTGTGATTGGCCATGTTCAGATCTCCAGCTTCCGGGGCAGTCCCCCGTACAGGGGCTTGGGGAAGCGCGAAAGACCATCCTATCGCAAACGGCCCATGGGTCAAGGGCAAAAGGCGGGGCCCAGGGGTCATTCGACCCCTTCCGGAGGGGGCTTCCATGGGGCATGCTGATCGGAGGCGAATGGCCTCCCGGGAAGGGTGGGTTCATGCCGCAGTTGAAACTGGAGTCCGTCGCACAGATGGCGGCGAAGGCGAAAGCCGTTCGCAGAGACGTTCTTTTGCAGGTCTACAAGGCCCAGAGCGGCCATCCGGGGGGGAGCCTCAGCTGGACCGACATCGGGGTGGCCCTCTACTACCACGAGATGACCGTGTTTCCGGAGAACCCCGCGAACCCCGCCCGGGATCGCTTCGTGCTCTCCAAGGGGCACGCCTGCCCGGCCCAGTACGCCATCCTCGCCGACCAGGGCTTCTTCCCCAAGGCCTGGCTGGAGACCTTCCGCCAGTACCCCACCAAGCTCCAGGGCCATGCCGAGAACCACTACACGCCGGGCGTGGAAGTCACCACGGGCAGCCTGGGCCAGGGCCTGCCCCAGGCCGTCGGCATCGCCCTCGGCCTGAAGGTCCAGAAGTCAGCCAGCCGCGTCTACTGTGTGGTGGGCGACGGCGAGAGCCAGGAGGGCGTGATCTGGGAGGCGGCCATGGCGGCGCCCCACCACAAGCTCGACAACCTCTGCGTCTTCCACGACCTCAACGGCCTGCAGATCGATGGCGACGTGAAGAAGGTGATGAACATCAACCCCGTGCCCGACAAGTGGCGCGCCTTCGGGTGGGCCCTGAAGGAGATCGACGGCCACGACTTCACCCAGATCCTGGAGGCCCTCGATTGGGCCCGCACCATCCAGGGTCAGCCCGCGATGATCTGTGCCCGCACCGTGAAGGGCAAGGGCGTGAGCTTCATGGAGAACAATGCCGGCTGGCACGGCGTTGCGCCCAAGCCAGAAGAATACGAAAAGGCCCTGGCCGAGCTGGCCGACTGAAGGGCCCATGCCCTGAGGACTGAAGACTGAGGACTGAATGGAAGCATTGCGGCACACCTTCGAACAGCAGCTGGCGGCGGCCCTGCCCGGCGTGGACATCACGCTGGAACGGCCTCGCTCCGGCGAGCTGGGCGACCTGGCCTTCCCCTGCTTCCGGGCCGCCAAGCAGCTGGGGAAGAACCCGGTACAGCTGTCTCAGGAACTGGCCGCCTCCCTGTCCATCGAAGGCGGGATCCTTGTGGCCGCGGGCCCCTATTTGAACCTGAAGCTGGCCCCGGAAGCCCGCGCCAAGGCCGTGCTGGGCGCCATCCTGGAAGCCCCGGCCGACCGGCCCTACGGCTCCCGCCGGGCCAACGGCAAGAAGGTGATCGTCGAGTACAGCTCGCCGAACATTGCCAAGCTCTTTACCATCGGCCACCTGCGCTCCACCATGATCGGCCACGCCCTGGCCCAGACCCACCAGTTCCTGGGCTACGAGGTGACGCGCCTCAACCACCTGGGCGACTGGGGCACCCAGTTCGGCACGCTGCTGGCGGCCTACACCCGCTGGGCCCAGGACGGGAACGCCGACCTGGAGCAGGACTTCAACTGGGCCGAGCCCGCGCCGGACAAGCGCCGCACGCCGCTGTTCCGCCTCTTCCAGTTGTATGTCCGCTTCCACGCCGAAGAGGAGAGTGATCCGGCCATGCGCGACGAGGCCCGGAACTGGTTCAAGCGCCTGGAGGCCGGCGATGCCGAAGCCCGGCGCCTCTGGAGCTGGTTCCGCAAGATCTCGCTGAAGGAATTCCAGCGCATCTACGACCGCCTGGGCGTGAGCTTCGACACCCTGGAGCAGGGTGAGGCCTTCTACGAAGATCAGCTGGTTCCCACCATGGATCGCCTGGAGCAGGCCGGCCTGTTGGTGGAGGGCGACAAGGGCGCCCGCATCATCAACCTGGAGGACGTGGGCATCAGCACGCCCTGCCTCGTGCAGAAGGGTGATGGCACCAGCATCTACGCCACTCGCGACCTGGCGGCGGCGCTGTATCGGAAAGAGGCCTACGCCTTTGATCGCTGCCTCTACGTGGTGGGCACAGACCAGGTGCTGCACTTCCAGCAGATCTTCGCCGTGCTCGACAAGCTGGATCCCTGGTTCAAGGGCCGGATGCTGCACACGCCCTTCGGCATGGTGAAGTTGCCCGAAGGCAAAATGAGCACCCGCAAGGGCAATGTCATCTTCCTGGAGGACGTGCTGGACGAGGCCAGGGAGCGCGTGGCCGCCATCATCGAGGAGAAGAACCCCGATCTGAAGGACAAGGCCGAGGTCTCCGAGATGCTGGGCATGGGTGCCGTGGTGTTCTTCGACGCCATGAACGACAGGGTGAAACCCATCACCTTCACCTGGGACCGCGTCATTGCGCTGGACGGCGACACCGGCCCCTACGTGCAGTACGCCCACGCCCGCATCATGAGCGTGCTGCGCAAGGGAGGAACCGATCCGGACTTCCCGAACGATTCTCAGTTCGGAGATTGGGCTACACCAGTGAAGTCTCCAAACCAATTGGCCAGCCCTTACATTGAATTCAAGTCACTGCTTCTCCACAAGAGCCCCTGGCTGGGGGCGGCCGAGAATCCGGTTGGGCTCGATTCACCCCATGCCCAAGCACTTCTGTTTGAGCTGGCGGGTTTCCCTGCTGCGGTCCAGGCAGTGGCCGAAGGTTGCATGGCAACACCGCTCGCTCGCCAACTGGTGTCCATCGCCCGCGCCTTCTCTGGATTCTATACCAATTGCCCCATCCTTAAGGATGAGAGCCAGGATCCCAATGTCCGTCGTTGGCGCCTTGCCCTTTGTGTCGCCACAGCGCGAGTTCTTCGCCAGGGCCTGTTCCTCATGGGCATCCAGGCCCCGGAGGAGATGTGAGGGGCCGGGGAGAAACTGATCACCACCAAGACACCAAGACACCAAGGAAAGATCTCTCAATAGAAGAAGAGAGGGTGGCTGCGATCATCGTGGATGCTGCGATCAAGGTGCATCGGGCGCTTGGACCAGGGTTGCTGGAGTCCGTATATGAAACCTGCTTGAGCCATGAACTTCGAGAGCGCGGTCTTCAGGTTGAGACCCAGGTGCCCCAGTCGGTTAGGCATGAAGGGCTGACCCTGGATGTCGGTTATCGACTTGATCTGCTTGTCGAAGGGATCGCAATCATTGAACTGAAGTCTCTGGAGAAACTCCATCCTGTCCATGATGCCCAGTTGCTCACTTACTTGAAGCTCTCTGGTCGGAGGCTTGGGTTTCTCATGAACTTCAACGTGCCCCTCATGAAGAACGGGATTACTCGGTTTGTTCTATAGGTCTTTTTGCAGTTCTTGGTGCCTTGGTGTCTTGGTGGTGATCAGTAGTTGTTAGGAGCAAGCGATGACTAAGTATGTGTTCGTGACCGGTGGCGTGCTTTCAAGCCTGGGCAAGGGCATCGCCGCGGCGAGCCTCGGTGCGCTGCTGGAGGCCCGCGGCCTCAAGGTCACGCTCATGAAGATGGATCCCTACCTCAACGTGGATCCGGGCACCATGTCGCCCTTCCAGCACGGCGAGGTCTTCGTCACGGACGACGGCGCTGAGACCGATCTCGACCTGGGCCACTACGAGCGCTTCACCTCGGTTCCCACCACCCAGAACCACACCATCACCACGGGCCGCATCTACAACACCGTGATTCAGAAGGAGCGCCGCGGCGACTACCTGGGCAAGACCGTGCAGGTGATCCCGCACATCACGGACGAGATCAAGGGCGTGATGAAGAAGGTCGCCAAGGACATGGACGTGGTGATCGTGGAGATCGGCGGCACCGTGGGCGACATCGAGAGCCAGCCGTTCCTGGAGGCCATCCGCCAGTTCAAGCTGGAGGCGGGCCTCGGCAACGCCATCAACATGCACCTCACCTACGTGCCCTACATCAAGACTGCGGGCGAGCTGAAGTCGAAGCCCACCCAGCACAGCGTGAAGGAACTGCGGGCCCTGGGCATCCAGCCCGACGTGCTGCTCTGCCGTGCCGACGTGGACATCCCCCGGGACCTGAAGGACAAGATCGCCCTGTTCTGCTCGGTGACGCCCGACGCTGTGTTCAGCGGCCGCGATGCCCACTCCATCTACGAAGTGCCACTGAACCTGCACCTCGAGGGCCTGGACGCCAAGGTGGCCGCGCTGCTGGGACTGGGCGAAAGGACGCCGGACCTCAGCGCCTGGCAGAACCTGCTGCACCGCATCCGCAACCCCAAGGGCAGCGTGCGCATCGCCGTGGTGGGCAAGTACGTGGAGTTCAAGGAGAGCTACAAGAGCCTGATCGAGGCCCTGCATCACGCGGGCTACGGACTGGAGACCCAGGTCGACCTCAAGTGGATCGAGGCCGAGGAACTGGAGGACCAGGATCCGGCGGGCTTCCTCCAGGACTGCCACGGCATCCTGGTCCCCGGCGGCTTCGGCGTGCGGGGCACCCGCGGCATGATCAAGTCCATCCAGTACGCCCGTGAGCAGCGCATCCCCTTCTTTGGCATCTGTCTGGGGATGCAGATGGCCTCCGTGGAGTTCGCGCGGAACGTGGTCGGCCTCGAGGGGGCCGACTCCACCGAGTTCGATGACGCGCCGAAGCACCGCGTCATCTTCAAGCTGCGCGAGCTGGTGGACGTGGAGGAGTTGGGCGGGACCATGCGCCTGGGGGCCTACCCCTGCCGCCTCAGCGCCGGCAGCCAGGGCGCCAGGGCCTACGGCACCACCGAGATCAGCGAGCGCCATCGCCATCGCTACGAGTTCAACCACGAGTACCGGAAGGCGCTGGAGGACAAGGGCCTGTCGTTCACGGGCATGAGCCCGGATGGCGTCTTCGTGGAGATCGTCGAGCTGAAGGACCATCCCTACTTCCTGGCCTGCCAGTTCCATCCCGAGTTCAAGAGCCGTCCGCTGAGCCCCCATCCGCTCTTCACGGCCTTCGTGAAGGCCAGCACCGACACCCGGGGCTGAGCCCGGGGCAGTTGTCGCGACAGGAGGCCAGCTTCTGTCACGACTTCGGTTGCAAGGAATCCGAAAGGTTGACGGTGGTCCAATGGGATCGCCGCGAAGACTATTCATGGGCAATCAAAGAGGCATCGTATTGCGACTCAAGAGTCATCTTTGCTCTTGCCATCAAAAACGATCTAAATATCATTTATATGGATCCGGGCCCCAGATGGACCGGCACTCCAGTTCATTGCCAACGTCGACGGAGGAAGGATCATGCAACTTTCGGGCTTGCGACACGGCTCCAGGCTTCTGCAGCTGGTCGAGTTCCCCACGGCCGAGTTCATTGACGGCTCGGCCACCAACCAGGACATCCAGCAGTTCCTCGAGAAGCACAGGAAGCTGGTGGTCAAGCCAGCCTTCTACGGCGGCGTGGGCAAGAAGGGGAAGGCCGGGCTGGTGCGCGTGGTGAGCACCCTCCAGGAGGCCCTCCAGGCCAAGCGGGACCTGTTCTTCGCCCAGCACGTCTACGGGAACAAGACGGTCACGGCCAATGGCGTGACCATGGAGGCCTTCGTCCCGTCGGATCTGGAGGTCTACTTCAGCATCTCCAGCTCCAGCGTCCACCGGGGCCCCGTGTTCACGATCACGCCCTGGGGTGGGGTGGACATCGAGGAGCTGCCGGCCGAGAAGAAGGCCGTGGTGGAGATCGATCCGTTCATCGGCATCAACGCCTTCGAGATCACCAACGCCCTCACGGATACCGGCTGCCCCGAGGCCTTCATCTCGGCCCTGGTCCAGCACCTGCCCAAGCTGTGGGAGCTCTACGACGGCTACGGGCTCACCACCATCGAGCTCAATCCCATCCGCGTGCAGCGCAAGGGCAACCAGGTGCTGCCCGTGGCCTGCGACGTGAAGGCCAGCTTCGACCAGGACAACCCGGCCTGGAAGCGCATCGGCCTGCCCGATGCCCTCTTCCAGACGGAGACCACGGCCTTCGAGGCGGACATCAATGAGCTGCGCACCTACCAGGGCCAGAGCGATGTGCTGGAGATGAACCCGAACGGCAGCATCATCCCCTTCATGTTCGGCGGCGGGGCCAACAGCGCGGGCACCGAGACCCTGGGCGAGGCGGCCATCTTCTCGTCGGATTTCGGCGGGAATCCGCCCTACGAGAAGATCTACGAGATCAGCCGCATTGCCTTCGAGCACTGGTACGAGAAGGCCAGCATGCTGCTGCTCATCGGCGGCAAGGCCAACAACACAGACATCTACGTGACCTTCAAGGGCGTGTTCGACGCCCTGCGCGACCACGTGTCCAAGGCTGGCTGGAAGCCGCTCTACGTGGTGATCGGCCGGGGCGGTCCGAACGTCGTGAAGGGCATGTTCTACGCGAAGGACATCCTGGACCGCCTGCGCTTCCCCTACAAGGTTTTCGGGCACGACACCTCGATGATCCTCACGCTGGAATACGCGAAGAAGGTGGATGAGTGGTGGCGGGCCGAAGGCGCGGAAGCCTACCGCAAGCAGATCGAAACGCAGGTCCGGGCCTAGGAGACAGCCATGCGACGACTGAAGACGAAGCCCTTCCCCTACTACGTGGGGCTCCACTCCCTGGAGGAACTGGTCACCCGCGATCACCGCGTCTGCGTCATGAACATCCTGGGCAGCGAGAGCCGCAAGGTGACGCCTGTCTCCCACGAGTACAGCGGCGGCAACATCGTGGCCGGCGTGCAGTACGGCCGCCGGGGCAGCCTGGAGACGAAGCTGGGGCCCATTCCCGTGTATCGAAGCATCCGCGAGGTCATGGAGAAGGGCATCGCCTTCGACATGGGCGTGGTCTACATTCCGCCCCAGGGCGTATGCAAGGCCGTCTCTGAACTGGTGACCCACAACGAGGCGCTCAAGCGCATCGTGATCGTCACCGAGAAGGTGCCGGCCCGGGACTCCCGCAATATCCGGGCCCTCTGCCAGGAGGCCGGCGTGGATGTCATCGGGGCCAACTGCCTGGGCATGGCCAACGCCTGGGACCGGGTCCGCATCGGCGGCAGCCTGGGTGGAGACCATCCGGAAGAAACGCTGGTAAAGGGCTCCATCGCCATCCACTCCAACTCCGGCAACTTCACCACCACCATGGCGGAGTACCTCCGCACCGCTGGCTTTGGCATCAGCACGGCCGTGTCCAGCGGCAAGGATGTCTACATCCACTTCGCCCTGCCCGAGTTCCTCTACGCGGCGCAGAACGATCCACGCACCAAGGCCGTGGTGATCTACGTGGAGCCTGGCGGCTACTACGAGAAGATGGCCCTGGACTGGATCAAGGACCGCACCTTCGGCTTCACCAAGCCGATCATCGCCTGCGTCACTGGCCGCTGGAAGAAGAACATCACCCGGGCCTGCGGCCACGCAGGGGCGCTGTCGGGCAGCGGCGACGACGCTGAAAGCAAGGAGCGCTGGTTCGATGAGTACTTCGGGGTGGACGTCTTCGATCCGAAGACCTGCAAGGTCAGCAAGCGGGGCGTGCGCGTCTCCAGCATCCAGTACATCCCGGACGCCGTCCGGGCCGTCTACGAGAAGATCGACGAGACGCCTGATTTCCCGACGACTGGCGATCTGTCCCTGAAGCTGTGGCTGGGCGACACCATGGTGAAACTCCCCCCGTCACTGGACCTTCCCGTCAGCCTGGCCCCCGCGCCCTACGACCACCAGATCGTCGAAGTGAACAAGCAGGTCGGCGCCCACTACCTGCGGCACAACATGGCCGACAAGTCCGGCGTCTCCAGGATGAATCCGGAAACCCAGGTGGCGGAGCTCCACGGGAAGACGGTGCTGGACCTGTCCCTGCACACCCTGGAGGAAAATCTCTTCTTCTCCCTGGCCAAGGTGCTGCCGGAGAAGGCGGACATCCCCACGCTGAACCTCATCCTGAACCTGTTCATGAAGATCGACGAACGGCGCATGGAGCTCATCGACGTGGGGCGGGCCAACGGGTGCCTTCCCAACGCCTGCCTGGCCTCCCAGATCGCCTTGGTGGGCGACAAGGACCTGCTGGCCAAGTCCCGGGACCACTCGCGGTTCATCATCGACCTCATCCGCGAATTCGGCCTGGACGAGCACACCAAGGCCTTCCCGCCGGAGCTGGACGCCTTCGTGGAGAAGCACCTGCTGAGGACTGAGCCCTCCCGGAAGACGGACGTTTCCGAGCTGCTCTTCAAGGAGGTCAAGAAATCCAGGAAGTCGTGCGTGGCCCTGAAGGTCTGCCAGCACATCATCGGGCTCGCCGAGCATCGCGGTCTCGAGATCCGGGATACCTACGAGTTCCTGCTGGCCACCATCGCGGTATGCATTCTGTGGAACCCCATGCTGGAGAAGCGCATCAGCCGGCAGCTCGTGGAAGACGCGGTCACCTACTTCTACCTGATGTCCCGCGTGGTGGCCTACTCCGTGGTGAACCGGGAGCACAACCCCCACTGGAAGAAGCTGGTGGACCAGAAGCTGTCGAATCTGAACCACAGCTTCACGGAGAACGCCTTCAAGGTGCTCTTTGGCCGCGTCCCCACGCCCCTGGAGCTGCTGGAGTTCCAGACGGTGCTTGGGCTCACCCTCACCAATGGCCCAGGCACCCTCTCGTCGAAGGGGGCCAAGGAGAGCGTCAGCGCCCGCAACGACATCTCCATGGCCTTCGTGGGCTTCCTGGCGAACACGGGCCGCGCCCACGGCGGCAACGGCTATGAGGCCATCGAGTTCCTGCTGGAGCAGTTCCGTGGGGTGGAACTCACCGACCCCGGCGACCCGGGCCACGGCCTGGATCTCAAGGGGATGGCCAACCGTGCGGCGCGGGCCTATGGCGCCTACAAGAAGCAGGCCCAGGAGGTGGAGGATGGCGCCGTGAGGCCCATCCCCTGCATCAACCACCCGGTCTTCCGCGGCAACAAGATCAATGTGGATCCGAGGGAGCAGTTCGTCTCAGAAATGCTGGCCGGAAAGGGGGTCTACAACGTCTTCTGGGAGTTCTACCGCCTGCTCGTGAAGGAACTCTACGCAGAAGGCGTGACGAAGAATGTCTTCTGCGTGAACGTGGATGCCGTCCTGGCGGTGATCACCTTGAAGCTGGTCTGGAAGGACCTTCAGGCGGGCCGGATCACCATGCACCAGGTCCAGGACCTGGCCTTCACGCTGTTCCTGTTCGGCCGCACCAGCGGTGCGACTGCCGAGATCGCCGATCACCGGGACCGTGGACTCGATCTGGACTGCCGCACGCCGGAGCGGGATCTGACCTACGTCCTGTAGCTGCTCCCAAGGCAAGAAGGGCGGGCCAGTTGGCCCGCCCTTCTTTGTGCAGTGGGAAGAGCGTCTAGCGCCCGCCCTTGGTGGCCCACTCTTCGAGCATGGCCGTGGTGACGGACTTGGGGCGCTCGAGGGCGTAGCCCAGGGCGCGGTCCCAGGTGATGTTGGCCAGCACGCCGATGGCGCGGCCCACGCCGAAGAGCACGGTGTAGAAATCGTAGTCGGTGAGGCCGTAGTACCACTGGATGACGCCGCTCTGGGCATCCACGTTGGGCCAGGGGTTCTTGGTCTTGCCCTGCTCGGTGAGCACGCCCGGGGCCACGCGGTAGATCATGTTGACCAGCTTGAAGAGCGGATCATTGGGCAGGTGCTTCTGGCAGAACTCCATCTGCGCGGTGTAGCGCGGATCGGTCTTGCGGAGCACGGCGTGGCCGTAGCCGGGAATCACGTGGCCGGAGTTGAGCGTGTCCCAGAGGGCCTGCTTGACGTTCTCCTCGGTGGGTTCCGCGCCGGCGAGCTTCTTCTGGAAATCCTTGATCCAGTCCAGCACTTCCTGGTTGGCCAGGCCGTGCAGGGGGCCGGCCAGGCCGTTGAGGCCGGCGCTGAAGGAGTAGTAGGCATCGGAGAGGGCGGAGGCCACGAGGTGGGTGGTATGGGCGCTGACGTTGCCGCTCTCGTGGTCGCTGTGGAGGATGAAGTACATCCGGGACACATCGTCATAGGGCTTCGCGATGCCCATCATGTGGGCGAAGTTGGCGCCGAAGTCCAGGTCGTAGTTGCCGGGGATGATGTCGCCATTCTTGTACTTGTAGCGGTAGATGAAGGCGGCGATCTCCGGCAGCTTGGCCAGCAGGTCGCAGGCATCCTCGTACATCGAGTCCCAGTAGTCGTTCTTCTTGAGGCTGTGGTAGAGCTTGTTGAACTTGCTCTCCTTCTGCATGGCGAGCACCGCCGTGGAGAGCATCACCATGGGATGGCTGTCCTTGGGCAGGGCGCGCAGCACGTCGAAGACGTAGCCGGGCACCTTGGCGCGGGACTTGAAGTCCTGGTGGACCTCTTCGGCCTCGGCCGCAGTCGGGATCTCGCCGGTGAGCATGAAGTACCAGAAGGACTCCACCGTCGGGTACTCGGCGCCCGGCAGCTTGGGCAGGGCCGCGAAGGTCTCGGGGATGTTCTTGCCGCGGAAGCGGATGCCTTCCTGCGAGTCGAGGTACGAGAGGTCGGTCACCAGGCACTTGATGTCGCGGGCGCCGCCGATGCACTGGTCAATGGTCACCTCGTCGATGACGACCTTCCCGAATTCCTTCAGCAACCGGGTGGTGCGGGGCCGGTGCTCCTCGATCATTTCCTTCAGGCGAGTTTTGAGACGGGTCATGGGACGGCTCCTGTAAAAAAGGGAGGGGAGGATTGAGTGCGGCGGGGGGAGTGTAAAGGTGTGAAGTGTTCTTTTGAAGATCTATCAATCATTTATGAACATTCAAAGATTGAGTTGGCCGTGCCGGGGATGCGTCAGGGCAGAGTATTACCATTGAGCAAAGGATGTTCCGTGACCTTGGTCAATCTATCCTTGCGGGTCCTTAAAGGGGGTGCAGGTCCCCTGTCTGCCATGATCTTGGGGTTGGCAACCATCGGAATCACCGCCCAGGAAACGCCCCGTCCGAATCGGCTGGCCTGGTTCGAGGGTTTCCCCGAGCCCCTGCCCGAAGGCGTCAACGAACTGGCCCTCGAATCCACGAGCCAGATGCTGCGCCCGGACCTGGAACGGAGCGCCGATGGCCGCACCTTCGCCCGGCTGGATGGCGAGTCCTGGCAGCTGACTGGAGACTGGGCCCTGAAGGCCGGCTCCTCGCGGATCAATGTCCGGGTTCGCGTGGCCTACCGCTCCGGCGGCATCGCCGATCAGGCCATCTGGAATTGGCACCAGCTGTTCAACATGCCCCAGGGGGGCCGGGAAGACGCGCCGAAGAATCGCCTCGTCTACCACCTGGAGCGGGACGGCCGCGTCATCGGGGAACTCACCCGCCCCGGCTGGGCGCTCATGGATCTGGACGTGGCCTGGGTCCGCCCCTTCGGCACCGCCGAGGCCGGCGGGAGGGTCGGAGTCTCCATCCAGTTGCCCACGGGCAGGCAGGCGGACTTTTCCGGCAGTGGGGGCACCGATGGCCTGGCGGGGGCCGCCCTGTGGCGCCGGTACGGGCGTTGGCGTTTCTCCGGGCAGGTGGAGCGGGTGTGGCTGGGCCTTCCCGAACACAGCCCCCTGCGGGCGGTCATGGACCAGACCTCCCTCAGCCGGGCCTGGGGCGGCCTCGGCTGGGTCGGGGAGGGGCCGGGCCTGATCTCAGGACTGGGGATCGAGGTCAGCCTCGGCTACACCGGGAGCCCCTATCGCACCGGCCTGTCCCGCCTCGACCGCGCCGGCTGGCAGCAGCATTGGACCTTGCGGCACACGCGGCTGCCCCGGTGGCGCTTCGGGTTCAGCGAAGAGGCCGGGACCTTCACGGCCCCGGACCTGTCGGGGTTCGTGGCCTATCGCTTAGGGGCCGTTGCGAAATAACCAGCGCCATTCTGGTTGTTTCGTTACGGCCCCTTATGCCGCCCACGCACTGAGACGGAAGGACCAATTTGCAGCAGCGGCTTCGGAGACTGAGGCCCCTCCGCTAAACTACATGGTTCGTGCCGGAGTCCCCATGCAGCCCAACCAGTACCGCGATGTGCGCCTCGAGAAGCTGGAGAAGCTGAAGGCCCTTGGTGTCGAGGTCTGGCCCCGGAAGGCGACGCGCACCCACGGCATCGCCGAGCTGGCCGCGACCTACGCCGATGCCGAGGCCTGGCCCAACGAGAAGCTGGAGGGTCTCGAGTCCACGGTATCGGTCATGGGCCGCATCCTCACCATCCGCGAAATGGGCAAGAGCGTCTTCGCGCACCTCACCGAGAACGGCGAGAAGATCCAGGGCTTCTTCCGCATGAACGACCTGTCCGAGACCAGCTGGGAGACCCTCAAGCTCCTGGACATGGGGGACTTCATCAGCGTCACGGGTCCGCTCATGCGCACCAAGACCGGCGAGCTGAGCGTGCGGGTGAAGGACATCCAGTTCCTCAGCAAAGCTCTGCTGCCCCTGCCTGAGAAATGGCACGGCCTGCAGGATAAGGAACAGCGGTACCGCCAGCGCTACCTTGATCTCATCTCCAACGGCGACGTGCTGAAGACCTTCCAGACCCGGTCGCGCCTCGTGAGCGCCGTGCGGCGCTTCATGGAAGACCAGGGCTACCTCGAGGTGGAGACGCCGATGATGCAGCCCATTCCCGGTGGCGCCACCGCCCGTCCCTTCATCACGCACCACAATGCCCTGGACATGGCCCTCTACCTCCGCATCGCTCCGGAGCTGTACCTCAAGCGGCTCATCGTGGGCGGCTTCGAGAAGGTCTTCGAGATCAACCGGAACTTCCGCAACGAGGGCCTCAGCGTCCGCCATAATCCTGAGTTCACGATGATGGAGTTCTACGCCGCCGGTCAGGACCTGCGGGACATGATGGCGTTGACCGAAGGCCTGATCTCCAGCGTGGCCCGGACCGTGGTGGGCTCGGAATCCCTGCCCTGGGGCGAGCAGACGATCTCATACGCCGCGCCCTTCCGCCGACTCACCATGAAGGACGCCATCGCCGAGTACGGCGGCATCGACCGTCACCTGCTGGAGGATGCCGACAGCGTCCGGGCCCTGGCCAGAGCCGTGCACATCGAGGACGCAGGCAAGAAGACCGTGGGCACCCTGCTGGGGGACCTCTTCGAGCACCATGGTGAGAAGCAGCTCATCCAGCCCACCTTCATCACGGACTACCCCATTGAGCTGTCGCCGCTGACGAAGACCCTCGAAGGCGATGACCGCTTTGTGGATCGTTTCGAGCTTTTCATCGGCGGCATGGAACTGGCCAACGCCTACTCCGAGCTGAATGATCCCATCGACCAGATGGGTCGCTTCCAGGCCCAGATGGACGAGCGCGAGGCGGGCAACGACGAGGCCATGCTGCTGGACCAGGACTTCATCACCAGCCTGGAGCACGGCTTTCCGCCCTGCGGCGGCGAAGGCATCGGCATCGACCGCCTGGTCATGCTGCTCACCAACAGCGCCAGCATCCGCGACGTCATCCTCTTCCCCCTCATGCGCCCGACGAAGGCCGTAGAGGCTTCAGAGGAAGGCAAGGACAACTGATCACCGCCAAGACGCCAAGGGCGCCAAGAAAGACAAGTGAATCTGCCGTTGCAACTCTTCTCGGCACCGCCTGAGGCGATACGCGAGACACAAAGAAACTTGGCGTCTTCGCGTCTTGGCGGTGATCTTTTAATCTTTGGCGCTCGTCCGTGTCGATGTGACTGAATCTCGCTTGACCCGCTGGCATACTGGTACCCGCGATCTTTGGAGGCCCCATGCCCGTCCCGATGCTTGAACTCGCGCCGCAGAATGCCGCCATCAAGGCGAAGGTGCTGGAGGGTCTCTCGGGCCTCATCGATCGTTCCGCCTTCATCTTGGGCGAGAATGTGAAGGGGCTTGAAGCGGAGATCTCCGCCTACGCCGGCGCCGCCCATGCTGTGGCGATGTCCAGCGGCACCGACGCGCAGCTGGCGGCGCTCATGGCCCTGGGCATCGGGCATGGAGACGAGGTCATCGTCCCCAGCTTCACGTTCTTCGCCACGGCCGGCGTCGTCTCGCGCCTGGGCGCGAAGCCCGTCTTCATCGACCTGGAGCCCGCCACCTTCAACGCCACCGGCGCCCTGGTGGAGGCGGCCATCACGCCCCGCACCAAGGCCATCATGCCCGTGCACCTCTTCGGCCAGCTGGCCGACATGCCCGGCATCATGGCGGTGGGAAAGAAGCACGGCATCCCGGTCATCGAGGACGCCTGCCAGAGCCTGGGCGCCAAGGGCTGGGGCAAGTCCGCGGGCCAGTTCGGCGATATGACCGCCTACAGCTTCTACCCCACCAAGAACCTCGGCGCCTTCGGCGACGCCGGCATGACCGCCATCCGCGATGACGCCGCGTTGGCCGCCCGGGTGCGACGCATCCGCGTGCATGGAATGGAGCCGGTCTACATGCACCACGAGGTGGGCATGAATGGGCGCATGGACGAGTTCCAGGCCCTGGTGCTGCGGGCCAAGCTGCCCATGTTGGACGGGTGGCACGAGGGGCGCCGCGGGCACGCCGCGTGGTACCTGCGGCGCATGAAGGGGCTGGCCGCTGACGAGGCCGTGCTGCCCCTCGAGGTGGTGCCCGACGGCCGCCACATCTACAACCAGTTCACCATCCGCGTGAAGGGTGGCAAGCGCGATGCGCTGCAGGCCCACCTGAAGGAGCGCGGGATCGGCAGCGCCATCTACTACCCCATCTGCCTCCACGAGCAGCCCTGCTTCAAGGACCTGGGCTACAAGGCCGGTCAGCTGCCGGAGTCCGAGCGGGCTGCCAAGGAAGTGCTCAGCCTGCCCGTCTATCCCGAAATGACTGAAACCATGCGGGAAGAGGTGGCTGCCGCGATCCTGGGGTTCTTCGGGAAGAAGTAGGCGCCCCCCGGAGAGAACTATTGCTGCGAGGCCGTGGCGGCGTCGACCCAGACATTCAAGGCCGCCTGGGCGGTGTCTTCCACGCCCAGGAACTGGATGCCGATGCCGACCATCTCCATGGGGTCGGTGGCAGGCCGGCCACCCAGGACGTAGGACACGGCCGCGATGATGGGGGCCTTGGGCAACTCGGGATGCTCCAGGATCAGGTTCTCCAGGACGGCTCCCCGCTCGAAGAGCCGGGCATCCCGGGCGCCGACCAGGGCGAAGCAGCCCCCCGGGCTCAGGTTGGTGATGCGCACGTCCTGGTAGGCATGGCCCTTCAGCAGGAAGGAGATGCTGAAGTCGGGGCCGACGATGATGCGTCGCGTGTCGCGTCGATCGGCAAAAGTGCTCATTCAGGCTCCGCGGGATGGGAAATCCTTGCTTGGGTATCGTCTGGTCCCAGGATAGACTGGATTTTCTGATCGGCCTGAACCCACCGGGGGACAGGGCGGGTTCCCAAGGACCCGGCCCTGACGGCGCAGGACGCCGTCTCACCCACGCGGGGACAACGCGAGCACGTGGCGCTGGCCGGACCCAACCCCTCCTCCTCCCTGGAGTCCCCATGGAAATCCTTCTGATCGAGAACGTCACCCACCTCGGTGTTCGCGGCGATGTCGTGAACGTCAAGGACGGCTACGCCCGTAACTTCCTGCTGCCCCGCAAGATGGCCCTGCCCGTCACCGCCGGCAACAAGCGCCAGATCGAGCTCGAGAAGGTCCGCGCCGAGAAGCTCCGCGCCAAGGAACTGGCCGATGCCAAGAGCCTGGCCGAGAAGCTCGAGGCCATCAGCCTCGCTGTGGCCAAGAAGGCCGGCGAGAACGGCCACCTCTTCGGTTCCGTCACCAACGCCGACGTGGCCGAGCTCTTCAAGGCCAAGGGCTTCACGCTCGACCGCCGCGACATCACCGTGCCCCACATCAAGGATGCGGGCACCTACGTGGTCGACGTGCGCCTCTACAGCGGCGTCCACGCCAAGGTCAACCTCGAGGTCAGCGCCGCCGCGGTTGCTGAGTAACCCACCGTCCACCCCATCCCTTCGGTGGCCGGCCCCTGCGGGGAAGCCGGTCATCCAGGCCTTTCCGCGCCGCCGGGAAGCCTGCCCAACCCATTCCAAGGAGTCCATCCATGGCCAAGAGCACCTCCAAGCCCGATACCCTCGGCATCGCTGAACTCGCCGCCAACCTCGCGGAGGCCCAGGACCTGTCCAAGGCCCGCGCCAAGTCCATCCTCGACGGCGTCCGCGACCACATCGTCGAGACCCTCCTTTCCGGCAATCGCGTCAACCTCTTCGGCCTCGGCACCTTCGAAGTGCGCGCGACCAAGGAGAAGATGGGCCGCAACCCCAAGACCGGCGAGAGCATCAAGATCCCCGCCGGCCGCAAGGTCGTCTTTAAGACCGCGAAGGGGCTCAAGGACCAGATGTAAGGATTGTCCCTGCTCCCCGCCCGTGGCGGGGAGTTAGCAAAAGGCCGCCGAAAGGCGGCCTTTTGCATGCTGAACGGCATGAGAGATCATGGGCGATGGGCCTCGTCTACCTCCACGGCTTCTCGTCCTCCCCCGGCGGGAACAAGGGGACCTATGCCCGTTGCTGGGCGGAGGAGCGTGGGATCTCCTTTCATGCGCCCGATCTGAACCTGCCTACCTTCGAGACGCTCACCCTCACGGCCCAGGTGGAGGCGGTGGAGGCCCTGCTCCGAACGCTGTCGGGACCGCCCGTGCTCATCGGCAGCTCCCTCGGCGGCTTCATCGCCACGGCGGTGGCCCAGCGCGGCGCAGCGATCCGGTCCTTGATCCTGCTCGCCCCCGCCATCCACTTCGCCCGGCGCCGCATGACCAGCCCCGGCTGGGCCGCCTACCGGGAGCGGGGGGAGATGGACGTCTTCCATCATGGCGCTGGCAGGCTGCTGCGCCTGGGGCCGGAGCTGCTGCGGGACCTTTCACGCTGGCTGGACGATGATGCCTGGCGCATTCCGGTGCCCACGGTGATCCTCCATGGCCGCTTCGACGAGGCGGTGCCTCTGGCCGAGAGTGAGGCCTACCGGGATCGGAACCCGGCGACAGCGCTGCATGTCCTCGAGGACGACCATGGCCTGCTGGCGCCGGCCTCGCTGGATTGCCTGCGGAATGAGCTGGAGGCCGCCTTCCGTTGAGCAGTGGTTCCATGGCAGGCCCGTTCCTGCTGCCCGCCTGCGGCGGGCAGTTAACTCCAGGCCGGAGGCCTGGAGCATGTCGAGATGCTGGTGGGGACCTGTACCACCTACGACCCGAACTCGGCAGGACTCAACCCCTGCAGGTAGCGCGTCAGCAGCCGCTGCTTCTCGTGGCCGGCCTTCACCTTCTTCTGGTAGATGGAGAAGCGATCCTCGGTGGGGCGGATGGCGGGGAAGAGGGCCACGAGGTCGCCGCGCTGGAGCTCGCCCAGCACGCTGTAGCGGGGCACCAGCAGGGCGCCCATGCCTTCGACGGCGGCGTGGATCATGGCGCGGATGTGGTCCACGGCAATGATCCGATCCAGCTGCGGCTGCTCTTGGTCCGGCACGGCCATGAGGAAGCGGTTCCACCAGGCGCCGGCCTTGTCCAGGGAGAGGACGGGCCCCCGGGAGAGGTCCGCCGGCGCGCGTAGCCGGTGGGCCTTCCGGAAGGCCTTCGAGCAGGCCACCACGTAGGTCTCCCGGAACAGGGGCGACTTCTTCAGCGCGGGGAGCGGGTGCTCCTGGCAGTCGATGACCAGGTCGAGGTCGTCCCGCAGCAGGGGCCCCAGCAGGTCGTGGCTCAGGGTGAAGTCGATCTCCAGGCCGGGATTCGCCGCCAGGAACGGCTGCATGTGCTTCATGAGGATGCTGCTGCCGAACTCCACGGTGGTGCCCACCCGGAGCCGCCCCATGCCGAGCGACTGGTGCCGGCGCAGGTCCTCGGTCGCCGCGTCCAGGGTGGCGAAGACCTGCTCGCAGGCCAGGTAGAGCCGGCGGCCCTCCTCGGTCAGGCCCAGGTCCCGGCCCCGGCGGGCCAGGAGGGGGACTCCCGCCAGGTTCTCCAGCTTGGCCATGGCATGGCTGACGGCGGACTGGGTGCGGTTGAGCTTGCGGGCGCAGGCGGTGAAGCCGCCCGTCTGGGCCAGGGTGTAGAAGGTGCGCAGCTGGGGCAGGTCGAGCAGGGCGTCCATGAACATGAATCATATTCATGTTGATCGTGAATCGAATGAATTTCTTAATTGAAACAAAAAACGTTACAAATGAAACCAGGAGGATGGCCATGCAGAAGATCCTGAAGTCCCTGGGCATTTCGGACGTGAATCCCGGCGGGTTCGCCGGCGAGTGGGTGGGTGAAGGCAAGCTCCAGACCGTGGTCTCCCCCATCAACGGCGAGTTGCTGGCCACGGTCGCCAACGTCACGCCCCAGGAGTTCGACGCCATCCTGGCCAAGAGCCATGCGGCCTTCGCCAGCTGGAAGCTGGTGCCTGCCCCCAAGCGCGGCGAGGTGGTGAAGGCCATCGGTGACGAGCTGCGCCGGAACAAGGCGGCCCTGGCCGAGCTGGTCACCCTGGAGATGGGCAAGACGCTGCGCGAAGGCCTGGGCGAGGTCCAGGAGATGATCGATATCTGCGATTTCGCCGTGGGCCTCTCCCGCCAGCTCTATGGGCTCACCATGCCCAGCGAGCGGCGCATGCACCGCCTGCAGGAGCAGTGGCATCCCCTCGGCGTCGTGGGCGTCATCTCGGCCTTCAACTTCCCCGTGGCGGTCTGGAGCTGGAACACGGCCATCGCCCTGGTCTGCGGCGACACCGTCCTGTGGAAGCCTTCGTCGAAAACACCGCTCACGGCCATCGCCTGCACGAAGATCGCCGAGAAGGTGCTCCGGGACTTCGGCTACGATCCCGCCATCTGCAGCCTGGCCATCGGCAAGGGCAGCGACATCGGCGACCTCATCAACACGGACCCCCGGGTGGCCCTGGTGTCCTACACTGGCTCGGTGCCCGGCGGCCGCCATGTGGGCAGGCTGGTGCAGGAACGCTTCGGCAAGCACATCCTGGAGCTGGGCGGCAATGGCGCCGTCATCGTGAGCGACAAGGCCGACCTGGACATCGCGGTCCGCGCCATCTACTTCGGCGCCATCGGAACCTCGGGCCAGCGGTGCACCACCACCCGCCGGGTCATCCTCCACGAAGCCGTCGCCGGGGCCTTCAAGGCCAGGCTGCTGGAGCTCTATCGGAAGACGCCCATCGGCGATCCTCGGGATCCCAAGATCCTCATGGGCCCCCTGGTGGACACCGGGGCCGTGGACACCATGCTGGCGGCCATCGAGAAGGTCAAGGCCGAGGGCGGGCAGATCCTCGTCGGTGGTGAGCGGCTGCCGAATGCGGGCGGCTGCTACCTCACGCCCTGCATCGCCGAGGTGCAAGGCAACCTGCCCATCGTGAAGGAGGAGACCTTTGCGCCCATCCTCTACCTCATGACCTACCACACCATCGAGGACGCCATCGCGCTCCAGAATGGCGTGACCCAGGGCCTCTCCAGCGCCATCATCACCAACGACCAGCGGGAGAGCGAGCTGTTCCTCTCGGCGGCGGGCAGTGATTGCGGCATCGCCAACGTGAATACGGGCACCAGTGGCGCCGAGATCGGCGGGGCCTTCGGCGGCGAGAAGGAAACCGGAGGCGGCCGCGAGAGCGGGTCGGATGCCTGGAAGGCGTACATGCGCCGCCAGACCAGCGCCATCAACTTCAGCGGCACCGTGGAACTGGCCCAGGGCATCACCCTGGAACTCTGAGCAGGCGTATGCGGGTTGGTGATATTAAGGAGAGCCTGCGGCTCTGCCGCTAAGCTCAGTGCCAACCTTCCTCAAAAGGGGCTCTCCTTGACCGGGCCGACCCCCACCCAACCACAGCCGCCAGCCACCACCACGGGCCCAGGGCCCGCAGGGGAAGCCCCACCCGTTGGCTGGGCCCGGTGGGCCCGCCTCGCTCTGGTGGGTGCCTGGGTCCTGGTGGCCATCACCCACCAGGCCCTTGGCCCAGGACGGCGGGGCTTTGCCTGGATCTTCGGTTATCTGCTGGTGCAAGTGCTGGTTTGTGCGAGCCTCGGCTACCGGGCCTGGAGGGCCAGCAGCTCAGAGCGGCTGGCCTGGCTGCTGCTCTGGGCCTCCACTTTTCTGGATGTCATCACCATTTCGCTGTGGGTCCCCCCAGCCTTGGGCCATCCCCTGGCCCTGGGCATGGCCATAACCAGGCTCCTGAGCCTTGCGACGGGTCTCCTGGTGCTGGCGGGTGTCCTGAGCTTTCCGAAGGGCCGAAGGCAGCAAGGCGGGGACCGGAGGCGGGTCCTGGACGGTCTTCTGTTTGCGGCCTCTGTGCTGTTCATTCTGTGGGTGGTGGGGGTCCACGGAGCCCTGCGCACGGCCAATCAGGACCTGAGCGTGCGAGTCCTCGTGGCCTACCTGAATGCGGCCCTGATGGGCGGCGGGCTGGTCTTCATGACCGCCGACCAACCTCATCGGTTCAGGGGTCCCCTGGGCTGGCTCGGGGCCTCGGCCCTGGCCTGGCTGGTGGTGCTTACCTGGTGGGCGGGAGCGGGCCTTCCCGCGGCCCCGGAGGTGCAGTGGTGGTGGGTTCTGGTGGGGTGCATTCCCCTGTTCCAGGGACTCGCCGCCTGGTCCCCGACGCCCGAGGAAACCCCCATGCCCCAGGGTGGAGCCTGGAAACTCGCCCGGTCGCTTCCCTATGTGCCCGTCGTTGGGGCCCTCAGCGTCATGGCGGTGCTCATTCTCCAGGCCCCCCTCTACTTGGTGCGGGGCGCCTCCGGCATCTTCCTCGTGATGGTCGTGCTCCTGTTGCTGCGGCAGGTGCAGGCGGTCGAGGACCTCGAATCGGCGCGCCAAACGCTGGAGGATCGAGTCCATGAGCGGACCAGGGTTTTAGAACAGGCCCAGCACACCTTGATCCGCACGGAGCGCATGAACGCCCTGGCCATGATGGGGGCCGGACTCGCCCACGACCTCAACAACCTGCTGGGCGCCGTGAAGAGCTCGGCCGATCTGGCGGTCATGAACCTGGAGGATGGCGTCGTTCCTGGCGCCACGGAACTCAACCGCATCGCCATGGCCGCCGACCGCGCCGCCCTGCTCACCCGGCGGCTCATGGAGTTCGCCCGGCGGGAGGAGGAAGCGCTCCAGCCCGTGGACCTGGGCCGGGAGCTGCGCGGCATGGAGGTGACCCTCCGCCTGCTCATCCCACGCGCCGTGAACTTGGTCATCGATGTTCCCCTGCAGGACACTCTGATCGTGAAGAGCTCCACTCTCCGGCTGGAGCAGATGATGGTGAACCTGGTGGCCAATGCCCGGGATGCCATGCCCACGGGCGGCCATCTCGGCATCCAGGTCGTTCGGAGCAGCCCCGGGAGTGGCCAAGCCCTGATCGAGGTGATCGATTCCGGCACCGGCATGGCGCCCGAGGTCCTGGCCCGGATCTTCGACCCCTTCTACACCACCAAGGAACCGGGCAAGGGCACCGGCTTGGGTCTTTCCTCGCTCAAGGCCATGGTGGAGGAGGGCGGCGGCAGCCTGAGCGTGGAAAGCGAACCCGGCCTGGGCACGCGGTTCCGGATCCTGCTGCCTCTCGTCAGCCCCCGCTGATGAGGTGGATCACCTTGACCACCGCCTCGTCCGGGACGGTGGCCGTGTCGTAGTCCCTCTTCGGCACCAGCGTGTCGCCGATGTGGATGACCAGCATGGGGAAGCGGTAGTTCTTCAGCCGCAGGATGTCCCGGACGGTCATGCCCGGGTGCCACTCAAGCGGTTCCTCATTGACGAGAATCATGTCATTTCCCATCTCCATTCGCGCAGCGAATGGAGCCTCATCACAGGTGCTGCTTCACGACTTCCACCACTTCCGGGAAGGCGTCGAGGCCCAGTTCCTTCAGGCGCGCCAGGGTCGGCACGCCGTCCAGAGTCCAGCCGCGGCGGGTGTAGACACTGTCCATGAGCTTGGAGAAGCGGCCGGTGCGCCACTCGCGGTGCAGGGCCATCTTCTCTTCGGTGGTCTTGCCCTTGGGGTCGAGGCCCATCTCGGTGACGATCTGCTGGTCGTAGCGCTCGGCGCGGGATTCGTACTCTTCCCTGGTGACGGGGCCGAGGGAACGGTAGGGCGCAGCATCGTGCAGGCGCAGGCCCTTCCCCATGCGAATGTTGAACACGCGCTGAAAGTTGTAGACCTTTGCGGACTGCACGATGAGGTCTTCCTTCGTGATCTTGATGCCCGTGGTGGCGGTAAAGAGGTCCACGTAGTTCTGCACGTGCTCGGGCACCTTGTGCGCCTCGGGCTGCTCGGAGTTGTTGGCCGGGACCACGTCATTCCAAGGCAGCTTGCAGAAGCCGTTGAGGCCGAACCAGGTGCGGAAGAGGGGGAAGTAGTAGAGCGCCTCCGCCTTGTCCTCGAAAGTGGGCAGCTGCTTGTTGACCATGTCCATGAAGATCAGCCAGGCCTCGTCGTGCTGGGGGCCCTTGTTGGTGAGCGCGTAGCCGCCCTGCTGGGCCAGCGATTCCTTCGACATGTACTGGGAGTACTCGAGGCCCTTGTTCTCCATGCCGATGTCGTTGATGAGCTGGGGATCGCCCCATCCCTGCTTGATGAAGTGCTCCTTCATCTTCTTCACGCCCATGCCGGCGATCTTGCCAAAGCCTTCGCCACGGGCCATCTGGTGCATCATCTCCAGGTCGTCCTTGGCGTTGCCCCAGACCATCTCCAGGCCGCCCGTGCGTTCCTTGTTGAGGATGCCGCGCTGGTAGCACTCCATCACGAAGGCCGTGAGCGTGCCGTAGGTGATGGTGCAGATGCCGTAGGTGTCGCAGTAGAAGTTCAGCTCGAGCAGGTAGTCGGGATCGAACACGCCGCAGTTGGAGCCGAGGCCCGCCGCGTTCTCGTACTCGGGGCCGTCCACGGAGACCAGGTGGCCCTTGTAGGGGCCGGTCTGGACCGTGAGGCCGTCCGCGCCCTTGGCGCAGGCCATGGAGCAGCCGTACCAGCAGCCGTCCACGGTGACCTGGGTGCAGCGCTGCTGCCAGTAGCTGCTGTCGATCTTGTGGACATCCGGGTGCGAGCCGTACTGGAAGTTGTGGACGGGCAGCAGGTCGTAGGCGTCCATGATCTCGACGATGTGCGCGGTGCCGTTGCGGCGCATCATGCACTGGGTGCCGTCGTTCTCGCGGATCTCCTTGTGGTACTTGATGCCGGTCTTGGCGATGGTCTCGGGGTCCACCGGGTGGTTCATATCCCCGGCCACCTTGGGCCCGCGGATCACCAGGGCGCGGATGCGCTTGTTCCGGAACACGGTGCCGATGCCACCGCGGCCCGCCTGCTTGAAGCGCACGCACTTGCGGCGGCGATCGTAGAAGGAGAAGTTCAGCATGCCGATGAGGCTGTGCTCGGCGGCGGCGCCCGTGGAGACCACGGAGATGTTCGGCAGGTCCGCCTCATTCTCGGCGTACATGTGGGTGAGGATCTCGGCCAGCACATGGCTGTCCACGGGATCCGTGGGGGCCTCCTCGATGCGGATGATGCCCTTCTGGCCGTCGATGAAGAGGATGACGTCCTTGTCGGACTTGCCCTGCAGCTCGAGCGCGTCGAAGCCCGAGAATTTCAGCAGGGGGCCGTAGAAGCCGCCCACGTTGGAGTCGATGGGGATGTCGGTCTGGGGCGAGAGGCTCACCACCAGCGACTTGCCGGTGCCCGCGTACTGGGTCATGCCTGACACGGGCCCGGGGCTGATGATGATTTCGTTCTCGGGATCGTTCCACCGGGTGGTGGGCTTCACCGCGTTCCACAGGTGGTAGAGGCCGAAGCCGCGGCCGCCGATGAAGAAGTCCTTCATCGCTTGAGTGACGGGCTTCTCCCTGATCTCAAGGCTGCCCACATTCACGTACAGCGTGCGGTTGGTGTAGCCCTTGTCCGGCAGGCTGGGCGTGTAGGTGATCTCCTTCAGCACCTTGTGCGCGGCCTTGATGGCCTCGAGCCCGTTGAGGTACTCGGTGCGCTTGGTGTGATCGATGTTCATGACTTTGCTGGGATCGAAGACGAGCTGGCTCATGGGTTCCCTTTTCTCAGATGATCCGGACCGGCGGCTCGGGCACGTCCACGATGGAGAGGGCGCCGTGGGGGCAGACCTTCACGCAGACACCGCAGGAGGTGCACTTGTGGGGCGTGATCCAGTCGGAGTTCCGCATGAAGGCCTCCTTCTCGCAGAACCCGATGCACATGTAGCAGCCCACGCAGATCTTCTTGTCGATCATCACGACGCCGAGCTTGTTGCGCTTGAGGGCCTCGGTGGGGCAGACCACCACGCAGTCGCCGCACTGGTCGCAGAGGATGGCGTGGCCGCCGCCGTCCTCGTAGGCCTTGATCTGGAGGGCCGCCTGGGCGGGATCGTCCACCTTGAAGACCTTGATCGCGCACTCCAGCTCGCACTCGTGATTGCAGTTGCGCCCTGCATCACACTTCTGGAAATCGATGACCAGCTGTTTCATGGCGCTCGCGTCTCCGGACGGTTCGGGGGAACAGAAACCAACGAGGGATGGCATGGCCATCCCCTTGTCGAGGCTAGTCCTGGGCCGTTATCCGGGCAATGGATACCGGTCACACTTCCGGAGTGAGGCCTTCCTTGCGGACGAGGTGCACGGACGTGGCCTTGAAGGAGGCCACCACGGGACGGCCCGGCCGAAGCTCCAGTTCCGACAGGGATTGGGCCGTGACGAAGGCCGTGAGGAAGAACCCGCAATCCAGCTCGATCTTGAAGAAAGGGCCCCGGGGTATGACCTTGGTCACAGCCCCCGGGAATGCGTTCCGGGCGCTGCTGGCGTTGTCGGAGTGTAAAGACAGGGCCACGTGCTCCGGGCGGACCCCCACCAGGACGGTCTGGCCGGGCTGGGCCTCGCCCAGGGCCACGACCTCGCCGCCGCCGGTCCCCTTCCGGATCCGCAGGGTGAGCAGGCCCTCCCGGCACTCCGCCACCTGCCCCTTGAGCAGGGTCTCCATGCCGACGAAGGCGGCGACGAAGGGATCCTCCGGGTGGTTCGTGACCTTTCTGAGCCCCCCTCGTTGGATGATCCGGCCCTCCTTCATGACCGCCAGCCGGTGTGCCAGACGGGCGGCCTCGCCCTGGTCGTGGGTGGCAATCACGGCCGTGGTGCCGGTCTCGGCCAGCAAGTGGCCCAGGTCCCCGATGAGCTCATCGCGGGACTGGGGGTCCAGCGCCGCGAAGGGCTCGTCCAGGAAGAGGATCTCTGGGGTCAGGACGAAGGCCCGGGCCAGGGCCGTGCGCTGGGCCTCGCCTCCCGAGAGCTG
Organism: uncultured Holophagaceae bacterium; assembly: GCA_963751095.1. Taxonomy (GTDB): domain Bacteria; phylum Acidobacteriota; class Holophagae; order Holophagales; family Holophagaceae; genus Geothrix. Next base: position 140,346 of record CAVVTK010000010.1, on the reverse strand, counting down.
GTGGGCGGGGCGATCCAGCAGGGCGCCCAGACCCAGCTGTTCGGCCCAGGCCGCCACCCGGGGCTTCCGCTCGGCCGCGGAGAGGCCACGCAGCTTCAGGCCCGTGGCGATGTTCTGGGCGACGGTGGCGTCGAAGAGGAGCGGGTCCTGGAACACCATGGTCGTGCGGCGGCGGAAGGCCTCCCGGTCGCCCTTGGTCTGGAGGGCCGAGCCCTTGAAGTGCACAGATCCGGCCGAGGGGGCGAGGAGGCCCGCCAGGGTGAGCATCAGGGTGGTCTTCCCCGCGCCATTGGGCCCCATAAGGGCCAGCACTTCGCCTGTGCGGAGGTCCAGTTCAGGGATCTCCAGCACTTGCACGGCTCCGCGGTGGACCGTGAGATCCCGCGCCTCGAGGATCCGCTCCCGGCTCATGGCCGCCGCCCGCGCTGCTGGAGGTGGGTGAGCAGGGCGTTCACGGAAAAGGCCAGCACCAGCAGGATGAGGCTGAGGGCGATGGCCACATCGAAGTTGCCCTTGCCGGTCTCCATCACGGTGGCGGTGGTAAGCACGCGCGTCTGGCCCTTGATGTTGCCACCGACCATGATCGAGGCACCCACCTCTGAGATCACCCCGCCGAAGCCGGCCATGACCGCGGCCAGCAGGGGCAGCCGCGCCTCCTTGAGCAGCAGCCACACCATCTGCGGCCGGGAGGCGCCCAGAGCCAGGATCTGCAGGCGCAGCCCCGGGGGCAGGTGCTGCAGGGCGGCGAGGCTGATGCCCGCGATGATGGGCGAGGCGATGATGGCCTGGGCCAGGATCATGGCCGAGGGCGTGTAGAGGATGCCGAGCGAGCCCAGCGGACCGTTGCGCCAGAGCAGCACGGTCACGAAGAGGCCCACCACCACGGGCGGCAGGCCCATGCCCGTGTTCAGCAGCGCGATGACCAGCCGCTTGCCCGGGAACTCGTTCAGGGCCACGGCCACGGCCACCGTCAGGCCGATGGCCAGGCTGATCAGGGTGGCGACCCCGGAGACCTGCAGGGACAGCCAGGTGATCCGGAGGACCTCGGGATCCAGCGCGAGCAGCAGCTCCAGCGCCTTCCGGAGGCCTTCCCAGATCAGGTCCAAAGCCGCTCCTACTCAGCTTCCATGAACGGGAACTTGATGTCCCGGGGCGGCGTGAAGCTCTCCTTGATGGTGCGCGGGGAGGTCCAGCGGATGAGGTTCAGGAGGCTGCCGGCCTTGTCGTTGGTGCCGGAGGCCCGGGAGCCGCCGAAGGGCTGGTGGCCCACCACCGCGCCGGTGCACTTGTCGTTGATGTAGAAGTTGCCCGCGGTGTTGGCCAGGGTCCGGGTCAGCTGGTTGATGACGTAGCGGTCACGCGCAAAAATGGCGCCGGTGAGGGCGTAGGGCGAGGTCTCGTCGAGGATCTTCAGCGTCTCCTCGAGCCTGGCGTCCTCGTAGACGTAGATGGTGACTACCGGCGCGAAGATCTCCTCCTCCATGGTCACGAACTTGGGATTCGTGGTGAGGATCACCGTGGGCTCGATGAAGTAGCCCTTGCTCTTGTCGCCCTTGCCGCCGGCGATGATCTTCGCATCCTGGGCGGACCGGGCCAGCTCGATGTACTTCATGGTGCTGTCGAAGGCCTTCTCGTCGATGACGGCGTTGAAGAAGTTCCGGAAGTCCCGCACGTCGCCCATCTTCACCTCGGCCAGCAGGCCCAGGATGAGCCCCTGCATCTCGGTCCAGCGGGAGGCGGGGAGGTAGACGCGGGAGCAGGCCGAGCACTTCTGGCCCTGGTACTCGAAGCCGGCCCGGACGATGGCGGCGGCGGTCTCCACGCCGTCGCCGGAGGCGTGCATGAAGATGTAGTCCTTGCCGCCGGTCTCGCCCACGATGCGGGGGTAGCTCTTGTACTTCTCGAGGTTGGTGCTGATGGTCTTCCACATGCTGTTGAAGACGCCCGTGGACCCGGTGAAGTGCAGACCCGCGAAATCCGGATGCTCCAGGGCGAGCTTCCCGATGAGCGGCCCGGGGCCGGGGACGAAGTTGATGACGCCGTCCGGCAGTCCGGCCTCCTTGAAGAGCTGCATGAGGTAGTAGTTCGACAGGATGGAGGTGGACGCGGGCTTCCACACCACCGTGTTGCCCATGATGGCGGGGGCCGTGGCCAGGTTGGCGCCAATGGCCGTGAAGTTGAAGGGCGTCACCGCGAAGACGAAGCCTTCCAGGGCCCGGTAGTGGACGCGGTTCCACACGTGGGGATCCGAGACGGGCTGGTGGTGGTAGATGTCCTCCATGAACTTCGCGTTGAAGCGGAAGAAGTCCGCCGTCTCGCAGGTGCTGTCGATCTCCGCCTGGTAGGCGCTCTTCGACTGGTTGAGCATGGTCGCGGCGTTCAGGATGTAGCGGTACTTGGTGGAGATGAGGCTGGCCATCTTGTGGAAGATGGCGGCGCGGTCTTCCCAGGGCGTGGCCTCCCAATCCTTCTTGGCGGCCAGGGCTGCGTCGATGGCCAGCCGGACTTCCGCCTCGCCGGCCTCGTGGAAGGTGGCCAGCACGTGCTGGTGGTCATGGGGGCACACGGCCGTCTGCGTCTTCCCGGTGCGCACTTCCCTGCCGCCGATGATGAGCGGGATGTCGAGCTGCTGGTTGAACTGCCGGTCCAGCTCGGCCTTCAGAAGGGCGCGCTCCCTGGATCCGGGGGCGTAGGGGAGGATGGGTTCGCTGTGGGAGTCGGGCAGGCTGAAGATGGCGTTCGACATGGGTTCGATCTCCGGCCGAGACCCTATTCCGGGGAACCGGCATCAGGGAAGAATAGCGGTGAGCCAAAGGTTGCGATTCCGAATTCTTTGATGCGTGCCTGGACATCTTTCGACACCAGGAAGTCAGCAAAGGCGCGGGCTGCAGCTGCATTCACCCGGGGGAACCGCGCGGGATTTACCTCGATGACGTGGTAGACATTCCGGAGGGACGGATCGCCTTCATGGAGGATGGCGAGGCCCAGTTTTTTCTGCAGGGCGAGGTACGTGCCCCGGTCTGACAATGTGTAAGCCCGCTTCTCGGCGGCGATGGCCAGGGTCTGCCCCATGCCCTGGCCGGTCTGCTGGTACCAGGCCTGGCCGTCGGGGGTGACGCCCGCGGCCTTCCACAGCTTCAGCTCCATGGCATGGGTGCCGGAGTTGTCGCCCCGGGAGAGGAACGTCGCCTTGGCGGCGGCGATGCGCTGGAGGGCTTCCATGGCCGCGTGGGAGCGGATGGCGGCAGGATCCCAGGCGGGACCCACGAGGATGAAGTCGTTGTGCATGACGATGCGGCGGTTCACGCCGGAACCCTCGGCCACCAGGGCCTTCTCGGCCTCGGGGGAGTGGACCAGCAGCACGTCGGCCACGCCGCGCTTGCCCATGGCGATGGCTTGGCCCGAGCCCACGGCGATGGTCTTCACCGTGATGCCCGTCTGCTTCTCGAAGCGGGGAATGAGGTCATCCAGCAGGCCGGAGTCCTGGGTGCTGGTGGTGGTGGCGAGGATCAGGGTCCTTTCGGCAGGCGGGACGGCCGTCAGGAAGGCGGAGGACAGCGCCGTGGTCAGCGCCAGGCCCCAGCGCAGGAACGAGGATCGGTTCATGTCAGCCTCCAGCTCGGTAGTTTCGCAGGGATATAACGATCACGACAGTCGGACGTGTGGCTGTTTGGCGGATTGTCACCTCAGCCCAGCAGGCGCTTCCGGAATTCCCGGACATCCGCCTCGATGGCCTTGAAGGCCTTGGCCTGGATCTGGCGGAAGCGGGTGAGGGCCTCCCGGCCCAGCTCGGTCACCACCGCGCCGCCACCCCGCAAGCCACCCTTGGCGGCGGTCACCACGGGACTGGGGAAGCACTGGTTCATCTCGTCCACCAGCATCCAGGCCTTGCGGTAGCTCATGTCCAGCTCCCGGGCCGCCGCGGAGATGGAGCCGGTGCGGCCGATGGCCTCCAGGAGGTCGGCCTTACCCTGCCCGATGGCGATGTTCTCCCCCACCGCGATGCGGATGCGGAGGGTGACGGCCGAGGGGGCGGGCTTGGTCATGACGGGTTCCTTGAGTCCGACCATTTCAGCACAGGCCGCCAACTCTGCTAGAACAAAGGCATGGATCCCCTCCACGAGGCCAGGTCGGCGCGCAGCAACCTCCGGACCCTCCTCTTTCCGGAAGCACCCAGGCACTTCCCCTGGGCCCGGCCGGTCCAGCTGGTCCTGCGCAGCCTCCACATCGCCGCCATGGCCATGGTGGTGGGCGCCCTCCCCTTCGGCGCCCCCTTCGAGGCGCTGCGGCTTCCCATCCTCCTCACGCTGGCCAGCGGCGTGCTGCTCTTCGCCATCGACCTCGCCCGGGACCTGGCCACCCTCAGCCAGGGCAGCGGCGTGGCCGTTCTCCTGAAGCTCGCCCTCCTGGGCATGGGCGCCCTGCAGCCGGCGGACCGGCTGCCCTGGTACCTGGCCGCCACCCTGGTGGCCTCGGTGGGCTCGCACATGCCAGGCTCCTGGCGGCATTTCTCCTTCCTCAGCTGGAAGGTGATGAGGTACCCGGACTGATGCCCACGCCTGCCGAAGCCCTCACGCTCATCCTGGATCGCCTGGGGCCCCTGCCGGACCGGCGGCTGCCGCTGGAGGCCATCCTCGGCATGGCTCCCGCGGAGGATCTGGTCTCCGCGGCCACCGTGCCGCCCTTCACCAACTCGGCCATGGATGGCTACGCGGTGCGGGCCGCGGATCTGGCGGGCGCTACGCCGGAACATCCCGTCCGCCTGCGCGTGCTGGGCGATCTGGCCGCCGGGGGCGTGCCGCTCAGCGCCGTGGGGCCGGGCGAGGCCCTGCGCATCATGACCGGCGCGCCCATGCCCGACGGTGCCGACGCGGTGGTGCCCGTGGAAGACACGACCCGCGGCGACAACTGGGTGGAGACCGCCAGGCCCTTGCGCGCGGGCATCCACATTCGTCTGGCCGGCGAGGACCTGCGCGTGGGGCAACGGCTCGTGCAGGCGGGGCAGGGGCTGCGACCCGGCGACCTGGGCGTGTTGGCGGCGGCGGGGATCCCCGCGGTGGCCGTCCATCCCCGCGTCCGCGTCGCGGTGCTCACCACGGGCGATGAGCTGGTGGATGTCTCCGAGGAGCCGGGCCCCGGCCGCATCCGCGATGCCAACATCCACGCGGTGTGCGCCCAGGTGTCCGCCTGCGGAGCCATCCCCGTGCCCTATCCGAGGGTGCCGGACGACCGCGCCACGCTGATGGGCGTGCTGCGCAAGGCCCTGGAGGCCGACGTGGTCCTCACCACGGGCGGCATCTCCGTGGGTGACTACGACTTCATGAAAGCCATGCTCGAAGAACTGGGCGCCGAGCGGATCTTCTGGAAGGTGGCCCAGAAACCCGGCGGCCCGCTGGGCTTCTGGATGCTGGGCGGCCGGCCCATTTTCGGCATTCCCGGCAACCCCGTGGCCGCCATGCTCATGGTCGAGGAATACGTGCGGCCCGCGCTGCGCAAGCTGATGGGCTTCGCGAAGCTCCACCGCCCCGTGGCCCAGGCCCGCCTGGAGGACGGCTGGACCGGCCGCACGGACCAACGCACCACCTTCCTGCGCGTCGTGGCCCGACGGGAGGCCGATGGCCTCCACGCCCGCACCACCGGGCCCCAGGGTTCGGCCATTTTGTCGTCCATGCTGGTGGCCAACGCCCTGGCGGTGATCCCCGAGGGCGTGGCCCGCGTGGAACCGGGCGGCACTGTCCTGCTGCACCTCACTGAAGACGCCGAGGATCACTGAGCCGGCAGGGCCTCCGGGCTGCGCTGGAACAGACTGGCAGGCCATCGCCGGCCGGACTTGGGATCCTTCAGTGTGCGCTTGAGCACGAAGTCGAAGAGCAGCGGATTGCGCTTCCAGATCTCGTTGAGGACCCTCCGCTCGGCGGCGCTGATCAGCCTCAGCTCCACGAGGCGGCGGGTCCAGATGACGAGGTCCACGCCGGGCAGGGGATAGTCGCTGCCGTTCAGCAGGCGGCCGTCGAGGTCCGGCCGCGCGAGCAGGGTCTGCAGCGGCGCCGGCAGACGGTTGATCTGGGTGATGGCGGAGAGGTCGCCGAAGAGCCGCCCGCGGTACCTCGGATCCTCCATCAGGCGCAGGAAGAGCTCGAAATTGCGGGCCACCTTGCCGGGATGATCCAGGTCCGCGTTCTTCCCCAGGCTGGCGCAGTGGGCCACGATCACCGTGACGCCCAGGTCCAGGGGGCGGCGCAGCTTCAGCGGATTGCCCAGGGCCTGGGCATCCTTCACGGCCACGGCCTTCTCCTCGCCGGCATGGGTCAGCAGCACCACGCCCAGCTCCTTCATGCGGCGGTAGAAGGCGTCGAAGCGCGGGTCGGCGGGGTCGATGGCCTGGGCATTGGGCAGCCACTTGAGCAGGCGGCCCCCCTTGGCGGCGCAGGCCTCCAGCTCCTGGATGGCGTCCTTGCGCGCGGGGTGGATGGACATCACCGGCACGAACAAGTCGGGGTGCTGCGCCGCCGCGGCAAACACGTAGGCGTTGGGCACGTGGAACTCGGTGCGGGCCGCGTCGGGCGTGCCGTCGGACCGGTGGGCCTGATCCATGGCCAGCAGGTGGATCCGCACCGGCCGTGGGAAGGCCCCGGCCCGCGCCGCCAGCACCTCGAGGTAGTCCCGGTCGAAGTGCTCGAGGCCCTTCACGCCCGTGGCCTTGAGGTAGAGGTTCGTCTCGAAGCGCTTGAAGGGGTGCCTGGGGCTGAGCTTCTCGGGATTCACAAAGGTGCCGTCACCCTCCTGGCCCAGGCCGATGGCGTGGACATGGACATCGACCACGGGGCGGGCCGGCTCGAGATCGGCGAAAGCGCGATCGATGAGGGCCTGCGTGGCGGGGGAATAAGGTTTCGCCTTGGGAAGCCCGCCGGCCCAAGCGGGGAATCCGAGGCCGAAGATCAGCGCGAGGAACAATCTGGAGGAGGCGAACGGAGGCATCGCACCGTTCTACCAGAGTTGCAGCAGATTGGCGGGTTTGCCCCTGCTCAGGGTGTCACGACCACCTGCACGGTGCGGGTGGCGCTGCCGTAGGGGCCCTGGGCTTCCAGGGTGTAGGTGGTGGTCCTGGTGGGGCGCACGGTCACGCTGGTGCCCGTGACCCAGCCGACCTCCGGCGTGATGAAGGTGCGGGTGGTGTTCGTGGCGGTCCAGGTGAGCTGGCTGCTGGCGCCATTGGCGATGCTGGCGGGATTCGCGCCCAGGGCGGGGATGGCCGGCGCGGCGCCGGTGGGCACCGTGGTGTACACGGTGCCCATCTGCACCACCTCCAGGTCGGAGCCCTTGATGCCCGAGAGGGTGGCGAGCTGGTTGTTGCTCCAACGGTCATCCGGCGCGCCGCTGATGTACCAGGCGCTGCCGTTGTCGGCCAGGATCATGCCATAGCGCTTGAGGGCGGTGAGGACGATGCGGGCCTGGGCGGGATAGGCGCTGATGTCCACGCCGGCCTTCAGGCGCACCCGCAGGCCCATGGGCGGGGCATTTGCGCTGGTGCTGCTGCCGGCCTGGTGCGTAGCGGGGAGGACATAGGCTCGGCGCGTGGTGGGCACCGTGAAGCGCAGGGCATGGGTGATGGCTCCGGCGGCCACCTCGTCGTAGCGGGCGAGGCCCGGGAAGATCGGCAGGCCCGCGGCGTCGGCGCTGGTCCAGCCGTGGGGGCGCAGGGTGTTGGACTTGAGGTCCCACACCGAGGCCGCATCCGCGGTCCAGCTGCCATCGCCCTGGAGGAAGGCCCGGTACAGCTCGTAGAGCAGGCAGGCATCGCGGTCCATCACCAGGACATGGCGGTCGCCGGTGGATCCGCTGCCGCCCTCGACCGGGGCGTAGGCGGGGATGGGCATGGGCCCGGGATCGCTTTCATCGCCGTAGGCGGTGAAGGTGACGGCCACCTTGGGCTGCACGCCGGAGGCCACCACGGTGTAGGGGATGCCGATGGGGCTGCCGTTGTAGAGGCCCGCGCCGAAGTCCGGGTGCAGGCCGGTGCCAGCTCCGATGAAGGCGATGATGGCGGCGCTGTTGGGGTCCACCGGATCGCCGGATACGTCGCGGTTCCAGGCGTTGTCGGCCGGGAAGGGCAGGAAGCCCTGGAGACTGGCTCCGGGTCCCAGGGCAGCGCCATTGCAGGCGCCTGCGGGCGGCTGGACCGACACGGTCACGGGAGCCTGGGCGGACTTGGTGGCGTCCGCCGCGCTGACGGCCTTCACATGGAAACTGCCGGCCGTGCCGGGTGCCGTGTAGAGCCCAGCGGGGCTGATGGTGCCGCCGGAAGCCTCCACCACGCTCCAGGTCACGGTCTGGTTCGTGCTGCCGGTCACGGTGGCCTGGAAGGTTTGGGTACCACCGGTCCAGACGCTGGCTCCTGTGGGCGAGATGCTGACGCTGACCGGCTGGGGTGCCGGCGAGGAGGAGCCGCCCCCGCAGGCGAGGGTCAGGATCAGGGCCGTTCCGCTGACCAGGGCCCGTGCGCGCATGGTTCCTCCTCAGGACGCCGCCTGGACTCCTGAGTGTTGTCCCGGCCCCGGCATTGTCAACTGTGCCCGAGGTCCTGCAGGCCCATGGCACACTAAGCGGACTCCGAGGTATCCATGAGCGCCGAGCCCACCTTCCGCGAGAAGTACGCCTTTCCGGCCAGCTACTGGAACGCGAACCTCACCGAGCTCTTCGAGCGGGCGGCCTACTACTCCATGGCGAGCTTCATCGTCATCTACCTCGGGCGGCTGGGGTTGGGCGACTACTGGCCCAGCACGCTGAACGGCGTGCTCTGGTTCCTGGTCTACTTCCTGCCCATCCTCAGCGGCACCATCGCCGATCAGATCGGCTTCCGGAAGAGCCTGCTCATGGCCTGCGTGCTGCTGGTGGGCGGCTATTTTCTGATGGGCTATCCGGTCTGGTTCGGGGGGCAGACTCTGGCCCTGCAGGCGGGCAAGGACGTCACGGCGGGCCTGGGTGTCATGGTGCCCGTGGCCGCGGCGATCCTGCTGATCGGGATCGGCGGCTCCTTCGTGAAGCCCTGCATCGCGGGCACCGTGCAGCGCACGCACCTGGGCAAGGCCACCCTGGCCTTCGCCATCTTCTACATGGTGATCAACGTCGGCAGCGTGTTTGGCCGGGTGACGGCCTTCGTCGTGCGCACCAAGCTCGGCAAGCTCGACACCATCTTCATCGTGTCCATGATCGCGGCGGTGCTGGCGTTCATGGTCGTGCTGCTGCTCTACCGCGATCCTGAGACCGCGGTGGATCCCGCCAAACCCAAGCGCACCATTCCGGAAGTCTTTTTCGGCATCTTCCAGGTGCTGCGCAGCGGCCGCTTCACCATGTTCATGGTGGTGAGCAGCGGCTTCTACTTCATCTACAACCAGGTCTACAACGTGCTGCCGCTCTACGTGAAGAAGACCGTGGAGCTCACACCGGCCATGGACCTCTACACCATGGCCAACCCCATCACCATCGTGCTGTTCCAGCTGCTCATCACGAAGGCCTTCGGCAAGCTGCCGCCCATCAAGTCCATCATCGTAGGCACGGTGATCATCGGCCTCTCCATGCTCATCAACGTGGCCCCGCTCTACATGGCGGGCGGCGTGACCATGAAGCTCTGGCTGCCCCTGGGCAGCCTCTTCGTGGTGATGACCGTGGCGCTCATCGCTTTCGGCGAGCTGTTCGCGTCGAGCCGCCTCTACGAGTACATCGGCTCGCTGGCACCCAAGGGCCAGGAGGGTCTCTTCCTGGGCTACGCCAACCTGCCCATGGCCATCGGCAGCCTGGTGGGGGGGCCCGCGGGCGCCTGGCTCTTCAACAAGGTGATGTGCGCCGGCGCCGTGAAGCAGGCGGACGGCCTGCTGAAACTCGATCCCAAGGCCGCGGCCACGGGCTGGATCATCCTCACGCTGTTCGGTCTCGGCAGCGCGCTGAGCCTTTGGGTCTACAACCGCTGGCTGCAGAAGCAGGCGGCCTAGGAAACAATACCGGTCCACAGATTTCGAAGATTCCCTTCCTCGTTTTGAATCTGTGGAATCTGTGGATAAACCATCTTTTCGGAGATAATGGGAGACCGATCCCGAGGTCCCCATGTCGAACAAGGAAACGCCGCTGTTCCCCCTGCGCAAGGGGCTGCACACGCGGCAGGCGCATGTGGATCTGCCTGCGGGTACCTTCGAGGAGGAGCACGCCCGCAAGGGCTTCTTCGGCCGCACCACGCACCTCTACCGCCTGCACCCCGTCACGGACTGGACCCGCATCGAGGGCCCCCTGCGGCCCCACAGCTACGATCTGAACGGCCTGGAACCATCAAACAAGGAGGCCATCCAGGCCTCCATGTTCGGATCCAGAGAACCCGCCTTCGCCCCCATCTGCCTGCTGCACAACAGCGACGTGGCCCTGCACTGGGTGGCGCCCGCCGCCATGGACTTCTTCTACCGCAACGCCGATGGCGACGACGTCTACTACATCCACGCCGGGGGCGGGAAGCTGGAGACCACCTTCGGGGCGCTCACCTACGCCACCGGCGACTACCTGGTGATCCCCCGCGGCACCACGTACCGCTTCCTGCCCTTCCCGGGAGACCAGCGCTACCTGCTCATCGAAAGCTTCAGCGAGGTCACCATCCCCGACCGCAACCAGCTGGGGCCCAACGCCATCTTCGACCCCGCCATGATCGACACGCCGGAGCTGGAGCCCTACGATGCCACGCCGCGCGAGTGGGCCGTCCACATCAAGCGAGAGAACGAGATCACCAAGGTGTACTACCCCTTCAACCCCCTGGACGTGGTGGGCTGGAAGGGCGACCTCACGGTGTGGCGCATCAACGTGAAGGACATTCGCCCCATCCTCAGCGCCCGGTACCACTTGCCGCCCTCAGCTCATTCCACCTTCATCGCCAACAACTTCGTCATCTGCTCCTTCCTGCCCCGGCCCTTCGAGGAGGAAGAAGGCGCCATGCGCGTGCCCTTCTTCCACAGTAACATCGACTACGACGAGGTGCTGTTCTATTCGGCGGGCCACTTCTTCAGCCGCGATGGCATCGGCGCGGGCATGATGACCTGGCATCCCCAGGGCATCCACCACGGGCCCCACCCCAAGGCCATCCCCCTCAGCAGGACCAAGGAGCGCACGGACGAGGTGGCCGTCATGGTCGACACCTTCCGGCCCCTGAAGGCCACGGCGGCGGCAGGGTTGGTCGAGAACATGAACTACTGGGCCTCCTGGAAGTAGGTCGAACGGAAAGTCCCTGCACGCGATCCCCCCGGACCGCGTGCAGGTTGGTGCGTGGGGCGGACCAGGAACCGCCTCACAACCAGCTGAGGTAGCGCCGGATGAATAGCCTCAGCGGCATGTGCAGGATGCGCATGGGGCCGTGGTGACGCCGGCGGTCGAGGGAATGGGAGACCCGGGCCATCGGCTCACCGTCCCTTCAGCAGGGCCCGGATTTCGGCAAGCTGGGCCTTCAGGTCATCGTTCTCGGCCTTGAGGGCTTCCAGCGCCTTCTGCTGCTTCTGCATCTCCGCGAGGAGCAGCGGCGGCAGCTCGTGGTAGGCCACCGTCTCGATCTGCCCGTCCCGGCCGCGCACCGCCAGCTCGGGCATGACCATATCCACTTCCTCGGCAATGAGGCCGAAGTGGGCGTTCCCGCTTTGCCCCTTGTAGTGGAAGCTCACGGGCCGCAGCTGGTGGATGCGCCCCGACACCGTGGCCAGATCCTGGATCTGCTCCTTGAAGCGGATAGAGGAAGAGATGGTGCCCAGCTGGCCGTTGGAATCGATCACCACCGGGATGGCGTTGTTGACGGCGGTGGTGACGCCTCGAATGCCGGTCATGAAGGCGGTCGTCTGGCTGCCGGAGCCGATGCGGATGACGCCGGAGTCGCCGGTGACACCGGCATGGCCGATGTGGAGGTTATTGCTTTCGGCGCCGGTCAGGTTGTAGCCCGCATTGGGGCCGATGGCGATGTTGTTCGAGCCCGTGAGGGCCCGGGCCAGGGCGCCATTGCCCAGCGCCGTGTTGCCGCCGCCCGTGGTGTTGGCCATGAGGGCGCCCGCGCCGAAGGCATTGTTGGGCCAACCTGTGGTGTTGCCCTGTAGGGCCTGATAGCCGATGGCGGTGTTGTAGCTGGCAGTGGTGTTTTGCTCCAGGGCCGTGGCCCCCAGGGCCGTGTTGAAGTTCGCAGTCGTGCTCTGGGCCAGCGCCGCCCACCCCATGGCTGTGTTGCTGCTGCCGGTGTTGTTGGCGATCAAGGCTTGGTTGCCCAGGGCCGAGTTCTGCGATCCAGTGGTGGATGAATCCAGGCACTGCATGCCGACGGCGGTGTTGCCCCAGCCGGTGATGTTCATGGCCAAGGCGCGGCCACCGACTGCTGTGTTCCAGTTGCCGTTGAGCGTGACGGTCGGCTGGTTCGAACTTAGTGCCAGGTCGCCGACCGCTGTGTTCCAGGAATTGTAGGCAACACCATTGTTCGAGAATGATTGGTTTGCCAGGGCGTTGGTGCCGACCGCGACATTGCCCCCAGCTGTGGTGTTGGCGGTCAAGCTTCCCAGGCCGATCGCCGTATTGTCGGAGCCAAGGGTATTGGCAGCCAAGCTCCCCTGGCCCATAGCTGCATTGTTGGACCCAAGGGTATTGGCAGTCAGACTGCTCGCTCCGAAGGCGGTGTTGCTGTTCCCCGTGGTGTTGGCGAGCAAAGCCTTGTTGCCACCCGCCGTGTTGTAGCTTCCCGTGGTGAGGTTGACCAGGGTGGCGTTGCCCAGGCCAGTGTTCATGGAACCCTGCGTGAAGGTGGGCCCTCCCAGGGTGAAATTGCCTGCGCCATAGCCGACAAAAAAATTATCGCCATAGTTGCTGGCTGAACCATAGGTGTGGAGGAGATGGGTTCCGCCCTGCCGGAGGGTTCCCTGGAAGGCGCCTGTCGTTCCGGGCAGGACCGCATAGTCCGTGGTGATGCCTCCCACCACCGCGAGGCGGTATCCAAATGAATTATTGGTTCCGAGGCACACACTCCCGGTGGTGAACAGGGCGTTGTTGCCACTCAGGGTGAAAGGGCTGGCCCCCGCAGGACCCTGGAGGCCGGTGGGGCCCAGCAGGCCCTGCGGCCCTGTGGCGCCAGCCACGCCTTGCGGTCCGGTGGCACCTGTCGCACCTGGCAGGCCCTGCGGACCGACCAGGGCTACGACCGCGGCTCCGACCCACCCGATGGGATCCGGGAACCTGGGGCCGTAGAGCAGGTTGTTCAGGGTGTCGAGGTAGAAATCCCCCGCTGTGCCGATGGTGCCTGCGGCCGCAGGGGACCCCGCCCCGCTCAGAATCGTCTTGCCGTTGACGCCTGCGATACCAGCCGGTCCTTGCGCGCCTGAGGCACCCGTGGCGCCCGTCAGCCCGGGCAGACCTTGTGGGCCCATGGACCCTTGAGGTCCGGTTGCCCCTGTGAGGCCTTGCAGGCCCTGTGGTCCCGTCGCGCCGCTCGGTCCCTGGACACCGGCGGCGCCGGTGGTTCCCGCGGCCCCCTGCAAGCCCTGGGCTCCGGTGAGACCGGCCATGCCCTGCGGCCCCACCAGGCTGATGCCCGTGGCGGGCCATTGGCCGGCGATGGCGCTGCCTTTGGGGCCATACAGCATGTTGGTGGCGGTGTTGAGGTAGAAGTCGCCATCCACGCCAAGGGCGGCAGCGGGGGTGCCCACGCCGTTGCGGACGGTCCTGCCATCCAGGCCGTTGATACCGTTGGCGCCGACCGCCCCGGCGGGTCCCGCGATGCCAGCCGCCCCGGTGAGGCCCTGCAGGCCCTGGGGCCCGGCCGGCCCCGTGGCGCCGGTGGGTCCCGCCACGCCTTGCGGTCCTGCGGGACCCTGCGCGCCGGTGACCGTGCCCGGCACGAAGGCGCTGCCGTTGTAGACGAGGGCCTGGCCGCTGACTGGGGCGGTGGTGGTGAGATCCAGGGGGATGCCCTGGAGGCGCAGCAGGGTGATGGCGTTCTGGGTGCCGCCGATGTCGCCGGCGAAGGCGCCGCTCACCTCGAAGGCGCTGCGGGCCTGCAGGGCGGGCACCAGGTCGGTGTCGGGCGCCAGGGTGATGCCCGATACCACCACGCGCAGCTTCAGGTTGGGCTGGGCCAGCACACTGGTGGGAATGGCGGGCATGGGCGCAGCGCCGAGCTCCACGCCGTAGAGGCCAGAGTTGACGCTCACGGGCTGGGCCCCGGAGTTCCAGAGCTCCGTCCCTGTGGCATCGAGGAGCGCGAAGGCGAAGGTACGCGTGCCGGTGACCGGCAGCGTGGCCTCCAGCAGGCGGCCCTGATAGGCCAGCAGCGGCGCCGGAGTTGCGGCGGGCGCCGCCAGCTGCTGCTGCGCGGCGAGAGGGGCGGCCACGAGGGTGGCCACCAGGGCGGTGTTCCAGCGATGGTGCATGGGGAGTCTCCGGGGGAAGGGCTTCTACCAATTCGCGTTCGATCGTTATGGATCCACCACGGAGACACGGAGCATGGGCACATGGGTGGCACCGGGCTCGGATGCTCCCGAAAGGATCCGGGCCCGGTGCCTCCCGTGGCTTCCGGCATGGCCGGAAGCGGCCTTTGGCCTGCCCATGGCAGAGGAACACGGAGGCCTCCATGCCACCTCCGTGAGCTCCGTGCCTCCGTGGTGAATCCCTAGTATTGAATGCGAGGTGGTATCAGTGGTCAGTGGGGGAGCCGGTGGGATCGAAGGCGTGGCGGATTCGGGTGCTGTCGCTGGCGTCCTTGACGGTCCTGGCGGGCAGGGCCTCCCGCGCGACGGCGTGGTTCTCAAGGGCGCCGCCGGTCTGGCGGCCTCCGGCGGCCTGCACGAGGTCGGTGCGGAGGTGGCTGGTGGGCAGGGGTGGCGCCACGGTGAGAGGGAAGGCGGCGCTGTGAGTCAGGCTGCCGGAGCGCCCTTGCAGGCTCGCCCCGCTGTAGGTGGCGGCGGCCACGGCGGGATCCACGGCGATGGGCAGCTGCAGGGTGCTGGTGCCCGTGGGGATGGTGCCGCTGGCCACGACACCCGGGGGCAGGCCCACGCCGCTCACCACGACCGCCGAGGTGAAGCCGTTGAGCCGGGAGAGCGTCACCGTCACGAAGGCGCTGCCGCCTGCGGGAATCTGCACGCCGGCGGGACTCACCTGCAGGCTGAAGTCAGCCTGGGCGGGTGGAGGTGGGTCGTGCTTGTCGCCGCCTCCGCCGCAGGCGAAGCCCAGGGCCAGGAGGGCCACAAGGCCGAAGGGGCGCGAATCGAGGCGGCGCATGGGGGCTCCAGGTCAATCCGGCTTAGTGGGTGTCGAGGGTCAGCCAGCAGTCCATGGCATCCGAGGCCAGGCTAAGGTCAGCCTCGGGCAGGGCGTGGGTCGCCTCCGCGGTGAGCCACACATCCATGGCGCTGGACGCGTAGGTCGCCCCGGGGGTCTCCTGGCGCATGAACCCCATCAGCAGGCTCAAGGGAAGGGCCAGCAGCAACGTCCGGCCAGCGGGGGTGGAAAGGTGGGTGCGGCGCATGAGGACTCCTAGAAGGGGGTGACCACAGGTTCGGTGGGACAGGCCGAGGCGAACAGGTGCGCTTCAGAGAAAGCGGCTAGGCCAGGGTTGGAAGGCGCGTGGCGGGCGGACGCCACCGCCGATCAGCGGTAGGCGTAGCCCTTCGTGCTGAGGCGCACGGGGCTGGTGCCGTCGGGCAACACGCTCCAGAGTTCGTAACTGCCGCTGGTGGGGGCCCGATCAAACAGCACGCGGTTCGGCGTGGTGCCCGCATAGCCTTCACGGTTGGCCTGGTTGGCGAGGTTCAGTGCGGTGCCGGTGCTGCCATCTGCGGCCACGGAGACCAGGTCACCCTGGCCGGTGCTGTGGGACAGGATCAACCGGCCGCCAAGGGCGGCTGAGAGCATGGCGGTGCCGGT
Organism: uncultured Holophagaceae bacterium; assembly: GCA_963751095.1. Classification (GTDB taxonomy): domain Bacteria; phylum Acidobacteriota; class Holophagae; order Holophagales; family Holophagaceae; genus Geothrix. The sequence goes on along the minus strand of CAVVTK010000010.1, from coordinate 124,428 downwards.
CACCTGGTCGTGCTGCAGCAGGCCGGTGCCATCGAACAGGACCGACTGGATGCTGTCCACCGCACTGGAACCGCCGCCCGTGGTGCGGCGGAAGTAGACGCGATTGCCGAGGGTGGCGCTGGGCGCTCCATAAAAGGGGGCGGTGTAGTAACTGGCCGCTGGGTTGACGCCGGACACCATGGCGCCGGTGCCGTCGAGATTCTTGATCCACAGGTTGCCGGTGGCCGTGGCGCCATCGAAAAAGAGCGCCGCCGATCCCACCAGGCCCTGGAAGCCCACCACGCCGAGATCCACGGCTGTGCCGCCGAGCGCGGGTACCGCCTTCGAGGTGCCGGCGGTGCCGACAGGTTGGCGTCCATAGATGACCTTGCCGCCGGAACTGGCCCAGGCCTGCAGCCCATCGTCGAGGCCTGGCACGGTGTCGAGGTCCACGGCGCCGGTGCCATCCAGCTTGACGCTCCGCAGGACCTGCCCGCTGGCGGTGACGACCGTGCCGATCCACCGGCCGCCGTCCACGAGCCAGGGGAGGGGCGGCTCCACAGGGCCGAAGGAGGCTGGCTGCAGCGAGCCGAACTGCCGTTGATCCTGGGCCACCAGCGCGCCTCCGGTGCCATCGCTCTTCACCGAATAGATGTCGAACACGGGCGTGGGGAAGGCCGAGGCCTTGGCGCGGCAGATGATCCAGGCGGTGCCGCCGGCGACGGGCCGGGCGTAGTCATTGCCCCCGATGGCGGCCTTCAGCAGCACCTTGCCGGTGCCATCCGCGTTCAGGATGGAGAGATCATAGGCACCGGCGGTGGCCGTGTCCTCGGTGAGCACCACCTTGCCGCCGCGCAGGTCGGCATAGGCATGGGCGCCGAGCACCACCTTGCCGGTGCCGTCGGGCAACAGGGAGTGCACCGCATATTGATTCATGCCGAGGCGCTCGATCACCACGGCGCGCCCGGAAAGGTAACCGGTCACCTGGCCGCCCAATGCTGACACTCCATCGTACTGGGCCAGCTTCACCGGCGTACCACCGGTCTTGCTTACTGACCACCAGGTGCGGAGCGACCCTTGCAGTTCGAGGTAGACCATCCAGTCGCCCAGCACCGTTTCGTACTGGGTGGCAGTCGCATCGGCGAGCAGCACCGTCGGGAAGGTGCCGTCCTCGTTCATGGCCAGCACCCGGGGGGTGGCTTGAGAATCGTCCCGGACCAGGGCCTGGGGCGGCCAGATGAGGGTCGGCGCGGGCGGGGCGGGATTCGTGGACCCCGAGCTGCCCCCGCCGCAGGCGACAAGCACGGCCAGGGAAGCGATCACGAGACACGGGGGCTGGCGAAGGCGCATGGAGACTCCGGGAGGACAAGCTCTCAGCCTCTCGTTTCCATGTAGGCGCCAACAGGTGCGCTTTGGAAATAGCACCTAGGCCAGTGACCAGGCACCGGTCAGCAGGTCGAAGGGTTCCAACCGAAAAACCGCTTCATGAAGCCGTTAAAGGTCATGTGCAGAATGCGGAAGGGGCCATGATGCTTGCGCCGACCAGGCGAACGAAGATCCGTCAGGGGCATCTGGAGAAGAAGTTGAACGAATGTTCCCCAAGATGAACTTCCCCGCAGGAGAGAACCTGGCCAATGCGAAAAAAAAGTCGAGACTGGTGGCGCGGAGCTGGTGATCTTCAATTGGCGGACACATCTTTCAGCGCCCGCTGGTATTCGGCGCCGCGCGCAACGAGGGGGTTCAGCCTGCGGGCCTCCTCAAGGCACCGACGGGCCGCCTGGGCATCGCCCGCGAGGGCGTGCAGCCTCGCCTCGATGACCCGGAGGGACGGATCTCCGGGATCCAGCCTGATGGCGCGGCCGATGAAGCCGAGTCCCTGGCTGGCCTGACCTGGACTGGGCCGCTTCTGCTGGCGGGCCCACTGGGCCCGGACCAGGGTGGCGAGCGCCAGGTTCTGGAGCACGCCCGCGTGGGCCGTGGTCGGCGTCTTGAGGAGGGGGTTCAACCGCCGCTCCACCTCGGCCAGCGAAGGCGCTGGGGTCCGTCCCTGCAGCAGGTTCCACCGGGCCTCCAGGAGGGCGAGCAGGGCCCGGACCTCGTCGAACTGGACCATCCCCTTGCCGGCGGTGCCGACCAGGGCGAGCTGCTTCCTGCCATCGGCGATGGCCGCGGTGGGGTCCTGGCCATGGAGGCAGCTCCAGTAGGCGGCCACCATCTGCAGCTTGACCTTGTGGGCGAGAAGGGCGGGATAGCCCGGGGACCGGGTCAGTCCCTGCTCCACCAGGGCCAGGGCGCGCTCGAGCAGGGGACCCACCTCGCCTTCGAGGTCCGTGAGCTGGTCGGCGACGCTGTAGATGCAGCTGATGGCGTTGTCGAGGACGTTGATATCGTCGGGAACCTGCCTGATGAGCGCCTCGGCGGCCTGGGTGGCGGCCATCAGGTCGGGCCGGGGATCCCGCCCATGTCGCCAGGCTTCCCGGCCCAGTTCCATCTGCGCCTGGATTCGCCAGGCATGGACACCGGCGGGGTTGATGGTTTCCAGTTGGAGGGCGCGCTCCGCGGAGGCGAGCCCCGCCCGCACGGCGGGCTCGGAGTCCTTGCCCTCGGTCCGCAGGGCGTAGGCCTCGCGAAGGTGCAGGAAGATCTCGCCGCGGGGGACCGCCGGGTCGGTGGGCGCCAGGGCGCCGGCCTCCCTCAGCCGGGCAAGTCCTTGGTCCACGGCGGCTCGGGACGGCTGTCCCAGGTTGCCCTGCATGTTGGCGAGTCCGCCCCAGTAGTCGGCCAGCGTGATGAGCACGGATGCGGTATGAGGCCGGAGGGCGTTGACCTGTTCCTGGACCTGGACACACCGCTCGACCGTTCGCAGGCGGCTGGCCCCATCGCTGGTGGGGCTCATGGCCTGCCGGTGGAGGATGCTGGCCTGCAGCAGCAGCAGGTCTGGATTGTCGGGGGTCAGGGCCAGGGCCTTGGCCAGCCAGTCGAGGGCGAGGGACGTTTCCGGAGCAGGATCCTTGCCTGCGATCTGGAGCAGGGCGCCCTTCAAGCGGTGCAGCCCGGCCATGGACGCCCGCGGGCGGTTGTCGCTCCGCCCCCAGGCCATGGCCTGTTCCAGGGCGGGAATGGCCTGCTCCAGGGCCCGGCCCGATTCCGCGAACCGGTTTTCCTGGGACCGCCGGCCGGCTTCGTAGACCCAGATCTCGCCCTCGAGGGTCCAGGCTTCGTACCGCTGCGGATCCCGTTCGCGCAGGGAGCGGGCATGTTGCCGGGCAGTCTCGAATTCGCCGTCCACCATGGCCAGCAGGGCCTGCGCCCAGGCCCGCCGCCATCCGCGGACATCGCCCTGCGCCACCAGGACCAGGGCCGGATCCCGGAGGGTGTGCTCCAACTGGGCCTGCCGGGCCTTGAAGCCTTCGGGCGCCAGGGTATTCCGGGCCCGGCGCAGGTCCTGGTCATAGACGCGGATGAGCGCCAGACCCAGGGCTTCGGCGACCTGGGGGCTGCGGTAGCCCCCATCCCAGGCCTGCTGATAGGCCGCACGGGAGGTGTTCCATTCACCCAGCAGTTCCAGGGCCCGACCGAGGGCGAAGGCGGCGGGACCGCTCTCCTGGGCGCGGGGCCGGAGGGCCGTGGCCTCTGCGCGGACCTGGTCGAGGACGGGTTGCAGGTTGTGGGCTGGAGCCAGGTTCTCCATCCGCACCCGGGCTTCGATGGACTCCGCCAGGGCGCCGAGCCGCGCGGTCTCCAGCGACTGCCGAGCCGCGCGGCGGGTGGTCCAGAAGCCGTAGCCCAGGCCCAGGAACACGGCGAGCAGGGCGGCCACCGAGGCCCGGGCAGCAGTGGGGTTGCGCCGGTTCCACTTCACCAGCCGTTCGGGGAGGGTGCTGCGCCGGGCCAGGATCGGCTCGCCCCTCTGGAAGCGGCCAAGGTCATCGGCGAAGGCCTCGGCACTGGCGTAGCGATCCGAGGGGGCCTTCTCCATGGCCTTCGCGATGATGGTGCCCAGGTCCGAGGGGATGCCGGTCAGGGGCTCTGGATCCTCCTCCAGCATGCGCCGCAGCAGCTGAGTGCTGTCATCCAGCCCCGTTGGGCCACCCGCGGCGGATGCCTGGGACCTGGGGACGCTGTGGCGGAAGGGCAGGCGACCGGAGAGCAGCGCATAGGCCGTGGCGCCCAGCGAGTAGACATCCACCCTGAAGTCCACGGGGCCCGCGCCAAGCATCACCTCGGGTGCCATGAAGTCGAGGGTCCCGGCGGGCAACCCCGTGCGCGAAAGCCCGCCCTCTTCATCCCTGGCCAGGCCGAAGTCGGAAACCAGGGCCCGAAGAATGCCCTCGTCGGAAGACGCCACGAGCACGTTGCCGGGTTTCACGTCCCGGTGGATGAGCCCCTCGAGGTGGGCGGCGTGCAGCCCTTGGGCCGCTTCCCGCAGCAGGGTGATCCGTGCGGCGAGGCCGGCATCCGTTCCGAGCGATGCGAGGGTCCCCCCTTCCACCAGCTGCATCACGATGCACGGACGCCCCTCGAGGGTGCCGACTTCGTGCACCCGCACCACGTTCGGATGCTCGACGCGGGCCTGGAGCCGGGCCTCCAGGAGCAGCCGTTCGGCTTCGCGCGGATCCCCGCCCCGAACGAACTTCACGGCCACGGCCCGCTCCAGGGTTCGATCCCAGGCCCGGTGCACTTGGCCCATGCCGCCCTCGCCCAGCAGTCCCTTCAGCTCCAGGCGTCCATCCAGGGGAGGCAGGCCGAGGCTCATGCGGGCTCCTTCAGGGCCGCGCTCATGCGGCGGGCGACTTCCTCGAGTTCCGGTTCGGCGTAGTTGGAGAAGCCCAGGCGCAGTCCCGGCACGACCCCGCTGTCGAAGGCGAACTGGCGGCCCGGCTGGAAGGCCACGCCATGCACCAGGGCCCGGGCCGCCCAGGCATCAATGTCGATGCCCTCCTGGACCTTCACCCAAAGGGCCAGTCCGCCGGAGGGTGGCGCCACCGAGACGAGGTCTCCCAGTTCGCGCTGCAGTGCCCTGCAGAGGACCTCGCGGCGGACGCGGTACACCTGGTGCATGCGGTTGAGGTGCCGGGCCATCTCCCCGTCATCCATCAACTCCGCCATGGCCCGCTCCAGCACCATGTCGCCCTGCCGATCGAAGGCCAGGCGAAGGTCCCGCATGCGGGCGATCAGCGGCAGGGGGGCGTGGACGAAACCCAGGCGCAGGCCTGGACTGAAGATCTTGCTCAGGGTGCCCACGTGGATCACCACGCCGGCAGCGTCAGCGGCGGCCAGGGGGGCCACTGCGCGGCCCTCGAACTGGAACTCGGAATCCTGGTCCATTTCGATGACGGCGAAGCGGTGGCGGGCGGCGAGCTCCAGGAGGCGGGCGCGGCGGTCAGGAGAGAGCACGGCCAGGGTGGGGTACTGGCGCTGCGGCGTGACGAGGACGGCTCGCAGCGGGCCCGCCGCCAGCAAGGCTTCCAGGGCGTTGATGCTGAGGCCATCGGCATCGACTGGTACGGGAAGGCAGCGCGCGCCGGTCTTGGCGATGACTTCCCAGGCCCTGCGGTCCCCGAGCGATTCCACGGCCACGGCGTCGCCGGGCCGGCAGAGGGCTTCCGCCACCAGGAAGGCGGCCATCTGACTGCCCCGCGTGACGAGCAGGCGATCCGGGGCGGCGGGGATGCCCCTCGTGCCAGACAGCATGCGGGCCAGGGCTTCCCGCAACTTGGGATGCCCTTGCGGATCTTCCAGGCTGAGCGCGCTCTGCCGGTTGAGGGTGAGGGCGCGGCGGTAGGCCCGGGCCAGGGCCGCGCCGGGCAGCAGGCGGGGATCGGGGAGCCCGCTGGCCACCCGCAGCATGTCCGAGCGCTCACTGGGGGCCGCGGCCGGGTCCAGACCCCCCAGGTCGAAGCCCATGGGGGCTTGAGCCGCATCTTCTCCGGGCAGTCGGGCGGGCGGATTCGGAGCCACGGTGCTGCCCTCGCCCTGGGACGACACGACCCAGCCCTCGGCCTGCAGCTCCCGGAAGGCAGCCATCACCGTGTTGCGGTTCACCCCCAGCTGAGCCGCCAGGCTGCGGTAGCCGGGCAGGCTGTCGCCCGGCTTCAGGCGCCCGCGGTGGATCTCGTGCATGAGCGAGTGGGCGATCTGGAGGTAGATCGGCTCCCTGCTGGCAGAGTCCAGAAAGACGGTGGGCGTCCAGCCGTTCACGAAAGCCTCATGGGATGGGTTGGCCCAAGTATAGACAGAAGCAGGCTGGGACCTGCTGTGCCCTCAGGCGTGGGTACCCGACGTTCCCCGGGCCCCGGCTTTCTAGAGGCCCATGCCCAGGAAGCGCTGCATGATCCGTTTCCAGGGCATGTACAGGAACCGGAAGGGGCCGTGGTGTTGCCGGCGGTCCAGCAGGTTTCTCGCTCGCATGGGGCACCCGTATGGAGGATAGATGAAAATTTCCATCATCTGCATGAGTGGTGCAAGTAAATAGGTAGGAAATCGGCAAAAAAAGAAAAACGAGGATCAATCGATCATTTAAGCCCCCGGCCTCCATCCTGTCTGCCTTGGGGCTTTGCTAGGCTGGACCGGGAGACAAGCATGGAACGGTTCACCACGATGGCGGCACTGCTTGCGGGCCCGGAGTGGGCGAAGGGACTCACGGGCTGGATGGGGCGCACGGGCTGGTCACGCCTGGGCCACCTGCTCCTGGTGGCGGCCGCCTGCGGAGGCCTGCTCCTGGCGGTGAAGCTGGTCACCCGCGCCGTGCGCCGGGCCGTGGACGACGGCAACGACGAGGTCACCTCGGACTCCGAGCGGCGGGCCGAGACCCTGGGATCCGTGCTCACCAACGCAGCCCGGGTGCTGGTGGTGGCCTTCTTCCTGCTGATGACGCTGCAGGAGTTCGGCGTGAACATCGGGCCCCTGGTGGCGGGGGCTGGCGTGGCGGGCGTGGCGCTCGGCTTCGGTGCCCAAAGCCTGGTGAAGGACGTCATCAGCGGGTTCTTCCTGCTCATGGAGAACCAGTTCGGCGTGGGCGACATCATCAGCGTGGACGACAAGCACACTGGCACCGTGGAGCGCATGACCCTGCGCATCACCCAGCTGCGCGACGCGGAGGGCCGCGCCCACTTCGTGCCCAACGGCTCCATCCTCCGCGTGGTGGTGCTGTCCAAGGACTTCGCTCGGGCCCTGGTGGACGTGGAGGTGGATTACAGTACCGATCCCGACCGGGCCTTCGAGGTGCTGCAGGCCGCAGGGCAGATGCTCCACGAGGAGCGACCCGACCAGGCCCTCGAACCCCTGGAGGTGAAGGGCATCGAGACACTCGGCCTCAATGGCTTCACCATCCGGACCCTGACCAAGACCGCTCCCGGCGCCCAGTGGGAGGTGGCCCGCGAGCTGCGCCGGCGCATCCTGCTGGCCTTCCGCGCGGCCGGCATCGAGATCCCCTACCCGCAGCGGGTGTTCCACCACCGGGGGGATGGGGGCTCAGGAGACTGACCAGCCCGCGCGTTGGTTTTCTTCCGCCGCCAGGCGGCGTTCTCCTTCCTCAGCATGCAGGTTGTCCCAGGCCGTCAGCCGCGGCCGCAGGAGGCGCTCGAACCAGGGCGGCACCAGGGCCACGATGAGCATGCCCATGTAGCCGGCGGGCAGCATGGGCGCCTCCGGCAGGGGGCGCAGGCGCCAGAAGGGCTTGCTCCCTTCGGCGTGGTGGTCGCTGTGGCGCGTGAGGTGGTAGAGGATGGTGCTGCTCATCCAGGCGTTGCTGTTCCAGCTGTGCCGCGGCTCGACGCGCGTTCCGGGCAGCCGGATGAGCCCATAGTGCTCGATGAAGTTGATGATCTCCAGGATGGCCTTGCCCCAGAGCCCCGTGGCCACGAAGAAGCCCACAGCGCGCCACCCACCAAGGAGGAAGGCCGGTGCCATCCACGCAGCTGAGAAGAGCCACCCGCGCAGGAACCGGTTGTGGTGGCCCCAGAGGGCCAGGTGCTTCCGGGCGAGGCGGTCCCGCTCGATGCGCCAGGCGCTGCCCAGCTGGCCCCAGGTGGAGCGGAGGATGAACCCGTAGACCCGCTCGCCGCGGCGGGCCGAGGCCGGGTCCTCGAAGGTGGAGACCTTCGCGTGGTGGCCGTAGACATGCTCGATGGCAAAGCCCGCATCGAAGGTCAGGGCGAGCAGCCAGCGGCCCCAGATCAGATGGAAGGGCTGCCGGGTGCGATGCACCAGCTCGTGGCCCACGGTGGTGCCTGCGGCGGCCGTGAGGAAGCCCACGCCCAGCACGGCGCCGAGCCAGGACCAGGGACCGCTGGCCAGGCGCGCGGCGGCGAGGTCGGGGCCGCCCCAGGTCCGCAGGAGGGCACCCAGGCCCAGCGCGTCGCCGGTGCCGGCCATCCACCAGAGGGCCAGGTGCATGGTCGCGAGGATGGGCAGCGTGAGAAAGAGCCAGAGGTTCAGCGCCCAGGGCGGGGTGCTGGACAGGTCCGAGGTCTCGTCGGGTCCGAAGGCATCCGCCAGGGCCACTAGGCTGCTGCTGACGACCAGGGGCGCCCACATCCACGGGCCACCCCGGGTGAACCGCCAGGTGGCGGCCAGGAGCAGCAGGGACATGAGCCCGAAGCGCAGGGGTGCCTTCAAGCCCGCACCCGCAGGGCGGCCAGCCGCCAGGCCTCCGCCAGGTCGCCGGTGGCGAGGGCCTGGTGGATGGCGTGGTCGAGGCCGGCGGGGGCGATGGGATCGCCGGGTTCCCGCCTCGCCGCCGAGAGATCCGGCAGGGCCGGGCTGTTCGCCAGCTGGCCGAGGTCGTTGCCGGTGAGGACGCGGCTCGCCTTCAGCGCTTCGGGCAGGGCGTCGTAGCCGATGGGCCGGCTGGTCGGCTTGGGCACTGCGAACACCGCGGCGCCACTGGCCCGGGTGTAGAAGGCCCCGCCGTTGCGGCCCACCAGGTCGAGGGCATCGGGATGGAGGATGCCGTCCACGAAGCAGTCCTCGCGCACGTGGAAGGCGAGCACCTCGCCGATGAGCAGGAGGCCCGAGCCCGGGCCATCGCCCAGCTCCACCACCTGCTTCAGGCGGCATTCCATCTGGAAGGGGCTTTCCCCCACCAGCGCGGGTTCCACGAAGCGCGCAGGAACCGGCGTCAGCCCGCACTTGGGGAACTCATCCACGCCCTCGGGCCACTCGGCGCTGGCCACGTTCATGGAGTGCAGCATGGCGTGGCTCACGGCGGCGATGACGAATTCCCTGGTGGCCACGGCGTTCAGGTACGTGTGCTTCACGGTGCCATCGCGGCCGCGCCGGTTGGGTGCGAAGGCCACCGTGGGCGGGTTGGAGCCGAAGGCGTTGAAGAAGCTGAAGGGCGAAAGGTTCCGCACGCCCTCGGCGCTGATGGTGCTGGCCAGGGCGATGGGGCGCGGCGCCACGCCGCCGCAGAGCAGGGCATTGGTCTCGATGGGGTTCAGGTCCCCGGGGAGGATGGTGCGATGGCTCATGGCTGCCCGAAGGACACAGTCTTGCGGCCCGTGTCCGTCTCCTTCAGGAAGCGGATAAGGCCCTGGTTGTAGGTGCCCTGGTCGTCCCACATGGCCATGTGGCTGCCTTTGGGGCAGAGCAGGAAGCTGCCGTGCTTCACCTGGCCCGCGATCCACTTCATGTGGGTGGGATCCATGGTGTCGTGGGTGCCGCCGATGACCAGGGTGGGCATGGCGAGCTTCGGCAGGTCCGCCTTGCGGTCCCACTTCTCCAGGCGGCCCGAGGCCCCGAACTCGCTGGGCCCCTGCATGAGCACATAGATCTCCTTGTTGGCCCGGGCGGCGGCGCGGTTGAAGGCATCGGGCCATTCCGCCAGGCGGCAGAGGTGCTTGGCGTAGAAGTGCGGGATGAGCAGCTCCATGTAGCGGGGGCTTTCGTACTGGCCCTTGGCCTCGAGCTCCTTCACTTCCTTCACCACGGCCGGATCCATGCCCTTGGCGAGGACCTCCTCGGCGTAGCGGTTGTAGTCGGGGATGCTCATCATCATGTTGGAGATGATCAGGCCCTTGAGATTGGCGCCGTACTTCAGCGCGTATTCCACGGCGAGGATGCCGCCCCAGGAGTGGCCCAGGAGGTAGAAGTTGTCCTTGTTCAGGCCCAGGGCCAGGCGCACCTGTTCGACCTCCTCCACGAAGCGCTCCGTGGTCCAGAGGTCGGTGTCCTTGGGCTGGTCTGAGAAGGCGCTGCCCAGCTGGTCGTAGTAGATGAACTCGATGCCCTCGGCGGGCAGGTAGCCCTCCAGCGATTCGAAATACTCATGCGTGAAACCCGGACCGCCGTGGAGCAGCAGCAGCTTGATGCGCGGGTTGTGGCCGAAGCGCTTGGTCCACACCTTGAAGTCGCCCTTGGGCGTCTTGACGGGGATCAGCTTCACGCCGCCCTCGCGGATCTTGGAGGCGTCCGCAAAATAGGACTTGAGGGTTGGCGCGGCCTTCTGCGCGGCGGCGGGAGGGGCGCCGAAGAGCGACGCGAGGACGAAGCACAGGACTCGGCGCATGGATACCTCGGGATGGGAAGGCAGTCTTACCGGGAAGGTGCTCCGGCGGCAAGGATCAGTCTCCCGCCTCGCCGCCGGGGGTGCCGGCGTAGAGGTCGGGCAGGGTGCCGCCCACCAGATGGGGGGGCATGCCGGTGAGGCGCTCGGGCACGTGGACGATGGTGTTCACCAGGCGGCCCAGGCCCTCGATCTCCATGACCACCTCATCCCCGGCCTTGAGCCAGAGGTTGTCGGTGACCTTCGAACCGTTCAGCTCCAGCAGACAGCCCGTCCCCACGGTGCCGCTGCCGATGACTTCGCCGGGATGCATATGGATGCCGTAGCTGGTGCGCTGGAGGATCTGGGCGAAGGTCCAGTTCATGCTGTCGGCGTTCCCGTTCGACAGGCGGTGGCCGTTCACGTCGCAGGTCATGGCGGCATGGAGGATCTCGCCCCGCGACGTCCGCTCCAGCTTCAGCTCGTCCTTGGTGACGAGCCAGGGGCCCAGGCTGGTGGCGAAGTCCTTGCCCTTGCATGGGCCCAGGGAGAGCTTCATCTCCTCCATCTGGAGCATGCGGGCGCTCCAGTCGTTCATCACCATGTAGCCAAAGATGGCCTCGTCGGCTTCTTCAAGGGTGGCGTTCTTCAGGGACCGGCCCGTGACGATGGCCACCTCCAGCTCGAAGTCGAGGCGCGTGAGGTGGTGGTCCTGCACCAGCACTTCGCCGGGGCCCGTGACGGCCAGGTGGTTGGTGAAGTAGGTGACGGGAAAGAGGTCGAACTCCGGGATCATCTCGAGGCCCCGGTTGCGCCGCGCCGTGGCCACGTGCTGGCGGAAGGCGTAGCCGTCGCGCATGGAGACGGGGCGGGGAATGGGGGCCAGCAGGTGGATCGAGGTGGCTTCCAGCAGGGCTTCGGCAGGGGGTGCTCCGGCCAGCCGGCGTGCCAGCGGCATGAGTTCATCCTGCCGCCGGATGAGCGTGAGCATGTCCACGGCGAGGCGGGATTCGGCGGCGGCGAAATCGAGGATGCGGCCGTCGGCCATCACGGCACCGATCTTCTCCGTGCCAGCCTGCTGAAAAGTCACCAGTTTCATCGCGCGCTCCGGGCAAAAGGCCAGTGTAGCGGCGGCGGAACATCACTCCGGAGTCGTCATTCGTCCAGCAGGTGGAGCAGGGTTTCAGCGGCTTCGGCGATGCGTTTCACCGGCGTGCTCAGGGGCGGCAGCAGGTACAGGCAGTCGCCGATGGGCCGCACCAGCAGGCCGTGGTCCAGGGCCCGGCGGTGCAGGCGCCAGCCGAAGCGCGACTCCGTCGGGTGGGCCTGTCCGGTGGTGGGGTCCACCAGGCGGCAGGCGCCGATGGTGCCGAGCACGCGGGCCTGCCGCACGGCCGGATGGGCGGACAGAGCCGTGAAGGCATCGATCATCGCCCCGTGGATGGTGGCGGCATGGGCCAGCACCGGCTCGTCGTCGAAGAGGGCGAGGCTGGCGCACGCCACGGCGCAGGCGGTGGGATTGGCGGTGTAGCTGTGGCCGTGGAGGAAGGCCCGGCCCGAAGAGGGCTCGCCCCAGAACTGCCCGTAGATGGCTTCCGTGGCCCAGGTCATCGAAAGTGGCAGCGTGCCACCCGTGAGGCCCTTGGACAGGCAGAGGAGATCCGGTGCGACGCCCGCCTGTTCGCAGGCCAGGAAGGTGCCGGTGCGGCCGAAGCCCGTGGCCACCTCGTCGAGGATGAGGTAGACGCCGTGGGCATCGCACTGGACGCGCAACTCCTGCAACAGCTCCGGCGGCCACATGCGCATGCCCCCGGCACACTGGATGAGGGGTTCAGCGATGAAGGCCGCGAGCTGTTCGCCATGTGTGCGGAAGAAGGTGCGGATGTCCCCCCGCGCGGCGTCCAGCCGCGCGGGCCAGTCCGTGAGGTCGGGGTGGATCTCACAGCGGGGATCCTCCGGCACCTCCAGCCGGTCGCAGGCCAGCAGCAGAGGGCTGAACAGCCCCGTCAGGAAGTTCTCCAGCTCGCCCACGCCCACGGCGCCCAGGGTGTCACCGTGGTAGCCGCCCCGCAGCGCGCCGAAGCGGGTGCGGCCCTTTTCCCCCCGCTGCAGCTGGGCCTGAAAGGCCATCTTCAGGGCCACCTCCACGGCGGTGCTGCCGTCGTCCGAGAAGAAGGCCCGGGTGAGGTTTGGCGGCAGCTTTGGCCGCAGCCGGGCCACCAGCTCCAGGGCGGGCTCATGGGTGAAGCCCGCGAACATCACGTGGTCGAGCCGCGCGGCCTGGCGCTCCAGCGCGCTAACCAGCCGGGGGTGGCCGTGCCCATGCAGGCAGGTCCACCAGCTGGAGATGCCGTCCAGCACGCGCTCCCCGTTGGCCAGCAGCAGGTCGCAGCCCTCGCCGCCCACCGCGGGCACCGGTGGATCGGCCTCGTGGACCTGCATCTGGGTGAAGGGATGCCAGAGGTGGGCGTGGTCGATGGCCAGGCGGTCGGTCCAGTCGGGGGGCAGGGGGCTTGGCATGCCCTCAGTCTAGGACCTGGACCCTCACCGGCAGGAACCTCCGCAGCACCGCAGCGTTCTCTTCGGCCACCTCGGGTGCCGTGCCATCGGCGCCGGGATTGAGCAGCACGGCCTCGATGCGCCAGCCGCGAAGCATGAGGGCCTCGGCGGAGAGCAGGGTGTGGTTGAGGGTGCCGAGGCCGCCGAGGGCCACCAGCACGCATGGAATCCTGAGCTCGGAGGCCCAGGCCAGGAAGTGGGTGGACGGGGCCAGCGGCACCATGAGGCCGCCCACGCCCTCCAGCAGCACGTGGCCATCGAAGGGCCGCTGGCACCATCGGGACGCGGCCTCGAGGTCGAGGCTCCGGCCTTCCAGCAGGGCCGCGGCCAGGGGCGCGAGGGGGGCCTTCAGCAGAATGTGGCTCTCGGTGGTGATCCCGGGCCCGGCCACAGCGGAGGCATCGGCCTCCGGGTGGTCGGCCCGGTCCACGCCAGTCTGGAAGGGCTTGCGGTAGGCCACGGGGCCGAGCCCCGCCCAGGCCCGGGCCAGCCGGGCGGCGACATGGGTCTTCCCCACGCCGGTGCCCGTGCCGAGCACCCACAAGGGACTGGGGAGGCTGTCCGGGCTCAGCATGGCGGGACCTGCGTGCCGGGGGCCGGCTACTTCTTTAGCTGGCTGAGCATCTGGCGGGCCTGGGCGGCCTGCTCGCTGCCGGGGGCGATGGCGATGACCTTGTTCCAGGCCTTCGCGGCCTCTTCCGGCTTGTGGAGATCGGAGGAATACACCACGCCCATGTTGAAGAGGCTCTGCACATGCTTGGGGTCCAGCTTGTTCGCCTTCTGGAAGTTCGCCAGCGCCTTGTCGAACTGGCCCAGGTCGCGGTACATCACGCCCTGGTCGGTGAGGACGTTGGGCTCGTCGGGCTTGAGGGCCAGGCCCTTGGCGTAGGCGTCCACGGCCTTCTGGTGCTGGTGGGTGTCGAAGTACTCATTGCCGAGGGCGAACCAGGCGGCGAAGTTCTTGGGCTCGGCCAGGACCGTCGCCTCGATGCGGGAGATGCGGGCCTGCACCTCTGCGCTGGGAAGGGCGGGTCCGGCGGGCATGGCACCCGGCGCAGCGCCGGGCAGGCCGCCGCCCAGGGAGGGAGCAGGCATGATGGGGCCGGTCGGGGCCGCCACAACAGGCCGCGTGCCGTCGTGGGATTCGCCACCGAAGACGAAGTAGCCTGCGAGAAATCCTGCGGCAAGGCCTCCAGCCAGGGCGAACATGATGTTGCGGTTCAAGCGGCACCTCCTGATGACCCTGCGGTCCACTGGAATTCTCCCACAGGTAAGGCCCGAGGGCTTCCCTGTCGATGAAAGGTGTGCCGTGTCACCCTTCCCTTGTGCGGCAACCCCTCAACCTGAGCGCCATCCGCCCCTTCCGGGGTTCCCAAGGCCACCTGTGCTCCTCGGATCTCTCTTCCATCTCCCGCTTCGAGACCGCCTGCGCGTCCTGGCCGTGATCCTGGTCGGGGGGATCCTCTCTGGAGCCGGTTTTTTCTTCGCCCGGGAATCCCATCGCAGGCAGGTGGAGTCCCAATTCCAGGCGGCTGCCAGGGATCGGGCCGAGAGTGTGCTTCGGGGCGTCCAGAACAGCTTCGATGACATCACGGTCCTGCGCGGCTTCTTCGAGGCGAGCGATGACGTCACCCGGAAGGATTTCGAGGACTTCCTGTCCCCCCTGCTCGCCCGCCACCCCTACATCCAGGCCTTCCAGTGGCTGCCTCGGGTGACGCCGCAGAACCGGACCGCGCTCGAGGCGGAGGCACGCCGCACGCATCCGGGGTTCAACTATTTCACCCGGGATGCGGCTGGCCATTCAGTCGGGATGGCCCAAGGCGCCTCCTTCCACGCGGTGCACTACCTCGTGCCTCTGCGAGGCAACGAAGTCATCCTCGGTTTTGCCACGGAGCTGCCCAGTCGGCCGGAGGCTCCCCTGACCGCCCGCCAACAGGTTCTCGCCGAGGCTCTGCGCACGGGTGCCATGGTGGTCAGCGGCCCCATCCGCCTCATCCAGGAACCCGGCCAGCAGTATGGCGTCCTGGTGATCGCCCCGCTGCCCCTTCGGAGCGGCCTTCCCCAGGGCGTGGTGCAGGGCGTCTTCCGTCTGGGGGACCTGGTCCAGAAGTCCATGGCCTTCTTCGAGCCCAAAGGCGTGACTGTGAGGCTCCTGGATGCCAGCGCCCAACCCACGGAAAGACTTCTGCATGAAGAACCATCTCCGCTGCCGCCGATTGGACAGGCCAGGGACGAGGGGCTCAGGTTCTCACGGTCCTTTCCGGTGGCTGGACGGCAGTGGACCGTGGATGTGCTGCCTGCCGGGGGGCACTACGCCCTGCGAACGCCCGGCCTGGCCTGGGGCGTTCTGGCGGCGGGCCTGGCCTTCTCAGCTCTCTTCGCGGGCTATGTGCGGAACCTCCTGACCCGTGAGGCGGACATTCGCACACAGGTGGAGTCTCGGACCCAGGAGCTGGCCCAAGAGATGGAAAGTCACCGCCTCGACGCCCAGGCTTTGCGCGCGAGCGAGGCCAGGTTCCGCCAGCTCGTCGAGGTGATGGGCGAGGGCCTGTGGGTGCTGGACGACCAGGGTGCCACCACGTTCGTGAATCGCCGCATGGCGGAAATGCTGGGGTACAGTCCGGCCGAGATGACAGGCAAGTCCCTCTTCGACTTCATGGCCGCGCCAGAGGTGGTCCAGGCTCGACGGAACATGGCGAACCGCCTGGAGGGGCAGGAGGCCCGCCATGATTTCCGCTTCCTGCGCAAAGACGGGGAGGAACTCTGGACCATCGTGACGGGCACACCCGTCCGTGACGAGATCGGCAAGGTTATCAGCGTGCTCGGCGTGATCACCGACATCACCGAGCGGCGCCGTCAGGAGCAGGCGCAGCTGCAGAGCCAGAAGCTGGAGAGCCTCGGCATCCTGGCCGGCGGCATCGCCCACGACTTCAACAACCTGCTCACGGCGATCCTGGGGAACATCAGCCTGGCCCAGCTCTGCATGCCGAAGGTCGCGCCGGCCTGGCCCTACCTTGAGAACATGGAACGGGCCGTGCAGCGGGCCACCAACCTGACACGGCAGATGCTGGCCTATTCCGGCAAGGGACGCTTCGTGGTGGGTCCTCTGGATCTGAACCAGGCCGTGGAGGAGCTCTCCCACCTGCTGAGCGTGTCCACCTCGAAGAAGGTGGCGATCCGCTATCAGCTGGCGGAGGGCCTGCCCACCGTCATCGGGGAGGCCTCCCAGATCCAGCAGGTGGTGATGAACCTGGTCACCAATGCGGCCGAGGCCATCGGGGACGTGGAGGGCATCGTGTCCATCCGGACCGGGCTGCAGGTGTACGGGGCGCCAGACCTGGAGCGGGACTTCCCCGGCCAACCCATGGCACCCGGCGCCTTCCTCACGCTCGAAGTTTCAGACACGGGTCAGGGCATGACTCCCGAGACCCAGGCGAGGATCTTCGAGCCTTTCTTTACCACGAAGTTCACGGGTCGTAGCCTGGGCCTCTCGGCCATGCAGGGCATCGTGCGTGGCCACCATGGTGGAATCAGGGTCTACAGCGAGGTGGGGAAGGGGACCACCTTCAAGGTGATCTTCCCGGCCGGCATGGGGAACGCGCCCGAGGTGGCGGGTCCCGAGGAGGAGCAGGCCTGGATCGGCCGCGGCACCATCCTGGTGGTGGATGATGAGGAGTCCGTGCGCACGGTGGCCACCGACATGATCCGCACGATGGGCTTCGAGGTGGTCACCGCGGGGGACGGTCTCCAGGCGCTGGAGCGCTTCCAGGAGGCGTCCGGGTCGATCCGCGCCGTGCTCATGGACCTGACCATGCCCCACATGGACGGCCTGGAGACCTTCCGCGAGCTGCGCCGTCTCGATCCTGCCTGCCGGGTGGTGCTCACCAGCGGCTACAACGAGCAGGAGGCCATCCAGGATTTCCTGGGCAAGGGCCTGGCGGCCTTCGTGCAGAAGCCCTTCCTCCGGGACGACCTCATCAAGGCCCTCCGGCGGGCCCTGGAAGGCTGATTCAGCGGCCCAGCTCCTGGAGGAGGGCGCTGGTGAGCGCCGCCACCTCCGCATCGGACAGGTGCGCCCCGGTGGTGATGCGCAGGCGGGCCAAGCCTTCCGGGACCGTGGGGGGCCGCACGGCCCGCACGTCGAAACCCTGACCCTGCAGCGCCTGGGCCAAGCGGACGGCATCGGCATCGGCGCCCACCGGTACGGGGACGATGGCCGAGGGTTGGCGGGGCTGCCCCAGGGCTTCCCGCAGGTGGTCCGCCAGGGCCAGGGCCCGCTCCCGCCGCCAGGGTTCCGAGCGGGCCAGGCGGATCCCCTCCAGGGCCGCACCCAGGACCGGAGGGGGCAGGGCCGTGGAGAAGATGAAGCCCCGTGCGCTGTTCAGCAGGTGGTTCCGGAGCAGGACGTCGCAGCAGACGAAGGCGCCAAAGGCACCGAGGGCCTTGCCGAGAGTCCCCATCACCAGGGGCACCTGTCCGTGGACGCCCTGCAGCTGAGACAGGCCCGCCCCGTCGGCGCCCAGCAGGCCCGTGGCGTGGGCCTCGTCGATGAGCAGCAGGGCCCCATGGCGCTCGCAGAGCTCAAGCAGAGCGGGGAGATCGGCGATGTCGCCATCCATGCTGAACACCGCGTCCGTGGCCACCAGGGCCAGGGCGCCGGCTGGGGCCCCGGCCCGCCAGGCCGCCAGCTGCGCGGCCAGGTCCCCCAGGTCGAGGTGGCGAAAGATGCCGACCTGGGCCCCGTTCGCCCGGGCCATGCGGCAGCCGTCCACCAGGGAGGCGTGGTTGAGGGCATCGGAGAACACGGCGTCGCCCCGGCCCGCCAGTGCCGGGATGAGGGTGGCGTTGGCCTGGTAGCCCGTGTTGAAGAGCAGGCAAGCCTCGGTGCCCTTCCACTGGGCCAGGGCCGCCTCAAGTTCATCATGAAGGCCGCAGGTGCCCCGCAGGAGTCGGGCCGCCCCGGCTCCGGCCCCGTGCTCCCGGGCGGCCCGGGCGGCGGCCTCGGCCAGGCGGGGGTCCCGCCGCAGGCCCAGGTAGTCGTTGGAGCAGAAGTCAACCCCGGCCGCCGGGTGGATGGCCCGGTCCCGCCCCAGGGCCCGCCGGGCCACGGCCGACTGCTGAAGGCGGGCTTGCCAGGGCAGGGGGATCACGGAACCTCGGGGTGGCTGGCGGCAGGGATAGGGTGGGGGAATGTTAGGATCTGAGGGGGATCCGCGTCCGGATCTCCCTTGGAGCGTGGCATGGAATTCCAGCAGTCGTGGCAGGGAGCTTCGGAAGGGGCCAAGTCCCGGATCGATTTTGTCCGAAGCGTCTATTTGTGGCTCATGGGTGGGTTCGCCGTGGCGGCCCTGGGGGCCCTCAGCGCTCCCGTGATCGGAAGGGCGTTGATCTCCGTAGCCGGCGGGTTCTGGCACTGGATCCTCTTCGGCGTGCAGTTCGGCTCGCTGATGTTCGCCTCGGCCGTCAGCCGCAAGCAGCCCCTGAACAAGATCGCCTTCGGTCTCTTCACCTACATCTCGGGCGCCATCGCGGGCATCGTCGCCCTCATCGTGGCCCGGGGCGCGGGTTTCATGCCTGTGCTCACGGCCTTCAGCCTCACGGGCGTGGTCTTCCTGACCCTCACGGTGACGGCCTTCGTGTCGAAGCGGGACTTCAGCTTCCTGCGCAACTTCGTCATCGTCGGCGTCGTCGTGGCCGTCTTCGGAAGCCTGGCCGCCGCCATCTTCCACCTGGAGACCCTCAGCCTCGTCATCTCCGGCGTGGCGGTCATCGCGTTCTCGGCGAAGCTGCTCTGGGACACCTCGGCCATGCTCCGCACCAATGACTTCGGCGATCCTGCCGGCTTCGCCCTCTCCCTCTTCGTGAGCCTCTACAACATCTTCATCTCCCTGATGAACCTTCTCGGCGGACGGCGTCGTTAGAGCGCCCCGCAATCCAAGGAAAACCATGCTCCGTGCCTCCCTGATCTCCCTTCTCGCCCTCGGTGTCGTTGCCCAGGAACCGGCCAAGGCGCCCGCCCCAACACCCGCCCCAGCGCCCGTCGTCGCGCCCGCCCCCAAGCCCGAAGAGGTCGTGCTGGCCAAGGTGGGTGGCGAGACCATCACCGAGGCGGACTTCCAGGCCGCTTTCCGCCTGCTGGGCCAGCAGGAGCAGATGCAGATCCTCATGATCCAGGGCGGCAAGGATGAGTTCGTCAAGCGCATGGCCGAGAGCAAGCTGCTTTCGGTGAAGGCCAAGCGCATGGACCTGGACAAGACGCCCGGCTACCTGCGGGCCCTGGACCGCACCAAGGACGACCTGCTGGCCCGCGAGTTCCTGGCCAAGGAGGGCGAGGCCCTGCAGAAGAAGCTGGCCGTGGGCGAGGCGGATGTGAAGGCCTTCTACGACAAGCACCCGGAGCGCTTCAAGCAGCCGGACCTGGTCTCGGTGCGCCACATCCTGGTGTCGGTGAAGCAGGGCGAGAACCCGCAGGGCCTGAGCGATGCGGACGCCAAGAAGCGCATCGCGAAGATCCAGGCCGAGCTCAAGAAGGGCGTCAAGTTCGAGGACCTGGCCAAGAAATACACGGACGATCCGGGCAGCAAGGAGACCGGCGGCCTCTACGCCGACGCGGATCCCTCGGCCTGGGTGCCCGAGTTCGGCGCCGCCGCCCGCACGCAGCCTCTGGGCAAGGTCGGCGCCCCGGTGAAGACCCAGTTCGGCTACCACCTGGTCAAGGTCGAAGCGCGGAAGCCCTCCCGACAGGTTCCTTTCGACGAGGCCAAGCAGCCCGCGGAGAAAATGGCCCAGCAGGAGCGCCAGGCCAGCGTCTGGAACGAGCTGATGGAGAGCCTGCGCAAAGAGATTCCCTTCGAGATGGTCAAGCCGGCCGCGCCCAAGGCGCCCGAGGCTCCGAAGGCTGTCGAAGCTGGCAAGGCGGGTGCCCAGTGAAGGCGATCGCGCCCGCGCTGGCGCTCCTGATGGCCGCCCCGATGCTCGTGGCCGAGACCAAGCCCGACGTCCGCGAGGAGATCCTCGTGGTTGTGAACAAGCATATCATCACCCGCCGCGGCCTCACCCAGGCCGTGGAGCAGCAGCACGCCGCGCTCTACCGCCAGTTTTCCGGCAAGGAGCTGGACGCGAAGCTGGTGGATGCCCGGGAGAAGACGCTCCAGGGGCTCATTGATGCCTTCCTGCTGGAGGACAAGGGCGCCGAGCTGGGTTCCCCGGTCTCCGATGAGTATGTCCGGGCCAGCATCGACGGCATCAAGAAGGAGAACAACTTCGCCACGGACGCCGATCTCGAGCGGGCCCTCAAGGGCAGCCTGGGCATTGGGCTGCCGGAGTTCATGAAGCGCCAGAAACAGCAGGCCATCCAGCAGTTCGTGCTCCAGCGCGAAGTGTTCTCCAAGGTGGCCGTGGAGGACAACGAGCTGCGAGCCTACTACGAGGACCACAAGGACGAGTACCGCATGCCCAGCCGTTTCCGCATCCGCGAGCTGGTGCTCGCCAAGGGCGCCACTGTCGAGGAGCAGACCGAGGCCCGGAAGAGGCTGGAGTCCATCCAGGCCGAGCTGAAGGGTGGCAAGGCCTTCGAGGAGCTGGCCCGCCTGTACTCCACCAGTCCCAGCAAGGCCACGGGCGGCGATCTGGGCTGGATGAGCAAGGGCTTCCTCCGTGCCAGCATCGAGGAGGCGGCCGTGAAGCTCAAGCCTGAGCAGGTCTCGGCGCCCATCGAGACGGACAAGGACCTCTACCTGATCCAGCTCATCGCCCTGGAGGACGCGCCGGTGAAGGCCTTCGCCGAGGTGAAGGCCAAGATCCTGGAAAAGCTCCAGGAGCCCAAGGCCCAGAACGCCATGGAGCAGTACCTGGCCAACCTCCGCATGCGCGCCAACATCCGCTACCTGGTGCCCAAGGAACAGATCCTGAAGGGGTGATGCTGTGCGTCTCGACGCCTTCCTTAGAAAGAGCCTGCTCATCAAGCGGCGCGAACTGGCCAACCAGCTCTGCGACGAGGGGATGGTGCGGGTGAACGGGGTGCCCCGGAAGGCCAGCCAGGACGTGAAGGCCGAAGACGAGTTGGAGTTCCCGCTCTACAACCGCGTGCTCAAGGTCCGCGTGCTTTCCCTGCCCGAAGGCAACGTGAAGAAGGCGGACCAGTGGTCCCTCTTCGAGGTGCTGGAGGACAAGCGGATTCCTCTGGACCTGGGCTTCGGCGACGAGGATCCCTTCGCGCCACCGCCCAAGGCGCCCCGCAACCATTGACAATCGCTGTCGCATCCGGGGCGCGATCCTGATGCCAGACCCGGAGTTCCCATGCCCGACCAGCCCCTCATCCGGAACCTGAAGGAAGGTGATCCCTTCCAGGGCCTCCTCCTGGCCCAGGAGGCGGCCTACAAGATCAGCACCAAGGGCAGCGAGTATCTGGAGCTGAAGCTGGCCGACGCCTCCGGCGACCTGAAGGCCTTCCTGTGGGATGTCCGGGCCATCGAGGGCGACCTGGAGGCCATCCGGGCCGATGTCTTCCTGCGGGTGAAGGGCACGGTCACAAGCTACAATGGGCGCCTCCAGCTCAAGCTGGACAAGGCCCGGTTCGCCATGGACGCCGAAGTGGGTGACCTGTCGGCCTTCTTCCCCGTGAGCGCCCGGCCCGTGCCCGAGATGCTGGCGGAGCTGGACGGGATCATCGCCTCGGTCCGCGATCCCTGGATCAGCCAGCTGCTGAAGGCGCTCTTCGTGGAGGATGGCGACCTCCGCGCCGCCTTCGCCCTGGCGCCCGCGGCCAAGTCCATGCACCACGCCTTCCTCGGGGGGCTGTTGGAGCACACCCTCTCGATCCTGGGCATGGCGGAGCGGGCCTGTGCCCACTACCGGGCCTTGAACCGGGATCTGGTGGTGGCCGGGGTCTTCCTCCATGACGTGGGGAAGACAGCTGAGCTGAGCTATCAGCGCAGCTTCGGGTACACGGATGCCGGCAACCTGCTGGGCCACATTGCCCTGGAGGCCGACTGGATCAGCCGGGCAGTGGGCAAGATCCCCGGGTTTCCCGAGGAGCTGCGGATGCAGATCCTGCACATCGTTCTGAGCCACCATGGGCGCCTGGAGTTCGGCTCCCCGGTGCTGCCGAAGACCCCCGAGGCTCTCCTGGTCCACCATCTGGATGACCTGGACGGGAAGCTGGAAGCCATGTTCCGGGCCGTCCAGGATGAGGCTGGAGGCGGCTCCTGGAGCCCCTATAGCCGCCCCCTTGAGCGCATGATCTACCGGAAGCGGTGGCCCGAGACAGACCGGAGCTGAGGTCTGTTCGGATTTGAACAGGCCAGATCCTGCCCGACCACTACTGGACAGGAAGGTCCCATCAAGGAGAGGCCTCTGGGCAGGACCCGCAGGGCAAACTCGGAAGGGAAGTGCTGACCCTTCAAGAGCTGAGTCATTCCAATCAAGGTAGAAAATTCCTGGCACGGCTCTGGCTCTTGGGAGGTTCAGACCTTCCCGAGGTGTTCCATGAAGCTTTCCCGCAAGGCCAAGCGCTACGACGACTCCGTGCTTCCCGGGGAGTTCCAGGGATTCGAGACCTTCCATCAGACGGATGCGGAATTGGATGGGACCCTGGACGGCTTCCTCCGCCGGGCCGAAGGCGGCGTGCAGCTGGGCGAGATGGTGCTCGAGCGCCACGTGCCCAAGAAGCTGAGCTTCGCCAAGCTGAAGACCAAGGCGGAAAAACTCTCCGAGCAGGTGGACTACCTGAAGGAGCGCCTCGAGATCGTGGACCACGACCGGCGGGGGATGTACATCCAGCTCCGCAGCCTGCCCCCCTACAAGGACGACACCCAGATCCAGTTCAACGAGATCAGCATCGGCAAGAACAAGATCGTGGTGAAGCGCATCGCCTTCTACCGCAAGGACGAGGTCAAGCAGCAGGTGCCCCTCCAGCTGTCCGAGCTGGAGCTGAAGCGCCTCCTGTTCGATATTCGACAGGCCATTGCGTAGCTTTTCATTTCTTCCGGTAATTCAGCCGTATCTGCAAAAAGGGCGCCATAGGCGCCCTTTTTGTATCGCTGCGCCGGAACGGCGCAGCGCAGAGGGATTACATCATGGCCATCCAGCTCCCCGATTCATTCCGGATGGGGCCTTCCGGAAGGTCGCTTTCCTTGAAGAGGAAGTGGTTGCTGTTCCAGCTGCCGCAGTTTTCGCAGCGGTCGGCGAAGTCCTGGGTGCGCTGGTTGCACACGGCGCACTCGTAGCGCAGCTTGAGGATCCCCAGGTTGCGGAGCAGCTGGCGGTACTCGTTCAGGGCGGCGTCCAGGCGGGCGCGGCGGCTGTGGATCTTGGCCATGAAGAAGAACAGGATCGGGCTGTAGACCACCTGGCTGCGCACTTCCTGGAACAGGTCCAGGGCCTCGTCCAGGATCTCCAGGCGGTAGAGCATCTTGCCCAGGAAGAACTTGGCGGTGGTGGCGTGCTTGGAGGTGGCGGCCAGGCGCCGCATGAGCGCGAGGCCATCCTCCGGGCGGCCCAGCTGGATGAAGTAATCCTCCAGCTCCTGCAGGAAGGTGCCCTCGCCAGTCTTGCGGAAGCCCTCGATGAGGATCTCCAGGCCCTGGGCCTCCTGGTCCTGGAGGATCATGCAGCGCCCCAGGCTGAGGTAGGCCGGCACGAAGTCCGGTTCGTCCTTGATCACCTGCTGGAAGATCTGGGCGGCGTCCTTGAACTGGTCCGCGTCCACCTTGGCCATGCCGATCTGGTAGGCCAGGGCCGAGCCTTGCGCCTTCTCGCCCTGGGTGAGTTCGGCGGCGAAGTGGGACAGCAGCTTCTTGTGGGCCTCGGCCGCCTCCTCCCAGCGCTGGGCCTCCATGTGGAGGGCCCGCAGGCGCCGCCAGGCGCGCAGCGCCTTCTTGGGGTGGTCGCCGGCCAGCTTCTTGAGCACGGCCACGGAGGCCTCGGGGTTCCGGACCGCCATGAGGGCCTCGGCCAGCTGGTAGCGCCCCTCGACCTGGTCAGGCACCTCGTCGCAGAGGGTCTGGAAGAGTTTCACGGCCTCGTCGGCACTGCCGGTCTTGATGAGGATCTCGCCCAGCAGGATCCGCGCGGGGATGTGCTCCTTGCGCTGCTCGAGGATGGTCTCGAGGATCTCCTTGGCCTCGCGGGGCAGCCCGTGGGCCACCAGGTCGCGGGCATCCTGCATGCGCTCCGAGATGCGCTTCACCAGGCGCGTGTCGGCGGAATCGTTGAGGCCGCGCACCAGGCGGATGACCTCCATGATGCCGGTGTAGAGGACATTGAGCAGGAAGCCGAGCAGGAAGGTGATGAGGATGACGCTCTGCAGCTTGATGCTTTCGCCGAAGACGACGACCTCGCGCACCAGCAGCTCGTGGTTCGTGAGGTACAGGTTGCCCAGCACCATCAGGACCAGCAGCAGCAGCACGATGAAGAACACATTGACCAGACGCATGGGCGGCCCTCGAAAACCTGCGCCTAGCATGACACAGGTCGGCGATCAGCCTTCCTGGGCCTTGTCCGCCCACTCCTTCGCCGCTTTAAGGTCCTCCCACACGGCGCGGCGCACGTCCTGCGTGTACTGGCGCAGCACGTAGGCCGGATGGAAGGTGGGCATGACGGGGATCTCGCGGCCCCCAACCACCAGGCGCTTCCACTGGCCGCGCACCCGCGTGATGCCCTCGCTGACGCCCACCAGCTCGCGCAGCGGCGTGGCGCCCAGGGTGACGATCACCGCTGGCTGGATCAGCTCGATCTGCCGGCGCAGGTAGCCCAGGCAGGCGCGGGCCTCCTCGGGGGTCGGGGTGCGGTTGTCGGGGGGCCTGCATTTCACGATATTGCCGAGGTAGACGTCTTCCCGCCGCAGGCCGATGGCGCCGATCATCTTGTCCAGCAGCTCCCCGGCCTTGCCCACGAAGGGCCGGCCCTGGAGGTCCTCGTCTCGGCCGGGGCCCTCGCCCACGAACAGGAGCCGGGCCTGGGAGTCTCCTTCGCCAAAGACGAACTTCAGGCGACCCGGCCCCAGGGGACAGGCCAGGCAGCCCTGGATGGCAAGCTGCAACTCCTGGAGGCTGTTGGCTCCGGCCACCGCATCGGAAGTTGGACAGCCGATGGGATCCGCGGGGGTGGCATAGGCTACGGCGGGCCGGGGCGCAGGGGGCGGGGCGGGGCGAGCTACCGGCTGGCGTGCCGGAGGCGGTTCGACGGTGCTGGCGGGGGCGGCGGGAGCCGTCTGAGCGGGTTCGCGCACCAAGCCCATCACCCCCAGCTCCTCGAGGGTGTCACGCCAGGCTTGAAGCGGGTGGTCCGTCACCTTTCCAGCGTAGCCGGAACCTACCGGAGGTTCCTGGCATCCTAAGGCGTCGGAGCTCATGCATGTCGCAGTCCCCCATGGAAACCCCGTTTGGCACGCAGGAGGCCTTCCACGCCGCCTTCGCCGAGCTTTATCCAAGGCTCGTGAGCTACTCACGGCGTTACGGGGCCACCTTCCCGGAGGACATCGCCCAGGAGGCCTTTGTCATTCTCATGCAGCGTGAGGAACGGGTGGAGCATCCCACCGCCTTCCTGTATGGCACCGTGCGAACCCTGTCCCTCACCGAGCGTCGTCCCATGAAGAACCAGAACCTCAGCCTGGAAGCCGTCACCGAGCCCGGCCTCGCCGGGGGGGCCGACGACCAGGTGCTCAACCAGGAGGTGCGGGAGCGCATGCGCTCGCTTTCGCCGACCTTCCGCGAGGCCCTGTGGCTCTTCGTGGTGGAGGGGCTCTCCATCCGGGAGATCGCGGACATCCTCGGCATTCCCGAGGCCACCGTGAAGACCCGCATCCACCGGGCCAAGGCCCAGCTCAAAGATCAGCTCAATCCTTCAGGAGGCCTGCATGCCCTGGTCTGATCCCGCCCGGCATTTCGAACCCGCAGAGGATGTCCAGCTTCGAGCCGAGCTCCGCGACCTGCTGGGCCTGGGACCCGTGGCCGCCCTCCGCCCCTCGGAGCCGACGGCGGAGCTCACTGCCCTGGCCGACGACCTGCGGCGGGAGGCCCAGCGCCGCAGCCGCACTCAGCGCAAACGGCCCACCTGGGGCCTCCTGGCCGCCGCGGCCCTGCCCCTGCTGGCCGCTTTGGCGGGCCTGGGCACCTGGGGCTTCCAGCAGAAGCACCGGGCCGATGACCTCGCAGCCCAGACCCAGCGGCAGGAACAGCAGCTGACCCAACTCGCCGCAGTCCATGCCTCCGAAGTGGCCAGGGAACGCCAGGCCAAGGAGCAAGTCCAGCAGGAATTACAGTTGGCTTCACGGAAGGGCGGCCGAAAGGCAGAACCCTACCTGGTGATTCCCGTGGAGAAGCCCCTCAAGGTGATGGGCGACGACTACCAGCGGGTGAAGCAGAAGCCCCAACAGTAACCGACGCGGTCGGCACGGTCCTGGCAACGCCAGAGGCAAGGTGTGCCCATGGCCAGCAATCCGCTGCTTCTCCTGATCCTCCTGCTTACCGCCCTCGCCACGGTGTTGGCCGGGATCGGCGTCTTCGGCAGCAGCCGGCCCCCGGATCCGCGGCTGAACTCGCTGCTCAACGACCTTGATGACATCAAGGGGATGCTCTCGCAGATCCAGAAATCTGTCCTCCAAGCCGAGCGCAAGCTGGAAAAGGAAGTCCAGGTCTCCCGTGCCGAGAGCCGCGAAGTGGTCGAAAAGCTCGCCGAAGTGCTCGACAAGCGGCTGAAGGAGCTGGTCTGAAAAGGCTGAGGACTGAGGACTGAACCCTCACCCCGCCTGGCTGTGATTCGCCGCCGGCGTCCAGCCGCGCTCGTTGAGCAGCTTCACGCCCTGGATGCGGGTGAGGCGGAAGGCCATCTCTTCCTGGTGGAGGTGGCAGAAGGCCAGCAGGTGGTCCTCCTGGATGGTGCGAGGCGAGACGCGGCGCAGCTGCGTGCGGTGGGCCGCCGGGGGCAGGTAGGTGAGCTCCACCATCAAGGTGTGGCCCGCGGCGTACTCGAGGATGCGCTGCACCTCCTCCGCCAGCTGGTCCTCGCCGCCCAGATGCAGCATGGGAATGCGCCGCTGCACTTCCTGGTAGAGGGCCGGGTCCTCGTCGTGGAGCTTCTGGAGGGCCGAGCGCACCATCTGCTGCACGGGCTCCAGGTGGTGGTTCATGCCCTTCTCGTCCACGAAGGCCAGGGCCGCCAGGGCCCAGAGGTAGAGCTTCTCGTCCGAATCCACGCTAAGGGCCAGGAAGCGGCCAGGCTTGGGCATGAAGCCAGCCTGCTTGAGCAGGGCGTGGGCGTTGCCGTCGCCGTGCACCTCCAGCACCGTGTCCGACAGCGTGCCGAGCTTCAGGGGGGCCAGCTCGGGCCGCAGCTTCAGCTCCTCGGCCAGGTGGGCCGTGCGGGCCCGCACGAGGCGCACGCCCTGGTGGACCTCCACCTCGCCCACGCGACGGGACAGATCTTCCAGCAGCTGGAGCAGCGGCTGGGGCAGGGTCTGAGTGGTGGCGCCCAGGCGCAGGCCGAGCTCCTCCAGGGGCACGCCCGCATCCAGAGCGCGCACCAGGGTGGCGTGGCTCACCCGGAAGCTGCCCATGGCGTCCAGGGACTCCACGTCCGCCAGCTGGGCCAGCTGCAGCAGCCGGTGGGGGTTCTGCAGCAGGGGCGTCAGCAGTTCCAGGGTGGGCTGCATGATCATGGGCTGATCCAGCTCCAGGGGCTGCCAGTGGGCGGCGGTGCCCTTGAGATCGCGGAGCAGGTACTCGTGGGCCAGGGCCTCGCCGTGCTCGGTGAGCCGGAGGTGGGCGAAACCCTCATCGGCCTGGATGATGCCCATGCGGCCCAGGAAGGGCAGGAACACCGTACGGGTGCGCTCCTCGTCGAGGGGATGCAGGGTCTTGAGGAAGGCCAGGAAGGGCTGCACGGCCAGGGACTGGCCGCGGCGCTCCAGCAGGTGCTGCATGAGGAAGTGGCGGTCCTCCGCCGGGGGCATGCCCCAGCCCTTGAGGTCGTGCTCCAGCAGGCTGGCGAAGGCGCGCTCGGCCACCCAGCGGGCCGGGTGGCTGGTCACGGCGGGCAGCAGCGTCTCCACGCGGCCATCGCGGTTCCAGAGCAGGCCCAGCCGGTGCAGCAGGGTGAAGAGCAGGGTCGCGTCCTGCTCCTCCTGGAGCATGGCGTTGCGCTGCATGAGCTGGCCCAGCTCCTTCTTGGCGGGCAGGCCGCCCTTGAGCACGCGCAGACCCGCCACGCAGCGCAGCAGGACAGTGGTGAGGGCCAGGGAGAAGCGGAAGGGCTCGGCCGCCCTGAGCTTTACTTCCATGGGGGTCTGGAAGCTCAGGGCGCCCACGTCGAAATCCTCCAGGGCATCGGCCACCCGCTCCGCCACGGCCCAGCCAGTCCCGGTGGGCAGGATCAGGCCCAGGTCGCGCAGGACCTCGATCACCTCGGGTTCCGGTGCGACCCCATCGCAGACGAAGTGCTTCAGGGCCACCAGGGAGCCGCTGTCCAGGTCGGCGAGGCTGTCCGACAGCCGCTTGTGGTCCTCCAGGTGGAAGACCATGGTCTTGAGCAGGCGCATGCGCCCCTCGCCGCAGTCCTCCCAGCGGATGGGGATGGGCAGGCGCCGTCGCTCACAGATGGTTCGAAGCTGCTCATCCGAGCAGTTCGAGAGAAGCTGGAAGTGCGTGTGCGTCATGAGCACCTAGGAGCGTGTCCAGGCAACGGGTACAGAGGATCTTCCAGTATCCCACACTAGTGGAATCCGCTCACGCGCAAAAAACGCCCGGCAGGAAGCCGGGCGTCTCGGGGAGAAAAAGAGGGAACTACTGCGCCGCGAGGGTCCCCACCGCCACGGTGATGGGGGTGATGGTCCCGGTGCCATCAAGCACCTGGCACTTGGTGGCATCAGCGCTGAAGGTGACGGTGCCGGTGGGCAGGCCGGCCTTCAGGTCCAGGGCGATGCGCAGCAGGGGGACATTCAGCGCCACGGGGCTACCTATGCCCTTCTGGGCCACGGCCACCTGCAGGACATTGCCCGCGACCTTGCCCTTGAGGATCTGGGGCGCGGAGCCGAGGGTGAAGGCGGTGCCGTTGGCGACAAACGTGGTGGTGGTTCCGCCAGCAGGTACGTCGACCCAGGTGACCTTGGTGGTGTCGGCACTGAAGGTGGCGGTGACCCCGGAGCCGGTGGTGGCAGCGGGCCCCACCAGGTCGAGGACCAGGTGGGTGGCCGTGCTGCTGGCGGTGTTCTTCATCAGCTTGTAGGTGCCGGTGGTGGGGTCCGTGTAGGCAAGTGCGCTGGCAACGGGCGTGACGGTCAGGATCGCCGCCGAGCTGGTGATGGTGCCCGCCGCGTTCGTCACGGTCACCGTGAAGCTGGCGCCGTTGTCGCCCGCGACCGTGGCGGGGGTGGTGTAGGTGGAGCCGGTCGCGCTGGGAATGGCCGTCCCGCTCCGCTTCCACTGATAGGTCAGGGGGGCGGTGCCGGCGGCCGTGACGGAGAAGGTTGCGGTGGCGCCAGTCAGGACCGACTGGTTCACGGGCTGAGTGCTGATGGTGGGTGCCACAGGAGCTGGCGGGTTGCCGCCGCCCCCGCCGCCGCAGGCGACGAGGAGAGTGAGGGTCAGCAGGGAGGCCGCGGAGAGGAACTTGTTCAGGAAGGTCATGGTCGTCTCCGTCACAGGCCGGCGAGAAGGATGGTCAGGTCGGCGTCGTTGACGGTGCCGTCGCTGTTCAGGTCACAGGTGGTGTTGGCGGTGCCGTGGTACTTCGCGAAGAAGAGCAGGTCCCGCAGGTCCGTCACGCCATCGGCGTTCAGGTCGAGGGAGGGGCCCAGGAAGGGTTTCACGCTGAGCACCCCGCACCGGAACGAACCCACATCACTGGGGCCGAAGTCCTGCAGGCGCAGCTTCCAGGTTCCGTTGGGGTTCTTGCCATTGAAGGCATCCAGCGCAGAGTGTGGACGGAAGGTGCCCACGATGGCCGGGGGGGTGACTTGGGTGTCGATGGTGGCGGTGCCAAGGTCGGAGAGGGTCAGGTAGGTACCGCAGGCGGTGCCGAAGGCGGCACCCGTGGGTGAAGTGGTGGGTGCATTGCCGGAGTTTTTGCTAAGGACCACGGTGGAGTTGTCCGGAGCTACCAGAGTGATGTCGAGGTCACCCACGTAGGTGTGAGTCAGGTAGAGCGAGAAGGTGACTTCACCGGTGTTGCCGGTGATGCCGGAGACCGTGAAGGGAACCTCCACAGCCGCCCCAGGCCCGCCGGTCGTGGCATCGGGGATGGCCGTGACGGTGGTGCTGCTGGCCGTGACGGCGGTCCCGAGGGACTGCACGGTGAGGGTGGCCGGGTTGGAGGCCACCATGCCGGCGCGGCCAGTCACTTCGCAGAGATAGACGGACCCGGTGTCGCTGAGGGTCAGGACCGGGGTGGTGTAGCTGGCGGCCGTGGCACCGGTGATGGTGACGCCGCCCTTCTTCCACTGGTAGGTCAGGGTGCCGCTGCCGGTCGCCACCACGGTGAAGGTGGCCTGGCGGCCGACGGCGGCGTACTGGTTGGCCGGCTGGGTGGTGAAGGTGACCGGCACCGGCACGGTGATGCTGATGTCCGCCGTGGCCTTCTGGGTGGGGTCACCGGCGTTGGAGGCGGTGACCGTGAAGGTGCCGGGGGTGGTGCCCGCAGTGTAGAGGCCGCCCCCGGTGATGGAGCCGCCGGTGGCGGTGTAGTTCACCGTGCCGCCGCCGTTCACCGTGGCCGTGAACTGGGCGGTGTCGGTGGTGTAGAGGGCGGCGAAGGTGGGGCTGAGGTTCACGCTGCCGGCCACCACGGGGGGCACCAGCTCCCACACGCCCCGGCCGAAGGTGGCGGCGCGCAGG
Source organism: uncultured Holophagaceae bacterium (assembly GCA_963751095.1). GTDB lineage: Bacteria > Acidobacteriota > Holophagae > Holophagales > Holophagaceae > Geothrix. The sequence goes on along the minus strand of CAVVTK010000010.1, from coordinate 93,576 downwards.
AAGCTGCCATCGGGCGCGATGTAGAGGTCGCGCACGGCCACCAGCGGCAGGTTGCTGCCGTAGCGGGCCCAGGTCGCGCCGCCATCCGTGCTGCGGTAGACCCCGAAGTCGGTGCCTACAAATAGGGTGTTTGGGCTTCCGGGCATGTTCTGAATGACATGAATGGGGATACCGAAGGGCAGGCCGTTGCTGGCGGTGGCGCTGCCGTCAATGGCAACCCAGCTTGCGCCCCCATTGGTGGTTTTCCACAGATGATTCTTGGTGGCGTTGGGGGCCACGGAGGAGATGTATGCGACCTGGGAATTGGTTCGGTCAAAGCATAAGGAACTGGTGTAGGACGCGCTATTGGGCAGGGCGCCTCCCTGAGTCCAGGAGGTTCCGCCGTTGTAGCTCAAATACACCCGGCCCTGATTCGCTGCGATGCCAATGGCATTTGGGTCTCCGGCCGCGGCTCCGATATTCCGGATGTACAGAGCATCGGCAGGGTCGCTCGTTGCATTGGTTCCGCCCGCAGGCAGGCCCGCGGTGGAAAGTCCGGACCAGTTGCCGCCGAAATCCGTGCTCTTGTAGACCTTGCCATTCACGGTGGTGTAGACCGTATCGGGCGCAGTCGTGGCACCGAATGCAAGTTTTGGGGCGAAGGGTGCCAAGCTGCTGTTGTTTGATTCGGTGATGCCGGTCGACGCCATGTCGAAGGGGGTGGCGCCGCCATTGATGCTCTTGTAGATGCGGGTGTAGTAGATGGACCCCAGCATCAGGTCGCCGTTCACGGGGTGGATCAGGGTGCCAAAGCCGTCGCCGCCGATCTGGTCCTCGAAGACGCCACTGGTCTGAAGCGCGGCGCCGCTGCCCTGGCGCACGCGGGTGCCGTTGTCCTGCAGGCCGAGGGTCACGCGCCACCTGGAGTCGGCCGGGGAGGTGGCCGCGGTGGACCCCACGTTGTAGACGAGGTGGCTGCTGAGCCCCTTGTTGCGCCGGCTGTCGATGAAGGTGAGGTCCTCGGCGGTGGTCGGCACCGAGGGCCGCCAGGGATCCCTCACGATGGTGAGGCCGCCGTCATTGGCCACCCAGAGGGTGCCGCCGGACCAGGCGGTGGCATGGAAATCCGCGTGGGAGTAGACATGGCCGGAGCCGTACCAGTGGCTGAGCTGGCTCCAGGTGGCGCCGCCGTCCATGCTGCGGTAGAGGGCCAGGTTGGCGCCCACCACCAGCCGCGATGCGTTCGTGGGGTCTACGCCCAGGCCGTGGTTGTACCAGCCCTGGTCGCCATCGCCGGTCATCTGGGGCCCGGTGCCCTGGAAGAGGCCGCCGGTGCTGGTGGGGGCGGCCATCCAGGTCCACGACACGCCCTTGTTGGTGGTCCTAAGGACGCCACGCGCGACCTTGCTGGTGCCGCGATCTTCCACAATGCCATAAGCCGTGCTGCCATTATTGGCTGCGGCGAGGGTAATTCGACCCTTTGTAATGGTGGTTCCGGAGATGGTGGACAGTGTCCAAGTGGCGCCACCGTCATTCGATGAATAGATCACACCCGATGTGTTATTCCCATTTACATCCGGGACGGATTTCGAGCAGATAAGGTCAGATGTCGAAAAATTACGGACGGTCCAGACATCATCCGTGGCAGGACCCCCGGTGGTGGCGGCAAAGGTGGCGCCGCCGTCGTTGGAGATCTTCAGGCCGTCGTTGGTGCCCCACAGGATGCGGGTGGCCGTGAGCGGGAGGATCGAATAGGAGCGGGTCGCATTGCCCAGGCCGGTGGCGGCGGTCCAGGTGCTGCCGCCATCCGTGCTGCGGTAGAAACCCCGGCCCTCGGCATCGTGGGCATCGCCCAGACCCAGGTAGAGGGTGCCGCCATCCGAGCTGATGGCCATGGCGCCGATGGAGACATTGCCCCCCGAACCGCTCGCCGGGAGGTCGTCCGTGATCGAGGTCCAGGTCCAGTCGCCCGCCGCGGTCAGGTCGGCGTTGATGCACTTGAACACGCCGCCGCCGCTGGTGGCCAAGTAGAGCGTGGTGGCGATGGTGGGGTGCGGCACGATGGCCACCGGACGGCCGCTGTCGATGCTGGTCCAGCCGGTGGGTGTCAGGTTCGCAGTGGGGCCGAGGGGGGTCCAGGAGCCGCCGCCGGTACCCGCGGGAGCAGGTAGCACGGCCGTGAGGGCGTGAGTGCCATCAGGCTTGGGAAAGCTGTTCCGCCAGCGCAGGACTTCCTCGGCGGCCAGCCGGTTCTTGTAGTCCATGTATTCGGGGCTCAGTTTCCCGCCGAACCAGAACAGGTTCCACTCGCGTCGGAGGTCGGCCCGGTCGTGGCCGCTCAGGGCGTTCGGACCGGTGCGGGCAGGCAGGGACCTGCGCCGAAGCACTGGGTTGGTCTCGGTCTGGGCCTCCAGTCCAAGCGCGGCCAGGAGGATGAGGATGTTCAGGAAACGTGCCGTGAAGCGGCCCATGGATGCTCCAGAGATCGTTCGATGCACCCGGGACCCCACAAGGCTCATAGGACCGGCTACTCCGACGGAATCCCCAAATATACGCCCTGGGAAACACTGGATCCTCTGACTTTTCCTTAATTCCTGCGGAGTCCGACGTGGGGAATGCTGTGGTCTGACCACCTTTCGTTGACCCGCCATGGCCCGGCCATCTACGCTCAAAGGTTTGGGTCTCCTGCCACCGTGATCGCCCTCCGTCCCGACAATCCCCTGATCGTCCAAAGCGATCGCACCCTGCTGCTCGAAGTGGCGCACCCCGCATTCGAGCAGGTGCGGGATGAGCTGGCGCGGTTCGCAGAGCTGGTGAAGAGCCCCGAGCACATCCACACCTACCGCATCACGCCCCTCAGCCTCTGGAACGCCTCGGCCTCCGGCGTACATTGCACGGACATGATCGAGACCCTCAACACCTGGTCCAAGTACCCGGTGCCCCAGAACCTGCTGCAGGAAATCGAGGACCACGGCACCCGCTATGGCAAGTTGCGCCTGGTGGCCAAGGGCGACCGGCTGGCATTGGAGATGGACGACCGGGGCCTGTTCTGGGAGTTGGAGAACCAGAAGTCCCTGCAGGGCCTGCTGGCGGAGCCCTACCCCGACGAGAAGGGCATCTTCCTCAACACGGGCATGCGGGGCGAGGTGAAGCTGCAGCTCATCCGCCTGGGCCACCCCGTGCAGGACATGGCCGGCTACAAGCCCGGCGATCCGCTGCCCTTCGAGCTGTCGCCCACCACGCTGCAGAACGGCAAGCCCTTCGGGCTGCGACCCTACCAGCAGGCGGCGGCGGATGTCTTCCACGCGGGCGGCGGGCCCGATGGCGGCGCCGGGGTGCTGGTGCTGCCCTGCGGCGCGGGCAAGACCGTCATCGGCATCGGCTGCATGGCCAGCCTGCAGACCCACACCCTGGTGCTCACCACCAACGGCACCGCCGTGAAGCAGTGGAAGCAGGAGCTGCTGGACAAGACCACGCTGACGGAAGACCAGGTGGGCCTCTACACGGGCGATACCAAGGAGATCAAGCCGGTCACCATCGCCACCTACCAGATCCTCACCTACCGCCGCAGCAAGACCGGCCCCTTCGAGCACTTCAAGCTCTTCGAGGCCGCCAACTGGGGCCTGGTGATCTACGACGAGGTGCACATGCTGCCGGCGCCGGTGTTCCGGGCCGTGGCCGAGCTGCAGGCCAAGCGGCGCCTGGGCCTCACGGCCACGCTCGTGCGCGAAGACGGCAAGGAGGAGGACGTCTTCAGCCTCATCGGCCCCAAGCGGGTGGACGTGCCCTGGAAGATGCTGGAGAAGGACGGCTTCATCGCCACGGCCCACTGCCTGGAGATCCGCGTGCCCCTGCCCACGGACGAGCGCATGGAATACGCCGTGGCCGACCAGCGCCAGCGCTTCCGCATCGCCTCCGAGAACAGCCTGAAGATGGTGGTGATGGACGAGCTGCTGGCGGGGCATCCCACCGACAACATCCTCATCATCGGCCAGTACCTCGAGCAGCTCCGCATCATCGGGGAGCGGCTCAATGCTCCGGTGCTCACGGGCCAGACGCCCGAGAAGGAGCGGGAGTCGCTCTTCCGGCAGTTCCGCGAAGGCCAGCTGCGGGTGCTCATCGTGAGCAAGGTGGCCAACTTCGCCATCGACCTGCCGGATGCCTCCGTGGCCATCCAGGTGAGCGGCACCTTCGGCTCGCGGCAGGAGGAGGCCCAGCGCCTGGGCCGCATCCTGCGCCCCAAGGGCGAGCGCAACGTCAGCTACTTCTACTCGCTCATCAGCAGCGAGACCACCGAGCAGGAGTTCGCCCGCAACCGCCAGCTCTTCCTCACGGAGCAGGGCTACCGCTACCTCATCGAGAGCCGCCGCTTCGACGAGCACCGCCGGCTCAGCGAGCCCACGGTGTGGAAGCAGCTGCGGTTGGAGACCTCAGGCTAGCGCCACAGCCCCGGCTGCAGCAGCGACCGCGCGCCCAACCACCGATCCAGGGGCCAGACGATCAGCGCCGCGAGGAGGCCCGCCAGCACATCGTCCATGACCACGCCCCAGCCGCCGGGCAGGCGCTGGGCGGTGTTGACGGCGCCGGGTTTCCAGATGTCGAAGAGGCGGAAGAGCATGAAGGGCGCCACCAGCCGGGCCACCCAGAGGGACAGGGGCTGCGGCTGCAGGGTGGCCGTGAAGAGCAGGGGCGTGAGGGCGAACCAGACCCCGGCCCACTCGTCGATCACGATGAAGGAGGGATCCTTCTGGCCGGTCTCCTTCACGACGCGATCCGATGCCCAAACGGCCAGCAGCGTTAGGACCAGCGGTGCCAGGGGCAGGACCCAGGGCGCGAGGGGGCCGCCCAGCCGGCGCATCCCGGCCACCATCAGCAACCAGGCCAGCATTCCCGCCAGGCTGCCCCAGGTCCCCGGCGCGGGTTTCAGGTAGCCGCTGCCAAATCCCGTGGCGAGCCACCAGGCGATCCTCGGCGCCTTCCTTCCTGAAGACTGAGGACTGAGGACTGGGGACTGTATTTCAAACATGCCTGAGCGCCTCCACGATCCGCAGCCGCGCCGCCTTCAGTCCCGGGAAAAGGGCGCTCACCTGAATCGTGGCCTGCAGGCCGAGGGCCACGATGGTGTAGACCACCGGCACGAAGTGGATGTCCAGCTCGTAGCCGTGGCTGGTGCCGGGCGGGGCAGGCATCTCGATGTGCAGGGCGTTCAGCCCGGCCCTCAGCAGCAGGGTGGCCGCCAGGCCGAGGGCACTGCCCATGAGGCCGAGGAAGGCGCCCTCCCACTGGAGCAGCGCCAGCAGCTGGCCGGGCTGGAGGCCCATGGCCCGCAGCACGCCGAACTCGCGCACCCGCTCCATCACCGACATGAGCAGGGTGTTCGCCGTGGCCAGCAGCACCACCAGGAACAGCACCAGTCCCATGAAGCCGAAGATGGCGAAGTAGAGCAGCTTCACCTGCCGGTAGAAGGAGGCCAGCTCGAACCAGGGTTTGACGGCCGTTCCCGGGAGTTGGGCCTGCACTCGCGCTTGCGCGCGAGTGATGTCCTGCGGACGCTTGAGCACCACGCTCAGGCGGGACCGTGCCTGACCCGCCTCCAGCAGCTGGTCCGCGGTGGCCAGGCTCACGGTGAGGAAGCGGTCGTTCAGCTCGCGGAGGCCGAGATCCTGGAGGCCCGCGACCTCCACATCCACGGCATTCAGGGCGCCATCCCGGGTGGTGGACATCAGGGTGAGGGAGCTGCCCACGGTGGCGCCCAGGGTTCGGGCCAGGCCCACGCCGAGGATCACCTCCCGGGCGGCGGGATCGGCAGAGAGCCAGCGCGAACCCGCCCCGCCGGGGGTCTTCGCCCCGTTGTTCAGGGCCTCGGTGCAGGCCATGTGCCGGGGTTCGAGCACGGGGTCCACGGCGGTGCCCAGGAACGCGACGCTCTTCGCCCCGCTGGAGAGCAGGCCCATGAACTGAGTGCGGGGCAGCACCTCGGCCACGGCCGGATCCTGCCGGAGCCGCGAGGCCAGGGCTTCTCCATCGGGCAGGGATTGTTCCAGGCTCTGGGCCTCGTCCCCTTCCATGGCCCCGGGCGGCATCACCTGGAGGTGGCCGAGGCCCCCCCGGATGGCCGAGTCGGAGAGCCCCTGGAAGGTCTGCGCCATGAAGCCCCCGGCCAGGCTCAAGGCCACGAACCCGGCGATCACGACCATGAGCGTCAGCGCCGTGCGCCGCCGCTGGCGCAGCAGGTTCCGGAGGGCGAGGCGGGCGAGGATCATCCGAGCCCCACCATTCGGAAGAAAAGCAGGAACACAGAGGGCACAGAAATCCCACAGAGGACACAGAGGAAAGACAACTGCGGAAAAGGGCTAGAACCTGTACCTGCTTGTGTATGAAAGCCACCCTTCTCATAGATGCTCAAAGTGCGATTCATTTGAATCTCTTCTTTTCTCTGTGTCCTCTGTGGCTCTCTGCGTCCTCTGTGTTCCAACTCTTTTCTCATAAAGGTTCCACCAGCCGCCCGTCCATGAGGCGGAAGACGATGTGGGCGCGGGCGATGACGGAGGGGTCGTGGCTGGCGACGAGGAAGGTGACGCCGCGCTCGGCGGCGAGCTCGGCCATGAGGTCCATGAGGGGGCCGCCGTGGGCATGGTCGAGGCTGGCGGTGGGCTCATCCGCGAGGACGAGGAGCGGCTCCGGCGCCAGGGCGCGGGCGATGGCGGCGCGCTGCTGCTGCCCGCCGCTGAGCTGGCCCGGCCGGTGGTGCGCGCGGTCCGAGAGGCCCACGCGGTCCAGTGCGGCCTCGGCCCGGAGCCGGGCCTCGGCCTCGGGCACGCCCCGGAGCTGCAGGGGCAGCATGACGTTCTCGAGCGCCGACAGCACGGGCACCAGGTTGAAGGCCTGGAACACGAAGCCCAGCCGCCGGAGCCGCAGATCACAGCGGGCCTTCTCCGACAGGGCGGACACGGCCTCGCCATCAAGGCGCACCTCGCCTTCGTCCGGCGCGTCCAGCAGTCCCGCCAGCTGGAGCAGGGTGGTCTTCCCGCTGCCGCTGGGGCCCGCCAGCACGGCCAGGCAACCCCTGGGCACCGTCAGGGACACGCCGAACACGCCGGCGCGCTCGCCGCCGAGTTCGTAGGCCCGGGTGATGCGGTCCAGTTGCAGCATGCAGCCAGTGTAGCCCGGAGCCAGGCGGGTCGCGGGCGCCGCGGGGCCCGCCGGGGCGGATTGACCGGACGGGCGGTTGGCGCCTCGTGGGAAGATGTCGCGCAGGATTCCAGTCAACCGGGGCGGGGGCTCACGATGCCATGGGGGTGGGGCGCACATGAAGGCCTGATCAGGGGAACCCGTCCCCTGGGCGGCTGGCTGGCGGCTTTCGCGCTGTTCGGTGCGATCCTGCTGATAGATGTCATCTCGCCGCCCGAGGTGGACTTCTCGGCCTTCTATCTGGTGCCGGTGATCTGGCTGGCCTGGTGCCGGGGAACCCGTGAAGGGCTCTTCATGGCCCTGTTCTGTGGCGTCGGGTGGTACCTCCATGCACTCCTGAGTGGCCGGTATGCCAGCTCGGAGTGGTACCGACTCTGGGATGCGCTGAACAAGCAGACCGCCTATCTGCTCGCGGCCTGGGCCGTGGGGGCCCTGCGCCGCGAGGTCCTGGTCCAGCAGTCCCTCAACCAGCAGCTGCAGGATTCCATGGCCGAGGTGCGGGAGCTGAAGGGGCTCCTCCCCGTCTGCGCCTGGTGTCACCAGATCAGGGATGACCAGGGCGAGTGGCACACGATGGAGGTGTTCCTCCAGCAGCGGACCGGCGCCTCGGCCACCCACGGCATCTGCCCCTCCTGCCTGGAGAAGGCGGATCCGGAGCTGGGTTCCATCCAACCCTCCGAGTGATTTAGAACTGCGCGACGTAGGCCAGCTTGGCGAACAGGCCGCGCTCGACCATGCGCTCGGTGGGGAGCACGGCCAGGGGATCCCGGCGGCGCTGGCCGGACCAGCCCAGGTAGGCGTTGGTGAAGGCATTGGGCTGCCAGCCCAGGAAGCCCTTCAGGAACTTGTCCACCCCCTCGGCCTCGGTGCCGTCGTAGCGCACCACGAAGGCCTGGGCCTTCAGGTAGAACGAGCGGGGGAACTGCCAGCTGCCGGAGGCGGTGAGTTCCCGGGCCCGGATCAGGTGCAGGTTGTCCGCCTCCCGGTCCAGGGCGCCCTGCTGCCCGGTGAAGTTGTAGGACAGAGATCCCACGGTGCCGTAGAGGAAGAGCTGTGCAGAGCGGAAGCGCGCGGGATCCCCGGAGCCCAGGTCGAGGGTGCGCGCCTCGGTGGCGTTCCACCCGAACCGGACCGCGGAATGGCGCCGCCAGTTGCCGCCGAGGGTAAGGGAGCGGGCCGCCACGGACTTCAGGCGATCCTCCGCCCAGGTGCGACCGGCGGCATCCCAGTTGAGGAAGAAGCTCCAGCGGCCGGCGGTTTCCAGCCAGGCATCCAGGCCCACGGCGCGATCCATGGGATCCCCGTTCCACCAGGTGAGCTTCCGCCACCGGAGGAAGGCGTTGGCGGAGGACAGCTTCCCCGCGTTCCAGTTGTTCCGCCAGCCGAAGCCCGCGTTGTCGCGGCGGTAGCCCTGGAGATCCGTGAAGCCCGAGAGCAGCTCCAGGTCGGGGCTGGTGGCCTGGGTGGTGATCCAGGCAGACCAGTTCCGCGTGTTCCAGTCCAGCTCGGCGGAGGTGGCGGTGCCCCGTTTGGAGGAACGGGAGCCGTCGGCCTGGGGCAGGTGGGACACGGCGGTCATGGCGCTGCCGATGAAGTGGAACTCCGAGCCCAGGTACTGGTCCACGTAGAGCCCGCCGCTCTGGCCGCCCGTGCGGCCGGGCCCGCCCAGCAGCGCCTTGTCGGTGCCGAGCAGGGAGATGCCCGAGCCCCGGCTGTCGGTGAGGAATTTCACGGACGCCGCGGTGTCCCTGGTGGCGAGGCCATCCACCCCCACTGCTCCGTTGGCGCCCAGGAGCAGGCCGCCGTCCAGATCCTTGGCGTGGAGGACGGTCCAGGTGGCGAAGGCGTCCTGTCCGGAGGCCTTCACGCCGTAGAGGGGGTTCTGGATGGAACGGCTGAAGAACTGCCGCTGGGCCCCCTGGACGCCCAGCAGGTCCATGCCCTCCAGGAAGAAGGGGCGCCGCTCGGGGTAGAACACCTTGAAGCGGCTGTTGATCTGCAGCGGATCCACGTCGGCGTCCGCCGTGGCGAAGTCGGGCCGATAAGTGCCCTCCAGCGTGAGAGCCGTGGTGGCGTAGCGCAGGTCCATGCCCAGGCGGGCCTTCGATTCGGCGGGCGCCCCGGGATTGTCCGCCAGGCTCTGGGTGCGGTTGAAGGTGGCGAAGGGGATGAGCAGGAAGGGGGAGCCCGGCTTGTCCACCGGTGCGCCCGAGACCCGGGCCAGCTGGCAGATGTCGCACTGCACGTCCTTGCTCATGCGCGGCCAGGAGATGCCGTAGCGCCGCTCCCGGGGGATGATGCGCAGGATGCGCAGACCCCAGTCGCCGGGCATGCGGCGCAGGCTGCTGTAGGGGATGCGCATCTTCACCAGGTAGCCGGTCGGCGTCAGCACGCCCGTGGAATCCCACAGGCAATCGTAGGAGGCGTTCTCCCCGGTGCTGTCCGTGGCGATCTCGTCGATCTGGCCGCCCAGCGGGGTGACAAAGAAGCGGATGATGCTCTGCCCCTTGCCGGAGGGATCCAGGTCCACGCCCACGAAGTCGAAGTCGCCGGTGTTGTTGTCTCGCATGTGGCGGGCGGCGTGGATCTTCGCGGGTTCGGGATCCACGGCCTCGATGGCGATGTAGAGGGCATCAGGGCCCCAGCCGGCATGGACCGTGGTGGGCCAGCGGTTCTGGCCCTTGTCGTCGGGCATGATCATGCCGAACTCGGTGATCGCGAGGGTGCCCGCCCAGGTGGACAGGTCCGCGTCCCGGGCCATGGAAGGAGCCTGGGCCAGCCTCGGGAAGGCCAGGCGGGGCGGATGGGGCGCCTGGGAGGCCAGGAGGGGGAGGCAGGCTAGAACCAGGGCCGGAAAGCGCATGAAAGATCCCCTCGATGGGACAGACCCCATGCCTACGAGGACCTTCGCAGGCCGGTTTAGGCCTTTTTCCGGAACGCCTGCTCGTAGGCCGCCGTGCTCGCTTCGAGGCCACCCTCCTCCACTTCACCGATGAGGTCGTAGGCGTGGGCTTTCACGATGCGCACCCGCTGGATGGTGTTCACCTGGGGCGCGCCGTCCACCAGCAGCACATTGCCGTCGATCTCCGGGGCCTGGCCCGCGTGGCGACCCTTCACGATGAGGTCGGTCTCCTCGTGGGCGCCCTCCACCAGCACCTCGATGACCTGGCCGACCTTCTCCTGGTTCTTCTCCCGGGCGATCTTCTGCTGCAGCTCCAGCAGGCGGCGCTTGCGGGCCTCCTTGGTGCGCTTGGGCATCGGGGTCACCCAGGCGCGTAGGCCGAGGTGCCCTCCTCCGGGCTGTAGGTGAAGACCCCCACATGGTCGAAGCGGGCCTCCTGCACGAAGGCCTTGAGCTCCCCGAAGGCGGCCTCGTCCTCGCCGGGGAAGCCGACGATGAAGTTCGAGCGGATGGCGATGCCCGGCACGATGCGGCGCACCTTCTCGATCAGCTTCAGGAACTGGGCCCGGCTGCCGCCCCGGGCCATGGCCTTGAGGATGCGGCAGTCCGCGTGCTGCAGGGGCATGTCCAGGTAGCGGGCGCAGTTGGGCGTCTCGGCCATGGCGTGCAGCAGGCCGTCCGTGAGGCGGTTGGGGTAGGCGTAGTGGATGCGGAACCAGCGCAGGCCTTCGACGTGGCCCAGGGCCCGCACCAGCTTCTCCAGGGCATCCGGATCGCCGAAGTCGCGGCCGTAGTCCGTGGTGTCCTGGCCCACCAGGCTGATCTCCAGCACGCCCTGGGCCACCAGATTCTGTCGCCTCGGCCACCACGCTCTCGATGCTGCGGCTGCGCTGGGCGCCCCGCAGCTGGGGGATCACGCAGAAGGCGCAGGCGTGGTCGCAGCCTTCGCTGATCTTCAGGTAGGCGCTGGCCTTGGGGGTGGTCAGCATGCGCGGGCTGGCTTCGGTGTAGAGGTAGTCGGGGTTCGGGTTCAGCTCGAAGGCGGCACCGGCGCCGATGATCTCGGCGATCTGCTCGATGTCGCGGGTGCCCAGACAGGCGTCGATCTCGGGCATCTCGGCCATGAGTTCATCGCGGTAGCGCTCCACCAGACAGCCCGCCACGATGAGCTTCTCGCAGGCGCCTTCGGTCTTCATGGAGGCGGCCTGGAGGATGGCCTCGACGCTCTCCTTTTTCGCCGCATCGATGAAACCACAGGTGTTCACCACCAGCACCTGGGCCTCCTCCAGCACGGGGGTGATCTGGTAGCCCTTGAGCCGCAGGTGGCCCAGCATGACCTCGGAATCCACGAGGTTTTTGGGGCAGCCCAGGGACATGAATCCGACTTTGGTCAAAGGCACTCCATACCCGCTTCGGGTGAACCTCATAGGTTACCGCGACTGGTCGATAAGGTCAGCCTCAGGTGTTAAACTCAGACCCCTTCCGGACATCCCATGAAGCTCACCCTCCAGGTTGATGGTGCCCTGCATCCCGTGACCCTCACGGAGGAGGGCTTGACCATCGGCCGGGGCGACCAGGCCACCATCAAGATCCAGGCGAACGCCGTGAGCCGGGTCCATGCGCGGATCTTCCTGAAGGACGGCCAGCCGCATGTCATGGACATGAAGTCCCTCAACGGCACCTCCCTGAATGGCGCGACGCTGACGGAACCCACACCGCTGCGCCCGGGCGACACGATCCTCCTGGGCGAGGCCGTGGTGATGTGGGTGCCCGAGGGAGGGCCTTCCGCACCGGCGGGCCTGAACCTCAACTTGGCGCCCAGGGCCGTGGCCTCGCGGATCTCCCTGGAGGACCGTGCCTTCGATGCCTCCGGCTCCATCCTGGTGCCCCACGCCAGCCTGGAGGCGATGCTGGCCCAGGCCAGCGGCCAGCACCCGGCGGGCGAGGCGGTCACGCTGTTCCAGCGCCTGGCGAGCATGGCCGGCACCCTGCTGCGGGCGGCGGGCCTGAGTGAGCTGCTCGACTCCGTGATGGGCCTGATCACAGCCCAGATCCCCTGCCAGCGGGGGTTCATCCTGCTGGCCGACGCGACGGGTGAGCTCGTCCCAGAACTCATCTGGGAGGAACAGCCCGGGATCCACGCCAATCCCATCAGCCGCACCATCGCCCGCACGGCCATGGACAACCGCGTGGCCATACTCACCACTGACGCCCGCATGGATCCCCGCTTCAGCGCGGGTGAGAGCATCAAGATCCATGGCATCAGCTCCGCCCTCTGCGCCCCGCTCATCGTCGAGGAGAAGGCCTTCGGGGTGATCTACCTGGAGACCAGCCTCAACAAGGGCGGCTTCAAGCGGGAGGACGAGCACCTGCTCAGCGCCATGGCCAACTTCGCCGCTGTGGGCATCCAGCGTGAGCGCGAGGCCAAGTTCCGGCAGCGGCTCGAGCGGTACCACAGCCCCCAGGTGGTGGACCAGATCCTGAAGTCCAGCCAGAACAAGGAGGCGCCGGCCCTCCAGGCCCAGCGCTGCCAGATCAGCGTGCTCTTCGCCGACATCTCCGGCTTCACCCGCATGAGCGAGGGCATGGAGCCCATGGTGCTGGCGGGCATCCTGAACCGCACCTTCGAGGCCATGACCGACCAGATCTTCAATCGCGGGGGCACCCTCGACAAGTACATCGGCGACGCCATCATGGCCTTCTTCGGCGCACCCAATGCCGATCCCGACCATGCGCGGCACGCCACCGAGGCCGCCATCGCCATGCAGGAGGCGCTGTACGACCTCAATGCCATGCGGCCCCCGGGCTACCCCGAGCTGAAGATGCGCATCGGCATCAACAGCGGCGAGGCCTTCGCCGGCGACATCGGCTGCGAGAAGCGCATGGACTACACCGTGATGGGCAGCACCGTAAACCTGGCCTCGCGCCTGGAAAGCTCCGTGGCGCGGCCGGGCCAGATCGTGGTGGGGCCCACCACCGCCGAACTCATCGGGCAGGAGGGGCTCCGGCAGCTGGGCGCCTTTTCCCTCAAGGGCATCGAGCAGGAGATCCGGCCCTTCGAGGTACGGTGGGATCACGACTCGCCCACGGCAGTGCACGGGCCGAAGTAGGCCTCTATTCGAGCAAACCCCAGATCCATCCCCATGGATGGATCTGGATTACCTTGAATGGTAATTGTATAATTTCGATAAATTAATGTGACCCTCGTCACCCTATACTTCATTGATGATCGATGCATTATCTAATCGAATGGCGATACCCAGAAGGCACTTTAACATTATGTTGCGTATGGAATTATGCACTTTGGTATCGAGGTTAACGGTCGTTGACAATTTGCGAATTAAACCTAGTCAATCATTTTTTGAATAGTTATTAAAAAATTAATTTTTATCTATATGTTATAATTATTGAAATTAACTGATATTTATTATTTTTTTATAATCAATTTTAACAAAAAGTTCCTGCTGAGTGTCTATTTAGTGTATTTAATTATTTTTTGACGAGCTTATTTGTTGGGGGATATCTGTGAACGATCTAATCAAACCCTTGTTTAATCCCCTTGCTGAATTAAGTAGCTGGGTTGCCGTCTGCAGCTTTCTGGTTCTGGTTGCAGGAGTTTCGTTCTTGTTTGCGGGCAGGGAGGTGGGACGGTTCTATCTCGGGTTCCTACGAGCGTTGTGGCAGGTGATTGCCGCGCCGTTTGTGTTCGTTCGACGCTATACCGTCCTCTCACAAGATTCAGGAGCGGATGGGACCTATGCCCTGTCGGCATCCCGAGCGCCACTCTCGGTGGCCGCGCTCTCCTGGATGAACGTGATGGTGGCCTTTTCTGGGATCGTGATGCTGGCGGTAGCCCTTCTACTCTCTGGCAAGGCGGCCCTTCCGGACCCTGAAATCAGGGGACTCTTGGCTTTCTATGAGCAAGTTCGTCCGCTCACGCAATCTGAGCTAGAAAACAGCAAACAAATGCAGTCCCTGCTGTTCCAAGGACAGAGTATGGATCAGTTGAGTCGGAATCGACTCTATCTCCAGATCAGAGAGCGGCGCATCGCATTCTTCACGGAGCAGAGTTCAATAATCGAAAAGTTGTTCGATTCCGATTCCGAGGCTAACAAGGCTTGGCGTGAGCTCAAATCCGGTAAGGTGGGTTCGATCACGCAAGCGCGTAACGACTGGCAGTTGGACAATGCTTCCTTCCGGGATGACCTTCAACGGAACAAGTCACTGGATCCCTTCTATCGGCACTTGGTAGAACTAAGGGCCATGTTGGAAGTGCGAATCGCCCGAAACCGGCTTATGAAGCCCTCAGAAAGCCCTTGGGAGTACGCCAGTCAATACTATGTTGAGCAGAACCGCTGGAGGGATGCAGTCAATAATGCAGAAGGTTACCTTTCCCGGATGGGGGAGGAAACCAAGCGGCTTGAGCCACTATCAGGCCTGCACTGGAAGGCATCGCTCGTGACCTTCCTGGCTGGATTGGCTGCGTTCATCGCCTGGATCTGGATCTATGGCCTTTTGGTAGAACTGGCGAACCTGCTGCTCGGCCACCTGGAATCTGTCAGGAAAATGAGGGATCTCTTGCAGCAACGAACAGGACCTGACTCGTTGAAGGATGAAGGCGCAGGGGTTCTCTCCACTCCACAGCCTTCCAGACGGGTTCCTCCTGTCGCATCGGCTGGGAGTCCTCCCCTCGTTGGCCCGAGGCCGGTCGAACAGTCAGCCCAGGTATGTGCCACCTGCGGTGCCCTGCTGGAAGTTGGTGCTGGGTTTTGCGGCAACTGCGGGAACAAGCACTGACCCCTCATCGATTTACCCCTTCCATAAGGAGATTCCATGTTCAATCTTGCCGCCCTCATCGGCCCTGCCGCCCTTGCCACCAAGGAGTTCACCGTCCACCCGCAGGGTTCTGCCGGCGGTCTCTATGTCCGCATCGTGGGACGGAAGTCCGGCCTGCTTGCGTGGTTGCTCTCGCTCCTCCGAATTGACTCGACGACCGTGTTCGAGGTCTACCAAGACCGCATCGTTTTCAAGAGCGCCAATTTGAGTGGCGCCACCAACACTACGATTCCATTGGCTTCGGTTTGCCTTACGGCTTCCGGGTTCTTTAAGCCCGTTCTGTATATCGTCGTGGCGATGTCGATCGGCATCCCCTCAGCTTTGGGGCTCTTCTTCTCGCTCCTGGCCGGTATGGCTACTCGATCTTCTGACGTCATGTCGACGCTAGGTTGTATGCATCTCTTTGCACTAGGCTTTTGCGCGGTGCTGGTATGGCTCTACTTCCTACGCAAGACCCTTCTCGTCTCCATCCAGGCCCACAGCGGCACCCTCATCGCCATTGCCTTCAAACGCAGCGTGATGGAAGGGGTCTCGGTGGAAGAGGAGGATGCCGAGCGTGTGATCTCACTGGTGAATCAGCTTCTACTGGGCCAACAGAGTCGACCTTCACCGGTACCCCAGGCACCTGTCTCCGTGCCACCTCCGGCACCCCGTCCGGCCGCGGTGGTTCCCCCTCCCGTTCAGCCCAGGTCAGTTCCCGCCCCGGTCCCACCAGTTCAGGTGGCTCCGACATCCAGAAATTGCCCCTCCTGTTCCGCCGTGGTGCCCATGGATGCCTTGTTCTGTGAAACCTGCGGCAAGCGAGTGGGGTGAGTGATGCAATGTCCTGCCTGCTCGGCTGAGATCAGGGACGGCCTGAAGTTTTGTCCCAAGTGTGGCGGCGCGGCAGCTGGGAGGCTGGCCCCGGTCTCGATGGCTTGTGCCTGCGGGGCTGAGAACAGCCCAACGGCCAAGTTCTGTCGTGTCTGTGGCGCTCCGATGGGGGTGCCCCCAACTCCGCCGCCCCTACCCTCACCAACCCTGGCCCAGAGTGTGCCAGTTCCCGTTTCTTCAGCAGCGAGGGTGCAAAGTCCACTCCCCTACTCCCCGCCTGCCTTTGGTGCCTCGCCCCTTCCCGCAGAAGAGGCTCAAGAGGCAACCGCCCCTGGACGTGGCCGCTCCATGCTATTCGTGGGGATCGGCGTGCTGGTGCTGCTTGGGGCCCTCGGCTCTGGCTGGTACTGGGTCCACAATGCGCCGACCCGGGAGTTCAACACGCAACTGGCGAGCCAGAACCTGGTCTCGGGTCCCTATTCGGCCTACACGGTCTACCAGAGGGCCGTGGGCGAGCTAGGGGGAGGATCCCCCCAGGTTCGAGCGATGGGAGAGAAGGTCTACCCTCTGCTATCCAAGAAGGCCACGGCCTTTCTGGATTTATGGTACCGCGAGAGTGAAGTGGAAGAGACCTCCTGGGAGGACTACGTCCGCATCCGGGAATGGATGCAGACCATCGGTCCCGAACCCGAGAACAAGGCCCAACTCGCCTATGCGCAGGGCATGTTCCTTCTGACCACCCGCAATCAGGTGCTCGAGGCCAAGGGGAAACTCGAACAGGCGCTGAGTCTCAAGCCCGAATGGGCCATGGCTCTGAACGGGATGGGGCGGATCTACAAGAACCTGAAGGACTACTCAACGGCCAAGATGTTCTATGAGCGAGCCTATCAGCAGGATCGACAGTGGTGCTACCCGGCCTTCAACCTGGGGAACCTCCACCGTGACAACCTGAAGGACTTCACCACCGCGGAGATGTACTACCGGGAGGCGCTGAGACTGGCGCCTGATCGGCCCTCATTCCACTGGCAGGTGGGGACGCTCTACTTCATTCAGGGTAAGGCCTTCTACCCGCAGGCCTGCGAAGCCTATCGGCAATCGCTCATGCCACCCCCGCCGGGCCGGAAGGGCCTGATGCCCGAAGCTGAGGCGCAGGCCCGGGACAGGATCCAAAAGTGCTGTGGGAGCTGAATCTTCGGGAACGACCTCTCACGTTTGAGTCTCTACCATGACCTGGAACCGAATCCCGGCCGCCTTGGCCCGGAGTTGGCTCCGGGTCATCGCGGGCCTCATGGCTATCTGCGTCGCAGGACTGGCCCTCGGGTTCGGGATCCGCTCCTGGGATGGCCATACCTATGACCTGATCATCGAGAACGGGCGGGTGTTTTCAGGGGAAGTCTGGTTGAAGGGAACCCCTAGGGTCGGGATCCGAGACGGGCGCATCGTCAACATTGGACGACTCTGGGGGGCGAAGACCGGCCACCGGATCTCGGCCAAGGGCATGGTGGTGAGCCCAGGCTTCATCGACACCCACGTGCACATCGAATCCAGCATGGGAACCCAGCAGCCTGTTCGTGCGCCCAATTTCGTCCGCATGGGGGCCACGACCCTGATCACCGGCAATTGCGGCATCTCCCACAAGCGTCTAGAGGAGGTGTTCCGGGGCATGGACCGCCTGGGCGGACAGCTTAACGTGGCGAGCCTCGTGGGGCACAAGACTCTGCGCGAAATGGCCATGGGATCTGGCAGCCAGGGTAGTCCGACCAGCGAACAGATGGCGCACATGATTCAGCGCCTCCAACAGGACATGGATGCCGGTGCGATGGGTTTTTCCACAGGGCTGGAATATTCCCCAGGGATTTTCGCCCCACGGTCGGAAATTGTGGCGCTGGCCCGTGCCACAGGGAAGAAGGGTGGCCTCTACGCAACCCACATGCGCAATGAGGGCATCGACCTCCGCTCCTCGCTCGTGGAGGCCGTGGAAACTGCGCAGCAGGCCCGGGTGCACCTTCATGTGTCCCACCTGAAGTACGCCTCGCCGAAGCATTGGGGGGAGATGCCGGAGGTTCTGGCCTGGATGAATGCCCAGCGGCCGGGCCTACCGGGATTGACCGCCGATGCCTACGCCTATGATGCATCCTCTAGCAGCCTGGATCTTCTGCTCCCTGAGGCCTACCGGGGCTTCAAGGGGAACCGCCGGGCCCTACTTAAGGACTCTCACGAACTGCTCACCTTCTCGAAGGGGATTCTCGACCAGCTGCGTGCCCAGGGGTTCCAGGATTTCTCCTTTGCTCGGATCGTGTGGAGCCGCAACGCCAGCATCCGGGGCCTGACCCTGGACCAGGTGCCCGCATCGAGCTTTCCCGGCGCGCCAGATACCCAGCAGCTGGCATCTCTGGACTGCTCTCCGCAGATGCGAGAGCAGCTTCGCACCGTTCTCGGTTTTTTTGGGGAAGGCGGTGGGCAGATGATCTACCACGTCATCAGCGACAGAGACACCGAAGCCGTCTTCCAGGATCCGCACGTGTTCGTGGGCTCGGACAGTTCAGTGCGGGGGGAGGACAGTCTCACGGCCCACCCCCGTGGCTGTGGCAACTTCCCGCGTGTGCTTGGCCATCTGGTGAGGGAGAAGAAGGTCCTGAGCCTGGAAGAGGCGCTCACGCGCATGACCTTGCTGCCAGCTCGCACCTTCGGCTTGAAGGACCGCGGGAGGATCGCCCGGGGCTACGCCGCGGATGTGGTGGTGTTCGACCCCGCAGGAATCACGGATCTCGCCACCTACGCTTCACCGCTCATCCCCCCGGAAGGGATCTTGGTCGTAATGGTGAATGGCAAGATCATTCTGGAGGATGGACGTATGCACAACATCTTCCCCGGGCGTGCCTTGCGCAGAACCCACTGAACCCCCGCCTGGCTAGGGTCATCGAGACGGGTCCATCCATTGGCCCCACGCAAACCGACGGCAAGGTACCGTTGAAGACAGCTAGAGAACCTATCCTGTGAGAAGGACTTGAGCAGACTAGAGGGCGTCTTGTCTTGACCTGAACGACCGCCACGGCTATTCAGCTATTCGTCCTTCAGGAAGTCCTTCCAGAGCATCGAGGGTTGGATGCCGGAGTTGCGCTGGTACTTGCCGGAGTCGTAGCTGTCGAAGTCGCCGCTGACGGTGTGGTAGAAGATCTGGCAGATGGCCACGCCGGCGTAGATGCGCACGGGCTGGATGCAGCTGATCTCCAGGGTCCAGTAGCCACAGAAGCCGATGTCGCCGAAGCCCGCGGTGACATGGACGAAGAGCCCCAGGCGCCCCACGCTGCTGCGGCCCTCCAGCATGGGCACCATGCCCTTGGTCTCGGTGTATTCCAGGGTGCGTCCCAGATAGAGCTTCCCGGGCTGGAGCAGCAGACCTTCGGGCGGGATCTTCAGGAACTCGATGCCGTTGGGCTTGGCCATGTCCAGCTCGTGGTCGGTGTAGACCGCCAGATCCTCGCCCAGGCGCAGGTTGTAGCTGTTCGGGTTGAGCTGGGCATCCTGCCAGGGCTCGATGCGGAGCTGCCCCTTCGCCCTCGCCTCGAGGATCTGCCTGCCGGTGAGGATCAATGGAACCTTTCGAGGTCACCGGCCAAGGATGCGATCCAGGAGACGCAGCAAGAACGACCTGTGGACAGCGGGCTGATCTTCTAGGGATGCTTGGACGATATGGGCTGGTGACACCGGCGGAATGGACTTGGGCGTGGTGGGCACGGGGCCCGTGGCGACCTGGCCGGGGGACTGGATCTGGACCTTCGGTTCGTCCTCCAGCGGGGCCTTGCCGGTGTGGATGGCGGCCAGCTGGTCGGCGGACATGCGCACCGTGCCGGTGGGCGGAGGGGCCTCCATGGCGCTGATGGCCACGGTGGCGGCCACCTCGGGCCGGGGATCCTGGAAGGTGAGCTGCACCTGCCCCAGGGTGATGCGGTCGCCATCCCGCAGGGGGGAGGCCTGCACGCGGTTGCCGTTCACCAGCACGCCATTGCTGCTCTGCAGGTCCTGGATCTCAAAGCCGCCGCCCACCTTGCGGATCACGCAGTGATGGCGGCTGATGCTGGGATCGGGCAGGCGGAGGGTGTTGTCCAGCTCCCGCCCCATGTGGACTTCGTTGTCGATGATTTCGAATTCGCGGATGCCCGCGCTTTCGTGCACCAGCAGTTTGGCCATGGGGACCCTCGGGAAGGTGGGATGGGCCGAAGTGTACCGCAATCCCGGGCGCGCCGGGATAGGTTGGGGAGGGTGCGCGAATCACGCTTCTTTCTTGACGGCTCGAGGCGGACCCGCCAATCTTCCCCCACGAGACAAGGTGCAGGCATGGTGCTTTTCAACGCGGCCACCAAGGAGTTGACGGCCAAGATCGTCTACTACGGCCCCGGCCTGTGCGGGAAGACGACCAACCTCCAGCATGTCTACGACACGCTGCCTGGCGATGGCCGCGGCAAGATGCTGTCCCTGGCCACCCAGACGGACCGCACCCTCTTCTTCGATTTCCTGCCCATTGAGCTCGGCACCATCCGGGGCATGAAGACCCGGATCCAGCTGTACACAGTCCCGGGCCAGGTCTTCTATGACGCCACCCGCAAGCTGGTGCTGCGCGGCGCCGATGCGGTGGTGTTCGTGGCCGACTCCCAGGCCCCGGCCCTGGAGAGCAACAAGGAGAGCTTCCAGAACCTGATCACGAACCTCAAGGACCAGGGTGCGGACCTGGAGAAGATTCCCCACGTCATCCAATGGAACAAGCGGGATACGCCCAATGCCCTGCCGGTGGAGACCCTGGAGCGGGAGGTCAACCTCTTCGGCGCGCCCACCTTCGAGGCCTGCGCCATGCGCGGGGAAGGCGTCAAGGAGACCCTCACGGGGGTGGCGAAGCTGGTGCTGAAGAGCCTCGCCGAAAAGTACGGCGGCGGCGTGGTGGAAGAGCCCCCGGTCTTCCTGGGAGGGCCTCGGCCCCAGGCTCCGCCCCCGGCCATCCAATCCACCAAGCCTCTGGAAGTGGAAGAACTCTCCGCCGGGGAACTCCTTGAGGAGATCGACGACATCCCGGTGGAATCCGGTCCGCCGGCCCATCCCCACGCCCCTGCCCCCGGACACATGCCCCACAGCAGCGTGGTGGAGGTTCCGGTGGTGCTCGACCGCAGCCTGTTCAGCGGCGACTCCCCCGTGGAGATTCGATTGAAGCTGTACATCAAGTGATCCTTGGGGTTCCCCGCGAAAAACGCGGCCTTGCGCCGCGTTTTTCGTTAACGCGCGGACGGAGTCCGCGCGCTTGGGGCACACTGGAGCATTCGTACTCGAGGCCCCCCCATGTCCCGCCAGATCGTCACCCGCTTCGCCCCCTCGCCCACGGGCATGCTCCACATCGGCGGGGTGCGCACAGCGCTGTTCTGCTGGCTCTTCGCCCGCAGGCACGGCGGCCGGTTCATCCTGCGCATCGAGGACACGGACCTCTCCCGCAGCACGGACGACAACATCCGCATCATCGAGGAGGGCCTGGCCTGGTGCGGTCTGGACTGGGACGAGGGCCCGGTGGTGGGCGATCCCAGCCAGTGGAAGGGGCCCCACGGCCCCTACCGCCAGATGCAGCGCATGGACCTCTACCGCGCCAAGATCCAGGAACTGCTGGACAAGGACCTGGCCTACCGCTGCCGCTGCTCCCGGGAAGTCATCGAGGAGCGTCGGAAGACGGTCGAGGCCGCGGGCAAGGTGTTCCAGTACAACCGCGGCCTGGACCGCGGCAAGGGCTGCGCCGCCGCGAACCACGACGCCAGCGAGCCCGCCGCCATCCGCTTCCGCATGCCCGAAGAGGGCGACATCGTGGTGCCCGATCTCATCAAGGGCGATACCCGTTTCCCGGCGGACAGCCTGGACGACTGGATCATCGCCCGCACGGGCGACGGCCCCGGCGAGATCGGCGTGCCCACCTACAACTTCTGCGTGGTGGTGGACGACACCCACATGGCAGTGACCCACGTGATCCGCGGCGACGATCACCTGAACAACACGCCCAAGCAGATCCCCTTGTTCGCTGCCTTCGGCACCGAGTTGCCGGCCTTCGCCCACGTGCCCATGATCCTGGGCGCCGACGGCGCCAAGCTCAGCAAGCGCCACGGCGCCACCAGCATCACCGAGTACCAGGCCATGGGGCTGCTCCCTTCCGCCGTGCGCCTGGCCCTGGCCCGGCTTTCGTGGACGCCCAAGATCGACGGCAAGGCCGTGGAGAGCGCCGAGGAGGAACTGCTCACGGACGAGCAGATGATCCAGCTCTTCGACCTGGCGGATTGTCAGAAGAGCGCCGCCCGCTTCGACATGGACAAGCTCCAGTGGCTGAACCAGAAGCTGATTCAGCGGTCCCCATGGGAGGAATTGGAAGTGCATCTCCGGCCCTTCGTGCCGGAGATGTGGGATGAAAAACCTGCCACCTGGAGAGCGCAGGCCATCCATTGCACCCAGAAGGGGAAGTCGCTCACGGACATGGCCGAGGCGCTGCGCTTCACCTTCGAGCGGCCCGCCGCCTTCGATGAGAAGGCCGTGGAGAAGTTCATGACGCCCGCCGTCAAACCGGCCCTCGCCGAGGTGCGCGCGCTGACGGATTACAGTCACGACGGGCTGGAGGCGGCCTTCACCGCCATCCTCGAGCGCCATGGCCTGAAGACCAAGGACCTAGCCCAGGCCCTCCGCGTGGCCCTCTGCGGCAAGCCCGTCAGCCCGGGTATCTTCGACACGCTCATGCTCCTGGGGCACGATGAGGTGGCGGCCCGCCTGGAGCGGTGGCTCTGATGGACCTCAACGAGTTCACCGACATCACCCTCACGGTGCTGGAAGAACAGGGCACGGCGACCTACGCGCCCACGATCATAGCCGACGAGATGTTGCAGGTGATCCAGGGCATCCCCGAGGGGCTGGACCACCGGGAGGCCCTCCAGGAGACCGTGCTGCGGCTGGGGCTGGAACAGTCCGAGTTCTACTTCGGCGTGAAGTCCGGACCTGGCGAGGTGACCACGGGCTTTCACACGGCCGTCCGCACCCAGGTGCAGCGCATTTCCGAGATGCAGCAGGGTTTCGTGGTCTCTGGGTTGGAGGACTGCGCCTGGTGGACCCTGGGGCAGGGGCGCGACCAGTAGCTTTTCAGGGAGCACGTATGAGCCTGCAACCGAACCTCGCCATCCTCGGCTTCGGCACCATGGGCCAGGCCATCAGCGCCGGTCTGGTGGAGGCCTCGGGCTACCCGGCCGGCCTCATCCATGCGGTCGACATCCACCCGGCCGCTGCGAAGGCGCGGGCCGAGGCCCTGGGCATCCGGCTCTCCAGGGAAGTGGAGGCGGCGGCCCGGGAAGCTGAGGTGGTGCTGCTCTGCGTGAAACCCAAGGAGCTGAAGGACCTGCTGGATGGCCTGACGGCGGCCGGGGCCCTGGAGCACCGGCCCCTGGTGGTCTCCATCGCCGCGGGCACCACGCTGGCGTTCCTCGCGGACCACACGCCTGGGGGCACGCCCCTGGTGCGGGCCATGCCCAACACGCCCTGCTCCATCCGCAAGGGGATGACGGTGCTGGCCCCGGGGAAGGGCGTGACCGAGGCCCAGCTGGCCGCGGCCCGGGCCCTCTTCGAGCCCCTGGGCCGGGTCATGGACCTGGATGAGAAGCACATGGACGCGGTGACGGGCCTCAGCGCCAGCGGGCCGGCCTTCATGTTCGTCATCCTGGAATCCCTGGCCGAAGGCGGGGTCCAGTGCGGCCTGCCCCGGGCCGTGGCCGTGGAACTGGCCGCCCAGATGACCCTGGGCGCCGCCTCCATGGTGCTGGAGACCGGCCGCCACCCCGCCGCCCTCAAAGACGAGGTGACCACCCCCGCCGGCTGCACCATCGCCGGCCTCATGGTGCTGGAAGATGGCCGCATCCGCTCCGTCGTGGCCCGCGGCATCGAGCGGGCGACCCAGGTGGCGGCGGGGCTGGGGTAAACCGGGAATTGAAACCGCGAAAAACGCGAAAGGGTGCGAAAAAGGACTTCGGGTTTCAATGGTGCGACATTTTTCATTTTTCGCGTGCCCGAAGGGCTTTCGCGACTTTCGCGGTTCCCGCAGTTTTTTCCAGAGCGGCCTTGGTATCTTTAAGGTTTGCTTCCTGTGAGCCCCGATGTCTGCTGATCTGCCCATTCCCGAACCCAAGAGCCTCCACTTCATCGAGGAGATCGTGGAGGCCGATCGTGTCACGGAGAAGCATGGTGGCCGCTTGCTCACGCGGTTTCCGCCGGAGCCCAACGGCTACCTGCACATCGGCCACGCCAAGAGCATCTGCCTGAACTTCGGGCTGGCGAAGGCCTATGGCGGCGCCACCAACCTGCGCTTCGACGACACCAACCCCGTGAAGGAGGACGTGGAATACGTGGACTCCATCCGTGAGGACGTCCAGTGGCTGGGCTTCCAATGGAAGGGCGAGCACTACGCCTCGGACTACTTCCAGTTCATGTACGACTACGCAGAGTACCTGATTGGGCAGGGCAAGGCCTACGTGTGCGACCTGACCGAGGCGGAGATCCGCGAGTACCGCGGCAACTTCCACGTGCCGGGCAAGGCGAGCCCGTACCGGGACCGTGACTCCGAGGAGAACCTGGACCTCTTCCGGCGCATGAAGGCCGGCGAGTTTCCGGATGGTTCGAAGGTGCTGCGGGCGAAGATCGACATGCAGGCCGGCAACATGAACCTGCGCGATCCGCTCATGTACCGCATCCGCCGGGCCCACCACCACCGCACGGGGGACGCCTGGTGCATCTACCCCATGTACGACTATGCCCACGGCGTGTCGGACGCCATCGAGACCATCACCCACTCCATCTGCACCCTGGAATTCTCGGACCACCGCCCGCTCTACGACTGGTTCCTGGAGCAGGACGTGGATGGCAAGTTCTTCCAGCGGCCCCTGCCGCGCCAGATCGAGTTCGCCCGGCTGAACCTCACCTACACCGTGATGAGCAAGCGCCGTCTGCTCCAACTGGTGCAGGAGGGCATCGTGAACGGCTGGGACGATCCCCGCATGCCCACCATCTGTGGCCTGCGCCGCCGGGGCTACACGCCCGAAGCCGTGCGGGCCTTCGCCGAGCGGGTGGGCGTGGCCAAGCGCGACATGGTGGCTGACGTGGGTCTGCTGGAGTTCTGCATCCGCGAGGACCTGGAGAAGCGCGCCCCCCGCCGCATGGCCGTGCTGCGCCCCCTCAAGGTGGTGATCACCAACATGACGGAGGCCGAGGCCTTCGAGGTGGAAGTGCAGAACCACCCCGAGGATCAGGCCATGGGCACCCGCAAGCTGCCCTTCACCCGGGAGCTCTTCATCGACCAGGACGACTTCCGCGAGGAGGCGCCCAAGAAGTGGTTCCGGTTGGCGCCTGGCGCGGAGGTGCGCCTGCGGGGCGCCTGCCTCGTCACCTGCCGGGAAGTGGTAAAGGATGCCGCCGGGAACGTGGTGGAGCTCCGCTGCGAGTGGGATCCTGCCAGCCGGGGCGGCAACGCCCCCGACGGCCGCAAGGTGAAGGGCACCCTCCACTGGGTGAGCGCCGCCCACGCCGTACCGGCCGAAGTGCGGCTCTATGAACCCCTCTTCACCCAGGAAGATCCCATGGACGTGCCCGAGGGCCAGGACTGGAAGGCGCTGCTGAACCCCGGCAGCCTTGAGGTCCTGACGGGGGCGCGCCTCGAGCCCTGCCTGGCCGAGGCCCAGCCCGGCGAGCGCTTCCAGTTCGAGCGGACCGGCTACTTCACGGTGGACGGGGATTCCCGGCCCGGGCAGCCGGTCTTCAACCGGACCGTGGGGCTGAAGGACTCGTGGTCCAAGATCGAGGCCAAGCAGTAAGGTGATTCCCTCCTCGCCGGGGGCCCGACTTCGCAGAGCCCCCAGGGCTCTGCGAAGTCACCCGGCGGTCGGGAGGGGGGCAAGATTGAGGCCAAGGGCTGCTAAATCGCGGGCTGCGCCCACGATTTAGTTAGAGCGCGGCTTTGCCGCGCAGGGCTTTCGGCCTTTTTTCTCGGGCGCGAAGGCGCCCGAGCCCTGAGCCGTGACCCAAGTCGCATCGGCGCCAATGCCATGCCCCCAGCCCGGTGGCTCTGCTAGTCTCGATGGGTTGGGCCTCCCCGCGGGCGGCCCTGCCGGGAAGCCGCCCATGGACAAGCTTGCGAGCCTGCTGCATACGACGCCTGCCATCGCCTGGATGGTGCTGAAGGTCGTCATCGTCTTCGCCGGCGTCATGTCGCTGGCGGCGATCTTCACCTGGGTCGAGCGCCGGGGTTCGGCCATGATCCAGGACCGCATCGGGCCCAATCGGGCCGCGCTGTTCGGGAAGATCCGGATCATCGGCCTGGCCCAAATCCTGGCCGACGGCATCAAGATGTTCTTCAAGGAGGACCTGATCCCGACGGCCGCCAATCGCGGGTTGTTCTTCCTGGCGCCCTTCCTGGCCTTCGTGCCCGCGCTCCTCGGCTTCGCGGTCATCCCCTTCGGCAAGAGCTTTGTGAGCGGCGGCACCACCTACCACCTTTCCGTGCTGGATCCCGGCAACGGCATGGGCATGCTCTATCCGCTGGCCATTGGCGGCATGGCGGTCTACGGCGTGCTGGTGGCCGCCTGGTCCAGCAACAACAAGTGGTCCATCCTCGGCGGCATGCGGTCCTCCGCCGCCATGGTCAGCTACGAGATCGGCATGAGCCTGGCCGTGGTCAGCATCTTCATGACCACCGGCGGCTACGATCCCTCGGAGATCATCCGGGCCCAGGGCCACCAGCCCTGGACCTGGAACATCGTGCGCCAGCCCCTGGGCTTCATCGTGTTCTTCACCTGCATGTTCGCCGAGACGAACCGCCTGCCCTTCGACTTCGCCGAGGGCGAGAGCGAGATCGTGGCGGGCTTCAACACCGAGTTCGGCAGCATGAAGTACAGCCTCCTGGCGCTGGCCGAATACTCGCACATGATGACGGCCTCGGCCCTCATCGCCACGCTCTACTTCGGCGGCTGGCAGGTGCCCTTCGTGCAGGATCCCTCGGTCCTGCTGTCCGTGGCATGCTTCGTGGCGAAGCTGGTCTTCTTCGCCTGGGTCTTCGTCTGGATCCGCTGGACGGTGCCCCGCTTCCGCTACGACCAGCTCATGAACCTCGGCTGGAAGCGGATGCTGCCGCTGTCCATGGTCAACCTGGTCTTCCACGCCTGGCGCATGAGCCAGGGACACTGAGGAGAGGGCGATGGGCGT
The DNA here is from genome assembly GCA_963751095.1 of uncultured Holophagaceae bacterium. GTDB lineage: Bacteria > Acidobacteriota > Holophagae > Holophagales > Holophagaceae > Geothrix. The sequence continues at coordinate 66,605 of CAVVTK010000010.1, read as the reverse complement.
CGTCGTCAAGAAGGCCGAACTGAGCTGGCTGGATCGCACCTATGTCTGGCCGGTGATGAAGGGCATGGCCATCACCTTCGAGCACTTCATCAAGCAGCTCTTCACCCGCACGTCGAAGCGCTACACCATCCAGTACCCCGAGATGAAGAAGGAGATGCCCGACGGCTACCGGGGTCTTCATGAGCTCAAGCGGTTCGAGGACGGCGCCATCAAGTGCGTCGCCTGCTTCATGTGCCAGGAGGCCTGCCCGGCCCGCTGCATCAGCATCGAGGCCGAGGAGTTCAGCGACCTGAACATCACCCAGGGCTTCGAGGAGAAGCGGCCGGCCCAGTTCAAGATCGACATGCTGCGCTGCATCTACTGCGGCATGTGCGAGGAGGCTTGCCCCAAGGATGCCATCTGGCTGCGCAAGGACTACGAGGTGGCCGCCTACGACCGCCTGTCCATGCAGTTCGGCAAGTGGGACCTGATGAACACCTATGCCGAGACCGACGGCAAGGATCGCATCACCCAGGATCCCACCCCCACCGTGCCCCGGCGCACGATCGTGATGTAGGAGCGGCCATGTTCATCACCTTCGCCCTCATCACGCTCCTCGGCGCCCTCGGGATGCTGCTCCAGAAGAACGTCATCGTGGCGGGCCTGTTCATGGTGGCCGCCTTCTTCGGCGTGGCGGGCCTCTTCGTGCTGCTGGCCAACCCGGTGGCTGCCGCCCTCCAGATCATCGTCTACACCGGCGCCATCATGGTCCTGGTGCTCTTCGTGATCATGATGCTGAACAGCCACGAGGAGGAGAAGGCGCAGTCCTCCCGCCCCGTGCAGCGGTGGGTCTCCGTGGCCCTGGTCGCCGCCCTGGCCTTCGGCGCCGTGAAGCTGGTGCTGGCCTCGCCTGGCCTGAAGGCCCTGGCCCAGAGCGGCGCCGCCGTGCCCGAGGCCATGACCCTGCAGAAGGTGGGCGTGACCCTCTTCGCCGACCACCTGCTGGGCTTCGAGGTCGCGGGCCTGCTGCTGCTGGCGGCCATGATCGGCGCCGTCGCTTTGACTAAGAGGAACCTGTGATGAGCGGCGTGGACGCGATCCCCCAGATCCTCAACGGCGGCCTCCAGGGGTACCTGGTCGTGGCCCTCCTCCTCTTCGCCATCGGCCTGGCGGCGGTGCTGCTCCGGCGTACCCTGCTCATGCAGTTCATGGGTGTGGAGCTCATGCTCAACGCGGCCAACGTCGCCCTGCTGGCCTTCGCCCGCTTCCGCGGGGGGGACAGTCAGGCCATGGTGTTCTACCTCTTCATCATCGCCGTGGCCGCCTGCGAGGCGGCCGTCGGCCTGGCGCTGGTCATCGGCCTCTACCGTCACCGGGACACCACCGACTCGGACCGGGCCGCCAGCCTGAAGCAGTGAGGATGCGATGAACAAGTACTACTGGCTCATTCCGATCCTCCCCCTGCTGGGCTCGGCCTTCAACGGCCTGCTGGGCAAGCGCGCCGGCAAGGGTGTCGTCACCGTCGTCGGCCTCGGCGTGGTCCTCGGTTCCCTGCTCCTGGCCACCTCGGCCTTCTTCGCCATGAAGGCCATGCCCGATCACCGCCTGGTGCTGAACTACGGCGAGTGGATGGCCACCGGTTCCCTGAGCGTGCCCTTTGGCCTGGCCATCGACCCCCTCAGCGGCACCATGATGCTGGTCATCACGGGCATCGGCTTCCTCATCCACCTCTACTCCGTGGGCTACATGCACGAGGACGAGGGCTACTACCGGTTCTTCTGCTACCTGAACCTCTTCGTGTTCTTCATGCTCACCCTGGTACTGGGCTCCAGCCTGGTGCTGATGTTCGTGGGCTGGGAGGGTGTGGGCCTCTGCTCCTACCTGCTCATCGGCTACTTCTACGAGACGGACTTCGCGCCCGACGCGGGCCTCAAGGCCTTCCTCACCAACCGCGTGGGCGACCTGGGCGTGTCCATCGGCATGCTGGTCCTCTTCGCCACCTTCGGCACCCTGACCGTCTCGGACATCCTCACCCAGGCGGGCCACCTGGCCCCCGAGATGGGCTTCGGCGTCCTCACCTTCGCCACCCTCATGCTGTTCTTCGGCGCCACGGGCAAGAGCGCCCAGCTGCCCCTCTACCTCTGGCTGCCGGACGCCATGGCGGGCCCGACCCCCGTCAGCGCCCTCATCCATGCGGCCACCATGGTCACCAGCGGCATCTACATGATCTGCCGCCTGGCGCCCGTGTTCGCGCTGGCCCCCATCACCATGGACGTGGTGGCCTGGGTGGGCGGTGCCACGGCGCTCTTCGCCGCCACCATCGGCCTGGTGCAGCGCGACATCAAGAAGGTGCTGGCCTACTCCACGGTCTCCCAGCTGGGCTACATGTTCCTGGGCCTGGGCGCCTCGGGGTTCGCCGCGGGCTTCTTCCATGTCTTCACCCATGCCTGGTTCAAGGCCCTCCTCTTCCTCGGCGCCGGCAGCGTGATCCACGCCATGCACCACGAGCAGGACCTCTTCAACATGGGCGGCCTCAAGACGAAGACGAAGATCACCTTCATCACGATGGTGGCCGGCACCATCGCCATCATGGGCTTCCCCGGCACCTCCGGCTTCTTCAGCAAGGACGAGATCCTCTACCTGGCCTTCCTGAAGTCCCCGGCCCTATGGGTGATTGGCGTCATCGGCGCCTGCTGCACCAGCTTCTACATGTGGCGCCTCATGGCCCTCACCTTCTGGGGCGAGCCGCGCGACCACCACGCCTACGACCATGCCCACGAGAGCCCCCTCACCATGACCCTGCCCCTGATGGTGCTGGCCCTGGGCTCCCTGTTCTGGGGCTTCTGGGGCGTGCCCGAGGCCTTCGGCGGCCACTTCGCCGTGGGCGAGTGGCTGAAGCCCGCCCTCACCTATGGCCAGACCCACGCGGCCCACGGCCACCACGAAGGCCCGGCGGTGCTGCTGGCTGTCATCTCAACCAGTCTAGGCTTGGGCTTCGGCTTCCTGGGCTGGAAGACCTTCAAGAATGGTCCGGCCCCCGAGCTGGCCTTCGCGGCGAAATTCCCCTTCGTGCACAACCTGCTGCTGAACAAGTACTACGTGGACGAGGGCGTGGAGCTCTACCTGCTGCGGCCCACCCGCTGGTTCGGCAACCTGCTCTGGAAGCTCTTCGACGTGATCCTCATCGACGGCGTGGGCGTGAACCTGCCCGGCGCCCTGACGCGGGTCTTCGGCGACTTCACCGCCCTCCTGCAGACCGGCCGGGTGCGCAACTACGCGCTCAGCATGGCCCTGGGAACCGCGGTCCTCCTCTATGTCTTCCTGAAGTAGGTGGGGCGATGACCTGGCTGACCTCCCATCCCCTCTCCTTCCTGGTCTTCGCGCCGGCCCTGCTCGGTTTCGTGATCCTGGCGCTGCCCCACGCCCTGGGCCGCCTCTCCCGGATGCTGGGCTTCATGGGCGCCCTGGCCGTCTTCGCCCTCAGCCTCGCCTGGCTCCTGGGCCATGGGGGGGCGGTGGTGACCGAGCGCACCCCCTGGTTCACCCTGGTGGGCCTGCCCGTGGACTACGCCCTCACCGTGGATGGCCTGAACCTCTGGCTCGTGCTCCTCACCACCTTCCTCGTGCCCCTCACGATGCTCGGCACCTGGAACAGTCTGAAGGACCGCATCGGCACCTTCGCGGCCCTGTTCCTCATGCTGGAGACGGGCATGCTGGGCGCCCTCATGGCCCAGGACCTGTTCTTCTTCTACCTGTTCTGGGAAGCGATGCTGATCCCGATGTATTTCATGATCGGGGTCTGGGGCGGCGATGAGCGGCGCTACGCCGCCAACAAGTTCTTCCTCTACACCCTGAGCGGCTCCCTGCTCTGGCTGGTGGCGCTGCTCTACCTGGCCAACAAGGCCGGTGGCTTCAACCCCGCCCTCATGGGCCAGGCGGCCTCCCTGCTGCCCTTCGGCGTCCAGTGTTGGCTCTTCATCGCCTTCGCCGTCGCCTTCGCCATCAAGGTGCCACTCTTCCCGCTGCACACCTGGCTGCCGGATGCCCACGTGCAGGCGCCCACGGCCGGCTCGGTCATCCTGGCCGGCGTGCTGCTGAAGCTGGGCGGCTACGGCTTCATCCGCTTCGCCATCCCCATGTTCCCGGCGGCGGCCATGCACTACGCCAAGCCCCTGGCCCTGCTCAGCGTCATCGCCATCGTCTACGGCGCGCTGGTGGCCATGGTGCAGCGCGACATCAAGAAGCTGGTGGCCTACTCCTCGGTGAGCCACATGGGCTTCGTGATGCTCGGCCTGGCCTCGTTTACCGTGATCGGCACCCAGGGCGCCATGCTGCAGATGCTCAACCACGGCATCAGCACCGGCGCGCTCTTCCTCCTGGTGGGCATGCTCTACGACCGGGCGCACACCCGCATGATCGCCGACTTCGGCGGGGTGGTGACGAAGATGCCCGTGTTCACCACCTTCTTCCTCATCGTCACCCTCAGCTCCATCGGCCTGCCCCTCACCAACGGGTTCGTGGGCGAGTTCTGGATCCTCAACGGCACCTTCCTCTCCGGCTTCAGCTGGGGCCGCCTCTATGCCTGCCTGGCCACCTCCGGCGTGCTGCTGGGCGCGGTCTACATGCTGTGGATGTTCAAACGGGTCTTCTGGGGCCCCGAGAACAAGGACGAGGACAGCGGCACCCACCACCTCCACAGCGACTTGAACGCCCGCGAGATCGCCGTCCTGCTGCCTCTGGTGGTGCTGATCGTGTGGATGGGCGTGCACCCCAGGACCTTCGTGGCCGTCAGCGAAGCGCCCGTCACGGCGCTGCTCCAGGATGCCAAGGCCCCCGCGCTCCGCACTTTCGTGCTCAAGCCCGCCGTTCATGAGGCCCCCGCCCATGCCCAGCCGGCCCCGGAAGGGCATGCCGAACCTGCCGCCCACGAGGTGCATCGATGAACCTCACCCCCAGCCAGTGGGCGGCCCTGCTGCCGCTGATCATCCCGGCCCTGGGCGCCTGCGCGATCCCGCTCATGGCCCTCGACAAGGACCAGGGCACGGCGAAATGGATCCGGGCGGCCATGTACGGCACGGCCCTGCTGGCCGTGGGGGCCAGCTTCTGGTACCTGACCAACCTGTGGCAGACCGGCTCCCAGCCGAGCTTCTACCAGCTGCGCATGGACCGCCTGGCCCAGTTCACCGGCATCTTCGTGCTGGTGACCGCGGCTCTCACCATCCTCCAGAGCTGGGACCACTTCCACCAGGAGGGCTGGGTGAAGGGCGAGACCCTCTCCCTGCTGCTGTTCTCGGTGACGGGCATGCTGCTCTTCGCCGCCACCTCGCACTTCGTGGCGTTGTTCCTGGGGCTCGAGCTCTTCAGCATCCCCCTCTATGCCATGGTGGGCACGGTGCGCGCACGCACCGAGAGCTCCGAAGGCGGCATGAAGTACTTCCTCACGGGCGCCGTGGCCTCCAGCTGCTTCCTCATGGGCGGCGTGCTGATCTACGGCCTGAGCGGCACGCTGGATCTGACGGCCGCGGCGATCACGCTCAAGGCCCAGGGGCTGGCCCTGGATCCCCTGGTGCTGGCCGGGGCGGCGCTCATGCTCATGGGCTTCCTCTTCAAGGTGTCGGCGGTCCCCTTCCATCAGTGGACGCCTGACGCCTACGAGGCCTCGCCCCACCCCATCGCGGGCTTCATGTCCGTGGCCACCAAGGGCGTGGCCATCATCGCCCTGCTGCGCATCTTCCCCGGCAGCCTGGCCCCCCTGGGCGCGGTGGGCGTGAAGATGCAGGCGGTGGTGGCCGTGCTGGCCGTGGCGACCCTGGTGCTGGGCAACCTCACGGCCCTGGTGCAGACCAACGTGAAGCGCATGCTGGCCTATTCCAGCATCAGCCACGCCGGCTACCTGCTGTTGGGCCTCGTGGCGGGCACCCCCGCCGCCTACACCGGCATGCTGTTCTACCTTGTGATCTACCTGGCCATGAACATGGGCGCCTTCGGCCTGCTGACGGCCTTCGGCCTGGTAGGCGAGCAGACCACCTTCGACGACCTGCGCGGCCTGGGCTGGAAGCGCCCCGCCATGGGCGTGGCCGCCGCCATCTTCATGCTCAGCCTCGCCGGCATTCCGCCCATGGGCGGCTTCTACGGCAAGTACATGATTTTCCGCGAGCTGGTGGGCACCGGTCACGTGGGCATGGCCATCCTCGGCGTGCTGGCCAGCCTGGTGTCGGCCTACTACTACCTGCGCTTCCTGGTGGCCCTCTTCCTCCAGGCGCCCAGTGCCGAGGCCGAACGCCTGGCCTCCGACCGGCCGGCGGTACACGCGCCCCTGGCCGGTGCCACGGTGCTGGTCTGTGCTGCCATCGTTCTGGCCGGCGGCTTCCTGCAGGCCTTTCTGGCGGATGGCTTCGCCCGACGGGCCCTGGTGGAGGGCCTCGGGCTCATCCGATAAACCTGCAGATCGAGCCCCGAATCACGCCGTCCGGCCCCTGGTGGAGGTCATTCGGCTGCAACCGGGAACCCGGGCTGGTGGTCCATGCATCGTTATGCGAAGGTTTAGGTTGGGGTCGACCCGACCCGTTGACACGTGGAGTCTGGCGTCATGAAGCGGAACACCTGGATCGGCCTTGGCATCGGCATCAGCGTGGTGGCAGGCGGTGCTGCCTATGTTCTGACCCGGCCCAAGGAGGAGGTCAAGTGGCGGTCGGGGAAGGTGGAGCGGGGGAACATCACCCAGCGCATCAACGCCACCGGGGCGGTGAGCCCGGTGGTGCAGGTCGCCGTGGGCACCCAGGTGTCCGGCGTGATCTCGGCCCTCTACGTGGACTACAACAGCATCGTGAAGAAGGGCCAGCTCATCGCCCAGATCGACCCCACCATCTGGGAGACCCAGCTGGCGGACGCCAAGGCGGGCCTGGAGCGGGCCAAGACGAACATGGACGATGCCAAGCGCCAGTACGAGCGGGCCAAGCGCCTCGCCGCCGAAAAGCTGCTGGCCGATCAGGACCTGGAGGCCAAGCAGGTGGCCTACCAGACCGCGACCGCCACCATGGAGAACGCCAAGGCCTCCCTGGATCGCGCCAAGGCCAACCTGGACTACTGCAACATCACGGCCCCGGTCGATGGCGTGGTCATCTCCCGCCTGGCCGACGTGGGCCAGACCGTGGCAGCCAGCTTCAGCACGCCCAACCTCTTCCAGATCGCCCAGGATCTCTCGAAGATGAAGGTCCAGGTGAACATCGGCGAGTCCGACATCGATGAGGTCAAGGTGGGCCAGCGGGCCCTCTTCACCGTGGACAGCCTGCCGGACAAGCAGTTCTCCGCCACCGTGAGCCTGGTGCGCCAGGAGCCTGTCACCACCCAGAACGTGGTGAACTATGTCGTGGAGATGATCGTCCCCAACGAGCCCCTGCCGGGTTCCGACGAGGATGGCAAGGCGCCGGCCACAGCGAGTGCCGGGAAGGGCAGGAGCGGCGACCATGGCCGAGGCGCAGCCCCTGCGGCCGCAGGTGCCCCGGACCCCGAGCAGGCCTGGGAGCGCATGAAGGAGCGTCTGCCGGCCGGCACCACCAAGCAGGACTTCCTCAAGCGGTTCAAGGAACGTCAGGCTGCCGGCGCCCTGAAGGCGATGCCCGCCGTGGCCACCGCTCCGAACGGGGACCCCAGGGCCCTGGCCCACATTCCGGGCGGCGCCAGCCAGCTGGGGGGACCGAAATTCACGGGCAACCTGGCCCTGCGCTCTGGCATGACCGCCAACGTGACCATCAGCACCAACCAGCGCCGCGATGTGCTGCGCGTGCCCAATGCCGCCCTGCGGTTCAACCCGGCCGCCTTCATCAAGGACGAGAAGAAGATCGACGGCCCCCGCCTGGGCCAGCCCACGATGATGGGCGGGGGACCGCGGCCCGCTGGCGCCCAGACGGGCACGGGCAGCCGGGGGGGCATGGTGGCCCGCCGCGAGGACCGCATCTGGGTGCTCGAGAATGGCAAACCCAAGGCCATCGTCGTGAAGGCGGGCATCTCCGACGGCCAGTTCACCGAAGTGTCGAGCGAAGGCCTCACAGAGGGCATGCAGGTCCTCATCGGCGTCGAAACTGCCAAGCAGGCCGGCGGTTCCGCGGCGCCCCTGGGCGGCGCGCCCGGTGGCGGGCGGCGCTAGCCGGAGGTCGACCATGTCTCCGATGGAGTTCCTGAAGCTGGCATTGTTTGCCATCACCCGCAACAAGATGCGGGCCTTCCTCACCATGCTCGGCATCATCGTGGGCGTGGGCGCGGTCATCGCCATGATCGGCATCGGCGAGGGCTCCAAGCGGGCCTCCATCGCCCTGATCCAGAACATGGGCTCGAACATGCTGACCATCTTCCCGGGCAGCGGCGGCAATCGCTTTGGCCCCATGGCCATGGGCAGCGCGGACATCCTGCTCGAAAGCGATGTGCCGCTGATCCAGCAGGAACTGGCCCAGAGCAGCGTGGTGGCGGCCTCCCAGCAGGTGCAGACCACGCGCCCCGTGATCTACCAGAACAGCAACTACGTCACCCAGATCCAGGGCACGGGCCCTGAGTTCCTCCAGATCCGCGGCTGGGACATGGAGGGCGGCCGCTTCTTCACGGAGGCGGAAGTCCGCGGCATGGCCAAGGTCTGCGTCCTGGGCCAGACCGTGAAAGACAACCTCTTCCCCAATGGGGACGATCCCGTGGGGCAGACCGTGCGCATCGGAGCACTGCCCTTCCAGGTAGTGGGCGTGCTTGAGAAGAAGGGGGCCGGCATGTGGGGCGACCAGGACGACCTCATCGTGGCGCCCTATACCTCGGTGATGCGCAAGATCATGGGCCGCGACAAGATCCAGCGGATCATGGTGAGCGCCCAGGAGGGCAAGGCCGAGCTGGCCGAGGCCGAGATCACGGCCCTGCTGCGCCAGCGGATGAAGGTCGCCCCCAAGGACGACAATCCCTTCATGATCCGAAAGCAGGACGACATCGTTCAGATGCAGACCCAGCAGGCGGGCATCCTCACGGCCCTGCTGGCCGTGGCCGCCAGCATCTCCCTGGTGGTGGGCGGCATCGGCATCTCCAACATCATGCTGGTGAGCGTCACGGAGCGCACCCGCGAGATCGGCGTGCGTCGCGCCCTGGGCGCCACGCAGCGGAACATCCTCTGGCAGTTCCTGGTGGAGGCCATCGTGCTGTCCATCCTTGGCGGTCTCATCGGCGTGGGCTTCGCCATGAGCGCCATCGGCATTCTCCAGAAGTTCCAGGTGCCTGCTGTGACCGAGAGCTGGGCCGTGATCCTGGGCCTGGGCTTCAGCGGCCTGGTGGGCGTGGTGGCGGGCTTCCTGCCGGCCCTGAAGGCCGCGCGGCTGGATGTGATTGACGCGCTCCGGTACGAGTGATTCGTCCAGGAATTCCAAGACGGGAAAAGCGGAACACAGGGGACACAGAGATCCCACAGAGGGCACAGAGAAAAGCGCTGGTCGCGGAAGACACAGAAAAAGGCTGGAAACCACGGGAAAGGGAAGCCGCCTTCGGCGGGCCCGCGCGGCGAGGATTACATCCCCTTCCGCGTCTTCTGTGAGGTTCAGTGGCTTCTGTGACCAGCCAATCTTGAAACCCCTGGAGCCCTTGAGCTGGAACCCGGCCATGGCAGTTCTCTGTGTCCTCCCTGGTGCTCTGTGTCCTCTGTGTTCCCATTTTTCGATATCGGCGCTAGCGATTCGCGAGTCAAACGGAGCATCGTGGTGAGCACAGGATTTCCCATGCCATGATGGCTGTTTGGTACCTCCATGAATGAACCGCCAGACGCCCCGCACGACCCCTATGCCGTGCTCCGGAACCCTGACTACCGTTGGTTCATCGCCTCCATGGGGCTGGTCACCCTGGGCCTCCAGATGCAGGGTGTGGTGGTGGGCTGGCAGGTCTACGAGCGCACCGGCGATCCCCTGGCCCTGGGTCTGGTGGGCCTGTCCGAGGCGCTGCCCTTCCTGGGCGTCGCGCTCTTTGGCGGCCACGCGGCGGACCGCTTGAACCGGCTGCGGCTCTGCATGGCCTCCACGCTGAGCCTCGCCTTCTGCTCGGCGCTCCTGCTGCTCTTTACCTGGCGCTCCCTGGCGGGGCCCCTGGCCATGCAGGTGGCGCCCATCTACGGGATCATCTTCCTGACGGGCATCGCCCGGGCCTTCTACCGGCCGGCCAATGTGGCCCTCGGCACAGACCTGTTGCCGAAGGAACTCTACGCGGCCGGATCCACCTGGCGCGTGTCCGTCTTCCACTCGGGCATGGTGATCGGCCCGGCCATCGGGGGCCTGGTCTATGCCTGGAAGGGGCCCGTCGCGGCCCACCTGATCGTGGGAATCCTCCTGCTGGCCGGGTTCGCAGGGCTGCTGCCGCTGCACTACACGCCGAAGCCGGTGCGGCCCCGGGAGGGTTCCATCTTCGCGAGCCTGGGCGAGGGGCTGCGCTTCGTGTTCTCCCAGCGCCTGCTGCTGAGCGCCATCAGCCTCGACCTCTTTGCGGTGCTGTTCGGCGGAGCGGTGGCAGTGCTGCCCGTCTTCGCCAAGGAGGTCCTGCAGACCGGCCCGCAGGGGCTGGGCGCCCTGCGCGCCGCGCCCGCCGTGGGTTCGGTGCTCATGGGCCTCACCCTGGCCCACCTGCCGCCCCTGCGCCAGGCTGGACGCACACTCCTGCTCTGCGTGGCGGCCTTCGGCGTGTTCACCATCGCCTTCGCCCTCAGCCGCACCTTCCTGCTGAGCCTCGTCCTGCTGGCGGCCAGCGGCGCCGTGGACAACGTCAGCGTGGTGCTGCGGGCCACCCTGCTGCAGACCCTCACCCCGCAGCACATGCTGGGCCGAGTGTCCTCGGTGAACCAGGTCTTTCATCGGCTCCAGCAACGAGATCGGCGCCTTCGAGAGCGGCCTGGCCGCCCGGCTCCTGGGCCTCGTCCCCTCCGTGGTCTTCGGCGGCTGCATGACCCTGCTGGTGGTGGCCTTCACCGCCTGGAAAGTGCCCGAGCTCCGGAAGATGGATCGCATCGGATAGTCAGTCCCAGATCCTCAGAAAAGCAGGAACACAGAGGACACAGAAATCCCACAGAGGGCACAGAGGAAAAGGTTGCAGGCGTTTGGTACGGTAAAAGGCCGCGCCTCTGGGTTGAAAGCGCGGCCTTCCCGCGTTTGCATTGGAACCGGACAAGGTGCTTTTCTCTGTGTCCTCTTGGCTCTCTGTGCCCTCTGTGTTCCGTTTTTTCTTTGCCGATTCCTACAGAACGGCCAGCGCCGCGTTGTAGTCGGGTTCCTGGGCGATCTCGGGCACCAACTCGGTGTGGATGACCTTGCCGGCCTCGTCCACCACCACGACGGCGCGGGCCAGCAGGCCCTTGAGGGGGCCGTCCACCAGGGCCACGCCGTAGGCCTGGCCGAAGTCCGCGCTGCGGAAGCTGGAGGCCGGCACCACGTTGTCCAGGCCCTCGGCGCCGCAGAAGCGCTTCTGGGCAAAGGGCAGGTCGGCGCTGATGCAGAGCACTGTCGTGTTGGGCTTCTCGTTGGCCCGGGCGTTGAACTTGCGCACGCTGGCGGCGCAGGTGGGCGTATCGATGCTGGGGAAGATGTTCAGCACCACGCGCTGGCCGGCGAGGTCCTTGCCGGAGACTTCGGCCAGGTCCGTGCGCACCAGGGTGTAGGCCGGAGCGGCCGTGCCCACCTTCGGCAGGTCGCCGGAGGTGTGGATGGGGTTGCCTTTGAGGGTGATCTGGGCCATGGGGAGCTCCTGAAGATGAATGTCCAGCTTAGCGCCCTGCGGGGCGCGGAGACATCGCCTGTACCTGAGGTAGTCTTGGACATTCCCGTGACGGAGGCCCATGCCCACCCTGCTGCAGAAGATCACGGCCCGGGACCACCGCCTGGCTGGCTTCCGGCACTACGAGCTGCTGGTCCATGCCTACGTGGTGGTGCTGCTCATCAGCAACCTGCTGGGGCCCAAGCCCACCCAGCTCGGCCCCTTCATCTTCAGCGGTGCCCAGCTGCTTTTCCCGATCACCTACATTTTCAGCGATATCTTCACCGAGGTGTACGGCTACGGCGGCTCCCGGCGGGCCATCTGGATCGCCTTCCTGGCCAATGTGCTCATGGGCTTCTTCGCGCTGTTCATGGTGTGGCTGCCCGCGGCGCCGGATTGGCCAAAAGAGAACCAGCGCGCCTTCGAGATCGTCTTCGGCAACACAGCCCGAGGCATCGTGGCGAGCCTCGCCGCCTTCTGGCTCGGCGAGTTCGTGAACAGCTTCGTCATGGCCAAGATGAAGGTCATGACCGGGGGGCGCTGGCTCTGGACCCGCACGGTGGGCAGCACCGTAGCGGGCCAGGCCGTGGACAGCCTGGTGGTCACCTTCGGCCTCTTCGCCTTCACGCTGCCCGTGAAGACCATCCTCGTGATGGCGGGCAGCGGCTATGTCTTCAAGGTGCTCTACGAAGCCCTGGCGACGCCCCTCACCTATGCGGTCGTGGGCTTCCTCAAGCGCACCGAGGGGGTGGACGTCTACGACGAGGGCACCGACTTCAGCCCCTTCGTGAAGGATGTGTAGGGGAAGCTACTTCGGCGGGAACTTGGCCAGGATGTCGCGGACGGCGTTGGTCACCACTTCGTTGGCGTCCTGGGGGTCCTCCAGCCCCGTGAGCGCACCGGCGGCGGCGCCCTGCCAGACCAGCTGGTTGCTCTTGAAGTCCACGATCTCGATGACGATGGTGCCTTCCTTGTAGCGGTGCACCTGGCTGGTGCTGGTGCCCATCCGTCCGTAGAAGGGTCGGTAGCCCCAGCCCCAGCCCATGTGGACCGTGCTGCGGACCTTGCGCTCCTGCACGATGGGGTAGTAGGTCACGAGGAAATCCGGATCCGCCTTGGTCTCCATGCTGAAGCCCTTGGCCTGCAACTCCTTCTCCACGGAGGCCCGCACGCGCTTGTCCATGAGGCCGGTGGTGCCGCCCGTGCCCTTCTTCGAGGTGTAGTAGTCGAAGGTCTTGTACCGGCCGTATGAGGCGGTCACGTCGTAGTCGTAGGTCACGTTGTAGCTGCTGCAGGCACCGAGCAGGAGCAGGGACAGCAGGGCGGCGGATAGGGCAACGGCGCGCATGGGGACCTCCGGACACCAGTATGGATGCCGGAAGCCAGGGATAGGTTGAAGGGGGATGTGGTCTAGGGTGGTCTGAGTATTTCCGCTTCCAGCCCCCGAGGGCCGGGCTGGTCTGTTCTGGGCTGTGATTTTCAATTCGTTTCTTTGAACTGCAGGGGGTTTCACCCGATCCTGATGGGGATGGTCCTCGATCCCACCCTCGACCCTGGCGCGTCCAGCCCCCTCTACCTGCAGCTGCAGAGGAAGCTTCGCGGCCTGATCCAGCAGGGGGAGTGGCGGCCGGGTTCGCGGCTGCCGGCGGTGCCCGAGCTGGCGCAGCGCTGGGGCGTCCACCGCCTCACCGTGCTGAAGGCCATCGCCGGGCTGAAGCGCACAGGCTGGATCCAGACCGTGCAGGGCCGGGGCAGCTTCGTGGCGCCGCGCCTGCCGGAGGCCCCGGGCCTGCGGGCCAGCAGCGAGTTCCCCTTCGAGGGCTCGCCCCTGCTGGTGCATGACGGCGAGCTGGGCTCCTGGCTGGGCGAGACGCTAGAGCGGGCCCAGGACACCCACCTGGTGAGCTTCTCCGCCGGCTTCATCCCCTCCGACCTGCTGCCCGGCGAACAGCTGCGGCGGCTCACGGCCCAGGTGCTCAAGGATCTCGGCTCCGAGGCCTGGGTCTACTCGGCGCCCGCGGGCTATGCCCCCTACCTGGAGGCCGTGGGCCGCTGGCTGGATTCGGAAGGCGAGCCCATCGATGAGGGCTGGGGCATCCGCTCCATTCCCGGCGCCCAGTCGGGCCTGGCCCTGGCCCTGGAATCCTTCACTGTGCCCGGCGACCGGGTGCTGGTGGAGAGCCCCTGCTACGTGGGCATCCTGGCCCTCATCCGCGCCCTGGGCCGCGAGGCGGTGCCGGTGCCCGTGGATCGCCAGGGCCTGGATCCCGAGCGCCTCGCCTCGGCCCTGCAACGCAGCGAAGCCAAGATGCTCTTCACGGTGCCCAGCTTCCACAACCCCACGGGCATGACGCAGTCCAAGGCCCGCCGCGAGCGCGTGCTGGCGCTCACCCGCGCCCACGGTGTGATCCTGGTGACCGACTCCGCGTACGGCGACCTGCGCTTCTCCGGCAACTCCCTGCCGCCTTTCCGCCGCCTCGACGGCGCCGACCACGTCATCCACCTGGGCAGCTTCTCCAAGTCCCTGGCGGCGGGCCTCCGCATGGGCTACCTCATCGCGCGGCATGACCTGCTGCGGCGCATGGCCCCCATCCAGGAAGTGCAGACCATCGCCCAGCCGCCCCTCATGCAGGCCGTGGTGGCGCGCTTCCTCGACAACGGCGGCTTCCGGCGCCACCTGGCCAGGCTACGGCGCGCCCTCAAGGAGCGTCGCGATGCCATGGTGGAGGCCCTCGCCGAGCACTTTCCCGCGGGCACCCAGGTCTCCGAACCCAAGGGCGGCATGCACCTCTGGGTGGTGATGCCCGAGGAGTTCTCCGCCCTGGACCTCCACCGCGACGCACTGCAGCACGGCCTCGGCTTTGCGCCGGGCCCCCTCTTCTTCGCCGACGGCCGCGGCACCAACTGTCTCCGCCTGAACTTCTCCACCCACGACCCTGCGACCACCCGGGAGGCCATCGCGCGCCTGGGCCACCTGGTCCACCGGGTCTGATCCGATCCACCCTCCTCACCAAGGAGCTTCTGTGAGCCACGCCATGACCGACGCCACGATCGAGATCCGACCTTCCGCCCACCCCGCCACCGCCGAGGAGCGGGCCGTGCGCATGACCAACCCCGGCTTCGGCCGCATCTTCACCGACCACATGGTGGTGGTGCCCTACAAGGAGGGCGAGGGCTGGGGCAAGGGCGTGCTGAAGGCCTACGGGCCGCTGGAGATGGATCCCGCCGCCTCCGTCCTGCACTACGGCCAGGCCATCTTCGAGGGCTTCAAGGCCTACAAGCAGCCCGACGGCAGCATCGCCTGCTTCCGCCCCGAGGCCAATTCCCGGCGCTTCAACGCCTCCGCCGCCCGCCTGGCCATGCCCGAACTGCCCGAATCCATCTTCATCGGCGCCGCCAAGACCCTCATCACCCAGGATCAGGCCTGGGTGCCGGGCGCCGTGGGCGAGAGCCTCTACATGCGGCCCCTCATGATCGCCACCGAGGCCGCCCTGGGCGTGCGTCCCAGCAACGAGTACCTCTTCGTCCTGCTGGCCAGCCCCAGCGGCGCCTACTTCCCCGCCGGCGTGAAGCCCGTGACCGTATGGATCTCCGATGACTTCGTCCGCGCCGCCCCCGGCGGCACCGGCTTCGCCAAGTGCGCCGGCAACTACGCCGCCAGCCTCGTGGCCCAGCGCCAGGCGAAAGAAGAGGGCTGCGACCAGGTGGTGTGGCTCGATGCCATCGAGCGCAACTACATCGAGGAGATGGGCGGCATGAACATCTTCTTCGTCTACCAGGAGAAGGGCGAGACCGTGGTGGTCACCCCCGAACTCACCGGCACCCTGCTGCCCGGCATCACCCGCGACAGCCTGCTGCAGCTGGCCCGCGAGCAGGGCTTCCGCGCCGAGGAGCGCAAGATCACCGTGGACGAGTGGAAGAACGCCATCGCCGAGGGCCGCATGACCGAGGCCTTCGCCTGCGGCACCGCCGCCGTCATCACCCCCGTGGGCCACGTGAAGTCCCGCCGTGGCAACTGGGACATCCACGGCGGCCAGACCGGTCCCGTGGCCGCGAAGCTCCGCGAAGTCCTGCTGGACCTCCAGCACGGCCGCGTGCCCGATACCCACGGCTGGATGAAGAAGATCGTCGGCTAGGAGCGGTTCTCCGAACAAGAAGCCCGCCGCATGGCGGGCTTCTTGTTGTTCTGGCGGAGAGTGAGGGATTCCCTCCGGGGCCACCGCTGCGCGGCGTCCCCTCCGGCCGCACGAATCGCTCGGCTTTCTGTCCCGGGTCCGACAGCCCCCCGGGCTGTCTCCCCGTGCCAAGACGAAAGTCGGCGATTCAGTGACTTCGAATCCCTCACCCTCCACTTGATATGAATGCGCCCCGCGGGGCGGGGCGCTGGTCTGGCGGAGAGTGAGGGATTCCCTCCAGGGCCACCGCTGCGCGGCGTCCCCTCCGGCCGCACGAATCGCTCGGCTTTCTGTCCCGGGTCCGACAGCCCCCCGGGCTGTCTCCCCGTGCCAAGACGAAAGTCGGCGATTCAGTGACTTCGAATCCCTCACCCTCCACTTGATATGAATGCGCCCCGCGGGGCGGGGCGCTGGTCTGGCGGAGAGTGAGGGATTCCCTCCAGGGCCACCGCTGCGCGGCGTCCCCTCCGGCCGCACGAATCGCTCGGCTTTCTGTCCCGGGTCCGACAGCCCCCCGGGCTGTCTCCCCGTGCCAAGACGAAAGTCGGCGATTCAGTGACTTCGAATCCCTCACCCTCCACTTGATATGAATGCGCCCCGCGGGGCGGGGCGCTGGTCTGGCGGAGAGTGAGGGATTCGAACCCCCGAACGCTTGCACGTCTTCAGTTTTCAAGACTGACGCCATCAACCACTCGGCCAACTCTCCGTGCCTCTATCTTGAAGGGTGGGCGCGGCTTCCGGCAAGAAGCCTTGTGCCAACCCGGTCCCAACGGTAATCTGGAAAGCCTTGGAGAGATGCCGGAGTGGCCGATCGGGCTCGCCTGCTAAGCGAGTGTATTGGGTAAACCAGTACCGGGGGTTCGAATCCCCCTCTCTCCGCCAGTGAAGCCGCCGCCAGGCGGCTTCTTTTCTATCGGGCAGGGGGGATTCATTTCTGGAACGGAATGCAGCTCGAACCTAGGGCTTCCCGTCCCAACCCTCCGCCGCCCGGAAGCTGTGGTATCGCCCGTTTCCCAGGATCAGGTGGTCGGCGAGGGGGACGCCCAGGGACTCACCGGCGGCCTGGAGGCGGCGGGTCAGCTGAGTGTCCTCCCGGCTCGGGGTGGGATCGCCGCTGGGGTGGTTGTGGTAGGCCAGGGCCGTGGTGGCGCCGTACCGCAGCGCCTCGCGAAAGAACTCCCGCGGGCTGATGAGGGTCGCGGTGGCCGTGCCCTGGCTGAGAATCCGCTCGGCCAGCAGGTCGCCCTTGGCGTTCAGGGCCAGCAGGCCGAAGCGTTCCTCGGTCCAGCCCTGACACCGGGGCAGCAGGTACGCCCCGGCCGCCCTGGGGCTGGTGATCCGGGGGCGCTCGGCGCTGCGCTGCCCGCGCCGGGCCAGTTCCATGGCGGCCCAGAGTTGGCCGGCCTTGGCGGGGCCCAGGCCCGGGTGCTCCAGCCAGTCGGTGAACCCGAGGCCGAGCAGGCCGGCGATGCCGCCGGTGCGGCCCAGGACGGTCTGCGCCAGCTCCACGGCGCTCTGGCCGCGGCGGCCTGTGCCCCAGAGCAGAGCCAGCAGCTCCGCGTCGGCCAGGCCTTCGCCGTGACCTGCCAGCAGGCGCTCGCGGGGGCGTTGATCGGGAGAGAGATCCAGGATTCGCATGGGGCATTCCTTCAGCAGGCCGTCCAGGCGCGGAGGAGGGGGCGGTAGCGCAGCAGCTCCACGGAGCCGGACAGATCCAGGCGGAGGCAGAGGGCTTGGCGTCCGTGGTGGAGGAACCAGACGTTCGCCGAGGCCCGGCGCTGCGGCATGACGGTGATGGGCTGGGGATGGCCATTGCGCCAGCCGCTGTCGGCGAGGCTCGGCGGCAGCGGGATCGCAGCCGGGCGGCCCCAGCACACCCCTTCCGGCAGGCGCACGGACAGGCGCCCCACGGTGGCGGCCCGGCAGGGCTCCAGGACCACGGCGCGGCCGTGGGTGGTGGCCAGGCGGAAGGCGAGGTGGAGGCTGCGGCGCAGCTCGGACTGCGCGGCCCGGAGGGGCGGGCAGAGGGGCGCGGGCAGGAGGGCGGCGGCACTGCGGCCCAGGCGCTGGAGGAGGTGGCTCGTGGCTGCGCGCATCACACCCTCGTCCACTTCAGGAGGTCCCGGCGCCAGCGCAGCACCTGCAGCTGGCCGTGCCCGGAGAGCCGCATGCACAGCGCCTCCCGGCCGTCGTGAAGGAACCAGACGCTGGCCAGCGCCGTGCGCCGGGGTGTCACCGTGAGGACCGGATGGGCCTCGCCGGTGGTCGCCGCGACGGCGGGTTTCTCCATGTCGGGAGGGAGGGGAATGGTGGCCGGCTTGCCCCACTTGACCTTCCGGCTGAGCTGCACCGGCAGGTGTTCGCCCTCGCCGCTGGCCTTGCCGAGGGCCACGGTCACGTTGGTGCCCCGGGCCCGGGCCAGGGTGAAGGCCTGCTCCAGGCTGCCGCGGATCTCCTGGTGGGCGGCCGAGAGTTCCGTCGCCCCGGTGTCCCAGGTGACCGTTCCCACCACCGCGAGGATCGCGATCACGGCCATCACCACGGTGAGTTCCAGCAGCGAGGTGCCCTGCTGGGTGGATCGTCGGCAGCCTGGACGCATCGCCGCCTCCTACTTCTTGGCGGCCGCGGGGCGCGGCGCGGGGGTGGCGGCTAGGTAGGGCTTGAGCTTGGCGAAGGACTTTTCGCCGATGCCCTTGACGTTCATCAACTCCTCAGGCCGCTGGAAGCCGCCATGCTGTTTGCGAAAAGCGACGATCCGTTCGGCCGTCTTCTGCCCCACGCGAGGCAGCTGCATCAACTCGGTCACGGTGGCCGTGTTGAGGTTCACCGGTCGCTGGGGGGCCCGGGGGGCGCGATCCGGCGCGGCGGAGAGGGGGAAGGCCAGGGCGAGTGCCAAGACCATGGTGGTGAAGGGGTTGGACATGGTTGCCTCCTTTCAGGCAAGCCATACCAATCGAGAGTTGTGCCAAGTTATAAGTCGTTTATTTGCTTTGCTAAATTTTTTCTATTAAAAAATTTAGTTATTAAAAAGTGACAAAATATTATAAATTATTAATAAATATTTTTATTTCAATAATTATTTTTTGTAACAAAATTTTGAAAAAATTTTGCAAAGTGACACTTAAAAATACTCATAAAATTCCCCAAACCAGATTGCTGTCAGAACCGATTATTCTGAATCAGTCCGAGGAGCGCTGCAGGACCCGGCAGATCGGCTGCGTGGGATCTCAGGCTCGGGCACTTCCATAGGAACGGCGCTCACCTCAACCCTGAACCGGGTCGATGAGGTGGTCCCCCGCCCGTCGCCCGCCCTTCGAGGAGGTCCCATGACCGTCGCCACCACCGACTTCATCGTCGCCGATCTTGCCCTTGCCGCCTGGGGCCGCAAGGAGATCGCCATCGCCGAGGGCGAGATGCCTGCCCTCATGGCCATCCGTGAGCAGTACGCGGCGAAGCAGCCCCTCAAGGGCGCGCGCATCGCCGGTTCCCTGCACATGACCATCCAGACCGCCGTCCTCATCGAAACCCTCAGGGCACTCGGCGCCGACGTGCGCTGGGCCAGCTGCAACATCTTCAGCACCCAGGACCACGCCGCCGCCGCCATCGCCGCCGGTGGCACGCCGGTCTTCGCCATCAAGGGCGAGACCCTGCCCGACTACTGGGACTACACGCACCGCATCTTCGATTTCGACGGTGGGGCGAACATGATCCTGGACGACGGCGGCGACGCCACGCTGCTGCTGCACCTGGGCGCGCGGGCCGAGCTGGATGCCAGCGTCCTCGATCACCCCGACAGCGAGGAAGCCACCGTGCTCTTCGCCGCCATCCGCAAGCGCATTGACGAGAAGCCGGGCTGGTACTCCGCCCAGCTCGCCAAGATCGAAGGCGTGACGGAAGAGACCACCACGGGCGTGCACCGCCTCTATGAGATGGCGAAGAAGGGCGAGCTGAAGTTCCCCGCCATCAACGTCAACGACAGCGTCACCAAGAGCAAGTTCGACAACCTCTACGGCTGCCGCGAGTCCCTGGTGGATGCCATCAAGCGCGCCACCGACGTGATGGTCGCCGGCAAGATCGCCGTGGTCTGCGGCTATGGCGACGTCGGCAAGGGCAGCGCCCAGGCGCTTCGTGCCCTCAGTGCTCAGGTGTGGGTCACCGAGATCGATCCCATCTGCGCCCTGCAGGCGGCCATGGAGGGCTACCGCGTGGTCACCATGGACGAGGTCTGCGAGCAGGCCGACATCTTCGTCACCTGCACCGGCAACCTGCGCGTCATCACCCACGACCACATGAAGCGCATGAAGCACAACGCCATCGTCTGCAACATCGGCCATTTCGACAGCGAGATCGATGTCGCCAGCCTCGAGAAATACACCTGGGAGGAGATCAAGCCCCAGGTGGACCACGTCATCTTCCCCGACGGCCACCGCATCATCCTGCTGGCCAAGGGGCGCCTGGTGAACCTGGGCTGTGGCACCGGCCACCCCAGCTACGTGATGAGCAGCAGCTTCGCCAACCAGACCCTGGCCCAGATCGAGCTGTGGACGAAGAAGGGCGAGTACCCGGTCGGCGTCTACACCCTGCCCAAGCACCTGGACGAGCAGGTGGCGCGGCTGCAGCTGCAGACCCTGAACGCCAGGCTCACCACCCTCCGGCCCGACCAGGCCCAGTACATCGGCGTGTCCATGGAAGGTCCCTACAAGGCGGAGCACTACCGGTACTAGCCCCCTGGGCTTGCAGCCCCCGCTGAAACGCTGCGTGTTTCAGCTAGCTGGGCGCCGGAAGGCGCCCAGCAGTTTGTATGATCTAGGTTTCACGGGAGTGCGACCATGGCCGACGACAAGAAGGAACCCTGGCTGAACCTGCTGGCCCTCACGACGGTGATCCTGGCGGTCTGTGCGACGCTGGCCACCTTCAAGGGCGGCGGCTACTCCACCAAGACCGTGCTGAACCAGGCCATGGCCTCGGACCAGTGGGCCTACTACCAGGCCAAGGGCATCAAGGGGAACCTCTACGAGGTGGAGGCCATGCGCCTGAAGCGGGAGATCGAGCTGGCGCCCAGGGCCTCGGTGCCGCTGCTGGAGAAGAGCCTGGCCGACGTGGAGAAGAAGGTCGCCAAGTACGATGGCGAGAAGGCCGACATCTTCAAGAAGGCTACCGCCTTCGAGGAGGCCAAGGCCGATGCCCAGAAGCACGGCGCCCCCTTCGGTCTGGCGGTGATCTTCCTGCAGATCGCCATTCTGCTGTCCTCCATCGCCGCCCTGCTGAAGAAGCAGCCGGTCTACTGGGCGGGGCTCGTGGTGGGGATCGTGGGCATCGTCTACTTCGTGAACGGCTTCTACCTGTTCTTCTGATGTGGGCCCTCACGGTCGCCGCCATCATCGAGCGGGAGGGGCGGTTCCTCGTGGTGGAGGAGCCGGACAAGGTCACGGGACGCCCCGTCATCAACCAGCCCGCGGGCCATGTGGAGCCCGGCGAATCCCTGCTGGACGCCGTGCGCCGCGAGGTGCGCGAGGAAACCGGCCTCGCCTTCACCCCGGAGGCCATCGTGGGCCTCTACCCGTTGAAGGCCGCCAACGGCAGCGACTACTTCCGCGTGTGCTACTGGGGCACGGTGCCTGAAGACGCCGTGGCTGCGCCCGAGGATGCCGACATCCTCCGCTGCCACTGGCTCAGCCGCGCCGAGCTGGGCGCTGCGCCCCTGCGCTCGGGCTGGGTGCTGCGCTGCCTGGATGACGCGCTTTCGGGCCAGCGCTTCCCGCTGGAGCTGGTGGCCGACATCCGCGTCGAGCGGTGAGTAACTGCGGCTTCAAAAATGAAAAGCGGAACACAGAGGGCACAGAATTCCAGGGAGGACACAGAGAACTGCCATTGAAGTCAGCAGCTCCTGGCATTTCTCAGCCTTTCTCTGTGTCCTCTGAGGCTCTCTGCGTCCTCTGCGTTCCAACTCTTTAGACAGCGGCAGGTTTACCGCTTCCGGAACCACACTGCCGCGACCAGCGAGGTGAAGAGTCCCGTCATCACCGTGCCGAAGACGCCGGCCATGGCGCTGGCGCGGGGCGTCTGCAGGGGGGCCTGGGCCTTGATGACGGCTTCGATCTGCTCGGCGCCCAGGCCCTGCGCCGCCATCAGCTGCCGGCTGGCGGCCACGGACTCCTGGATGTGGGTGGGAAAGATCACGGTGACGAACAGGATGCTCGTGGCGTAGACGATCACCGACGCAAGCAGGGAGATGCTCACGCCCGTCCAGACCTGGCGGCCATAGCCTCCTTCGGACGCGGTGCTGCGCAGGGCCCAGATCAGCAGCGCCACCTGGTAGGCGACGACCACCAGGATGAAGCGCAGGAGGTACAGCGAGGGCTGCCGGTGCCAGCCCAGGAGGTTGAAGAGGAAGCCCCAGGCGGCCACACCCAGGCCGAGGAGGATACCGTAGCGCAGGGTGGGATGCATGGGTCCTCCTGGATGGGCGGGTGAGTGCCGACCCGTCGAGGTTAGCCCATCAGGTCGGCGATGCCCATGCCGCCAGTGGCGCCGGGCTCGCCTGTGAGGGCGCGGCGGAGGTAGCCCGCCTGACCCAGGTGGAAGGCCAGGTGCGTGGACAGGTGCAGCAGAAAGCGGCTCGTGGGCGGCTGGTGGCCCAGCACTGGCAAGGGGTAGGGCGTGGCCAGGGGGCTTTCCCCCAGGGCCCGGAGACCCGCTTCGACCTCAATGGCGCCGGCCTCCAGCAGAGCCGCCACCTCGGCACGGCTGCCCTCCCGCTGGGCGAACTCCGCGTCCCGCTGGCGCTGGTAGCCCGTGCCGCCCAGCACCGCACCCACGAAATGGCGCAGGTTGCCCGCCACGTGCAGGGCCAGGTTGCCCGCGCTGTTGGCGATGCCCGGCACCGTGCGCCAGAGCATGGCGTCATCGGGGAAGGCCTCGATCTCACGGATGAAGCAGCGGAGGTCCCGGCGCAAGAGGACGAGGAGGTCAGTGGCAAGGGGCGTCATGGATTCCTCCATCGGGGGCACGTGGAGGTGGCTCCCCGAGGGGGAGGATGACACGGCAGCGTGGGGCACCGACCCTATGCAAAACGAATGTCACGCCGCGGAGTCATCGCGCACCCCAAGCTCTGTAACGACAAGTTAGTGTCGCAACAAGTTCACAGGAGGATGCGTGCGTCGAGCACTTCTGGCTTTGCTCTGCCTTGGGGGGCTACCCCTGCTGTCCCAGTGCTCGGATGCGGGGGTCTGCGCCCTCGGCCACGGCTCCTTCCCGGCCCGGAACCAGCTCCGGCTCACGGGACAGTGGGGGCGCAGCGGCTCCCCGGATGATCTCTCCTTCCAGGCCCTGAAGCTCGATGGCCGCTTTCAGCTGGGGGATCGGGGTGCGTTGATCGCCGTGGTGCCCTTCGGGCGCGTGAGCGGCCCCCTGGGCGCCACCACGGGTCTGGGGGATGCCATCCTGGCCTTGGAGTTGACCCTTCACGAGGGCAGCCTGGGCAAGGTGATAGCCCAGGCCGGGGCCCGCCTGGCCACCGGGGATGATGATGCCGCTGGGCTGCCCCAGCGCTACCAGCGGGGGCTTGGCAGCACGGATCCCCTGGTGGGCATCCGCCTGGACGCGGACACCTGGGAGGCAGGCCTGGGCTACCAGCGGGCTTCGAGCCGCAGCGGGAACCGGCTCCAGCCCTTGAAGCGCGGCGATGACCTCCTGGTTCATGCCGGGTTCCGTGGCAGCCTGGGGGGCTTTCCCGTCAGCCTCCAGGCCCTGGCCATCCAGCGCCTGGGGAAGTCGGACCTCCGCCTGCCGGACGGCAGCCTTCAGGTGCTGCCGGACACGGATCGCCTGCAAGTGAACCTCGTAGGTGGCCTGTCCATCCCCCTCTCCAGGACCTGGGCGATGGAGGGGCGCCTGGCCCTGCCCCTTCTCAAACGCCCCGACAACACCGATGGACTCAAGCGAGCCCTGAGCCTGGAATGGGGCATTTCGTACCGGTTCTGAGGATGCTCCCATGCTAAACAGGGGGCATGGACCTCCAAGCCCTCCTTGACGACCTCGCCCGCGAAGCCGCGCCCTTTGCGGCGCAGGGGAAGGTGGCGGACTACATCCCGGCCCTGGCGGCGGTGGACCCGGCCCGCTTCGGCATCGCCCTGGCCACGGTGGACGGGCAGCTCCTGGGCAGCGGCGACTGGCGGGTGCCCTTCTCCATCCAGAGCGTGTCCAAGGCCTTCTCCCTGGCCCTGGTGCTGGCGCGGGATGGCGAGGCGCTGTGGCGGCGCGTGGGGCGGGAGCCCTCGGGCAATCCCTTCAACTCGCTGGTGCAGCTCGAGTATGAGAAGGGGATTCCCCGCAACCCCTTCATCAACGCCGGCGCCCTCATCCTCATCGACCGGCTGCTCTCGCTCACGGGCGATTCCCTTGGCACCCTGCGGGACTTCCTCCGCGCCGAGAGCGGCAACGCGGCCTTGGACCTGGATGCCGAGGTCGCCGCCTCCGAGGCCAGCCACGGCCACCGCAACGCGGCCCTGGCCCACTTCATGGCCAGCTGCGGCAATCTGGAGAACCCGGTGGAGCGGGTGCTCGACCACTACTTCCGGCAGTGCGCGCTGACCATGAGCTGCGCCGATCTCGCGAAGGCCGGGCTCTTCCTGGCCAATCACGGCCTGCGCGCCGATGGCTCACGCCTGCTCAGCCGCAGCGAGGCCAAGCGCATCAATGCCATCATGCTCACCTGCGGCACCTACGATGCGGCGGGCGACTTCGCCTACCGCGTGGGCCTGCCCGGCAAGAGCGGCGTGGGTGGCGGCATCCTCGCCGTGCTGCCGGAACGCGGCGTGCTCAGCGTGTGGAGCCCCGCGCTGGACCTCCATGGCAATAGCGTGGCCGGCGTCGAGGCCCTCGACCGCTTCACCACCCGCACCGGCTGGTCGGTGTTCTAGAGGATCGTCAGCTTGGCCAGGGCGGCGCCCTGCAGGTGGGTGGTGTGGCCGTGGTGCGTCCGGGTGGTGTGGATGTAGAGGGCGAAGATGTATTCGCCGGAGAGCCAGACCGCGGCCGGGTTGCTGATGTAGGGGACGATCCGGATGTCGTAGATGCCGCTGCCCTGGTTGAGGAACTCCGTCACCGTGACCAGGGCTCCGCCCGGGCGCACGTTGAAGCCATCGACCAGGGTCCACCCGGCGGGCAGGGTGGCGGCGCTGTTCTGGCTGCCCACGTTGGTGCCGAGGTCGTCCACCGGCACACCATCGTGGGTGACCAGGACGCTGATCATGGCCGAGGCCATCACGTTGGCGCCGGAGCCGCCGGCGATGGCATTGCCCCGGTTGATCTGCATCTGGACGAGCAGCTCTTTCGTGGCCGTGGACATGGGTCACCTCGGGAGGATGGGTGACCGAAGCATGATCCAATTTCGACAAAAAAAACAATCTTTACCTATATTTTACCATTTTATTCAAATCGCGACATGCCTCCAGGGGCGTTTCAGGCTGCCTCCACCCCCTGCCTGCGCTTCAGGATGCAGGTTCCGGTGGCCGGGGCTCTGCGGCTGCCTGCGGTGCGCGCAGCAGCCAGGCGGCCCAGGCCGTGAACAGCGCCACCCCGCCGAAGATCAGGACCAGGCGCATCCAGGGCAGGCCCGCGGCCAGCCGCTCGCCCACCCGCAGCCAGGCCATGCCGATCCAGGCGAGACAGCCGACCCAGAGCACGGCGCCGAGGATGGTTTGCACCACGGCCTTCGGGATGAACAGGAGCACAAGCAGGGCCAGCGTCAGCGGCACCGCCAGCAGGAAGGCCAGGCCCAGGCGCAGAGACAGAGCCCCCAGCATCAGCAGGGCCAGGAAGGCGGGCAGGCGGCGCAACACGAACATGGGCGTCCTCGGCAACGCTTCAAGGTAGCCGATCGCCCGGCGGTGGCGTCAGGGGGCCTCCGGAACCTGGAACGACCAGGCCACGAAGCGGCTCTGCTTCTGGCCCTGGGCCATGGCCACGGTGCGGATGTCCCGGGCCCCAACCTGGCGGAGCAGGCGGTGCAGGCCGGGCAGCGTCGCCGAGCTGGACACCAGGGTGGTGAACCAGCGCACCTGCGGGCCCAGGGCCACGCTCTCTTCGATCATGCGGCGGATGAACCCCGCCTCGCCGCCCTCGCACCAGAGCTCCGCGCCCTGGCCGCCGAAGTTCCGCGCCGCGCCCGCCGCACCACGGCCCAGCTTGCGCCACTTGGCCTGGGAGGCCTCGAGCACCGCGTGCGCCGAGCCGTGGAAGGGTGGGTTGCACAGCGTCAGGTCGAAGCGCTCGCCGGGCCGAACCACACCCGCGAAGATCGCATTCCGGTCCCGCTGGCGACGCAGCTCGATGGCCCGCTCGAGGCCCGGATTCGCCGCGAGGATGCGCGCCGCCGCGGCCAGGGCGGCCTCGTCCAGCTCCGAGCCCACGAAGGACCAGCCGTACTCCCGGTGGCCGATGAGCGGATAGATGGCGTTGGCGCCCACGCCCACATCCAGCACCCGCACCGCCGCGCTGCGGGGGATCGCGCCGCCGTGCGCCTCGGCCAGCAGGTCCGCCAGGTGGTGCAGGTAGTCCGCGCGGCCGGGAATGGGCGGGCAGAGGTAGCCAGGCGGGATGTCCCAGCCCCGGGTGCCGTAGGCCTCCACCAGCAGGGCCCGGTTGAGTGCCACCACCGCGGCCGGATCCGCGAAGTCGATGGAGGCGCCGCCGTGCTTCGCCCGCAGCACGAAGGGCCCCAGCTCCGGGCTGGCCGCCACCAGCCGGGCGAAGTCGTAGCCCCCCCCGTGCCGGTTGCGCGGGTGCAGGCCTGGCTTGGTGGTTGGCGGCTGCGGACCTCCGGGTGGTTTCGTCATGTCACCAGTGTCCGCTGAATGATGGCCGCGCGACCAGGATGGAGAATCGCGAAACGTGGTTTGGAACAGGGAGGAGCGGTTTACCACCGAGCCCCGTCTTTATCAGGCTTTTTCATCGGTGTTCATCGGTGTTCATCGGTGGTTCAAGTGCTTTTCACCCACCCCCGAGAAGCTCATGGCCACTGAATGAGCACCTTCATCGGCTCACTTTCCGGGCTCATCTTTGGCGACGCCTTATGTCGGCGGGCCAGTCATCACTGCTTGAGGAAGAGACGTTTTAACCACCGATGAACACCGATGAACACCGATGAAAATGATGAATGGCGCTCGGCTGGTGCTGTGATGGGTCTCAGTGTGCGGGCATCCGCGTGCCCAGATGCAACGTGTCCAGCAAGCTCGGCACACCACCACCCATCCTTATCAGGCTTTTATCGGCGTTCATCGGGGTTCATCGGTGGTTCAAGTGCTTTTTCCCCACCCTCGAGAAGCTCATGGCCACTGAATGGACACCTTCATCGGCTCACTTTCCTGGCTCATCTTTGGCGACGGCTTATGTCGGCGGGCCAGTCATCACTGCTTGAGGAAGAGAAGTTTTAACCACCGATGAACACCGATGAACACCGATGAAAAGATGAGGAACGGTGGTCAATCCCTGTGCCTTGTTCTGCAAGCTCAGGGTTCCCTGGCCGCGCCCCGGTGGTGCTCCAGATCCCGGGCCCGCCGCGTGGCGAGGAACCAGAAGCCGCCGGCGGCCAGCACCGTCAGGCAGGCCACGGTGGTGGCCAGGTTGCGGCCCTGCCAGCGGGCATTCCACCAGCCCATGAACTCCGTGGCCAGCACGTTCACCTTGCCGCCGTAGAGCTCCAGGTCGCGCAGGTACTTCTTCGTGTTCATGGGCTCGTAGCCCAGGGGATTCGTGGCCTGGGGCGCGGCCGTCAGGTAGATGGCGAGGGCCGCGCCCAGGCCCGCCGCCAGCAACAGGGCCGTGAGCTGGCGGATGCGGGCCAGGCGGGCGGGAAGGCTGTCGCCGAGCCGCGCCACGAAGCCGTGGTGCAGGTGCGCCTGGGCCGCCGCATCGCGCTGCGCGAGATCCTGCCGGAGCCGCGTCCGCTCCCCCTCGGCGAGGGTCAGGCCACGTCGCTCCAACTCCGCCAGGGCGGCCTCCACGGCCTCGGTGCGGTACCCCTCGAAGTGCGCGAGGTACCGCCGCAGCTCAGCCTCGGAGAGGGCGGGGATCCGTGTCTGGTAGGTGTCCGTCATGGAGAGCCTTCGCCGGTCAGCCTCCAGGCTACCCCACGGGGCGCAAAGGCTAGCAGGTGATCAGGTATGCTGGCCCCGTCCGTGGTCCGGCCTCCGGTCCGGTGGACGGCGAGGCCCCCATGCATCCATCCCTCCTGCGTCCTCTCCTTCTCGGCCTGCTATTGACCGCGCTGGGCTGTTCCCCCCACGGGGACTGCGGCTGCACGCCGCCGCCCTCCGGCACCGTGCAGGGCCGTCTGGTGGACGCCCAGGGGCAGCCCGTGGCGGGAGCCGAGGTGTGCGTGGTCACCCTGAGCGGATACGATCCCGCGCATGGGGCCATCTACGTGGAGGCGAAGGGCAACTCCCGCGCCGATGGCACCTTCGACATCCAGGCCGTGGTGGGCCGCCGCCGGATCCTGGTCCGCGCTCAGGTGGGCGGTACCGTCTTCCTGCCCTGCCTGGGCCCCGAGTTCGAGGTGAAGACAACGGGCATGGTGGTGGCGGTCCCGGATCTGGAGCTCACGGCCACGGTGCCTGCCACCCTGACCGTGGCCATCACGCCCCCCCATGGCGCCCAGCAGGAGGATGCCCTGCTGCTGGAGCAGCGCCTGCTGGTGGACGGGGTCGAGTACTTCCTGACCATCGCCAGCCTCAAGCCCGCGGTGGTGGCGGGTGTCGAGACCGTGGCCTTCGGCAGTCAGCCGCCGGGCACCTACGCCCTCTCCCTCTGGCGGGGCGAGACCACCGGGACCCACGCCAACGTGGGCTCGGCCAAGGCCACCCTCACCCTGGCGGAAGGCGCCACCCTGGAGCACAGCCTGGCGGTGCAGTAGCCCGGCTTCAGTGCATGGGGATCTTCCCCGGCTCGCGGCGCAGGGGGATGATGGGCGCCCCGGGGGCCTCCTCGTAGGTGGATGGACCCGCCAGGCGCAGGCGCGGTCCCCGCAGCTCCGGCAGGGCTGGCGCGCCCCGCAGCCAGGCGTTCGCCCGGATCAGCAGCCTGGGGTACACGGCCAGCGGGTAGGCTTCCTTGCGCAGCTCCACCCGGTACTCGCCCGGCGGCAGGCCCCCGGCCTGGCACTGGCCCTGCGCGTTCGTGGAGGCCACCCAGGTCCGGCCGTCGGTGAACCTCAGCAGGATCCGCACCCCAGGCACCGGCGCGCCCCGGCCATCGCGCGCCTCGGCCTTCAGGCCGCCCTCCGTCGCCGAGATGACCGGCCGGGTGGGCAGGGGCGCCGGCGCGGATTGAAGCAGGAGCATGGAGGACAGGAGGATGGCGTGCATGGATCACCTGCTCCTCAGAGTCTGCCCAAGGGCCGGGCGTGACGGGCTCCGGGCACTCTTAGTGGCGGGTGAAGGTCGAGCGCAGCACCCGGGCCACCCAGGCCAGGGCGGCCCCCAGGCCCTGCCGCCGCCGAGGCTGGCGCCGACGTTCCACAGGGTGCGGCAGATCCTGACGCCGCCGCTCGCCCTTCCGCTGCTCCTCCTTGCGGAGGCAGTACAGTAGACAGGCGAAGAACGCGATCACCACCAGCAGGAAGCCGTCATTGATGCTCATGCGGATCTCCCCAGTTGGCGTTCGCGAATCTGCCGGCCGTGCGTTTCCAGGTGCAGGCGGCCCAGGCGCAGGGCCTGGGCCAGGGTGAGGGGGCCGCAGACCGGATGCGCGAAGACGGCCCGCTGGTCCCCGCCCGGCGGCAGGCCCTCCGCGTAGGCGCGCAGCCAGCGGGCGGTCGCGTCCCAGCGGTCGCGCAGCTCGGCCAGGGAGGCACCCCCCGTGGGCAGCATGCGTCGCGAGGGTGCCTTCACCGGAATGCGCAGGCGCAGGATGAGCACCACCAGCGGGTACAGGCAGCGCTGCCGCAGGCTGCGGGGCCGGTCCACCAGGGTGGCCGGATCAGGCAGCCCCTGCAGGATCACCTGCTCGGCCGCCACCAGGTGCTCGACGATCTCCAGGATGGACCAGGCGCCGGGCGCGGGCCGGGCCTGCAGCGCCTCGGGGCTGAGGGCCGCCAGTGAATCGAGCAGGGATCGGCGCCGGTCGTCCATGGCCTGGAGGAGGGCGCTGGCTGGGCTCATGGGGGGCTCCGGGGCGATGCGGATGAAGCTGGAAGGGCTCAGGGCCTGGGGTTCGCGGCGCGGGCCTCGCTGAGGGCCTTGAGCAGGGACAGGGCCTTGGGCCAGACTCCGGCCATGTATTCCTCGAAGGCCTCCGCCATGTCCATGTCCACCGTGAGCTCTGTGGCGGTGCCGGCTGGCGTGAAGGTGTAGGTCTCGTAGCAGGGGGTCCAGCCGCGGACGGCCTCGCTCTCCGTGTCCTCCACCCCGTCCTTGATCTCGCCCAGGTGGCGGATCGAGAGGAACTCATGGGGCCTCGACTCCGCGATCACCGAGACCATGCCGTGGCCGCCGGGCGCCAGGAACCGCATGCGCTCGCCCTTGGCCCAGGTGCCCTCGAAGTACGAACCCTCGGTGAAGGCCGCGGTCCAGATCCGGTAGGTGACCGGTCCGAGCATCGTCTTCCAGACCTGGTCGCAGGGAGCCTGGATCCGGGTGGTGAAGCGCAGCTTCTTCATGGTGGCTCCTGAGGCGGGGCTCGATGCTCCCACAGTGACATGAAGGGTGGCCTGGAGGGGCTGCCGGTGGCGGATCAGCCGCTGCAAGCACCGCAGCGGTCCTTCACGCTGGCGGCGGACCGGGCCACCAGCTGTTCCAGCACCTGGAGGTCCACGTCGTCGAGCCTGCGGAGGTAGAGGCAGGCCTTCGCCATCTTGTGCCGCCCGAGCTTGGCCAGGAGCGCCTCGCGCTCGGGGAAGCGGCCCGACAGGTACACGCTGATGTCGCCCTTGCGGGAGGCGAAGCCCACGAGGCAGGAGTCGCCCTCGCGGCCGCTCTCGTACTTGTAGTGGTAGCTGCCGAAGCCGACGATGCTGGGCCCCCACATCTTCGGCGGCTCCTTTGTGGCTCTGCCCATCAGCTGGACCAGGGCCTCGC
The DNA here is from genome assembly GCA_963751095.1 of uncultured Holophagaceae bacterium. GTDB lineage: Bacteria > Acidobacteriota > Holophagae > Holophagales > Holophagaceae > Geothrix. Next base: position 35,623 of record CAVVTK010000010.1, on the reverse strand, counting down.
AGTCCCGGCGCCGGGACTCGTCAGCGATGGCGGCAAGGTGCTTCGCCACGCTGGCTTCAGTGGCCTTCGTCTTGTTCTCCGCCATGGCGACTCCTTCCGGATCTGCGGGTTGCGGGTCCCACACGATAACCGGATCCGGCGAGGCCGGCACCAGGCAGGACCGGAGCCCGGGTCAGGCGCCGCCCTGGGCGCCGGCGCCGAACCAGCCACGCTTCGACTCGCGTTCCTCGGCTCGCTCGCGCGCGACCCCGTGAACGGCTTGGTCGGGCGCACCTAGTGCACCTCGCCTGAAATACCTGGATCAATCGAGTGCTGGCGAGGCGCACTCCCATCGGGGCATGGCCCTTCTGGCGCCCTTGCGCGCAGACGCGCCGTGGCTGTCACCCCACTGGGGGGACTGCCGTGCCCCCAGGCCCCTGCCACGTGGTGCCCACTGGCGCAGGGGATGGTCCAGCTATTTCGCGCGGGCACCACTAGGGTCTGTTTTCAAAACAGACCCTAGGCTCTTGGCTCTTGGCCGGGCAGAGGCTGGACACAGGCCATGCTCAGGGCAACACTATGGCCGCTGCCGTGGTCATGGGGTCCTTGAATATGCGGTCCCATTGGGAGAACATGAGGTTCGAGGTGATGACCACGCTGCGCCGCTCGTAGCGCTCGGCCAGCAGGGTGAACAGCACCTCCATCTCGCCCCGGTCCTGCTGGATGTATGGGGGCCTGCTCATGGAGCAGCACGAGCGCTGGGTCGGCAGCACCTGGCTGAAGCAGGAGGGCGCATGAACCGCGCGCCGCAGGGGGTCAGCTTCGGTCGGGCTCCGCCCTCCCTTCGCTGACCCCCTGCATTCACTGCGATCCATCTACCATCGAGGACTTACAGAAACTTCTGGACACTACTGAGAGAGCGGAAGGCAATGCAGGCGGGGTCAGAGTTGAGCCAAGGGTTAGGCGTCTGCATTTGAATCGCCAACCTGGCTTGAAGTGTGGAATGCCAAGGTGATAATTGTCGGAAAAATGAGGCCCTTGAGATAGGAGAGCGGATGCCTACCCAGGGTGAAATCGACGGGCAGGTTCCCGAAATGCGCCCAATAGTGCGTTGCAATGAGCCCGGTGATTCCGGCCCACATCCCACACAATGCCCAGCGTTTGCCAAAGACGACGAGCAGCAAACTGAGAGTAATCACCACTCGAAGGATCGATTGTACGTATTCGAATGTTGTATGAGTACTGGTGCCAGCGCCTAGATACAGATCGCACAGTGTAAAGATGTGGTAATAGATCAGCAGTCCGGCGAGAACAAAGATGATCAGGCGCCGGAATAACAGAAACCGGCTCGTCTGCATTCCAGGCAGTGTGGTCACCTCGGCCCTCCTTTCTACAGACGCCTAACGAAAAAGCTAAGCGGCCACGCCTGCACCGAGACGATGAACGGAGCCGAGATAGCGAAATGATGAGAGAGGGCGAAAGGCAATGCAGGCGGGGTCCGACTTGAGCGAGGGGTTGGGCGCCACCGCCTGCGACCTTGACAGGGTGGGTTTTGAGCTGTACATTAATTGGTACATGTTGGGAGGGCTCAGATGAACGCAATGACCTATACCGCTGCAAGGGCCAACCTTGCCAGCACCATGAACCGAGTTTGCAACGACCACGAGGCATTGATCATTACCCGCAATGGCGAACAGGCTGTGGTCATGCTCTCGCTTGAAGACTACAACGCGCTTGAGGAAACGGCCTACTTGCTGCGCACACCCACTAATGCCAAGCGCCTTCTGTCGGCAGTGGCACAACTGAACGCTGGAAAAGGCGTTGAGCGGAAGCTGGTCAAGTGAGGCTAATTTTCGCGGACGACGCATGGGAAGACTACCTGTATTGGCAAAAGCACGATAAACAGATGGTGGAACGAATCAACAAGCTGATTAAAGAGATTCAACGCGAACCCTTCACTGGGATTGGGAAGCCAGAAGCATTGAAACATGCATTGGCGGGTTTCTGGTCGCGCCGGATTACTGACGAGCACCGAATGGTGTATCGAGTTGAAGATGGTGCGCTTTTGATCGCTCAGCTTCGCTTCCACTACTGAGGCGCCCAACGAATGAAGCTAAGCGGCCGCGCCTGCACCGAGATGATGAGCGGAGCCGAGATAGCGAAATGTTGAGAGAGAGCGGAAGGCAATGCAGGCGGGGTCCGACTTGAGCGAGAGGTTAGGCACCCCAAGAAACTGAAGCCCACCCGAGTTTCTGAAAAGCTTGGATGGGAACGGGCGAAGGGAATGCCGCCAGAGTCAAGAGAGCTGCTGGAACCGACGAATCCAAAGGCAAAGACCTGAAACGGATTGCGCCAAGGGTGGAGCGAGTTGAGGAACTGCGATGGATGAACCCAGAATGACATGAGAAACGGACGGAATCACCACCAAGGCCGAAGGAGAAATGCGAAGGAAATGAGAAGCGCAATTTTGCCATTCAGGAGATGACGGAATTGATAGGCCGGAGTGGTTCGCGGCGGTGATGGCCGAAACGCTGAACCAGCCACCCGATTGAGAAGGAACAGACCTGGCTCCCGAAGGGAATTAGCCGGGGATGCCTAACGAAAGCAGCTAAGCGGCCCAACCTGCAGCCGCAAAGATGAACAAAGACGAGAAAGATGTACCAAGAGAGAGCCTAGAAGGTAGTGCAGGTTGGGTCCGACTTGAGCGGAGGGTTAGGCATTGGGCCGAGCACTTGGTTTTCGGAGGCGGCGGTACTTCCTGAAGAATTTGGCAGAAAGGCCGGTGCCAATAAGGGCTGGAACCAACAATTCGAGATGCTCCTGAAGGCGGCCAGATGCTGAATTCGACCGTGGGACCAACACGCTTAGGCGCCAAAAGGCATATGTGGCCAAGATGAGACAAAGAAGCCCAACTCCAGCATGAATATAGGGATTCACAATTACACCTTTAGCATCGGTTATCCCGCGAATTGCGTTTCTTTTGGGATTGAAGGCGCGCCAGACCATCAGGCCCACCGCCAACAGCAGGACAATTAGCGGAAACCCTAGAAGGACTGCAATGAAGATGGATTTCATAGGCCGCCTGAGAAATGCCTAACGGAAGAAGCTAAGCGGCCCAACCTGCGGCCGCAAAGGTGAACGAAGCCGAGGTAGCAAGAGGTTGAGAGAGAGCGAAAGGCAATGCAGGCGGGGTCCGAGTGCAGCGGAGGGTTAGGCTTTACGCGCTGAATTCATAAACCTTGAGGCGCGTTAGAATCACCTGGATCACCGAAGTATTCAAGCCCGCAGTGTGGGCATGGAGAATTGAATACTGCCGAGATATAAACGAATGGGCGAAAGGCATTTTTGAAATATAAACCGAACCAGTAGCCCCAGTTCGGAAGGTTCCAGAGAACGAAGCATCGGTTGCATCTGGGACAAGAGGTTGGAATCAATACAAAGACCCACCCTAATAGGACGAGTGAGATTCCAAACTTCTCAAAAGCTACCTCGGTTGGGACATTTGGGAAGACCACAGTGGTGATCAGCATTCCAAGAATGAAAACAATGGGAAGACCGATGAATACCCTGCGACTCCAGCGAATGTATGCCCAAGGGTTTCGCTGATTCATTGGTGACTAGCCTCTCTGGGAAAGCCTAACGTTAGAAGCTAACCGGCCCAACAGCCAGCCGTGGTTTAGAGGGAGACGAGAAAGGAAAATGCCAGAAGGTGAAAGCGGACCGTGGCTGTTGGGTCCGAGTTGAGCGGAGGGTTAGGTGCGAGGACAATGATTGATGGTTTTATTTTTTGAATTTCACGGCCACGCCAGATACTTGAACGCTTTCCCAACAATTGGTGCCCCAGGTATCGGTACCTCTCGTATCAAACGTAATATCGAAAATTCCATCTGCCCCAAGTTCCAATGCCTTGAGACGAAGTTGAATGAGCGCGTTTCCCTTGGATGCAGGTGGATCCGTCATAAGGTGTTTGCATGAATAGGCTGTAATGCTTCCAAGATATTCCGAGACTTGTGGCCGACTGGAGCCATTACCAATCTCGAAAGTTTGAATTTGATAGGCCCTTTGTAATGTCTCTTTTGGAACCTCAGAGACATTCACCACCGGGACAAATGGAGAGCAACCTAGCAAAAGAATGATCGCGAGGATTCCGGCTGTTCTACTCAATGGGATCTCCTGTTGTTGCGACATGATCTGTCAGTGGGCCTAGGTGCGGGAACCACGAAGGAAGCAGCTCATAAAGGCATCTACATCATTTTGCACAAGGTCATCATATACGAATGGCTCTCCCTGATCCGTTCCTATGACGAGAGAAGCAAATTTGCGAAGGTTATCGAAATAGATTTCATCCTTGCCTTGTTCGAATCCAGCAAGCCCCTTCGACTCCAACAGCACAACAAGGTCGTTGTGTGAAAGGATTTCCTGATTATCGGCCCACCTCCGCCAAAACCAGGAACCGTTGAGGCATGGGCGGGGTAAGGCTGGCAGCACGTAGCAGGCGAACCAGGATGCCCTCCAGATCGAACCGGCGATTGAACCGCCACTGGAACTCCGCGAGGTAGCGGGGAAGGTGCCTGGCGCTGATCCAGCGGCAGACACCGAGGATGTTGCCCTTCAGGTTGCCGAGGATCGTGTTGACCCACTTGAAGGCCGGGTGCCGGGAGTTGCGCCAGCCCCCTTTCATCACCAGGGGCTGGTGGTCCTCGACCACTTCACTGATGGCATTGAAGCTGCGCATGCCGTCGGTCAGCACCGTGGAGGCCGTTGCCAGGCTGCGCTTAGCCCAGCGTTTTACGGTCCTCTTCTTGAAGTTCGGGACGGCCTGGACCTTCAGGTAGACCACTCTGCGCTCGGATGGGTCGTCCTCCGGGGAGGTTTGGACGGCGGCGAGCATGGGGGCCTTCCCGGGCGCCCCGCGTCCGCGCTTGCCCCCGTGACGCTCGCCGCCCATGTAGGCGTCATCCGCCTCGACCCGCTCCGATAGGACCCGGCCCCGCTCGCGCTCCAGCATCACCTGCATGAGCTTGTGCTTCACCTTCCAGGCAGTCTCGTAGCTGACCCCGATCTGGCGCTTGAGTTCCAGGGCCGACAGAGAGTGCTTGCCCTGGGTGAGTAGGTGCATGGCCAGGAACCACTTCGTCAGCGGAAGGTAGGTCTTGTGGAAGATGGTGCCTGCTGTGACGCTGGTCTGCCGGTGGCAGGCATTGCACTGGTACAGCCGACGGCCTTCCAGCACACAGTATTCGTGCCCCCCACACTCGGGGCACTCGAAGCCCTTGGGCCACCTGACCGCGAACAGGGCGCGGACACAACCCTCCTCTGTGCCATACCGCTCCAGGAAAGAAGGCAGGGAGAGGCCTTTTTGGAACTGGGTAGGGCTGTAGACCATGGAACCTCCTCGGACCGGGAAACCGCATCCAAGGTGACTCCAGGCATTGGACAAATCCTGTCAAACCTCTCCAAAGATCCAAGCGCCATCAATTGCGAGACTTGTCATCTCACCCTTTAGGCGGAGCCTGGCCGATAATCAGGAAGGATTTTGTTTCTGGCATCTCTGATCGGTTTGGCTAGACATGTCATCTTAGTTCGTAATTCGACCAATTCACTTTGAATATTGGGCTCCCAGTTGCCATAGTCAATGATGTAGTCGACTGAGAGATTTACATGACCATTTGACCCACCCTGAACAGCTGGATCGTGTAGCTTAGCCAGCTGGTGTAGCCAACTTTCTTGAAGTACAACCTGGATGCGGTGGAAAAAATGCTGGTGATATGGATCCTTCAGAGCAGCTTCGTTCGGATTGTCGTCAAATAGGTACTTCCTCATTTGCCATGTCTGTAGAAGCCTGTCGCAAAGCCCGCAGAATTCGTCAATCACTTGCTTGCTATGCGCGGACATGACAGCACCTAACGAAAAAAGCTAAGCGGCCCGACCTGCGGCCGAAAAGCTAAACAGAGACGAGAAAGACGTGAACAAGAGAGATGAAAGCGGATCGTGCAGGTTGGGTCCGACTTGAGCGGAGGGTTAGGCCTGGGATGTGTGACGAATTTGTCATTTGATATCGACGGAATCTATAGCATAAGTGCCACCCACCAAATCGTACCCGAACTCAAAGTAAGATGGCGGTAACAACATTCCGGTTGTTAGTGGATGGGTACCACGAAGGCGCCAGAACGAGTCACTTCGACACTCTTGTATCTGGTGACCGGCGAAGGCGACACGGACGAGTTTCTGGATTCCTGAGGAGGCAGGCGGGAAGAAAACTTGCGTCCCGGCGGAGCCAACGCCACCGGTGATCGGGCCAGTCGGTATGCATTCCGCGATGACAGAAAGCCCTTTAGCCTCTATCAATCCACGCCATTTGCCATCAGCCTTTTGTGAAAGTTCCACCTTGCCGTATGACGCGTAGTACCCTTTGTGCTTCATGTATTCAACATATTCGTGATCAGGTAGCCAGAATTCTAAAACTTGAAAGGGATTTCCTGGCCCTAAATCCACTAATGAATCGGAGGACGCAACTCGAGCGAACCAAAGAGCAGCGGCCCCATCCTTTGGCCACTTGGGAGACCGCCCATCAATCGTGAATGTCCCCATTCGGACGATCTCCAGGAAGGAGACCCCCCACTGTCCATGGGCCGAATGCTTGGCTAGATAATCAGTTGCCCAGGAGACGCCATTTGTGGACAACTCCTTAATGGTTATGAATCGTAATGACTTAGGTAGAACATTAGTAAACCCTGCGGGATTGAATGCGAGATAAATGACAACCTCTTCTGGTTGGGCCACAACCCAATGGGTTTGCGCACCACTGGGAAGACTTGGTATTTGAGCTGCGGCTTCTGTTGCCGCCAGTATGGCGAGTGCGAAGGTAGTTACGAACCAAGGCATTTTCATTGGCTACCTGAGAGGCCTAACGAAAGCAGCTAAGCGGCCCAACCTGCGGCCGAAAAGCTAAACAGAGACGAGATAGCACTATCAAGAGAGAGCAAACCAGGTCGTGCAGGTTGGGTCCGACTTGAGCGGAGGGTTAGGCGACCGGATAGTGGGAAAAATTAGTGAAATCTTCTAATACACTGAAACGGCAACGATAAAACTCCAAACAACTTAAAACAAGTCTCGTGAAAGAGGCTATATACCTGGAATTATTAGTTTTAAAAATAGCAGGAACGCTCTAATAATACTGATAAAAAAGATGGCAGCTGGGATAGAGGCTAGGCCAACTCGGACTTGGGTATAAACCAAGGTCCAAAAGGGAATATCAAGCCCCGTAATATTCATTCTGAGTGAAGGCGACGATGCCCGTGGAAACCCGCAGGCCGGACACCATCGAGCATGCTCAGAAATTTGATGATTACATTCAATGCAGGGAAGAAGAGCCATTTTGCCTCCATAGGGATGGTATTGGGGAACTGGGATGCTGGGCGCCTAACGAATGAAGCTAAGCGGCCACGCCTGCACCGAGACGATGAGCGGAGCCGAGATAGCGAAATGTTGAGAGAGAGCGGAAGGCAATGCAGGCGGGGTCCGACTTGAGCGAGAGGTTAGGCACCCCAAGAAACTGAAGCCCACCCGAGTTTCTGAAAAGCTTGGATGGGAACGGGCGAAGGGAATGCCGCCAGAGTCAAGAGAGCTGCTGGAACCGACGAATCCAAAGGCAAAGACCTGAAACGGATTGCGCCAAGGGTGGAGCGAGTTGAGGAACTGCGATGGATGAACCCAGAATGACATGAGAAACGGACGGAATCACCACCAAGGCCGAAGGAGAAATGCGAAGGAAATGAGAAGCGCAATTTTGCCATTCAGGAGATGACGGAATTGATAGGCCGGAGTGGTTCGCGGCGGTGATGGCCGAAACGCTGAACCAGCCACCCGATTGAGAAGGAACAGACCTGGCTCCCGAAGGGAATTAGCCGGGGATGCCTAACGAATGGGGCTAACCGGCCACGCCTGCACCGAAGCGCTGAGCGAAGGCGAGGAAGCGAAATGCTGAGAGAGAGCGAAAGGCAATGCAGGCGGGGTCCGAGTTGAGCTGAAGGTTAGGCCACTTAAATCGGGAACGCTTTTATGGCATCACGCAAGTTGGATACCTTTGCAATAAGATCCTGAATCGGGACACTTGAGCCTCGACGCGCGGATAAATAATCCAGATGCGACAAGAGCCTCAATCACAGTATTCTCGGCTTGTTTGGTGTCTCGATTATGGGCAAAATTTTGCCGAAGCCAGTAATCTAGTGAGTGTGGTTTTGTATGTCTAATGAAGGAATTGTTTTGTTGACCTTGAACTATGTAATTTCGGCCTGATTTTGAAACATAATCGAACAAAATTGTTTCATCAAAGGAAGCGTCGTCACGAATAATAATCATAATGAACCTCAATAGGAAATCGATGATTACTGAACATCTAGATCTGAAAGCATCTGTTTTCCTCTTAAAATTGCCGGATCTGAATCGCAGCCCGCTCTTAAAGAAACAAACGCCATTTTATACAAAAGTGTTCGATTTAATGAATTTTTTGAAGATTCGTTATTGTACTCAATCAAGGTTTCATTTAAATCTGCAAAAAATTTAGCGCGATATTCACGACTCCAAGGTTGCGCATTAAACGCTTGTATATAGATCGAAAGTGCACGTTTGTCTTTTGATGTTAGGCCCGCAGTGATTACTCCACCGGGGATAGAACTATTTCCAGTAAATTTATCGAATATATACGAACCTCCACTCCAAACCGTGTAAATCAATAAGATAGATCCGGCGAATATTTTAATTTTCTCACCAGTCGATTTTTCGGGTAATGAGATTTGGGTACTGCCGAGAATATAGCCAATAGACTTGTCTATTAACTGGATTCGGACCCATTGTTGATTGTCATGATTAATTATTTCGAGAATATCGATATCTTCACCCTTGTTTAGATTTGCTAAAACCGCTGTGGAACCGGGTTCTGAATGTACAGGAACCATATCGTCAAGTAATTTTCGCACTCCCATTTTTCCTCCTTGGGTTGGATTGGGATTTGGTTGAGTGTTGTGGGGGCCTAACGAATGAAGCTCACCGGCACCGCCTGCGCCGAGACGACGAGCGGAGCCGAGATAGCAAGAAGTTGAGAGAGAGCGGAAGGCAATGCAGGCGGGGTCCGAGTGCAGCGGAGGGTTAGGCCGCCAGTCACTTAGATGACTTATGACGGCTTTCACTCAGAGATTTCAATGATGCCAACAGATTGTGCCCATCAACGGAATGGAAATTTACGAAAACCCACTTCCCCGCATCCAGCCTCAATTCGGCCACCACATCAGGTTTTTCAGACCGCTTTCCCGAGTTCAGGCCGTAGACATCGACGAAATACCTATCACCGATCTGGGTTACCTTCACGGCTTCGTATTGATTTTCAGGGTCTTGGCTGTTCAGGAATGGATCCCAATCAATCCCCACAATTTCACCATGGGCTTTGGCTTGAGCTTGAGAGTCTTCGCGTAGTGCCTTCGCAAGCTCTTTGCTAAATAGGACAGCCTTGGTTCGCAGAGCGATATCAGAAGCAGGACCCTTTTTGCTATTCAAAGCAATCGGGATGTACCAGTTGTAGAAGTTCTGAACGAAAGCCTGAGGTGAATCCTGAGCCTTAACTGAGAGGACCAGAAAGATCAGGGCGGCTGGGATTGATAGCAGTTTCATGGTGAGGCGGCCTAACGAAGGAAGCTAAGCGGCCGCGCCTGCTGCGAAATGATGAGCGAAGACGAGATAGCGAAATGCTGAGAGAGAGCGGGAGGCAATGCAGGCGGGGTCCGACTTGAGCGGAGGGTTAGGCCTTGGTAGCAGTCTGGGTTTTGATGACCTTAATGATCATGTCGCATTCAAGTGGACCCAACTGACGGAATCGCCGGTTGATGATCATCCACGCTTCTTGGTCGTTTCCCTTTGAGTTTTCATTTAGAACGGCAGTTCGTTCAGCAGGCGAAAGCTGATTTGCAAATTCTTCAGCAAGTTGATCAGACGTCTTTTCTTTGGTGATTTTCATTTTAGAAAGTAAAAGGAAGACAAACGCCAACAGAACAACAGCAGTGAGGATGTAAATGGTCATGTGGAATCCTTTGTGGTTTGGTGATTGGGTTTTAAAACATGAGTCAAATGGATCGGACCCGCGGCCTAACGAAGGAAGCTAAGCGGCCACGCCTGCGACGAGGCGGTGAGCGGAGCCGGGATAGCGAAATGTTGAGAGAGAGCGAAAGGCAATGCAGGCGGGGTCCGACTTGAGCGGAGGGTTAGGCGCACAGAGAGGCCTTCAATGGCCGAAATTATCATCAATGACCTTCTGTAGTTCCGTGGATCTGGCCTTAGTCATCCGTGTGATTGCTTGAATGTGGATCTGGGGCTGACCAGTACCGCCATCCCAGAAGAATGCCTCGAAGTCGGAGTTGATTCTTCGATAATTCAACCAGGCCTCCTGCGAGGCCTTCAACTTGGTTTTCTGAGTTTCTTCGTACAGAAGGGATTCAAGTTTTGCTAGAACGATGGCCATTTTCTTTTCTGCGGCCTCCAATTCCTTACTCGCTGACCTGCGCATGTCGTAAGTCGTAATGATTTTTTCTTGTTGCTTTGGTTGCTCTGCCACCTGAGGCGGAGCTGCGAGCAGGCAGATTGGTGCAAACCATAGGATTGTTGCTGCATGTTTAATCGACATGACGGCTCCAGGTGTGTGGCGCCTAACGGTGAGGCTAAGCGGCCACGCCTGCACCGAGACGATGAGCGGAGCCGAGTTAGCAAACTGCTGAGAGAGAACGGGAGGCAATGCAGGCGGGGTCCGACTTGAGCCAGAGGTTAGGCGATAACGGAAGTAGTGTACGAAGCGGGTACCGAATTGCCACCCGAGGTTTTGGGCAGAAAAAGGCGAAGGCGCCAAAACCCGCGCAGGCCGCCTAGCGCGAAGGCGTGACCAGGGCAAAAGAGCGAAACCGGCCAGGCCGACAGCGGGAACCAGGACCAAGTTGGCCATTCTCGACAGCCGAAGAAGGGATGACGAGCGAAGCCAGGGATGAACCTGGAGCGGCATTGAACTCTGCCAAAGAGAGAAAGACCTGAAACGACGACCAAACGGCCTTGGAAGCGAAGCTGCAACGCAGGGAAGGCAATTCGCAGCCGAATTCACGCCTAACGGTGAGGCTAAGCGGCCACGCCTGCACCGAGACGATGAGCGGAGCCGAGATAGCAAACTGCTGAGAGAGAACGGGAGGCAATGCAGGCGGGGTCCGACTTGAGCCAGAGGTTAGGCGATAACGGAAGTAGTGTACGAAGCGGGAACCGAATTGCCACCCGAGGTTTTGGCCAGAAAAGGCAGAGGCGCCCAAACCCGCGCAGGCCGCCTAGCGCGAAGCCGTGACCAGGGCAAACGAGCGAAACCGACCAGGCCGACAGCGGGAACCAGGACCAAGTTGGCCTTTCTCGACAGCCGAAGAAGGGATGACGAGCGAAGCCAGGGATGGAGCCAGGACGGCATTGAACTCTGCCAAAGGGAGAAGGACCCGGAACGACGATCAAACGGCCTTGGAAGCGAAGCTGCGAAGCAGGGAAGGCAATTCGCAGCGGAAATCACGCCTAACGAATGAAGCTAAGCGGCCACGCCTGCACCGAGACGATGAGCGGAGCCGAGATAGCAAGCTGCTGAGAGAGAACGGAAGGCAATGCAGGCGGGGTCCGACTTGAGCGAGAGGTTAGGCGATAACGGAAGTAGTGTACGAAGCGGGTACCGAATTGCCACCCGAGGTTTTGGCCAGAAACGGAATAGGCGCCAAAACCCGCGCTGGCCGCCTAGCGCGAAGGCGTGGCCAGGGAACTGGAGCGAAACCGGCCAGGCCGACAGCGGGAGCCAGGACCAAGTTGGCCCAGCTCGACAGCCGAAGAAGGGATGACGAGCGAAGCCAGGGATGAACCTGGAGCGGCATTGAACTCAGCCGAAGAGAGAAAGACCCGGAACGACGACCAAACGGCCTTGGAAGCGAAGCTGAGACGCAGGGAAGGCAATTCGCAGCCGAATTCACGCCTAACGAATGAAGCTAAGCGGCCCAACCTGCGGCCGAAAAGCTAAACAGAGACGAGAAAGACGTGAACAAGAGAGAGGATAGCAGGCCGTGCAGGTTGGGTCCGACTTGAGCGGAGGGTTAGGTGGCGATTGCTGCAACGATGGTTTGCCTAGATTTACCGAGTTACAAACCTAGTGATACCCCCAAAAGTATTTCGCCTTCTGTTTGAACCCATTTGAGAAAAGCAAATACCCATCTTCGTTATACCCACTGTGCCAGAACAACAACTCAGATTGCCCGTCACCGTCGAAGTCGCCTGCGCCAACAAGTTCAAGACCGACGCCAAGGTATTTGGCGCCATCTGAGAGCAGAAAAGTGTGCTGATCCCAGGCCGTATCGAGAGGACCATCGCAGGTTTCCGACGGTTTGACAGGTCGAAGGCGCAATGTGACGAGTTGGCGACCACCTTTGTCCTTAAGGCAGCCGAGAACCTCTATGTTTTTCCGGGTGTATCTGAAGGGGACCGGAACTTCAGGATCTTTCGGACAAACGAGTGCCTGACCTGCCGCCTTTTTGAACGCACCGAAAAGTCGTTCCTTGTCATTCATGCTCAGAGTTGATGGTGTCCATTTGGATGGGTCGATCGCCGACCCATTAGAAAGGACGATCAGTGGACGATCTTTCGGAGTTGAGCACCAGCCATGAAAACGCTCGCCTTCATTTTTAACGGTAGGAAGTGATTGGCCTGGTATTGGGTTCAACACCCTGTCTCTTGGGTAAGTCCACGGATAATCGGTGGTGAATCCAGGATCAGTTGTTTCAAGAGAGCTTAATTTCTTTCCATCATAAATGACTACCCACTCCATCTTGGCGGTGAGAAAACTGCGTCCAGCTTGATCGTTGTTTAATGAGATCCACTTTTTCCCGCTCTTCGCGAACAAGGCCCGGACAAAAACACCACCTTCCTCTTTGCATTGAGGGGTTTCCAATACTCCCAGAACAGCGGGATTTCCAGCTACCAGCCTTGATGGGACCATTACCAGAAACAGTAGGAAGCTGGAAATCAATCGAGTCATTCTTGAGCCACCTAACGAATGGAGCTAACCGGCCCCGCCTGCACCGAGGCGCTGAACGGAGCCGAGGAAGACGGAACAAGAGAAAGAGTGGAAGGCAATGCAGGCGGGGTCCGAGTTGAGCGCAGGGTTAGGATGCCGGCTGTTCTCTGAACTGAACATTCTTTGGTGTGTCGAAAACCTTGAGATCCGGTTCTGACAGAACCTTGTATTCAAGATATTCAAAAACGGTAACTATGCCATCTTTGTTTGTAAGGAATAAAAATACAGGAGCACCCTTTTCTTCTTTTCGAACAAGGATGAGAGTCCAGTCATCAGTTCCAAGAACCTGTTTCACCATCTCTCCTCTCGGAGTTTTCATTGGTGTGTAAGGAGCCTTGAACGAATCGAAATATTGGGCCTCACGGCCAAATTCAAGATCCGCCATTGGTGGAGGGTAACTTGCGGGCATGCCTTCTTTGGGGAAAATTGGGAATTTAACCTTGCCCTTAGGATCTGGATCAACCATATGGTTCCCAGTGCCATCGGCTAGGTTGACCATCCAGGTGTCCGGGGCTTTGGTGACGATCAGAAGTTTCAAATTTGTTTCTGGATTAAACTCTTCCTCAATTCGAGCGAATTTATCACCAAGTCGATGAATGATTTTTGGCTTCTCGGCAAAACTGCCTTTGGGGATTTTCGGGGAAGACCCTTGGACCACCAATCTGACTTGCTTCTCCGTGCTCAACTGCGCGGATAGAGACACCGCAAAGAACAAGCAGAGTGCGATTGTTCGGGATGTGTTCTTTGGGAGCATCGATGCATCCTAACGATGAAGCTAAGCGGCCCAACCTGCGGCCGAAAAGCTAAACAGAGACGAGAAAGACGGAAACGAGAGAGAGGATACCAGGCCGTGCAGGTTGGGTCCGACTTGAGCGAAGGGTTAGGCGTTGGGCACGCATGCCAAAGTATGAAGCTTGAGAACTGTAGCCCAATTTCTTGTCGTGGCCGTTCGATTTGTTTTACCGAGTAATGCATTCCAGGCCCGGCTTTCAATGATGCTGATAGGGCAGTGTAGGAATGCGGCATTTCGGCCCAGAAGGAATTGTTCTGGTGGCACCACAAGTTGCTCAATCACGGCAAGTTCGGGAAGTGCCTTGGTGTCTTGAACAAAGGCAACCAATAACCGGGAATGGTCTGGGGCATGCCCAGCCAGTAAATTCTCGGAAACGATGGCTGATAGGTCTTTGGCCGATTTTACAATTACTGGAACTTCGATTTTCAACCATTTAGAAATGCCATTAGCAATGTCTGAGGCAAGCTTGATTGGCGTTCCTGTTGTTGCGTTAAACACGACGTTTCCACTATTCAGCAATGTAGTCACATCGGTATAGCCAAGCTCAAGCAACAACGCTCGGAGGTCTACCATTGGAATACGCTTCGCTTTACCGACATTGATACCGCGGAGGAGGGCTACGAACATGGCCATTACGACGCCTAACGGTGAGGCTAAGCGGCCACGCCTGCACCGAGACGATGAGCGAAGCCGGGATAGCAAACTGCTGAGAGAGAACGGGAGGCAATGCAGGCGGGGTCCGACTTGAGCCAGAGGTTAGGCGATAACGGAAGTAGTGTACGAAGCGGGTACCGAATTGCCACCCGAGGTTTTGGCTAGAAACGGAAAGGACGCCAAAACCCGCGCAGGCCGCCTAGCGCGAAGGCGTGACCAGGGCAAAAGAGCGAAACCGGCCAGGCCGACAGCGGGAACCAGGACCAAGTTGGCCCAGATCGACAGCCGAAGAAGGGATGACGGGCGAAGCCAGGGATGAACCTGGAACGGCATTGAACTCAGCCGAAGAGAGAAAGACCCGGAACGACGATCAAACGGCCTTGGATACGAAGCAGCGAAGCAGGGAAGGCAATTCGCAGCTGAATTCACGCCTAACGAAGGAAGCTAACCGGCACCGCCTGCAGCGAGACGCTGAACGAAGCCGAGATAGCAAGAAGATGAGAGAGAGCGAAAGACAATGCAGGCGGGGTCCGAGTTGAGCTAGGGGTTAGGCCACTGGTGGAAGCGCAGGTTAGCGAGCAGAACCTTTGAACCATTGAACAGTATTTCGAATAATAAGCGCGATTAGTTGGGGCCATACAAAGTGCCAATAGACACCAAGTAGTGAGCCTACTGTGAAGCTGACCCAAAGCCAAACTATCGAAGCGATGCCCGAGAACCCTGAATAACAAACACCGTAGAAACCGATCAGCCCAACTGGAAAATCAAGCATAAAAATAACAGGAGACCATTCGTCACCTTTGGTTGGAGCGAAGAAAGCCTTTGCCATGATTAGGACAAAAATAATCCGAAGAACAGCAAGGGAGACACCCAAACCATATGCCATGTCCTGATACCAAGACATGGATGGAGATTTTTCGAGGAACGGGATCTTCAATGGAACTCTCTGGAAATCCTAAGGATTGGGAAGTGGCCTAACGAATGAAGCTCACCGGCCCCGCCTGCACCGAGGCGCCGAACGAAGCCGAGGAAGCGAGAAGTTGAGAGAGAGCGAAAGGCAATGCAGGCGGGGTCCGAGTGGAGCGGAGGGTTAGGCCGACCAGTCATCTGCGCTTAAAGAACCAGGATACTTTAGAGGTTGGTTGTAATGGGCCATCTGTCATGCCACGGCCGACAATGAATGCGGCCGACCACCCGGATGGTAGTTTGGTGTGATAGGCCCAACCAGGTTCACCCCACGGCTTTTCAGCACCGGTTGCGAGAACCTGTTCAAGAGTTGCACCGACAGACAGCCCTTCTCGTGTTTTAAACTTTGAATCCTGAGTTGAAACGTAGGCGACCTTTCCCGTTGTTTTGTTGACTGCCACGCCGTACTTGATGCCTGAAATCAGAACCTCTTCATAAGGCCAGGATTGAGCTGAGGCAATCATCATCTCGAACGAACGATTCGGAATTGGGTAGGAGTCACCTAACTCTGGAACCGTCGTCGGACTTGAACAGGCCAGAAGCAACGCGAGGATCATTAATGGGAGTCGCATGGCGGCCTAACTTTGTATTGGACCGGCGGGGTTGGGGTGGGGGGAGTACGCCTAGTCCGGGGGGTGTGTTGGATTGTAGGGTGAGAGACGGTTCGGGATTGAAGGAATTGGGCAGTGGCGGGGGGTGGGGTTGACAGGCGAAAAAAAGGCGATACATTCCTGAAGCGCTGGTGGTTATGCGATCTGGGGCGGAGCGGTGGTTCCGGAAATAGGCGGCCTGGGCGTGCCAGGAGGAGCACCGTGAGAAAGGAGATTAGGCAGACCGGTTGCGGGCGGATGGAGGAGGGGGGCCCGCCGCGCCTGCTTAATCTGCTCCGGGAGCAGCTGCGCCTGCGGCGCTACAGCCTGCGCACGGAAGATGCCTACCTGGACTGGGCCAAACGCTTCATCCGGTTCCACGGGTTGCGGCATCCGCGCGAGCTGGGGGGGCCGGAGGTGGAGGCCTTCTTGAGCCACCTCGCCACCACGCGCCTGGTCTCGGCCTCTACCCAGAACCAGGCCAAGGCCGCGCTGCTCTTTCTCTACCGCCATGTGCTGGACCTGGACCTGCCCTGGATGGGGGAGGTGGTGCAGGCCCGGCGCCAGCCTCGGCTGCCGGTGGTGCTGACGCCGGGTGAGGTGCGTCAGGTGTTGGACCAGATGGAAGGCCCCATGGCCCTGGTGGCCCGCCTGCTCTACGGCACCGGGATGCGGCTGATGGAGGGACTGCGCCTCCGGGTGAAGGACCTGGACTTCGATCGCCACGAGGTGGTGGTGCGGGACGGGAAGGGCGGGAAGGACCGGGTCACCATGCTGCCCGAGCGGCTGGCCCCGGCCCTGCGCCGCCACCTGGAGCTGGTGCAGGCGCTGCATGCGGAGGATCTGGCTGCGGGCTTTGGCGCGGTGTGGCTGCCGGACGCGCTGGCCCTGAAGGCCCGGGCAGCCCCCACGGCCTGGGGCTGGCAGTGGGTCTTCCCGTCGGCCCTGAGGTCTGAGGATCCCCGCAGCGGCTCGGTGCGGCGCCACCACCTGCATCCGGAGAGCGTGCAGAAGGCCGTGCGGCTCGCCGCGCGGGCGGCCGAGCTGGCCAAGCCGGTGACGCCACATGTACTGCGCCATAGCTTCGCCACGCACCTGCTGGGGGCGGGCCACGACATCCGCACTGTGCAGGAGCTGCTGGGCCACAAGGACGTGGCGACCACCATGATTTATACCCACGTGCTGAACCGCGGGGGCCGGGGCGTGCCGAGCCCGCTTGACGGGCTGTGATAGGTGCAGGTGGCATGCGGCGAGCAACCACCGATGGACCCTGATAAACCAGCGAGGGGCATGAAAAGGCAGAAGGACCGTATTCTCGTCGAACTTCTCCATCAGCTGTTGATCGGTGTTCATCGGTGGTTACAAAGGCAGTGCACTGATGGACGACTTTCCAGATGCCAAGCAGGTGGCCGGTGGCGAGTCCCTTCGGCGGGTCGTGGCGGGGCGGGCGGGAAGGGCAGGGAACCACCGATGAACACCGATGGACACCGATAAAGATACGAGAAGGCAGAAGGGCTTGTTTTTTGAGGCAGGCCGCTTTTTCAGCATTTGATGAATGTTGATCGGTGGTTGAGGAGCAGTTGTCTTGCCCTGCGACTCGGCGTGCTTCCAGAACCACCCGTCGCAGGTTGGATCTCTCACCTGCCCAGGTCGGGGCTATGCGCTACGACGGCCGCAGCTGGACGCCGGTGGACATGCCGGCCCCGAAGCGCAGCAACTGGGTGACGGCCATGGTGCTGTCCCCGGGCGGGCCGCGCTGGTTCGGCACCAACAACGCGGGGGTGGCGCGGTGGCACGAGGGGCGCTGGACTCTGCTGGACCGGGCCTCGGGCCTGCCTTCGGACAGCGTTTACTGCCTGGCGGAGGGCGGCGGCACCCTGTGGGTGGGCACGGACCAGGGCCCCGCCCGCTGGACGGGCACCCGCTGGCAGGCCTTCCCGGCGGGCCAGCCCTGGCGCCATGGGCCCGTGCGGGCTCTGCTGGTGCGGGGCGGGGCGCGGGAGGCCGAGGTCTGGGTGGGCACGGACGAGGGCCTGGGCTGCCTCCACCGGGGGAGCTGGCGCTGGCTCGGGCCGGCAGGCCTGCCCAGCCCCATGGTCACGGCCCTGCTGGAGGATGAGGCCCCGGGTGGGCGCGGGCTCTGGGTGGGCACCCGCGCCGGCCTGTCCGTGGGCGAGCCGGGCCGCTGGCGCAGCTATGGCGCGCCGGACAACCTGGTGTTCAGCCTGCATGAGGACCGCCGCACGGGCGCCCTCTGGTTCGGCACCTTCTATGGCCTGGTGAGCTACCAGGGCGGTCGCTGGCGGACCCACGGCCAGGCGGAGGGCCTGCCCCGCACCACCATCTTCGCCCTGGCGGGCGATGCCGTGGACGGCGCGGTATGGGTGGGTACCCGGGGTCACGGCCTCTACCGCCTGGCCGGGGACCGGGCGCGGCCCCTCCCGGGCCTGCCGGATTCCTTCGTCTACGCGCTCCATGCGGGCCCGGACGCGGACGGCGCCCCGGCGGTGTGGGTGGGGACGCGGGTGGGCGTCTCCCGCTGGAAGGGCGGCGCCTGGACCCACTACGACGCGAGGCACGGCGTGCCCCGGGCCCTGGTGAGCGGCCTTGCGGCCATCCGCGGCCCCGATGGCCGGCTGCGGCAGCTCTGGGTGGGCACGCGCGGCTCGGGCCTGGGCGTGCTGGAGGCGGGTCGCGGCACCTTCACCTGGTTCGACGACGCCACGGGCCTGGTGGACCAGCGCGTCATGCACGTGGTGGCCGCCGAGGAGGAGGGCCGGCCCTGCGTCTGGGTGTCCACCCAGGGTGGCCTGCAGCAGTTCCAGGCCACGCCGCCCCGGGCCACCGGCCGCATCCTGAACCAGGCCAGCACGCCGGGCTTCCCCGGCGACCTGGTCTACACGGCCCAGCCCGGGCCGGACGGCTCGCTGTTCGCCTTCACCAACCGGGGCGTCTGGCGCCGGGGCCCGAAGCCCGGGGGGGGCCTGGAGACCCAGGCCTTCACCACCGGGAACGGCCTGCCCAGCAACGGCTGCGTGCAGGGGGCCTCCCTGGTGGATTCCCACGGCCGGGTGTGGGTGGGCACGGTGCTGGGGGTGGCGATCCTCGCCCCCGCCACCCGCTTCGTGGACCATCAGCCCAAGCAGCTGTATCTCGACGAGGCCCGCAACGGGGATCGCGAGCTGCCGCTGGCCGGGCCCTGGCACCTGCCCTGGCGCATGCGGAACCTCAAGGTGCGGTTCAGCCTGCTCAGCTACCACCGGGAGGCGGACACGCGCTTCCGCTCGTGCCTGGTGGGGCTGGAGACGGAGCCCTCGGCCTGGACGTCCGCCGCCGACCGCGAGTTCGTCACCCTGCCGCCGGGGCGCTACGCCCTGCAGGTGTGGGGTCGCGACCACGCGGGCAACGAGAGCGGCCCGCTGGAGATCCCCGTGGTGGTGGAGGCGCCGCCCTGGCTGCGCTGGTGGGCCCTGCTGGGCTACGTCCTGCTGCTCACGGGCAGCGTGCTGCTGCTGATCCTCTGGCGCGTCAGGCGGCTGCAGCACCTCAACGCCCGGCTGGCGGCGAAGGTGCAGGCGGCCACGGCGGAGGTCCGGCGGCAGAACGAGGCCCTGGGGCGCATCAACCAGCACCTGGGCCGCCTCAACGAGGAGAAGAGCGCCATGCTGGGCATCGCCGCCCATGACTTGCGCAACCCCCTCAACACCATCGGGCTCTTCGCGGAGGTGATCGCCCGGAGCGGGGAGGAGGGCGGCGTGGAGGCCCCGGCGCACCGCATCCAGAAGCTGGTGGGCGAAATGTCGATGCTCATCGAGCGGCTGCTCAACTCCAGCCGCATCGACGCGGGCCAGATCTCCCTGCAGATGGAGGGCGTGGAGCCCTGCATGCTGCTGCGGGAGCTCGCCGAGCGGCACCGGGCCGCGGCCGAGGCCAAGAACCTGGCGCTGGAGCTGGACCTGCCTCCGGAGGGCACGCCGGAGCTGCTGGCGGATCCCTTCCATCTGATGGAGGTGCTGGACAACCTGGTGAGCAACGCCCTCAAGTTCATGCCCCCGGGGCCACCGGCGCGGCGCGTGACGTTGCGCGTGCGCGATGGGCTCATCGAGATCCAGGACGAGGGGCCGGGCTTCACGGAGGAGGACAAGGCGCACGCCTTCGAGCGGTTCCGGCGCCTCTCGGCGCGGCCCACCGCCGGCGAGGGCAGCACGGGCCTGGGGCTCTCCATCGCCAGGGCGCTGCTGGAAGCCATGGGCGGCGAGATCACCCTGCACAGCGAGCCCGGCCAGGGCGCCACCTTCCGCATCCACCTGGGCCGGGCCTGAGGCCGGAGCCGCGGACGGCTGGGGAATCATGGACACCGAAGCGGGCCGGGCCAGGTTCGGCGGAATGTCCCTTCGCCGCAGACCCGGAAACGGCCGGCTTTTCATTTTTTTTATCGGTGTTCATCGGTGTTCATCGGTGTTCATCGGTGGCAAAACTGCTTTTCCCGCGGTTGTGAAGTGCCCTTGGAGAAAGCACGGGACCAATGATGAACCCCCAGAGGGACGGACTGGGAACGGTGTTGAACGACACAATCCCTCGCGGTGGTTTCGTGTCGAAAAGGCGCTGGAACCACCGATGAACACCGATAAAAGCCTGATTGGGAACGGTGGGTGATCCATGCGACGTGGCACGGTGCGGCCCTGTGCCAGATCCCGGTTGGGCAGGTGTTTCCGTTCTAAACCGAACCCCGCGGCGCTCGTAGGCGTTCTTATCCATACTGGCGTTGCCCTGTCAAAACCCGAACCTCGAAGGGACTCCCATGAAGGTCCAACTCCGTGCTTTTGGCCTGGGCCTCTGCCTGCTGCTGACGGTGGGCCTGAAGGCTGCCGAACCCAAGCCGCCCGCCCAGCCGGCGCCTGCGGTGGTGCCCGCGGTGGTGGTCATTCCGCCCGAGGCCCAGCCGGGACCGGCCTTCAACGTGGAGGCCGCCACCGAGGCCTACCTGGCCCAGATGCCATCGGTGGCGAAGGCACGCTCCGACGCCTATTTCGAAGGCGGCTACTGGCTGATCCTCTGGGATTTCCTCGTCGCGTCGGCGATCTCGCTGCTGCTGCTGACCCGGGGCTGGTCGGCCCGGATGCGCCAGCGGGCCGAGCGCATCACCCGCTTCCGCTACGCGCAGGCGCTGCTCTACTGGGTGCAGTACGTGGGCTTCACCTACCTGCTCAGCTTCCCGCTGGTGGCCTTCGAGGGCTTCTTCCGCGAGCACCGGTACGGCCTGTCCACCCAGACCTTTGGCGCCTGGCTGGGGGACGAGGCCAAGGGCCTGGTGGTCACCGCACTGCTGGGCGGCCTCGCCGTGGCCCTGCTCTTCACCATCGTGCGGCGCCTGACGCGGACCTGGTGGCTCTGGGGCGCCGTGGCCTCCCTGGTGATCATCGTCATCGGCATCCTCATCGGGCCGGTCTTCCTGCAGCCGATCTTCAACACGCCCAGGAAGCTGGATGACCCCCGGCTCACGGCGCCGATCCTCAGCCTGGCACGGGCCAACGGCATCCCGGTCCACGACGTCTACCAGATCGACGCCTCGAAGCAGACCAACCGCATGAGCGCCAACGTGAGCGGCTTCGCCGGCACCATGCGCATCACGCTCAACGACAACCTGATCCGGCGCGGCGCGCCCGAGGAGATCCAGGCGGTGATGGGCCACGAGATGGGCCACTACGTGCTGAACCACATCCCGAAGATGCTCACCTTCCTCGTCATCGTGATCGTCGCGATGTTCGCCCTGCTGCGCTGGTCGCTGGCCTGGGCCATGTCCCGCTGGGGCCGGGCCTGGGGCATCCGGGACGTGGCCGATCCCGCCATCCTGCCCCTGGCGGTGCTGGTGATGGGCCTCTTCTTCTTCGCCCTGACGCCGGTCCTGAACACCTTCATCCGCACCCAGGAGCACGAGGCGGATCTGTACGGCGTTGCCGCCAGCCGCCAGCCGGACGGCTTCGCCCTGGCCGCCATCCACCTCGGCGAGTACCGCAAGATGAGCCCCACGCCCCTGGAGGAGTTCTTCTTCTACGATCACCCCAGCGGCCGCAACCGCATCCACCGCGCCATGGAATGGAAGGCCGAGAACCAGCAGCTGTTCGCGCCGGCGCCGGGGGCCATAGGGAAACCCTGAGCTGGCGCAACAGGGAACGGGGAAGGGGTGCAGTTCATCATCGTTTGATCGGTGTTCATCGGTGGTTCCACTGCTTTTCCGCCCCAGCGCCAACGCGAAGGTCATGGCCCTCCGACACAGGTCTTCAGCAGGTCATTTCTGTTTTCATCAGTGGTTCCTGCACTTTCTTTGGGGACACTTCACCACTGCGGAGGAAAGATTGTTTAGCCACCGATGAACACCGATGCACACCGATAAAAGCCTGATAAGAATCGGTGGCGGGTGCTTTGGGCTAGGATCGTGCCATGCACGTAAGCGATCACAGGTTCCGCAGGCTGGTGGACGAGGCGCTGGACCTCGTCCCGGCGGAGTTCCGCCCGTACCTGGCGGGCGTGCCGGTGGTCATTGAGGACTGGGCGCCGGACGCGCTTCTGGATGAGCTGGGCATCCCGGAGGACGACACGCTCTACGGCCTGTACTCGGGCCGTTCCCTGACGGAGGGGCCGCCGGAGCCTGGCGACCTGCCGCCCCGCATCACCCTCTACCGGGGCCCGCTGCGGTCGGACTGCGAGGACGAGGCGGACTTGCGCAACGAGATCGCCACCACGGTCATCCACGAGATCGCCCACCACTTCGGCATCGACGAGGACCGGCTGGAGGAGCTGGGGTGGGGGTGAAGCCTGAAGCCTGAGGCCTGAGGACTGATCCCTACAGCATCTTCAGAATGGCGTCGCGCTTCTCCTGGTATTCGGCTTCGCTGAGGAGGTTCTCGTCGCGGAGCTTCTTGAGGGCGCGGAGGCGCTGGGCCTGGGCTTCGTAGAAGGCCTCGTCCCGGGCTGCCGCCGCCGGGGCCGCGGCGGGCTTCGGAGACACGGCCACGGGCGTGACGGCGGGAGTGGGGGCCGGGGCAGCCACCGGGGCAGGGGCCGGAGCCAGGGGGAAGCTCAGCCAGTCGGCGCGGCGACGGGTGGCGTGGGGGGCTTCGAGGGCGGCGCCGGAGGCGCTGGCGCGCGAGCCGTAGGCGAAGGTGGGCAGGGTGCGGTCCGCCGAGTAGCGGTCCATGAAGGTGAGCCGGGCGTCGTGGACGATGAGGTTCAGGGCGCCGTCCGCCACGAAGAGCCGCGCCGTGAGGCCCACGGCCATCTCCATGAAGCCGCCGCCACGCTTGAAGGTGCTGAGCAGGATCAGGTCGTCGCCGGCCTTGGCCAGGGCCAGGGCTTCGCGCAGGGGCTTGGCGAGGCCCTTCAGCTCGTCCTTGGCGAAGAGGGGGACGCTCCGGCCCTCCACCGTGGTCTGCACGGGCCCCAGGGCAGCCACCAGGGCCTCGTCGCTGAAGGTGGCGGGGTGGGCGTTGGCCGGGGCGCCGGACTCGGCGGGAACCAGCTTAAGCCAGGTGAAGTTGTTGATGCGCCACTGGGTCTGGTCCGGCTCCGAGGCCAGGGCCGGGACCTGGGCCAGCAGCAGGGTTCCGAGCAGCCATCCCCTGTGTCGCATGCGGGTTCTCCGAAGTGGTGCTCCCAGCATAGCGGCAACGGCCGGCAAGGAATTCCCGGGGGGGCGGGGCCGGGGCTTCGCTATGCTGGTCGATCCGGCAGGAGCCGGTGGGGGCAGGGGATGGTCAGGCGGATCGGTTCGGCGCTCAAAGGTGGTTTCGCCAGCTCGGTGCTGGCGGCCAATGCCCTCGCCATCTTTTCGGGCATGATCCCCTTCGCGCTGGTGAAGCTGGCGCTGCCCTTCGCGGCGGTGCGCCGGGTGGTGGACCGGGTGCTCATGGCCCTGGCCCAGACCTGGGTCGGCGTGAACGGCGCCTGGATGGCCCTGGTGCGGCGGACCCGCTGGGACGTGCAGGGCCTGGAGGGCCTGCGCCGCCGGGGCTGGTACCTGGTGAGCAGCAACCACCAGAGCTGGGTGGACATCCTGGTGCTGCAGAAGGTGCTCCACCGGCGCGTGCCCTTCCTGAAGTTCTTCCTCAAGCGCCAGCTGCTCTACGTGCCGGTCATGGGCCTGGCCTGGTGGGCGCTGGACTTCCCCTTCATGAAGCGTCGCAGCGGCAGCCGCTCGGCGGACCTGGCCACGGCGCGCAAGGCCTGCGAGAAGTTCCGCCTGGTGCCCACCTCGGTGATGAACTTCCTGGAGGGCACGCGCTTCAGCCGCGCCAAGCACGAGGCGCAGCAGTCGCCCTACCGGCACCTGCTGAAGCCGAAGGTGGGCGGCCTGGCCACGGCGCTCAGTGCCATGGGCGAGCGTTTCGACGCCCTGCTGGACGTCACCATCGTCTACCCCGGCGGCGTGCCCACCTTCTGGGACCTGCTCTCGGGCAAGGTGCGGCAGGTGGTGGTGCGTGTGCGGGAGCTGGAGATCCCCAGGGACCTGCTGGGCGGCGACTACGAGGGCGATCCCGTCTTCCGGGCCCGCATGCAGGCCTGGGTGCAGGCCATGTGGGCCGACAAGGACGCCCGCATCGAGGCGCTGGTGGCTGCGCAGCCCCTCGAGGCCTGATCAGCTCAGCATCAGGGTGCCGAAGGGGCTGCCCAGGAGGGGCGGCAGGCCGGGTTCGCGGCCTTCATAGAGGCCCGCCATGCCGACATCCGGATGGCGCTTGGCGCCTTCGGGGACGGCCAGGCCGTGGAAGCAGACCAGGGCCGCCAGGTTGGCGATGAGGGCGGCCTCGTCCTCCGTCTGGGCCTGCTCGGTGCGGAAGGCCCGCGCCACCACCTTGTGGTGGTGCAGGCGCTTGCGCAGCCGGGCGAGCAGGCCGGCATAGACCTCCAGCGACACCGGCGCGCCCAGGCGCTCCCGCCGGTCCAGCACGGCGAGGACGTGCAGCTGGGCCTGCACGGGCAGCGCGAGCGTGTGTCCTTCGCCCTGCAGCCGCTCGTGGATGCCCCGGAAGGTGTCGAGCGCGGCCTTCAGGCGGGGCCTGGCGTAGCCTGCGGCGTGGGCCAGGTGGGCGCCGAAGAGCAGCCGGGTGCCCCGGTCGCCCAGCTGGTAGGGGGCCTCCTGCGCCGCCTCCATCACGGCCTCGTAGGCCTGGCGGATGAAGCGCTCCATGAGGATGCCCGGGGCGAAGTTGCGCACCCGCGCTGCGTGGGTGAGGGTGAGGACCAGGCGCACGAACTGGCCATCGGCGATGCGCGTGTCCTGCAGCAGCTCCGACTGGATCTTGTAGATCGCCTCGAGCAGGTGGGTGCGCGCGTCGGCCTGGCCCGGGTCCCCGGACAGGCCGCCGTCGGCCAGGAAGAGATCCACCGCGTAGGGCAGGTGCCACCCGGAGGCGGCCACGGAGCCCGGCACCAGCGTCCGCATGCGGGCCGCCAGGGCGTTCAGGCGCTCGCGGCTGCACCACAGGTAGGCGCGCTTGGGCTCCTGGCGCGAGGCCCGCATGAGCCGCACCAGGAAGCCGATCTTGGCGCGCAGGGAACGCAGGTCGGCGAAGACGGCCACCCGCTCGAAGGCGTCCAGCAGGTTCTCGTACTCGGACACCAGGGCCGAGGGCCGTCCGCCCAGGGCCATGCCCTCCAGGAGGTAGGCCAGCAGGCTGGCGGGATCCTCGCGGAGGTGCGAGGAGCTGGCGCTGCGGTGGGTGAGGGGGCCGAAGGCCGCCTGGAGGGCCGCTTCGAAGGCCTCCATCACGGGAGCCTCGGGCAGGGCCGCCTCGCCCGCCTGGGTGAGGGTGAAGAAACCCTCGGGCTCCACGTGAGTGCCGGGCGGAGCCTGTTTCTGGATGGCGTCGATCTCGCGGTCGGTGTCGCCCAGGCGGTCCAGGCACTCGCGGCCTTCCACCTGGAGGTAGTCCTGGATGCGGTCGAGGTGGGCGGGAATCTGGTCCAGGTCCTTTACGCCACGGACCTGGATCTTCAGGAGCTCCAGGAGGTCCAGGAGGCGCACCACGTCGGGATCGTCCGGCCCGGGGGGCGGCGGGATCCCCACGCCCAGCAGGCCCGAGAAGCGCGACCGGGGCGCCATGCGCCGGTGCAGTCGCTCGGCGCAGCCCCGGGCCTCCAGGAGGCGGCGATGGGATTCCTGCAGCGCCTCGTACCTGGACTCCAGGCTGGCCTGCTTGGGGCGCTCATCCTTCTCGATCAGGCCCCGGGCCAGCAGGTCCTCCAGTGCCTCCCGGCCAAAGGCCTCCAGGCGCAGCGCCTCGGTGGCGGCCAGGGTCTGCAGGTGGTCGAGCCAGGTCGGGGTGGGTTCCATGGGGGGGCAGGTCGGGTTCCAGGGGGCGCCACGGGCGCTGGTATGTCATCGGCCTGGGAGCGAAGAAGCCCAAGAATGGGACGCCGGGGCCCTGGCACCCGGCTGAAATCAGTTCTGCTTTTCCTCTGCGTCCTCTGTGGGGTTTCTGTGTCCTCTGTGTTCCGCAGTTGATTATTGGTTTTCAGGATGAGCCCCAAAAAAACGGACCCAGCCGTCGGGCCAGGTCCGCGCTTTGGACCGGGATGGTGCCTACCCGTTGGTCTTGACGAACTGCTCCATGAAGGCCACGAGGGTCTTCACGTTGTCGACGGTGACGGCGTTGTAGGTGCTGACGCGGATGCCGCCGATGTCGCGGTAGCCCTTCAGGCCCACCATGCCGGCCTTCTTGGCTTCCTTCACGAACTGGTCGTCCAGTTCGGGGGTAGGCAGGAAGAAGTCCACGTTCATGAGGCTGCGGTGGGCCTTCTCGGTGACGAAGCCCTTGAAGAAGCCCGGGTGCTTGTCGATGCAGCCGTAGAGCAGCTCGCCCTTCTGGCGGTTGGCGGCCTCGATGGCCTGCAGGCCGCCCAGGCTCTTGTTGTAGGCCAGCACGTTGCGCAGGATGTAGATGCCGAAGGTTGGCGGGGTGTTGTAGAGGCTGTTCTTCTCGGCGTGGAGCTTGAAGCGCAGGTAGCTGGGCAGGTCCTGGGCCTCGCACATCTCGAGGAAGTCCTCGCGGATGATGGTGAGCGTGACGCCGCTGGGGCCGAGGTTCTTCTGGGCACCGCCGTAGATGAGGCCGAAGGGGCTCACATCGAAGGGCCGCCACATGAAGTCGGAGCTCATGTCGCAGACGTAGGGCACGTTGCCGACCTGGGGGAACTCCTGCCACTGGGTGCCTTCCACCGTGTTGTTGGACGTGAAGTGGACGAAGGAGCTGTCGGCGCCGACCTTGATCTCGCTCTTGAAGGGCAGGCGGCTGAACTTCTGCTCCTTGGTGCTGGCGGCGATGCGGACGTTGTCGCCGGCCACGAGCTTGGCTTCCTTGGTCGCCTTCTCAGCCCAGTTGCCCGTGACGATGTAGTCGGCCTTGCGGCCGCCGCGCAACAGGTTGAGGGGGATCATGCCGAAACTGAGGTGCGCGCCGCCCTGGAGCATGAGCACCTTGTAGTTGTCGGGGATGCCCATCAGCTCCTTGGTGAGGGCGATGGCCTCCTCATGCACCGCATCGTATTCCTTGGAGCGGTGGCTGATCTCCATGACGGACATGCCCGTGCCCGCGAAGTCCAGCAGCTCTTCCTTGGCGCGCTCGAGGGCGGGCAGGGGCAGACCGGCGGGGCCGGCGTAGAAGTTGATCGCGCGATGGGTCATGGCTTCCTCCAGAGAACAAGAAAACTGATTACCACCAAGACACCAAGACACCAAGAAAGGAAGAAAACATCTTTTGCAGTTCTTGGTGCCTTGGTGTCTTGGTGGTGAATCTTTTACGCTTTGAAATCCTGCAGGATCAGCACGACTTCGTCGCCGATGCGGCCGAGGTTCTCTTTGGAGCTGGCGCCGATGTGCGGGGCCATGACGACATTGGGCGCGGTGAGCAGGGGGCAGTCCGCCGGGGGCGGATCGCTGGGCCACACGTCGGTGCCGTAGGCACGGAGCCTGCCGCTGGCGAGCGCGGCGGCCACGTCGGCGTCCACGATGCACTTGCCCCGGCCAGTGTTGATGAGGATGAGGCCGTCCTTGGCCTTGGCCAGGAAGGCGGCGTTGATCATGCCGCGAGTCTCGTCCGTGAGGGGCAGGTGCATGCTGATGACGTCGGCCTTGGCGGCCAGCTCGTCGAGGCTGACGAGGCGGGCGATGGGGTGTTCCTTCAGGTAGGGATCGTAGGCGATCACCTCCATGCCGAAGG
This sequence comes from uncultured Holophagaceae bacterium, assembly GCA_963751095.1. GTDB lineage: Bacteria > Acidobacteriota > Holophagae > Holophagales > Holophagaceae > Geothrix. The sequence goes on along the minus strand of CAVVTK010000010.1, from coordinate 7,300 downwards.
CCTGGGCGCGCTTGGCCACTTCGGTGGCGATGTTGCCGGCGCCGATGAGGCCCAGGGTCTTCTTGAAGAGCTCGGTGCGCTTCAGCTCGCTCTTGAGGAACTGGCCCTCCTTCATGGAGGTGTGGGCCTCGATGAGGCGCGCGGGGATGGCCACCATGAAGGCCATGGCCATCTCGGCCACGGCCACGCTGCTGGCGCGGGGGGTGTTGACGGCCTTGATGCCCTTCTCGGCGCAGAGCTTCTTGTCCACGTTGTCCATGCCCACGCCGCCCCGGATGACGAGCTTGAGGTTCGGGGCCTTGGCCACGAGGTCGGCATCGACCTTGGTCTTGGAGCGGACGAGCAGGGCGTGGGCCTGGCCCAGGGTGGCCATGTCGGAACTGACGGTGCCGAAGGGCGCGAGGCGCTCCGGCAGCTTGGCGTCGAAGGCATCGGCGATGAGGATGTGCATGGGATCTCCGTTCAGCCTTCGTACATCCGGACCAGGAGGCCGGAACGCAGCTTGGGTTCGAACCAGGTGGACTTGGGCGGCATGACTTCGCCGGCGTCGGCCACGCTCATGAGCTGGGTGAGGGAGGTGGGATGCACGGAGAAGGCCACGGCGCAGCCCTCTTTGACGCGGCGCTCCAGCTCGTCCATGCCGCGGATGCCGCCCACGAAGTCGATGCGGGTGTTGGTGCGGGGATCGTCGATGCCGAGGATCGGGTTCAGCAGGTTCTCCTGGAGGATGCTCACGTCCAGGCCGCGCACGGGGTCGCTGGCGGGGAAGCTGCCGGGCTTGGCCTTCAGCTCGTACCAGGTGCCACCGAGATACATGCCGAAGGTGGTGGGCGCCTGGGCAGCGCGGTGGGTGGAGACGGCCACCTCGAACTTCTCCCGGACCTTCTCGAGAAAGGCCTCCTGGCTGAGGCCGTTGAGGTCCTTCACCACGCGGTTGTAGTCCATGATCTTCAGCTGGTCGTGGGGGAAGACCACGGCCATGAAGCTCTCCCAGGGCTCGTCGCCGTCCAGGGCCTCGCCCCTGAGCTGGGCCTCGGCGCGGCAGTACTGGCCGTAGCGGATGGCGGCGGCCGTGCGGTGGTGGCCGTCGGCGATGTAGAGGGCCTCCACCCCGTTGAAGAGGTGCACGAGCTCGTAGATCACGGTCTCGCCCGACACCACCCACACGGTGTGGCCGATGCCGTCCGGCGTGACCACGTCGTAGACGGGCACCTGCTTGCGGATGTCGTTGACGATGTGGTCGATGTAGGGCACGGCCTTGTAGGTGAGGAAGACGGGCTCGGCGTTGGCGGCCTGCTCGGTGACGTGGCGGGTGCGGTCGTCCTCCTTGTCCTTGCGGGTGAACTCGTGGCGCTTGATGAGGCCCGTCTCGTATTCCTCCACAGAGCAGAGGCCCACCAGGCCGGCCTGCACGTGGTCGCCCATCTTCTGCTGGTAGACGTAGAGGCAGGGCGTGTTCTCGTGGAACAGGGTGCCGCTCTCGATGAGGCCCCGCAGGTTGGCCACGCCCTTGGCGTAGACCTCGTCGGCGTGCACGTCGATGCCCGCCGGGAGGTCGATCTCGGGGCGGCCCACGTGGAGGAAGGAGTGGGGGTTGCCCTTGGCCAGCTCGGCGGCCTCCTGGGTGTTCACCACGTCGTAGGGGACGGCGGCGACCTGGGCGGCCAGATCGGGCCGGGGGCGGTACGCGCGGAAGGGCTTCAGCTGGGACATGGACACCTGCCTGGGAAGGGGCCCCCGCGGGGCCGCACAGGCGCCATTATTCCCCCATGGGTGCCCATTGGGTGGACCTCGCGTGGGGTTTTGACGAAAGTCCCATTATCGAGCTGTTTTCAGGGCGAAGCGTTAAGGCCTGGGGTCCCCTTCCGCGGGCTTGGCTGGTCGCGGAAGGCACTAAAATTCTCGGAAACCACAGAAGGAAAAAGGAAAACAGGCCCATGGACTCCTTTTCCGCGTTTTCCGTGAGGCTTCCGCGCCTTCCGCGCCTTCCGCGACCAGCGAATGTCTGGAAAAGCTCAGGCTTCGCCGAACTCCGGGTTCCGGTGGTCGGAGATCATGGCGGCGTTCATGAGCAGCTCGGTGAGGGGCAGGTCGATGGTCTGCTCCACCCGGCAGGTCTCCACGAACTCGATGTCGGGCTTGTCCCAGCAGAGGATCTCGTAGGCGGCGGGCAGGCCCTCGTCGGCGCGGTAGGCCGCATGCACCACCTCGCCGAGCTTGAGGTAGAGCAGACCCATGCCAGCCTCGGACTTCACGGTGAGGGTGCAGGACTTCTTCTCCCAGTTCAGCAGCTGCAGGATGCTGTTCAGCCCGATGCCGCGGACCAGGCCCGCGGGCTCGAACTGGGCGGCGGCGCGGATGGCGTCCATGAGCAGCGTGAGGCGGGGCGGCTTGGAGAGGATGCGGATGGCGCCCAGCTGCAGGGGCGTGTTCAGGTGCTGGCTCTCGTCCAGGCCCGTCATCACGATGATGGGCACCTGGGGGTAGAAGCGGCTCACCTTGGCGATGAGGTTGAAGCCGTCCATGACGGGCATGTTCAGGTCGGTCACCAGGACGTGCACCGGCTCGTGGCGCAGCATCTCCAGGGCCTGGCCGCCGTTCTCCGCCATGATGATCTTGAAGCCCTGCAGGCCCTTCAGCCCGGCCCGGTAGAGGCTCAGGGTGGCGCGGTCGTCCTCCACCACCATCAGGGTCTTGGTGGGGACTTCCGGCAGGGGCAGCGGGCGGGGGCGGGTGGGTAGGCTCATGATGCGAGGTCTAGCATAACCATGGGAAGGCCCGAGCCGGGCACCCTTAGCGGGCCTCGCCCTTGGGTACCTTGCGGGCGCCCCTTCCAGGTCTTCTCGCGTACCCGCCACTGCTTTTCGCCCGTTCGTGCTCTCGCCACTGCTCTCTCCTTCACTCGGAATCGGTCGAACCGTTGTGCCTCAGCCACTCGAGCACCTTGCCTGGCTCGAAGCGCACGGACTCTCCCACGTGCACGACGGGCAGCCCGCGTTTGCGCAGCTTGTCGACGTGCGCGGCGCTGCAGCAGAGCTTCTGCGCGAGCGTCTGCTTGTCGACGAGCAGCGCCCCACTCTCCCGCCCACAGAGCGCGTCGCGCACGGCGCGCGACACCAACGCCGATAGCTCCCCGGCGGGCATGATCACGAACTCGGTGGGGGGCCCTGGCTTGTCGCTCATCGTCCGTCCCCCGGCTGCGCCCGTTCGAGCTCGGTGCCGTCCTGCTCTTGCGCCTGCTCGATGTCTGCCGTCAGCTCGCGGATCGTCACCTCGGCAACTCTAGAAGCACGCGGCCCAGCCGTCGCGCCATCCTGCTCGGTAGTCGACGGCGGGTGCGGAAAGCGATGGATCTTCGCGCTGCGATGTACCGCCGGACGGCAGCGTCCTGCGCAGCACTGCTCACTGACTCACGCGAGCGTGCCGCCATGAGACCCTGTGCGTGGGGTTCTATCGCAACCACTACCGTCCGTCGAACACCATCCTCGTCGTGGCCGGCGATGTGGAGCCCGGAGCGGTGCTGGCGCGCATCGAGACGCTGTACGGTTCGCTGGCAGACGGGCCGATCGCGCGCTCGATCGGCGCGCAGGAGAGCGAACTCCCGGGGCGGCGCTTCCACGAGCTTGCCGGCGATGTCGCCGAGACGCAAGTGGCGATCGGATGGCGCACCCCGGGGACGCGACACGCCGACACGCCGCCCCTCGACCTGGCGGCCGCGGTCCTGTCGTCGGGACGCGCCTCCCGGCTCTATCGCGCCGTCCGCGAACGGCGGCTCGCCTCCAGCGCCTCGGCCTTCAACTACACGCCAACAGAGCTGGGCGTGTTCGTCCTGCACACCGAGGGACCGGCCGAACGCAGCACCGAGGCGGCGCAAGCCATGTGGGGAGAATGGCGGGCACTGCGCGAAGGCGGCGTGGAGCCCGGCGACCTGCTGCGCGCCAGGCGCCTGTTCGAGTCGCGGTGGTTGCGGCGACTGGAAACGATGGAAGGGCAGGCCAACTACCTCGCGGAGTGGGAAGCGTTAGGCGACTGGCAGTGGGGCGACGAGTACTTCGCGCAGATGTGCGCGGCCACGGTCGCCGACGTCGACGAGGCCGTGGGTCGACACCTGACGCCCGACCAGGCGTCGCTGATGGTGTATCGCCCGACGTCGGCGCCCGCGTTTGCCGAGAACGTCGGGTCGGCGTTCGGACTTCTCGATGCGGCGGCGCCGTCGGGCCTCACGTCGGTCGCGCTGCCGGAGGAAGCCTCCGCGCCGTCGATCGCAGCGCCGGCAACCCCCGAGCGCACGCACGGCGCCATCTCGATCTTTCGGACCGCGCGCGGTGTCCCCATCCTCGTCAGGCGCAAGCCGGGGGCCCCGATCGTGCACCTCGGCCTCTACGCCCTCGGCGGTGCGTCGAGCGAGCCCGCCGAGCACGGCGGCATGACCACGCTGCTCACGCGCACCGCGCTCAAGGGAACCGGCCGGCGTTCGGCCGAGACGATCGCCCTCGAGACCGAGCTGCTCGGCGCCAGCATCGCCCCCACCGTGACCAGCGACGCCCTCGGTTGGACGCTGTCGGTGACGGCCGACCGCCTGGTCGCCGGGATCGACCTGCTCGCCGACGTCGTGCTCGACCCGACCCTCCCGAGCGGTGCGTTCACGACCGAACGCGAGGTGGCCCTCTCACAGCTCGCACAGCTGCGCGACGACATGATGCGCTATCCGATCCGACTGGCGCTGGAGGGCGCCTTCGGCGCGCATCCGTACGGGCGCGGCGTGCTGGGCACGGAGGCGTCGCTGCGCGCGGTCACGGTGGAGCACGCGCGCGCGTGGCACGAGGCGCACGTCCGCCGTGCCTCGTGCGTGCTGGCCGTGGTCGGCGACGTACAGCCCGGGGAGGTGGCCGAGCTGCTGCAACGTGCCTTCGGCGCGTTGGAGTTCCCGCGAGGCGCAGCGCCATCGTGGCCCCGACGTGGCCCGATGCCGTGTGCAGCGCGCCGAGTCGCGCGACAAGGCGCAGACGGGGCTGGCCCTTGTCTTTCCCGGTCCGGTCGCGGCGCCACTCGACGCGCGGGTTGCCGCGCACTCATCGCCGGCGTGGCCAGTGGACTTGGGCGGACGCTTCTTCGACCAGCTGCGCGACAAGCAGTCGCTCGGCTACACGGTGCACGCCAGCGAAGCGACCGACTCGCGGCGGGGACGTTCGTCGCCTACATCGGGACGTCGCCGGCCAAGGAAGAGGCGGCGCGGGCCGGACTGCTGCAGGAGTTCGCCCGCCTGCGTGACGAACCCGTGTCTCACGCGGAACTCGACCGCGCGCGGACCTACGCGTTAGGCACCCACGCCATCTCGCAGCAGTCGGGGGGACAGGTGCTCGCCGAGCTGGTCGACGCCTGGCTGTACGGGAACGGCGTGGAGGAGCTCGATCGCTTCGGCGACCGGTTGCGCGCCGTCACGCCCCAGGCCATGCGGGAGCTGGCGCAGCGCCACTTCGACCCGGAGCGGCGCGTGGAAGGGATCGTGCGCGGTCGAGACGCCAGCGGCGCCTAGCGCGACTCCTGCGCCGGATACCCGAGCGCCTCGTTCAGCCAGCACACCAGCGGACGCATCGACTTGAACTCGCGCTCGACGCGCTTTGGCAGCGTGCCGGCGATCACCTCGTCGTCGCTGAGCGGCGTCGAGATGGTGAACGAGGCGTGCCGCAGCAACTCGGCGTGGGCATGGTCGCGATCGTATCCGCGAGGGGTACGCGTCAACTTGCCCTCCACGCTCAAGTCGCTGAAGCGTGCCTGCAGCGCCTTCGCGCGCAGCAGCGTGCGCAACTCGTCACCGCGCGTGGCGATGCGGTCGCGTATCGCGGCCAGCGCGGGCCGCGGCGGCATCCAGATGCCGCCGGCGACCATCGACGCCCCTGGCTCGAGATGGAAGTAGAATCCCGCGCCCGCACCATGCGTCTCCGTTCCCACGCCGTGGCCGGCGCGCACGTGGGAGAACCAGCAGGAGACGTGTGTCTTGTACGGCGACTTGTCCTTCGAGAAACGCGTGTCACGGTAGATGCGGAAGATCGATCGCTTCGGGCTCCCATGAATCTCGGGGGCCACGGTGGCGAGTCGCACATCCATCTCTTCCACGAACAGCCGCAGCGGATCGAGCGAGCAGTGCGTCGAACTGTTCCTTGCGCGCCTTGAACCACTCGCGATCGTTGTGACGCTTGAGCTGCCGCAGGAATGTGAGCGCGGCGGGGGTGAAGGCTGTAAAGTCGTTCACTGTGCCTCAGCGGTTTCGTCGAGTGCGCGCCGGGCGCGGGCAACCGTGCGCGCCACTGGTCGAAGGCGTCCGCCCGGGTCTCGCAGTCCGACCGCCGCCTCGTAGTCGCCCGCACCGTTCACGATCACGGCGCGGATCTTTGCCTGTCGCGTGGCCCACGCCAGCACGCCCCAGATGGCGCGGGCCTGGTTTCCTTCGCCAAAGGTGCGCGGAAATGCGCTCGCACTCCAGATCCACTGCCCTTTTCGTGAGGGACGCATCCACCGTTCCGCCATCCGCAGGCGCGCCGAGAGCGACGAGCCACCGGTGAACGACGGCGCCAGCGTGAAGCCGAGCAGGTCGATCCCGCGCGTGCGGTCACCCCACGCGTACAGCGCAGAATCGGCTGGCGAGAAGCTGGAGATCGCGAGTCCCACGCGCGTGCGTGGCCGCAGCGTGTGGGCGAGCGAGGCGGCGCGCTCCAGGTAGTCCTGCCACCACTCGGCCGGAACGTCGGCCCCCAGCAGTCGCGCCCCGACCTCCATCGGATCGAGCGCCGGGAGCAGGACGTCGGGGCGCACGCGTCGCATGATGCGATCGATGAGCACCAGCCGGCGTTCCCGGTACTGCGCGGGATTGCGTCGATACGCGACGTCGTCGTCGGGGTCGTAGCCGAGGGCCACGACCAGCAGCACGGAATCGCGTCGCTCGCCCTCGAGCGACGCCGACAACGAATCGAGGGCGAGCGCCTGCGCTCCCGACGGAAGCACGACATGAGCAGCGTGCGGTGGAAGTCGGCCACCAGCGATCCGACGTAGCGCGCCGAGTACGGCGTCCCCATGGTGCCGTCGGGGTTGGGCTTCGGGGTCTGCATGTCGGTGATCCACCGGCGCAGGCCCGCGGGCCAGAGCAGCGAGTTGCCCTCGTTGACCGAGTAGATCTTCCCTCGCTTCGGGATGCGGATGTTCTCGTGCGAGAGGAAGAACTCGCCCACCGCCGGGTCGAGCGTGAAGCCGTGGACGCTCTCGCCCATGCTGTACACGAGCACGGTGCTGGAGCCGTAGATCA
>CAVVTK010000009.1:0-76594 GCA_963751095.1 uncultured Holophagaceae bacterium | reverse complement strand
CCGCCTGCACCGCCTCCCCACCGGACCCCGCCGAACCGCTTCCCGAGGGATCGGTGCTGCCGACCGGACGAGACCTACGGACCCGACGAGATCGCCGAGAGCCCGTTCGCGCCGTGCCACCAAATGGCGGCGCGCGCGCGCTGAACGTGCTGTACACGGGCGACGTCCACGTCGGACCCACCGGCGACTACTACCCCGACTCCTCCCCCCGCTCCGTCGTGCATGTTCGAGGCCTCCGATTTCGCTCAGGCCACCGTGTTCTTCATCCCGGCGACCCAGGCGGACTTCGACACGCTCGAAGCCGCGATAGCCGCGGAACCGTTCGTTCTCGCCCAGTCCAGGATCTGCGTGAGCTCCGGCCAGTAGTCGACCTCTTCAAACGGCAGCGTCTCCACCGGCGCGCCCGTGACGATGAGGCCATCGAAGGCCTGATGCCGTACCTCCTCGAAGGACACGTAGTGCTCCAGCAGGTGCTCGGCGGAGGTGTTCTTCGAGGCGTGGGAGGCCATGTGCAGGAGCGTCACCTCCACCTGCAGGGGCGTGTTGCCCAGCAGGCGGAGCAGCTGGGTCTCCGTGGCCACCTTGGTGGGCATCAGGTTGAGGATGGCGATGCGCAGGGGGCGGATGTCCTGGTGGAGGGCGCGGGCTTCCTCGATGAGGAACACGTTCTCCGCCTCGAGCACGTCGCGGGCCGGCAGGGAGGCTGGGATCTTGACGGGCACGGGATCAGGCCTTCACCAGCGCCAGCTCCAGATCCTCGATGAGATCCGAGATGTTCTCAAGGCCCACGGAGAGACGGATGAGGTCCTCGGTGACGCCCGTGGCTTCGCGTTCGGCGGCGGAGAGCTGCTGGTGGGTGGTGCTGGCGGGGTGGATGATGAGGCTCTTGGCGTCGCCCACGTTGGCCAGGCGCGAGAAGAGCTGCACGCCGTTGATGACGGCCTTCCCGGCCTCGAGGCCGCCCTTCACGCCGAAGGTGAGGATGCCGCCGAAGCCCGCGCCCTTGCGGAAGTAGCGGGCCGCTGCGGCGTGGTTTGCGTTGCCGGCCAGGCCGGGGTAGTTCACCCAGGCCACCTTGGGGTGCTTCTCCAGCCACTGGGCGATGGCCAGGGCGTTCTCGCCGTGGCGCTGCAGGCGCAGGTGCAGGGTCTCGATGCCCTGCAGGATGAGGAAGGCGTTGAAGGGGCTGATGGCCGCGCCGGTGTCGCGGAGGCCCTCGATGCGGGCCTTGGTGATGAAGGCGGCGGGGCCCGCGAGATCCGCCAGCACGGCGCCATGGTAGGCGGCGAAGGGTTCCGTGAACTCGGGGAACTTGCCGTTCTTCCAGTCGAAGGTGCCGCCGTCCACGATGACGCCCGCCACCGAGGTGCCGTGGCCGCCCAGGAACTTCGTCGCGCTGTGCACCACGATGTTGGCGCCGAGCGCCAGGGGGTTCAGCAGGTAGGGGCTGGGCAGGGTGTTGTCCACGATGAGGGGCACGCCCGCGGCCTTCGCGATGGCGGCGATGGCCTCGAACTCGGGCACGTCCAGCTTGGGGTTGCCCAGGGCCTCGATGTAGATGGCGCGGGTCTGCGGCTTGATGGCCGTGCGGAAGGCATCGGGGTTCTTCGAGTCCACGAACGTGGTGTCGATGCCCGTGCGGGGCAGGGTGTGGTGCAGCAGGTTGTAGGTGCCGCCGTAGAGGTTGTCGCCCGCCACGATGTGATCTCCACCTCGCAGCAGGGTGGTGAGTGTCAGCGTGATGGCCGCTTGGCCCGAGGCCACGGCCAGGCCCGCGATGCCGCCCTCCAGCTGGGCCACGCGCGTCTCCAGCACGGCCTGGGTGGGGTTCATGATGCGAGTGTAGATGTTCCCGGGCACCGACAGGTTGAACAGGGCGGCACCGTGCTCGGCGGAGTCGAACACGTAGCTGGTGGTCTGGTAGATGGGCACCGCCCGGCTCTTGGTGTCGCTGTCCGCGACCTGGCCGCCGTGGAGGGCGATGGTTTCGAAGTTGGGTTGGGCGGCGCTCATGGCGGCTCCTGAGAAGAGATAGGTGAGAAGGCCGAGGCCCTGTCGTCCAAGCAAGTCCAGGAAAAGCAAACATGACAAAGGGGCCCGATCGCTCGGGCCCCTTTGTCGCCGTCGTCAGTTCGACACAGCTCGACATCTCTCCGCGATGACTCGCGGCAGGAATTGGCACCTTGCTTTCGCAGGTTGCCAAGGTTTCACAGGGCCCGTCCCTCCACCTTTCTGGATAACTCGCTATGGAACTGACAAGGATCTCGTAAGAGAACGGCCCCGAAGGGCCGGTGGAGAAAGGTAGCGTCCCGGACCAGGGGATGCAACCCCTGTTGTGAAAGCAAGCTGGCCCGGCGGGCTGGTCACTCCTGGCGCCGGTCATCAGCCTCCCGCCGTATCATCAATCAGGAGCCACCCAGTGGGATGCGTGAACCGATTGAAAAGGGTGCTGGTTGCAGGGGGCATGAGCGCCTTGGCCCATGGTCAGGCCCTCCAGTTCCAGGTCCAGGGAGGAGTCTGCGAGCTGGCTGATTCGAACTGGCGGAGGCCCACGCTGGTATCGACAACCCTGCGGGAATGGCCCAGCACCAGCGAGTTCCTGGGTCTGAGCGGCCAGTCCACAGCCTGGGACTTTGGGGTGGAGCGATTCTTGAACCCCAGGCACGGCGTGCGGTTGGTCTACCACCGCGCCAGCGATGGGAGCGGGGCCTTCTCCAACCGTCAGTGGGCGCTGGACTGGGCCTGGCATCTGGTGCGCCGCGGAGAGCGGACCTTCTACACAGTGGGCGGGCTCACCCTGAACCGCGTGGAGGGAACCTACGAGTTCCGCTCTGGGCTGCTGCCTCCCGATGGGCCTGGCGACTACCGCGTGATCGCCCAGTCCGGCCGGCCCGGCCTCAAGCTGGGCACCGGATTCCAGTGGTCCCGCCACTGGGCGGTGGAGGGCGCCTACCACTACGTCACCTTGAGCACCAGCGGGGCCCAGGCAGCCAAGGACCGGGCCACTTCCTACGGGGCGATCCTGCTGTCTTGCCGGGTTGGAGGGCAGTAGCCCCGGGCGTTTCCCTTCCACAGCACTGCTTTCCGATGACCATTCCGGATGAATTCAGAGACACTGCTCCCGGGCGCCAGCGGTCATCCCCGGGGGACACCATGAAGCAGCTGATCACCGACACCATGCTGATGCCGGCCTATGCCACCCGCTTCGCGTGCATCGGCGGGGACTGCGAGGACACCTGCTGTGCAGGCTGGGGCGTCACCCTGGACAAGGCGAGCTTCTACCGGTACCAGTCCAGCTTTGACGCCGAACTCAGGCCCCTCTTCTCGAAGCATGTGAAACGCTATCCGCATTCCAAGTCTGCCGAGGACTATGGCCACATCGAGCTCATGAAGGACGAGTGCCACAGCTGCGCGCTGCTCAGTGACAAGAAGCTGTGCCGCATCTACGAGCGCTTGGGGGAGCAGGCCCTCTCGGATACCTGCAGCTACTATCCCCGAACGATTCACCGGTTCGGAGCACTGCATCAGATGACGCTCACGCTCTCTTGTCCGGAAGCGGCCCGCCTGGCCCTGCTCGACAAGGAGGCCTTCGACATGGTGGGCCAGGAACAGAGCGTTACGCTGGGCTACCTGGGGGTGGTCAAGGCCAGGTTCGGACTCTCGCTGGAGGTGATGGAGGCGGTCCGCACCCTGTTCTTCCAGGTGCTACTCAGCCAGGACATCAGCCTGTCCAACCGCCTGAAGGTGATCGGCCGATGTTGCGAGCGGCTCCAGGACCTGCTCGAGGCGAAACAAGCGGACGCCGTCCCGGCCCTGCTCCGGGACATGGAGCACGAGTTTGACAGCGGCGCGGCCATGGCCGCCTTCGCCGGTCAGGTGGAGCTGCCCGATGTCCAGGCCCAGATCACTGCCCCCTTCCTGCTGGCTGGGCGAGAATCGTTCCAGTCGCCCAACGTCCGGAAGGTCCTTGACGAGGTGACCCGTGGGCTGGGATTCCATGGCGACCTCCTGCCGGAGAGCGCGGACCTTGTGCGCGCCTACGAGACCGGTCTGGAGCGGCTGGCGCCGGCCCTGGAGGCCGTGCCATGGCTGCTGGAGCACTACCTCATCAATGAATGCTTCCGGGAGATCTTCCCCTGGTCACAGGACAACCCCAGGCGGCACTACGCGACGCTGATCGTCCGGTTCGCCACTGTCCGATTGATGCTGGCTGGGCGGGCCGCAGGCCGCGAGGCCAGGCTCACGCCCGCCGAATTGGCCGAAACCGTCCAGGTGGCCTGTCGCCGCTACGTGCACGACATGAACTTCACGAAGCAGGCGGGCCAGACCCTGGCGGAATCAGACTGGTTGTCCCTCGAGAAGTTGCACGCGCTCCTATAGGGTGCGCTCAGGTTGAAAAGTACCGCGCCTGCGGGTGCCAGGCCACCAGGGCGCTGGTGCTGTACTCGGGATCCATCTGGTGGCTGTCGCTGAGGGTCACGCCGATCTCGGCGCCGCGCAGCAGGTCGAGGATGGGGCCGTTGCCTTCGAGGTCCGGGCAGGCGGGATAGCCGTACGAATAGCGCGAGCCCTGGTAGCCCTGGGCGAAGAGGGCGCGGCCAGGCAGGTCCTTGGCGGCGATGCCCAGCTCCCGGCGGATGCGGGCGTGGAGGCGCTCGGCGTAGGCTTCCGTCAGTTCCGTGGCGAGGCCGTGGAAGGCGAAGTAGTCCGCATAGCCGTCCTCGCGATAGAGCTTGGCCGCGTGGTCCGCCGCGGCCTGGCCCAGGGTGACGAGCTGGAGGGCCAGCACGTCGATGGTGTCGGCGCGGAAGAAGTCCGCGATGCAGAGCCTTCTTCCCGCGCCCTGGCGCGGGAAGCCGAGCACGGCGAGGGTGTGGGCCCGATTCATCGGATCGAAGACCCGCAGCGAGTCGTCCTCCGCCTGCACGGGGAAGTAGCCGTAGCGGGCCTTTGGTTGGAAGAGGGCCTTCGCTGTCAGTTGGGCCTTCCAGGCCGCCAGCTGAGGCTCGGCTTTGTCGCGCAGCACGGCGGCGAAGGCTTCGTGGCTCTGACTGCCCTGGCTGAAGCCCCAGCGGTTGCGGATGAGCGCGAACTCGTCCAGGTGCTCGAAGAGATCCACCGGGGCATCCGCCAGCTCCCGCACGCCCCAGAAAGGCGGCTGCGGCAGAGCCGCCTCATGGCGCACCCAGCTACTCTGCCCCTGCTCTGAAAGAGGGACCGCAGCCCCGCCTCGCCGCAGTATTTTTATTGCTCCAGCCGCGGACGCGGCTGGAGCAGGCGCAGGTACGCAGGGTTCACCCGACACCAACGCCTGCATATACCGCAGCCCCTCGAAGGCGTCCTCCGCGTAGTAGACGGGCCCTGAATAGGACCGCCGGCAGTCGCCTTCCACGTAGCCGCGGGTGAGGGCGGCGCCGCCGAGGATGACGGGCACCTTCAGGCCCAGCTCCTCCATAAAGTGCAGGTTCTCCTTCATGATCACGGTGGATTTCACCAACAGGCCCGAGAGCCCGATGGCCTCGGCGGGCCATGCCTCCAGCTCCTTCAGGATGGCCTCGATGGGCTGCTTGATGCCCAGGTTCTTTACCTCGAAGCCGTTGTTGCTGAGGATGATGTCCACCAGGTTCTTGCCGATGTCATGGACATCGCCCTTCACGGTGGCCAGGAGGATGCGGCCCTTCTGGTAGTTGGATTCCCTGGGCAGGTGCGGCTCGATGCGCTTGATGGCGGCCTTCATGGCCTCGGCGCTCTCCAGTACGAAGGGCAGCTGCATCTCGCCGGCACCGAAGCGCTCGCCCACCACCTTCATGGCGCCCAGCAGCACCTCGTTGATGAGCTTCAGGGGATCGTGGTCTTGCAGTGCCTCGTCCACGTCGGCGAGGATGGCCTGCTTCTCGCCGTCCAGGATGCCTCGATGGAGCCGCTCCAGCACGGGCAGGTCGGCGCGGTGGTCATCCACCACGGCGGCCTTGCGATCGCTGAAGCGGGCCATGAGCGCCTTGAGGGGATCATAGCCTTCACGGCGCCGATCGAAGAGGAGGTCCTCCACGATCTTCCGGTCATCAGGATCGATCTTGGCCACGGGGATGACCTTCGAAGCGTTGAAGATGGCCATGTCCAGGCCGTGCTTCACGCCGTGGTAGAGCATGAGGGCATTGAGCACGTGACGGCTGGCGGGGTTGAGGCCGAAGCTCACGTTGCTCACGCCCAGAATGGTCATGACGCCCGGCAGCTCGGCCTTGATGAGCTCGAGGGCTTCCAGGGTCTCGATGGCGGAGCCCCGGAACTCCTCGTCGCCGCTGCCCAGGGTGAAGGTGAGCGGGTCGATGATGAGGTCGCCGGGATCGAGGCCGTATTCGCCCACGGCCAGCGCGTAGAGGCGCTTGGCCACTTCGAGCTTCTGTTCGCGACTCTTCGCCATGCCGCGCTCGTCAATGGTGAGGGCCACCACGGCGGCGCCGTAGGTCCGGCACAGCTCGAGAATGGCCCGGGCCTTGGCGTCACCGTCCTCGAAGTTGATGGAGTTGATGACGCACTTGCCCGGCGAGCGCTGCAGGGCCTTCTCGATGACCGGGAACTCGGTGCTGTCGATCATGAGGGGCAGGGTGATCTGCGAGATGAGTCGGCTCAGCAGCTCGTCCGCATCGCGCACCTCGTCGCGGCCCACATAGGCCACGCAGAGGTCCAGCAGGTGGGCGCCCTCCCGCTGCTGCTCCTTGGCCAGGGTGATCATGCCGTCCCAGTCCTCAGCCGCCAGCAGGTCGCGGAATTTCTTCGAGCCGTTGGCATTGGTCCGCTCGCCGACGATCAGCGGTGCGGGCTCCTGCTTCAGGGCCACGCTCTGGTAGAGGCTGGCGGCGCTGCGCTCCAGGGTGGGTGTGCGCTTCGGAGGATTCAGCTTCTCGACACCCGGGGCCAGGGCCCGGATGTGATCGGGCGTGGTGCCGCAGCACCCGCCCAGGATGGCGATGCCGAACTCCGAGGCGGCATGCAGCACCTTGGGGGCGAAGCCGGCGGGATCGAGGGGGTAGACCACCTGGCCGCCCCGGTTCTCCGGCAGGCCCGCGTTGGGCAGGCAGCTGATGGCGAAGGGGCTGGCCTCGCAGAGGGTCTGGAGGTGCTGGTGCATTTCATCAGGGCCAGTGGCGCAGTTGAGGCCGAGCACGTCGATGCCCAGGGGTTCAACACTGGTGAGCACGGCGGAGATGTCGGAGCCCACCAGCAGGGTGCCCGTGGTTTCGACGGTCGCCTGGACCCAGAGCGGCACCTTCCGCTTCTTGGCGGCCATGGCCTCCCGGGCGGCGCGCACGGCCACCTTGATCTGGCCCAGGTCCTGGCAGGTCTCGATGAGGATCGCGTCGGCGCCGCCATCCAGCAGGCCGTCCATCTGCACGCGGTACGAGGCCAGCAGCTCGGCGTAGCTGACGTGTCCCAGGGTGATGAGCTTGGTCCCGGGCCCCACGGAGCCGATGACGAAGCGGGGACGGTCGAAGCTGCGGGCCACGTCCTTGGCGATGGAGGCGGCCTGCACGTTCAGGTCATAGGCTTTGGCGGACAGACCGAAATCCCCCAGCACCAGGGGATTCGCACCGAAGGTGTTGGTCTCCACGGCGTCGGCGCCAGCCCTGAAATAGCTCTCGTGGATCTCGCGGATCCACTGAGGGCGGCGCTCCGTGAGCAGGTCCACGCAGCCCTCCAGGGCCGCGCCGCCGTAGTCCTCCACCGTGGGCTTCCGCGCGAAGATCTGCGTCCCCATGCCGCCGTCCAGCAGCAGCACTTTTTCGCGGAGGAGGGCGTCGAGGGTGGTCATGTCACAGCCCCAGATAGTCGATGGCCACGTCGCCGTGGACGGTCACCTGGCAGGCCAGGCGCTGGTCGGCGGGGGCGTCCAGGCCCTTGAGGAAGTCGCGCTCCTCGGGGCCGGGCTCGCTGCAGTGCTCCAGTCCCTCGGCGACGCTGACGCGGCAGGTGCCGCAGGAGCCCGTGCGGCAGCCGAAGGTGATGTCGGCGCCGGCGGCGTCAGCGATGCGCTGCAGGGAAGTTCCCGCCGGGGCTTCCACCAGCAGGTCCTCCAGGCGGAAATGAATTTTTACAGGCATGCAGCATCCAGGGTGAAAGCAGGAACGCAGAGGACACAGAGGGCCGCAGAGGACACAGAGAACGGATGCGGAGTGGTTCCGCCCCGAATGCCGAGGAACTCAACAATGCCTGGCTGGTCACGGAAGACACGGAATTCCACAGAAGACGCTGAAGGGGCCGTAGTCCTCGCCGTACGGGCCCGCCGAAGGCGGCTTCCGGCGTGGCCGGAAGTGATCCCGGGGGCGCCGGGATCGCGTCCCAACAAGCGCAACTCCGGCGCCCCCGGGGTGCAGTCCGTGCTTTTGGTGCGGACGCCCATGCCTTTTTCCGTGGTTTCCGGCTTTTTTCTGCGTCTTCCGCGACCAGCGCTTTTCTCTGTGTCCTCTGGGGTTCTCTGTGTCCTCTGTGTTCCGCCTGTTGTTTTCATCATTCCTTCTCCCGTTTCGGGAGCAGCGGTGCCACCAGCTCGACCTGCCCGAAGGGGGCGGAGAGCTGCAGGCCGCGAATGCGGGGGCGGATGGCCTCGATGACTTCCTGGGCGATGGCGAGGCCCTCCTTGACCTGGTCCTCGGCGGTGGACCACCTGGCCATGCGGGTGAGCACGGCGGGTGGCACATAGGCGCCGGGCACCTCGTTGGCCATGAACTCGGCGTTGCGCAGGCTCTTGAGGGGCCAGATGCCCGCGATGATGGGCAGGCCGCCCTTGCCGTCCAGGGCCTCGGTGAAGTCGAGGAAGCGGAAGAGGGATTCCGCGTCGAAGACCGGCTGGGTGATGGCCCACTGGGCGCCGGCCTCCACCTTGTAGCGGAAGCGAGTCTTCTCCCGCTCCAGGTCCGCGGCCACGGGATTGGCGCCCACGCCCACGCTGAAGGACGTCGGCTTGCCGATGCTGGCGCCACCCAGATCAAGGCCCGTGTTGAGGCGCTTGATCATGTTCACCAAGCCGATGGCATCCACGTCGAAGACCGCGGTGGCCTGGGGATAGGGCCCCAGCTTCGGAGGATCGCCGGTGACCGCCAGGATGTTGCGCAGGCCCAGCCCCGCGGCGCCCAGCAGATCGCTCTGCATGCCCAGCAGGTTCCGGTCCCGGCAGGCGTAGTGGAGGATCGTTTCGAGCCCCACCTGCTGCTCGATGATCAGTGCCGTGGCCAGGGCGGACATGCGCGCCATGGCGCGGGGACCATCGGGCACGTTGATGGCGTCCACGCCCAAGGCCCGGCACTGGCGGGTCTTGGCCACGAGCTTGTCGTACTCCATGCCCTTAGGAGGCACCAACTCCACGGTGTGGATGAACTCGTTCTGAGCCAGCTTGAGGCTGAAGCGGCTGCGGAAGGCGAAGGGCACCTCGGGCTGGGGCTGCTCGTGGGGCTTCAGCTCGAAGCCGCCGCCAGCCTGCACGAAGGCGCGCTCCTGCTGGAAGGCGCCGCGCATGGCGCGGATGTGGGCGGGCGTGGTGCCGCTGCAGCCGCCCACGGCGCGGGCACCTGCCGCCAGGGCACGCCCGGCGAAGCCGCCCAGGTACTCGGGACTGGCGCCGTAGATGAGACGACCATCCACCATGTTGGGCAGGCCGGGATTGGGTTGGAGGACGATGGGTTTGGCTGTCACCGCCTTGAGCTTTTCCAGTAGACGCAGGTGGGGGGCTGGGCCGTTCCCCCCGATGAGGCCCACCATGTCGGCGCCCCAGGTGTCCAGCTGTTTGATGAACCAATCTGGCTCCGCGCCGAAGAGGGCCTGGCCCTCCTCGTTGGTGGTCATGAGGGCGACGATGGGGAGCTTGCCCAGCTCCTGTACTGCCAGGAGGGCCTGGTGGATCTCGTTGAGGTCCTCGAAGCCCTCCAGGACGATGAGGTCGGCCCCGGCCGCCATGAGCGGCGTCGCCTGCTCGCGGAAGAGGGCGCGGGCCTCGTCGAAGGAGGTGGGCCCCCAGGGCTCGATGCGCACACCCAGAGGGCCGATGCAGCCGGCCACCCAGGCGCGGCTTCCCTGCTGGGTGATGGCCCGCTTGGCCAGCTCCACCCCCTGGCGGTTGATGGCGTCGAGCTCGGCTTCGAGGCCTCGGGTCGCCAGCTTCAGGCGGCCCGCGCCCCAGGTGTTGGTGGTGAGCACCTGGGCGCCGGCGGCGAGGAACTCGCCATGGATGGCCAGCAGAAGGTCGGGCGACTTGAGGTTGCACTCCTCGAAGCTTCGCTGCAGGGTGATCCCGCGGTCATGCAGGGCCGTGGCGGTGCTTCCGTCGAAGAGGAAGCACTCGCCGGCATCGAGGGCCTGCTGGAAGGTGGAGGAGGTCATGGCTGCGCCCGGAAGGTGGCAGTCGCTTGATCGGCATCCAGGTCGGTTCGGGTCAGTCTGTGACGGTTCGGTATCTTCCCCCCGGGCACGCCGAGGGCAGGAGTTGGCACCTTGCTGTCGCAGGTTGCCAAGGTTTCACAGGGCCTTTCCCTCCACCTTTCTGGATAGCGCTATTGAGTGTCTGATGGCGCCCAGCCGCCTCGCGCGAGGGTCGCCGGGCGAGTGAGGCGAGGAACGCGAGTCGAAGCGTAGCGGGTACTACGCGTGACGAGCGTGACGCTGCATCGCGACGCCCGCCGGCCCTCGCCCAGAGGGATGAAGCCGGCCGGGCGCCCCGCGGCGTCAGGGCCCTTGAACAACGAACCACGTTGCCCGGCGGGCCCTTCCTTGCGGTGCATCCCGGCTGGCTTCATCGCGAGGCCGCTGGACGCCATCAGACACTCATTGGACTGCCAAAGATCGAGGATCAAGAATGAATGGCCCGGTGCGCCCCGTCAAGCCGGGGGTGGTGCCGCGGGCGGCTGGGGGCCGATGCCCTTGCGCTTCATCTGGCCCCAGCCCTCCTTGCCCCGGAACCAGTCGATGGTGCCCTTCAGGCGCCACCACACGGTCATCTGCCGGTAGCCGAAGTTCTCGACCACGGCCGTGAACAGCAGCAGGGACCAGGCCTTGAGCCCCTGGTACCGGTGGCCGCTGATCTCCTGGAGCACCACCGACACCACGGAGTTCAACACGCCCAGCAGGAGGGCCACGTAGATGAAGAGGATCGCGAAGGCGCTGTTGATGGCGTGGGTCCACAGCGACCAGGCGAATACCACATAGCCCAGGACCTCGATGACCGGCGCCAACGCCTCGAAGAAGATGAAGTAGGGCATGGAGAAGAGGCCCACGCGCCCGTACTTCGGGTTGAACCACATCCGCCGGTGCTTCCAGAGCGTCTCCAGCAGGCCCCGCTGCCAGCGGTTCCGCTGCCGGCCCAGGACCTTGGCGTCCTCGGGCACCTCGGTCCAGCAGACGGGGTCGGGCACGAGGGTGATGTGGTAGGGCCGCTTCCACTCGCGCAGGCAGCGGTGCATGCGCACCACCAGCTCGAAGTCCTCGCCGATGGTGGCGGTCTCGAAACCGCCGGCCTGGACGATCAGCTCCTTGCGGAACACGCCGAAGGCCCCGCTCACGATGAACATGGTGTCCAGGGAGGCGAGGCCCACGCGGCCGAAGAGGAAGGCCCGCAGGTACTCCACGATCTGGAAGCGCGCCAGCCAGGAATCCGGGAGGTGGATCCCGCGGATGCCCATGGCCGTGACGCGGCACCCGTTGAGGGGGCGTATGACGCCGCCCGAGGCCACCAGGTGGGGCCGGTCCATGAAGGGCCTGGCGATGCGCAGGAGCGAGTCGTTCTCCAGCAGGCTGTCCCCGTCCATGCAGCAGACCAGCGGGTAGCGGGCCAGGTTGATGCCGCAGTTGAGGGCGTCAGCCTTGCCGCCGTTGGCCTTGTCCACCACCACCAGGTTGGGCACGTAGGCGCTTTCGTAGATGCCCCGTACCTCCTTGGTGGGCAGGAGCTGGCGCAGCACGCGCGCGCTGGGCTTCAGCTTGAAGGCTGCGATGAGCTTCTCCAGCGTGGCGTCCTTGCTGCCGTCGTTCACCACCACCACCTGGAACTCTGGATAGCGCAGGCTGATGAGGCTGTTCACGCTGGGCACCACGCCCGCCTCCTCGTTGTAGGCGGGGCAGATGAGGGTCATGGGCTTGTAGTGGCTGGTCTCGAAGGCGGTGTCGAGGCGATCGGTCTCCGCCTCCTCGAGGTAGCGGCGGATGGAGAAGAAGGCCCGCAGGATCAGGGACAGGTGGGTGAGGTGGAGGGCCAGGAAGTAGGCCAGGATGCCCCACTCGATGAAGACGGTGACGAAGGCGCGGAAACTCACTGGTGTCCCCGCTCGTCGGCCCACTCCAGGCGCTCCCGCGCGATGTCGCGGGCGAAGCGGTCCGCCGTGGGATCTTCCGCCAGCCAGGTCAGCGCCGAGGTGCCGGCATGGCCCAGGTCGGCCATGCCCTGGGCCGCGTTGCGGCGGACCTCGTAGATCTGATCGCTGGTCAGGGCGATGAGGGCCGGGATGGCATCGGGTCCGCCGATGAGGCCCAGGGCCTTGGCGGCCTGGGCCCGGACGGGCCAGGCCTCGTGCCGGGCCAGGGGTTCCACCCGGGCATAGGTGAGGGGGTCGGCCAGGGCCGCGAGCGCCTTCAGGGCCGAGGCCTGGATGTCCACGTCGGGGCTGGCGAGGAGCTCCAGCAGGCGGTGCTCGCTCTCACGGTGTCGGTGCGACCCCGCCAGCAGGGCGAAGAGGATCCAGGGCTCCGGCGCGGTCACGGGCGGCTCGAGGTGCGCCTCCAGCCAGGGGAGGAGGTCCGGGCCGAAGCCTTCGAGCACCCGCAGCAGCCGCTCCCGCTGGTAGCGTTCCTCCCGCAGCACCCAATCCACCACGGGCCTGGCGAAGCGGAGGTCGCCGCTCAGGGTGAGGGCCTGCGCCGCCAGATGGGTCACGTAGGGCACTGGGTCAGCCAGGAGCGGGACGACGGCTTCCAGATACTCCCCCAGCTTGAAGATCCCCACCTCCTGCGCGGCCTGGGCGCGGACGGTGGTCTGCCGGTGCTGCAGGCGCCGGGGGAGGGACTGATGCACCCCCAGGCCCAGGTAGAGCTCCCGCAGGGCCTCCGCCTCCTGGCCGGCCAGGGTGGCGTGGTAGCGGGTGAGGAATTTCTGGAAGAGCTGCCGGTCCTCCTTCGCGATGCTCGGGAAGGCGCGGGAGGAGGCTTCGCCGCTGAAGAGGTAGGTGGCCAGATCGGTCTCCCAGGCCTGGTAGCGGGCGATGCGATGCCGGTTCTGCCGGTCCTGCCGGAGCTGGATGCCCATGCCCAGGAGGATCAGGGCAGAGACCAGGCCGCCCAGGATCACCGTCCCCCAGATCAGGACCTGGAGCACCATCGCCGGCGGCAGGTGCATGGTCTGCCTCAGCCCGCGTTGAGGGAGCGCTGGTGCATGCGCCAGAGACGCTCCACGAGCACCTGCGCCGAGATGGGCTTGGTCATGTAGTCGTCGGCTCCGGCCGCCAGGCAGCGGATCATGTCCTGCTCGTTCTGGTTGCTGGAGATGAGCAGGATGGGGACGCGCCCCTTGGGTGGCGGCAGGTCGCGGATCTCCTGGACGAGGCGGAAGCCATTCATGGCGGGCATCATCAAGTCCGTGGTGACGAGGTCGATGGCCTCGCGCTGGAGGAGTTCGAGGCCTTCGACGCCGTTGGGGGCCATGAGGACCTTCAATCCCTCCATCTCCAGGCGCGCCTGGATGAGCCGGGCGGTTGCCTGGTCATCCTCCACGACTAGGACCCGGGTGGGGTCAGGCCACTTCCGACTCATGGGGAGAGATTAGCAAACAAGCGATCGGTTCAGCGGTTTCCCGTGCCCGTGATGAAATCAGAACCGCCACTCCAGCCCGGCTCCGAAGGTCGTCTGCGCCCGCTCGACGCCCTGGCCAAGCTGCTGCTTCTCGTAGGCGAGGCTGCCCGACAGGATGAGCCGCCGGTGGATCCACCCCTGGGCGGCGAGGCTGGCCTTGCGGGAGCGCAGGTTGAGGATCTCGGCGTTGGGGTTCGGCTGGTCCGGCGAGACGCCGGAACCGAGGCTGACGGTCAGGTGGTTCTCGCCATCCCCGAAGTAGCGCCGCACCGCGATGGAGCCGGATTCCGACGAGCCGATGGAGCTGGGCGTGGCGTTGGCCCGCAGGCTGAAGAGGTAGTCGCCCCAGTACTTCCCCAGGGAGCCGGTGTAGATCGTGACGGTCGAGGCGCTGAAGCGCAGGTGGCGGAAGCCAAGGGAGCCTTCGAAGCCACGGGGGAAGGTCTGGAAGATCTCTCCGCCATAGCGGCGGTGGGGGAAGAGGCTGGACTCGGAGAACCCGGCGTTGAGGTAGAAATAGGTGCCGTCTTTCCAGCGCGGGTAGGCGTCCACCTCGAGCTGGCTCCCCGTGTCGCCGAAGCGGGAGGCACGGTTGACGCGGCCGATGAGGGAGCCGGCGTCGAAGCGGTGGGCCACGCCCAGGGAGGTCATCCTCCAGGGGTCGAAGGTGCGGTCGAAGTGATCGTAGGTCTGGGTCAGGGACACTTTCGAGCGCTGGCTCAGCTCGGCGAGGTTCTCGATGAGCTGGCGGGCCTCATACAGCCCCGGATCCGCCACCAGGGACTGCTTGGCCGTCTCGAGGGCTTCCGGGTAGGCGCCCAGGGCCTTCTGGGCCCGGGCCTTCCGGAACAGCAGAAGGGGCTGGGCCGGGTGCAGGGCCAGGCCCTCGTCGCAGAGGGTGAGCGCGGACCGGGGGTGATCCGACCAGAGCTCCAGGTCCACCAGGGCCACACGTCCGTCCAGGTGGCCCGGCTCGGTCCGCAGCACCTGCAGGAGCTCGATCCGGCCCTCGTCGTAGCGTCCGTCCCAGGCGTGGATCCGTCCCACCAGGATGCGGATGTCGTGGTAGCCGGGGCTGCGCTGGAGGGCGGCACGGCAGAGCTCGAGGGCCTCGGCCCGCTTGCCGTCGAAGGCGAGGCGGCGGGCCCGGGCGAACAGCTCGTCCACGCCCTCCTGCCCCCACAGGGCCAGCCCCGCCGTGAGCAGCAGCACGGGCCGGTGGATCCTGGCGATGGGCTTCATGGGGATCCTTTTCCGGGAGTGAATGCGTAGAAGGCGTTGAGGTGGTCGATCTCCTGAAGGATCAACCGGTCGTAGCGCTGCTTCAACTCAGGTGTGACGGGGATCCGGGTTCCCTTCGGATCGGAGCCGAGGCCGAAGCAGTGGTCGGCGAAGTTCACGCCATCAGAGACATAGAGGGTCTTCCCGTCGCCGCTGAGGATGCCCCAGACGGCGCCGTAGCTGGAGGCGATGAGGTGGTGGTCCCGGCGGGCGCGGTCCTGCTCGGCCTGCGTCTGGGTCCAGAGGGGGCGCCCCAGGACGGGATCCGCGGCCAGGGGGCGGTGGCCCAGCAGGTAGTAGAGCGTCGGTGTGATGTCCGTGAGGAAGGCCGCCTGTTTCGGATCCATGACCAGCCCCGCGCGGAGCTTTTCCGGCACATGGAGGAGCAGGGGCACCTTCATGATCTCGGGGAACAGGGTGTAGGCGTGGCCGAAGCGCCCTTCCTCTCCAAGCGAATCCCCGTGGTCCGCCGTGAAGATGATGAGGCTGCGGTCGAAGCGGCCCCGGTCCTTCAGGTACTGGATGAAGGCCCCGAACTCCGCATCCAGGCGGCGCAGGCGGCTGGCGTAGGGCGCGTAGAAGCCCGGGTAATCTTCACCACGCGGGATGTCCTTGCCCTCGCGGCTGATGGAAGAGATGTGGAGGTCCTGGGGCTGGGTGTAGATGAAGACGGGACGATTCTTGGGGGCCTGGTCCAGCTTCCCCTGGAGGTCCTTCAGGGTCGCGCCCAGGCGGAGGTCCCCGGTGCCGATGCCCGCATCCAGCCTGACGAGGTCCGGCGTGGGCTTCACCACCACGTCGAGGATGGAATCCATGGACAGGTACGGCCGGTAACCGTCGGCCTCCACCAGCTTCTGGAGCGCGTTCAGGGGGTGGAAGGGGACGATGTACTGTTTGTGCAGGAGCATGCCCCCGACCCAGATGGAAGGCTCGGAGAGACCTGTGGCGCCGTAGCGGGTGAAGGCCCTGGGAATCACGGTGCTCTCGGCCGCGAAGCGGTCGAGGTTCGGCGTGAAGGTCACCCGCGGGTTGTAGGCCCCCAGGTAGTCCTGGCGCAGGCTGTCCACCACGAAGATGTAAATGTCGGGCCGGTCCACGGTCGAGGGGGTCAGGGGATCGGCGAAGCGCAGGTCCTTCGCGTCGACCTTCACCGCGTGGGGGATGTTGCTGTTGGCCAAAAGGATCCGATAGATGGACTCCTCGTTGCCGGCGGAGGGCCGCAACAGGTTGGCCACCAGGAGGGCGGAGGCATCGAAGCCCGTGTGCGCCGCCACGGCGCTCGCCGCCGGCCGCGCTAGCCAGCTCTTTGAAGGCTGCGGCAGGGGCGTGCCCCACAGCCGGAACAGGGCCAGCAGCACCAGCGGCGCCGCGAAGAGCCGGGGTGACCAGGAGTGGGGCCCGGCGGTGGCGGACTGGCTCAGGTAGATGGGCGTGAAGACCAGGACGGCCGTCAGGATCGCGCCCAGCTGCTGGAAGAGCTGGTTCCAGTCGAAGCGCGCGATCTTCAGCCCGAACAGGAGGGCCACGCCCAGGGCCAGGAGCAGGCCCGCCGCCACGCTCCAGTGGCTCACCCGGACCGGGTGGAGGGGGCGGAGGAAGGCCGCCAGGGCGCTGCCCACGGGGCGCTCCCCGAGTCCCATCTGGGCCAGCAGGGCCGCCACGCAGAACCCCAGCAGCAGGGCCACGGCCCAGGAGAAGGGCCCGGCGAAGGCGATGCCGGGGAAGACGACCACCAGGAGGATGCCGGCGAAGGAGGCGGCGAGGGCCAGCAGGGTGAGCAGGAACTCCGCCGCGCGAACCCGCGGGAAGAAGCCCGCCGCGGCCTGGAGCCCCAGGAGCGCCACCGCCGCCATGGACAGTACCAGCCCATGGGCGAGGAAGCTCCATCCCAGCGTGGTGGCGACCTCCCTGAGATGGATGGCGGTTCCCGAGGCCAGGGCTCGGCCCAGGCCGATGGCGAAGAAGGTCAGGGTGACCAGCGCCGCCGTGAGGAGGGTCGACACGAAGAGGCGGCGGGCATCGTCCGAGCCGGGCTCGCGCTGGGGCCACGCCAGTCGGGCCTCGATCAGATCCAGGGCCAGCAGCGTCCCGGCGGCCGCCAGGAAGGCCAGGGTGCCCAGGCGGGCGGGGAATCCAGGCGCCAGGTGGCTCAGGCCGGAGATGGGGATCAGCGCCAAGGCGCCGAGGGCCATGGCTCCCACGTACCAGGCCCGCCAAGGCGCAAGGGAGGAACCGGGGGACCGCCGGTCCACCATGGCGTTGGCCGCGACGGCCAGGAGCAGGGCCCAGGGCTGGAGCCGCATGGCGCTAGGCAGCCAGGGCAGGAGACCGGCCCGCACCACGGCCTGGTAGGTGAAGGGGAGGTCCACCAGCAGGCAGGCGGTGGCGGAGGCGACCATCACCAGAAGGAGGGCCCCGCGGGCCGCCAGGCGCAAGGAGCGGCGCATCAGGGCCTCTCTCCCTTTGACAGCTCCGCGAGCCGCGCCCGGGCCGCCGCATGGCCGGGTTGCAGCTGCAGAACGCGGCCGTAGGCGGCGCGGGCCGCGGGCAGGTCGTCCTGCTGCTCCGCCACGGCCCCCAGCACCTGGAGGAGATCCAGGTAGTCGGGGCTCAGGGTCTGGGCCGCCTCGAGCTGACGGCGGGCTGCGCCAAGCTTGCCCTCGGCGCGCAGCGCCATGCCCAGGAGCAGTCGCGCGTCCACCGCGGCGGGGGCCCGCCTCACGGCCTCCTCGGCCAGGCGTCGGGCTTCGACGGTGCTGCCCAGGAAGAGGGTCATGCGCGCCAGTCCCACGCGTAGGTCGCTGCTGTTCGGATGCTGCCTGAGCCCCTGACGATAGATGCTCCTGGCCTTCTGGAACTCCTGCTGCCGCTCGAAGGCCCGGCCGTGGAAGTAGGCCGCCTCAGGGCTGTCCGGCTCCAGCTCCGACCAGCGGGCGAAGGTCTCGAGGGCCGCCTGCGGCCGCCCCATCTTCAAGTAGGCGTCCCCCAGCTACGGGAAGGCCTCCCAGGGCGTGGGGGAGACCTTCAGGTAGGCCTCCCAGGCGGCGGCGCACTCCGGCCACCGGCCCAGGTGTTCGTGGATGTCGGCGAGGCGGCTGAGGTAGACGTGGTTGGTGGGATAGGCCTCGTGCAGCTCGCGGGTCAGGGGCAGGGCCTCGGCGTAGCGCCCGGCCTCCACCAGGGCGCGACCCGTCTCCTGGAGAGCCCGGGCGGCCAGGAGCCCGCCATCCTGCGTGGGCGCCTCGCTCAGCACCCAACCGCAGACGGCCAGCACGAGGAGGGCGGCGGCGAAGCGCCGAAGGTGGGGAGGCATGTCAGGGCCGCCCGGAGGGGGCGGGAGCCGGGGTTTCGAGCAGCTCCAGCCAGGTCCGCAGGTGGTGGATGGCGAAGCCCCCGAAGGCCCGCTTCCGGGCGAAGGCCTGCTCGGTGGCGGCCATCTCGCGGGTCAGCGCGGCCGGGCCCCGGTTCCGGAAGGTCACCTTCGGAGGCTGCGCCTCGCCGGTCTCGAGCCCCAGGAGGACAGACTTCCCCTGCGCCGTGCCATAGGCGATCTCCTCGCGGGCATGGGCGATGATCCCGTCGGGTCCCTCCGCGCGGTTCCGGTAGTCCATGACCGCCACGTAGTCGTAGAGGTCCTGCAGGTGGGCGTTCAGGGGCTTGGTCACGCCCTCCCACGCCACCGTGAACCCGTCGTACCAGAAGGGGATCGCCGCGCCCACGAGGAAGTCCTTTCCCGCCTGGCGGGCCATGGCCACCCATTCCCGGGACCGGGCCAGGAACATCCGCGACAGGGGCGCTCGTGTCTCGTCGCTCCAGGAATCCAGGGCATGGGGCTCGATGTCCAGGTGGACGCCGTCGAAGCGCTCCTGCGCCGCCGCGGCGGCGTTGTAGTCCAGGATGTGTTGCATCATGGCGCGGGCCGCCTGGTCGCGCTCGGGCAGCACGTACTCCCAGGTCTTCATGGGGTACGAACCCAGCAGCGCCTCGACCCGGAAGCCCGCCGCATGGAGGCGGGTGAGGAGGCCCCGGTAGGCCGCCCGCTCGTTCAGGATGGAATTGCGGGCCCGGTAGTCGTCGGCGTACAGGAACAGCGTGCGGAAGCCGTGGTCGCGCAGCAGACCCACGACCCGGGCCTCGTAGGCCCGGTCATCCAGGAGGCGCAGGGTCTCCGTCTCCCACACCCAGATGGCCTTCGGGGCCGCCGGCAGGATGGCGCAGGCCAGCAACAGGACCAGGGTGCGCAGGGCCATCCCTCACCAGGCCAGCAGGCGGTCCAGCTCCGAGCGCACCCGCTCAGCGCTGGGCAGGGCCGCGGCTTCCAGGGGCGGGCTGGCGGGCGTGGGCGTGTCCGCGGCGCCCACCCGCAGCACGGGCGCATCGAGCCAGGGGAAGCAGGTCTCGCCGATGCGGGCCGCCAGCTCCGCGCCGGGCCCGTAGGTGCGGCTGGCCTCAGTGAGCACCAGCACCCGGTGGGTGCGCTGCGCCAGGGCCGCGATGGCCTCGTCGTCCAGGGGCCAGAGGGTGCGCAGGTCCAGCACGGCCACGTCGAGGTCGGCCACGGCCGCCAGGGCCACGTGCTGGGCCGCGCCGTAGGTGATGATGCAGCCCGCGGCGCCATCTTTGCGCAGGGCCGCCTCGCCGAGCCGGGCCGTGGGGGCCTCCTTCCACTGATCCTTCAGCCTGCGGTAGAGGTGCTTGTGCTCGAAGACCATCACGGGGTCTGGGTCCTCGATGGCCGCCCGCAGCAGGGCGTAGGCATCGCGCACCGTGCCCGGCGCGACGACCTTCAGGCCGGGGCTGCCCAGGAAATGCCCTTCGGGGTTCTGGCTGTGGAAGGGGCCGCCGCCGTTGCCCCCGCCGGAGGGACCCCGGAAGACCGCGGGCACCGTGGCGCCCCAGCGCCAGTGGGCCTTGGCGGCGAAGTTCACCATGAGATCCGAGGCCAGCAGGGCGAAGTCCATGAACTGGAACTCCGCCACGGGCCGCTGGCCCATGAGGGCCAGCCCGATGGCGGAACCGGCGATGGCCTGTTCGGCGATGGGCGTATCGATCACCCGATCCGGGCCGAAGCGCGCCAACAGGCCCTCCGTGGCCCGGAACGCGCCGCCGTAGGCGCCGATGTCCTCGCCCAGGCAGCAGACACGGGGATCAGCCCCCATGGCATCGAAGAGGGCCTGCCGGACGGCCTCGACGTAGGTGCCGGAGAAGGCCGTCATTCCGTCTCCAGGAGTCCGCGTTCCGCCAGCCAGGCGTCGTTGAAGATGCTGCTGAGGTAGCGGCCCGCCCCATCGGGGAACACGGTGACGATGCGCGCCGGGCGGTCCATGGGCGGCAGCTGCTTCGCCACCTCCCGCACCGCCCAGAGTGCCGCACCGCTGGAGCCGCCGCCCAACACGCCCTCTTCGCGCACCAGGCGTCGGGCATGGTGAAAGGCCTGGGCATCGGTGACCTGAAGCATGTCGTCGATGACCTCGAACTCCATGGTGGGGATAAGGAACTCGTCCCCCAGTCCCTCGATCTTGTAGGGTCCGGCCTTGGGCTCCTTCTCGCCCCGGAAGTGGGGCGAGAAGACCGATCCCACGGGATCCACGGCCACCACCTTGATCCTCGGATCCTTCTCCTTCAGGTAGCGTCCCGCTCCGCCGATGGTGCCCCCGGTGCCAGCCCCCGCCACCAGATAGTCGATGCGGCCCTCCATCTGCTCCCAGATCTCGGGGCCCGTGCCGTGGTAGTGGGCGGCGTTGTTCTCGCGGTTGCCGTGCTGGTCGGGGAAGTAGCAGCCGGGCGTTTCGCGGGCCAGCTTCACGGCCAGGTTGTTGTAGCTCTCGGGATGTTCGGGAGGCAGGCTCGTGTCGGCCTTCTGTACCGCGACGCCCAGGGCCAGCAGCTGGTTCAGCTTCTCCTGGGAGATCGTGTCGCGCACCACCACCTTCAGGCGGTAGCCCTTCTGGATGGCCATGAGGGCCATGCCCATGGCCGTGTTGCCCGAGGAGTTCTCGATGATCAGGTCGCCGGGCTTCAGCCGGCCGTCACGCTCCGCGGCCTCGATCATGTATTTCGCGATCCGGTCCTTGCTGCTGCCCATGGGGTTCAGGAACTCCAGCTTGGCGAAGACTTCGACCGGAAGGTGTTCGACGACGCGGCGCAACCGGACCAGCGGCGTGTTGCCGATGGCCTCCAGGACGCTGGCGCAGGGCTTCCGGTAGGGCATGGGGATCCTCCGAAACCAGTATGACCGGCGACCCTACCCCGGGGTCTCCCAGGGCGCTCCCAGGTTGGAGATGGCCCGAACGAACCGGCCTGAACGGCATCCAAGGGAAGTCCAGACGAGGAGGTTCAGGTGCAGACCAGGGGACAGGTCAAGCAGCAGGGGGTCAGTCAAGGATTGCAGGCCCGGTTGGTCCTCATTACCGAAGGCACCGCCGCAGGCAAGTTCCAGCTCAAATCCCGCCCCTACGCGCAGCGCTTCATCCAGCCCGCAGGGCAGCCCTATGCCGGCAAGACCTATGCGCTGGTGGGCCCCGAGAACAGCTCAGCGACCTTCGTCCTGGCGGACCTGCTCCAGCGCAGTGGTGTTGCCACCCTGGTGGGCCAGGCCACTGGCGGTAACCAGCGGGGACTCAATGGCGGGCAGCTGACCTGGGTCACGCTGCCCCATTCGGGGGTGGCAGTGGACATCCCGCTCCTGGCGGCGCGCTACGGCGTCACCACACCCGATACCAGCGTCACACCGGACGTGGTGGTGCAGCGCAGCTTCGCAGCCCAGGCCGCGGGCGTGGATCAGGAGATGGAGGCGATGCGCAGGTTGATCACCCAGCGCGGGAAGTAGCTGGAAGGCCGACGGGGCCCCCTTGCTGCGCTGTCCAGCATCGGATCCAGACCACCTCGATCATTCACTTCGCGATACAGTCTCCGCTGATGCTTGCAGTGGACTGGACCTACCCCCTATGAACCTTCCCTGATGGACGCCCCGATCCCGCCCCCACGGTCTGGGTTGCCACCCCGTGACTCCGCGCGAAGCAGGGCGGGACTGCTGGAGCGGAACCTGGATGACCTCTACCGAAGAAGCTGCGGGGGTGGCTCCGCAATTGGCGCCCTGCTCTGGGGTACCGGAGTGGGGGTCTTGGTGGGTTTAGCCTCGCCACTGGTTATCTCCCTTGCCATGGGGCTCCTGTTTGCGCTGCTCCTGGCCGTTGGCCACTGGTTCGGAGTTGCCAGGGAGATGGGAGTTCTCCAGGCCTTCTCGGCCCCCTGGGTCACTCTTCTCGGATCGGGTGTCATCCCGCTCTACCTGCTCTATGGAGCGCGACTGCTGCTTGGTGCCATGGTGGGGATCCTGCTGATTTCCCCCTTCCTCCTCCGGCCGCTGCCCTGGTCGCGTCGGGTGCGCCTGCTTTCCGGGCTCCTGGCTTGGGCACTCTTCCCGATTTTTCTTCCCGGCTTCCCGATTCTCTTCGCCCTCGTCTTTCCGTTCCTCCTCCTGGCTGGCGGGCGACGGTGGGTGTCGCGGATGGCGCCAGGGACCCTCGCCCTGGTCGTGGTGCCCTCCCTCTTGGTGTTGGCCTCGGTCCAGATGGGATCGGCCTTTGACCCCTGGCTTTGGGTGAACCCGGCGGCAGGGATGGGGGATCTCTCTCCCAACGAGTATTGGAAGGAACAGAAGCTCAAGCGGCAGGTGGTCCAGGGTGCCGATGAGGGTCAGCTCTGGGCCCTCGGACCGGCCCTTCATCGCACGGATCTGACGCCGGATCAGCGGCTCCGCTACTTCCGCAGAATGCAACCGGATCTTGCCACACAGACCCCTGAGCGAGAGCGGGAGTATCTGGAACTGCTCTGGACCTGCCTGCAGTTGCCCGGTGACAGGGACCATCTGCCCCCCGGGTTCCTCTTTCTGCTGACCCATGACCCGGTCCTGGGGGACCCAAAGCTCAACCTCGCAGCTAGCCGGACCCGGGTCCGACAGCTGGCGATTCATTGGCGCATGTGGCACCCGGATCAGCCTGTATCGCATCTGGAGTGAGCCTCCTCTGACGATGAGCAGAGGGGATGCAAGGCCCGGGCGCCCCGGCCCCCGCTAGACTGATCGCATGCTTGCCTCCCTGCGCATCCAGAACCTGGCCCTGGTGGAAGACCTGTCCCTGGACTGGGGGCCGGGCTTCACGGTGCTCACGGGCGAGACCGGTGCGGGGAAGTCGCTGCTGGTGGACGCGCTCTCGCTGCTGGTGGGCGCCCGGGGCGATGCGGAGCTGGTGCGCCACGGCGCGGAACGGGCCACGGTCGAGGCTGTGGTCGAGGGCCGCTTTGAGGCCTGGCGGGCCTTCCTGCAGGACCGGGGCCTGCCCGAGGAACAGCCCGTGGTGCTGCGCCGGGAGATCGGGTCGGGTCGCAGCCGCGCCTGGATCAACGGGGCCAGCTGCGCCCTGGCCGATCTGCGCGAGGCCGGGCGTCTCTGGATGCGGCTCACCAGCCAGCATGACCACCAATCCCTGCTGGGCGAGGATCGGCATCTGACCCTGATCGACGAGGTGCTGGGCATCGAGCCCTGCCTGGAAGTCGAAGCTGCGGCGGTGCGGGAGGCGGAAGGGGCGCTCAAGGCCCGGCGCCGGAGCCAGGCGGACCGGGAACAGCGCCTGGAGCAGCTGGCCGAGGCCCTCGCCGACCTCGACAAGCTGGCCCCGAAGCCGGGGGAATGGGCCCAGCTCAAGGCGGACCGCGAGCCCCTCCGCCACGCGGTGCATCTGGAGGGAGCTTTCCGCGAAGCGGCCGAGGCTCTGAACGAGGGCTTGCCCAAGGTCGAACTGGCCCACAAGGCCCTGATGCGGGCCGTGGCCCACTGGCCCGATGCCGTGGCCGAGCAGGACCGGCTGCGCTCCGCAGTGCTGGAACTGGAGGATCTGCTCGCCCTTGCCCAAGATCAGGCCCTTCGCTGGGCCGGTGCGGGCGCGGATCGCATCGAGGCCATGGAGGCCCGGCTGGCGCAGTACGAACGCCTGGCCCGCCGCCACCGCTGTGAACCGGAGGAACTCCCGGAGCGGCTGCTCACCCTGAAGGCCGAGCAGCGTTCCCTGCTGGCGGGTGACGCGCCCGTCAAGGAACTGGAAGCGGCCCTGGCGCGAGTCGTGGAGACTTACCGTCGCGGGGCTGACGCCCTGCACGGCCAGCGCATGGCGACCCTGCCCAAGCTGGAGGCCGAGGTGCAGAAACGCCTGGTTCACCTGGGGATGAAGGGGGCCCGGATCCAGCTGCGTCTGGCCCTGGCCGAAGACTCCAACAGCCCCGTCGAGCAGAGTGGTCGGCCCGTCCGGGTGGCCGCCACAGGCTTCTCGGCACTGGCCATCTGGATCGAACCCAACCCCGGCGAAGGCTTCCGGCCCCTGGCCAAGATCGCCTCGGGCGGTGAGCTGAGCCGCCTCATGCTGGCCCTGGTGGGGGCTGGGCTGGTCCTGGGGGCGGGCGTTCGCGACGGCCTCACCCTGGTGCTGGATGAAGTGGACGCGGGGCTCGGGGGTGAGACGGCCCTGGCCGTGGGGCAGGCTGTGGCAGAACTGGGTCGTGCCCACCAGGTCCTGGCTGTCACCCACCTGGCCCAGGTGGCGGCCCGGGCGGATCGGCACGGCTGCCTGCACAAAGAGACCGAGGGCGGCCGCACGCGCAGCGCCCTCAGCTGGGTGGCGGGGGAGGTCCGCACCCGGGAACTGGCGCGGCTCCTGTCCGGCCAGCCCGATCGCACCGAGGCTCTGGAGCACGCCAAGGTGCTGCTGGAACGTTGAGTCCTACCGGAGTTCGATGAGCAGGCCCCGCCCCCGCTGGGTGTGCAGCAGAGGGCGGTCGAAAGGATCGTCCACCTTCGCCCGGAGCCGCCGGATCTGGGCATCCAGGGCATTGGGACTGCGCAGGTCGGGGCGCTGTTTCTCGCCACCCCAGAGGGCCAGGGCCATCTCATCCCGGCTGACGACCTGTCCGGGGTGCTCCAGCAGGAGGGCCAGCAGGGTGTATTCCTTGGGCGTCAGGTCGAGTCGGCGGTCACCCCGGTGCACGCGACGCAGATCCGGTTCCCAGATTAGGTCGGCCACACCCACCCGACGGAGCCGCGAGGGCATCCGGCTTCGCCGGATGAGGGCCCGCAGCCGGGCCGCCAGTTCCGGCACGGTGAAGGGCTTGCAGAGGTAGTCGTCGGCCCCGGCTTCGAGGCCACGCACCCGGTGTTCCGGGGTGCAGAGTGCCGTCACGAAGATCAGGGGGGTGGTGATGCCGGATTCCCGCAAACGCCCGACGAGGTCCATGCCCGACAGCCCCGGCAGGGCGATCTCTGCCACCAGGGCCTCGCAGGCGGAGGCCCGGGCCAGGGCCTCCGGCCCTGTTTTCGCCCACTCGCAGAGGAGTCCCTCCGAGGCCAGACCCTCGATCATCCGCCGGGCATTGACCTCGTCTGGCTCTGCGATCAGGACAACCATGGGGGCAGTCTAACGAAAAACAGGGCCGCTCGCGCGGCCCTGTCCTGGAGAGACTGGTTCCTCAGCGGGTGAGGGCGAGGTTGTAGGGGGTGGTGGTGCTGGAGCCGCTGTAGGCCTTCACCCGGACATAGAACACCGTCGCAGTGGCGGAGGTGTTCGAGTAGGTGATGGTCTCAGTGGCGGTGGCGCCCAGGCTGCTCTTCAGCTGAGTGCCGCTGCTGTTGTAGAGGTAGAGATCGTAGTCCACGCCCGTGGGGCCGGTCATGTTGATGGTGGCGGTGCGACCGGGGGCGATGTTGATCTTGAAGTAGTCGTTGTCGGTGGTGGTGCCCATGTAGCCGCCGATCTTGTTGACGGTGTCGCCGACCACGTTGGCGGTGGTGCGGGTGTTGTTGCTCTCGACCTCGTTGAAGGTGGTGCCGGTGCTGGTGTTGCTGGTGGTGAAGCTGACGGCGGTGGAGGAGCCGATGTTGCCGGCGGCGTCATAGGCTTTGGCGACGAGGCTGTGGGTGCCGTTGGTCAGGTTCGCGGAGTTGTAGGTGACGCTGTAGGGCGAGGTGGTGTCGGTGCCGACCAGGGCGCCGTCGATGTAGAACTCCACCTTGGTGACGCCAACCGCATCGGAAGCCGTAGCGGAAAGGGTGATGGTGCCCGTGGTGCCAGTTTCGGAGGCGGTGGCGGTGGGGGCCGTGGTGTCGGTGCTGGTGGACCAGGCGGCGCCCACGTTGATGCCGCGGAAGGCGTTCCACACGGCCTGCTCCTGGACGCTGCCAGCGCCGTAGAGGTCCTTGGCCGAGTTGATGGCGGCGGTGCGGGCGGCGGCGTAGTTGGAGCTGGCGGTGAGATAGGTGGTGAGGGCGCGGAACCAGATGGCCGAAGCCTGGTCATTGCCAATGCCGGTCATGCCGGAGGGGAGCAGGGTGGTGCTGGTGTTGCCGGTGGTGGTGGCACCCGCGCTCAGGAAGTAGAAGCAGCGGTTCATGGGGCCGCTGGAGTAGTGCACGTCCAGGCTGCCGACGGTGGAGGACCAGGCATCGGGTGAGGCGCCATCCAGGCTCGGCTTGTACATGTAGCGCAGGGGGGTGGCCGAGAGCTGCTCGCCGATGGTCCAGTTGCCACCGGTGTTGCCGATGGTGGCGCCGGAGCCGCCGCGGGCGTAGAACTCGATCATGGTGCCGAAGATGTCGGAGTTGGACTCGTTCAGACCGCCCGACTCACCGGAGTAGGTCAGGTTGGCGGTGCGGGCGCAGACGCCGTGGCTCATCTCGTGACCGGCCACGTCCAGGGCGGTGAGGGTGGTGAAGCTGGTGCCGTCGCCGTAGGTCATGCAGAAGCAGCTGTCGGACCAGAAGGCATTGTCGTAGGCGCTGCCGATGTGCACGCGGCTGTAGGTGGTGCTGCCGGCGCCGTCAATGCCGTTGCGGCCGTAGACCAGCTTGTAGAAGTCCCAGGACTTGGCCATGCCGTACATGGCGTCCACGGCGGCCGTCTGGCCATTGGCGGCGGTGGTGGAGCTGCCTTCAACGTAGTTGGCGGCATCGCCCCAGGTGTTGTCGGCGTCGCTGTAGATGGTGCCGACGGCCGTGGAGGTGGTGGCCGCGTGGTTCGCGTTGGTCACGTAGTTGCCGGCGGCGCCGCGGGTCATGTCCCGCATCTCGTAGCCGCCCGTGATGCTGTTGGTGTTGACCGTGACCACGCCATTGTACTGGCTGTTGCCGGTGCCGGTGGCGGCGGCGGTGTGCAGGGTGTTCCAGGTCTTGAGAATGGCGCCGGTGTGGGCGTCGATCATGTAGTCGGTGTGCTTGATGCCATCGACTTCGTTCTCGAGCTCGGTGTGCACATGGTAGGCCAGAGTGTAGCGGACCACCTGGCGCGTCACCGCAGTGGCGTCCAGTTCCTGGTCGAGGGCCTGACGGCCGGCGCGGCGAGTGATGACGTCCACTTCCTGGGGGTAGACCACCAGCTCCGAAGTCGGGGCGTAGGCGAAGGCGCCCTTGGGGGCCAGGTCAGCCTGGGCGACGGCCAGGGCCTCGCCCGCCATGAGGGAGGGGGCCACGTTGAGGAGGACGTTCTTGTGCAGGGCGTTCGTCAGCGGCAGGTCGGCGCCGCTGCGATCGGTGTGGGTGATGGCGTCGCCGCCCCAGACCCGCACGCCCTTGTAGAACTGGGTGAAGTGGGCATGCGTCTGGCCCAGTTCGTCCGAGTGGGACGTGCGCAGGCTGAACGCGTGATCGGCATCCAGGCCCAGCTGGGTGCGGTTCGCATGGAGGCGGTCAGCAGCGCCGTTCACGCGCAGCGTTTCCTGCGGCGAACCGGCGAAAAGGGAACCGGCAGCCAGGGCCGCGGTGACGAAGGACAGGGCCAAGCGGCCTTTGGTAGTCGCCATGGGCAACTCCTCAACGGGGGAAGGGGGTTTCACAGCCGCACAGGTTCTTCCGGCCTGGGTGGCTCCCGACAGCAGCGGTCTGATGCGCAGCGGCCTGGGGTGAAGTGTGGAAAGAACGGGGGCGTTGGAGTCAGCTTCATGGCAGGCGCTCCGCCCTCTCAAGTTAAGGGTTGTTAATTTTCTTGAGAATCAATTCTATTTAGAATAAATTTAAATAAGTTTATTTTTATCAATATTTAATAATCAATTCCGAGGTCGATTTTGCAGGAAATGATCAAGGGGTTTTCAGGAGGGTCTTTCCACCCTTCATGACGAATCGGACCCGTTCCAGGGTGCTGATGTCGGTCAGGGGGTCCCCGTCCACGGCGATCACATCGGCCAGCCGGCCCGGTTCGAGGCTACCGACCTCGCTCCCCATGCGCAGCAGGTCGGCCGCGACGAGGGTGGCGCTCTGGAGGGCCTGGAGCGGCGTCATGCCGTAGCTCACCAGGTAGTGGAAATCCGCCGCCACCTGGCCGTGCTCGAAGACCCCGATATCCGTGCCGTAGGCGATGGGGATGCCGGCCTCCAGCGCGACCTTGAAGCCCGCCTTCCGGAGCGGCAGGATGGCCCGGGCCTTCACCAGGGAGCCTTCGGGGATCTTGTAGGGATTGCCGGGCAGCAGGATTGATTCCAGCGCGTAGAGGGTCGGCACGAGGAAGGTCCCGCGGGCCTTCATCTCCTTGGCCGTGGCGGGGCTCAGCAGGCTGCCGTGCTCGATGGAGCGCACGCCGGCCAGGGTCGCCTCCAGGATTCCCGCGTCACCGTGGGCATGGGCGCACACGTCGAGGCCTCGGCGCCGGGCCTCCTCCACGATGGCCTTGAACTCGGGCGGGCTGAAGCTGGGCGCGCCGGGATCGTCATGATTGGAGAGCACCCCGCCGGTCGCGTGGAGCTTGATGAGGTCCACGCCCCGCTTGTGCCACTCGCGCACGGCGTGCCGCCCCTGGTCGGGGCTGTCCACGATGTGGTCGTCTCCGACGTGCACGTGGGGCGGGAAGCCGTTGAGGTCACCGTGACCACCGGTGATGGAGAGCGCCGGCCCGGCCACCAGCATGCGGGGCCCGGGAATGGCACCACGGGCGATGGCGTCCCGCAGGGCCACGTCGCCGAAACCGGCGGAGGCGCCCACGTCCCGCACTGTGGTGAAGCCGGCTTCCAGGACCTTGCGGGCGTTCACCACGCCATCGAGCACCAGGGTGCCGGGGCTGCGCTTGAGGTAGCCCAATTCCCCCAGGCCCGCGGGGAACAGCAGGTGGGTGTGGCAGTCGATGAGGCCGGGCAGCAGGGTCCGATTGCCGAGATCAAGGGTCTCAGCCCCGGCGGGTGGGGGACCGGCCTGGATGCGGCCGGCCTGAATCCAGAGCTGCCCAGGTGTCTCCACCTTCCCGGTGCGCACGTTCAGCAGCCGGGCGGCCTTGAGAACCAGGGGGCGGTCCTGGGCGGAGAGGCTCAACGACAGCAGGCAGGCGGCGAGGCATCGCAGGGGCATGGGCACTCCGGAGGGTGGCCCAGGTTAGCCCAAGCCTAAGGCCGCTTGGTGGATTTCTGCCGGACCCGCTTGGGCGGGGCGCCGGGGCCCTTCCGGGGCGCCTGTTTGGCGGCGGGTTTCGGGGCTTCCTTCTTCTTGGGTCGGGGGCGGGGCTTGATCTTGTCGGCCTTCTGGGCCTGGAGCGCTTCATTGCTGCGGGAGGGCTTCAGGCCTTCGCCGGGATCCAGGATGCGGCGCACCACGGCAGTCTCTACCGGCTCGTCCTCGCCCTTCTGTTTCTTCTGGATGCTGAGCCGCAGGGGCACGCCCGCCAGGCCGAACTGCTCGCGCAGGCGGTTCTCCAGGTAGCGCACGTAGCTGAAATGCAGGCCGCGGTCGGTGTTGGTCTTGATGACGAAGCTGGGGGGGCGCACCCCCACCTGGGTCATGAAGTAGAGCTTGGGCAGCTTCCCGTCGATGGCGTGGGGGCTCATGGCATCTACGGATCCACGCAGGAACCGGTTCAGCTCACTCGTGGGAATGCGGCGGGCGTGGGCCTCTGCCAGCTCATCGATCATGCCGAAGATCTTCGATACGCGCTGCCCGGTCAGGGCGGACAGGAAGATCATCGGCGCGTGGTGCAGGAAGCCCAGGCTGCGGCGGAGATCTTCCTCGGCACCGTAAATGGTGTGGGTGTCCTTCTCGACCAGATCCCACTTGTTCACCACGAGGATGACTGCGGCGCCGGCTTCCTGGGCATAGCCCGCGATCACGGCATCCTGGTGGGTGGCGCCTTCAACGGCATCCAGCAGCAGCAGGCTGACGTCGGCCCGGGCCATGGCCTGCTTCGCCTTCAGGATGCTGAGCTTCTCGGCACCTTCGTGGGTCTTGCCCTTCTTGCGGATGCCCGCGGTATCGATGAGGCGGTAGACCCTGTCCTGGACGTGGATGACGGTATCCACGGTATCGCGGGTGGTGCCCGCCACCTCGCTGACGAGGCTGCGCTCGTAGCCCAGCAGGCGGTTGGCCAGGGAGGACTTGCCCACGTTGGGACGGCCGATGAGGGCGAAGCGCCGCTCGTCCCCCAGTTCGTGCGTCTCGGCTTCTTCGGGGGTGCGGTGGAAGGGCAGGCGGGCACGGATGGCGGCGATGAGCTCGGGCACGCCGGCGCCGTGGGCCGCGGAGATGGCGAAGGCCTCGTCGAAGCCCAGGCCGTAGAAGCCGCCGTCCGGCGCGCCCCCCTTCATGCCGTCCAGCTTGTTGATGACGAGCAGGAGGGGCTTGCCCATGCGGCGCAGGCGGGCGGCGATCTCCTCGTCCCCGGCGGTGAGCCCGTCGTGGCCGTCCACCAGCAGGATGGCCACGTGGGCCTCCTCGAGGGCGGCCTGGGCCATGCGGGTGATGCCCTGGGTGATGACGTCGTCGCCCTCGAAATCAAGGCCGCCCGTGTCCACCAGCTCGAAGACTTCCTCAGGTTCGCCTTCTTCGCTCAGGCAGGTGACCCGGCCATAGCTGCGGTCGCGGGTCATGCCCGGCAGGTCGTGGACCAGGGCCGCCCGGCTGCGGGTGAGCCGGTTGAAGAGGGTGGACTTGCCCACATTGGGGCGTCCGCAGAGGGCGACGAGGGGTAGTTTCATGGTTGTTCCAAGCCCTTCAGTCTATCGGGCATAGGTCGAAAGGGCACGGGCGGATTTCGGGAGGGGCCGTTACAGTGGTGCTTCCCGTCCGGAGTGCTCATGATCCGATCGCTGTCCTACCTGCTGATACCCGCGCTGCTGCTGGCCGCGCCCACTCCCAAGAATCTCAGCCCGGCGGGCACGGTGGAGCGGCAGCTCGAGCTGTTCAACGCCCATGACCTGGAGGGCTTCCTGGCCCTCTTCGCGGATGACGTGGAGGTCTCCGAGATCCCCGGCACCTCGGCGCCCACGGGGAAGGCCCGGCTGCGGGAATTGTATGCCGAGCGGTTCAAGGCGAACCCGGACCTGCACGCCTCGGCCAAGGCCCAGATGCTCTCCGGCTCCTTTGTGATCCAGAAGGAGATCATCAAGGGCCGGGCGGGGAAGGGTGACCCCATCGAGACCTTGGTGATCTACCAGGTGAAGGCGGGGAAGATCGTGAAGATGTGGGGGTTGCGGGAGTAGGGGGCGCCGGCGCCCTTCTGGCTCGCGTCTGCCGGTCTGGTCACCCTGCTCCGGCCCTCCACTGGAGGGCCTCCACGACGGTGTGACCAGCCCACTCGACGCTGGATCCCCGCAACGCATGCGTTGCGGGGGCGGGCCCGAGTCCCGGCAGCCCCGTTCCCCGCCACTCGCGCCGACCCCCACGGTCGAGGGCTCGAACCGCAGCCGCAGCGCCCTGCGGGCTTGCGTCTGCCGGTCTGGCCACCCCTGCTCCGGCCCTCCACTGGAGGGCCTCCACGACGGTGTGACCAGCCCACTCGCGGGCCCGAGTCCCGGCAGCCCCGCCGCAAAAAAAAATGCGCCCGGTTGGGCGCATTTTTTGGCGGGGCTGACGGGGCTCGAACCCGCGACTTCCAGCGTGACAGGCTGGCACTCTAACCGACTGAGCTACAACCCCTTGCGTTTACTGCTTTCACCAGATGCCTGGTGGGCGATGACGGGCTCGAACCGCCGACATGCTGCGTGTAAGGCAGCTGCTCTACCGACTGAGCTAATCGCCCGAATCGCCGAACCGAAATCCTCCCACAGAGGCCCGGAAGGGTCAAGGACAAAGCTCTGGATTGAGGGAATGGGACCAATCTGGTAGGGTTTTAGGACTCCCGTGCCAGAGGTTCCCGCGGACCATCAGCTGGTGTCGGTGTGACCCTGGCTGAACTGTCAGCCTTGGCCTTGGGATGTCTCTGGAGGGTGGCCTGTGGCGCTGCTGGAACTGGCGAATCTGACGCTCCGATCCCCGCAAGAGGGTGGTCCGGTCGCGCGCATCCTGGCCCAGATGCCGGATCCCATGCGCCCGGACCTGCCGGCCCTGCTCTTCGTGATCATCCTGCTCGTGGTGCTCTACTTCTACCTCCGCGTGGTGTTCTTCCAGCCCATCACGAAGGTGATGGAGGACCGCGACCGCGACCTGAATGCCGGCGGCGATGCCAAGGCCCAGGCTGCCGCCGCTCTGGAGGCCCGGCAGAAGGACTACCAGGCCCGCTTGAAGGAGCTCCGGACCCAGGCCTTTGACCGGCGCAAGGCGCTGTCGGACGCGGCCGGCAAGGAGAAGCAGCACCTCCTGGACGAAGCCAGGACCAGGGCCCAGGCCGAGCGGCAGGCGGCAGTGGAATCCCTCAAGGCCCAGCAGGCGATGGCCAAGCAGAACCTGCTGGCCCAGGTGGACGCCCTGGCCGAATCCATGGCCCAGACCCTTCTGAAGCAGGCCTGAGCATGCACAAGCTGACCCGACTCTCCCTGGCAGTCCTGCTGTCCCTCAGCCCCCTGGCGCTGGTGGCCCAGGCCCATGATGCCCACCCGGCCCCGGCTGCCGAGAAGCAGGAAGCCACCGCAGCCGGCCATGCGGCCCAGCCCGCCGGTCACGAAGCCCAGCAGGGAGAGGCCCACGCCGCCTCCGGCGGGACTCACAGGTACCGAGGCCCACGGCGGGGTCCACCACAAGCCCCCCATGGTTCTCTTCGGCAAGGAATACGGCAACGGCGGTGCCTTCCTCGTTCAGCTGCTGAACTTCGCCATCTACGGCGCGGGCCTCTTCTTCATCCTGAAGGGCGCCCTGTCTGCCATGTTCAAGTCCCGCAAGGAAGAGCTGGAGACCATGCTCGCCCAGGCGGAGCGAGACAAGGCCGAGGGTGAGGCCCAGATGAAGGACATGGAGGCCAAGATGGCCGGGCTCGAAGGCGAGCTGGCGGGCATCCTGGCCAAGGCCGAGACCGATGCCGAAGCCGAGAAGCAGCGCGTGCTGGAGGCCGCCAAGGCCGAAGCCATCGTGATCCTCGCCCAGGCCCAGGCCGAGATCGGCTACCAGAAGCGCCAGGCCGAGCAGGAGCTGCGGGCCCTGGTGGCCGAGCTGGCCGTCGAGGGCGCCGCCAAGCGCCTGGAAGCCAAGCTGCAGGGTCCCGAGGCCGCCAAGGCTGTGGACCGTGCCATTCAGCAGATCGGAGGCGCCCAGTGAGCAGCCGCCTGACCGCCCGGCGCTACGCCAAGGCCCTCCTCCAGATCGCCGACAAGCAGGGGAACGTGCCCCAGCTTCTGCAGGAGCTGGAAACCGTGGCCACCACCGTGGCCGCCAATGCCGACCTCTCCCGCCTGGTGGCCTCGCCCCTGGTGCTGCCCACCAAGAAGGCCCAGGTCTTCGAGGCCATCCTAGCCACCGCCAAGGTGAGCGAGACCATGCGGCACTTCTTCAAGGTGGTGGCCGAAGCGGGCCGCCTGAACCTGCTGCCCGACATCCGCCGCACCTTCGCCGACCAGGTGGATGAGCGCGCCGGCATCGTGGAGGCCAAGGTGACCAGCGCCCAGCCCCTCTCGGACGCCCAGGCCAAGGCCCTCATCGCTTCGCTGGGCACCCGCACCGGCAAGACCATCCGCCTCAGCTGGCACCAGGACGCCACCCTCCTGGGCGGCGTGAAGGTCCAGGTGGGCTCCACGGTCCTGGATGCCTCGCTCCAGGGCCAGCTCCGCCAGCTCAAGACGCAGCTTCTCACCGCCTAATTCATTCGCTTTCAACTCGCAGGTTTGGAGGACTTCATGGACATTCGCGCGGAAGAGATCTCCCGCATCATCCGCAGCCAGATCGAGGGCTTCGATGCCCAGGTCGACGTGGCCGAAGTCGGCACCGTGATCAGCGTTGGTGACGGCATCGCCCGCGCCTACGGCCTCGAGAAGGCCATGTCCGGCGAGCTGCTGGAACTGCCCCACGGCGTCATGGGCCTCGCCTTCAACCTGGAAGAGGACAATGTCGGCATCATCCTGCTGGGCGACGCCGCCGCCATCAAGGAAGGCGACACAGTCAAGCGCACCGGCAAGATCATGTCCGTGCCCGTGGGTCCCAACTTCGTGGGCCGCGTGGTGGACGCCCTGGGCAATCCCATCGACGGCAAGGGCCCCATCCAGGCCGCCAAGACCAACCCCATCGAGCAGATCGCCCCCGGCATCGTGGACCGCAAGAGCGTGCACGAGCCCATGCAGACGGGCCTCAAGGCCATCGACAGCCTGATCCCCATCGGCCGCGGCCAGCGCGAGCTGATCATCGGCGACCGCCAGACCGGCAAGACCGCGGTGGCCGTCGACACGATCATCAACCAGCGCGAAACGGGCGTCATCTGCATCTACGTCGCCA
This sequence comes from uncultured Holophagaceae bacterium, assembly GCA_963751095.1. Classification (GTDB taxonomy): domain Bacteria; phylum Acidobacteriota; class Holophagae; order Holophagales; family Holophagaceae; genus Geothrix. Next base: position 41,844 of record CAVVTK010000009.1, on the reverse strand, counting down.
TCGGCCAGAAGCGCTCCACCATCGCCCAGGTGGTGAAGACCCTGGAAGAGTACGACGCCATGAAGCACACCATCGTGGTGGCCGCTTCCGCCTCCGAGGCCGCCCCGCTGCTCTTCCTGGCCCCCATGACCGGCGCCGCCCTCGGCGAGTACTTCATGTGGCACGGCAAGGATGGCCAGCCCGCGGGCAAGGACAATCCCGGCGGCCACGTCCTCTGCATCTACGACGATCTCTCCAAGCAGGCTGCGGCCTACCGCGAAATCTCACTGCTGGTGCGCCGCCCTCCCGGACGCGAGGCCTACCCCGGCGACGTGTTCTACCTCCACTCCCGCCTGCTGGAACGCGCCTGCAAGCTCAGCGATGAGCGCGGCGCGGGATCGCTCACGGCCCTCCCGGTCATCGAGACCCAGGCCGGTGACGTGTCCGCCTACATCCCCACCAACGTCATCTCCATCACCGACGGCCAGATCTTCCTCGAGAGCGACCTCTTCAATGCGGGCGTCCGTCCGGCGGTGAACGTGGGCATCTCCGTGAGCCGCGTGGGCGGCAGCGCCCAGGTGAAGGCCATGAAGTCCGTGGCCGGCACCATCAAGCTCGACCTCGCCCAGTACCGCGAGCTGGCGGCCTTCGCCCAGTTCGGCTCCGACCTGGACAAGGCCACCCTGGCCCAGCTGAACCGCGGCCAGCGCCTGGTGGAGATCCTGAAGCAGGGCCAGTACTCGCCCATGGCCGTGGAGAAGCAGGTGGTCATCATCTGGGCCGCCACCAACGGCTACGTGGACGACCTGCCGGTCGCCCAGGTGCGCCGCTTCGAGGCCGAGTTCATGGCCTACCTCGACGTGAACGCCCCCGAGGTGCTGCGCGGCATCCGCGACACCAAGGTGCTGAGCGACGACGCCAAGGCCCAACTCAAGGCCCAGGTCACCTCTTTCAAGGAGACCTTCACGGCCTCCCTGAACCAGACCGCGGGAGCCTAGTCCGATGGCCGGTCTCCAGGACATTCGCCGCCGCATCCGGTCGGTGAAGAACACCCAGCAGGTCACGAAGGCGATGAAGATGATCTCCGCGGTGAAGCTGCGGAAGTCCCAGGAACGCCTGGTGGCCCTGCGCCCCTACGCCAGCAAGATGATGGAAGTCGTCCGCCGGGTCGTGGGCCGCATCAAGGGTGATTCCGAGATCCAGCCGGGACCCGCCGCCCAGGCCTTCCTGTCCCCCCGCGAGGAGAAGCGCATCCGCGTGGTCCTCGTGGCTTCGGACAAGGGGCTCTGCGGCGGCTTCAACGCCAACGTGCTCAAGGCCGCCACGGTCTTCGTCTCCGAATGCCAGGCCGAGATCGTCCACGTGGACGTGGTCGGCAAGCGGGCGACCGAGTGGGCCAAGAAACGCAAGCTGGCTCCGGCCGGGGAGTATCTCAACGTTCCCCTGACGGGCCTCCAGCAGGTCGTGACGGAGATCTCGAAGGGCGCCTCGGAGCAGTACCACGCTGGCGAGATTGACGCCCTCTACGTGATCTACAACTACTTCAACAGCGCCGTGGCCCAGACGCCCACGGTGTTCCGGGTCTTCCCGATGGAACTGGATCGCCGCGCCGAAGGGCGGGATGCCGTCGAGGTCTCCCACCTGCTGGAGCCCGATCCCAACGCGGTGCTGGAAACCCTGCTGCCCCGCTTCGTGGAGACGGAACTGCTCCGCAACCTCCTGGAGAGCAGCGCCTCCGAGCATGGCGCCCGCATGGCGGCCATGGACAAGGCGAGCAACAACGCCGGCGAGATGATCGCCAAGCTGACGCTCACCATGAACAAGATCCGCCAGGCCAGCATCACCAACCAGATCATCGAGATTGTCAGCGGCGCCAACGCCTGATCCATTCGCTATTTCCTTTGTTGAGGTCCCCATGTCCAACACCCTTCAAGGCCGCGTGATCGCCGTCGTCGGTCCCGCCGTGGACGTCGAATTCGACAGCCACCTCCCCTCGATCATGAACGCGCTGCACACCGACATCGGCGGCGCGCTGGTGACGCTGGAGGTGCAGCAGCACCTAGGCGAGAACCGCGTGCGCTGCGTCTCCATGCAGCCCACCGAGGGCATGGTGCGCGGCCAGATCGTGACCGACACCGGCAAGGCCATCAACGTGCCTGTGGGCCCTGAGACCCTGGGCCGCATCATCAACGTGGTGGGCGATCCCGTGGACGAGCGGGGCCCCATCGGCCACAAGATGACCCTGCCCATCCACCGCGAGGCTCCCAAGTACGAAGACCTGAACACCTCCTCGGAGATGTTCGAGACGGGCATCAAGGTCATCGACCTGCTCGAGCCCTACGCGAAGGGCGGCAAGACGGGCCTCTTCGGCGGTGCCGGCGTGGGCAAGACCGTGCTGATCATGGAACTCATCAACAACATCGCCAAGGGCCACGGCGGCTACTCGGTGTTCGCCGGCGTCGGCGAGCGCACCCGTGAGGGCAACGACCTCTGGCACGAGATGATGGATTCCGGCGTCATCGACAAAAACGACCTCTCCAAGAGCAAGGTGGCACTCATCTACGGCCAGATGACCGAGCCCCCCGGAGCCCGTGCCCGCGTGGCCCTCACCGGCCTCACCGTCGCCGAGTACTTCCGCGACGTGGAAGGCAAGGACGTGCTGCTCTTCGTGGACAACATCTTCCGCTTCACCCAGGCCGGCGCCGAAGTGTCCGCGCTGCTGGGCCGCATGCCCTCCGCCGTGGGCTACCAGCCCACCCTGGCCACCGAGATGGGCGAACTGCAGGAGCGCATCACCTCCACCAAGAAGGGCTCCATCACCTCGGTGCAGGCCGTGTACGTGCCCGCAGACGACTACACCGATCCCGCGCCCGCCACCACCTTCGCCCACCTGGACGCCACCACGAACCTCTCCCGTGAGATCGCGGCCCTGGGCATCTACCCCGCCGTGGATCCCCTGGCCTCCACGAGCCGCCTGCTGGATCCCCGCATCCTCGGCGAACACCACTACAACACCGCCATGCGCGTGAAGGCGATCCTGCAGAAGTACAAGGAGCTGCAGGACATCATCGCCATCTTGGGCATGGACGAACTGAGCGACGACGACAAGCTCATCGTGGCCCGCGCCCGCAAGATCCAGCGCTTCCTCAGCCAGCCCTTCTTCGTGGCCGAGCAGTTCACGGGCATGTCCGGCAAGTACGTGAAGCTCGAAGACAGCATCAAGGGCTTCAGCGAGATCTGCGACGGCAAGTGGGATCACCTGCCCGAGCAGGCCTTCTACCTCGTGGGCACCATCGAGGAAGCCGTCGAGAAGGCCGAAAAGTTGGCGGCAGTCTAGATTCGCAGTTCCCCTACTCGGAATCCGCACCGCGGATTCCGAGCAATCCAGAGAGCCGGTCATGTCCCAATCCATCAAACTTGAAGTAGTGACCCCCGAGCGGTCGGTCTTTTCGGCTGAGGTTGCCGAGGTGCAGTTCCCTACGGCCTCCCGCGGCTACTACGGCATCCTGCCGGGCCACACGCCCGTCATGACCGAGGTGGGCGACGGCCTGCTCTACTACATCCTGGATGGCCAAAAGCACTGGCTCACGGTGTTCGGCGGTTTCGCTGAGATCGGCCCCGACCACGTGACCATTCTGGCCCGGGAGAGCGAGACCATGGACACGCTGGACCTGGAGCGGGCCGAGGCCTCCCGGCAGCGGGCCCTCAAGCTACTCAAGGACGCCCAGACCGAGCACGACATGGCTGCGGCCCAGGCGAAGCTGAATGCCAGCCTGATCCGACTCCAGGCCGCAGGGCACCCCGCCGGGCACGGATTCTGATCCGGACTCATTGACCCTCTGGCTGATCCGCGGGCGGGGAATCATCCTCGAAGCCACTTACACTGTTGGCTTCTGCAGATACCCCTTCGGAGGGAGCGTTGAACGACCTGCCGGTCCTCGATCCCCAGCCCTTGCGCGACCTCCTCGACCTCGGAGCGTCACCGGTGCTGGTCCATGAGCTGATCACCCTCTTCCAGGAGGATGTGCCGGCTCGGCTGGCCCTGCTGCAGAGCGCGCTGTGCGCCCGGGATGTTCAGCAGACCATGATGGAGGCCCACCAGCTGAAGGGGGCGCTGAGCAACCTGGGCCTGGTGCGGTTCGCGGAGCTGGTCTCCCGCATCGAGGCGCCGGCGCGGCAGGGCCATCTGGATGACCTGCCCGTTCTGGCGGATGCCCTGCCGAGTGCCTATGAAGAGGCCCTCGCGGCCCTGCATTCGGCGTTTCCCGAGGCCTGACCCCTACCAGGAGATGCGCTCATCCTGGCCGAGGAGGCTCACCCTGGGGTCCCCGAGGGACTGAAGCTGAGGCAGCATGGTGGCCTTGTCCCCGGGCGTCAGGTGGTAGATCCTCACAGGCACGTCGCGCTGCAGCTTTTTCAGCTCCGCGCCCAGCTTCGCGGGCGTGAGGTGCTTGGAGGCTTCCGCCAGGCGGGCCTGCTCGTTGGGGAAGCTGGCTTCTGTGATGACGAGCCGCAGGTTAGGCGTGGCGTTCGCGAACCCCCAGATGCGATCGGTCTCCGCGGTGTCACTGGTGAAGATGAAGGCATCCTTCCCGTCATCGACCTTGTAGCCCACGCAGGGCACCAGGTGGTTCACCCGGATGGGCGTGATGCGCAGACCGCACACGTCGTAGGTGTGCTCCGGTATCAGCTCCAGGTAGCGGATGGTGGGATCGTTCGGGCTGGGAATCACGCTGAAGTCGGGCCAGAGCTCGTCGTTGAAGAGATGGCGCCGCAGTACATCCAGGGTCTCGGGCAGGGCATGAATCTCCACGGCCTCGTGGGTGCGGCCGAAGATGTTCTTGGTGAAGAAGGGCAGGGTGCAGATGTGATCCAGGTGCGAGTGGCTGAGGAACACATGCTGAATCCCGACCTGCTCTTCGACGGTCAGGGCCGAGGTGATGGAACCGGCATCGATGGCCACACAGCCGTTCACGAGCAGGCCCGTCAGGCGCTCGCCATCTGCCTCCCCGCCGCTGCAGCCCAGGATCCGGAGTTCCATCGTCCCTCGGTGAAAGTGCCCTAATGATACGAAAAAGGGGCGCCCTGGGGCGCCCCTTTCGCATTCAAGGCCTGGGCCTAGAAGCGGATGCCGCCATAAATGCCAATCTGCACCTGGGGAGCCATGGCGTCGGTGAGGTCCTTGACGGTGGTTGTGGAGTCCTTCTTGGAGAGGGGTGCCGCTACTTCGAGGAGGAAGAAGGGGCTCACCACTGGGGTGGGAATGCTGAACCCTACATTCACGCGGGCCCAGGGGCGGCCAAGGGTGCTGTCCGTGCTACCCCCACCGCTCGGGCGGAAGGTGAGCTTCTCCGAGCGGTACTCCACCCCGGCGCCCACATTGACGAGGAGCTTCCAATTCACCATGGCGCCCGCGGCCCGGTACTGGTTCTCGAGCTCGCCCACTTTGCCCGTGCCAAAATCCAGATCGCCCTTGGTCTTGTTGTGCCATGTCGCATTCAGCTGCAGGGCGGCGATCTTCAGGTCGAGGACATCGAAACCACCCCGGATGCCAAGTCCCGTGGGGCTCACGGCATCGTATTTCTGGCCACTGAAGGCGGCCGTCTGGGCTTTTCCGGCTTGTTTGTCGATCAGCAGGCCCAACTCACCGGCCGAGGCCGGCAGGCTAGCTAGCAATGACACGAACAACAGTCCCCTGCGCATGGTAACCCCCGATCATCTGAATACTGCATGATCAGCCCTGGTTCAGGGCCGGTCAACCTCCTTTGGATCTAGATCTTTGTTAATCTCACGTTTATGCGGGCCCACCTGCGTTTCCTGATCCTGGACGACTTCGACCCCGACACGGGGGAGCTGGCCCTGCGCGTGGCCTTCCAGCCGGGGCCGGAACCCGGGCTGGAGCTGCTCAGGCTGCGCCTGCACCTGGGCCGGGCCGGGAGCCCCCTGGATCCCCTCACACGGGAACTGCGAACCCATGTCCAGATGCCCCTGCCGCCCCTCTGGGAGCACGGCCTGAAGACCATCATCCACGCCATCGAGGAGGAGCTGGGTGGCCCGGACGGACGCAATGCCCTGCGCTACCTGTGGGTTCGCACCCAGCTGCTGCACCCAGCAGAATCCGCACGGTCCACCCCCAACCATCCCGTGCCGCGCCAGGTGGAGATTCTGCGGGACTGGTCCCACCGCCTGGATCAGGAAGGCCAGACCCTGAGGGCGGCGGAGATCCTGGACCGCCTGCTCCTCCTGGCGCCGAGGGATGTGACTGCCCTCGCCTACCTGACGGGCTTCTTCCGGTCCCAGGGCATGGCCGAGGAGATGGCGGCGGTGGCCGAGCGTTGGCTGAAGGCGGAACCTGGGCGGGTGGAGGCAAGGCTGCGCCACGGCGAGGCCTTGCTGCGTCTGGGTCGGGTCCAGGAGGCGAGGGCGGCCTTCGAGGCCGTGCTGAAGGTCCATCCGGTCCACCTGCTGGCCCACCTCGGCATGGCCCAGGCCCTGGCCCTCATGGGGGGAAACCCCTTTCCTCACCTGGATGCCGCCCAGGAACTGGACCCCGGGGCCACGGCTTCCGTGCTGCGGGAGACCTTCGACTACCGGCTCATGGCCGCGCCACCAGGGGACCGGGCCTATGACCTGGAGGGGCTCCCCGGGCTCCTGGGCGTCTCGGGTGCTGAGGTGCAGGACTACCTCCAGTTCCTCGGCCTGCCCCTGGCCGGCGCCGATGGTTCCGTGCGTGAGTCCGAGCTGGCTCGCTGGGTGGGCGTGATGAACCGGTACGCGTTGCTGCCCGGCGGTTTGAACTGGTCGGCGCCCACGCCCAGGCGGCTTCCGGAACTGGCGTAGGACCGAGGCCTGAAACCCACCCACTCTCCTGCGATGATTGATCCATCCAACTAGGGGGCCCCATGTCCGTCCTGCTCAGCACCGATCTCCCGTTTCCGGTCTTCCGCCGAGGCAAGGTGCGGGATGTCTATGACCTCGGGAGCCAGTTGCTCATCGTGGCCTCTGATCGCATCAGCGCCTTCGACTGCGTGATGCCCGAAGGCATTCCCGACAAGGGGCGGATCCTCACTGCGGTGGCCTCCTACTGGATGGCGGCCACCGAGGATCTGGTGCCCAACCACTTCCGCGGCAACCAGACTTGGCCCGAGGCGGTGGTCCCCTATCGCGAGTTCCTGGCCGGCCGTACGGTGGTGGTGGAGAAGACGCGCCCCCTGCCCATCGAGTGCGTGGTACGCGGCTACCTGGCGGGCAGCGGCTGGAAGGAATACCAGGCCAAGGGGATGGTGTGTGGCGTGCCTCTTCCGGCGGGGCTGAGGCTTGCGGACCGGCTGCCCGAACCCATCTTCACGCCCTCCACCAAGGCCGAGGAAGGCCACGATGAAAACATCTCCTTCGAGCGCATGGCCGAGATCGTGGGCCAGGGGCTGGCGGAGAAGCTGAGGAACCTGAGCCTGGCCCTCTACCGCCGCGGCGCCGAGCTGGCCGCTCAGCGGGGCATCCTGCTTGCGGATACGAAATTCGAGTTCGGCCTCAGCGACGCGGATGAGCTGATCCTCATCGACGAGGCCCTGACGCCTGACAGCAGCCGCTACTGGCTGGCGGACAGCTGGGCGCCTGGCGGGAATCCCCCGAGCCTGGACAAGCAGTTTCTCCGGGATTATCTGGAGACGCTGGACGGCTGGGACAAGCAGCCCCCGGCGCCGCACCTTCCGGCAGAGGTCATCGAAGGGATCAGGGCCCGCTACCTCGACCTGGCCACGCGGTTCGGGGTCAGGGTCTAGCCTGCCGCTCGCGGCTTCCCGCGGCGCCCCGACGGAACCTCCCGGAATCCAGCCAGGCCTGCAGTGCGGCATTCAGCTGATCCAGGCTCAGGGCCTTCATGCGATCCATTGTGGCCCCGCGGCCCGTGGCCTGGGCTAGGGCGCCGTCCAGCTGGGCCTCCGCGTCCAGAGAAGCCAGGCTCCGGCCAGCCGTCCAGGCGGTTCGGGCCTGCTCCAGGTTGGAGGCCGTGAATCCGCGCCGGCGAAGAGACTCGAGGCGTTCCTGGAGCAGGGACCAGGCAGCCGTCCCGGTCATCTCCGGCCCGGCATCAAGGGTGGCCAGCAGACCCTCTGGCCGCCAGGCGATGGACGCCTGAAAAACCGTGGGTTCGCCGGGGATCAGCAGGGCGATCAGGCTGGCGGCCTCCGGCGCGAGGCCCGACGGCCGGGGCAGGAGAGCCTGGATGCGGAGCCCGCCTCCGGGCGCGGAAATGCACCCTGGATCCGCCCCCACCACAACCGGGGCCGCCGTGGCGGGGGGGGCCGCCGGTCGGGGAGGTTCAGTGGCAGTCCATGATCCCAGGCTCAGCAGCACGAGGCGCTTGGCCTGTTCCAGACCCACGTCGCCATGGATCAGGAGCAGGGCCCGGTCCGGCCGGAAGACCTTCGCCCGGAAGGCCAGCAGGTCCTCCAGGGTGATGGCGCCCAGGCTGGCGACGGTGGGGCATGCGCCAGGGCCCTGGAGCAGGGCGGCTTCCAGGCGCTGGAAGGGGGGCGCGTCCAGCTGCTCCACTTGGCGCCAGCAGGCCAGCCGCTGCGTCTCCAGGACCGTGGGGTCGAAGACCGTCCGGAGCAGCCGGTCCGCCAGCAGGCCCAGGGCCCGGTCCTGATCCCGGCTGCGGGCTGCCAGCCGCCACTCCAGGGCGCCGGGCTCTGCGCCGGAGCTGAGCTGGATGCCGGAGTCCTCCAGCAGGCGGTCGAAGCCCTCCGCCTTCAGATCGGCGGCATCGGAGTGGAGGAACATCCGCATGGCCAACAGGGGCAGCCCCTGTCGATCCGCGGGCGTGTCGCCCGGTTCGAGGCTCAGGTGGAGCCGCACCCGGACCACGGGATGCTCATGGTCCTCCAGGTGGACCACCCGCAGCCCGTTGGGCAGGGTGAAGCTCTGAGGACCGGGCTGGGCCTGGAGGGCGAGCGCGGCGACCAGGCTGACCAGCAGGACCCGTCTCATCGCTTCTCCGGGGCGAGCTGGGCTTCGAGCAGCTTCAGGGTGCGCTGGCGCTCCTCGGGATTCAGCATGCGCAGCTGCCGGAGCCCTTCGGACACAAGCCGCTCCCGCTGGGCCGGGTCCTGGATGCGGAGCGCCGCCAGGGCGTGGAGGACCCGGCCCATCTCTGTCTCGAGCGGGTTCAGGGGCCCGCCGGGGGTGGGCTCAAGTAGTACGGTGGTCCGGTGGCTTGGTTTCAGCCAGCCCCTTGCGGCGGCCTGGACGACTTCCGGCGTCAGGGTGCGGAGGCGCTGGGCGTCTGCCTCCAGCAGCCGCCAATCGCCACCCTCCGCCCAGGCCCCGCCGAGGGCCCGCGCCAGGGCGGCCGGTTCGTCCAGCATCCGGACATGGTCCGCCTCCAGCTGGGCGATGGCGCGCAGCCACTCGTCCTGGGGAATCGGATCCTGTTGGAGGCGGAGGATCTCGCTGTGCAGGGCGCCCTCCACCTCCGCCAGGCTGTGGCCGTCGGCGGGCTTCACGCCGACCACCAGCAGGCCCGGAAGCCGGCCGCCCGGCAGGTCCATGCGCAGGTCCAACTGCTGGGCCAGGGCCTTCTGGCGCACCAGGCGGCTTTCGAGGCGGGCGGTGCGCCCGCCCCCCAGCAGCTGTCCAGCCAGGCGCAGGGGCAGGTGGTCCGGGTGTCGCCGGGTGGGGAGGCGCCAGCCACAGAGCAGGCTGGGCGATCCGCCCAGGGTGGCCTGCACGCGCCGGTCCCCGAGGTCGGCGGGGATCTCTGGCAGCAGCGCATCCTCGCCCTCGGGCGGCGCGGGCAGGGTGCCCAGATGGCGCTCCAGGGTGGGCAGGATGCTGTCCAGACTCAGGGCGCCGACGACGACGATCATCAGGTGGTCGGGCTTCAAGGTGCGCCGGGCCAAGGCCCGCAGATCCGACCAGCGGAGGGCCTCCAGCGAGGGCAGGTGGTCCGCCAGATCGCGGCCGTAGGGATGGCCGGGCAGGGCCGCACCGCGCAGCAGGGCCAGCCCCTGGGCTCCCTGGGCACGGAGCTCGGCGGCGAGGGTTGCGCGGACCTGCGAGAACCGGCTCAGCTGGATCGACCGGAGGCGCTGGGCCTCGGTGCGGCACCAGAACTCGAAGGCCTCCCGGGGCAGCTCCGTATGGGAGAAGAGGGCATCGGCCGTGGCCCCGGCCGTCTGGCGTCCACCGCGGGCGGCGTACAGATCGGCCAGCGGGGAAGGCGAGAAAAGCGTCCTCAGGCGGGCCTGGACCGATGCCAGGTGGCTCTCCAGGGCGGGCAGGGCGGAAGCGTCGGCGGATCCCTGGCGTTGGCGGAGCCGTTCGAGGCGGAGGGCTTCCAGCAGGCCCTCCTCCTGTTTGAGCAGGACCTCCAGGCCTGGCTGGGCCTTGGCGGGATCCACGTCCTCGGGCCAGGTGCTTCCATAGAGGGCCCTGGCCAGCAGATCCATGGCGCCGGCGGCCGAGGCGGGCTCCTCGGCCCAGCCCCCCCGGAAGACCAGGGTGGCGTGGAAGGCGGACAGGCCCCGCCGCTCCACCAGCAGCAGGCGGACGCCGTTGGCCAGCCGCCGCTCCTGCACGTCGGCCAGGCGGGGCGTCTGGGCGTGCAGGGTGAGGATCGAGATGAGAACGGAAACCAGCAGGCGCATGGTTCCCAGAGTACTACCTCGCCGCCCTACTTGACCCGGATGCTGCCATTGGTGGTTTCGAGGCGGATCGTCTGGGTACGGCCGGGTACCTTCACGTGGGCGCTGTGCTTGGTCTGTTCGATTACCTGGGCGCCGTTGACCCTGACCTCCAGCAGGCCGTTGCTGTTCTCGGCGTGCAGATCGCCGCTGGCCTTGCCCAGCTCCACCTCGATGCTGCCATTGGTGGATTCCAGGTGGATGCCTTCGCCCCAGCCGTCGAGGTTGCGGGCGCGGATGCTGCCGTTGGTGGTCTCCAGGCGGATGCCGCCGTCCACGTCCTCGAGGATGATCCGGCCGTTCGTGGTGCTGCCCTTGAGGCGGGCCGCCAGGCCTCGGGCCTCGATGGGACCGTTGGTGGTGTCCACATGGACCTCACCCCGGATGTGGGTGACGAGGATGCTGCCGTTGGTGGCCTCGCAGCGGGCGTAGCCGTCCAGGCTCTCGGCCGAGACGGTGCCGTTGGTGGTCCGGAAGTGGCCCTGCAGCTTGCGGGGCACCATGAGGGTCATTTCGCAGCGGGGGCTCTTGTAGACACCGAAGCTCCAGGAGGGCTGCTGGAAGACGGCCTCGATGTCGAGGTCGGCGCCCTTGCGTTGGAGCACCAGCTCCACCTTCCGCTTGGCACTGTCGCGAATCTGCGCGGTGAGGGTGACCTCCTCCTTGTCCCAGCCGGTGACCCGGATGCCGCCGTTGCGGTTCTTCACCCAAAGCTTGGAGCCCATGGCCAACTTCTCGGTCCGCTGCTCGGTGCGGGAGGCCGTTGGGACGTCCACGCCGATGACTGGCGCCGGCGGTTCGGGCGGAGCTGGCGGCGGGGGCGGCGGAGGCGCCTGGGCCAGCAGGGCGCTCCCGACCAGGAACAGGGGAATCCAGCGGCGAAAGACGGTCATGGTGGCTCCCGTGGGAGAAGAAAGATCCAGGGCGGGCCTGGTGTGCAGTTCACGAACCCGGGATGGGAAGGTTTAGTCACGATACCCTGGAACTTCCTAGGAGTGCCCCATGTCCGCGTACATCCTCTCCGCCACCCGCACGGCCGTCGGTACCTTCGGCGGGGCCCTGAAGCCGTTGAGTGCCGTGCAGCTGGGCGCCCTGGCCATCACCGAAGCCCTCGCCCGGGCAGAGGTTGCCGCCGAGCAGGTGGGGGACGTGGTGCTGGGCAACGTGCTGCAGGCCGGCAGCGGCCAGAATGTCGCCCGCCTGGCCGCCCTGAAGGCGGGCCTGTCCTATGCCACCCCCGCGCACACGCCCAACCAGGTGTGCGGGTCGGGCCTCAAGGCCATCTCGCTGGGCGCCCAGTCCATCGCCATGGGCGACGCCGACCTGGTGGTGGCCGGGGGCACCGAGAGCATGTCCAACGCCCCCTACCTGCTGCCCGCCGCGCGATGGGGCGCCCGCATGGGCGACGCCAAGCTCATCGACAGCATGATCCAGGACGGCCTCTGGTGCGGCCATGGCGATACCCACATGGGCATCACCGCCGAGAACGTCGCCGCCAGGCACGGGATCACCCGCGAAGCCCAGGATGCCTTCGCCCTCGCCAGCCAGTTGAAGGCTGCGGCCGCCCAGGCCGCCGGCGCCTTCGACCGCGAGGTCTTCGCCGTGACGCTGGCCGGGAAGAAGGGCGACACGGTGTTCAACCGGGACGAGTACATCAAGACCGATGCCACCGCCGAGGGCCTGGCCAAGCTGCGCCCGGCCTTCAGGAAGGACGGCACCGTGACCGCTGGCAACGCCAGCGGCATCAACGATGGCGCCGCAGCCCTGGTGCTGGCCTCCGAGGCCGCCGCCAAGGCCCGCAAGCCCATCGCCCGCATCCTCGGTTTCGCCCAGGCCGGCGTGGATCCCGCCACCATGGGCCTGGGGCCCGTGCCCGCCATCCAGAAGCTGCTGGCGAAGACCGGCGTGAAGCTTCAGGACATCGACCTCTTTGAGCTGAACGAGGCCTTCGCCGCCCAGAGCCTGGGCGTGCTGGCGGAGCTGCCTGACCTCGATCCCGCCAAGGTCAACCTCCGCGGCGGCGCCATCGCCATCGGCCATCCCATCGGCGCCAGCGGCACCCGCATCCTGGTGACGCTCCTGCACCTGCTCCAGGACGAGAACAAGAAGCTCGGTCTTGCGGCCCTCTGCGTCGGTGGCGGGCAGGGCGTGGCGATCCTGGTGGAGCGGCTGTGAAAAGGGCTATCAGCTGTCAGCTGTCAGCTGTCAGCCTAGGAGCCGGCTCGCCCCGCGTTTTCTGAGAGCTGACAGCCCATCCCATGATCACCCTCACCCACGTCGGCAAGCAGTACGACCGCATCCACACCGCCCTGGCGGATGTGAGCTTCAGCATTGACTCCGGCGAGTTCGTGTTCCTCACGGGCCCCAGTGGCGCGGGGAAGTCCACCCTGCTGAAGCTGCTCTTCCGCGAGCAGATCCCCAGCAGCGGCGAGATCCAGATGGCGGGGCACCGGCTGGCCTCCATGGCCGAGAAGGAGATCCCCCTGCTGCGTCGCAAGCTGGGCGTGGTGTTCCAGGATTTCAAGCTCATCCGCAGCCGCACCATCTTCGAGAACGTCTCCTTCGTGCTGAAGGTGCTGGGCGTCAGCGCGGCGGAGCAGAAGCAGCGCACCTTCCGCGCCCTGAAGATGGTGGGGCTCCAGCACAAGCTCAGCAGCTATCCCCTGCAGCTGTCCGGCGGCGAGCAGCAGCGCGTGGCCATTGCCCGGGCCCTGGTGAACGATCCCCTGGTGCTGCTGGCGGACGAGCCCACGGGCAACCTGGATCCCGACCTGGCCCACGAGATCATGGCCCTCTTCGAGCGCATCAACGGCCAGGGCACCACGGTCGTCGTGGCCACCCACGACCGCAGTCTCATCCAGCGGATGCGCAAGCGCGTCATCGGCCTGGACCATGGCCGCATCGCCTTCGACCAGCCTGCGCCGACGAGCCTCGTGACCGTGTGAGGACCCGTTGGCGGTAGGCTGAAGGCAGCAGATTGGAATCCCATGGCCCAACCCCTCAACGATGTCCGTTTCGTCACCTCCGCCGCCGATGCCCGGAAGCTGGGCATCTGCCACGCCGAGGTGGCCTTCGTGGGGCGCAGCAACGTGGGCAAGTCCTCGCTGCTGAACGCCCTGGCCAATCAGAAGCAGCTGGCCCGCGTGTCCAAGACGCCCGGCCGCACGCGGCTCATTAACGTGTTCCTGACCGGACCGGATCGCTGGATCGTGGATCTCCCCGGCTACGGCTTCGCCACCGGTCCCGCCGCCGAGCGGGCCACCTGGCAGGCCATGGTGGAGGGCTACCTCACGGGCCGGCCCACTCTGCGGATGGTCTTCGTGTTGGTGGATGCGGAGGTGGGTCCCACCAAGCTGGACCACGCCATGATCGAGTGGCTGCGGGCCGAGGGCCTGCCCCACCGCATCGTGGCCACAAAGAGCGATCAGGTGAAGCCCAGCAAGGCATTGAAGCAGCGCAAGGACGTGGCTGCCGGCCTGCACCTGCAGGCTACGGACATCGCCTGGGTGAGCGCCGCCAAGGGCCTCGGCATTCCCGAGCTGCGCCGCGAGGTGGCGGATCTGCTGGATCTGTAGGCTTCAGGCCACAGGCTTCAGGAACAGCTTCCTGATGCCCTGCTGCGCGGGGCGCCAATGGTTCAGTTCGGCGCCGACCCATCCGAACGGCTTCAAAAAACCTGGCGCGGGCCGTCGGCCCACCTCAAACATCCATCAGGTACCCTGAAGCCTGAAGCCTGAAGCCTGAAGCCTGAAGCCTGAAGCCTGAAGCCTGAAGCCTGAAGCCTAAAGCCTAAAGCTCCTCCACCTTCCCGCCCCGCCACACCATGAACCGCCCCTCGTGGGCCCAGGGCAGGGCGATGCCGTTGGCCTCGACCTCGTGGGTGTGGAAGTGGCCGGTGAGGAAGGTCGCGCCCGGGTGCGCTTCAGCGGCGGCGCGGAAGGCTCGTCGCGGGAAGGCCAGCTTGTAGGCGCTGTTGGTGGTGCGGAGCTTCCGTTCCATCCAGGCGGACACCCGGCGGGCGGTACCGCCGGGCATCAGCCGGAACAGCAGCCAGACGAGGCCGGAACGTGAGACCAGATTCCACAGCCGGTACTGCCGGTCGGCGGTGTTGACGAGATCGCCGTGTTCCCAGGTCAGGGGCTCGCCTTCGAGCATGCCGCCGGTGCCCTCGCCCATGAGGTCGAAGCCGGAGGCATGCCGCTCGAGGAAATACTCCCGGTTGCCCAGCCACAGCCCCACCCAGCGGCCCGCGGTTCTGCGGGCCTGAACCCAGTCGAGGAAGGCCTTCTGGGTGGCCGTCTCCATGCCGGGCATACCCACCCACACATCGAACACGTCGCCGAGAAAGAGCCAGTCGGCTTCGGGGAAGCTCGTCGTGGTCGCTTCGAGGCCCGTGAGCACCACCGCCCAGTGGGGGTCGGCAACGAGGATCAGGTCCCGGGAGGAATCAGAGCGCCGTGCCGAGCCGCGCCACCAGGACAGCGCCTGAAGGTGGCGCGTGAACACGAGATGGACGCTCCCGGCCAGGAGCCCGAGGCCACCCCCCAGGGCATCCGCCACCCAGTCGCCGAACTCACAGGACCGACCGGGCACGAAGCTCTGGTGCCACTCGTCCGTGGCGCCAAACACGGCCACCATCCCGAAGACCAGCAGGTGTCTCCGGTACATGGGCAAGTCCGGGCGACTGTGCCGGAAAGCAAGATCCAGGGCCCAGGCGAGGGCTCCGAACACGGCGGCGTGGGCCACCTTGTCCAGGGGGGAGGGCAGCTCGATGCCGCCCGGATAGTGGGACTGGGCGCTCAGCCAGATGATGGCCGCAGCCACCGCCAGGGGAAGGGTCCAGAACCAACGCATGCGCATGCCCCATCCAACCACAGGCCGGGCCTGGAAGCGAACCCGAGAGGGAATGGATCGGCAGAAAGGGCCTACTTATGCGGTTCTCAAACCACTTCTTAACATCAATTAACTTGTGAACCGATCAGTCGGCTGACCAGATGATCACAGAGGTTCTCATGCAGTTGACGTCCCACGACCGTTGCGTCCTCCACCTGGCATCCCGGGATGCCGAAGGACGCCTCTGCTTCTACCTCGATGAAGAGGGCGTGGTCACGCTGCTGGGCAAGGGCGAGACCCAGGCCGTGCCGGCCGGGGAATCGCTGCCGAAGCTGGAGGAGGGCGGGCTGCTGAGCCTGGACCTCAGCCACTCCTACGTGCTCACGCCAAAGGGTTGGGATACGGTCCAGGCCCTGGTGGCGCTGGCCTCCTGATTTCGCCCTCTCACGGCGGGAACGCCAGCGGTGAGAAGGTCGGGCACTGCCAGCTTCGAGGGGCCGCGTGGCCAACCTGGGTGTGATGCTCAACCCGCCGGGTGCCCGGCTGGGCTTCCCCTTGGGACATGAAGAAGGCCCGGCTTGCGCCGGGCCGTTGCTGGTAGTCCCAAGGGGAATTCGCACGCCAGCATGCGCACGGGCCTCCGCCTGCGGCGGATCGGCTCGAACAGCCTCCCAGGCTGTCCAAGCCTGGCCCTACCTGCGCGCTGGCTGGGACTTCGATTCCCCCTGGGACATGAAGAAGGCCCGGCTTGCGCCGGGCCGTTGCTGGTAGTCCCAAGGGGAATTCGCACGCCAGCATGCGCACGGGCCTCCGCCTGCGGCGGATCGGCTCGAACAGCCCCCCAGGCTGTCCGAGCCTGGCCCTACCTGCGCGCTGGCTGGGACTTCGATTCCCCCTGGGACATGAAGAAGGCCCGGCTTGCGCCGGGCCGTTGCTGGTAGTCCCAAGGGGAATTCGCACGCCAGCATGCGCACGGGCCTCCGCCTGCGGCGGATCGGCTCGAACAGCCCCCCAGGCTGTCCGAGCCTGGCCCTACCTGCGCGCTGGCTGGGACTTCGATTCCCCCTGGGACATGAAGAAGGCCCGGCTTGCGCCGGGCCGTTGCTGGTAGTCCCAAGGGGAATCGAACCCCTGTTCCCGCCGTGAGAGGGCGGTGTACTAACCGCTATACGATGGGACCACTGAACAAGTTGTGAATGGTTGGGGAGGAAGGATTTGAACCCTCACCTGACGGTACCAGAAACCGTTGTCCTACCATTAGACCACTCCCCAACGAGTGGAATAACCAATGTACCAGGAGCGGGACAAAAGGCAAGAGCAGGTTCCGCCGATGGGGATGTAGCCTTCCCGGCAGAGGTGTCTTCATGGCAGATCCCATCAAGCTCGCGTACTTCATGGCCGTCAAGGAGGGCGCGAGCTACCTCGGCGGCCTCCTGGTTACGGACACCTCCGGCATTCCGCTGGACTTCCGCTACACCGAGCCCATCACGCCGACGCGGCTGCAGAGCATCCTCTATGGCAAGTCGCTGGAGCCGCACCTCAAGGAGGAGGTCATCCAGAAGACGCTGCTGAAGGAGCTGAAGACCCCGCCCGACCTGTTCATCCTCAGCGCCACGGAGCTTGCTGGGGGCTGGTCTGGCGACGTGAAATACCCGGTGCTGGCGGTGCAGAAGAGCCAGGAATCCCCGCTCTCCAAAGTGGGGGACACCTTCCGGGCCGGTCCGCGGGAGCTGCTCATCCAGCTGGCCGAAGGCGCGGCCCCGCTGCGCGTGATGTTCGCCTCCGCGGTGGAACCGGCGGCCCAGGAGCAGGCCGTGGGGAAGCTGCTGGAGGCGGGCTACCACATGGACCTGGCCGAGCCCCTGGAGCGCGTCACGGCGGCCCTGCAGAGCCTCGTGGTGAAGGATTCTTGATGTTCGGCCGAGTCAAGGACGCGATGGCGGATGCGGCGGAAACGCTGCGGCAGGCCTTCGCCGGCCTCCGGGTTGTGGAGGTGGCCGCCGAGCCCTTCCTGCCGAAGGCCCGGGGCTCCGCACCGCTGGGGGTTGAGGCCCGGGCCGGCCTGGAGCCCCCCGTCACAGCCTGCCGCGAGATGCACCGGTTCGCGGAGACCACCGAGGCCAAGGCACTGGAGCCCTTCCGGGCGGACCTTGGCGCTGAATCCGGCTGGGCCCGCTGGGGCGCCGAGGCCGAGGTCATCCGCATGACGCCCCTGGCGGGCGGGCAGGCCGCGCGGGTGGCTGTGCCCCCGCTGTCGCGAAAGGCGCAGGCCCTGGGCCGGCTGGAGCCGGTCGTCCGTCCCACCCCACGCCGCCTGTCGGCGCAGCTGACCCCGCCCGGCGCCCGGCGCCTGGATCCCGCGCTGGCAGGAGGGAGCGCCGAAGCCGGCCTGGAGCTCATGCTGTCGCTGGCGGTGCCCATCCGGGCCGAGGCTATCCACGCGCTGCCCAAGGGCCTGTGGATGCGCTACAGCTTGCAGCTGGTGCGGGGTACCGGCGAGAACGTCCGGAACCTGGAGGTGCTCGGCCTGTTCCGCATCCCCAGCAAGGGCGTGGCGGACCTGCGCCACGATCCCGGGCAGGGCCGGATCATGGTTCGGCTGGAGGCCTCGGCGGCCCGGGCGCCTCGCGCACCCTTCATTCTGGCCCGGCGAAAGGACGATGGAAGCCTGGTGACCTGCTTCGTGGAGGATCCATGACGCGCAAGGCCTCGTCGAAGAAGTCGCCCCCGAGCATGGGGACCCTTCCCGGGCTGCCCGAGATCCCGACGGTGGTGCGCACCAAGAGCGAGGTGGATGCCCTGGCAGCTCCGGCCGAGTGGGCCCTGGTGGCCTATGCGGGCGCGGCCCTGGGCCGGGTGTTCCCCTTGGCGGCCGGGCAGGTGATCGTGGGCCGGGCGCCGGATTCGGGCGTGCCCCTGCTCGATGGCGAGGTCAGCCGCCAGCACGCGCGCCTCCAGGTCGATGAGGGGCGGGTCCTCGTAGAGGATCTGGGATCCACCAACGGTACGCGAGTGAACGGGAACCTGGTGCGCGGAGTCGCCGAGCTGCGTCCTGGCGATCGCATCGCCATCGGCGGGCACGTCCTGAAGCTGGTGTTTCTCGATCCGCTGGAGCGGGCCTTCCACGAGACCCTGCTCGACCTCAGCACCAAGGATCCGCTCACGGGGCTGGCCAATCGGGGCAGCGCCCTGGCGGAGCTGCAGAACCGTTTCGGACTGAGCCAGCGCTACGGCCGGCCCCTCTCGGTAGTGGTCTGCGACCTGGACCACTTCAAGCAGGTGAACGACACCTACGGCCACGGCGCCGGCGACTTCGTGCTGCACACCTTCGGCGAGCGCCTCATCGCCACCCTGCGCGAGGCGGACCTGGCCGGCCGCATCGGCGGCGAGGAGTTCCTCATGGTGCTGCCGGAGACGGACCTGGCGGGGGCCAGACCCTTCGCTGAGCGGCTGCGGAAGGCCATCGCTGCGACCCCGATCGCCCTGGCTTCCGGCGGGCTCACGGTCACCTGCAGCCTCGGCATCGCGGAGCGCACCGGGGACGACCTCAACGCCGGCCAGTTGCTGGCCCGGGCGGACGCGGCCCTCTACCGGGCCAAGGGCGGGGGACGCAACCAGGTCTGCGAAGGCTAGCCATCGCTGATCTCCGCTAGACTTTCCCAGATGCCCCTCGAACACACGCCTCCCGACCTCCCCCCCTGGGATCCAGCCTCCGTGCGGGAGGACGCGGAACTCCTGGGCGAGCTCGATACCCGCGAGTGGGTGCTGATCCGCTATGTGGGCCAGCCCATGGGCGAATTCATCCCCCTGCCGCTCGAAGGCCTCAGCATCGGCCGGGCGCCGGAGAACAGGCTCTGCCTGCCCGAGCCCGAAGTGAGCCGCCGCCATGCCCGGCTGAACATTGCGGCGGATCTGGAGACCGTGGAACTGCGGGACCTGGGCTCCACCAATGGCGTCTTCATCAATGGCAGGCGGGTCCACGCGGATCCCGGCCCCCTGAGGCTGAAGGCCGAGGATGTGGTGCGTGTCGGAGGGCACGCCTTCAAGCTCAAGCACATGGATGCCCTCGAGCGTCGCTACCACCAGGACATGGTGGCCCGCACCACGCTGGACCCGCTGACGGGCGTGGGCAACCGGGCCACGGTCCTGCACCAGCTGGAGTCGCACTTCGACCTGGCCCGCCGCCACCGCCGGCCCCTGTCCCTGATCCTCGCGGACCTGGACTGGTTCAAGCAGGTCAACGACACCCATGGCCACCGGGCCGGCGACCGCGCCCTGGAGTCCTTCGGGGCCCTCCTCCACCTTCGCCTCCGGGGCTCGGATCCCGTGGGCCGGCTGGGCGGGGACGAGTTCCTCATCGTACTGCCCGAGACCTCGGTGATGATGGCCCTCCACGCTGCGGAAGGGCTGCGTCGCTCCCTCGCAGAGCATCCCCTAGAGCTGGAGGGCGGCCTGGAGCTGCGGCTCACCTGCAGCCTGGGCGTGGCCGAGCTCAAGGAGGGGGACTCGGATGGCGGCGCCCTGCTGGCTCGGGCCGATGCCGCCCTCTACGGCGCCAAGGCTGGAGGACGCGACCGGGCGTATCCGGCCCCATGAGCGGCCTGCGGCCCCCGGCGCAGATCGGCAGCGTGCGCCTCCTGGAGCCCCTGGGCGAAGGTGGCATGGCCCTGGTCTTCCGGGGCGAGGACCGGTTCCGCACCGGGTCGATTTGCGCAGTGAAGCTGCTGCGCCCCGAGGTCCACCGCGACCAGGATCTGGTCCGCCGCTTCCTCCGGGAAGGCGAGGTGCTCACCCGCCTGTCGCATCCGGGCCTGGTGGAGATCTTCGCCTTCGGCACCAGCGGTGCCTGGCCCTACCTGATCATGGAGCTTCTGCCCGGCGGCAGCCTCAAGGCCTGCCGCGGCGAAGCCCCCGCGGGCCTGGCCCGCCGGATGATGCCCGTCTGCGGCGCGCTGGGCGTGGCCCACGCGGCGGGCGTGGTGCACCGCGACCTCAAGCCCTCGAACCTGCTCTTCGCGGCGGACGGGCAGCTCAAGGTCACCGACTTCGGCGTGTGCTACTGGGAGGGCGAGGAGGGCCGCACCCGCGCCACCCGCAGCCAGATGGTGGTGGGCACCCTGGGCTACATGGCCCCCGAGCAGCACGGCGATCCCCGCCGCGTGGATGGCCGTTGCGATGTCTACGCCCTGGGGGCGATCCTCTTCGAGTTCATGACGGGCCAGCCCTACGCGCAGGTGCAGCTGCCCCCGGCGGCCGTGCGGCCCGGCTTCCCACCCCGGATGGCGGGGCTCGTGATGCGGGCCCTGCAGCCCGATCCCGCCAAGCGCCTGCCCGACATGGCGGCCTTCGGCCAGGAGCTGACCGACTGGCTGGAGAGTGCCGAGGCGGTGGGCTGGGGCGAGGAACCGCTGCCGGGCTTCTCGGCCCGGGACCGGGAGCTGGCCACCGTGGCGGGACCGCGCCGGGATGAGGGCCCCGAAATGCGCCTGGCGCCCTACCTGGATGCGCTGGCCACGGGCCCCGTGGGCGCCCGGCGAGCCGCCGCCGATGGCCTGGTGGCCGCCGCCCGCGACGCCGATGCCGGGTGGCTCATCGACGCCCTGGCCCGCTCGCCTGAAGGCGCCCGCTTCGCTTTGGCCCGGGCCCTGGGCAAGGTGGGCGGCGTCGAGGTGCTGCAGCCCCTGCTGGCCCTGCTGGCGGATCCCTTCGCCCAGCGGGAGGCCGCCGAGGCCGCCGCGGCCGTGGCCCGCCGCACGGGACAGGTGGAGGTTGCCATCAAGGCTCTGCGGGAGCCCGGCCTGGGGCATGCCTGGCGCTGGCCCGCCCGGGCGGGCCTGGGCGACGAGGCCTGGGTGAAGGCCATGGTGAGTGAGTGGCCGGGCCTCACCCCGCCTTCCAGGCTCCAGGCCCTGGAGGCGGGCCGCCTCCTGCCCGACGACCTACGATCCCGCCTGAAGGGGGCCACGGCCGATGCCACGGGCCAGGCCCGGACCGCGTGGGAGACACTCTGAGCGACTAGGGGTACCATCGGCGCTTCCCGACGAGGTGCCTGGATGGTTCTGCTCCTGCTGCTCATGGCCTTCGTCATCGGCCTGGTGATTCCCCTCCAGTCCGCCGTGAACAACTCGCTGCGGCAGACGCTGGGCAGCGGCTCCCTGCTCGCGGCCCTGGTCTCCTTCGCCGTGGGGACCGTGGCCCTGGCGCTCACCTGCGTGGCCACCGGCCAGCCCATCCACACCCTGGCGGGCCTGCCGCGCATCGCCTGGTGGGAGTGGCTGGGCGGCGTGCTGGGCGCCTTCTTCGTGTTCGGCTCGACCCTGCTGGCGCCGCGCATCGGCATGGCGGCCATGATCTCGCTCATCGTGGCGGGGCAGGTGGTCTCCTCCCTGCTCTTCGACCGCTTCGGCCTGCTGGGCCTGCCCGTGCGCGACATCTCCTGGATTCGCGTGGCCGGGGCGCTCCTCCTCCTGCTCGGCGCCGTGCTGGTGAACTTCGGGGACCGGTGGTTGGCGAAGGCGTAGGGCCTGCTCAGCCCTTCTTCACCCGCTCCGCCACCTTGTCCAGCGCATCCCAGATCGCGTGGCAGTCATCGCAGGAGGAGCGGGGGGTGCCGCAGGGGAAGCCATCCACGCCGACGCCCTGGCACTTGGGGTTCTGGAAGAAGTAGAGCAGCTCGCCCAGGGAGGCGTGGACGCGGCTGCGCAGGGGCTCATCAGGCAGGGCGCGCAGATCCTGGATGAGCTTCCACTCGGCGGCGCTGAGCTCGGGACGGTCGATGGACTGGGACATGGACGCTCCGGAAGGGCTGAGTATAGCGGCCTCCTGGAGGTTCCGGCGGTTCCCCCCTGCCGGGCCACGGCTCGTCCCGCGCTGGTGGGCCTCGCCCCTAAAGCCTTCCAGAGGGACGGTTTGGATCGCAGGTTTCCTGTCTCAACCACCTTTGGGAGGTCGCCATGAGACACACCCTGCTCAGTTTCGGCCGCGTGGCCGCCCTTCTTGCCGCCGGGCAGATCCAGGGCCTGGCCCAGGGCACCCAGACCGCCAGCCTCGTGGGCCAGGTGGTAGACGCCGCGGACGCGCCCATGGCGGGCGTGGAGGTGCGCCTCAGCAGCCCCTCGCTGCAGGGCGTTCGCGTGGTGGTCACCGATGCCGGTGGCCGCTTCGCCGCGCGACTGCTGCCCCCGGGCCTCTACCGCATCAGCCTGTCCAAGGCCGGCTTCACCACCGTCAGCCGCGAGGAGCGGCTGGGTCTTGAGCAGAACCTCAACAGCCGCTTCACGCTCTCTAAGGAGGCGGGCACCACCGTCGAGGTGGTGGCCTCCTCCGTCCAGCAGGACAAGACGGAGTTCAAGACCTCCACCAACTTCTCGAAGGAGGCCATCGATGCCCTGCCGGTGGACCGCAACCCGCTGAACGTGGCCCTCATGGCGCCGGGTGTGGTGGAGAACCTGAACCAGGACCGCGGCGGCATGCAGATCCGCGGCAGCCAGGGCACGGGCAACCTCTGGCTGCTGGACGGCCAGAACTACGCGGACAACGTCTACAACGGCCCCCGCGCCAAGTTCGTCACCGACGCCATCGAGGAGACCCAGGTGATCACGGGCGCCATCCCCGCCGAGTTCGGCGACGTGGAGGGTGGCGTGGTGAACACCATCACGAAGTCCGGCGGCGACGAGTTCACCGCCCAGCTGCGCTGGGACCTCAGCAGCGACCGCTGGAAGGCCGCCCGTCGCGGCGAGGATGCCAGTTCCTTCTCCGACCGGATCAACCAGGAGAAGATGTTCCAGGTGGGCGGCCCCATTGTGAAGTCCAAGCTCTGGTTCTACACCAGCTACTTCAGCCTGGCCCGCGACAACGCCCAGAGCCTGCCCACGGACCAGGCGGCCCTCGGCGCCCCGGTGGGCGCGCCCTACACGGAAAACATCAAGGACATCCGCCGGCAGCTGAAGCTCACCTGGGCCATCACTGACCGGCACACGCTGGTAGGGACCTACCACGGCTACAACGAGACCTTCGCGAACATCGACTACGTGGGCAGCGGCGACGGCCACTTCAGCACGCGGCGCTTCACCCAGGAGATCTACGGCCTGCAGCTGCGCAGCCTCCTCACCGACGTGCTCACCATGTCCCTCAAAGTCGGGAAGAAGGACCAGACCATCGCCGTGGGCTCCAACAACGTGGCGCTGCCCATCTTCAACAACGATGACGGCTACTTCTACCGGGCGGGCTACTTCGATCCCCGGGACCCCGGGGATGTCCGGAACAACCAGACCGCCAACCTGAAGTTCTCGTACTTCGCCTCCAGCGCCGACAGCAGCCACCAGCTCGACCTGGGCTGGGACTACTACCGCGGTACCACCAAGGCCTCCGGGGCCCAGACGCCCTTCGACCTCCTCATCGGCGGCAAGGTCTGGAACTCCTACGTGAACGCCAGCGGCCTCGACCTCGCCAACGGCACGGTCAACACCGATGGCGCCACCACCTTCAGCTACCTGACCCAGCCTGGAGAGGCGGGGACCGAGCAGCACTCCCTCTACATCAACGACAAGTGGTCCGTGAACAAGCACTGGAACGCCAACCTGGGCCTGCGCTGGGACAAGTACACCGCCGAGGACCGGGCCCTGAAGCGGACCACGGCCTCGAACAACGCCCTCTCGCCCCGGCTGGGCGTGAACTACGACATCCTGGGCGACAGCGCCTGGATTCTGGGCGCGGCCTTCAGTCGCTACAACGGCAAGCCGCTGGAGATCCAGCTGAGTGTGGCCACCTACGTGAACAACCCCATCGCCGCGACCTTCAACTACAACGGGCCCGCGGGCGTTCAGCCCTTCTCGGCCCTGGCCAATCCCGCGAACTACGATCCTGTGCCGCAGTCCTACACGGATGCCGCCGTCAACATCAAGGTCGATCCCAACCTGCAGGCCCAGACCGTGGACGAGGTGCAGCTCAGCGCCCTCCACAACTTCAAGCACAAGACCTTGGGCGAGGGCTACCTGAAGGCCACCTTCATCAGCAAGACCTGGAACCACCTCATCGATCTCCGGGCCGGAAACGACGGCACCGTGGCCAATCCGGGCGGCGGCAGTCCCCTCTACATCACCTACTGGCACAACGAGCCCGGCGCCAAGCGCGACTACCGCAGCGTGGAGCTGGAAGGCGCCCTCGCCAAGGGCCGCTACACGGTGAGCGGCAACCTCGTGCTGAGCCGCCTGAAGGGCAACTACGAGGGTGAAGTGAAGGGCGCACCCGGGTCCGGCGCGGGCTACGACTGGTTCACGGTGCAGAACGGCGTCTCGATGTACGACCCCGCCGTGACGAATCCTTATGGCTATCTGCTGGGCCACGTGCCTCTGCGCTCCCGCATCAACACCATCGCCCGCTGGACCAACCCCCTGGGCGAGCTCACCACCGGCCTGCTGTTCAGCTACGACGGCCCCCAGACCTACAGCCACCTCCGGGTCATCACCGATCCCAGCAGCCTCAACCCCGCCATCGATCCCCAGGCCGCCGGGCTGCGCCTCTACCAGTACCCGGAACAACCAGCGGGGCGACGGGACCTACCACGCCCAGTACTACCTGGACCTCAGCGTGCAGCAGGACTTCCGGCTCCTGGCCTTCGGCAATGGCCGGAAGGTCAGTGCCTACGTGAAGGCAGTGGTGGAGAACGTCTTCAACCACCAGCAGCAGGCGACCTTCGGTACCGGCTACGCGGCCCTGGCCGCCGGCGATCCCAACAGCACCCCCTTCGCCCCGAACGCGGGTTTCGGAGCAGCTGGCCCCACCAACTACGGGCGGGCCCGGCGGATGTATCTCAGCACGGGGTTGAAGTTCTAGCTTCCCGGGAGGGGCAGGCAAACGCCGCGCCCCTCCCCCTAAACGCCCTCCGACATGTCTCGTAGCCCACGCACGATCTCTGACATCCAGGAGGCTCCCATGGCCCTCGCCCGACCCCTCGCCGCGGCTGTCGCTGCCGTTATCCTCTGCGCCTCGCTGGCGGCCCAGTCCCAGGTGATCCAGCCCGCCAAGGCGGAGAAGACCACCGAGACGCGCACGCTGCCGCTGGCCTCGGGCTCCACCCTGAAGGTGAAGAACGTGAACGGCTTCATCCGCGTGGAGGCCTGGGATCGCGACGAGGTCCAGTTCACGGGCGAGTTCAAGCCCAGCAGCAAGGACGAGCAGGTGAAGGTGGTGATGGAGGCCGGCCACGGCAGCCTGGAGATCCGGGGCGAGTATCCCAAGCACACCGGCTGGGGTTCGTACCAAGGGCCCCAGTGCCAGATGACCCTCAAGGTGCCCCGCCGCGTGACGCCCACGATCGAGACCGTGAACGGGGAGGTCAGCGTCAGCGGCACCCAGGGCAAGGCCGTCCTCAGCACGGTGAACGGCGGCATCCGCGCCTCCAACCTGCAGGAGCACCTGAAGGCCGAGACCGTGAACGGCAGCATCAACCTCGATCAGGTGAAGGGCAGCCTGAACCTGCAGACCGTCAACGGCGCCATCAAGGGCTCGGGCCTGGACGGCCAGGGCCAGGGCATCAAGGCCGAGACCGTGAACGGCTCCATCCACCTCCAGGTGGGCGGCATGAAGGGCCGCCTGAAGGCCAGCACGGTCAACGGCGGCATCTCCTTCAACGCCAAGGGCGCCGAGCAGGTCGAGGTGAAGAAGCACCGCGTCACCGCCGTCTTCCCCGGCAGCGATCAGGGCATCGACATCGAGACCGTGAACGGCGCCATCACGCTGGACTGAGTTCCTCCAGGGGCTTGACCCGCGGTGCTCCCGGGGCGAAGCTGGGGCACTTCTTTCTTGAGGTGCGATGCACCCTTGGGCCCGGCCATGACTGTCCCTCTCTGCCTTTGGGCGGGCCTGGTCGTCGGCGCGAGCCTCCTCGCCCAGACGGCCCCTGCACCGGGAGTCCTGGAGGCCCGGGTCGCCCTGGTGATCGGCAACGCGGCCTATCCGGGGGCGGTCCTCGCCAACCCCTTGAACGATGCGAAGGCGATGACCCGCTTCCTGCAGGGGGCCGGGTTCGAGGTGGTGGAGAGGCTCGATGCCACCCGCGAGTCCATGCAGGCGGCCCTGGCCACGGCGGCGGGCCGCATGACCGGCCGCCAGGCGATGGCCGTCTTCTACTATGCTGGCCACGGCATCCAGGTGGACTGGCGGAACTACCTCATCCCCGTGGATGCCAGTCCCTCTTCCGCGGCCGAGGCCCGGGCCACCACGCTGGACCTGGGCACCGTGGTGGAGGCTTTCCGGAAAGCCGGCTCGCGGCGCATCATCCTGGTGCTGGATGCCTGCCGCGACAATCCCTTCCGCCAGGCCACCACGGGTTCGGGTCTGGCCCCGATGGACGCACCCGCTGGAACCCTCCTGGCCTATGCCACGGCTCCGGGCCATGTGGCCGACGACGGCAGCCTGGGCAACGGCCTCTACACGGGCTACCTGCTGGAAGAACTTGCCCGCCCCGGAACCCGGATCGAGGACATCCTGAAGCGGGTCCGCCTCGGGGTCCGGAGGGATAGCTCGGGGCGCCAGATCCCATGGGAGAGCACAAGCCTGGAGGATGACTTCTACTTTCTTCCCGGCAAGGGGGAGCCCCTCACCGATTCGGAACGAGACGCCAGGCTGGACCAGCAGGTCGCCCAGTGGGGCCAGGTGGAGAAGAGCAACAGCCCCGAGTCGCTGATCACTTTCCTCGCGAGCCACCCCAGTGGCCCCTTCAGCGAGCTGGCCCAGTTCAGGCTTGATCAGATGCAGAAGGTGACCGTACAGCCTCAGGCCCGGCCTGGATCTGTGCCGGTGCTGCCTTCGGGGACCAACCGTTTCCGGGTCGGCGACATCCTGGAATACCAGGAGACCTGGAAGGCTCCGAATCGGTTCCGGGGCCGCGTGGTCTACGAGGTGCTCAAGGCCTCGGACGACCGGGTGGACCTAAAGGTGTCCTTCCTGCGGCCGGATGGCCAGGTGAAGGTCGTCAAGCAGCAGAGCTGGGACCAGCTGGGCAACTTGCTGAGTGACAACACGGGAGCCCGGCGCAGCCTGCCTTGGGTCCAGGTTCCGGCCGATCTGAGTCTCGGCAAGCGGTGGATCAGCGAGTTCTGGCTGGTGCCCGAGGAGGTTTCCAAACTCCGGCGCAGGCGGATCTCCTGGGATCTGCGGGTTGTGGGCCAGGAGTCTGTGGAAGGGCCCCAGGGGAACGTCCTGGCCTTCAGGGTGGAGGGTGTCTCCAAGACCAGCGTGCACTCGCCCGGCGGCACCACGTACTGGGTGGACCCGGCGACGTTCATCAAGGTGCGGGAGACCACTTGGCGCAAGGACGCCTCGGACCATCCCACCATCGACGTGCACCGCGAGCTGCTGTCCTATCGCCGGGCCGGGGAGGTCAAGCGTTAGGACCGGCTCATTTCGCGGCAGCGGTCGTGGGTTTGCCTGGGAAGGGCACCTCCAGCTCGCTGGGTGCCTTCCAGCGCTGGGCGGCCAGTTCAGTGGCGCGAGCCTCCCGTTCTTCCTTCTTCCCGGAGATCCAATTCTTCACCCATTCCTGCACTTTCTCCGAGAGCGCTGTGGTGACCAGCGGCGCCAGGATGGCCAGGATGCGGGTGGGGTTCCCTTCGCAGGTAAGGCCCTTGTCAGTGCCCTCGAATTCCCTGACGGCATCGGAGACCTCGACCATGGCCTTCAGGTAGGCATCCCCCTTGGTGCGGCGGCCCTGCCGCAGGTCGGAGGCGACCGTGTCAATCAGCAGATTGGCCCGGGTCCGCAGCGCCAGGTAGCGCTCGAAGGCGATCTTGTACTTGGCGGACTCCTGCCCGCACTCCGCCTGCATCTTCCGCAACAGCTCCTCGCAGCCTTCGCGGCGGACGTTGAGGCAGAGGAAGAAGGGCGTCTGGTCCTTGCCGGAGGTTCCCGGTGATAGACAGTCGGGGACTTGCGGCTCTCCGGCGGAGAGGCCGCTCAGGGCCAGGCAACAGAACAGACCAAGGAAGGACAGTCGCATGGGAGCTCCTAGCGGGCGGCGTCGATGAGCCGGTCCACGGCAGCCAGGTCCAGCTTGCCATGGCCCCAGCGGGGATTGGGGGTGTCCCCGGTGAAGCCATCCCGGGTGACATGCGTGGCGAGCATGGCTCTGAGCGTGCCCAGGTCCAGCCTGGGGTTCTTCTGGAAGAGCAGGGCGATCACGCCAGCCACGTAGGGTGTGGCGGCACTGGTGCCATTGAAGGAAACATACGCACCAGAGGTGTCGGTGAACCCATGCTCCCCGACCCTTTCGCCAGATACCTTCCTGGCGAGGCTCGCCGTGAAATAGTCCGAGGGGGCGGCGAGATCCGGCTTGACCGCACCCGAGCGGCTGAAGCCAGGGCTTGAGTAGCACGCGATATCGCCAATCCGCAGGGACGTGCCGTCGCAGGCATTGGGCATCGTGCAGGCCTTGCCCTGGTAGTCGAACTGTTCGTTCCACATGTAGGCTCCCACGGTGATCGCGTGGTCCGTGGTGCCAGGCGTGCCGACGAGGGCCTCACGGGTCACAGCCGTGGTGAAGGCGCCATCCGCGTCCCCCTGGGAAGTGCCCAGATACGCGTCGATCCTGATCCGGCGGCCCTTGGCGCTGCTGAACAGCAGTTGGCCGTCGCTCTTCAGAGGGCATTGAATCAGGATCTGGCCGGATCCTCGGTAGGGGCTCCAGGAGATGCGAGCGGTGTCCACGGCCTGGCCGTTCCGGTTGACGATCCGAAGGTCGTCCGGCGACGGGGTATCCACGTAGAGCCGGAGGCTCGTACCCCCTTCCGGAACCTTCCAGGCCAGCAGGCTGCCAGGGCCGCCAGGACGCAGGTCGAGGACTGCGTGGGAATCGCGGTTCCCCTCGTTCCCTGCGGAGATCACCAGGGCGCGGCCCCTGGTCTCGGCAGGGAACCGGGCGCTGAGGGCCCGCTCGCGAACGAGCATTCCGTCATGGCCACCCCACTGCCCCCCCATGCTGTGGGAGAGGACCAGGGGCCGGCTGCCGCGCACCTTGTCCAGCCAGTCGACGATGGCATTGAGGAGAAGAATCGAATGTCCGCAGACGGCGATCAGGTCCGCTTCCGGGGCGACGCCCCGCACTTCCTGGCGACCGGGCGCATTGCGCCCGTTGCCCGCGGCGACGCCCGCGCACATGGTGCCGTGGCCGTCCTCATCCGTGGTGTCAATCACGGGCCTGGAGGCGCGCAGCTCTGCCGTCAGCTGGACCTGGGTGTAGAGGGTGCCGATGCTGGCGCCATTCGGGTAGGCCAAGGGTGGGCGGGTGCCCCCCTTCCCCTGGTCGAAGGCCTGCGAGCGGGTGTCCCACAGATAGAGGAGGCGGGACACCGGCCGCCCCTGCCCGTCCAGGGTGATGAAATCGGGGTTACGGAAGTCGACCCCGGTATCCACGATGGCCACGATCACGCCCTTGCCGGTCAGGCCTCGATGACCTCCCCTCACGATGGCTTCTGACTTCCGGGCCGGGCCCCTGGTCAGGCGTGGCGCGGCTGGGGGTGGAGGCGGGGACACGCCGCCTGAGAGCCGGTCCATCCAGACCAGATCCTTGAAGGTCTTGGCCTGGTCCTCCAACGCCTGGCGGTCCTCCTTGGGCACGAGCACTTCCAGGAAACGATCAAAGGCGGACACCTTGGGCCACCTGAAGGCCTCGAACCGCTGCCGCGCCCCGGCATCCTTGAACTCAAGGGCATAGGGGAAGTAGGTCCCGGACCGCGAGGGTTCTGGACTTGCCGGGGAGCGAGGAGGTTTCACCGAGGCCGAAGGAGCCTGGACCTGAAGCTCGTCCGCCCCGGCGAGCTCGGGCCACCGCGTGGGCGGCCCGAGGCGCAGCCAGGAGTCCTCGGGTTCCGATAAGGCAGCTGCCTCTTGCGCCTGGGCGACCCCCGGCGCGCCCAGCAGGAACAGCACGGTCAGGGCGATCCTCAGGCTGGTCCTCAGGGGCATGGCGGGCCTCAGGCGACGGTTGGCGGTGCTGGTGACAAAAGGTGCCACAGAATACGCCTCGGCCAATCACCAGGCCAGAGTGTCTTTAACGGTATTTTCTGGCCATGGCCATCAGAGTCCTGCCCACGTGCTCCCTCAGGGACTTGGGCTCCAGCACCTCCGCATCCGCCCCGAACTGGAGGATGAAGCGGGTGGGCCCGGACAGCTCAGTGGCCTGGAAGGCGAGCAGAACCGTGCCACCCCTTTCCTTGCGGACTGCCACGCCGGGCAGGGCGGGCGGGGCGTCCAGCAGCGCCTGGGGCCAGTTGGTGCCGGACACGCGCACCTGGATTCGGAAGAGCGCGGCGAGGCTGTACCAGCCGCCGATCTGCAGGTCGCGGGCCTGTTCCAGCGGCTGCTTGTCGGGGATGAGGCCCCGCCGGGCCAGGGCCTTCGCCTCCTCGATGCGGGCCAGGCGGAAGTGCCGGGGTTCCTGCTTGGCGGGATCCCAGGCCAGCAGGAAGGCGCCGCCGGAAAAGACATCATGGGTGAGGGTGAAGGGCACCACGGTGCGGGCGCTCGTGCGGCCCGTGGAGGCGGCCTTGTAGGTGAGCTCGAGTTCCCGCGGACCGTCGGGATGCCCAAGCGCCAGCAGCACCTGGGTGAGCATCTTCGTGTCGAGCGCCTGCTGGTCGTCGGCGCCCCCCCGCACGCAGACATGCTCCTGCAGGGCCCGGAACAGGTCCCGGTCGCGGGTGCTCAGGTGGCTGTCCGCCAGGGTGCGCAGCCCCTCCAGCTGGTCGAACCAGAGCTCCGTGGCCGTGCCCTCCAGGGCCATGAGGGCCACCTCCAGCGCCAGGCGGGCGTGGGGGGTGATCTTGCTGTCCCAGTCCGGGGCCTTCTCCAGCGTGAAGTGGATGACGGCCGGGAGGCCCTGCCGGGCCTTGCCGAAGCGCGCGCCCTGCTCCTCCAGCAATTGCACCGCCCGGTCCACGGTGCGCGAGGCCACGCCCCCCAACCGGCGGACGAGGCTCTCCTTGGTGATGCCGCGGTCCCCGGCATCCCGAATGGCCTCCAGCACCAGCTGGAGCCGTTCCGGCTTCACCAGGTGGCCGCCGTCGGGGCGCGGGGATTCGAGCGGCTTGCGGGACGCGGCACGGGCCATGGCGACCTCCGCGTCCAGGATTGGCCAGGGACTGTCCAATGGCAAGGACTCTCGCCTAACCCCGCCAAAAGCCTTCGAAGGGATGCGGGTCCCACTGGGCAGCCCCAAGAACCGCATGAGCTCCCGCGTACAGGGCGCTCCACAGGGCGGCTCTCAGGGGCGCTTCCCCGAGTTGCTTCAGGGGCAGCTCCACCCGCGTGTCGTGATCCCAGCCCAGCTGGACATTGAGGCGGCGCAGCCGGGCCATGAGCCCGGCATGGTCCAGGCCGGCGGTGAAGGGCGTGTCGGCTCCCACCAGCTGTTCCCGGGCGTGATAGGGACCCCGGCCCGCCTCGTCATTGAAACGGGGCCCGTCCAGCACCTCGGGGGGCACGGCCTGCCCGGCGGGGGACCAGGCAAGGCCCGAGGCGGCCGCGGCCAGCTCGGCGGCCCAGTCCCAGGGAGTGCCGGTGGCGCAGAACACGGCGGACGGGGGATCCGTGGCCAGAAGTCCCAAGGCCACCCCCTCGACGCGGTTGCGGAGTTGGGCGTAACTCAAGGTGCCCCATTCTGGGTTGGTCAGGGCGGGGCGGTCCTGGAGCCGGGCGGCGCGCTGGATGATCAGGTCCCGCAGGGTGGTGGCCATGGGTGAACCCAGTCTAACCAACCCCAACGGGGGTCGCGCTGTCCCTGCCAGGTCCGCCGGAGAATAAGCAGCTGGGAGCTGGTTGCCGATGGAGGGGGCAGCGCTTCGCCCGCGGTTTCCGCCTCCATCCCAAAAAGGTCCACCATGCCTGCCTTCCGCTGGAACCCTGCCTTCGCCACCGGCATCGGTACGGTGGATGACCATCACCAGCACCTGGTGGAACTGATCAACGAGCTCAGCGCCATATTCGAGTCGGTCGAACCGGCGGATCCCGCTGCCTTCAGCGAGGTCTTCGGGGCACTTCTCGATTACGCGGACTATCACTTCAGTGAAGAGCAGCGCCTCATGGCGGAGTTCAGCCTGGACCCGCGCCATGTGGAGGCCCACCAGGCCAAGCACCTGGGCTTCCTGCAAGACGTGTTGCGTCTGCAGGAGCTTGTCCAGGGTGCCTCGCCAGGCGTGGCCCGCGAGCTGTTGAGGGAATTGGCGCACTGGTGGGTCTGCCACATCCTGGGCATGGACCAGGCCATGGCCCGCCAGGTGGCGGCAATCCAGGCGGGGCTCACCCCAGCAGCGGCCTACGAGGCCCATGACGCCACGCCAGACCCGGCCCTGGGGGCAATGCTGTCCTCCCTCAACTGGTTCCTGGATGTGGTCGCGGTGCGGAACCGGGAACTTCACGACCTCAATCATTCGCTGGAACGCCAGGTCGCTGAACGCACGCGGGATCTCTCTGCGGCCCTAGGGGCGCTGGCGCTGCAGGAGGCGCGGTACCGGCTGGCGGTGGACTCGTCCCAGGATGGGTTCTGGATCCTGGACAGCCAGGGCCGGATCCTGGAAGCCAACGAAAGCTATGCCCGGGCCTCGGGCTACTCCCGCGCGGACCTCGCCACGATGAGCGTGCTGGACCTGGAGGCCACGGAGGCGCCGGCGGAGACTGCGGCCCGCATGGCACGGATCGTGGTGGCGGGCCATGACCGGTTCGAGTCCACCCACCGGACTCGGGCAGGCCGCACCTGGCCAGTGGAAGTCATCATCACCTACACACCGGAGCAGGGGGGGCGGTTCTATGCATTTCTCCGGGACATCACGGAGCGGAAGGCCCAGCTTCAGGCACTCCGGGACAGTGAGCAGCGCTTCCGCACGCTATTTCACGACGCTCCGGTGGGGCACGCGCTGAACCGCATGGCCGACGGCTGGTTCCTCGAGGTGAACGCCGCCTTCGCGGCCATCGTCGGCCACCCGATCGATGAACTCAATGACCTCAGCTACTGGGACCTCACGCCCAAGGACTTCGAGGACCGCGAGGCCGAGCAACTCCAGTCCCTCAAGACCACGGGCCGCTATGGGCCCTACGAGAAAGAGTACCGCCGGAGCGACGGCACCCGGGTTCCCGTCCGCCTGAACGGCAGCCTGATCCGGGACCCCGATGGCACGGAGCTGATCCTGTCCCTGGTGGAAGACCTGACCGAGGAGAAAGCCGCCCAGCGGGCCTTGGCCCTGGCCCTGGGTGAGGTGAAGACGCTCACGGGGCTGTTGCCCATCTGTAGCAGGTGCAAGAAGATCCGGGATGACGGCGGCTACTGGAACCAGATCGAGGCCTACATCTCGCGGCATTCCCAGGCCCAGTTCACCCATGGCGTCTGCCCGGATTGCGCCTCGGTCCTCTTTCCCGGCCGGCGCACGCCGCCGACATCCACCTAGGGTTACCCGGGCTTCCAGGGGCCGGGGGCGCGTCTGGAGGCTTCGCCGGCCCGGGGGCGCCGGGAGAGCAGATTGGTACGTCAACCATTCCGGCCCAGGGGGGTCCAAGGGAGTGTCAGCTTACCCCTCTCACCTCAGGAGCCCCGGCTCCGATTTCTGGAGATCCCCATGCGTCCTTCGCTCAAGACCCTCTCCCTGCTGGCAGTGCCCGCCCTGACGACCCTGGCCCTGACCCTGGCCTGCGGAGGGACCAGCGGCGGTTCCGCTTCCTCGACCGCCCCCGTAGCCACCGGCTCGGCCTCGATTATCCTCACCGACGCGCCCTCGGACCAGTGGTCCGCCGTCGAGGTGGTGGTCACCAAGATCACCCTGCGGAACAAGGCCGACCACACTAAGGAGGTGGTGGCCTTCGAAGGGGCCACGGCCAAGATCAACCTGGTGGACCTCGATAGCGTGGGCGAGCTGCTCGCCACGGTTCAGCTCCCCGTGGGCACCTATGATGCGCTGCGCGTCACCATTGATCCCGCCAGCGTGAACCTGGTGAAGGCCGACGGTACCACCGTGCCCGCCAACCAGGTGCACGTGAATGGCGCCAGCGTGCTCGTGCGTCTCGAGACCGACCTGGTGGTGACCGCCACCGGCAGCAACGCCGTGCAGGTCGACTTCGACCTGGGCCACCCCCTCTTCCTGGTCCAGCTGCCCAACGGCGACTGGGTGATGAACCTGCAGGTCCGGCACCGGCCCAACACGAACGGCATGATGGGCATGCGGCAGCTGATGTTCCGGCACCGCCGCGGCACCATCGCCTCCGTGGGCGCCTCCAGCTTCGTGCTGCACACGGACAGCGGTAACGATCTCACCGTGCACGTGGATGCCGGCGCCTGGTTCTTCGATGCCGACACCAAGACCGTGGGCAGCTTCGCCGGCCTGACCGCGGGCAAGAACGCCCTGGTCTCCCTGCGCATGCAGACGGACGGCACCCTCTGGGCCGTGCGCGTCTGGTACGGGGCCAATGCCCTTCCCGGCTGGACCCCCGAGGGCCATGTCGTCGGCGTGGACCGCGTGAACAACAAACTGCTGGTCAGCACCAATGCCAGCACGCCCCGCGCCATCGCCATCGATGCCGACACCACCTTCACCTTCCACACGGACCAGGCCATTGGTACGGGCCAGGCGATCCTCGCCGACATCTGGATGGGCTTCAAGGTCCAGGTGGAGGTCAAGGATCCGCTGCAGGTGCCCATGCACGCCAAGTCCGTGAACATCCAGCGGGCCGTGGATGGCGGCGCCATCAAGGCCGCGGATGCCACCCAGTTCACCTACACGCACCCCGTGGCCGGCGACCGGATCCATGCCTACGCCAATCCCTTCACGTGGTGGTATCTGGGCTTCCCCGGCGTGACCTCCACGAGCAGCGGCGCCTTCGCGGCGGCTTGCGCGGGCTCGGGTGATGTCCGCGTCCAGGGTGTGAGCGACCTGGTCTGGAACAGTGGCACCAGCGCCTGGGATGCCAGCAGCGCGATCTTCCTGCCGGTGGCGCTGCCCAAGGGCACCATCAGCACTTCGTACAACGGCGGCCAGCTCAGCTTCACCTTCACCAATTCGGCCTCGGCCACGCAGACCATCCAGGTGAGCCTGAACACCACTGTGGGCATGCAGCCTGCCGTGCTCGAAGTGGCGAACCAGTCCGGCGTCATCACCGTGACGGCTGTTCCCGACAGCGCCTGGGCCACCAAGCTCGTGGCTCCCGCCGTGACCCGGGTGGCCGTGGTGCCCAAGACCGATGGCACCTATGCCGCCTACTCCGTGGTGATCTTCACGGGCTTCTGAGGACCTGCGGTCCTGGCCAGACAAGAAGCGGCGCTCCGGCGCCGCTTCTTCGTTGAGTCAGACGCTGGCCGTGATGGCCCCCACCGTGAAGTTCGGGTGCCGGTCCATGAGGGGCCGGGGCGGCGGGGTGTGCGTGATCTGGGCGAATCCCGCGTGGCGCAGGGCCTCGTCCCAGGCCTCGGGCGTGAGGAAACCGTGGCGGGGACGCCAGCGGGGATCCAGGGTGACCTCGGTGAAGCTCTTGATGAAGTTGAAGAAGAACTCCAGGTAGAGGGGCTGGTCCAGGGCGGGCTTAAGGCACTCGCCAATCACCAGGCGACCCGAGGGCTTCAGCCGACTCCGCAGGTCGCCCAGGGTGGCTTCGAGGTCCTGGGCCACGTGCAGCACGTTGATGCCCACGATGGCGTCCAGGCTGGCGGGCTCGATGCCCTGGCCACCCAGGGGGCGGTTCAGGTCCAGGGGCTGGAAGCTCAGAGGCAGGCCCGGGGCGGCCGCCTTCAACTCGCGCTGGGCGCGGCGCAGGAAGGTCGGGGCCACGTCTGTGAAGCGGTATTCGGCGATGTGGGCGAGCCAGCCCTGCTCGGCGCCCTGCCGGGCCACCAACTGGGCGAAGGAGCCGGCGCCTGCCCCCAATTCCAGCACCCGGGCCCCGTCCGGCAATCCTTCACGCAGGGCCAGCAGGGCGAGCAGGTTGTTGGGGTAGTAGCAGAGGTTCTCGTTGCGGAAATAGGTGAGCCAGAGGGGGAAGAGCGTCAGGTCGAAGAGCAGTCCCTCCCCGGCCTTCCCCTCGGTGAAGTAGGGGCGGATTCGCGCCCGCACACCGTCCAGCAGGTCGAAATTGACGGCGTGGCCGGGAGCCTCGGCCGCCATGAGGTCACGGATCACGGCCAGGTCCAGGTCCGGCTCCCCGCCCAGGGTGTAGCCCTCGCCGGTCTGTCTGAGCAGACCTTCGTAAGCAAGGAAGGGCAACATCCAGGCCAGGGGTTTCCGGACCTGGTCAGGCAGTCCGAGGCAGAGCTGGTCGAGCGTGGTTCCGGCGCGGAGCCGGTCCTCCCAGCCCAGGTCCAGGAGCAGCAGCAGGCAGATCCGGGCGGTGTACAGCTCCGAGGCCCGGTGCATCAGCAGGAAGGGCCGGGTGAAGAGCCGGATGATCTCAGGCCCCCGAGGCCCCAGCAGCTCGAGGCTGGGGACAGCCTCGATGGGGCCGAGGGGGTCGGTCATCAGTCCATCATCTCGCTGATGCTGCGTCCCCCGTGGATGCGCAGGATCGCATCGCCGAAGAGCGCCGCGGTGGAGAGCACCTTGAGGTAGGGCATGGCCTTGGCGCGCTCCGGGGATACCGGGATGCTGTCCGTGACCACCAGCTCGTCCAGGTTCGCGGAGTTGAGGGTCTCCAGGGCGTTGCCCGAGAACACGGGATGCGTGACGCCCACGCGCACGGACTTGGCGCCCAGCTCGCGGAGGATGCGGGCGGCCTCTTTGATGGAGCCGCCGGTGGCGATCTCGTCATCGTAGATGATGGCGTCGCGGCCCTTTACGTCGCCGATCAGCGCCACGCTCTGGGCCTTCTCGGAGTCGTCGAAGCGGCGCTTGTCGATGATGGCCATGGGCACGGACAGCCGCTTGGCGAAGTGGCCGGCGAACTTGGCGGCGCCGG
This sequence comes from uncultured Holophagaceae bacterium, assembly GCA_963751095.1. Lineage (GTDB taxonomy): Bacteria > Acidobacteriota > Holophagae > Holophagales > Holophagaceae > Geothrix. Next base: position 4,426 of record CAVVTK010000009.1, on the reverse strand, counting down.
CATCCGTGGCCACCACCGTGGTGTTGGTGAGATCCTTGGTCAGGAAGTAGTTGGTGAGGATGGGCGTGGCCAGCAGCTGGTCCGCGGGCTTGCGGAAGAAGCCCAGGATCTGCGGCGCGTGCAGGGTCATGGTCAGCACGCGATCGGCGCCGGCGGTCTCCAGCAGGTCCGCCACCAGGCGGGCGGTGATGGAAATGCGCGCCTCGTCCTTCTTGTCGCTGCGGGCGTAGGGAAAGTAGGGCAGGACGGCGGTGATGCGGGCGGCCGAGGCGAACTTCAGCGCGTCGATGAGGATCAGCATCTCCATCAGGTTGTCGCTGACGGGGGGGCAGGAGGACTGGATCACGAAGACGTCCGCCTCGCGGACGTTCTCCTCGATCTTCACCTTGATGTTCTCGTTCGAGAAGCGGGTCACCTTGAGCCGGCCCAGGGGCATGCCCATGTGGGTCGCGATGCCTCTCGCCAGCTCCGGGTGGCTGCTCCCGGAAAAGACCTTCATCTCGCCGAACATGGATCCCCCGATCGTAAATTCAGTGTAACCGACCGGGTGGGTGGCGGTCGTCACAGGGAAAAGCGGAAAAACAATGGACAGGATTAACAGGATGAAATGATTGATTAACAGGATTTGAGAAACAAATCTCCGCTTGCATCCTGCAAATCCAGCTTCTGATCCTGTTAATCCTGTCTCCGCAATTCAGACCTTGCCGCCGCCTACCCGCTCGATGCGGGCGCCGACGCCCTGGAGCTTCTTTTCCAGGCCGGAATAGCCGCGGTCCAGGTGAATCGTTCGCGGGTGCCCGCAGGGCAGAGCCGCCTGACTAGATGTCAGGCGACTCAGGCGGACGATCCTGCCACCTAGACCCGACCGCCACCGACCCTCTCAATGCGGGCGCCGACGCCCTGGAGCTTCTTTTCCAGGCCGGAATAGCCGCGGTCCAGGTGAATCGTTCGCGGGTGCCCGCAGGGCAGAGCCGCCTGACTAGATGTCAGGCGACTCAGGCGGACGATCCTGCCACCTAGACCCGACCGCCACCGACCCTCTCAATGCGGGCGCCGACGCCCTGGAGCTTCTTTTCCAGGCCGGAATAGCCGCGGTCCAGGTGAATCGTTCGCGGGTGCCCGCAGGGCAGAGCCGCCTGACTAGATGTCAGGCGACTCAGGCGGACGATCCTGCCACCTAGACCCGACCGCCACCGACCCTCTCAATGCGGGCGCCGACGCCCTGGAGCTTCTTTTCCAGGCCGGAATAGCCGCGGTCCAGGTGGTAGATGCGGTCCACGATGGTTTCGCCCGCGGCCACCAGGCCGGCGATGACCAGGGCGGCGCTGGCGCGCAGGTCTGTGGCCATCACGGTGCAGCCGGTCAACTCAGCGGGGCCCGCCACGATGGCCGTGTGGCCGTCCGTGCGCAGGTTGGCGCCGAGGCGCTCCAGCTCCATGGCGTGTTGGAAGCGGTTCTCGAAGATGCCTTCGTTGATGACGCTGATGCCACAGGCCTGGGTCATCACGGCCATGACCTGGGCCTGCAGGTCCGTGGGGAAACCGGGGAAGGGCAGGGTGGTGACATCCTTGGAGCGCAGCTTTTGGCCGCACTCCCGCTGGATGCGCAGCTGGCGGCCATCCTGGCCCTCCCGCTCCGTGATGACGCAGCCGGAGCGCTCGAGCAGATCCAGCAGCGAGCGCAGGTGCTCGGGCTCGCAGCGGTCCAGCACCACATCGCCGCAGGCGGCGGCCACCGCGCAGAGGTAGGTGCCGGCCTCGATGCGGTCGGCGATGACGGCGTGCTCGCAGCCGTGCAGTTCCGCGACGCCCGTGATGGTGAGGGTGCCCGTGCCGATGCCCTCGATCTGCGCGCCCATCTCCACCAGGAGCTGGGCCAGGTCGCCGATCTCGGGCTCCAGGGCGGCGTTGCGCAGGATGGTGTTGCCTTCAGCCAGGGCGGCGGCCATGAGGATGTTTTCCGTTGCGCCGACGCTCACCTTTTCGAAGGTGTGATCGATGGCCTTCAGGCGGCCCTTGACGGAGGCGTGGATGTAGCCGTGGCTGATCTCGATGCGGGCGCCCATGCGCTCCAGGGCTTCCAGGTGCAGGTTCACGGGGCGCGCGCCGATGGCGCAGCCGCCGGGCAGGCTTACCGTGGCCCTGCCGAAGCGGGCGAGGAGGGGCCCCAGCACCAGGATGGAGGCCCGCATGGTCTTCACCAGATCGTAGGGGGCCTTGGGATCCTCCGAGCCGGCGCAGGCCAGCTTCGCGGTGAGCTCGAAGCCATCGGGGTGGGCTTCCAGTGAAGCCTCCGTGCCCAAGGCCTGCAGCACCTTCACCATGGTGCGGATGTCGGCCACGGCGGGCAGGTTGGACAGGACCAGCGGTTCTGAGGTCAGCAACGCCGCCGCCAGGCAGGGCAGGGCCGCGTTCTTGGCACCCGACACCCGGATGCGCCCCCGCAGGGGATGTCCACCTTGGATCACCAGTCGGTCCATCGAAACTCCAGCCCTCCAGCGTAGCCCATCCCTAGGCCCCTTAGAGAACCCGGCCCCGTAAGGCGCTGGAGGCGATGGCACCCCAGGTGCGTCCGTCCTGGCTCTCGGGCCGGTTGTCCCCGAGGACCAGGTAGCCCTCGCCGCAGGTCAGGGTTCCTGAGCCGGAGCGTTCCGGCTGAGTCACCCAGGGTTCGTCAAGGCGTTGGCCGTTGACCCAGACATCGGGGCCTTGCCAGGTGACCCTATCGCCCGGCAGGCCGATGACGCGCTTCACGGACGGACCCTGGGGGCCCGCCACGATCCACACTTCGCCGCGCCTCGGGGCATGGCTGGCCCAGGCCCGCAGGGTCCAGCGCAGATCCCCCCCCCGCAGCGCGGGCTCCATGCTCCGCCCCGCCACGCGAACCGGATGCACGATGGTCAGCGGCGCCATGGCGAGGATCACCGCGGCCAGGGGGATCCAGGGGCGCATGGGGGCCTAGGCCCTCACCGCCAGACGCCGCCCCGTCCCGTCTGTCAGGGCGACTTCCTTGAGGCGGGCGGGGGCCGGGACGAAGGGAGCGAGCTCCGCCAGCAGACGCCGGGCCAGCGCCTGGGGCCCGTCCAGGCCCAGGTCTGAGAGCAGCCGTCCCTGCAGGGGAGCCAGGCTGCGGTCCAGGGCCGCCTCCAAGTCGCGGAAGTCCACCACCACGTCGAAGCTGTCCAGGCCCTGCCGCGCGGCCACCACTTCCACGGTGTAGTCGTGGCCCTCCCAGGCTTCGCCGGATCGGAACACCACCGACAGGGGGCGGGTGACGGCGGCTTCAAAGTGGAGGGGGGAGGGCGTGGTCAACGGGGGCTCCGGGAACTGACTCCAGGTCGGGTCTTCAGTTTCGCATGGCCACCGCTACACTGGGCCTTCGACCATACCTGATAACCGGGTGAGACAATGCAGGACCACGGCCACGCGCCGCGGCCCGCTTTGAACGTCCAACGCTAGGAGGGACCCCATGAAGGCCCTGGAAATCGCGCTGTTCTGGCTCATGACCCTGGGGGCCGTCGGCTTCTTCGCGTGGACCATCCGCCAACGGATCGCCACCCTGAAGGCCGGCCTGCCGGACAACCGCTTCGACCAGCCCTGGGTGCGCCTGAAGGGCGTGTTCACCCTGGCCCTGCTGCAGAAGCGCATGGTGCGCGACAAGTACGCGGGCTTCTACCACATCCTCATCTTCTGGGGCTTCTGTGTCCTGAGCCTGCGGTCCCTGGGTCTGGTGCTGGAGGGCCTCTTCCCGGCCTTTCACATGACCGAGGCCCTGGGCCGCTTCGGCTACGGCTACCAGGCCACGAAGGATATCTTCGAGGTGCTGGTGCTCCTGGGCCTGGGCTTGGCGGCGGCGCGCCGCATCCGGGGCAAGGTCTGGCGCCTGGAGAACTCCTGGGATGCCTGGGCCACCCTCAGCCTCATCGGGGCGTTGATGGTCACCCGCACCCACGGCCGCACCGGGGTGCTGGAGTACCCTTAGCTTGGCCGAACGCCGCGCGGAAATCGTCGCTGATGAAGCGATCGCAGGACAGGTTCAGCCCGAAGTCTGGTGGGGCGGCGATGGCCAGCCTGATCGGCGAAATCCGCGAGGGGCGCGCCGGACATGGTCTGGTGCTGGCGATCGAAGCCGTTGGCGCGGTTCTGGCGCGGCACTTTTCCCGCGCTGACGACGACACAAACGAATTGCCGGATCGTACATCGAGGTTTGAGCCACCAGCTCTTTCCGCGCCTTCTCTCGCCAATTCCCCAACATTCGTCACCCTAAACTTGTTTGGGGCCGATTTCTCCCCACAGACGCGAGTGCTGTTGGGCAATCATGCCGTGTCGTCTGGTTTTCCCAACGCGCGAAGGGTGATCGGCACGATGAGCCCTGAACCAAGTTCAGGGTGATGACATTTGTTGGAGTTGCCACTTTGGCGATGCGT
>CAVVTK010000008.1:0-4966 GCA_963751095.1 uncultured Holophagaceae bacterium | reverse complement strand
CACAGCAGCCTCAATTCCCTGGGCACCAGCGCCTTTGCGGCGATGACCACGGCGCAGATCTCCAAGCTGACGACGACGCAGATCGCCAACCTGGAGACCGCTGACCTCACCGCCCTGGACTCGGCGCAAATGCGCGCCCTGGGCACGGCCGCCATCGCCGCGCTGGAGACAAGCCAGATCGCTGCGCTGACGACTTCGCAACTGGCCGCGCCTTTGACCACCGGTCAGATCCGCGCCATGGAAACGGCTGACATCGCCGCGTTGACGACGAACCAGATCGCCGCGCTCGACAGCAGCCAGCTGCGCGCCCTGTCGACGGCACAGCTCGACGCACTGGAGACCTCGCAACTGGCCGCCTTGTCGACCTCGCAATTGGTCAGCCTGACGCACGAGCCAGCTGGCTTCGCTCAACACCACCGACCTGAACTCCCTGGGCACCAGCGCCTTTGCGGCGCTGACCACGGCACAGGTCGGCAAGCTGACGACGACGCAGATCGCCAACCTCGAGACGGCCGACCTGGCCGCACTCGACACGGCGCAGATCCGCGCCCTGGGCACCGCCGCCATCGCCGCGCTGGAAACCAGCCAGATCGCTGCGCTGACGACCTCGCAGGTCGCCGCGCTGACCACCGGCCAGGTGCGTGGCATCGAGACCGCCGATGTCGCCGCGTTGACGACGAGCCAGGTCGCCGCGCTCGACAGCAGCCAGCTGCGTGCGCTGTCGACGGCGCAGCTCGATGCGCTCGAGACCTCGCAGCTGGGCGCCCTGTCGACTTCGCAATTGGTCAGCCTGAGCACGAGCCAGCTGGCTTCGCTGAACACCGCCGACCTGAACTCCCTGGGCACCAGGCGCCTTTGCTGCGCTGACCACGGCACACATCTCCAAGCTGACGCCACGGAACGCAGCTGGTGGTGGTGTCCGCCCTGCGGGGCACCACCGACCAGATCCTCGACGCCTGCACGGCGGCGGGCCGGGGCGACCTCGCCACGGCCCAGTCGATTCAGGCCGCCATTCAGGCACGCCACCAGACCGTGGCTGAGGAGCTCGGCCTCACCCAGGCCGTGGCCGCGGCCTGGGCCCCTCTCTTCAGCAGGCTCGATCAGCTGCTCACTGGCATGGCCATGCTGGGCGAGGCCACGGCCCGGGCCCGGGACGCCGCGCTGGCCGTGGGCGAAACCCTTTCTGCGAACCTCGCCGCCCTCTGCTTCCAGGGAACCTACCAGGACGTGCGGCAGGTCATGCAGACGGACGCCCGCTTCGGCAAGGCCCGACCCCGCCTGGAGGCCCTCCGCGAGGCCGCCGCCCCCTGGCGCGAGGCCCTGGCCGCAGGGGCCCTCTGGGTCACCCAGGGGTTTCTGGGCTCCTCCCCCGAGGGTGTCACCACCACCCTGGGTCGGGGCGGTTCCGATACCAGCGCCACCCTGCTGGGCGAGGCCCTGGACGCCGAGGAGGTGCAGATCTGGACCGATGTGGACGGCGTCCTCACCGCCGACCCCAGCCTGGTGAAGGAGGCCCGTCCCATTCCCCAGATGAGCCTGGGCGAGGCCGAGGCCCTCAGCGCCTTCGGGGCCAAGGTCCTGCACGCGGACTCCCTGGCCCCCGGGGGCCGGGCGGGCTTCCGCCTGGTGGTGGCCAACACCCTGCGTCCCGGCGCCTCGCGCACCGAGATCCTGCCGGTGCCACCCGCCCGCGCCGCCGGCACTGTCACGTCGGTGGCCTACAAGGAGGGCATCAGCCTCCTGCGCTTCCCGGCCTCGGCGGGTCTCGAGCCCCCGCTGGAGGCGGCCCGGAGCCTGGAGGAGGCCGGCGCCCTGCGCTTCGGCCTGATCTCCAGCCCCGCGGGTACCCTGCTGGCGGTGCGCCCGGAGACCCATGCGGCCACCGAGGTGCTGGGCACCCTGGCGGCCTCGGGGGTGCCCTGCGAATCCGGCTGGGCCGTGGTGGCCCTGGTGGGAGAGGGCCTGCGGGCCGATCCGGTGGCGGCCCTGCGGCACCTGGGCGAACTGGGCCAGGAGCCCGTGGGCGGGCTGCTCACGGGCAGCAGCACCGTCTCCATGGCCTTCCTGGTCCCCGAGTCCCGGCTGGGCAGCCTCATTCCGCGCCTGCACTCACGGTGTGTCTTGGGCTACTAGCCCTGCCGCAGCAACCAGGCCGTGAGGCGGGAGTGGAAACCCTCGGGATTTTCCAGATCGGTCAGGAGCAGGCGGGCCGGATGGGCGGGATCACCCACCACCAGGGGGGCCGCCTCCACCAGGCTGGGAAGCCGCTGGCCATCGGGCAGGGTCCAGAGGGCCCCCCGGCAGTCGGCGTCCCTCGGTGTGGAGGCCTGGCGCCGCTCGCCCTGTGTCTCGCAGACCATCCGCTTTCTCCTGTGGAATCTAAAAGATAGGCTTCTCTGCTACCCGCGCCACCCCTGGCCTGCCACCCTCGGGGAAAGGAGCCACCATGACCCGACGCATCCTCATCACAGGCGCCTCGCGAGGCATCGGCCGGGCCTGCGCCCTGGGGCTGGCCCAGGCCGAGGCCGCCCACCTGGTCCTCCTGGGGCGGGATGCCCAGGCCCTGGCAAGCGCGGCCGAGGCCGTCCGGCAGGCGGGGGGAACCGCCGAGTTCCATGTGGCCGATGTGGCTGACCGCTCTGCCCTAGCCGCTCTCACTGGATTGATCGGTCCCCTGGATGGCTTGGTGGCCGCCGCGGGCATCTCCGGCATGACCCCCGTGGACAAGAACTCGGATGCCTTCTTCGACGAGATCCTGGCCACGGACCTGACGGGGCCCTGGAACACCGTGCGGGCCTTCCTGCCGGCCATGGGCGCGGGTGGCCGCATCGTGCTGGTGTCCAGCGTGCTGGGCCGCTTCGGGGTGCCGGGCTACGGGGCCTACTGCGCGGCCAAGCATGGCCTCATCGGCCTGGCCAAGGCCCTGGCCCTGGAGCTCATCGACCGGGGCATCGTGGTGAACGCCGTGGCGCCGGGCTGGGTGGACACAGACATGGCCCAGACGGGCATCCGGCAGATCGCCGCCGCCACGGGTCAGACCGAGGCCCAGTTCCGCGCCCAGGCCGAGGCCGCCGTCCCCGTGAAGCGCTTCTTCCAGCCCGAGGAGATCGCCCAGGGCATTGGCTGGCTGCTCAATCCCGCCAATACCATGCAGGTGGGCCAGTGCCTGAACCTGGACGGGGGCGTGGTCCAGTCCTGAAGATTCCCGGCAGCCACCCCTGACGGGGCCACGGAAATGGACGTACCTTTCTCCTGCGCGGATGCATCCCCGCGAGACAAGGGGCATGCCATGAAATCGCTTTCCGTACAACCCTCTGCAGTCCTGGTCTGGCGGAGGAGTGGCTCCACGCCGCCAGATTTCGAACTGGTCGGAACCACCGGCGTCTATGCCACCCTCGCCTTCCAGAACGAGGAGAAGACGCTCGCCCGGATCCGGACGGCCGAAGGCACCTGGACCCTCAAGCACCTGGGCCTGCTGGTCCCTGTCGTCACCCTGCGGGAAGAAGGCGGCACGGTCAACCTGGCCACCTTCCGCCCGCACGCCCTCCGGCATGGCAGGCTTGAATTCCGGGATGGCGCGACCTTCGACTGGGCCTGGCCCCACGATGTCGGCCCCGGCGGTGCGTTCCTGGACGTGGAAGGCAAGCCGCTGATTCACCTCAGGGCCCAGCTTGGGCGGGACCTTGACTCCCCACCCGACCTGGAGACCTGCGATGTGGTGCTGGGCATGACCCGGGCCGCCCACTACCGACAGGCCCTGCTCGCGGCCGTAGGGTGGTACCTGATCCTGTTCGACCACATGAAGGCACTGGATAACGCCACGGCCGAGACCGCACTGAGGCTGTAGGGCTGTGCCGGGCTACCGCGTCCGCACCGGATAGGGCGGGCGCTGCAATCTCTGCGGAGGATTCTTCTTCAGCTCCGCCTTCATGAGCTCGATGGCCTTCTCCAGCTGGGGGTCGCGGCCGGCGATGACGTCCTTGGGCAGCTGCTCCACCTCGATGTCTGGCGCCACGCCCTCGTTCTCCACGACCCAGCCCTTCTCGGTCCAGATGGCCAGGTTCGGGGCCGTGATGTTGCCGCCGTCCATGAGGGTGGGGAAGCCGAGGATGCCCACCAGGCCGCCCCAGGTGGGGCGACCCACCAGAGGTCCCAGGCCGAACTTGCGGAACATCCAAGGCAGCAGGTCGCCGCCGGAACCAGCGGTCTCATCCACGAGCATGACCTTGGGGCCCTGGATGGAGGCCTGAGGCGACTTCAGATCCTGGCCGTAGCGCATGGCCCACATGGCGATGAAGGGGCGGCGCAGCAGGTCGATGTAGTAGTCCGCCACCTGGCCGCCGCCGTTGTAGCGCTCGTCGATGATCACGGCATCCTTCTGGGCCTGCGGGTAGAAGTAGCGCTTGAAGTAGGTGTGGCCCAGGCTCGTGGTGTTGGGCACATAGACATAGGCCACGCGGCCCTCCGTGGCCTCCTGGACCTTCTTCAGGTTGCCCTCCACCCAGTCGCGGTTGCGCAGGGCCGCCTCGCTCTCCACCGGCACCACCGTCACCGTCCGTGAGCCCTTGCCGGTGGGGTCGGCCCCCACCGTCAGCTCCACCAGCTTCCCGGCGGTGTTCTCGAAACGAGCGTGCAGGTTGTCCGGTGCGGTAAGGTCGCGGCCATTGACGGCCAGCAGGTACTCGCCGGGTTTCACATTGACGCCGGGTTCCGTGAGGGGCGAGCGCAGCTCCGGGTTCCAGTTCAGGCCCCCGAAGATCTTGGTGAAGCGGTAGCGGCCGTTGGCCACCTCGAGATCCGCGCCCAGCAGGCCGCCGGGGATGGCCTTGCCCGTGTCCGGCAGGTCGCCGCCGCCGCCGCGGTGATGGCCCACGGCCAGCTCCGAGCACATCCACTGGATCACCCGGTTGAGGTCGGCGCGGGTGGCGAGATCCGGCAGGAAGGCCGAGTACTTCTGCTTCATGGC
>CAVVTK010000007.1:0-609333 GCA_963751095.1 uncultured Holophagaceae bacterium | reverse complement strand
TCCAAAAACAGGCACAGCCCGTTTTGGGAGGAGGGAAGAACTTACTTGGCACCCTTCACTTTGGCCACGATTTCTTCGGCCACGTTCCGGGGGGCTTCCTCGTAGTGCGAGAACTGCATGGTGTAGTTGCCGCGGCCCTGGGTCATGCCGCGGAGGGTCGTGGAGTAGGCAAACATCTCGGCCAGGGGCACCTTGGCGGTGACGACCTTGACGCCGGCCCGGTCTTCCATGTTCTCGATGCGGCCACGGCGACTGTTCAGGTTGCCGATGACATCGCCCATGTAGTCCTCGGGGACCACGACCTCGACGGCCATGATGGGCTCAAGGATCACGGGGGAGGCCTTCTCGCAGCCCGCCTTGAAGCCCATGGAGCCCGCGATCTTGAACGCCATCTCGTTGGAGTCCACATCGTGGTAGCTGCCGTCGTAGATGGTGATCTTGATGTCTACGCAGGGGTATCCTGCCAGGACGCCGGACTGCATGGCCTCCTGGATGCCCTGGTCGATGGGCTTGATGTATTCCTTGGGGATCACGCCGCCCTTGATGTCGTTGATGAACTCGTAGCCCTTGCCGGCCTCGTTGGGCTCGACATACATGCGAACGTGGCCGTACTGGCCGCGGCCGCCGGACTGACGCACAAACTTGCCTTCGGCATCCACGCGCTTCCGGATGGTCTCGCGGTAGGCCACCATGGGCTTGCCCACGTTGGCTTCCACCTTGAACTCGCGCATCATGCGATCGACGATGATCTCCAGGTGCAGCTCGCCCATGCCGGCGATGATGGTCTGGTTGGTCTCGGGGTCGGACTTCACCTTGAAGGTGGGATCTTCCTGGGCCAGTCGGCTCAGGGCCACGCCCATCTTCTCCTGGTCGGCCTTGGTCTTGGGCTCGATGGCCACCTGGATCACGGGATCCGGGAAGTCCATGCTCTCGAGGATCACGGGGTGGTTCTCGTCGCAGATGGTCTGGCCGGTGAGGACTTCCTTGAGGCCCACGGCGGCGGCGATGTCACCGGTGCGGACTTCCTCGATGTCCTCGCGCTTATTGGCGTGCATCTGCAGCAGGCGGCCGATGCGCTCGCGACGGCCCTTGGCGGCGTTGTAGACGCCGGAACCCGCGGAGAGGACGCCGGAGTAGACGCGGATGAAGGCGAGCGAACCCACGAAGGGGTCGGCCATGATCTTGAAGATCAGGGCGGAGAAGGGCTCCTTGTCCTCGGCCTTGCGCTCCACTTCATTGCCATCGGAATCGACGCCCTTGATGGCGGCGATGTCGAGGGGCGAGGGCATGTAGCTCACCACCGCATCGAGCATGGGCTGGACGCCCTTGTTCTTGAAGGCGGAGCCGCACATCATCGGGGTGAAGGTGAGGTTGATGCAGCCGGTGCGGATGCCCGTGCGGATCTCGTCCTCGGTCAGCTCTTCGCCGCCGAGATACTTGTCCATGAGCGCATCGTTGGTCTCGGCCACCATCTCGATCATCTTCTCGCGCCACTCCTTGGCAGTCTCCACGAGGTCCGCGGGGATCTCGCCGTAGATGACTTTGAAGCCCTTGTCGCCCTCATCGAAGGTCAGGCCCTTCATCATGACGAGGTCGACGATGCCCTTGAAGTCCTCCTCGGCGCCGATGGGGATCTGGATCGGCATGGGACGCGCCTTCAGGCGGGTCTTCATCATCTCCACCACGCGGAAGAAGTCCGCGCCGGGGCGGTCCATCTTGTTGACGAAGGCCATGCGGGGCACGCCGTACTTGTCGGCCTGGCGCCACACGGTCTCGGACTGGGGCTCGACACCGCCCACCGCGCAGAACACGGCGCAGGCACCGTCCAGCACGCGCAGGGAGCGCTCCACCTCGGCCGTGAAGTCCACGTGGCCGGGGGTGTCGATGATGTTGATGCGGTGCTCGATGCCCTTCAACTGGCCCGTCTGGGCGGTCCAGGCGGCGGTGATGGCGGCGGAGGTGATGGTGATGCCCCGCTCCTGCTCCTGCACCATCCAGTCGGTGGTCGCAGCGCCTTCATGCACCTCGCCGATCTTGTGGATCTTGCCGGTGTAGAAGAGAATGCGCTCCGTCGTGGTGGTCTTGCCGGCATCGATGTGCGCCATGATGCCGATGTTCCGGTAGCGCTCGAGGGGGGTCTGACGGGCCACAGCGGCCTCCTAGGGGGGCATTGAGGTTTCAAACAGACTGTTCAGCAGCGCTGGAAGCGGGGCGCCCATGGCACCCCGTTTCCAGCGAAGTCACTACCAACGGAAATGGGCGAACGCCTTGTTGGCCTCGGCCATCTTGTGGACGTCGTCCTTCTTCTTGATCGAGGCGCCGCGGAAGTTCATGGCATCCAGGATCTCGCCGGCCAGCTTGTCGCGCATGGTGCGCTCGCCGCGGGAGGCGGAGTAGGTCTTCAGCCAGCGCATGGCCAGGGACTGACGGCGGTTCTGGGGAACCTCCACGGGCACCTGGTAGGTAGCGCCGCCCACGCGGCGGGACTTGACTTCCACCGAGGGCTTGATGTTGTTGAGGGCCTTCTGGAAGGCCTCCAGCGCCTCTTCGCCGGACTTCTTGGCGACGATCTCGAGTGCTCCGTAGAGGATGCGCTCGGCAGTGGCCTTCTTGCCGCGCTCCATGAGGATGTTCACGAACTTGGAGACGGTGAGGCTGTTGTAGACGGGATCCGGGAGGATCTCACGCTTGGCGGGTGCATTGCGACGAGCCATGGTCTACCTCCCTACTTCTTCTTGGCCGGCGCGGCGCCAGCCTTGGGGCGCTTGGCGCCGTACTTGGAACGGGACTGGTTGCGGCCAGCGACGCCGGTGGCGTCGAGGGTGCCGCGCACCACGTGGTAGCGCACGCCCGGCAGATCCTTCACGCGGCCGCCGCGGATGAGCACGATGCTGTGCTCCTGCAGGTTGTGGCCCACGCCCGGGATGTAGGTCGTGCACTCGATGCCGTTGGTGAGGCGCACGCGGGCCACCTTGCGAAGCGCGGAGTTCGGCTTCTTGGGGGTGGTGGTGAACACGCGGGTGCACACGCCGCGCTTCTGCGGGCAGGCGTCGAGCGCGGGGCTCTTGGTCTTGTTGATGAACGTCTTCCGCCCGAAGCGGATCAGCTGATTGATGGTAGGCACACCATCCTCCTAGGAAGGCACCGGTGGATCCGGGCCTGGGCCCGAGAGGTTCGCCGGGCACGCCGGGGAACGTCGGACGGATGAAATCCTGCGCCGACCCACAGGGCCGGAACCATCTAGGCTATCGGAATGGCCCTGAAAGTCAACGCATCAAGTGTGAATTGAGGGCGACGCCGGAAGATCCTCACCCGGCCAGGGGACAGCCACAACCCCCGGCCGCGCAGCCGTGTCCCGCCTTGGGGGCCTCGGCCTGTGGAGCTGCAGCGGGCTCGGAAGCCGCGCCCTTGTACCAGCCGGCCCCTGCGAGCGCGAAGGCGGCCACGGACAGCTGGCGCTTCATGCCTTCCTGGACTCCGCAAGCGGGGCAGGCGTGCGAAGTCGGCGCCGACAGGCTCTCCAGCTTCTCTTCGGGCTGGCCACAAGCATCACAACGGTATTCGTAGAGGGGCATGGCAGACTTCTCCTGGGAATCGTCCCCGAACCGATGATTTTATCCAGGTACTGAGATGCCGTCACCGACCCGTTTCTTCCAGACCCCCGAAGCCTTCCTTGAGGCCGTACCCCGCCCGCGGATCCTCTGCTTCACCAACGGTTGCTTCGATCTGATCCATCCGGGCCACGTGCAGTACCTGGCCGATGCCCGGGCCCTGGGCGACTTCCTGGTGGTGGGCCTGAACAGCGATGCCTCGGTGGCCCGGCTGAAGGGCTCTACCCGCCCCTTGCAGGATGAGGCGGCCCGTGCCGCCATCCTGCTGGGCCTGCGCAGCGTGGACGCGGTGGTGCGGTTCGACGAGGACACCCCCCTCGAACTCATCACCGCCCTTCAGCCCGACGTGCTGGTGAAGGGCGGCGACTACACGCCGGAGACCGTGGTGGGACGCGACCTCGTGGAGGGTCGGGGCGGAAGACTGGTGCTCATCCCCTTCTTGCCCGGCCACAGCACATCGAAGATCGAGGCCCGAATCAAGTCTGGACGGGGCGTCACCCTGGAATAGCAGAACGGGCCGCGAAAGCGGCCCGTTCTGCAGGGGTGCGGTCGGCTAGAGCAGGGGGGACAGCAGCTGCCAGTACTTGGGCAGGGGCCAGAGGTCTGCGTCGCAGGCATCCTCGAGGGCATCGAGCACTTCCCGGAGGGCGTGCTTGGATTCGTTGACCTCGGTGCCAAAGGCCTCCGTGCGGGCGTGCAGATCCTCAAGGGCCTCGGCCTTGGCCAGGGCGGCCTTCATGGCGGCCAGCCGGGCCTGGGCTTCACCGGCGAGCGTGGCCTGGGTCTGCAGTGCGGCCTTCAGGGTCTCAGGCACGGAGATCCCCGCGGTGGCCAGCTTGCCCAGGCTGTCGGCCCGGGCGCCGAGGTCGGCGGTCACAGAGGGCAGGATCTGGGTCTCGGCCATCTGCCTCAGGACCTGGGTCTCGATGGCGATGACCTTCTGGTACTCCTCGTGGCGGATGTGGAGCCGGGACTCCTGCTCACCCTCGGAGAGGATGCCGGGCTTGGCGAGCACGGCCTTGACCGCGGGCTCTTCCCAGATGTGGAGGGCGGCCACGGTGTCCTTGGCATGGGGCAGGCCCCGGCGCTCGGCCTCGGCCTTCCACTCTTCCGAGTAGCCGTTGCCCTCGAAGCGGATGGCCTTGGTCTCGATGATGGCCTGGCGCACCACGGAAAGGACGGCGGCCTTGTGCTCCTTGCCGGCCTTGAGCTCGGCTTCCAGCTTGGCGTTGAGGCCGTCCAGGGCCTCGGCCACGGCAGCGTTGATCACCGTCAGGGGCAGGGCGATGGGCTGGCTGGACCCCACGGCGCGGAACTCGAACTTGTTGCCCGTGAAGGCGAAGGGGCTGGTGCGGTTGCGGTCCGTGGCGTCCTTCTCGATGCGGGGGAGGTTGCCGATGCCGAGATCGATGATCCGCTGCACGGAGGCGTCGGCGGCATCACCCTTCTCGATGGCATCCAGGATGTGGTTCAGCTGGGCACCCAGGAAGGCGGACATGATGGCCGGGGGCGCCTCGTTGGCGCCGAGCCTGTGGTCGTTGCCCGCGAAGGCGATGGAGGCCCGCAGCAGGCCGCCGTGGGTGTGGATGGCCTTCAGGGTGGCGCTGAGGAAATAGAGGAACTGCAGGTTCTCCTCGGGCGTGGTGCCGGGCTCCAGCAGGTTCTGCCCTTCGTCCGTGGCGATGCTCCAGTTCACGTGCTTGCCGCTGCCGTTGACCCCAGCGAAGGGCTTCTCGTGCAGCAGGATGGCCAGGCTGTGGCGTTCGCCCACTGACTTCAGGATCTCCATGAGCAGCTGGTTGTGGTCGCTGGCGAGATTGGCAGCCTCGTAGATGGGGGCGATCTCAAACTGGTTGGGGGCCACCTCGTTGTGGCGGGTCTTGGCGGGAATGCCGAGCTTGAAGCACTCCAGCTCCACATCCTGCATGAAGCCCAGGACGCGCTCCTTGATGCTGCCGAAGTAGTGGTCCTCCATCTCCTGCCCCTTGGGGGGCCGTGCGCCCTGCAGGGTGCGGTTCGCGAACATCAGGTCGGGGCGCTGCTGGGCCAGGTCCATGTCGACGGCGAAGTACTCCTGCTCCGGACCACACTGGGCGACGACGGATTCCGCGTTCACGCCGAAGTGCTTGAGGGCCTTCCTGGCGGCCACGGAAACCACGTCCATGGAACGGAGCAGGGGCACTTTGTGATCCAGCGCCTCGCCGTGGTACCCGACGAAGGCCGTGGGGATGCAAAGCGTCTTGCCCAGGGGGCCTTCCATGATGAAGGCCGGGCTGGCGGGATCCCAGGCAGTGTAGCCGCGGGCCTCGAAGGTGGCGCGCAGGCCGCCGCTGGGGAAGGAGCTGGCGTCGGGCTCGCCCTGGATGAGCTGGCTGCCGCTGAAGCGCTCGATCACGACCCCGGGTTCATCCCAGGTGATGAAGGCGTCATGCTTCTCGGCAGTGGCGCCGGTCATGGGCAGGAACCAGTGGGTAAAGTGGGTGCAGCCCTGCTCCAGAGCCCACTCCTTCATGGCCAGGGCCACGCTCTTGGCCACCTCGGGCGACAGGGCCTCGCCGCGCTTCAGCGCCTGGCGGTAGGCCTTGTACACGTCCTTCTGCAGCCGTTCGCGCATGGTGCGCTCGCTGAACGTGTTGCAGCCGAAGTACTGGCTGATCTTGATCTGATCCAGCCGTGAGATGCTGGAAGTGTCTGGCGCCTGCGCCTTGGCCATGTGTCCCCCCCTTTGGACGAAAAGGCATGAATCCATATAGACCTGGACCGATGTCCGCCCAAGAAGGGCAGTCATCGGATTCCCACATCCACATGGACCCTGCGATCCACCCACAGGATAGCCGAAACCCGCTTGTGACAACAGGTTTTGCTGCGTGCGAGCGGGCTCTTTTTTTGCTCGGGAACCTCCAGCGCCACCAGGCGGCCCTGCCCCGCCTCGCAGCGCTGGCGTGGGAACGCGCGGCCTTTGCCGAAGTCTTCGATCATCCGGATCCCGGACTCCGAATCCGTCGGTTTCTCGACAAGGGATAGAATCAGGGTATGGATCTGACCGCCCCCTACGTCCCCGACCTCGAAAGCATTCCCGCCGGCATCGACCTGGTGGCCGAGATCCGGCGCCTCAAGGCTGAGCGCAAGGCCGTGCTCCTGGCCCACTACTACCAGGAACCCGAGATCCAGGACCTGGCCGATTTCGTGGGCGACAGCCTCCAGCTCAGCCAGCAGGCTGCCAAGGCGGATGCCGACGTCATCGCCTTCTGCGGCGTCCACTTCATGGCCGAGACCGCCAAGATCCTCAATCCCACCAAGACCGTGGTCATCCCCGACATGGACGCCGGCTGCAGCCTGGCGGACCGCTGCCCCGCCGATTACTTCGAAGAGTGGCTCAAGCAGTACCCCGATCACGACGTGGTGAGCTACATCAACTGCTCGGCGGGCGTGAAGGCCCTCAGCACCGTCATCTGCACCAGCAGCAACGCCGTGCGGGTCGTGGAGAGCCTGCCGAGGGACCGCAAGCTCGTCTTCGCCCCGGACCGCCACCTGGGCAAGTGGGTCATGAAGCAGACGGGCCGTGACATGGTCCTGTTCCCGGGCTTCTGCATCGTGCACGAGCAGTTCACCGCCAAGCGGCTCGCCGCTCTGAAGGCCCAGCACCCCGAAGCCAAGCTCATCGCCCACCCCGAGTGCGACGCCACCGTGAGCCAGCTGGCGGACTTCGTGGGCTCCACGGCAGCCCTGCTCAACTTCGTGGCCAAGGACAGTGCCAAGGCCTTCATCGTGGCCACCGAGGCCGGCATCCTCCACCAGATGCGCCAGCGCCGGCCCGAGGCCGAGCTCATCCCAGCCCCCGCCGACAGCGGCTGCAACTGCAGCCTCTGCCCCTACATGAAGCTGAACAGCCTGGAGAAGCTCTACCTCTGCCTGCGGGACCTGAAACCGGAGATCCTCCTGGACGAGCCCCTGCGGCGCCGCGCCCTCCTGCCCCTGGAGCGGATGCTGGCCCTGGGCTGATCGCCTGTCGACGCCCGCAGCCCAGGCGGTAACCTGAGGGGAACCTTTGCCCCGGGCCTCCATGTATCGTCATCGAACCTCCCGCTACCGCGCCCTGCATCCCGGCATGGGCCCCTCACGCTGGCAGCGGCTCCAGCAGCGCAGCGGCATCGTGCTGCTGGTCCTGGCGGGCCTGGTCACGGCCGCGATGCTCATCGCGGCCCCCCGGCTCTACCGCCTGGACCAGCTGGACAAGGGGCGGAACGCCTTCATGGAAGCCCACTGGGTGGACTTCGAGGCCGTGGAGCGGCACTGGAAGACCCTGCCCATCCTGCAGTCGGTCCGGACCGGCGACGAGGCCGACGTCCGGAGGTTCCTGGCGGACCAGCCCCTCGCCGTGGCCCTGCTGGACCGCTTCGATGGCCGCCGCCTCTGGACCCGCCAGGGTGATCGGCTGGTCGAGCCTCGGGATCCCGCCCTGGCCCAGCGGTACCTCGGCTGGTTCTCCCATGCGGAGATGGCGCAGCGCTTCGAATGGAATCCCCCCCGGGCGCAGGATCCCGACTTCGGGAAGGTCGCCACGGTGGTCCTCCTCTCGGACCGCTGGCTGGTCATCAAGCGGTGGCGGCCCGGATCACCTGAGGCCGAGTTGGAGCTGGGCAAGGCCTTGGCCCCCAACCGGGCCCTTCGGATGGGGCTCGTGCAGGAGGGGGATCTGGAACGATGGGACCTGAAGCTGGAACCCTGGGGCGCCGAACCCAACCTCCAGGTGGATCCGGAGCGCCTCTCGACCCTTCCCCTGGGCAGCGCCACCAAGACCAACGCCTTCGGCGATGGCTGGATGCTCGCCGGCGTGGGTTTCGACCAGCAGCAGGCGGCCTTCCGGAAACTGCTCCGGCGGCGCTACTGGCTGGCCTCGGGCGTGTCTGCCATGGTCGGCACGGCCATCCTCCTGGGGCTCTGGCTCCGGCACCGCAGCCGGCGTAAGGCCGTCCTCGATGCAGACCGGCTCGCCTCCATGACCCACAGCCTCAAGACGCCCCTGGCCATCCTCAAGTTCCGCTGCGACTCCCTGCGGCTGGGCCGGCTCAGCGCAGATCGGGCTGACGAGGAGCTCCTGAAGATCGGCGAGGAGGTGGACCACCTCACCACCATCATCGAAAGCGGCCTGCGGGTGATTCGCGGTGGTGGCCCCTCGAGCCCCCGCGACCAGGCCACCCGGGCCTGGTTCACGGAGGTCGCCGATGACCTCCGCCCCGCCTTCGAGCTGGAGGACCGGCAGCTGGACCTGCGCCTGGCCGAGGAGGCCGGCCATGCCCCTCTCCCCTCACTGCGGGCGGCGCTGCTCACCCTCCTGGAGAATGCCCTCGGCCACGGGCGAGGCCGCGTCACCCTCCAGACCTGGCGCAACCGCCGCCGTTTCTGCATCCAGGTGAGCGATGAGGGGGAGGGCCTCGAGCCCCACCAGCTCAAGGCCCTCGGCAAACCCTTCCAGCGGCTGAGGGAGCAGGGCAAGGAAGGGTTCCAGCGAGAGGGCCAGGGCCTCGGCCTGAGCCTGCTCATCCAGGTGGCCGAGCAGGAAGGCTGGGGCCTCACCTTCTCGTCGGCCCCCGGTGAGGGCTTCGTCGCCCTGCTCGAGGTGCCGGCGGCATGATGGGCGGTCGGATTTGCCGCTTCTTGTGGATATTTCCGTGATTAAAACAGCTCGCTTAGGAAATAATTCGTAATTTCAACTTGTCATTCCCAGTGAAGGTCGCCATGGTGAACCAACCGATCCTTGAGCGAGATTCCGTGACCCACATCCTCGTGGTGGAGGACGAGCCATCCCTCTGCCAGCTCCTCGTGAACAACCTGAGCTTCGAAGGCTATTCCGTGGAGGCGGCCGAGGACGGCGTGCCTGCCCTGGCGGCTCATGCGGCCCACCGGGCGGATCTGATCGTCCTGGACCTGATGCTGCCCCAGATGGACGGCTTCGAAGTGCTCCGGACCCTTCGGGAGCGCAAGGACGAGGTGCCCGTGCTGATGCTGACGGCCCGTGGCGAGGAGACGGATCGTGTTCATGGGCTGAGCCTCGGCGCGGACGACTACCTGGTGAAGCCCTTCTCGGTGCTCGAGCTGATGGCTCGGGTGAAGGCCATCCTGCGCCGTACCCGGCCCGTGGACCGTCCCCCCCTGCTGCGCTCGGGGCCCTTCCATTTCGACCTCCCCCGGCTCGAGGCGCGGCGGGAGGGCCGACTGCTGGACCTGACGCCGCGGGAATTCCGCCTGCTGGAGATCCTCATCACCCACCCGGGCCGCACCCACAGCCGGAAGGAGCTGCTGCAGCTGGCCTGGGAGCAGGATGCCCGGCCTAGCGCCCGGACCGTGGATGTCCACATCGCCAACCTGCGGCGGAAGCTGGGCGAAGAACATGGTTCGCCCTGGATCACCACTGTGGGCGGGGAAGGCTACCGCTGGATCACCCAGGTAGACGCCGAACCCCAATGACCATTCCGGGGGTCCCCCTCGCAACGCATGCGTTGCAAGGATCTAAGGTCGCGCTTCGCGCACACCCCCGGGACCCCCGCGCAGATCCCGGCGGAGCCACGATCTGCTTCCACTCGGCTCGCCCCAAGGTGTGTTCCGGGCCAGAATGGGGCATGACGCCCTGGAACCCTCACAGCTGGCAGCGCTTCCCGGCCCAACAGCAGCCGGCCTACGACGATCCCTCCGAGCTGGAGGGGATCCTGGCCCGCCTGCGTCGGATGCCCCCGCTGGTGGTGCCCGAGGAGGTCGACCGGTTGCGTGGACTCCTGGCGGAAGCGGCCGCCGGCCGCCGTTTCCTGCTCCAGGGCGGGGACTGCGCCGAGCAGTTCAAGGACTGCACACCCGAGTCCATCGAAGGCAAGCTGCGCGTCCTGCTCCAGATGTCCGTGGCCCTCACTCACGGTGGGCGCAAGCCCGTCGTGCGGGTGGGGCGCATCGCGGGCCAGTTCGCCAAACCCCGCAGCAAGCCCATGGAAATGATCAGGGGCCGCGAGCTGCCCAGCTACCGGGGTGACCTCGTCAACGGCCTGGAGGCGGACCCCGCCGCCCGCCGCCCCGATCCCGGGCGCATGCTGGAGGCCTACTTTCACGCCTCCGCCACCCTGAACCACCTGCGGGCTCTCACCGCCGGGGGCTTCGCCGACCTCCACCACCCAGAGCGCTGGGAGTTGCCGGGCGGCACGGGCGAGGTGCCCGCCTATCGCCGCACGCTCGACCAGGTCCGCGAGTCGCTGGATTTCCTCGAAGCCCTCGGCGGCGTCCAGCGGGACGTGCTCGAGCGCATCGACTTCTTCACCAGCCACGAGGCCCTGCTGCTGCCCTACGAGGAGGCCCTCACCCGCTGGATCCACGAGGACGGCAGCTACTACAACCTGGGCGCCCACACCCTCTGGGTGGGAGAGCGCACCCGCCAGCTGGACGGCGCCCACCTCGAGTACCTCCGCGGCATCCGCAACCCCATCGGAGTGAAGGTGGGCCCCAGCGCCACGCCGGAGCACCTGGTGGCGCTCCTGGCGAGCCTCGATCCCGATCGCGAGCCCGGCCGCATTACCCTGATCTCCCGCTTCGGCGCCGCCAAGATCGCGGCCGCCCTGCCCCCGCTGCTGAAGGCTGTCCAGGCCACGGACCATCCCGTGCTCTGGAGCTGTGACCCCATGCACGGCAATGGCACCGAAAGCGCCTCGGGTCTTAAAACCCGTGACTTCAGCGCCATCCTCTCGGAGCTGCGCCAGGCCTTCGAGATTCACCGAGCCCACGATTCTCACCTGGGCGGCGTACATATCGAGCTCACCGGCGAGGCCGTCACCGAATGCACCGGCGGCACCGAGGGCCTGTCCGAGGCTGACCTGGCCAAGGCCTACGAAACCGGCTGCGACCCCCGGCTCAACGGCACCCAGAGCCTCGAGATGGCCTTCCTCATCGCGGAAATGATGCGCGGTTGAGCCGGCGTCCTGGGGCCTATTGCACGGTGGGGTGAACGCCCTCGGGCCCCAGCCGCAGCACCAGCTGTTCGAACCCGGCGCTGAGGCGCACCTCCGCCCCCACCACGAGTTCGGAAAAGGGCTTCAGCTTCGGCGGCGGGAGCAGCATCACTTCGCCCGCCCGCAGCAGAGGGAGCTCCAGCCCCTCCCAGGCCTTCAGGGGCGCGCTGCGGCGGGCGGCGCCCACCCTCAGCTCCAGCTGTCCCGTGGGCCACTCGTCTGTCAGCCAGGCACCCAGCACGGCGCCTCCCCCTTCTTCCAGGGCGAGGCAGTACCCGGCCAGGCCGCCCCCGGCCAGGCCCACGGCGGCCAGGCCGGGTTGGGGCGGGGCCGACAGCTCCGCTCCGGGACCGCGCACGACCAAGCGATTCAGCCAGAGTCCATCCAGGCGCCGCAGAACCGTCGGCCGGGGCAGGCAGGGCAGCAGTTCCACGGCTTCGAGGGGCGGCGCCAGGGTGGCCGGCAGGGTGCCGCGCCGATCCCACTTCTCCGCATAGGCCCAGGTCTGGCGCACCCGGGCCAGGGCCCGGGGGCCTCCTTCCAGCACGCGCCGGAGGCTGGCCGGCATCAGCGCCTCGGCCAGACGTTCAGGCTCTCCCTCGCCCAGCTTGCGCAGGCGCACCACCTCGACCCGATTCAGATCCACCACCCGACCCGAGGCGAGGCGGGCCACCAGGGCCCGGCGTTCGACGGGGCCTTCGGACCAGGCCGCCGTTCCCAACAACATCAGGCTTGCGCTTCCAGCCACTCCCGCGTGGCATCCGCCAGGGGCCGGGACCGGTTGGTGGTGAAGTCGAGCATCACCTGGACGGTCTTGCCTTCGGCGAAGAGCTCACCGCCGAGTCCCCGGGTGATCCGGTAGCTCAGTTCGAAGGAACTGTTGCCCACCTTGCTGCAGTGCAATTCCACGCGCACATCGTCGCCCAGCAGGATCGGCATCCGGTAGTCCACCTCGGCGCGGGCGATGAGGAAGCCCTCCTCCTGGAACTTGCGTCCGCCCAGGAAGGTCCGCCACCACTGGAAGCGAGCCTGCTCCATGTAGCTCACCACCACCGCATTGTTCACGTGGCCCATGGCGTCCAGATCGCTGAACCGCACCTCGATGGGATGGGAAAAGGCCATGAGTCCTCCGGAGCTTCAACCTTACCGCCAACCCATGACATCATGCGGCCGATGCCAGCCCCCCTCCTCCTCGCCTACGACCCCGCCTGCACCCTCTGCTGCCGCATGGCCCTGTGGCTGGCCCGGCGGGACCGGCAGGGCCTGCTGCTCATCCTTCCGGTACGCGATCCCGAGCTGCTGAACCTGGCACCGGAGCTGGGCGGCCGGCCCGTGGAAATGGAGATCCACGGCCTGGACCTGGGCACCCGGGAGGTCAGGGCCGGGGCGGACCTGCTGCGGCCCATCGCCCACCGCCTGCCGGGCTGGCAGTGGGTCGCCCCGGTCCTGGCTATCCCGGGCCTCCCAAAGCTGCTGAACCGCGTCTACCTCCGCTGGGCCGCCTGGCGCTTCCGGCGCACGGGCCGCCAGCCCTTCGCGTAGCCTGGAGGCATGACCTCCGAACGTCGATCCTCCTGGCAGCCCGATCGCAGCTGGGCCGATCCCCTGATCGCGTTGCTGGCGCTATTGGCGCTGCTGGCCGCCGGGTTCACCCTCCGCGCCCGGCAGCAGGGCGCCCGCCGCCCCGCGGAGCGGGCCAGCCTCCAGGCCCGCCTGCTGGAAGTGGCCCTGGCCGGCCCCCAGGCCTTCGCGGGACGGCCTGCGGCGACCAGGGAATGGACGAAGGCGGGGGCCCAGCTGAAAGAACCCTGGGACCGGGCCCTCCTGATCGTGCTCGAGGCCGAGCTGGGCGAGGCGAAACCTCCCGCGCCGAGTCTGGATGAGACGGGCGTGGCGAGGCTGGGACCGGCCGGGGAACGCTTCCAGCGCGCCTACCTCGCGGCCTATGCCGGAGGTCCCATGCCTGCGCCCGGAGAGCGCCTCGACCTCCATCACCGCCTGGGGGGCGGCTACGCCGCCGACCTGCTCGAGGCCCGCCTGTTGGATCGCGAGGGCGGGGGCGAGGCCCTCCGGGCCCGGGCCCGGACAGCCCT
Source organism: uncultured Holophagaceae bacterium (assembly GCA_963751095.1). Classification (GTDB taxonomy): domain Bacteria; phylum Acidobacteriota; class Holophagae; order Holophagales; family Holophagaceae; genus Geothrix. The sequence continues at coordinate 595,641 of CAVVTK010000007.1, read as the reverse complement.
GATGACCCGCCTGGCCGGATTGGGTCTCCTCGGCTTGGGGGTATTGACCCTCGCGGCAGGTGGGCTCGCGGTGGGCATCTACCTGCTGGTGACCCGGCACAGGGAGCCCGCCGCCCCTCTGCCCGCCTGGTCGCTGTCTGGCCGGGCCAGCGCCCTGGTCCTGCTCGCCTGGTTTCTGGTCTTCTTCCTGTCCGGGAGACTAGCGGCCACCCTGCTCCAACCCTGGCCGGGCCTGCCGTGGCTGGCCCTGCCCCTGGGGTATCTCCTCCATGCGGGCTTCGGCATCCAGTTCCTCTGCCTGGCCGAAGGGCTGAGCCTCACAGAGCTCTGGCACCGCGTCGCCCCGGGCCGGGCCGGGCGGGACCTCACCTGGGGTGGCGCCTTTCTCGCCCTGGCGGTCCTGCTGGTCGTCGTCGTGGCCCTGGTGTCGAACCTCATCCTGAGGCCGGAGCAGAGCGCGCAGCGGGACCTCCAGGAACTGCTGCGGAGCCTGGCGGGCTGGGGTCCGAATCTCGCCATGTTCCTGACCGTGGCGGGTCTGGCGCCCTGCTTCGAGGAGCTGCTCTTCCGGGGCTTCCTGCTGCCCGTGCTGGCGCGAGACCACCGACTGGCGGTGGCTCTTCTCCTCTCCGCCCTTCTCTTCGGGGCCATCCACCTCCAGCCCTCGGGCCTGCCCGTCCTCGGCACCCTGGGCCTGGTGATGGGCCTGGCCATGCGCCACACCGGCAGCCTGCGAACCCCGATTCTGGTCCACGCCTGCTGGAATGGGAGCCTGTTCCTCCTGATGCGGGCCTTCGCCTAGGGTCTGTTTTGAAAACAGACCCTAGACCGGAGCAGCTATGGCGCGAGGTGCACGCGCGAAAGGACCGGCGTGAGCCACCAGAACAGCTGGAGGAGGATGAAGACGAAGACCACCCACTTGAGGATGGTCACCCAGTCGGTTTCATCGGGCCTGGGTTCCATTGAGGCTTTCCGGGAGGCCAGGAAGGTCTCCACCGGGTCCTCCGCCAGGGTGATCTTCACCGGCTGGCTCTGCCGCAACCGGGCCTCCGTGGCATGGGGCCCGCTGTCCTCGCCATGGCCCTGAGTCAGTTCGGCCGGGATGCGGAAACGCGCGGTGGACACACTGCTGCCGTCGTCATCCTGGCCCAGGGCCGCGAAGAGGCGGGCCCGCATGCTGGCCGGCCCCGGCAGGGCGTCGATCAGCTCCTCCGTGAACTCCGGCAGGGTGGTGTAGCGGTCATCCGGATCCACCGAGAGGGCCCGCTGGAACACGGTGCATAGGCGGGGCGGCAGGTCAGCCGGGATGGCAATGGGCTCCTGCAGGATGTGGATGATGATCTCCGTGAGCCCGCCGCCCGGGTGGGGCAGCTGGCCCGTGAGCAGCTCGAAGGCCGTCGCCGCGAAGCTATAGCGGTCCGAAGAGGGCGTCCCCTCACCGCCCTTCAACACCTCGGGGGGAGCATAGGCGGGCGAGCCCAGGAAGTCCCCGGTGACCGTCAGCCGCAGCGCGAGGGTCTGGGCATAGCCATCCTGGGTGCCCTCATCCAGCAGCGGGGCGTCCAGGGGCTGCTGGGGATTCAGGCTCATGTGCCCCATGCTGCGGGCGATGCCGAAGTCCATGAGCTTGGCCCGGCCCTCCTCGCTCAGGAGGATGTTGTCGGGCTTCACGTCACGGTGGACGATGGCGCGGCGGTGGGCGGCCCGCAGCGCCCGCATGGCCTGGATCAGCACCTTGGCGGAGGTTTCCTGGTCGAGGTTCTTCTCCCTGATGTGCTTGCCGAGGCTCTTCCCCTCTACATACTCCATGGCCAGGAAGGGGCCCAGGTCCTCTTCCACGCCCACGTCGAAGATGGTCACCAGGTTCGGGTGGTTCAGCTGGGCGCTGATCTCGGCTTCGCGCCGGAAGCGCAGCATGGCCTGGTGACGGGCGCTGCCAGCCACCCGGATCACCTTGATGGCCACCCGCCGCTTGAGAAGCGGGTCCTCCGCCAGGTAGACGGTCCCCATGCCGCCCTGTCCGATGGGCCGCAGGACCTGATACCTGCCGATGGTCTTCGGATCTGCCATGGAAAGGAAATTCTAACCAGGAGACCCCCTCCCCAAGTCGAGATAGAATGGAGGATTCGACATTCTGGAGTGCCCATGGCCGCCCTGCTCGAAGCCATCGAGATCAAACGCAAGATGTTCTTCGAACTCGAAGAGACGCCGTTCCACTGCCTGGACGTGGAGATCTCCACACCCACGGCCCGCGGCGGCCAGACCCTGGTACGCATCAAGATGCGCAATCTCCTCACCCGCGCGGTGTTCGACAAGACCTTCAAGGCCGGCGACAAGTTCAAGGAGCCTGACCTCGTCCTCACGCCCGCCAGCTACCTCTACAGCGATGGCGAGGGCTCCCACTTCATGGACCAGGAGACCTACGAGACCCACACCCTGGGTGAAACCCTCATGGGCGACGCCCTGGACTACCTCACCGAGGGCCTCATCGTCCAGATCCAGAAGTACAATGGCAATCCCATCGGCCTGCAGATGCCCACCACGGTGGAGCTGGCCGTCACCTACACCGAGCCCGGCGCCCGCGGGGACACGGCCAGCGGCAACGTCACCAAGCCCGCCAAGCTGGAGACCGGCATCGAGATCAAGGTGCCCCTCTTCATCAAGGAGGGCGAGAAGGTGAAGGTCAGCACCGAGACCGGCGAGTTCGGCGGTCGCGCGTAAAAGAAACCAAGGAACACAGAGGACGCAGAAATCACACAGAGGACACAGAGAAGGAAGGTGGGGCGTTGATGGGAACCGTTCAGAACCGCCATGCTCCTTTTGTCTTTTCTCTGTGTCTTCTGCGGCTCTCTGTGTCCTCTGCGTTCCAGCTTTTCCCGTTGGGTCGAACATGAGCCGCAAGTTCCGCCTCGGCCAGAGCCGGGAGGCCCAGGACATGGACCACCGGGAGGCCTATTCCCGGGAGCGGGGCGGGGAGAGCAAGCGGCGCCAGCAGCACGCCGAGCGGCTGGAGACCGGCATCGAATCGCATGATGCCGAAAGCCTCCTCCGGCTGCCTGATCCGGCCCCATGGCTGCACCTGCCCGAGGCTATCCTGATCCAGCGGCACAGCCAGTGGGTCGATCTGGAGTTGGGAGACCGAACCGTGATGCGGGCGACGCTGGGCGGAAAGCTCAAGGGCGTGCGCCTGGTCTGCGGCGACCGGGTCCGCTACTCCGCGGTGCCCGTCGAACCGGAGGATCCGAGCCTGCCCGCCCATGTTCCCGTCCGGGGGGATGGGGGCTCCCCCGAGGCGCAGGTGGTGGCCGTGATGCCCCGGAAAACCTTGCTCAGGCGCGGCGGCATCGATGACCGCGAGCCCTGGCAGCTCATCTGCGCCAATGCGGACGAGCTGTGGATCTGCGCGGCGGTGGTGGATCCGCCCCTGCGGCCCGGCCTTCTGGAGCGGGCCCAGCTGCTGGCCCTCGATGCCGGGCTCACCTTCCGCGTCATCGTCACCAAGCGGGACCGGGCCTCCAAGAAGGACACCCTGCCCGAGCTGGATCCCCTGCGCGAGCAGGGCGTGGCCATCCACGAGACCTCCGCCCTCAACGGCGAGGGGGTCGAAAGCCTCCGCGGACTGCTCCAAGGAAAGGTGGTGGTGCTGCTCGGCCACAGCGGCGTCGGCAAGAGCACCCTGGTGAACGCCCTCCACCCCGTGGCCGCCCTCAAGACCGGTGGCCTCACCAGGTTCGGCACCGGGAAGCAGACCACCACGGCCTCCCGCTGGCTGGCCATCGAATCCGGCGGGACCCTGGTAGATACTCCCGGGATCCGCACCCTCAGCGTGCGCGGGCTCGACCGCTCCCTGCTGGCGCGCGTCTTCCCCGAGTTCCCAGCCGAGGTCCTGGAGGCCCCCATGGCCTTCGATGCGGAAGACGAGGAGACCCTCGACCGCCTTGAACTGGACTACCCTGAGCGGCTCCAGAGCCTCCAGCGACTCTGGCAGGAGATGGAGGACCGCAACCCGAACCAGAACGTGTGGAGATAGGCCATGCAGGATCGCATGCAGTCAGACTCCCGGTTCCTGGCCCTCGCCTACGGCGCGGTCTTCGGGTCGCTCTTTCCCCTCTTCCACTTCGCGGCGCGGTCCTTCGCGCGGCGGGAACGCGGCCACGAGATCGCGGACCAGATCGCCAATGCCTTCATGACCCTCCGCCCCAGGTACCTGGAGGCCATCCTCGGCAACACCGCACGGGTGTTGAGCCTGAGGTCGACACACCCGATGGTGGAACGGACCGCCCGGGAGATGGTTCGCCAGCATGCCCGGGCCTGGGTGGACTTCTTCTTTTACGGCCAGCGCCCGGTGGAGGAGGCTCTGGCCCAGTTCGCCAGCATCGACGGCATGGATCGCTTCGACGCGGTCCTGGCCGAAGGCCGGGGAGCCATCCTGCTCACGGCCCATGCAGGCAACTTCGAGCTGGGCGGAATTCTGCTGCGCTCCCGGAACCTGAAGGTCCATGCCGTCTACAAGCCGGACAGGTTCGCGGCGGTGGAACGACTCCGCGAGGGCATGCGGGCCCAAGGCGGCGTTGTGGGCATCCCGGTCGATGGCGTGGGCTTTTCAACGCTTCCCCTGGTGAGGCTGCTGAGGGAGGGCGCCCTGGTGGGCATGCAGGGAGACCGGGATTTCAGCCTGAACGGCATGCCCATGCCCTTCTTCGGCCGGGAGGTGCCCTTCCCCCGGGGGCCCTGGGAGCTCGCGGCCATGACCGGGGCGCCCATCATCACCAGCTTCTTCTACACGGATGAAGAGCGCCGTTTCCATGCCCACTTTGGGGAGCCCATCCGGATCGAGGGGGGCCGGGGCGGGCGCATGGCCTCCATCCAGGCGGGCATGCGGGCCTATGTCTCGGATCTGGAGGCCTTGGTCCGCCGTCATCCCAGCCAGTGGTACTGCTTCTACCCCTTCTGGGATGACCCGGCCCGGAACGCATCCTGATCGCCCGGCATCCCAGGGACGTAGCCTACGGGGTCGCGCCTGGTCCCAGGTCATAGGATGATTGATCCTGGCCCAGGCCTTTCTGGGTTCGTTTCCCGGTTCACTCAAGGAGTCCCATCCATGCGCAGTGCCCTTGCCCTGTCCCTCCTGCTCGCGGCCACTCTGGGCTGCCAGTCCAAGAAATCCGATGCCGTCGTGGCCGCGCCCACCACGGCTGCCCTTCCCACCACAGGCGCTCCCGCCCCTGGCCAAGGCATCACAGGAAAGGTGCTCGAGCGAATCGACGCGGCACCCTACTGCTACCTACGCCTTCAGACCGCCCGCGGCGAAGTCTGGGCTGCGGTCCCCGAGGCCAAGATCGAAAAGGGCACCGAGGTGACCATCGCCAATCCGATGCTCATGAACAATTTCGAGTCCAAGACCCTCAACCGCACCTTTGCCGAAGTCTACTTCGGCAACCTCTCCCCCGCCGGCGGGGCCGCTCCCGCGGCCATGCCCGCGGCCCCCCAGGCGGGCGCCGCCCCCGCGGCTACCGGCGCCCCGGTGGTCGCGAAGGAGGCAGTGAAGGTGGACAAGGCCGCCGGCGCGGATGCCCGCACCGTGGCTGAAGTCTGGGCCCAGAAGGGCGGCCTGAAGGAGAAGTCCGTCACCATCCGCGGCCAAGTGGTCAAGTACAACCCCGGCGTCATGGGCAAGAACTGGATCCATCTGCAGGATGGCAGCGGCGAGGCCGCCAAGGGCAACCACGACATCACCATCACCAGCCAAGACCCCGCCGCCAAGGGCGACGTGGTCACGGTCAAGGGCGTCGTCCGCCTGGACAAGGACTTCGGAGCTGGTTACACCTACGCGCTCATCGTCGAGGATGCCAAGGTGGTGAAGAAGTAGGCCGGGTCTGAGGCTTCAGGCTTCATACCAGCTCGCATTCAATAATAGAGATTCACCACGGAGGCAGGAGCTCACGGAGGTGGCACGGAGGCCTCCGTGTTCCTCTGCCATGGGCAGGCCGCAGGCCGCTTCCGGCCATGCTGGAAGCCACGGGATGCACCGGGCCCGGATCCTTTCGGGACCATCCGAGCCCGGTGCCTCCCGTGTGCCCCTGCTCCGTGTCTCCGTGGTGGATCCTTAACGATCGAACGCGAATTGGCTTCAGGCTTCAGGAAGTTGGATGCGGGTGCTCTCGGGCACCCGCCTTTCGTTTGCCTAGGCCAGCACGGGCACCGCAGCCAGTTCCTTCACCCAGGCCGGCACGGTGCGGACCCCCTTGGGCGCCTGCAGAGCCTTCTGGTAGCGCCGCAGCTCGCCGTCGTGGTTGACGATGAAGTCGCTCTCTTCGGCCAGATTCGTGATGGGCAGCCAGGCCGTGGCCGAGCGGCCGACGCCGGAGGCTTCAGCCTCTAGCACCAGGCTGAAGGCCGCGGTCTTCAGGATCTGGCCCAGCAGCTCCGATTCCTTGACGCTGGTGAAGGCAGCATCGTGCACCAGCACCACGGCCTTGACCTCGCCACCCTGCACCTTGCCAAGCAGCTCTTCGAGGGCCCCGAACCGGAACCCGCGCTCTGTGAAGCCGCGGCGGTTCAAGATGCCGTCCGCGCTGGTCTGGTACTTGGGCAGCACCACCGAGATGGTCTTGTCGCCACTGCCATAACGCAGATCGGCCGAGGCGGCCAGCTCGCCCAGGCGCTGGGCCGCATCGCAGCCGAAGGTGCCCTGGCCGACGACGGCCACCGGTCCGGCGGCCTGCAGGGCCTCGCGGATGGCCTCCGGGGAGGCGGCCACACCCTTCAGGGTAGGGAGGAGCGCCGCCCCGGCGCGGTTGTACTGCGCGTAGGCGTAGCGCTCCTCGTCGCTGATGAAATGGGTCGTCTCCTTGCCCGCCAGGGGCCGCGGGCGGAAGCGGTGGATCTGGTTGCCCTCGTGGTCGATCCAGATGGGATTGCCCAGGGCCGAGTGGCGGCTGATGGAGGGCACGCTCTTGAGATACCAGACCCGCTTCTTGAAGCGGAAGTCGCGGCTCGTGAGGGCCCCCACAGGGCAGAGATCCACCACGTTCCCGGCGAAGGGGTTCTGGTCCATGCTCTTGCCCGTGAAGGTGGTGACTTCCAGGTGCGAGCCGCGGGAGGCTACGGTGAGCTCGCCGCCGCCGCTGATCTCGCGGGTGAAGCGCACGCAGCGGGTGCAGTGGATGCAGCGGTTCTTGTCGATGACGATCTTGGCGCCCAGGTCCTCGTAGCGGTAGCGCCGCTTCACCTCGGCCATGCGGGAATCGCCGCTGCCATAGTGGTAGGAGTAGTCCTGCAGCTTGCACTCGCCAGCCTGATCGCAGATGGGGCAGTCCAGCGGGTGGTTGATGAGCAGGAACTCCATCACGCCGGCCCGGGCATCGGCCACGGCGGGCGTGTTGGTGAAGACCTCCATCACCACGGCCTCGGGGTTGTCCTTGGGGGCAGGCGGCACCGTGGTGGTGCAGCTGGTGGCCAGCTTGGGCTGGCCCTTGATCTCCACGAGGCACATGCGACAGGTGGCCACGGGCGTGAGGGCCGGGTGGTAGCAGTAGTGGGGGATGTCGATGCCGACCGTGCGGCAGGCGTCCAGCACGAGGGTGCCGGGGGTCACGCTCAGTTCAACGTCGTTGATCTTGATCGTCGGCATGGGCCCACTCCAGGCCTTCAAGGATGGGGCTTGGGACCTGGAAGGTAAAGATGGCCGCGCTCATTCCGCGGTGTGGCCCTGCCTAGACCTTTCCGAGGGCGCCCACCATGCAGCGCCGGCAGAAGTCCAGGAAATCCTCCAGATCCGAAATATCCACATTCACTGTGGCGGGGATCACATTCGGGATCACCACCCGCTTGCGAAGTTCGCCCGTGGCCTCCAGAGAGAACACGAACCAGGCGAGCCGGTCCTTCTCTGAAGACAGGGTGAGGCTCACCACCTTGGTCTCGAAGAACAGGTCGGGCGCCCCGCCATCCTCCGGCGTCTTCCACTCGGGGATGTGGCTGCGCTTCACAAATTCCGCCTTGAGCTGCTCCAGGGTGTGCTGGACCGTGAACTGCACTTCCACCTGGACATCCATCCCGGCCTCCTGATGCCACCCTTTTCGGCCAGATCCGCCGGAACCCAAGCCCTGACATCCATCCCTTCCGGAAGCGCCAGATACATGGAAAAATCAAGGGTTCAGGGGGCGGACATGCCGACGGCATTGATCTCGGTGTACGACAAGTCGGGGCTGCTGCCCCTGGCGGAGGGCCTGCTGGCCCAGGGCTGGAGGCTCCTGGCCACGGGCGGCACCCTCCGGACCCTCCAGGAGGCCCGGCTCGAAGCCGTCGAGGTCGCCGCCTACACCGGGGCACCTGAGTGCTTCGACGGCCGCGTGAAGACCCTCCATCCCCGCATCCACGGCGGCCTGCTCTACCGGCGCGACCTGGCGGATCATGTCGCGGATGCCAAGGCCCAGGGCATCGAGCCCATCGACCTGGTGGTGATCAACCTCTACCCCTTCGAGGCCACCATCGCCCGGGAGGGCGTCACGCCCGCCGAGGCCATCGAGCAGATCGACATCGGCGGCCCCAGCATGATCCGCAGCGCCTCCAAGAACCACGCCTCGGTGACGGTCCTGACCGCTCCGGACCAGTACTCCCCCTACCTTGAGAAACTCCAGTCCGGCACCTGGAGCCTGGAGGATCGCCGCCGCTGCGCCCTGGAGGCCTTCCGCCGAACGGCCGCCTACGATGCCGCCATCTCAGGGTGGATGGAGCGGGAGTTCACCAAGGATGCGTCCTCGGACCTCTCCCACCACCTCTGCGTCAACCTGGTTCAGAAGCAGGGCCTGCGCTACGGAGAGAACCCCCACCAGCCCGCCGCCTTCTATGTGGAGCCCGGCCGCAAGGCGGAGGGCATGGCCGCCTGCCACCAGCACCAGGGGAAGGAACTGAGCTTCAACAACCTGCTGGATGCCGACGCCTGCGCCCGGCTGGTCTGGCAGTTCCCGGCCCCGGCCTGCGTCATCGTCAAGCACAACAACCCCTGCGGCGTGGGGCAGGGACCCCATGCCCTGGAGGCCTTCATGCGGGCCCAGGCCGGCGATCCCGTCAGCGCCTTCGGCGGCATCGTGGCCTTCAACCGCCCCGTGGGCGTCGAGGTGGCCAAGGTCATGGCCCAGAACTTCTGGGAGGTCATCCTGGCTCCGGCCTTCACGGGCGAGGCCCTGGAGGTCTTCGCCGCCAAGAAGCAGCTGCGCATTCTCCAGACGCCGGACCACTGGCCCCAGAGCGCCGAGGGCCTGGACACCCGCTCCATCGGCGGCGGCTACCTGGTGCAGCGGGCCGACGACGCCTTCGTGCCCTTCGAGGCCTGGGAGATGAAGGCCAGCGGCCCCGGCGTCCCCCCCAAGCCCGAGGACCTCATGCTGGCGCAGCGCGTGGCCAAGGCGGTCAAGTCCAACGCCATCGTCCTGGTGAAGGACGGCGCCACCGTGGGCATCGGCGCGGGCCAGATGAGCCGTGTGGATTCCGTGGAGATCGCCTGCCGCAAGGCCGGGGACCGCGCCCGGGGCGCCGCGCTGGGCAGCGATGCCTTCTTCCCCTTCGCCGACGGCCTCGAAGTGGCCGCCAGCCATGGCGTATCGGCCTTCGTGGAGCCCGGCGGCAGCCTGCGCGACAAGGAAGTCATCGAAGCCGCCCAGAAGCTCGGGGTTTGGCTCTTCTTTACGGGCATGCGGCACTTCCGACATTGATCCGGGGGTTCCGCGCTACGCGCACACCCCCCGGACCCCCGCGCGTGGCGCGGGCCAAGCCCGCACCACGCTTTCTGACCCTCCCGATCGGCCTGATGCATTGGAATCACCATGAAAACCTCTGAACTCCGCCAGCGCTTCCTCCAGTACTTCGAGCGGCAGGGGCACCGCCGGGTGGCTTCCAGCGCGGTCATCGGCCCAGCCGACGACCCCACGGTCATGTGGACGAACTCCGGCATGATCCAGTTCAAGGACGTGTTCCTGGGCAAGGAGAACCGCGACTACAGCCGCGCCACCACCAGCCAGAAGTGCCTGCGGGCCGGGGGCAAGCACAACGACCTGGACATGGTGGGCTTCACGGCCCGCCACCACACCTTCTTCGAGATGCTGGGCAACTTCAGCTTCGGCGACTACTTCAAGGCCGACGCCATCCGCTTCGCCTGGGAATTTCTCACGGGCCCCGTGGACCAGGGCTGCCTGGCCCTGGATCCCTCAAAGCTGTGGATCACCGTGTTTGAGGGCGCCGAGGGCGTGCCCGCCGACACCGAAGCCGAGGAGCTGTGGAAGGCCGCCGGGGTGCCACCCGAGCGCATCATGCGCTTCGGGAAGAAGGACAACTTCTGGCAGATGGGGGATACCGGCCCCTGCGGCCCCTGCTCCGAGCTGCACTTCGACCGCGGCGCCCACCTCCCGGGCGACGCCACGCCCAATGGCGAGGGCGACCGGGTCATGGAGATCTGGAACCTGGTCTTCATGCAATACGAACGGGATGCCAAGGGCGTGCTGACTCCTCTGCCCAAACCCAGCATCGACACGGGCATGGGCCTGGAGCGCACGGCCAGCATTCTGCAGGGCGTGGACACCAACTACGAGATCGACCTGTTCACGCCGATCTTCGAGGCCATCTGGAGGGCGGCGAAAGTCAACCCCGAGGACCGCCAGGATCACGCGAACCGCACCGCCTCCCAGGTGGTGGCGGACCACATCCGCGCGGCCACCTTCATGTGCTTCGACGGCGTGGTGCCCAGCAACGAGGGGCGCGGCTACGTGCTCCGCAAGATCATCCGCCGAGCGCTGCGCTTCGGCCGGAAGCTCGGCATCGAGGACCTCTTCTTCGCCGATCTGGCTCCGGCCGTGTTCCAGGCCATGGGCGATCAGTACCCCGAGCTGCTCGGGGAGCTCGGCCGCATCCAGAAATCGCTGCACCGGGAAGAGCAGCAGTTCAGCCAGACCCTCTCCACGGGCCTGAAGCTGCTGGAAGGCAGTGACATCTCCAGCGGCACCTTGGCGGGCTCCGATATCTTCCGCCTTTACGACACCTACGGCTTCCCCGTGGACCTGGTGGAGGACTGGTGCCGGGAACGCGGCATCACCGCCGACTTGGCGGGCTTCCAGCAGGAGCTGAACGCCCAGCGCACCCGCGCCAGGGCCGCCATGAAGGCCCATGACCTGCGCCTGGCCGGGGATCTCGCCATCCTGGCGGACCTGCCGCCCACCCGCTTCACCGGCTACGACCACCTAGAGGGCCAGGCCCACGTGGTCGCCCTCTTCGATGCGGAGCACCGGCGGGTGAAGCAGCTTACCGGGGAAGGCTTCGTCCTGCTGGACCGCACGCCCTTCTACGCCCTGTCCGGCGGGCAGGTGGGCGACACGGGCCAGCTCCGCTTCGAAGGCGGCCACGCGGAAGTGCTCGACTGCACAGCCCCGGCCCAGAAGCGCCACCTCCACAAGGTGGTGGTCACGGGCTCCTTGCTGGAAAACACCTCTGTCAACGCCCTGGTGCATCCGATCCGCCGGCGGCGGGTCCGGGCCCACCACACGGCCACCCATTTGCTGCACGCGGCCCTGCGCGAGGTACTCGGCACCCACGTCAAGCAGGCGGGTAGCGTGGTGGATGCCGCGCGCCTGCGCTTCGACTTCACGCACTTCGCCCCGCTGGAGCCTGCCCAGATCGCGGAGATCGAGCGCCTCGCCTCCCGCCAGGCCTTGAAGTCCCTGGACACGAAGGTCCGGGAGATGGACATCGAGGAGGCCCTCTCCTCCGGCGCCATGGCCCTCTTCGGCGAGAAATACGGCGACGTGGTGCGTGTGGTGCAGGTGCCCGGCTTTTCCACCGAACTCTGCGGCGGCACCCACGTGCCCAACACCGGCGAGATCGGCGTGGTGAAGATCCTCTCCGAGGGCGCGGTGGCCGCTGGCGTGCGGCGCATCGAGGCCGTGGCCGGCGAGATGGCCCTGGAGCTGCTCCAGGCCGATGAGGCCATGATCCAGGGCCTGGCCCGACAGGCCAATGCCAGCCGGGAGACCCTTCCCGAGTTGATGACGGCCAAGGACCACCGCATCGCCCAGCTCGAGCGCGACCTGAAGGAAGCCAAGCTGAAGGCCGCTGGTGGTGGCGGAGGCGCCGAGCAGGTGGAGCAGGTGAAGGGCGTCACCCTGGTCACGGCCCTCATCGAAGGGCTCGAAGGCAACGCCCTGCGGGAATTCATGGACCAGGTCCGCACCCGGCACCACAGTGCGGTCATCGTGCTGGCCTCCAAGACCGCCGAGGACAAGGTGGCGGCACTGGTCTCCGTCTCGCCCGACCTGCCCTACGATGCGGGAGCGTTGTTCAAGACCATGCTCCCCGCCCTGAACGGCCGTGGCGGCGGCAAGAAGGATCTCGCCCAGGGCGGCGGGACCAACCCCTCCGGCCTGCCCGAGGCGCTCACCGCGCTGCGAACAGCGCTCTAGAGTCATCCTCCATCCCAAGTCGTCCGAAACAAATCAGTGTCCCAGGGAGGATGCCCCCTTTGCTTCCCATCCGCCGGCTGCTGCTGAGGGACCTCCTGGTCCTCATGGCCGGGTTGTCCACGTTGATCCTGGGCCTCTCCTGGTGGAGCCAGCAGCAGGCCCTGAAGCGCCAGGCCTCCGCCCGCACGGAATCGGCCCTGCACCATCTGGAGACGGTGCTCCACCTGGAATTGCAGACCTCCCAGTCCCTGGGCGAGGTGGTGCGGAACTGGTGGCTGAACGGGTCGCTGGATCCCGCCCGCCCGGAGGAGGCGGCCCGGCTCCTCCTTCCCATGCTCGCGGCCCAGCGGAGCATCACCAGCATCAACCTCGCCCGCCAGGATGGTCCCTCCCTGCTTTTCCTCCGGCGGAGTGATGCCTGGTTCATGCGGGAACTGATCCAGCCGGGATCCCAGGCCCGCATCCGCTGGCACCGCCTGGGCAAGCCCGCTCAGGAGGCGACCAGCGAGCCCTGGACCCCCATGGACTACGACCCCCGCACGCGGCCCTGGTACCAGGCCGGGGCCGCCAGTGTTGAGCCGTCCTGGACCGAGCCCTACACCTTCTTCACCACTAAGGACCCTGGCATCACTTGCACCTTCCCCATCCGCGATGCCAAGGGATTTCTGGGCGTCGCGGCCCTGGACTTCCTCCTGGACGATCTCACCTCCAGCGTCTGGTCCGCCCAGCCGACCCCCCGGAGCCGCTGCCTGGTGGTGGACCCGGGGGGCCGGGTGGTCATCCTCCCGAACGATCCCGCCTTCCAGACGCCCGCCTCCCGCCGTGAGGCCTTCATGAGGCCCGTGGGCTCCGGCTTCCTGGAAGCCCAGGCCGACCTCCTCAAGGCCCCTCTGGGCCAGACGATGTCCTTCGATCACCGGGGCGACGCGGTGATCGGCCTGATCACGAGCTTCGCCCCACTTCCCGGCATCCACTGGCGGCTGCTGATGACCGTTCCGGAGGAGGACCTGCTCGGCCCAGCGAGGCTGCGGCTCTGGAGCCTGTTCGGCATGGCCGTCCTCAGCCTGGGCCTGGCAGCCTGGCGCATCCTCCACATCGCCCGACGTGTCGCGGGTCCCATCGCCCAGCTCGGCGCCACCGCCGAAGCGCTTGGTCTGGGAGAGATACCTCCGCCCATCCACTCCCATATCCTCGAAATCCGCAGCCTCGATCGCGCCTTGCGCCAGGCCAGCGAGACCCTCATCGACCAAGCCCGGCTCCAGCGCCAGCTGGAACACAGCCAGCGCATGGAGACCGTGGGAACCCTGGCCGGAGGCATCGCCCATGACGTGAACAACCAGCTGGCGGCCATCCTGGGACAGCTGCACCTCTGCCGGGAGACCCTGCCCGAGGGGCATTCCGCGCTCAACCGGATCCATCGGGCGGAAGAAGCGACGCGCCGCTGCGCCCAGACCACGAAGGCCCTGCTCTCATTCAGCCATCAGTCGAGGCCTGAGCTCGAGCCGGTGGACCTCAACGCCCTCGTCCAGGACACAGCCGCGGTCCTGGAGCCCCTCCTGGGGGGCCGCATCCGCCTCCACTGCCAGTTGGCGCCGGACCTCCCCCCGATCTCGGGGGACGCGGTGCAGCTGGAGCAGGTCCTCATGAACCTCGGGGTGAACGCCAGGGACGCCATGCCCCAGGGCGGCAACCTCAGCTTGAGCACCCACCTTGGCGAGGACGGCCGCGTCCTCCTGGACATCCAGGACACGGGATCCGGCATTCCTGAGACCATCCTGCCCCGGTTGTTCGAACCCTTCGTCACCACCAAGGAACACGGGAAGGGAACCGGCCTGGGCCTGGCGATGGTGTTCTCCATCCTCAAGGCCCATGGTGGGGAGATCCGCGCTGAGAACATGGCCGAAGGGGGCGCCCGGTTCCGCCTGAGCCTGCCTCCCACGGGCAGTGGCGAGGTACCGCTGGCGAAGGGACCAGACCGCCTCAGGGCCACCTCCCCCAGACTGGCCGGACGCCGCATCCTGGTGGTGGAGGATGAGGCGCTTCTGCGCGAGATGCTGGCGGACGCCCTGACTCTGGCGCGGATGCAGGTGACGACCGCCCCGGATGGCGCCCTGGCCTGGAAGGCCTGGCAGCAGGCCGGGGGGTTCGATCTGGTGATCAGCGATCAGCGCATGCCGGACTGCACGGGCCTGGAGCTGATGGCCCTGATCCGGGGTAGCGGTTCCGAGGTGCCCTTCATCCTGGTCAGCGGACAGGGTCTCGAGAGCGTGGAGGGTCAGCTTTCCGCCGATCACCTGGTCCGCTTCCTGCCCAAACCCTTCGAGCTGCCGAGACTCCTGCCCATCATGGAGGAGATGCTGAACCTCCAGCGCGATTGAGCGAGGCTCACTTCGCCGCGGATCCGCCCTTCTCGTGGCATCCCAGGCAGGTTGCCAGCTTGGCATCGGGGCTTCGCCAGTAGACGCTGTCCTGATTCCCGAAGTCCTTCTGCAGGTCTGCAGGCACCCGCGCCCAGTAGAAGGCGAAGGCGGTGGTTCCATCGGCCTTGGTCTCCTTCATGTAGAGCGGGCCAGGCTCCGTGCTGGGCTTGCCCTTCTCGTCCGTGAAGGTGGACATCACGGCGTAGGCCCCGGGGGGCAGGGGCTTGCCTGCCTTGTAGGCATCGATGCCCGAGGCCGAGACCCAGACCCGCCGCCAGCGATCGCCGTGGGCCTTGCTCCGCGCAGGGGCCGTTTCCGCGGGCTCGAGGCTGGCATAGTCCAGGGCCCGGATGGGCAGCTCCGCCTCGGCGTCGTTGCGCTTGGCGCGATCGGCCTCGGCCGCGGCCTTGTTGGTCTCCTCGTTGCCGAAGACCATGACGCCGCCCAGCTTTCCGCTGAAGCCCCAGCAGCCAAGCCAGAGGAACCCGACGAGCAGGGCCGGCGCCCCCACGCCCCGCTCCCAGAAGCGGCGACCCGCATGGCGGTGCTCCTGTCCCACGGAACCGGCGCCGTAATCCCGGCGCCAGACCCGCCAGAGCATGAAGACACAGACGCCGCCGATGAGGAATCCGGCCATGGCGGCGAGGATGTGGATCTGGAGGATTTTCTGGAGTACCTGTTTCTCGTTGAGCACCACGGGGAGGAACCCCGATGGGCTGATCAGGTTGATCTGCCGGCCCCAGATCAGCCCGCTGAACAGGGCGATGGTGCTGCCGAGCCAGCCGATGACCGCCAGGAAGAAGGAGGTTCCGGCAAGCACCTTCCCGTGCTTCGGATGAAAGGAGGCGAGCATGGCCAGGGGTAAGACGGCCACCAGCCCGATGGGGATGTGGACGAAAGCCGGGTGCTCCCGCGCGATGAACTCGAGCAGAGGGGATGCGCTCATGGGGCTCCAGATCTAGAAGATGCGCGTCACGTTGAAGCCGATGGACCAGTTGCCTGACAGCCTGGGCCCACCGCCGTAATCACCGCTCATCACCTGATTGGGAGTGGTTCCGCTGGCATTGGTGCCGACCAGGGTGAAGCGGTGCTTGAATGTCTTGTAGGAAATCCCGGCTGCGAACCCGTTCTGGTAGGTGGTGCCATCGGTGATGCCGCCCGGAGCCGCCTTGGCGAACTTCGAGGGCCGGGGATAGTACTCGCTGACGAAGGAGAACTTCTCCGTGAACCCGATGCGCAGGCCCAGGCCCACGTTGAATACGCCGCCCGCGTTGGGCTTCGTGTTCGCAGTGTGGCCCGGGGGCACCGCCAGGATCGTGTCCGTGGTGGTGGTCTTGGTGATGTAGGTCGGCACCACCGAGAAGATGATGTCGTCGGTGATGAAGATCTCCGTAGGCAGTTGCACAGAGAGTCCCGAGATGCCCACTTTCCCAAGGGGAGTGATCGTCTCCTTCACCACCTCGTCGAAGCGCTCGGCGCGAACCGCCATGCGCACGCGCTCGCCGTTGAGCACCTGTTCCTGCAGCCCGAAGGTGAAGGTCTTGTTGTCCGAGGTGCGGTAGATGAAGGCGTTCAGGCCGGGGATGGGCTTGATGCCGAAGGTGAAGCCCAGCCCGGCATAGGTGAATCCGTCGAGGCCGTAGACATCCTTGCCGTGATCCTTCACAGGC
The DNA here is from genome assembly GCA_963751095.1 of uncultured Holophagaceae bacterium. GTDB lineage: Bacteria > Acidobacteriota > Holophagae > Holophagales > Holophagaceae > Geothrix. Next base: position 579,105 of record CAVVTK010000007.1, on the reverse strand, counting down.
TGGATGAAACGGTGGGTGAACACCACACCGATGTCCCAGTACTGCATCCGTTCCGCCGAGGGCAGGTTCACCACCAGCGGATACTCGGAGGACTCGGCGCGGAGCGCTCCCCCAGCCAGGAGGGCGCAGGCAAGCAGGGGAGCGGTCTTCCTTGTCATCGGATCTCCAAAATCATTACTTGGCGGCGAACTTGCGCATGATGGGGATCATCTTCTCGACGTCGGCCTGGGTCATCTTGTCCTTGAAGGCGGGCATCTTGTCCTTGCCTTCCATGGTGACCTTGATCCAGTCGCTGTCCTTCTTCTTGTTGGCCTTGCGGCTGTCGGTGAAGTCGAAGCCGTTGTCGGGCAGGGGTTTGCCGCTGTTGTCCCGGCCGCTGCCATTGGCCCCGTGGCAGCGTGAGCAGGCGTCCATCCAATACTTCTGGTAGTCGCTGCCCGAGAACTTGGGCAGGTCCTTGGCGGGATCCCCGGCGAGCAGGGAGGCACCGACCAGGAGCAGGGCGGAAAGGGTGATGCGACGCATGAAACCTCCTATAGGGTGGTGGAAAAGCAGTATCGGTGATCAGTTCCAGGTGTTGTTGTTCGTAGTATGGCTCGTGCCGTGGCAGGAGAGGGCGCAGCCGCCACGACCGATGGTGGCATTCACGGTGTAGGTGAGAGCCCCGGTGGCGGGCTGGGAGCCGCCGCCGAACTTGATCGTGTCGCTGGAGAGCTGGTCCGGGGCAACCCTGACTGCCGTCGTGTCCAGGTACTTGAAATGGTTCACGGCGCCTGGCTTGGTGTTGGCCGTGGACATGTCATGGCAGTAGTTGCAGGTCTGGTTGTGGTTGTTCGGGTTGTTGTGGCGGCCCGTCGCATCGTTGTACTGGGTCGCGGTCGAGGTGATCTTGTGGCAGGAGAGGCAGTAGGTCGTCGCGTTGAAGGCGAGCTTGCCGGTCTGCCACCCGGGGGTGGTCTGGCCGCCATGACAGCTCACGGCATTGCAGGTGAAGGCGGAAAGGCTGGGCGTGGTGCCAAGGGTTCCGGTCTGGGCCTTGAAGGTGGCACTGATGGTCACCGGGGCAGGGCCGGTTCCGGTCGGAGTCCCGTTGGGGCCACGGTTCGCGCCGTTGTAGTGAGGCTGGTTCGCGCCGCCCTCGCCCGGCTGCGAACCCGCATGGCAGGTAGCGCAGGTCAGGGTCGTAGGCAGGCCCATGTGCTTGGCGTGGGCGCCTGCAATGTTGGGGAAGGTCGTCCCGGCCGGGCCCTGGGTCTTGAAGTTGGGATCAGAGTGGCAGGAGAGGCAGGTGCCTGGGCCCTTGCCCGCGGCCAGGGGAGACGCGCTGATGTGGCACTTGGTGCAGCTGGGACCAACCTTGCCGGCGCCCGGGCCGTTCTCGTCATGGCAGTTGATACACTCGCCGTTGAATTGCGCCAGGGACACATTCTGGTGCGTGTTCCCCGTGCCAGAGGTGGTGGTCATGCCGCTGAGGAAGGGTGCGGGGTGAACCGCGGCGCCAGGGCCATTCGAGTGGCAGTTGTTGGCGTTGAAGGAGGAGCTGAAGCAGCCTGGCGCGCCGATCACGGGCGAGGTGGCGCCAGCCGTGACGCCGTGGCAGAGGCCACAGACGGCGGCCCGCTGTGCCGTGTTGACGGCGGCAGCCGCATTCCGGTGGGAGGCGGTGTATGTCCCGCTGGCGATACTGCTTGGAGACTTGTACCAGCTGTCCGGATGGGCCTTGGCCTGGAGGTGACAGCTGGAGCAGGTGGTGGTGGTGCTGCCGCCATCAAACTTGGTGGTGCCCGGAACCCCGTGGCAGGTCTGGCAGTAGAGGAGGTCTGCCTTGGCCACCACACCGTGGAAGGTGGCATCCGTGGCGCCGGCGGTCTTGGGATCCGTCCAGATCGCCCCGATGGGATGGGGCGCCACGCCGGGTCCGTTCGCATGGCAGCTGACGGCGGCGTGCTCGGAGTTGCCGAAGCTGGCGCTGTAGCAGCTTGGAGCGGCCGTCAGGGCCGACGTGCCCGCCTTCGTCACCGCATGGCAGATTACGCAGGAGCCGCTGGCGTTCAGGGGATCTGTCGAATTCCGGTGGGAGGGCACGTAGCCCGGGAAGGTGTTGACGGAGGCCGGGTGCCAGGTGGTCGGATGGGCGCCGGCGCCCGTGGTCTTGGAGTGGCAGGAGGAACACGCCGTGGAAGCCGAACCCCCATCGAACTTCGTGGTACCCGGAGTGCCATGGCAGCTCTGGCAGTACTTCAGATCCTTCTTGGCCTCGATGCCGTGGTAGGCGGAGCTCGTCGGGTCCTTCCAGATGGAGCCCAGGGCGTGTGGCGCGCCGACACCCGCGTGGCACAGCGTCGCGTTGTAGCAGCCCGGCTGAGTTCCGGCGGGGGCCGGCACAGCGGGGTGGCCTGCGGGGTTGTTGGCCGAACCCGAGAAGTGGCAGGTGGCGCAGACCGCGGCGTTGGAAGTGTCGGTGGAGGTGTGACTCCAGAGCGTGCCGCCGGAGGTCCGCCAGGGTTTCGGGGGATGGGGCGCGTTCACACCATGGCAGGTGAAGCAGGTCTTGGCCGAAGCCCCGCCCGAGAAATCAGTGCCGTGGCAGATCGAACAGGAGGCCAAGCTTCCGCCGCTGATGGGATCGGCGGAGACCTTGGCCCGAGTCCCGTGGACGTTCGAATCGGCCCAGGCGGGCACCGTCTGGTGGTGGCAGCCCGTGGTCATGCAGGTGGGAATGCCGCTCCCCACCTTGAGCACGGAGAGCTCATGGCACTTGGTGCAGGCACTGACTCCGGCCACGGCCTGGCCGGGATGGGCTGTCATCCACCCGGCGGGGTGGTAGTTGCCGTAGTACTGGGCGGTGCTGCCCCCCTTGGTGCCACCGCAGCCCACGAAGGTCAGGGCGGCCAGCAGGGCGAAGCCGAGCCCCTTCGCCAGAGTCGTCATTCGATTCCAACTCCAAGTCCTATTCATGTAGACACCCGATGAAGGCAGGCAGCTCGAGGGCGAGGGCACTGACGGTGGAGGAGTGGTTTGTTATGACACGAAGGGGTTGCAGTGTCATCGGCTTGTTCGGGCTGGGAGGCTAGTTGTTGGTGGTGGGAAGGCTCAGGATAGGCACGGCAGGCATTCAAGAGCCAAGGGGTGCGCCTGAGAAAGGTTTGACCAGCAAGGCTTGAATCCGAGCGGGTGGTTTCAATGACTATCGCCCCTGGGGTCGCCTGTGCCCATATCCCAATCGGAGCCTTGTTCTTAGTCCTTTTGATCTAGCGGCTAACCGTTGATCCGCCCCCCCTGATGGCCTAACCTTCAGCTTCGATGCGGACTCGAGTGGCAGGAAACCGTTCTTCCCCATGGAAGGCCTTGCGATGCCTTGTCATCGTGCTGCCATGGGTGTGGTCGTCCGTCACAGCCCTCGCGCTCGACCCGGCGCAGCCCCTCTCGGCCCACGCCTACCAAATCTGGCGCAGTGAGGACGGCCTGCTCCAGGACACGGTTTCAGCCCTGGTCGAGTCACGCGACGGTTTTCTCTGGATCGGCACGGAAGCCGGCCTGGTCCGTTTCGACGGCGCCACCTTCGATCACTATTCTCGCCTCAGCCTTCCCCGGTTCGAGCACAACGACATTCAATGCCTCGCCGAAGGCACCGACGGAGCCATCTGGATCGGCACAGCGGAGCCTGGCCTCTACCGTTTCCACCGAGGCGAGGTTCGCGCCCTCGGCCCGGCGGAAGGGCTTCCGGACCGCCCCATCCGACGCCTGTTCCGGGACCGCAAGGGAACGCTGTGGGCGGCCCCGGAGGAGGGACCGCTGCTTCGCTTCGACGGAAGCCGGTTCCAGATCGTGCCCTCCGACGCGGCCCGGCTGCGCATTCGCGTCCTCACGGAGGACGCGGAGGGCACGCTCTGGGTGGGGACGACCGGTTCCGGCCTTTGGCGCCTCCGCGAAGGCCGCCTCGTGCTGGCCGCCCTGACCGCCGGTGAGATCTCCGCCCTGGAGGTTCAAGCGGATGGCCAAATCCTGGTGGGTACCCGATCCCAGGGCCTGATGGTGCTGGTGGAGGGACGCCTGGAGGCCCCCGCCTGGGCGAGGCGACTTCCGCCCAGGCCCATCTGCTCCCTGATGCGGGATCGCCAGGGGAGCCTATGGATCGGCCTGGAACAGGGCGGTCTCTTCCGGCTCAATCCAGAGGGTCGCCTGGAATCGTCGCCCAGCCCGCTCGGCACCCGCTGGTCGCCGCTCTCGCTGCTCGAGGACAGCTCCGGCGCCCTCTGGGCTGGCAGCGAGGATCGAGGTCTCCGCGTCATCTACCCCGTGCCATTCCAGCCCCTGCCCGTGGTCGGCGCCGACCCCGAGGAACCCGCCTGGATGGTTTGCCAGGACAATCACGGGACGGTCTGGTGCCTCACGGGGGATCAGGCCCTGGGACGCGTACAGCAGGGCCGGGTGGAGCTGGTGCGGCCCAGTCTCCCCTCCGGCTCTCCCATCAGCTGCCTCTGGCCCCGTCGCCGCGGCGGGTTGTGGATCGGCACCCGGAACGGCGAACTCTGGACCCTGGAGCAGGGCCAGTTCCGCCGAATCCGGTCAGCGGAGGACCCCCACTCCGACGCCATCGTCTCACTCTACGAGGATGCCCAGAGCCGCCTCTGGGTCGCCACTTCGCGCCAGGGACTGATCCAATGGGCTCCGGGGGTCGCACCGATCCGGTTCCCCGCCATCCAGGGCGTGGTCGCCATGGCCGGCGGCGGGTCCGGGCCCCTGTATCTGGGGAGCCGCACGCAGGGACTGGGCATCCTCGAATCCAGGCAGGTCCGCTGGCTGGGACGATCTGAAGGGCTGAGTTCCAATGGCGTCAACGCCCTGCACCTGGACAGCGAGGGATCCCTCTGGGTCGGCACCATGGACGGGTTGCGGCGCTATCAGGATGGGATCTTCCAGAGCTTCGGCGGCCGCCCAGGCCCCCTGCTCCTGGCCATCCACGCGGTCCTGGAGGACGCTGCCCACCGGATCTGGCTCAGCACCGGGCAGGGCGTGTTCCAGGTGCCCCGGGCCACCCTCATCCGGAGCCTCAGTGTGGCCGGCCCTGTCCCCGGGATCCTTTTTGACCACCACGACGGCATGCCCTCCCGGGAGACCAACGGGGGTCCCCAGCCCGCGGCCTGGCTCACGCGGGAAGGAGAGCTCTACTTCCCGACCAGCCGCGGCCTGACCCGCCTGGATGGCCGCGCCGCGCCCTCCCCAGGGACGCCCCTGCGCCTGCACATCCTCAAGGCGGAAGGGGACGAGATCATCCTTCCCGGGACCAGACCGATCCAGGTGCCGCCTGGCACCCATCGGTTCGAGGTCTACTACACGGGGACCTCCCTGACGCGCTCTGACAAGGTCCGGTTCCGCTACCGGCTCGAGGGCCTGGACCACACCTGGAACGAGGTGGGAGACCGGCGTTTCTCCGCCTATTCCAACCTTCCGCCCGGCTCGTACCGGTTCGTGCTGCAGGCCTGGCGCCTCGGCGAGGAGAGTCCGCCGAAGGAGGTCTCTCTCGAGATCCATGTCCAACCCTTCTTCTACCAGCGCCCCGTTTTCTGGGGCTTGGGCGCCCTCGTGGTCCTCGCGTTCGGATGGTGGCTGCTGCGGCTCCGGCTCCAGCAGGCGGAGGCCCGTTCCGCCGTGCTCGGCGAGCGGAACCGCATGGCCCGGGAGATCCATGATCACCTCGCCCAGGGCTTTACCGGCGTCCTCTTGCAACTGGAGGCGGCCGAGGCCAGGCTCGGGCGCATGCAGGGCGACCCGGCGCCGGTTCTGACGCGGCTGGACCACGCCCGCAACCTCGCCGTGGCAAGCCTCCAGGAGGCGCGCCGATCCGTCATGGTGCTCCGCCCCCGGAAGCCCGAGGGGACGGACCTCCTGGGAGCTCTCCGCCTGCTCACCGACCGCCTGCTGGCGGGAACGGACATCCAGGTGGAACTGGCGATGCTGGGCAGGCCCAGGGCCCTGCGGGAGAACCTGGAGGAGGAGCTCCTTCGCATGGCCCAGGAGTTGATGACGAACGCCCTCCGCCATGGCAAGGCCCGCTGGGTGAGGGTGGTTCTCGAATTCGAACCAAGGCAGGTCCGCATCAATGTCGAGGACGACGGCAAGGGTTTCGACCCCACGGCCGCCGTCGCCGGGTACGGCATGCGGAGCATCCGTGAAAGCATCAGCAAGCTTCGAGGATCCATGGATATCGACACCAGCCAGGGCCTCGGTTCCCGCATCACCATCACCCTACCCACCCGGAGGTGGCGTCCATGACCACAACCCCGTCAGATCGGATCCGCCTGCTCATCGTGGACGATCACCCCATCGTCCGCGATGGGCTGGTCTCCATCCTTCACGAAGGCGAGCCCGACCTCGAGGTGGTGGGGGAGGCCGGTGACGGGAAGGAGGCTGTGGAAGTGTGGAGGACGCTCCGCCCCTCGGTCACCATCATGGACCTGCAGCTCCCCGGCCAGACGGGCGTGGAGGCCATCAAGGCCATCCGGCGCGAGGATCCGGAGGCCAAGATCCTCGTGCTCACCACCTTCGATGGCGATGCGGACATCCAGCGCGCGCTGGAGGCCGGGGCCCGCGGCTACCTCCTCAAGAGCGTGCGGCGGGCCATCCTCATTGAGGCCGTACGCGCCGTCGACGCCGGCCATCGCTACCTTCCCCCGGCCACGGCCGCCCGGCTGGTGGAGGCCATGGAGTCCGAGCGCCTGACCCCGCGCGAGCTCGATGTGCTCAAGCTGCTGGCCGAGGGCCAGCGCAACCGCGAGATCGCGGATGCCTTGGGCCTGGCTGAGCCCACCGTGAAGATCCACGTGAACAACCTGCTGCGGAAGCTGCAGGCCAAGGATCGCACTGAGGCCGCGGTGATCGCCCTCAAGCGGGGGCTCATCCACCTTGGGCAGTAGCTGGTGGCTCCGGGGGCTGCGCGGCCTCCGGAGCTACCTCGCGATCTCCACGGCGCGCAGCTCGCGCATGACCGTGACCTTGATCTGCCCGGGGTACTGCATCTCGGACTCGATACGGCGCGACACATCCTTGGCGATCCAGTACGCCTGGTCGTCGTTCACCGACCCTGCGTCCACCAGGATGCGGATCTCCCGGCCCGCCTGCATGGCGAAGCTCTTCTGAACGCCCTTGTAGCTGTTGGCGATGCCCTCGAGCTGCTCAAGGCGCTTGACGTAGGTTTCAAGCATTTCCCGGCGGGCGCCGGGCCGTGCGGCACTGAGCGCATCGGCGGCGGTGATGAGCATGGCCTCCACCGTGCGGGGCTCGAAGTCTCCGTGGTGGCAGCTCATGGCGTGGATGACCTCCTCCTTCTCGCCATAGCGCTGCATGAGCTGCATGCCGATCTCGATGTGGGTGCCTTCCACTTCGCGGTCGATGGCCTTGCCGATGTCGTGGAAGAGTCCGGCGCGCCGCGCCAACCGGGCATCCGAGCCCATCTCCCCAGCCATGTACTCGGCGATGCGGGCCACTTCCTTGGTGTGCTCCAGCACGTTCTGGCCGTATGAAGTGCGGTAGTTCAGGCGGCCCACGAGCTTGTGCAGCTTGGGGTGCACATCGGGAAAACCCAGCTCGATGCAGGCGGCCTCGCCGATTTCCTTGAGGTGCTGGTCCATGTCCACCTTGACCTTCTCCACCACTTCCTCGATGCGGGCGGGATGGATGCGGCCATCGGCCAGCAGCTTGAGAATGGCCTGGCGGGCCACTTCGCGGCGAATGGGATCGAAGCTGGAGACGACGATGCTTTCCGGCGTGTCGTCCACGATGAGGTCGCAGCCCGTGGCCTTCTCCAGGGCCCGGATGTTGCGACCTTCCCGGCCGATGATGCGGCCCTTGAGGTCGTCGCTGGGCAGCTGGACGGAACTGACGGCCTGCTCGGCCACCACGTCGGAGGCCACCCGCTGGATGGCGGCGCCGATGGTCCAGCGGGCCTTCTTGGCGGCGTCCTCCACGGCCTCGTCCTCGATGCGCCGCACCATCTTGGCGGCGTCCATCTTGGCCGAGTACTCGAGCTGTGAGATCAACTCCTTCTTGGCGTCATCCCGGGTGAGGCCCGCGATCTCCTCGAGCCGCCGGGCCTGCTCCTCGACCAGCTGCCGGGCTTCCGCCTGCTTGGCCTCCAGCTTCTCGAGCTCGGCCTTGCGTTTCTCCGACAGGGCTTCGAGGTCTTTGGCCTTCTGATCCACCTGCTGGACCTTCTTGTCGAGGCCCTCCTCCTTGGACTGGAGGCCCTGCTCCTTCGCCTGGATCCGCTGTTCCTGCTTCTCCAGGTTGTTCTGGCGCTCGGCGAGCAGTTTCTCGGCCTCCTGGCGGGCCTGGAGGGCCTGCTCTTTGGCCTTGAGCTCGGACTCCTTCCGGACCGACTCGGCATCCTTCGCCCCGCGCTCCATCAGCCGCTGGGCTTCGCGCTTGGCTTCCTCAAGCAGCCTTTCCCGTTCGGCCTTGATGTCTGATTCCGCGTTCGCTTTCGCCTGGGAGGCATCGGCGGTGGCCTTCTGGGCCCGCAGGGCCATGAGCAGGCCGACGCCGGCTGCCGCGAAGAAGAGCAAGAGGAAGATCCAGCTGATCAAATTCATGGGACGACTCCAAGGAAGAGAATCCAAAGAGCCACCAGCACCCGATATGAAAATCCCCGCTCAGTCGTGGAGGCGTGCCGAGTTCCCTAGTGTATAGGGGGGAGACCAGGATCCCTGGCTAAGGCGCGCCGTCGCGCGGAACGCACAGGACAGGGGGAAGGACTCCCTAGTCGACTTACGGAACAAGCGCTTGGCCATAATCACGGGCCTCGCAGGGAGATCAGTCTCCGTCCTCGTCAAGGAGTGGCACGGGGGCGGAAGGTTCGTCCGGAACATCGCTCAGAAGCTTGGAAAGGGTCTGTTCCAGGTTGTGGGTGTGCTGGTTGGCTTCCTGTTCCAGACGCGCCGCACGGTGCGCCAGGTTCAGGGCGCCCAGGAGGTACCAGGACGGAGTGTCGAGGCCCTTCGGGACGCTCCCCCATCTTAGCTGGCATTGGGAGTCCATGTCCTGAAAGGTGTCCTCCAGGAGTTGGAGGGCCGCCGCCAGGGTCTCCGGCTGATCCGTCTGGACCTGCAGGGAGCGGCCCTGGACCGTCACCGTGACCGGTTTGGTGCCCGGCAGCGGGCCGGGAGGCTTCATCCCAGGGCCTCCAGGGCCCGGAGGATGGCCCCCACCTGGTCCTTCACCGCATCGCGGTCCTTCTCCAGGGCCGCCTTTTCGGCCAGGGCCTCCTCCATGCGCGACCGGAGGGACTGGAGCTCCTCGTCGCCGGCAGCCCCGGCGGCCTTCAGGGCATCCAGCTCCTCCTTCAGCTGGTTCCGCTGCTGGACCAGGGCCTGCATCTTCGATTCGAGCTGCTTCAGGAGATCCATGGGTTCCTCATCAGACCCATCTTACGCTCGGAGCTTCGCTCCGAGCGACTCCGCCGCACAGAGCGCGGCGCTGACCCAGCCATCGACTTCCTCGCCCACGAGAGTGCGATCCGCCTGGAAGCGCAGGCGCATCAGCCAGGCCTGACGACCCTCTGGCAGACTCTTGTGGCGGAACACGTCCACGCACCGCAGATCCTGGAGGGCACCCTCGGGCAGGGCCGCTCGCATGGCGGCAGCCAGGACCTCGTGAGACTGGCCCAGGTCCACCAGGAGCGACAGGTCCCGTTCCACCGAGGGGAAGCGGCTGAAGGGACGGAAGGCCGGGATGATCCGCGCGCCTTCCCGCGGCAAGCCCTCCACCGGCACCTCAAAGCCGAAAAGGCCCTCGCCGAGCGCCCGCAGCAGCGGCAGCCCCTCCCAGCCCAGGTCCTTCGCGATCCCCGCGAGGTCGGCCTCGCGAACGGCCCGGGCGGGGCTCAGGTAGTCCTCGCCGCCCAGGGTGCCACCCCAGGCCACGCCCAGCATGAACCGCTCCACGGGGCCGGCAGGACTGCTGCTGTAGACCGGCGCCAGCTCGAACAGCCGCACCTCGCGGGCGCCCTGGCGAAGGTTCTGATTGGCGCTGGCCTGCAGGCTGGGAAGCAGCGAGCCGCGCATGACCGAATACTCCTGGCCGAGGGGATTGCTCAGGGTGCGGCCCTCCGCCCCGTTCCCGGGAACGGCGAAGGCGGCGTCCGCCTCGGGGCTGATGAAGCCGTAGGTCACGGTCTGGTGGAACCCCAGCTGGGCCAGGCGGCGGGCCAGGCGCTGGCGCTGGAGGTAGGCGGGAGACAGGGGCTCCGGCGGACCTTCCAGGGAGGGGAGCACCGAAGGGATGTGCTCGTAGCCCCGGAGGCGCAGCACCTCTTCCGCGAGATCCTCGGGGATCGCCAGGTCATGGCGCCAGGAGGGCGGCGTAACCCGGAGGGTCCCGCCGTCGAGATCGTTCGCACAGCCCAGCCGCCCGAGGGCCTCAGCGGCCTCGGCCAGGGCCAGGGGCTCCCCGGCGATGCGGGCCAGCAGCGTTCCCGTCAAAGACACGGGCTTGGCAGTGGCGGGTGCCGCGCCGGCGGTCCAGGCGCCCACCAGCGTCGCCTGGCACCAGGCCTGGAGGCGACCCACGAGCAGGTTGCGCGCCACTACGGCCATGTGGGGATCGGCCCCCCGGCCGAAGCGATGAGAGGCATCGGTGTGGAGGCTATGGCGGCGCGCCGTGGCCTTGACGGGCTTCGGATCGAACCAGGCGCTCTCCAGCAGCACGCGCCTGGTGGCCTCGGTGACCTTCGTGCCATCACCGCCCATGACACCGGCCAGCGCGATGGGGCCCGCCTCGTCGGCGATGACGAGATCCTGCTCCACGAGCTTCCGCTCGCCCCCGTCCAGGGTCACCAGGGTCTCTCCCGCCTTCGCCCAGCGCACCGTGACGGCCCCCTGGATACGATCGGCGTCAAAGGCGTGGGTGGGGTGGCCGAACCGGTGCAGCAGCTCATTGGAGGCATCCACGGCCGGAAGCCGCTTGGGCGTGGCCTCGAGCGCCACCAGGAAGGACTGGATGCCAGCCGGCGTCGTGCCTGGACCCAGATCGAGCACCGCCGTGCTGTAGATGGGGCAGGCTGGGCTCTCGAGGCGCACCTCGACCACCGGCTGGCACTCCGCCAGCGTCGGCATGGCGATGGGCGCCAGCGGTTGCTGGAGCCGCGCCGCCACTTCCCGCGCCATGCCGCGATGGGACATGGCGTCGCCGCGGTTGGCGGTGATGTCCACGTCCAGCACGTCACTGCCTTCGCGCGAGACGACGCCATCCACGGGGAACCCCAGGGAGGCCAGCAGCTCACAGAGCTGGCGCGTGTCCAATCCAGCAGATGCAGGGATCTCCTGGGCCAAGGCCTTCCGTTCGATCCACATCAGTCCAGCCCTCCCATGGCCCTGAGGAAGCGCTGATCGTTCTCGAAGAACAGGCGCAGATCCGGTGTCTGACTCAGCATCATGGCCATGCGCTCGACGCCCATGCCGAAGGCCCAGCCGGACCATTCCGCCGGATCAATGCCCGCGTACTTCAGCACGTTCGGATGGATGAGGCCCGCGCCCAGAATCTCGACCCAGCCCGATCCCTTGCAGACACGGCATCCCTTGGCGCCGCAGAGCGGGCAGCTCACGTCCACCTCGCAACCCGGCTCCACGAAGGGGAAGTAGGAGGGGCGCAGGCGGATGTCGGTGTGGGGTCCGAAGAGGGCCCGCAGGGCGTATTCCAGGGTGCCCTTGAGGTGCTGCATGCCGATGCCGTGGCCCACGAGCATGCCCTCCACCTGGTGGAACATGGGACTGTGGGTGGGATCGATCTCATCCTTGCGGTAGACCCGGCCCGGGGCCAGGAAGCGGATACCGCCCCGTTCAGCGAGCGTGGGCGCCACGCGCAGAAGCGTGCGCACCTGCACGGGACTCGTGTGCGTGCGGAGCAGGAGCTCTGGGTGGGCCGCCAGATAGAACGTGTCCGAGGAGGCCTTGGCGGGATGATCCTCGGGGATGTTCAGGCCATCGAAGTTGTGGGCCTCGGTCTCCACCTCCGGGCCTTCCTCCACGTGGAAACCGAGGGGGCGGAACACGTCCACCAAACGATCCATGAGGCGGTTCAGCGGATGCAGGGCGCCCTGGGCCGGCATCGGCGGCGGCAGGGTGGGATCCCAGCTTGAGAGTCGGGACGCCTGCTGCTTCTTCACGGCCTCAAGTTCGGCCTGACGGGCCTTCAGGCCCTCCTCCCACTGCTGCTTGAGGGCGTTGATGGCGGCACCGAGCTCGCGCTTCTGGTCTTTGGGCGCCGTCTTGAGCAGGTCCATGAGCGCAGCCGCGTGGCTGCCCTCCCGGCCCACATATGCCCCCTTGAGCCTCAGGAGGCCATCCAGGTCGGCGCAGGCGGACAGCGCCTGCGGGAAGGCGCGTCCGGCCTCGACGATCTCGACGGGGAGCAGCTGGTCCATGGAGCCCTCAGAGCAGGTGTCTCAAAACAGGGAAAGGCCGCTCGCGCGGCCTTTCGGGTGTCTGCGATGGTGCGTCGCGTTCAGCCCTTGGCCACGGCCACGAGCTTGGTAAACGCTTCAGGATTGCGCACGGCCAGATCCGCGAGGATCTTGCGGTCAAGATCCACGGAGGCCTTCTTCAGACCGCCCATGAACTTGGAGTAGCTGGTGCCGTTCTGGCCGCAGGCGGCGCTGATGCGCACCACCCAGAGGCGGCGGAAGTCGCGCTTCTTGACCTTGCGGTCGCGGTAGGCGTAACCGAGGGCCTTCTCGACGGCTTCCTTGGCGGAGCGGTACAGGCGGGACTTGGCGCCGTAGAAGCCCTTGGCGAACTTCATCATGCGCTTGCGGCGCTGGGCGCGCTTAAAACCACGTTTGACGCGAGTCATGTCGCTTCCTTTCCTCGAGGCAGCTCGGGAGAGCGTTTGAAGGCCTCATCGGGGGTGGCCTCAGCCACCGGGTTGAACCAACGATTGTAATATCGCCGGCATTGAGGGGCAAGTCGCGCGCAGGCCGTGCCTGCGCGTTATCGGGATTCCCCGAGGGAATCCCGCATGCAATCAGGCGTAAGGCAGCATCGCGGCGACGGCCTTCTGGTCGGCCTTCGAAACCATCCGGCCCATGTCCAGCTGACGCTTCCGCTTCGCGGTCTTCTTGGTCAGGATGTGGCGCTGGTGCGAGCAGCCGCGCTTGAACTTGCCGCCGGCGGTCTTCTTGAAGCGCTTCTGGGCGCCCTTGTGGGTCTTGATCTTGTATCCGCTCATGGGTTCCTCACTGGATCGGGGCTTCGGTTGCTGGTGCTTCGGTCTTGGCTGGCTTGGGCTTCTTGGGCGCTTTCGGGACTTCGATGATCTTGGGGGCGAGAATCGCGTGCATGTCGCGACCATCAATGCCGGCACCCTTTTCCACGATGGCCTTGTCACCGACGCGGTGGATGACTTCCTCGATGATCCGGTAGCCGATGTCGCGGTGGACGACTTCGCGCCCGCGGAACATGACCACCACTTTGACTTTGTCTTCCTCCTCCAGGAACCGCAGGATGTGTTTCACTTTGAAATCGAAGTCGTGGTCATCGGTCTTGGGTCGGAACTTCACTTCCTTGACGACGATGTTTTTCTGTTTCGCCCGGGCGGCGTGTTCCCGCTTGGCTTCCATGAATTTGTACTTGCCGTAGTCCATGATTCGGCAGACGGGCGGCTGTGCGTTTCCGGCGACTTCCACCAGATCGAGGCCGCGCTCTTCTGCGATCCGGATGGCCTGGTGAGGAGGCATCACGCCAAGCTGTTCGCCATCTTCAGAGATGACGCGGACCTCTTGGGCCCGGATGCCGTCGTTGATGCGGGTCTCGTTCGGACGAATGGTTCCTCCCCTAGTTGCACAAGGACAAAAAGTCTAACACTTGACCTGATCTTCGCCAAGCACGGAAAACCAAATCAGCGTTGGCGATCTTTGACCTCGGTGGCCAGGGCCTGAAGGAATCCCTCCAGGGGCTGCACGCCCAGGTCGCCCCGGTGGCGGTGGCGCACGGAGACGGTCCCCGCCTCGGCCTCGCGGTCCCCGATCACGAGCATGTAGGGGACCTTGGCCAGCTGGGCTTCCCGGATCTTGGCCTTGAGACTCTCATTGCGGGCATCCAGCTCCGCCCGCAGGCCCAGGGCCTTGGCCCGGGCCGCGGCTTCGGTGGAGAAGGGGTTGGCGCGGTCGGTGATGGGCAGGATGGCCACCTGGACTGGGGCCAGCCACGCCGGGAAGGCACCGGCGGTGTGCTCCACCAGGATGCCCATGAAGCGCTCCAGGCTGCCCAGGATGGCCCGGTGGAGCATGATCGGGCGACCCTCGCCGCCATCGGGCCGGGTGTAGTTCAGGTCGAAGCGCTCTGGCAGCATGTAGTCCACCTGGAGCGTCCCCAATTGCCAGGGGCGCTTGAGGGCATCCAGGATCTGGAATTCGATCTTGGGACCGTAGAAGGCGCCTTCCCCGGGATTCAGGGTGAAGGGCATGTCGGCCTCGTTCAAGGCTTCACTCAGGGCGTTTTCCGCCGCATCCCAGATTTCATCCGAGCCGAGCCGCTTTTCGGGCCGGGTACTCAGGGCCACGCGCATGCCATCGAAGCCGAAGGTGTCGTAGACCTCCCTCAGCAGGGCGAGGAAGTCGGCCATCTCGGCCTTGATCTGCTCGGGCGTGCAGTAGATGTGGGCATCGTCCTGGCAGAAGGTGCGCACGCGGGTGAGGCCATGGGTCACACCGCTGCGCTCGTAGCGGTGCAGGCGGCCGAAATCGGCGTAGCGGATGGGCAGGTCTCGGTAGCTGTGCTTCTGGCTGCCGAACATGATGCAGTGGCCGGGGCAGTTCATGGGCTTCAGCGCATACTCCCGCTCTTCGGCGGTGGTGAAGTACATGTTCTCGGCGTAGTTCTCGTAGTGGCCACTGGTCTTCCAGAGGGTCACGTCCAGCACCTGGGGCGTGATCACTTCGCTGTACCCGTACCTGAAGTACAGCTCTCGCATATAGGTCACCAGCTCGTTGTAGACCTGGGTTCCCTTGGGGTGGAAGAAGGGAGAAGCCGGTGCCTCAGAGTGGAAAGAGTAGAGCCCCAGTTCCTTCCCCAGCTTGCGGTGATCGCGGGCCTTGGCCTCCTCGAGCCGCTTGAGGTGTTCGTCCAGCTCCTTCTGGGAATGGAAGGCGGTGCCGTAGATGCGACTCAGCATCTGATTCTTTTCGTCACCCTTCCAGTAGGCGCCGGCGATGCTGAGCAGCTTGAAGGCCTTGAGCTTCGCGGTGCTGGGCACGTGGGGGCCGCGACAGAGGTCGTAGAAATCACCCTGGCGATAGCCGCTAATGATGTCTCCCGAGGGGATGCCCGAGACCACCTCGACCTTGAGGGGTTCGCCCATCTCGCTGAAGCGCGCCACAGCGGCATCCCGGCCCAGGTCCTCCCGGATCACCTCGACGCCCTCGGCCACGATCTTGGCCATCTCCGCCTCGATGACCGGCAGGTCTTCGGGGGTGAAGGGCTTCTCCACCCAGAAATCGTAGTAGAAGCCATCCTCGATGACCGGACCGATGCCGACCTTGGCGGCCGGGTAGAGCCGCTTGACCGCATGGGCCAGGAGGTGGGCCGTGGAGTGTCGGATGAGTTCCAGGCTTTCGGGAGCCTTATTGGTGACGATCTCGACCTTCGCCCCATCCACGAGGGGCGCCTTCAGGTCGACCAGGTGGCCATTCACCTTGATGGCCAGCGCCGCCTCAAGCAACCGGGCACCGATTCCACCAGCCAGATCGGCTCCAGTGGCGCCCTCGGGCAGCTGCCGAAGGGAGTCGTCTGGAAGGCGGACCTCGATGGACATGGGTTCCTCAGAACAAGATTGATATTTTATCAGTAAATGACTCCGGGCCATCAAATGTGATGGCCCGGAGGGGTTTTAACGTCGCAGCGACCTACTTTCCCACGCATGTGATGCGCAGTATCATCGGCCCTCCAAGTCTTAACTGCCGTGTTCGGGATGGGAACGGGTGTGACACTTGGGGAAAAGCCACGACGAAGGCTTAAGAAGGTTTGAGAAGGGATTGGGCGAGGCGCGTATGCGCATCGGGGTATTGAAGTTCAGTGTTATTGATTGATGAAAGGTCAAGTCTGTGGACCGATTAGTATCGCTCAGCTTAAGCCGTTACCGGCCTTACACATGCGACCTATCAACGTGGTGGTCTTCCACGGGTCTCATAGGGAGATCTCATCTTGAGGGGTGTTTCGCGCTTAGATGCTTTCAGCGCTTCTCACTTCCCGACATAGCTACCCAGCATTGCATTTGGAAACACAACTGGAACACCAGAGGTCAGTCCATCCCGGTCCTCTCGTACTAAGGACAGGTCCTCTCAAATCTCCTGCGCCCACACTAGATAGGGACCGAACTGTCTCGCGACGTTCTGAACCCAACTCACGTACCACTATTGATCGGCGAACAGCCGAACCCTTGGGACCTGCTTCAGCCCCAGGATGTGATGAGTCGACATCGAGGTGCCAAACCTTGCCGTCGATATGAACTCTTGGGCAAGATCAGCCTGTTATCCCCGGCGTACCTTTTATCCGTTGAGCGATGGCCCTTCCATTCGGGACCACCGGATCACTATAACCTGCTTTCGCACCTGCTCGTCGTGTCTGACTCGCAGTCAAGCTCCCTTATACTATTGCGCTCTGCGGCTGATTTCCAAACAGCCTGAGGGAACCTTCGTACGCCTCCGTTACGCTTTAGGAGGCGACCGCCCCAGTCAAACTACCCGCCTGACATTGTCTTCCACCCGGATCACGGGTGCGAGTTAGAGATCAGCGTTAAACAGGGTGGTATCTCAAGGGTGACTCCACCGACCCTAACGAGCCAGTTTCATAGTCTCCCACCTATCCTGCACAGTCCAACGCCAACCTCAATGTCAAGGTGTAGTAAAGGTGCACGGGGTCTTTCCGTCTAAGTGCGGGTAACCGGCATCTTCACCGGTGCTACAAGTTCGCTGAGTCTCTGCTGGAGACAGTTTCCAGATCGTTACGCCATTCGTGCAGGTCGGAACTTACCCGACAAGGAATTTCGCTACCTTAGGACCGTTATAGTTACGGCCGCCGTTCACCGGGGCTTAAATTCGTAGCTTCGCTTGCGCTGACCACTCCTCTTGACCTTCCGGCACCGGGCAGGCGTCAGCCCCTATACCTCCTCTTTGGAGTTTGCAGAGACCTGTGTTTTTGTTAAACAGTCGCCTGGAACATTTATGTGCCACCACCTCGGGCTATGAACCCTACCGTGGTACCCCTTCTCCCGAAGTTACGGGGTTAATTTGCCGAGTTCCTTCAGCAGAGTTCTCTCAAACGCCTGAGGATTCTCTCCTCGACTACCTGTGTCGGTTTGCGGTACGGACACAAGCACCTCTCCTTAGCAGCTTTTCTCGGCAGTGTAGGATCAGGACTTTTCGTCAGAAACCTTGAGCTCATGGCGCCCGGACTTCCCTAAGCACCACCCTTGGAGTCTTTCGCAGGACATTCCATAGCCCTGCGTCCCTACCTTCCTGCGTCCCTGCATCGTACAAACGAGATGCTCATGGTGCTGGAATATTAACCAGCCTTCCATCGCCTACGCCTTTCGGCCTCGGCTTAGGGTCCGACTAACCCAACGCGGATTGACCTTGCGTTGGAAACCTTAGTCTTACGGCGGACAGGGTTCTCGCCTGTCTTTACGCTACTTATGCCGACAGAGTCTCTTCCCATGTCTCCAGCTGTCCTTACGGTCAACCTTCACAGACGTAGGGAATGCTCCCCTACCACTTACGTTCGCAGCTTCGGTAACATGCTTTAGCCCCGTTGAATTGTCGGCACAGACCCGCTTGACCAGTGAGCTATTACGCTTTCTTTAAAGGATAGCTGCTTCTAAGCTAACCTCCTGGCTGTCTAAGCACATCCACATCCTTTTCCACTTAGCATGTATTTTGGGACCTTAGCTGGCGATCTGGGTTCTTTCCCTCTTGACTACGGATCTTATCACCCGCAGTCTGACTGCCGGACTTCACGGCGTGCCATTCGAAGATTGGTTGGATTCAGTAAGCTGGTAAGCCCCCTAGTCCATTCAGGTCTCTACCTGCACGACGAAACATCCGACGCTAGCCCTAAAGCTATTTCGGGGAGAACGAGCTATCACGGAATTTGATTGGCCTTTCACCCCTATCCTCAACTCATCCAAGCGGTTTTCAACCCACACTGGTTCGGACCTCCAATAGGTTTCACCCTACCTTCATCCTGGTCAAGGATAGATCATCCCGTTTCGCGTCTATTTCCAGCGACTGGTCGCCCTATTCAGACTCGGTTTCCCTACGGCACCGCCTCATCGGCTTCGCCTCGCCACTGAAAATAACTAGCCGGCTCATTATGCAAAAGGCACGCGGTTCCACCGGATATACCATGGTGGTTCCACTGCTTGTAGATTGACGGTTTCAGGTTCTATTTCACTCCCCTCATCGGGGTTCTTTTCGCCTTTCCCTCACGGTACTGGTTCACTATCGGTCAGATGAACATATTTAGCCTTACCGCATGGTCGCGGCAAATTCTGTCAAGGTTTCTCGTGCCCCGACATACTTGGGAACACCACTCAGAGTCCTCGTAGCTTTCGCATAAGGGGCTATCACCCTGTATCGCCGGCCTTTCCATGCCGTTCCGCTAACTAGAGGTTTTGTAACTCTGTGCTGAGGGGCAGCCTCAACCTGTAGGTCCCACGACCCCCCATACGCAACGCCTGCCGCTTACACGTATGAGGTTTGGGCTCTTCCGGTTTCGCTCGCCGCTACTACCGGAATCACTGTTGTTTTCTGTTCCTGTGGGTACTGAGATGGTTCACTTCCCCACGTTCGCTTCCCGAAGCCTATGTATTCAGCTTCGGGATGGCTGAGCTTTCACCCAGTCGGGTTTCCCCATTCGGACATTCCCGGATCACCGTTCGCGTGCAACTCCCCGAGACTTTTCGCAGCTTACCACGTCCTTCATCGCTGTCATCTGCCAAGGCATCCACCGTCAACCCTTTGTAACTTGGCCTTCCATCAATGAATAACATTGACTTCAAACCCAAAAAGCATTGATTCGCTATATTTGCCTCGCTAAACCCACAACGTCACTTCAACGCCGTGGATACCCTTCTCTATTCCTTCTATTTAAATGTCAAACAACTCCGCCTTTCGGCAACCGATCCTTGAACCGGCTTTGAGCTGGATTCAAACCCCTCAGGGTCTCAACTCAACTCAAATACATAACTGGTGGGCCTAGGTGGATTCGAACCACCGACCTCACGCTTATCAGGCGTGCGCTCTAACCAGACTGAGCTATAGGCCCCTAGTTTGGTAGCCAGGCACCATGCTGACGCCTCGCTTCCTGCTCGGCGCCCTTCGGGCGGCTATCGACTTCGTCGATTCCGTCCCATTTGCCAATCCTGGCAAATGGTGGTGGACCCGACCGGGATCGAACCGACGACCTCCTGGATGCAAACCAGGCGCTCTCCCAGCTGAGCTACGGGCCCCGATGCTGTCCGGGGGGACCGCCTGCTCGCTTCGCTCGCGATGTCCCCCCGGGTCCTCGCTGCTCGCGCGGGAAACCCGCACTCGCAACCTGCCCGCGAAACCATCCCACGCAACCGCTGAGCTACGGGCCCAAAAAACAGACGCCCAAACACGCTCGTCAAAGATTGCACGAGCGTCTTTAAAAACCGGATAGATACTTCGATCGGAAGCGTTGACCTATCGTCACTCCTAAAAGTGACTCTCCTTAGAAAGGAGGTGATCCAGCCACAGGTTCTCCTACAGCTACCTTGTTACGACTTCACCCCAATCACCAAGTTCACCATTGAGACCTAGCCCCCTTGCGGGTTACCACAGCCTCTTCAAGTGCTCCCGGCTTTCGTGATGTGACGGGCGGTGTGTACAAGGCCCGGGAACGTATTCACCGTATCATTCTGATACACGATTACTAGCGATTCCACCTTCATGTAGTCGAGTTGCAGACTACAATCCGAACTGAGGACGACTTTCTCCGATTAGCTCCATCTCGCGACTTTGCAACGGTTTGTATCGCCCATTGTAGCACGTGTGTAGCCCTGGACATAAGGGCCATGAGGACTTGACATCATCCCCACCTTCCTCCCGGTTAACCCGGGCAGTCCCCGTAGAGTTCCCGCCATGACGCGCTGGCAACTACGGGTAAGGGTTGCGCTCGTTGCGGGACTTAACCCAACATCTCACGACACGAGCTGACGACAGCCATGCAGCACCTCTGCAGCAGTTCTTGCGAAAAGGCATATCTCTATACCGGTCCACTGCAGTTCAAGCCCAGGTAAGGTTCTTCGCGTTGCGTCGAATTAAACCACATGCTCCACCGCTTGTGCGGGCCCCCGTCAATTCCTTTGAGTTTCAGCCTTGCGACCGTACTCCCCAGGCGGAACACTTAACGCGTTAGCTCCGGCACGGAAGGGGTCAACTCCCTCCACACCAAGTGTTCATCGTTTACAGCGTGGACTACCAGGGTATCTAATCCTGTTTGCTACCCACACTTTCGCGCCTCAGCGTCAGTTACTGTCCAGGTGGCCGCCTTCGCCACTGGTGTTCCTCCTCATCTCTACGCATTTCACCGCTACACGAGGAATTCCACCACCCTCTCCAGTACTCTAGCCTTCCAGTCTCAGATGCAGTTCCCAAGTTAAGCTCGGGGATTACACATCTGACTTAAAAAACCGCCTACGCGCCCTTTACGCCCAATAATTCCGAATAACGCTTGCCCCCTCTGTATTACCGCGGCTGCTGGCACAGAGTTAGCCGGGGCTTCCTCTCCAGGTACCGTCAAATGCACACGCTATTAACGTATACATCTTCGTCCCTGACGACAGGGTTTTACAGTCCGAAGACCTTCATCACCCACGCGGCGTTGCTGCGTCAGACTTTCGTCCATTGCGCAAAATTCCCCACTGCTGCCTCCCGTAGGAGTCTGGACCGTGTCTCAGTTCCAGTGTGGCCGATCACCCTCTCAGGCCGGCTACTGATCGTCGCCTTGGTGGGCCATTACCCCGCCAACTAGCTAATCAGACGCAGGATCCTCTCCTTGCCCCAGGCCTTACGGTCCCCAGGTTTCACCATGGACATCCCAGTCCACGGTCTCATGCGGTATTACCACTCCTTTCGGAGCGTTATTCCCCACAAAGAGGTAGATTCCCCACGCGTTACTCACCCGTCTGCCATGCACCTTGCGGCACATCCGACTTGCATGTGTTAGGCACGCCGCCAGCGTTCATTCTGAGCCAGGATCAAACTCTCAAGTTTCATTCTGAACTCTTATCCCAAACCCGTAGGCTTGGGAAAAATGCTCTGGTCGAAAAATTGTTCTGAATTCCATCCCGCATCCTTAAGACGCAGAACAGAACCCTCAAAGGCTTCCTATCTTCTATCCGGTTTTCAAAGACGCCCCCATGCTCCTCAGCATGGTGGATTTGGCCTCTCAGCCTCCTCCTGCACCCCACAGCCTCAACTGCGCAGGACATTCAGACTAACACCCGGCCTCGCAGATGCAAGAGAAAAATTTACTCTTGGGGCACCAAACCTTCATTGGGGGCCAACCTTCGGCCATCATGGGCCATCGGAGAGGCCATGAAGACGCTACGCAAAGCCGTCATCCCCGTCGCGGGTCTGGGCACCCGCTTCCTGCCCGCGACCAAGGCCCAACCCAAGGAAATGCTGCCTTTGGTGGATACGCCCGTCATTCAGTACGTGGTGGAGGAAGCCATCCGGGCCGGAGTGGAGAGCCTGGTGCTGGTCACTGGCCGGGGCAAGGCCGCCATCGAGAACCACTTCGATGTGTCCTTTGAATTGGAAGATGTCCTCCGCCGGCGGGGCAAGCAGGAGGACCTTGACCTGGTACGGGGCATCAGCCACCTGGCCCAGTTCGCCTACGTGCGGCAGGGGGAGCCCCTCGGCCTGGGGCATGCCGTACTCTGCGCCCGCCACGCCGTCGGCGATGAGCCCTTCGCCCTGCTCCTCGGAGATGACGTCTTCGACGAGCGGGATTCCGCTCTGGACGCGCTCATCGCGGCCTACCACAGCACCGGGAAATCCGTCGTCGGCGTTCAGGAAGTCCCGCTCGACCACGTGTCCCGCTACGGCATTGTCAGCGCACCGCAGGATCGCCACGACACCTGGGATGTGACATCCATTGTCGAAAAACCTCAGCCCGCGGATGCACCCAGCCGCTGGGCCGTTGTCGGGCGCTACGTGCTGGAGCCGCGCGTATTTGATCATCTTGCGGCCCTGGAGCCCGGCGTGGGCGGGGAGTACCAGCTCACGGATGCCCTCGCTGCGCTCGCTCGCGAGGGTCGCCTGGTCGCGAGACCGATTCCCGCGAAGCGCTATGACACCGGCAACAAGCTGGACTACCTGAAGGCCAACGTGGAGTTCGCCCTGAAGCGCGACGACCTGCGCGACGACTTCACCGCCTACCTCAAGGATCTGGCGCAGCGCCTCTAGCGCCTCAGCCTGAGGGCGTTCAGGACCACCGTCAGCGAACTGAGTCCCATCGCCAGGCCCGCCAGCATGGGGCCGCCGAACCGCTCCAGCTGGCCAAAAGCGGCCATGGGCACCAGCACCAGGTTGTAGCCGAAGGCCCAGCCCAGGTTCTGGCGAATGACGCGGTGGGTGCGAAGGGCCAGCTGCCGGGCCGCCAGGATGGGTTCGAGTCCGGGCCGCAGCAGTACCAGCGGGGCCGCGGCCATGGCCGCGCCCGTCCCCTGCTCGCCTGCGCCTGACCCCATGGCGATGCCACAGTCCGCTTGTGCCAGGGCCGGCGCGTCATTGACACCATCGCCCACGAAGCCCACCACCGCCCCTCGGTCCTGAAGGGCTCGCAGCTGCGCCAGTTTCTCTTCGGGGCGAACCTCGGCGATGACCTCCGTGATCCCCGCTGCCGCGGCCATGAGGCGGGCCGGCGCCAGCCGGTCGCCAGTCAGCAGGTGCAACCGCATTCCCTGCGCCTTGAGGGCCGCCACCACGCCAGGGGCCTCATCCCTCAGGCGATCACCCAGCACGAAGACAGCCTGGAGCCCAGAGGCGTCGGCCAAACCCACAGCGATGCCATCCTCGTCGGTCGCAGGGAAAGTGAGCCCCAGGAACGCCTGGCTTCCCAGACGCCACGCCGCGCCTGCGATCTGGCCTGTGATGCCGCCGCCCGGGTGGGCCCGGAAGCCGTCCACGTTGGCGAGGTCGCCCGCGTGCGCAGCCCGGATGCCTCGGGCGATGGGGTGTTCCGAATCCCGCTCAAGGCTCGCGGCCACTTTCAGCAATCTGGCTTCTTCCAGGGAGTCGCAGGCCACCACGCGGCGGAGGCGGGGCCTCCCTTCCGTAAGCGTGCCCGTCTTGTCGAAGACCAGGTCAGTGGCCTGGCCCAGAGCCTCCAGGGCGCCCGCGTCGCGCACAAGCACGCCCTTGCGCGCGGCCGCACCCAGGCCCACCATCACGGCCACGGGCGTGGCCAGGCCCAGCGCGCAGGGGCACGCGATCACCAGCAGCGTCACCGCGGGGCGCCAGGCCTGGGCGAATCCGCCTCCCAGCCACCACCAGCCGGCGAAGGTGAGCACCGCCAACGCGAGAATCACCGGCACGAAGATGGCACTGATGCGGTCGGCCAGATCCTGGGCCGGGGCTTTCGAACCCTGGGCCTGCGCCACCATCGCCGCCATGCGGGCCAGCTGGGTATCCGCCCCCACCGCGAAGATCTCGAGGGCCAGTGCCGATCCATGCACCACCGTCCCAGCCACCAGGGCATCCCCCGGGCCCTTGGGAACAGGTAGCGGCTCGCCGGTCAACATGGACTCGTCCACCTCCGCCAGGCCGTCACGCACGCGGCCATCGGCTGGGACCGCCTGTCCGGGCAGGACTCGGACCCGATCACCGGGATGCAGAAGGGCCACCGGAACTTCCAGCGCTGTACCGTCCGCTTCGATGCGCAGAGCCGTGGGTGGCGCCAGGGAGAGCAGGGCCTTGAGGGCGTCGGTGGCCCGGGATTTGGCCCGGGCCTCCAGATACTTGCCCGTGAGCAGGAAGGCCACCAGAGCCGCAGCGGTCTCGAAGCTGAGGTGGTGGGCACCAGCCCACCATTCGCCCATGGCGAAGGTCCAGGCGATGCCAGAACCCAGCGCGATGAGGGTATCCATGGAGGCCTGCCCATGCCTCGCCTGGCGGCCCGCCCGCTGGAAGAAGCCCAGCCCTGCGCCAAAGACGACCGGCGTGGCCAGGGCCGCCTGGACCCAACCCGGCAGATGCCACTCCAACCCGGGAAGCATCGTCACGAGCATGGGTGACGTGAACAGCAGCGCGAAAACCATGCGGCGGCCGGCTGGCGCCAGGTCCTCGGCTTCGCCCGAAGGTGCCGATGAGCTGACCTGTCCCAGTCCGTACCCCGCCTCCTCCACGACCCGGGCCAGATCGGCATAGGACGCCGTACCTTCCACTGTCGCCTGGGACGTGGCCAGGTTCACCGAGGCGGCTCGCACGCCCGGAGCTTCCGCCAGCGCCCGCTCCACGTGCCGGACGCAGGAAGCGCAGGTCATCCCCGTGACGGCAAAGGTCTGCTGAGCCACCGTCCGCCCTCCCCGCTCGATGTGGTCCGGACCCGGCCTCAGGCCGGTCCTATCAGTTCATATCCCGCCTTGGCGACCTTTTCAGCCATGGCCTCGAAGGGCGCATGGCCCATGACCCTGGCGGTTCCGCTCGGGACATCCATGTCGACCTGGACGACGCCCTCGACCGAGCGCAGTGCCTTCTCCACGTGTTTCGCGCAGCCGCCACACGTCATGCCATTGACCTTGAATAGCCTGGTATCCACGCATTCCTCCAGCATCGGGGGCCCGTCAGGCCCGGTGTTCGGCGAACGAGGGCAGCCGTGCCGCCTCGGCGAGCAGGGTCTCCATCAGATTGCACCCCAGCTCGCTGCTCTGGCCATCCGGCGTGCCCAGGGTGATCCGGAGGATGTCCACCAGCAGCTTGATCTCCGCCAGCTTGATTTCCAGGGCCTGGAGCTTGCCTCCCAGCGCCTCACGCACGTGCTCACAGGGGGCGCTGTCCTGGCGGAGGGCCCGAAGCAGTTCCTGGACCTCCTCCAGGCTGAATCCTGCGGCCTGGGCCGCCCGGAGGATCCGGACCCAGTGGATGGCCTCCACAGGGAAGAGCCGGTAGCCCTTCGGTGAGCGGGGCAGGTCGCCGAACACGCCGGCGTCGGCGTAGAACCGCAGGTTGCGGGCCGTGATGCCCGAACGCGAGGCCAGTTGGCCGATCTTCAGCATCCGGTTTGCGGAACCAGCTTGAGGGGCTTGGGTGTCTAACGCGATCGCCATGGGACCTCCCGGGAAGCGGACTCCCCAAGGGTAAGATTCCAGTTACATGGAAGATCAAGGATAATAATCACAATTCAACTATATGCTCTACCGGCGATGGAGATGGAGGTGGAGCAGCGTGACCGCGGCTGCCGTGACGCCCGGGATGCGGCTGGCCTGGCCAAGGGTTTCCGGTCGATGCAACGTTAATTTTTCCAATACTTCTCTTGAAATGCCGTGCAGGTGCTCGATCCGGAAATCCGAGGGGATCCGAACCTGATCCCAGGCGCGATGGCCCTCAAGGAGCTTGGCTTCCCGGTCCCGGTAGGGGGCGTAGCGGAGATCGAACAGAAGCAGATCCCTCTCCGTGGCAGGGTCCCAGCCGGGTTGCTCCCGCCCCCAGCCGTCCAGCAGCGCCAAACAGGCCTCAGCCTCGTCGGGCCCGATGTGCTGCCGCCGGAACAGGTCCGACAGGCTCAGGCCCGCATCCAGCCGGAGGCCTGCGGCGGCGGCGATGCCACCGAAGGGGCTGGTCTGAGTCACCCAGGCCACTTCGCACTGCCCTTTCAGGGCCTCCCGGCGGAGCACCTTGGCTTCGACCTGGGCCAGTTCCTCTGGCTCCAGGGCCCCCACCTCCCGGGCCACGGCCAGCAGCCGGGCATCTGCCAGATCGCAGGCCAGACCCAGCCGGTGCTCCGCCCGGGCCGTGAGCATGCGGTAGGGCTCATCCGTCCCCTTGGTGACGAGATCGTCCACCATCACGCCCAGGTAGGCCTGCTCGCGGCCAAGGACAATGGGTTCCTGCTCCCGCAGCCAGCGCGTGGCGTTGATGCCCGCCAGCAGGCCCTGGCCCGCGGCCTCCTCGTAGCCCGTGGTGCCATTGATCTGGCCCGCGAACCAGACGCCCTCCAGGCCTTCGACCGAGAGGTCCCGGCGGAGCTGTAGCGGATCGAAGCTGTCGTACTCGATGGCATAGCCCGGCCGCAGGATCTCGGCGGCCTCAAAGCCCGGCAGGCTGCGCACCATCCGCAGTTGGACGTCCGGGGGCATGGAGGTGGACAGGCCCGCCAGGTAGATCTCCTCGGTCTCGAGGCTCTCCGGTTCCACGAAGATCTGGTGCCGCCCCTTGTCCGGGAACTTCACGAACTTGTCCTCGATGGAAGGGCAGTAGCGGGGTCCGACACCCTCGATGTGGCCCCCGTAGAGGCTGGACTGTGGCAGGTTCTCCCGCACGATGGCCTCGGTCTGGGCCGTGGTGTGGACGATGTGGCACGGCACCTGGGGCTGCGGGATGCCGGGGCTGAAGAAGCTGAAGGGCCTGGGCGGGTCGTCGCCGGGCTGGACCTGCAGCCGCGCGAAGTCGATGCTGGCCCGGGCAAGGCGGGGGCTGGTGCCCGTCTTGAGCCGCCGGTGCCGCAGGCCGAGGGCCCGCAGCTGCTCCGCCAGGTGGGTGCTGGCGGGCTCTCCGGCACGCCCGGCCTCGAAGCGGCGCGCCCCGATGAGGATGCGGCCGTTGAGGAAGGTGCCGCTGGTGACCACCACGGCGTCGCAGGGCAGCACCGATCCATCCAGCAGCTCGACTCCCCGGAGGTCCCGGTTGCCCGCCTCCCACACCAGGGCTGCCGCCGTGCCCTGCCGGAGCTTGAGGTGCTCCAGGCGCTCCAGGACCCGCCGGGCCGCGATGCGGTACTTCACCTTGTCCGCCTGGGCCCGGGGGCCCCGCACGGCCACACCGCGACTCTCGTTGAGGATGCGGAAGTGGATGCCCGTGGCGTCGATGAGCCGCCCCATGGCGCCCCCCAGGGCGTCCAGCTCCCGCACCATGTGCCCCTTGCCGACGCCGCCGATGCTGGGATTGCAACTCATCTGGCCGATCTGGTCGAGGTTCATGGTGAGCAGGGTCGTCGCCATGCCCATCCTGGCGGCGATGTGTGCCGCCTCTATGCCAGCATGTCCACCGCCAATCACCACCAGGTGCTTCAACTTCCTTCCCCCAAAGGAAGCCAGGATACCCCCGCCCGCCGACGCCGGCCTCCCCCGCCCCAGATGTGAGAAACTGTCCAGATGCGACCCCGTCTGAGTCCCGAGGAACGCCGCGCCCGGCGCCAGCGCGCCATGCGCCGGTCCATGTTCGTGCTGCCCTCCAGCATCACCATGGCCTCCGTGTTCTGCGGCTTCTCCAGCGTGGTGATGTCCATCAATGCTGCCGGCGCCACGCCGGAGCGCTACTTCCTGTGGGCCGCGGGCCTCCTGGTGCTGGCGGGCGTCTTCGATGGCCTGGATGGACGCGTGGCCCGCGCCACCAACACCGCCACCGACTTCGGCGTGCAGCTCGATAGCCTGGCGGATGTGATCAGCTTCGGCATGGCTCCGGCCATCCTGGCCTACCGGTACGCGTTCTTTCAGCTGGGCATCCACGACTCGCACCTGCGGGCCGCCGGTTGGGCCGCCTGCTTCGTGTTCACCGCCTGTGGCGCCCTCCGCCTGGCGCGCTTCAACGTCCAGGTGGGCGCGGTGGATTCCCGCTACTTCGTGGGGCTGCCCATCCCCGCCGGAGCCGCCTGCGTGGCCTCCGTCATCATCTGGCACCCCACCCCGCCGAGCACGAGTGCGCTGGCCTATTCATTCGCCGCGGGGCTCTTCCTCGTGGGCCTGCTGATGGTCTCCACCATCCGCTTTTCGAGCTTCAAGAAGAAGGCGACCTCGCTGCGCTCGGTCATGGTCACCTACCTCAGCGTGACAATCCTCCTGGCCCTCCTGGTCCTCTTCCAGCAGCGCTTCTTCGCGGGCTTCTTCGCCGCCTACATCGCCCTGACGCTGCTCATGAACCTGGCCTGGAAGGCCGGCTGGCGGGGCGTGGAGCCCCCCCACGACGGCCCCGAGGATCCAGAGACCGTGCACTAGGGCCCGGTTCCGTTCCTACAACTGGGTGGCCCCCGCGGGCACGGCCACGCCGGCCACCGCAGCCACCTTGGCGTTGGACAGCAGCTTGCCACCGGTCCCGGGCCCGATGCCCAGGGCGGCCCCCTGCTTGACCCCGGCTTCCGTGGTGGCGGCCGTCGGGATCTTGATGCCCGCCATGCGCTGGATCAGGAAACTCGCCGCGGAGGAGCCATCCCCCGCCACCTTGTCCCCCGCCAGCAGGACGATGGCATCCGGCTTGCGGCCGGACAGGGTCCCAATGGCCTTCCCCATATCCTGGGGGCCTTTCACGTCCACGACGATCACCTTCAGGCCAGCGGCCGCGCCCGTGAGGGCGGCCAGAGAAGCTTTGCTGCCGTTGGCATCACAGACCACCGCGATCGTCTCGCACTGGGGCCAGGACTTCTTCATCGCACCGAACATCGCATCGTAGTCGCCAGCCAGCAGAGCCGGGGTGGCCAAGACCAGGAGGACAAACGCGGAACGCAGCATCGACATGGAACCACCTCCAGAGGATGCTTCATCGGCAGGCTGCTCCACTGACTGAACTTCAGGTCAGGCATGGAGCTTTTTTCCACCTAGGTCAGCACTCCGGCGATGCAGGCGCTGAGAAAATTGGCCAGGGTGCCGGCCAGCATGGCCCGGACGCCCAGGCGAGCCAGGTCGCCCCGCCGCTCGGGCACCAGGGCCCCGATGCCGCCCACCTGAATGGCGATGCTGCTGAGGTTGGCGAAACCGCACAGGGCGAAGGTGGAGATGAGCCTGGCCTTGGCGGAGAGCCCCGTCATGTTCCCCAGGTCGAGGAAGGCCACGAACTCGTTCACCACCATGCGCTTGCCCAGCAGGCCGCCCACCTGGCCCGCCTCGCCCCAGGGCACGCCCATGAGGAAGGCTGGGATCTTGAAGACCCAGCCCAGCACCAGCTCGAGGCTGAAGCCGGGGTGGATGGCCTTCATCAGGCCATTGAGCAGGTAGATGAGGGCGATGAAGGCGATGAGCATGACCGCCACGTTGAAGGCCAGCTGGCCGCCTTCGAAGGCGCCCCGCGCCGCGGCGTCCAGGACGTTGGCATCGTGGTTGGGGATGTCGACCTTGATCTCTCCGGAGGTCTCGGGAAGTTCCGTTTCCGGCTCGAGCATCTTGGCCATCATCACTGCGCCGGGGGCCGTCATGATCACGGCGGTAAGCAGGTGCACGATGTCCACGTGCGCCACCTGGACGTAGGCCACCATGATGCTGCCGGATACATGGGCCATGCCCGCCGTCATGATCACCATGAGCTCGCTGCGGGTCATCTTCGCCAGGAAGGGCCGGATGGTGAGCGGCGCCTCGGTCTGGCCCATGAGGATGCTGGCGGCGACACTCACGCTCTCGGCGCCCGATACCTTGAGGAAACGGCCCATGGCCCGGGCGGCCGCGCCCACCACCCACTGCATGACACCCAGGTAGTAGAGCACCGCGAAGATCGATGCCACGAAGATGATGGTGGGCAGCACCGCGAAGGCGAAGACCATTCCCACCTTGCCGCCGGGCCCGTCAGATAGGGTTCCGAACACGAAGCTCGCCCCCTCGTGGGCGTAAGCCATCAGGTGCTCGACCACGATCCGCATCCGGTCG
The DNA here is from genome assembly GCA_963751095.1 of uncultured Holophagaceae bacterium. Taxonomy (GTDB): domain Bacteria; phylum Acidobacteriota; class Holophagae; order Holophagales; family Holophagaceae; genus Geothrix. The sequence goes on along the minus strand of CAVVTK010000007.1, from coordinate 549,243 downwards.
AAGGCGGACCCCACCAGGTTGCCGCGCAGCAGGCCCAGGACGATGACCCCGAAGAGGCCCCAGTTGAGCGTCTTGTTCTCATAGGACGCGAAACGGCGCAGCAGCATGGGGGTGAACATCAGGACCAGCACCACCCAGCCCGCACCCTTGGGGAAGGGCAGGAAGGAGAGCACGCTGGCAATCAAGGTGCCCTTGAGCACCACCAGCGCGAAGATCCACTGGAGGCCCAGACCCCAGGCGATGGTCTTCCAGTGGATGGCGCTCCGCTTGTGCGACAGCAGGTACGCAAGGGCCACAAAGGCCACGATTCCGGCCAAGCCGACAAAGCGTTCCATCGAGTACTCCCTACAGTTGACCGTTCAACGCCTCGATGGCCTGTTCCATGTGGAAGCGCGCGCGGCCGAGGATGCCCTCCCGCTGCATGACCAGCACCAGGGTGCAGTGCTCCCTGGCTCCGATCATGAGGATCCAGTGCTGATCCGTCGCGAAGGCCACCTGCTTCACTTCGCCCCGGTCGAACTCCTCGACCGCCTGCTGGAGATGGCGCTTGACCACGTGCTGGTAGGCCCCCAGGAGCTGGAGCCCTTCGTTGGACACCTGGATCGTGCGCGAGCAGATAGGGTCCCCATCCCGATCGTTGAAGGTCGCGGCCAGAGCCTCGGGCACGCGTTCGATGAGCTGATCCAGGATTTGCTGGAACATGGCGGGACTCCGGTGATGCGTGCCCAAAGCATGACCGGAGTCCGGCCGGATGCAAAACGACCCTTAAATTCCTCTCAGCACCTGCAGCGCCCAGGTGCCCAGCAGCAACGCCCATACGGACAGGCGGACGGCCCGTGAATCCGGGAGCCCCGGATAGGGCTCGCCCCGCCATGCCCGGCGGAGGTCCCAAGCCCCAAGAAGCGGGAGCAAGGCGGCCACACCCGCCGCCACCGGGTGCCAGTGGAAGGCCCCGGCCCAGTCCCAGTGGCCCAGGGCCAGGACGCAGCGGGTCAGGCCGCAGGTGGCGCAGGCGAAGCCCGTCAGGCGCTTGAAGGCGCAGCCTGGAAGCAGGGCCGAGACGGGTTCCAGGAAACCCGAGACCCAAGCGCCAAGGACCATCAGCAGGACACTCAGCGCCACGCAGGGCACGCGCCTCATGCGGCCATCCGGAGCATGAACAACATCAGGGCAGAGAGCCCCAGGGCGAAGCAGCCCAGGAGGACCAGGTGCACCACAGTGGCCGCCACGCCCCGCCAGGGCTCGCAGCCGTGCCGGGCCGCCAGCGCGAAGCCCCGGAACAGCCACAGGTAGCCGTCCACCAGCAGGAGGGGCAAGGCCAGCAGCGGTCCCAGGATGGGCAGGAAGCCCGCCAGCCCCAGCAGGGTCCCCAGGGCCGCGATGCGGAGCGCCTCGGCTTCGGCCAGGAGGCTGGTCCGGAAGCCCCGCTTCTGCGTCAGCGCCCCCAGCAACCAGAGCCCCGTGTGATCCCAGACCGCATGATGGAGCCAGGTCCCCAGCACCCCGAGGGGCACGACCAGCACCAGCCAGGGCCAGACCTGGCTGAAGGCCGGCGGGGCGGGCAGGGTCCTCAGGAATGCCTGGAGGTTCTCCGGATCCAGCCCGAACCAGTCGAACACCCCGGCCGGGATCGTCCCCTGGCGGAGGGAGCCGTAGGCCCGGAGCGAATGCGAGACCGTCAGGGCCGCGTTCGCGAAGGCCAGCGGCACCCAGACCAGCGCCATGTCCCAGGCGGCCCTGCCCGGGGAGGGCGCCGGCGCCTGGAATGCAGTGCCGGGATGCAGCAGGGCCCGGATGGAGGCCGAGAAGGGAGGGGTCATCACCGGCCCAGGAGGGTCCAACACAGGGCATTCATTGAAAAACGCTAACACTTTCTCCGTCGGATGGTGGTTCTTCACCCGGCGACCTTCCAAGCCGATGGGAACAGGATGGCCACCCCCCTCCGCCACCTGCCCACGACGCCGCTGGACGAACTCCGCGCCTGGCTGGGCAGCCCCATGGAGACGGACGCTGGCGCCCAGGTTCGCCTCAATCAGCTGCTCCACCAGCTCCGCCAGTTGGCGCTGCCTGAACTCGGGAGCCGCCTGATCAAGCCCTCGACCCCGCCCACCTTGAAGCGATTCCTGTTCGGCCTCACGGCTAAGTTCGACTGGCCCGAGTGGGTGCCCTGGCTGCTCCAGGTCCTGCAACAGGAGCCAGACCTGGGCGTGTTCGATGAAGGCTGCGCCGCTCTGGGACGCCTGGAGCTCCGGTCGGCGCGGAAGGCCCTCCAGAAGCTCGAAGAACAGCTGGCCGATCCCGACCGCCAATTGATCCTGCGCCGGGAACTCAGCGCCGTGGACCCCCAGCAGCCACTTGCTTTTTATCTGGGCCGACTGCTCGAAGGAGAGGCGAACCCGCGCCTGGCCCATCAGGGAGCCCGGGGACTGGCCTCGGTGGCTGAACCCGGGGACCTCCCCCTCCTCTGGGAAGCCATGACCGGGGCTGATCCCCTCGCCTTCCGCCTCCTGCTCCGGGCCGTGATCGAACTGCCTGGGGGGGGCCATGGGTCCAAGCTCCTGGATCTGTTCCAGGTGACCTTGCGGACATTGGAAGATCTTGGAGCCCTCGAAGCCCTCACGCAGCAGGTCCAGGGCGGGGCGCGCACCGCCGCCCGGTCGGTACTGGTCTCGGCACTGGCCACCCGCATGGGCCGGCAGCAACCGGGTGCCATCCACGCCCTGGAGCAGGCCCTCGATGCCGGCGAGGAGGGCCATCCGATCCCCCAGGTGGAGTTGTTGCGCGAGGAGGCCAAAGGCCCCTTCGAGCGGTTCGCCACCGATTCCCTCATCATCCTGCTGGAAGGCAAGGTGGCTCGTTTCAGCGCCATGGTGACCGAAGCCCAGGATACGGCCGCCAAACAGAAGCTGACCCTGGGGGCCACGCTGAACCTGACCAGCGAGGCCCTGGTCCATCAGGTGCTGAGGGGGGATCTCGCCGGTCCGCAGGCTGTTCCAACCCTGCAGGAGGCCTTTGAGCGCTTCCCCCACAGTGAAGGGTTGGACTACGCCTTCTGCCGGCTGGTGCCGGCCGCGGATGAAGCCGCCCTGGGCCGGATCCTGGCCGTCGCCGATCCGAAGCGCCGCCTGGCCTGCCTGGATGTGCTTGGGGCCCGCGAGGAGGACGCCCTGATGGCCTTCTTCATGCGGGCCATGCAGGATGGCATCGTCGAAGTCGGCCACCGGGCCATGCATCACCTGGGGAAGCTGCCTTCGAGCTTCCCCGCGGTCATGGGCCTCTTCGAGTCCGGCCACCCCGAGCAGATCCGCACCGCCCTCCGCATCTTCACCGTCAACGGCACCAAGGCGGCGGCGGAGCCCCTGATGGCCTTCCTGCGGACCGACGTCCGCGACGACCTCGTCCTAGAGGCCGTGGAGGCCCTGGGCGCCACCCACTGTCCCGGCGCCGCCACCGTTCTTCTGGACCTCCTCCACGATGGGAAACCGGCCCGCCTCCAGGAGGCCCTGGTGGAGGCCCTGGCAGCGCTCGCCACGACCGAAGCGGGACTGGGGCTCCTCGCCAAATCCGCCCATCTCAAGCTGCCCCAGGTGCTCATCCGGGCCCTGGAAGGACTGCTTGCCGCCTTTCCCGGGTTCGAACGCCCCCTCCCCATGGAGTGCCTGCCTTCCCTGGAACAGCTCATCACCCGCTGCTGCGATGACCGGGAGGGCGAGGGCCAGCGGCTGCGGGCGATCCTCGCCACCCAGCACCTCTACTGCTTCGACCAGGGGCTCTACGCCCGGCTGAAGGACGCCTTCTCAGATTTCCTGTTCGATCTCCGCACCAAGGGCGACTGGGACCGCGATACCAACGACCGGGTCGCCGCGGTGGTGAAAGAGCTCGGACGGCGCAGTGCGAGCCTCGGCCAGATCGCAGGCAGCGAGGAGAAGGTCCGCGCCATGCTGAACGGGCTTCCGCCCCAGGGTCCAGGCCGCGGCCCCGGCCTGCTGGCCCTGCGCGAGGCCCTGCAGGACTCCGAATTCATTCTGCGGACCGAGCTGGCTGGGGAGTTGGCCAGCTTCGTCATCCAGGAGATCCACCGGCCCGACCAGGACTGGAGGGAACTGGCCCGGCTCTGCGAGATCGGGGGGCTCACCCGGCAGCCGGATCTCATCGAGCCTCTCAAGGACATCCTGAGAACCGCCTCGGGCCTCGGACTGCGCAGCGCAGCCAAGGAGGCGCTCCTGGCCCTGGGTCTGGAGGAAGCCGATCTCACCCGCAGGGCCCCCATCGCCACGATCCTCCTGCTGGAGCCCAGCGCCTTCTTCCGGAAGCGGTTGCTGACGGCGCTCGGCTCGAAGTGGGAAGTCCGGGAGGCCGGGAGCCGCACCGAGGCCGCGCCCCTGCTCTCCGGAAAATCCGTCGATCTGCTCATCTCCGAACAGGCTGACGCCTTGGGCGACCTCCGTCCCTGGCTGAAGATGCAAGTGGAGACGCGGCGCTGCCGGCAGGTTCTCCTGTCCACGGCCGCCCGGGACAGCGGCTCCGGCGAGCCCTGGCTCATGGGCACGCTCTACAAGCCCTACGCGCCCGAGGCGCTCCTGAAGGCGCTGGAGCCCTGATCGAGCGGATATGCTTTCCCCAGATTCGAGGCCTTCATGCATGTCCTGTCTCCATGGTTCCGAACCCCGGCCGTGCTCCTGTGCGCCGTGCCGGTCCTGGCCCAGGCCCCGACGTCTGATGGAGACTTGGCGGAACGCCTGTACCGCAGCGGTGAAAGGGCTTATGCATCGAAGGCCTACAAGGAAGCGCTCGACACCTGGGGCCAGCTGCTCCAGGCCAGCCGCCAAAGTGAGTTCGCACCCAGGGTCCTGCTCCGGTTCGCCCAGCACCAGGTCGACGTCGAGCGGAAGCCCGAGGCAGCCATGCCGTACCTGGATCGCCTCCGCAGTGAGTACATCAAGTCCCCGGAAGCCGCGAATGGCCTGCTCCTGAGGGGCCTCCTGCAGGCACGGCAGGCGCGCCGCCCCGCGGAACTGAAAGACGCCATGGCGGACTTCAACCGCGTCCTCGACCTCTTCCCCGACGCCGGGGCCTGTGCGGAGGCCCGTCTGAACCTGGGCCGGGCCTGCCGGGACCAGAGCCAGTGGGGCAGGGCGCTCCAGCACTTCGTGGAGGCCTTCCGCCTCCACGCCGGGTCGGCGGTGGCACCCCGGGCCATGCTCGAGGCCGCCACGACGATGGATCAGCTGGGCGATCTGCCGGGCTGCCTCCGGATGCTGCAGCGCCTGAGGAACGAGCATTCCGAAGCCCCCGAGGCCCAGGAGGCCGCCTGGCGGACCGCCGTCCTGGTGAAGCACCGGCTCCAGAAACCTCCGCTGCGCAGCGAGGGGCCCTGGCCGGCGGGCCGGGCGAAGTGGCTGAAGACCCCGACCCTGCTGGCCCTCGCCCCGGATGGGGAGCTGCTCATCTTCCAGCATGACCTCGACCGGCTCTTCCGCCTGCATGGCACTGAGCTGGTACCCCAGGGACCGCCGGCGCCCGGCACCCGCGCCCTGTGCGCCGGTCCTGCTGGAACGACCTGGATGCTCTCGAAGAGCGCCCTGACCCGGGAAGAGGGGGGGTCCCTCCAGCCCCTCGGCACCCTTGCCGCCATCTCGGGCGCGGCCCTGGACCGGTGGGGCAACCTCTGGGTGGCCGATGCCAAGACCTCCGCCCTGACGCTGTTCACCCCGGAGGGCGGCTCCCGCGCCATGGCCTCCCCGCCGGCGGGCGCCCTGGCGCCACTTCCCGGCGGTGGTGTCGTCATCTCAAGCGATGCGGACCGGAAGCTGCTCTTTCTCGATGCCGACGGCCAGCCTCGCATCGTCGTTCCCTACGGCAAGGACCTGCCCGCCCCCTTCAAGGCGGTGACGGCCCTGGCCACGGATGGCGCCGGGCACACCGCCGCCCTGGTGGATGGTGGGGAATTCGGAGAGGGGGTCGTGATCCTCGGGCCCGATGGATCCGTCCTCCGGCACGCCACCTTCAAGGCCCTGGGCATCACCGGCCGCATCACCTCCCTGGCCCTGGACCGCACGGGGGGCCTGATCCTCTGCGACCGCCGCAACGACCTGCTGATCCGGTTGAACTGACATGCGCTTCCGACTCCTCCTGTGCATCCCCCTGCTCTGCGGTCTGCTGTCGGCCCAGGATGCCGCCCTCAAGGACACCTTCCTCCAGGCCAAGGCCCTCTGGGCCACCCAGGGGGACAGGGAGGGCGCGACGGCCCGCTTCGACATGGTGGTGGCCGCCCTCGCCCCGAAACCCGCCGGGCTGGAGTCCGAGTGGAACCAGGTGCTCTGCGAAAGCTACAACTGGCTGGCCGTCCTGGACGATCGCAGCCCCCAGAACAAGGCCCGGGCCCAGCTGCGGCTCCAGGCCCTGATGGACCTCAACCCCGATTTCGAGCTGGACAAGGCCCTGACCTCTCAGCGTCTCGCGGCTCTGTTCGAGCGGATGAAGGGCGAGAAGTACGCCCTGGTCAAACTCAGCTACCTGCCCGAAGGCGGCCGTCTGAGCATCGATGGTCGGCCCTCGCCCGCCCTCCCTAGGAAGTTCCTCCCCTTCGGCCCCCACAAGCTCAGCTACGCCAGGCCCGGTCATGCAACCTCCGAACTCGTCCTCGAGCTCGGCCCCCATGAGGCGAAGAGCGCCGACTTCAGGCTGACCCGGACCGCCTCCACCATCACGCTCTATGTTCAGCCGAGCGATGTGGAGGTCCTGCTGGATGGACAGAGCCTCGGCTACGCCATTGGCAAGGCCGGCCCGGAGGCGGCTCCCCTCGCCATTCCCCTGGGCCTGCGTCCGGAAGATCTCTCCTCCGCTTTCGTCATCCCCGAGCTCCGCCCCGGAATGCACCGTCTCGAGCTGCGCGCGCCCTGCCTCCGGCCCAAGGTGCTCGAGCTCGGCGCGGATCTGGCGACGCCTGCGGCCGACCACACCCTCGAACCCATCCGCATGGAAGCCTCCCGCGGCACACTGTCCATCTCCTCCCCCTGGCCCGGGGGCGAGCTGTTCCTCTCGGGCCAGAGCCGGGGTCCGCTGCCTCTCGCGAACCTCCCCGTCTGCACCGGGACCTACGACCTGCTGGTGCGATTTCCCAGCGGAGGCTATTCCCAGCGGCTCGTGGTGGAGGACGGCAAGGCCGTGAGCCTGGAGGCTCGGCCGAAGCCCCGCTTGGCCTTTGCCGGACTGCAGGGCGGAGACTTCACGGGGCGCGCACGGTTCCTGGCGCAGCTCGAAACCCTCGGGGAGCGGCTGCAGCAGGTGGCCTTCCTGCCCGCCCGCCCCGACGAGCCCCCCGCCGATGCCCTGGTCCGGCTGAAGGCCTCTCGGGAGGCGGAGCTGATCCTGCTGGCCAGGCCCATCTCCGACAAGGTGATCCACCGGATCGAGCTGGTGGTCACCACCCTCGACGGGGAGGAGGAGCGCCTCATCGTGAAGCCCCTGGAGCAGGATCCGCTGGCTTCCCTGGCCGCAAGGCTGAACGCGGTTCCAAGCCTCCGGCAGCCCAGCCTGGGCGCCACGCTACTGGATGTTCCGGGCGAATCCGGCCCCTGGGTGCTGGCCGCCACCGAACCGGCCCTGAAGGCAGGCCTCCAGGTCGGCCGGCCCATCCTGCAGGCCCAAGGAAAGCCGGTCGCCTCCGTGCAGCACCTCCGGCAGCTCCTGGAGACCGCCAAGGGAACCATCGCTTTGATCCAGGAGGGCGGGACCCCCACCCTGCCGCTGCAGAGCGAGGCGCTGGAAGTCCCCCTGGGCGCGCCCGACCTCTGCTACCCCGCCGTCCTCGCGCAACTGCGCCTGCTCTACGCCGGGGCCAAGGGAGATGAGGCCAACCTCATCAAGCTCAACCTGGCACTGGTCCTGATGCAGTTCCGGAAGTACGACAAGGCCATCGAGCTCCTGCGGGACGCGCGCCTCAGCACGGTCCGCGGCGTTAGCCAGGGCACCCTCGACTACCACACCGGCCGCTGTTTCCTCCACTTGGGCACCAGCTACCAGTCCGAAGCGGGGCAGGCATTCCGCCAGGCACTGAAGTATCCTCAGTCAACCCTTCTCGGTCCCGATGGTCCCCTGGTCGCCCCCCTGGCAAGACAGGCCCTCGAAGACCTGAAGTGAGCCGGAGGAATCCATGCGACAGCAGCGCGGTGAAGGCAAGATCGGATGCATCGTCTCCATGCTCGTGCTCGGCCTGATCGTCGCCGTGGCCATCAAGGCGGTCCCGGTCTACTACGGGAACAGCGAGCTGTCGGATGCCTGCGACTTCATCGCCAGCGGAGCCAGCAAGAAGCCCATCGAGACCCTGGAGCGCGAGGTGAAGGAGAAGGCCCGCGAGCTGAATGTGGTCGAGGCCCTGACCGACAAGGGCGCCATCCGCATCACCAAGACCGGGGGCGGCGATGCCGGCACCTGCACCATCACCCTGCGCTACAAGCGCACCATCGATTTCTATGGGGCCTACAAATACACCATCGTGACGGACAAGCGCATCTCCAAGCCCATCTTCGAGAACATCAGCTAAGGTCTTGCGGTCAGGGACACCTCACGGCACCCTGCCCACATGCTTCTGTCACTTCCCCAAGACAACCTTCTTGCGCCCGGCCAAGACCTGCGCTCCGTACAGGTGCCGGGTTCCAAGTCGGTGACCAACCGCGCACTGCTCCTGGCCGCCCTCGCCCCGGGCACCAGCCGCCTCCAGGGCGGCCTCGAGGCCGAGGACACACGCTGGATGCGTCAGGCCCTGGGCAAGCTGGGGGTCGCGGTCGCGGAGGAGGACGGGACCTGGAGCATCCAGGGCGGCGGACGACCCCGCGCCCAAGATCCACTCTGGCTCGGAGCTTCGGGCACCACGCTGCGGTTCCTCCTGCCCTGGCTGGCCCTCCGCGCCGAGGGACCTGTCCGGTTCGAGGGGGATCCCCGGCTCTTCGAAAGGCCCCTCGGCCCCCTGCTCGACCCCCTGGAGGCCCTGGGCGCCCAGTGGTCCGCCGATGCCTCCGGAGCCTGGCTTCAACCGAGTCCTACTCCACCCGGGCAGCTTGAACTCGGGGTGGACGCCCGCCTCAGCAGTCAGTTCCTCTCTGGCCTCGCCCTGGCCGCCGCGTGCCTGCCCGGACCCAGCCGGCTCACCTGGGAAGAGGTGGCCAGTTCCAGCTACCTGACCCTCACCACCCAATGGCTGCATCGCTTCGGCTGCGCGGCTGTCCTGGATACGGGGCAGTGGCAGATCCCGGGCGGTACCCTCCAGCCCCGGGACCTGATCCTGCCCGGGGACTGGAGCGGCGCCGCGGCCTTTCTCGCCGCAGCGGCGGTCACGGAGCGACTGCTCCTGGTGGGTCCCCTGGATCCGGACGATGCCCAAGGCGACCGGGCCATGGTGGCCATCCTGGAAGCGGCCGGATGCGCCGTCCGCTGGATTGACGCCCAGACCCTCGAGGTTCAGGGCCCCCTCCGGCGCGGCCTGGATGCGGACCTGACGGACTGTCCCGACCTGGGGCCCGTGCTGGCGGCCCTCGCGGCCCTGGCTCCGGGGCCCTCCGAACTGCGGGGGCTCCACACACTTCCCCTCAAGGAATGCGACCGCCTGGATGCCTCCGCGGAGCTGGTGCGGTGGCTGGGCGGGCAGGCGGAGGTCATTGGGGACCACACCCTGCGGATCGCACCGGGAGAGGCCGTGGCTGACCGGAGTCCTTTCAACCCGCGCAACGACCACCGCATGGCCTTCGCCGCGGCCGTGGGGGGCCTGCGCTGGGGCGGGGACCTGCTGGATCCCCACTGTGTGGCGAAGACCTTCCCGGATTTCTGGGAGGTTTGGCGGGGGATGCTCGGATGCTGAGGGCCGCCTGGCTGGGTGACTGGAAGGCCCCCTGGGGCCCGGACCGGGGCCGGCGCTGGGGAGACCCGGCCTGGGCCCTGGTGGCCATCTCCCAGGCCTGGCTGCTGGGGGGCCATGAGGGCCGCTGGCCCCGGCTGGAACAGGAAGCCCGGCGTCCCATGGGACCCCACGTGATGCAGATGCCTTCGATTTTCGAAGTACATCCCGATCCAGCCTGGGTGGCTCTGCTCCGCCATGGCAGCACCGGCGTGCCACCCACCCTGCGGGGCAACCGGGAAGATGAGCTGCAGGCCTGGGCCTGGGAGGCCCTCCTGGCCGGGGACGGCGCCCCCTGGATGGCATCAGGGTCGGTGCTGCTCGACCTGCCTCAGCGCCTGCGCTGGGTGGCCCTGCTCGGCGCGGTGGATGAGGCGGGCGCCCTCCACCTCCCGCCCTATCTGGACCTGGTCCCGGCCGGATTGCAGTCCCTACCGCCCGGCTGGTGGGAGTTCCTGCTGAGATCCCAGGATGGGGATGGCCGCCTGCTGCCGGAGGGCCCCCTCGATCCCGGACTGCCCTGGCCCGTCATCCAGCACCACGCGGAGCCGATGCTGCTCCCCGACCTGCCGGAGGACCTGGTCCCCTATCGCACCTCCGGCTGGCTGCACCAGGGCCCGGACGGCACCTGGATGCTGGACCCGCGGCTCCGGGCCTGGGCTCGGGGCTTCGGCGCCTCGCCCCGGGGTCTGGAACCCCTGGTGCCCCGGAACCTAGGGGCGGGCCGCCTACCGGAGCCCGCGCTGGCCGAGATCCTGGCCCAGCGGATGCCCCCAGACCCGCCACCGGGATGGGCCCCCTCCCTGGAGGCGGACCTGCTGGAGAAGGTGTCCCGCCCCGAACCACCTCCCGCCTCCGGCCACCCCACCTGGGATCGGCTACGGATGCGGTGGGGCGGCGAGGCGGCAGACCCCGTCCCGGGCTATCCGGCCTGGGGGACCCTGGCCCATCCCTGCGCCGATCCCTTCCACTGGATGGCTCAGGGCCAGGAGGCCTTGCGGGTCTGCGAGCCGGAGGGAGCCCTGCGGGCCTTCACCCTGGCCCATGCGCATTTCGCCCGGCTGGGCTCGTCTGGCTGGGCCTCCCGGGCCGCCTCCAACGCGGCCGCGGTGGCTCTGCAGTGGGCTGACCTGCCGGCCCACCGGCGCTGGGCGGCCCAGAGGGGGCCCCTGCCCCAGCCCTGGCCTGACCTCGAAGCGGCCCAGCTGGCGGAGGTGTACCTCGAGCCGCCCGCCGCCCTGGCCCGCATCCGGAGCCTGGTCGAAGCCCACCCGGACCTCACCCCGGCCTGGGGGATGCTGGCGGGCCACGGCCTGGACGGGGAGCGCTGGGACCTGGTGCAGGAGGCCCTGCCCCACATCGGTGGCCATCCCTACGCACGCTTCCTCGAGGCGGCCTTGGGACCTCTCGTGGAAGGCCCCCCCGAGGGTGCCGATTCGGAGACCCGGCTCAGCTGGGAGGGTCACCGGCTCTTCCGGGGCCACGGTTCGTCTGAGGCGTTCTGGGCGGCCTGGCGGGACTGCCCTACCCAGGTCATGCGCCTGGAGCTGGGCCTCCAGGTACTGGAGCGGGTCCCGGAGGAGCGGTCGGCCCTGCGTCTGCTCGCCCTCCAGACCATCGCCGACCGGGCGGACTCGGACCGGCATCAGCGGCGTCTAGCGGTCCTCTGGCCCCAGCACGACACGGATGGGGATCCAGCTCCCACCCTCCTCTTCAAGGACTGGCTGGCCGGGCGGGAGACGCCCACCTGGATCGCCTGGGAGGAAGAGGGCCAAGTCCATTCCCTGGGCACGGGTGAGGCGCCTCCCGAGGGGGCGCTCAGCCGCCTCGCCAAGGATGGGACGCTGCCGCCCTTCCTCCACGGCGAATGGATCTGGAGAGGTCATCCATTGATCTGGGAGGGCTGCCCGGTCGGTGCAGTGCTGCTGGCCCAGCCGGCGGAACGGCCGCCCCTTCCTCCCCTGGAGCCCCTGCTCATGGCCCCGTGGCTGGCCCGCATCCGCGCCCGGCGGCCCGCGGAATCCATCGTGGAGTCCGGGCTCCTGTGGACGGATGGCAGCGAGCCCATGGCTTCGGTCCTGCGCGAGCTGGATCGCGTGGCGGGCTCGGACCTGCCGGTGCTGATCCTGGGCCCCACGGGAACGGGCAAGGAACTGGCGGCCACCGAGGTCCATCGCCGCTCGGGCCGCACCGGTCAGCTCGTGGCCGTGAACTGCTCGGCCTTCGCCGAGGGGCTGCTGGAATCCGAGCTTTTCGGACACGTGAAGGGCGCCTTCACCGGGGCCGACCGGGACCGCCGCGGCGCCATCGAGATGGCCCGGGGGGGCACCCTGTTCCTGGACGAGGTGGCGGACCTGTCCCCGCGCCTCCAGTCCCTGCTGCTGCGCGTGCTCCAGGAGCGGGAGATCCGCCGGGTCGGCTCCGAGCACGCCGTGAAGGTGGATGTCCGCTTCATCGCCGCCACCCACCGCCCCCTGGAGGAGCTGGCCGCGGCCGGCAGCTTCCGACGCGACCTGCTCTTCCGCCTGCAGGGGGCCGTGCTCCACCTGCCAACCCTGGCCGAACGGCGCCACGAGTTCCCCTACCTGCTGCCCCGCCTCGCCATCCGCGCGGCCCAGGCCGCAAAGCGGCCCATCCCCGCCCTGGCCCCGGGCCTACCCCAGGCCCTGGCGAAACGCCCCTGGCCCGGCAACGTGCGGGAGCTGCTCCATGCCCTGGAGCGCGCCATCCTGCGCTGCGAGGACGGCATCCTGAAGCCCGGCCACTTCCCCGAGCTCGAGGGCCCGAACCTGCAGGCGCGCACCTGGGACGAGGCGACCCGGGCTTTCCAGCGGCGTCTCCTCCTCGACACCCTCCAAGCCTGCGGTTTCCGCGTGGCCGATGCCGCTGAGACCCTGGGCCTCGCCCGCCCGGCCCTCTATGCCACGGCCAAGCGGCTGGGCGTGGACCTGGTGGCGGAGCGTCTCTCCCCACCGTCCTGAGTCCCGGCTAGAGCCGTCGGCCAAAGCTCCGTTCCAGGTCATCCAGTGTGAGTTTCTTGATGATCGGGCGGCCGTGGGGACACGTGTTGGGCACCTCGCAGGCGAGGAGGTCCTGAATCAGGCGCAGGGCCAGCTCGGGGGGCAGGGCGTGGTGCTTCTTGATGGCGGCGCGGCAGGCCAGCTCGGCGTTGAGGTCTCGGCGGAAGGCATCGAGATCCACGCGTCCCTCCCGCTCTAGGCGTTCCAGAAGGTCCTCCAGAAGAGCCTGGGGATCGCGGTCCACCAGGAAGTCGGGTAGTCCGCGCACCACCAGGGCGTCTGCCCCGAAGGGCTCCGCCTCCACGCCCGCGGCTTCCAGTTCCAGCAAGAAGGGTGAGAGTCGCGCCAAAGCTTCGGGGCCCAGCTGCACCACCCGGGGCGGCATCAGGGGCTGGATGGCGGGGGCGTGGCGGCGCAGGAAGAGACGCTCGAAGAGCACCCGTTCGTGGGCCACGTGCTGATCCACGATCCAGAGTTCAGGGCCGGTTTCGCCGTCCACTTCCACCATCAGGTAGGTCTGCTGGAAGGCTCCCAGGTAGCGGAGGCCGCCGCCGGTTCCCGGAGCTTCTGCTACTCCGGAGGGGGTGGGTTCGTAGGCGTAGACCGTTTCCAGGGGACGGGTGGCGAAGGCGCTGGCCAGGGCCTGGTAGGCCCCCAGGGCCCCGCCGGAATGATCCGACCAGAGCCGTGGATGCTGGGGGACCATCCGCCGGGAGGGATCCAGCTCGAACTCGGCCTCCAGGGGTTTCGGCGGCAGCTCCAGCACCGAAGCCAGGCTGCCCCGCAGCTTGGCCCAGGCCTCCTCGGCGCCGCCGCGCACCCAGGCGAAGATGCGCTGGGGCTCGCGGAAACGCACCTCGGCCTTGGTGGGGTGCACGTTCACATCCACCGCCTCGGGGGGCAGCTCCAGAAAGAGCACCGCCGCGGGGTATGAGCCCTTGGGGAAGGTTCCGGACCAGGCCTCGGAGAGCGCCGCCAGCAGCAGGCGGTCCCGGACGGCCCGGCCATTCACGAAGAGGTAGAGGTGGTTGCGGTCGCGGAAGCTGAGGTCCGGCGGCGATACGAAGCCCCGCATTTGCCAGGGAGGCTCGCCGTTCACGAAGGGGACCAGGCGGCCCAGCTTCTCGCCCAGAAGCGATGCCAGGCGCTGGCCCGGATCCTCCACGGGCGGCAGCACCAGCGGCGTGCCGCGATCGGAACGGATGACCCAGTGGACGCCCGGTGAGCTGAGGGCCAGCCGCGCCACGGCGCCCCAAAGCTGGGCGTGCTCCGTGTCCGTGGATTTCAGGAAGCGGCGCCGGGCCGGCAGCTGGGCGAAGAGATCGCGCACCGTCACAGTGGTGCCCCGGCTGCGCGAAACGGGGGCTACCTCCTTGATGATGCCGAACTCGCAGCGCAGGCGGTGGCCCGCGCCTTCCGCCTCGGCGCTGGTGAGGTCGAAGCGGCTCACGCTGGCGATGCTGGGCAGGGCTTCGCCGCGGAACCCGAAAGTGCCCAGGTGGCCCAGGTCCTCGGCCGTGCGCACCTTGCTGGTGGCATGGCGCTCCAGGGCCAGGTACAGGTCGTCCCGGGCCATGCCCGAGCCATCGTCGGCCACCTCCAGCAGCCGCTTGCCACCCTCCTCCCAGGCCACCTCGATGCGGCGGGCCCCTGCATCCAGCGCATTCTCCGCCAGCTCCTTCAGGACGGAGGAGGGCCGCTCGACAACCTCGCCCGCCGCGATCTGATTCGCAACCTGATCGGGGAGAATCCTGATTTTCGCCATCGAATCAGTCTAGTTCGCCTGTCGGCCGAGGGGTCTTTATCTGACCGGCACGGATCAGCCGGAGGCCTGCTCCACCGCAGGGAGGACCGAGGGCCGCCATCCCCGCAGAGCCAAGTGGCCGAGGTAGGCCAGCAGGAACAGGCCCGCGCTGAGGCCGTGCACCCAGGCCAGGCCGCCTCGCCAGGCAGGGCTGGCCACCACCTGGAGGCCGTAGCCACTGAACACCATGGGTGCGATGAGGAGGGCCGCGCCCAGGCCCGTGCGCCGGCCTTCCAGGCTGCGGCCCAGCCTCGGCCAGAGGTGGCCCCGCACCATCACGCCCAGGGTGAAGACCAACACGGGCGCCGCCAGCACGTGCAGGTGCTGAACCAGCCCCAGCCAGGGGTGGGGCTCGGGGCCGAATTCGCCGGCGCGCTGTCCGAACCAGCGCAACAGGCCGTCCAGCAAACCGGTGCCCGCCGTCGTGAGGGCCGCCAGGTGCAGGCTCCAGCGTTCCAGTGGGGTCATCGGGCCTCCTGGTATAGGACCCGGTGCAGGGCGAGGCAGCGCCGGGCGGCATCCGTCATGGCATGGGCCGTGAGCGTGGCGCCGGCCAGCGGGTGGATGGCCGCCTTGAGGCTGAGCCGCGGATCGAGGCCCCGCCCCTCGAACTGCCGCACCCAGGCCTCTTTCGCCATGTACTCCGCGGGCTCCCGGAAGGCCACGACCTCCACGCGGAGGATGCGGCCTTCCGCCGAGATGGCCACCAGCAGGGTCTCGTTCAGCGTGCGGACCCGGTGGGTGTCGAAGAATCCGACCCCCACCAGAACCCCGTTCCTGCGGGCCTCGTAGGCCACCAGCCAGCTCCCCGGCAGGTCGACCTGGGCCAGGGCCCTGACCCGTGCCATCTGGGCCTCACTCAGCACCTGCTCCTTCCGGGTGAGTTGCGCTCCCGGAAACGCCAGGCCAAGGGCCTCCTGCGGGGTGGGCAGGGCCGCGACCAGGGGCAGCGTCAGCGCGAGGGGGGCCAGGATGCGCAGCATGTTCGACCTCAGAAGGTGTAGCCCAGCGCGAGGCTGAACTGATCACGGCCCGTGCGGGCGCGGTTCTCATCCCGGGTCCAGTCGGCCTTCACCGCCACCTGGGGAATGGGCTTGAAGGCCACGCCGGCGGTGAGCAGCGTGCGGTCCTGCCCCAGGTCCTTGGCCACCCCTGCCACCACTGCCTGCTGCGTATCCAGGCGCTCATACCGGAGGTAGGGGATGAGGGCCTGCTTCGAGCCCTTGAGCAGGTCATAGCCCATCTCAAGATACCCCCCCCACTGCCGCGTCCCCGTTTCCCGCGACGGATCCGCAGCATCCAGCGCCTGGAGCCCCGCCGCGCCGTTGCTGCCCCGGGCATAGAGGCCCCGGATCTGGAACCCCTGGGCCCGGTACTCGGCGTGGGCATCCCAAAGCGTGGTGGTAATGGCCTCGCCGGCGCCACTCTGGTTGCTGTTGCCCGTGTAGAAGCTGACTCCAAGCAGGAGTCCCGGGGCAGGCGTCCAGTCCAGCCGCCCAGTCCAGGCCAGGCTCTGGGCGTTGGCCTCCTTGCCCGCCTGGCGGCCATCGCGGATGCCCGAGGCGCTGAACTTGGACGCGTCGAGCCCATTCATGAGATAGATGCGGTAGCTCAGGTGGCCCGGCAGGTCACCGTGGATGCCCACCCCGTTCTCGTGCCAGGTGGCAGGGATGATGGCCCGCTCCACCGCCGGGCGGCGCGCCCCGAGAAAAGCCGGCGGCTCATGCAGCTCATTGATGAAGCCCATGGGCACCAGCATTTGTCCCGCCCGGAGATTGAAGGCCTTGCCGAGCAGGAAGTCGAGGTACGCGAACTCCACCACGGCCTCGCCTTCGGGGTGCTCGTCGCTGTAGCCGCCATGCTCGAACTCGACCTCGGAGTTGAGCACGATGCGGTCGCTGAACTTGTAGCCCGTGTAGAGCACCAGCCTCAGGGCATCGGCCTTCTTCTCCGTGCCGACGCGGGTGCTGTCCTGCAGGGTGGCAGCCTTGCCCTCGTAGAGGAACTCGCCATAGCCCCCCACGCTGAGCCCCGACGGGGCCGCGTAGACCTTGCTGGCGCTGGCGCCCAGGCCGAAGCGGCCCTCCTCCGGCGCGGCCGGCATCGCGCTCCCGGTCTTCTGGGCCTCCAGCTCGCGGGACATGGCCTCCAGGCGCCGCTCCAGCTCGACGATGCGGCGCTCCGTGTCAGGTTTCTCCTGCGCGTAGACGGGGCCTGCCAGCAGGGCGCATGCAAGGGGTGAAACCAGGAACTTCATCGGGTCTCCCGGGGAATCAGGGTGGGGTGGAGGCGGCCAAAGGCCCGGGTCATCCGGACCTCGCCGTTGTTCAAGAGGAAGGCCGCGGCCACGTCATGGCGTTCAGCCCAGGCCAAGCCCACATCGGGGCCCAGCACGTAGAGGGCGGTAGAGAGCACGTCCGCCGTGAGGGCCTCTGCGGTGACGACCGCGGTGGCACCCCAGGCCTCGCAGGGCTGGCCATTGCGGGGATCGAGGATGTGGCGGCCCCGCTCGGAGGTGCCACTGCTGGAGAGGGAGGCGTTCCGAAGCTCCAGGGTCATGCGGACCTGGTCCCGGTGCTGCGGGTCAGCCAGGGACGCGGCGTACGGGGGGCCCCAGGCGAGGAGCTGCCCTCCGAAGTCCAGCCACCCGGTGCGCACCTTGGAGATCCTCCGCATGCGGTCCAGGGCATAGCCCTTGAGGAAACCACCCTCTTCCAGACCCGCCTCCGGGTGCCGCAGCCGCGCCGTGCCCGCCTCGAAGTCCAGCTCCAGCAGGTGCGCACCGGAAGCGTCGGATGCCTCGACGAGGGCTTCCATCCCGGGAATGCGTCCCCCTTCGCGCACGCCCCAGGCCCGCATCTGGGCCCAGAGCACGGGATCGAACGCGCCCTCTGTGCAGTGGTTCCAGGCCTTCATCTGGCTCAGCAGCGCCAGCCACTCCTGGTCCAGGCGCGCGGCGCGGCCGCCGGCGGCGTTCAGGCGGCTCCACGCGGACTGCGGGTTCCAGGTCGAGCAGTCGGCCTCGATCCGGGCGCACTCGGACAGGGCCGCTTCCGATCCGGCCACCGTGCCCACGCCCTCGAAGTGCAACCGCAGTTCGGTACCCATGGCGAGCACCTTGCGGTCCACCACCGGGCCTGGAACCTGGCCGGACAGGAGAGAAGGGAAGAGGATGGCGAGGATGGGTTTCAACATAACGAGATTGAGTCTCACTATTTTTAAATCTTGTTTCAAGATCTTTTTGAGAAGCAATCTCATAATGCGACCTTCGTCACAGGATGGGCACACTTGGGGCATGTCCCCCCGCCGCCTCCTGCCCTGTCTCGCGCTCCTGCCCGCCCTGCTCCAGGCCGCGCCCCGCACCCAGGCTCCCGATGCCGCCTGGATCACCTTCACCACGGCCCACTACCGCATCCACTGCCCCAAGGCCTTCGAAGCCTTCGGACGGGACGTGGCCGGACGCGTGGAGGGGATCCACGCCCAGTATCTGGGCCTGGTGGGCTTCGCCTACGAGAACCCCATCGACGTGGTGATCCTGGATCCCGTCATGGAGGCCAACGGCATGGCCTTCCCGATCCTGCAGCGACCCCACGTGGTGCTCTGGAAGACCGAGCCCGAGGCGGATTCGGCCATCGGCCACCACCGCGGCTGGGCAGAGCTGCTGGTCACGCACGAGCTGGGCCACATGCACCACCTGCTGCGCCCCGCCCGCAAGCCCAGCCTGTGGCGGCGCTGGACCGCGGCCCTGGGGCCGCTCACGGAGAAGTCGCCCCGGTGGGTCATCGAAGGCTATGCCACGCTCATCGAAGGCAAGCTCACAGGCAGCGGCCGGCCCCACAGCGCCATCCGCGCCTCGGTGCTGCGTCAGTGGGCCCTGGAGGGCAAGCTGCCCGCCTACGAAGCCCTCAGCGGCATGGACGGCTTCCTGGGCGGCAGCATGGCCTACCTGGGGGGCAGCGCCTACCTGGAATGGCTGGAGACGAAATCCGGCGATCCGAAAGTCTTCCAGTCCCTCTGGACGCGCATGGCCGGCAAGCGCGACTTCCAGGCCTCCTTCCTGGCGACCTTCGGGTTCGGTCCCCGGGACGGCTACCAGCGCTTCTGCGCCGAGCTCACCCACACCGCCCTGGAGCTCGAGCGCCGTTCGAAGGCCGTGGGGCTGAGACAGGGCGAGCTCGTCACCCAGCTCAGCGGCTGGGCCACGGACCTGGCCCTCAGCCCCGATGGCACGAAGCTCCTGGCCCGGGTGCTGGATCCCAAGAAGCCCGGGCTCTATGTGTGGGACCTGAAAGCCCCCAAGGCACCCAAGGCCGCCCGAAAGGATCCCGACGAACCGGAAGACCACGCACCACTGGCGCCCTCGCTCCCCCCCAACCGGCGCCTGGGGCGCATTCACGGCGCCCTGCCCTGGAAGCCGGTGTGGACCTCGTCTCAGACCATCGCCTACCAGCTGCGCCTGCCGAATGGCGAGGGGATCCTCCAGCCTCAGCCGCGGGAGTGGCGTCTGGGCCAGACGCCAGGCACCGCCCCGACGAATGGCACCGGACTAGGGAACCTCTCCTGGAAGGAAGTAGACGGCATCTGGAACCTGGTGGACGCCGCGGGCCACCCGCTCACCCGCACCCTCGCCGCCGCCTGGAATCCCACCGCCACGCCTGACGGCAAGTGGATCTACTACACCCAGCTCAGCGCCTCGGGCCTGCAGATCCGCCGGCTGGACGCCACGCAGCCGCCCCTAGAGGCAAAGCCCCTGCCGGCCGATCCCACACCCCTCGTGAAAGACCTGGTACTCCCGAAGGCCGACGAGCCCAGCCCCCTGCCCGCCCCGGTCCCCGTGGAGCCCCGGCCCTACCGCGTGGGACCGAGCCACGATGTGTTCTCGCTCGTGGGCTACAGCAGCACACCCTCGGGCAACAGCTACCAGCTCGGGGCCGGGGGCAATGACATCCTGGGCCGCCTGAACTGGCAGGTGCTGGCGGGCCTCGGCAACGCCGCAGGACCCCGCGGGGGCATGCTGGGCGCAGCCTGGCGCGGCTGGAGCTGGGCGCCCTCTCTGCAGGTGTTCTCCGTACTGGAGCGACCCTTCTACCAGGACCACCTCGCCACGAAGGGCTTCGACCGCGAGCGCCGTGGCGCCGAGTTGGCGCTGGAGCACGTCGATCAGGGACGGCCCTGGTTCACCCTGCGTCCCGTGGCGGCCTTCGAGCGCGTCCTTCCCGTGGATGCCGAGGGCTTCCCTCGAGCCCTCGGTGGGCTGGAAGCCACCCTCGGCAGCTTCTGGAGCCGGGATCGCCAGGGACTGCGCACCTCCGCCGCGCTCCGCGAGTTCAGTGGCCGCACCGGTGGCCAGGCCTGGACCCTCATGCGCCTCTCCCTCCGCGCCGGCTGGATCAACCCCTGGGCGCCCATCACGCTGGAGGCCGAGTCGGGCCGCATGGGCGGGGATCCCTCCGCCTACGACCGCTTCCACCTCGGCGGCGTCCCCACTTCGCTGCTCCCCACCTCGCTCGATGCGAACCGCGTGGCCCAGGCGGCCCTGCCGGCCTACACCACCACCGGCAATCGCCTCCAGCGCCTGCGGGGTGAGCTCGGGCTGGCCCCATTCCACGCCTACGTGGAGCACACCACCCTCTGGCAGGACACGGCGGCCCGGCCCTCCGCCCAGCGGGTGGTGGGCCTTGAGCTGGACAGCCGCGCCCTGGGCCTGCCCATGGACGTGCTCCGGAGGCTCACCGGCAACCTCTCCTTCACGCTGGGCATCCACCGCCCCCTGGACGGCGTCATGAAGGACCGGACCGTGGGGACCCTCACCATCACCGTACGACCCTAGTCCTCCGCCAGAGTCTCCATGTCCTTCTTCATCGCGCTCGTCATCATCATCCTCCTTGTCCAGTGGTTCCACCTGCGTCTGCTGCGGCTGGAGGTGCCAAAGCGCGCGCTCCCCTGGCTGCCCTGGCTCCTGGTGGCCCTGCACCTGCCCCTGATCCTGTTCGCGGTGCTGCGCGCCGTGGGCGTGAGCGGCCCCGGCACCATGCCCCTGCTGCGCTCCCTGGCCCGGGCCGGCTTCTACTTCCAGGCTTTCACCGTCCTGCACCTCCTCATCGGCATGCTGGCCGAAGGGGGCTGGCGGCTCAGCCGCCTCGGTCGGCAGAATCCGGAGGCCGATGAAGAGACGCCCGAGGACTCTGGGCGCCGGGCCTTCCTGCGCACGGCCGCCCTGACCAGCACCGGAGCCGCCCTCGCCGTGGGCGTGGCGGGCGCCCGGCAGGCCTACGGGGATCCGGAGATCACGCGGAAGACGCTGGCCTTCCCCGACCTTCCCGCGGGCTTGGAGGGACTGCGGATCGCCCACCTGAGCGACCTCCATGCGGGGCCCCTCGTGACCCGACGGACCCTGCGCCGCTGGCGGGAGCTCACCGAGCGTGAACGGCCAGAACTCCTGCTGTTCACGGGGGATCTCGTGGACAGCCGCCCGGAGGAGCTGGCGCCGCTGCTCGAAGCCTTCGAGGACTTCCGGCCATCCCTGGGCAGCTTCGCGGTGCTGGGCAACCATGACTTCTTCGATGATCCCCGCCCCATCTGGCGGGATCTGGAAGCCGCCGGGATCACCTGCCTGGAGAACCGGGGGGTGGTGGTGCAGCGGGGCGGCTCGACTCTGGCCGTGCTGGGCCTGCAGGATCCCATGGCGCGGAACGGCCGCTTTCGCCGCCTGGTCTTCGGCCCGGGACCCCGGCCCGCCGAGGCGGCGCGGGATCTGCCCGCGGAAGCCTTTCGCATCTGCTTGAACCACCGCCCCAGCGAGTGGGAGCAGGCCCTGGCCGCCGGGGCGCGGCTCACCCTCTCGGGCCACACCCACGGTGGCCAGATCAATCCCATCCCGGGCTGGAGCAGCGCGAACCTCATCGGCCCCCGCACGGCTGGCCTCTACCGCGAGGGTGATGACCTGCTCTACGTCAGCCGCGGCCTCGGCGTGGTGGGCCTGCCCCTCCGCATCGCCGCCGCCCCGGAGATCGCCATCTTGACGCTGAAGAAAGGCTAGTGGTGCCCGCGCGAAATAGCTGGACCATCCCCTGCGCCAGTGGGCACCACGTGGCAGGGGTCTGGGGGCACGGCAGTGCCCCCAGTGGGGTGACAGCCCTGGCGCGTCTTCGCGCAAGGGCGCCAGAGGGGCCATGCCCCGATGGGAGTGCACCTCGCCAGCACTCGATTGATCCAGGTATTTCAGGCGAGGTGCACTAGGGCTTCCGCAGCGTCGCCTGGACTCGGGCCAGGGCTTCGGCGGCGGCGTCCGGCGCTGCCGGTGGCGGCGCGAGCGAGGTCTTGGCCAAGCCGGGCAGGGCTTCCAGGCCCCGCAGGAACCCGGCGCAGACCCGGCACAGCAGCAGGTGGATCCAGATGCCGAGCCGGCGCGACAGCGGCAGCGCCCCTTCGGCGTACTCGGTGAGCTCAGCCTGGACATCGTGGCAGGAGGGCAGGAGCTTCATCGTCGGCCTCCCAGGACATGGGCGCGGAGCCGCGCCTGCAGCAACACCCGCGCGCGGTGGAGGCGCTGGCGAACCGTGCCGGGGGTCAGCTGGAGGTGCCGGGCGATGTCGTCCGTCTCCCAGTCCTCCAGGTCCTTCAGCACGAACACGATCCGATGCGAGTCCGGCAGCTCGTCCAGGGCCCGGGTCAGGCACTCGCGCATCTCCTGGCGCTCCACCAGCGCGTGGGCCTGGGCCTCAACCTGCCACTCCGGCAGGCGCTCGGTCTCGGTGTGGTGGCCTCGCTCGTCGAAGGGCCCCAGGGCCAGCGGCTCCGGGCGCTCCATGTCGTGAATCCGCACCCGGCTGCGGCGCACCATCAGGGCCGCGTTCAGACAGACCTTGTAGCCCCAGCTGCTGAACCGGCTGCGTCCTTCGAATTTCGGCAGGTCGCGGTGGATGCTCATGAGGGCGTCCTGGAGTGCATCCTGCGTGTCGGCCGAGTTGCCGAGGATGCGGTGGATCCCATTGTGGAAGAGGGACAGGTGAGGCGTGACGAGCGCGCCGAAGGCATCCGAGTCGCCCGCGGCGGCCCGCTCGATCAGTTCCGATTCCGTGAGGGAAGCTTCCGACATGCCGCTGCCAGTGTCAGCGGCGGGGATCCGCCGGGCAAGCGCTACTTCTTGCTGGCGGGGGCCTTCTTTGCTGCGGGTGCCTTGGCCGGTGGCGCCTCGAAGAAGCCCACCAGCAGTAGGTCCAGCTCCACCTGGCGCTTCAGGCTGATCTTGGCGGCCACACTGTCGGCGCCCACGCCATAGTCGAGCCGGTCCAAGGGCAGGGTGGCGCGGTAGGACCAGGTGTGGACATCCGCGCCATTCATCCCCTCCGCGGCCACGAAGGGGAGCTCCAGGTCCCGGGTCACGCCATGCATGGCGAGGGCGCCCCGCACGATCACGCGATCACCCTCGCGGCGCACCTCCTTCGAGGTAAAGGTGATCTTCGGGTACTTCGCCGCATCGAAGAAATCGGGGGTCCGGAGATGGTCGTCGCGCGTGCTGTTGGCGGTGTTGACAGACCGGGCGTCGATGTCGAGGCGGATACTGGCGCCTTCCAGGGTGGCGGGATCGCCCTGGATGTCGGCCTTGTAGCGCGTGAAGCGCCCCGGCACGTCGAAGAGCAGGGTCGAGGCCTTGAACCCGATCACCGTGTGGTTGTCGTCCACGCGGAAGACTCTGGTCTGGGCCAAGAGGGGAGCCGCCAGCAGCAGGGCCGGCAGGAGGAAGCGGAAGGACATGGTGGCCTCGGAGGCTAGGGGGTTTGGAAGCCCGCGATGGCGCCATCGCGGCGGAGGTCCCGGAGCAGGGCCAGGACCGGTTCGAGTTCGGGAATGCCCAGGGCGGCGGCGGCCTCGGCCAGGGGCTGGGTCTGGGCCCGCACCAGCAGAGCGGAGGTGGCGGGCGTCAGCTCCATGAGCCGGGCCTCGCCCTCGGCATTGCGGAAGGCGATGAGGCGCGTCGGCGTCGCCTCGGGAACGGGATTCGCTTCGGTGGTGCGGTGGACGGCGTGGCCGTAGGACGCGATCTGGGTGGCCGGATCCAGGAGGACGACATCCTCCGGCGCGGGCTCGGCATGGACACCCGCCGGGGGATCGGAGTCGGGGTACCGGGCCACCAGCACCTCGAGGAGCTCGGCGTGGGCCAGCTCCAGCAGGAAGGGCCAGCGCTCCTGGCCCCAGCCCGTGGCGGCCAGCCAGCCCAGGAAGGCCGGGGCGATGTCGCGGTAGTGGCCGCTCCGCACCGTCCGGGCATCCAGGAAGGCCTGCACGCAGGCGTCCCATCGTTCGGCTGATTCCAGCAGCGCCTTCAGCACCGGGAACATGGTCTCCAGGGGCTCAAGCAGGCTCATGCGGACCAGCTCGCGGTAGGTGAGCAACGCCTCGCCCTGCTCGCGGAAGGCGCGCTGGTCGTCGCCCGAGAGGCCGTGGCGCCGGGCGGCGCGACCGGGATCCGCCTCGAGGGCGGCCTCGTCGGCATCCAGGACGAGGGAGGCCATGGCCCGCTGGAGGCGCAGGGTGCGGGGCTCAGGCATGGTGGGCCTCCATGGTCACCAGCGCCGCATCGTAGGCCCGCTGGAGCCGCGAACGCTCCGCCAGCAGGAGCTCGAAGTCGGGGATGTGGTTGTCCCGCTCGAGCAGCACGGGTACGGGCCGCCCGAGCCGCGCCAGGGTCCACTGCAGGAGCTCGATGACCGGGTCGATGACCTCCGCCCCGTGGGTATCCACGGTGAGCCCGCCGAACTTCTTGTGCCCGGCGATGTGGATCTGGGCCACGCGGTCCAGGGGCATGCGCGCCAGCCAGGCCTTCGGGTCGAAGCCGAAGTTGAGCGCGTTGACGTAGACGTTGTTGACGTCCAGCAGCCAGCCCGTGTCCGCGCCCTCGAGCACGGCGGTGACGAAGTCGGCCTCGTCCATCTCCGCGGCGCCCAGCTCGGCGTAGTAGGTGATGTTCTCCAGCAGCAGGGGCACAGGCAGGCGCGCCTGCAGGTCCCGGGCCCGGGCCACCGTGTGCCGCACCGACTCCCGCGTGAAGGGCAGGGGCAGCAGCTCGTGGAGGCAGCTGGCATCCACGCTGGTGAAGCAGAGGTGCTCGGAGTGCCAGGGGGTGCCGGTGCGCACCAGGAAGTCGCCCAGGTCGCGCAGATAGACCTCGTCCCACGCATCGAAGCCGCCCACGGACATGCTGAGCCCGTGGGTGAGCACGGGATCGCGGTCGAGGATGGCGCAGGCCAGCCGGTGGTGCCGGCCCCCATCGCCCACGACATTCTCAGGACAGGTCTCCCAGAAGGGCACGCCATGGGCCTCCATCCGCGCCACCGCTTCGAGGTGGGGACGGCGGAGCCCGAGCCCCACGCCGGTGAACCTGTCCTGAGTCATGCCGGCCTCCAGTCCGCTACTTCTTTTCCTTTTCCTTGCCGCAGGAACCTTCCTTGTGTTCCTTCTTGTCCTTGCCGCAGGAGCCGTCCTTCTTGGCCTTCTTGTCCTTGCTGCCGCAGGAACCCTTGCCGCAGGAACCATCCTTGGCCTTGCCGTCCTTCGCCTTGTCGGGGGTCTTGCCCGCCTCCTTGGCATCCTTGGCGCCGCACTCGCCGGCCTGGGTGAGGGCGGCTTCGGCCCCGAAGGCCTCCACGGGCGTGGCGCCCACGGTCGCGGACCCACCGGCCATGAGTGAACCGGCGGTGAAGAGGGTGGCGGCACCGATCAACTTCGTGAACATGAATCCTCCGTGCGGACAGGGCCGCGGCGGGGGCCGCACGGCGGCCCCGTTGTGGAACAGGACTGGGTCTTCCCGGACACATCCGATCAGGACCGAAGTGCTGTTGTTAACCTTTTCGGTGCGACCCTGTGGGTCATTGTGACATTTTATTATTTCTATGCTTCAAAACGCGGGTCGGTGGCGGGTGGCCGCCAGGCGCAAGCCGAGACTCGCCGCCGGGCCACCCAGTCATAGGCCCCGTCCCGCAGGCCCTGGGGGACCCAGGCCAGCAGCACCCCCGCCAGGCACCAGCCCGGACCCATCCGGCCCAGGAGGTGGATCAGCGCCGCCGAACGGCAGAGGAGCGCCCCGTCTGGCGTGCAGACCAGGAGGCTGTTCGGAAGGCCGCTGCGCGCCGAACCAGGGATCAGCCGGTGGAAGGCCTCGCCGCCCAGGGGCGCGAAACGGATCCGCCCGGAGCGTTCCCGCGCCGCCACGAAGCGCACCGACCGTTGGCAGAGACCGCAGCCGCCATCGTAGAAGAGGCGGGTCAGCCCTTGATCAGGACCCACAGTCCCACCGCGATGAAGGCGCAGCCGGCGGCCCACTTGATGGCCGCCTCCGGGATGTAGCGGAAGAGGACGCCGCCCACGGCCACGCCGATGGCCGTGGCGCACACGAGGGCGGCGCTGGCGGCCAGGAACACGGTCCAGATCTGCCCGCTGCGCACGGTGGCAGTCATGGCGGCAAGCTGGGTCTTGTCGCCCACCTCCGCGAGAAACACCGTGGCGAAGGTGGTCCAGAAGAGGGATCGGTTCACAGTCGGCTCCTGATGGGTTCCGGACTCTAGAGAGTAATGGAGGACCAACTGCGGCACACTGGAGAGATGGTGCTTGATCACTTCGACCTTCCCACGACCTTCGTGGACACGCCCGAGAAGCTGCAGGAGGCCCTGCCCCGGTGGCACGCGGCCGGTGTGTTGTCGGTGGACATCGAGTGCAGCCTGACGGGCATGCACCACTGTGTGCTGGCCCTCATGCAGGTGGCCACCCATGACCAGGCCTGGCTGGTGGATCCCCTCGCCCTTGATGGGCTCATGCGGCCGGCCCTCCAGGCCATGGCCCAGGTGCCCTGGATCGTCCACGACTTCTCCGGCGATGGCATCGTTTTCAAGCGCCTCTACGATGTGGTCCCCGACAGCATCATGGACACGATGCTGCTCTCCCGCGCCCTGGGCTACCCCCAGCCGGGCCTCAAGACCATGGCCAAGCTCAAGCTGGGCCTCGACATCCCCAAGGAGGAGCAGGACTCCAACTGGATGCTCCGCCCCCTGCGCGAGGCCCAGATCAGCTACGCCAGCCGGGACGCGGCCCTGCTGCTGCCCCTGCTCCGCATCCTGGCGGACGAGTGCGATGCGCACCGGGACCACCCCGAGATCGGGCCGCGCCTGGCCAGTCTGCCCAAGGAGATGCGCCACCTCCTCAAGCGCGTTCGCGCCTACACGCCGCCCAGGCACGATCCCGTCGTGGAGAAGGTGAAACACCTGGGCAACCTGGCCGTGGACCGGGCGAAGAAGCTCACGGCGCTGCGCTGGGCCTGGGGCAATGAAGGCGACGTGGGGGCCGTCATGGAGCTGGGCAACCGCTGGCTCATGGCCCGCCTGTCGCACCCTCCCGCCACCAGGGAGGCCCTGGAGCGGACCATCCCGAATCCCCGCTTCCGCCGCAAGCGCCTGGAAGCCCTCTGGGAAGTCTTCGCCGAGGGCGCGCATGAAACTCAGGAAGAGGCAGAATCCGCCGATGGACTGATCTGGACCACCTCTGGACAACCATGACCCCCGAACCCGCCAACGCCCCCGATTCCATGCCCGAGACTCCCGACGGCATCCAGGTCACCTTCCCGAGGGGACTCCTGGGCTTCGAACAGCTCACGTCCTTCCTGCTCTTCGAGCCCAAGGATGGCTATCCCCTGAAGTTCCTCCAGTCCAACGAGAACCCGGACGTGTCCTTCATCTGCATCGACCCCGTCACAGTCAAGCGGGACTACCAGGTCCCCCTGACCCAAGAGGAGGCCGAGGCCCTCGGCCTCGAGGCGCCGGAAGAGGCCCTGATCCTCACCCTGGTGGTGGTCCCGGAGGACCCGCAGCACATGACCACGAACCTCGCGGGCCCGATCATCATCAACGTCCGGACGCGCATGGGCCGCCAGATCATCCTCAGCTCGGAGACCTACCCCCTCCGCTGCCCCATCCTCCTGCAAGACTGAACCGGTCTGAAAGGCTGCGTGGATGCTCGTCATCACGAGAAAGCCCGAACAATCCATCGTCATCGGCGGCGAGGTCGAGGTTATCGTCCTCGGCATCACCAAGGACGGGGTGCGCCTGGGCATCAAGGCTCCGCGCGAGGTCCAGGTCCACCGGCGGGAGGTCTTCGAGGCCATCGCCGCCGAGAACCGGGCCGCCACGGCCTCCAAGGTGCCGGTCCAGGACGTGGCCGCCTTGCTCCGGGCCGCTCAAGTCCGCAAGCCCCACATCCGATAAGATCCTTTCGAGGCCATCGTGGACATCAGCCCGGCAGGCGCAGCAGCCCAGTCGCAGCAGTTGCTGCAGCAGCAGGTGGCCGTGGGAGTCCTGCGGAAGAGCCTGGAGATAGAGGCCCAGCAGGGCGCCGCCCTGGTGAAGCTGCTGAACCAGTCCACGGGGCTGGGGCAGGGCATCGATCAGTACGCCTGATGCCAGCTCGCCTTCAATAATTGAGATTCACCACGGAGGCACGGAGGCCCACCGTCGCGCGAAGCGCCATGGGCCGCGTGAACATGCCACGGGCCGCTCGGAGGTGCTGCTTCCCTATTTCAGGTAGGGCGCCAGGTACTTCCCCGTCACGCTGGTCTTCCGCTTGGCCACTTCCTCGGGTGTGCCCACCGCAATGATCCGCCCGCCCTCGCCGCCGCCTTCAGGGCCGAGATCCAGGATCCAATCCGCCGTTTTGATCACATCCAGATTGTGCTCGATGACGATGAGCGTGTTGCCGGTCTCCACCAGGCGGTTCACCACTTCCAGCAGCTTCTGGATGTCCTTCAGGTGCAGGCCCGTGGTGGGCTCGTCCAGGATGTAGACGGTGCGGCCCGTGGCGCGCTTGCTCAGCTCCTTGGCCAGCTTCACGCGCTGGGCCTCTCCGCCCGACAGCGTGGTGGCGCTCTGGCCCAGGCGGATGTAGCCCAGGCCCACGTCCATGAGGGTCTGCAGTTTGTTGGCCAGCACGGGGATGGGCGCGAAGACCACCAGGGCCTCTTCCACCGTCATGTTCAGCACGTCGGAGATGCTCTTGCCCTTGTAGTGGATCTCCATGGTCTCGCGGTTGTAGCGCTTGCCCTTGCACTGCTCGCAGGTGACGTACACGTCCGGGAGGAAGTGCATCTCGATCTTGAGGACGCCGTCGCCCTCGCACTTCTCGCAGCGGCCCCCCTTCACGTTGAAGCTGTAGCGGCCCGGCGCGTAGCCGCGGGCCTTGCTCTCGGGCAGCTGGGCGAAGAGTTCGCGCAGGGGCGTGAAGAGGCCCGTGTAGGTGGCGGGGTTGCTGCGGGGCGTGCGGCCGATGGGGGCCTGGTCGATGTCGATGACCTTGTCGATGGCCTCGAGGCCCTTGATGGCCTTGTGCTTGCCCACGATGTGGACGCCCTGGTGGAGCTGGTTGGCGAGAGCCTTGTAGAGGATCTCGTTCACCAGGGTGCTCTTGCCCGAGCCTGAGACGCCCGTGACGCAGGTGAAGATGCCGATGGGGAACTCCGCATCCACCTTCTTCAGGTTGTTCTCCTCGGCGCCCAGAATGGACAGGTACCCGCGCTCGGCCTTGCGGCGCTTGCGAGGCACGGGGATGGCATCGCGGCCCGACAGGAAGTCGCCGGTGACGGAGCCCTTCGTGCGGCTGATCTCGTCCGGGGTGCCCTGGGCCACCACCATGCCGCCGTGCTCGCCGGCGCCAGGTCCCATGTCCACCACGTGGTCGGCGGCGAGGATGGTCTCCAGGTCGTGCTCCACCACCAGCACCGTGTTACCCAGGTCGCGCATCTCCTGGAGCGTCTTGATCAGCTGCAGGTTGTCCCGCTGGTGCAGGCCGATGCTGGGCTCGTCCAGCACGTAGAGAACGCCCTGGAGCTTGCTGCCGATCTGGGTGGCCAGGCGGATGCGCTGGCCCTCGCCGCCCGATAGCGTCGCCGCGCTCCGGTCCAGGGTGAGGTAGCCGAGGCCCACGTCATCCAGGAAGCCCAGGCGCTCGCGGATCTCCTTCAGCACCTTCTCGGCGATGACGGCGTCCTTGCCTTCCAGGGCCAGCTCCGCGAACCACTTCCGGGCATCCCGCACGCTTTGCGCAACCACATCGGCGATGTGGAGCCCCCCCACGTACACCGCCAGGATCTCGGGTTTCAGGCGCCGCCCCCCACATTCCTCGCAGGGGATCACGCGCATGGACTGCTCCATCTCCGCCTGGATCTCCTCGCTGGTGGTCTCGCGGTAGCGCCGGTCCAGGTTGCCGATGATGCCTTCGAAGTGGTGGACGAAGTCGTAGCGGTTGCGCTTGCTTTCATAGGTGAAGCGCATCTCCTTCTCGGTGCCGTGCAGCAGCAGGCGGCGGATGTCCACGGGCAGCTTCTTCCAGGGCACGTCCAGGCTGAACTTCATCTTCTTGGCCAGCTGCTCCAGCAGCTGCGAGCGCCAGCCGTCCTCGCTGACGCTCTTCCAGCCGCTGGCCTGGATGGCGCCCTCGTTGATGGAGAGCGCCGGGTTGGGGATGATCAGCTCTTCCGCGAACT
The DNA here is from genome assembly GCA_963751095.1 of uncultured Holophagaceae bacterium. GTDB lineage: Bacteria > Acidobacteriota > Holophagae > Holophagales > Holophagaceae > Geothrix. The sequence continues at coordinate 519,004 of CAVVTK010000007.1, read as the reverse complement.
GGCGCTTGAAGCCCAGGCCGTCGCAGGTGGGGCAGGCGCCGTAGGGGCTGTTGAAGGAGAACGACCGCGGCTCCAGCTCCGGCAGGCCCTGGCCGAACTTGGCGCACTTGGTGTTATTGCAGGCCAGCTTGCTGGAGAAGAACTGCTCGGTTCCATCTAAATCCACCAGCGCGCTGCCCTCGGCCAGGTTGCAGGCGATCTCCAGGCTGTCCGCCAGCCGGGACTGGATGGCGGGGTCCACCTTCAGGCGGTCGATGACCACCTCCAGCGTGTGCTTCTTCTGCTTGTCCAGATCGGGGATGCCTTCGGTGAGATCGAGCATCGTGCCGTTCACCCGGGCCCGGATGTAGCCGCGCTTCATGAGGTCCTGCAGCAGCTTCTTGTACTCGCCCTTGCGGCCCCGCACCACGGGCGCCAGGATCTGCAGCTTGGTGCCGGCGGGCTTGGCCAGGATCTGGTCCGCCATCTCCTGGATGGTCTGGCTGGCGATGGCCCTGCCGCAGGCCACGCAGGTGGGTTTGCCCGTGCGGGCGTAGAGCAGGCGCAGGTAGTCGTAGATCTCGGTGACGGTGGCCACGGTGGAGCGGGGGTTCTTGCTGGTGGTCTTCTGCTCGATGGAGATGGCCGGGGACAGGCCCTCGATGCTGTCCACGTCGGGCTTTTCCATCTGGTCGAGGAACTGCCGCGCATAAGCCGAGAGGCTCTCCACGTAGCGCCGCTGGCCCTCGGCGTAGAGCGTGTCGAAGGCGAGGCTGGACTTGCCCGAGCCCGACAGCCCCGTGATCACCACCAGCTGGTTGCGCGGCAGCGAGAGGTCCAGGTTCTTGAGGTTGTGCTCGCGAGCACCTTTGATATGAATGTGTTCCATGGTCTCCACAGCTTACGCGAAATTTTCGCCTTCGGGAATTGCGCTTAGAATCGTCTGATGCATCCAGCTGAGTTGGCGATCCTGCTTCATCGCGCCCTCGAGGTCCGGCTGGCGCGCCTGCAGGAGCTGCTGGACGCCCCGGACTGGGCCGAGGACGAGGAGCAGCTGCACCAGGTGCGCGTCTCGGCGCGGCGCCTCGGGGCCGTGCTGGACCTGGTGGACGCCGAGGTCTACCCGGGCCACAAGGGGCAGCGCCGGGCCCTCAAGGGGCTGGTGGATACCCTGGGCCTGCCCCGGGAACTGGATGTCCACGCCGGCCACCTGCGGGCCCACCTCCTCCAGGCCGCCACGCCCGCCCAGGCCGCCGTGCTCGAGCACCTGCTGGAGCAGGTGGACCGCAGCCGCGCCAAGACCCGCCGGGCCATGCAGAAGGAACTCGACCGCCTGCGCCTGCCGGACCTCCGCCGCCTGCTGGAGGTCCCCTCCCTGCAGGATCCCTTCCAGTCCACCTCGCTGCAGGAGGCCGCCTGGACCTGCCTGCAGGCCCGCGCCGAAGCGGCCCTGGGCGGACTGCCCGGCCTCTGCGCCCACGAGGATCCCGCCGCCCTCCACAAGACCCGGGTGCGCATCAAGAAGCTGCGCTACGCCGTCGAAGCCCTGGAGGCGGCCTTCGCCGAGCCCCCCGAGGCCGTGCTGAAGAACCTGCGGGCCCTGCAGACCGTGCTGGGCGACCACCACGACCTGGCGGCCCTGGAGGCCCTGCTCTGGGAGGCGGAAGCCCAGCTGCGCCTCCGCGACCGGCGGACCCTCGGTGCCGGGGTGCTCGATCTGCTGGGCGGCGTGGCCGAGGCCCGCCGTACCGTCTTCGACCGCTTCGTCGAGCTGGCCGAGGCCCAGGGCCCCGCCGCCTTCGCCCGCGCCGTGCGGCCGGCCCTGGGCCTGCCCCCCGCGGAAGGGATCCTGGCATGAGCTTCTGGCGCGTCCGGCTCCGCCCCCTGGCCTGGCTGCGCAGTCTGCACGCCAAGCTCTTCGTGCTGCTGGGCCTCGTCACCAGCGTGCTCACCGTGGCCGTGGCCATCACCATCGTGCGCAACAGCCGCCGGGAGCTGGAGTCCTACTCGCGCAACCTCGTGATCGAGGCGGCGGGCACCGTGGAAACCGACATCGTCGAACGGGATCCCGGCTTCAAGGATCCCGACAAGCTGGACCAGGTGCTGGCCAGCATCGCCGGTCCCGACCGCAGCATCTTCCAGATCGATGTCTTCAGGCGCGTGGGCCGGGGCAACGAGGTGGAGCTGGTGCGCTCCTCCGGCGAAGAGAGCACCGTGGACTGGGGCCCCGAGATCGGCTCGTACCTCACCCTGCCCAAGGCCCAGGCCGAGCTGGTGGACCTCAACACCGGCCGCCAGGCCTGGAAGGTCTACTTGCCCATCCGCGCCCACAAGCCCGGCCAGCCCCCCATCGGCCTCGTCCGCGCCTACTGCGACCTGGAGCGCTGGGAGGTGGTCTGGGACAACAACCTCAAGCGGACCCTGCGCACCCTGCCCGGCGTGCTGCTCGGCGAGTTCATCCTGCTCTGGCTCATCCTGCGCATGCTCATCAGCGATCCCATCGAGGGTCTGGTGCTCACCATGCAGCGGCTCGAGCAGGGCGAGTCCAGCGCCCGGGCCCCGGTGCGCCGCAGCGACGAGCTGGGCCTCATCGCCGCGCGCTTCAACGACATGGCCACCCAGATCCAGCGGGCCGGTGAGGATCGCGAAGCCCTCATCCGCGAGATCCGCGGCCTCAATTCCAACCTGCAGGATCGCATCGACGTCGCCCTCTCCGAGCTGCAGGCCAAGAACGATGAGCTGGCCGCCCTGGTGGAGCGCAACGCGCTGCTGCGGGAGGAACTCGGCGTCCAGGAGCGGCTGGCTGTGGCCGGCCAGCTGACCGCCACCTTCGCCCACGAGGTGGGCACGCCCCTCAACCTGGTGACGGGTCACCTCCAGCTGCTGGAGGCCCAGAAGGACCTGCCCGAGAAGACCCGCGAGCGCCTGGGCGTCATCGGCGGCCAGATCCAGCGCGTGGGCGACATCGTGCGCCGCCTCCTGGACCTCACCCGCCGCCCCCAGCTGCACAGGAAGCCCCTGCTCTTCGAAAGCCTGTTCGAGGACCTGCAGCAGCTCTGGTCGCCCACCCTGGCGGCCCACGGCGTCACCGTGACGGCCGAAGCCCCGCCGGACTGCTGCCTGGACGTGGACCGCAAGCAGATGGAGCAGCTCTTCATCAACCTCATGAACAACGCCGTGGACGCCATGCCCGAGGGCGGCCAGGTGGAGCTCAAGGCCAGGCCCGCCGAGGAGAGCACGCCCGGCGGCCTCTGGTGGGAGCTGCACTTCCACGACTCGGGCCAGGGCATCCCCGCCGAGCTGCTGGGCCAGGTCTTCCGCCCCATGTTCACCACCAAGCCCGAAGGCAAGGGCACCGGCCTGGGCCTCAGCATCTGCCGTGAGATCGTGCGCAACCACGGCGGCGAGATCCGCATCGAGAGCGCCGAAGGCAAGGGCACCTGCGTGGTGTTCACACTCCCCGGTGCGCTGGTCTAGATCTCCACCACTTCCACATCCCCAAGCGCCTCTTCCAGAAACCGGCTACCCACTTCCTTCAGGCGGCTGCTGGCGTCGGTGAGCTGGACGCGCAGGGTGCCGCGGGCGCTGGTGGTGCGGTAGCCGAGGCTGCCCTGCAGGAGGCGGTCCACGGCCTTGGCGGTGACGCGGCCGCTGTCGATCCAGCGGGTGCCGGGGCGGCAGCGCTCCAGGCTGGGCAGCAGGGTGGGGTAGTGGGTGCAGCCCAGCACCACGGTCTTCACCTCGAAGGGCAGCTGGTTCAGGTAGCGGCGGCAGATGCTGTCGGTGACGGGGTCGTCGAACCACCCCTCCTCCGCCAGGGGCACCAGCAGGGGGCAGGCCACGCTGTGGATGACCTTGGCGGGATCGCGGCGGCGGATGGCCGTGTCGTAGGCAGCGCTGCCGATGGTGGCCAGGGTGCCGATGATGCCCACGGGGCCCGGGTGCTCGGCGGCGGCCTCGGCGCCGGGCTCGATGACGCCGATGACCGGGCAGGGGCTCACGGCCTGCAGGGCCGGCAGGCCGTGGGCGCTGGCGGTGTTGCAGGCGATGACGATGAGCTTGGGCTCGGCGCGCTGCAGCAGCTCGCCCATCTGCAGGGTGTAGCGCTCGATGGTGCGGTGGCTCTTGCTGCCGTAGGGCAGCCGCGCCGTGTCACCCAGGTAGAGCAGGTCCTCCTGGGGCAGCAGCTGGCGCAGCGCATGCAGCACCGTGAGCCCGCCGATGCCCGAGTCGAAGATGCCGATGGGGCGGTCGGATCGGCTCATGAAGCGAACTCTTGGGGAAGACAAAGCAGGAACGCAGAGGACACAGAGAACCGCAGAAGACACAGAGAAAGACCTGCCGTCCGAGACGCCTGGCTCATTTTGGTTTTCCTCTGTGTCCTCTGTTGCACTCTGCGTCCTCTGTGTTCCGCTTTTGGTTTTAAGAAACCCGCGTGGCCAGGATGGCGATCCACTCGCCCTCCTGCCGCACCTGCTCGGGCTTGAAGCCGTGGGTCATGAGGCTCACCAGGGCCTCGTCGGTGCGCTCGGCCAGGATGCCGCTGGCGATGAGCCAGCCGCCGGGCGCGGCCACCTCGGCCATGCGGGGCAGCAGCTCCTGGATGGTGATCAGCAGGATGTTGGCCAGCAGGCCCGCGAAGGGGCCGTTGGCCTGGGGATGGTCCAGGGTGCCCACGAAGCTGTCATAGGGTTTGGCCCCCTGCAGCAGGTGGGCGTTGAGGTCGATGAGCTCGGTCATGGCCGGCCCGCAGTCCGGGTCGATGTCGAAGGCCGTGAGGTGCCGCCCCCCCAGCAGGTGGGCCGCCAGGGAGAGGATGCCCGTGCCCGCGCCGATGTCGAGGATGGGGCCCCGCAGGCGGTCGGCCTGGGCCAGCTCCTCCAGCAGCTCCATGCAGAGCCGGGTGGTCTCGTGGCCGCCGGTGCCGAAGGCCAGGCCCGGATTCACCACCAGGTCCAGGCGGCCGGCGGGACCCGGGGTCTCGTCCCAGAGGGGCCGCACGTGGAAGCGGGTGCCCACCTCGAAGGCGCCGAAGCCCTCGCGGCTCTTGGCCAGCCAGTCCTCGTCGCCGAAGGTCTCGGCCTCCAGCAGGCGCACGCCGGCGAAGGCCTTCAGCCCCGCCTCGGCCGGGGGGGCCTGGTCCGGGGGGAAGTAGGCGTAGCAGGCCCGGGGGGGATCGGCCTCCCGGTAGAAGGCGGAGGAGCCCTCCCCCTCCAGCCAGGCGCACAGCGCCTCCTCCTGGGGATCCGGAACCTCCAGCTTCCAGCGCAGATGCGTCATGTTTGCCATGTCTAAAAGATACCACCCGGCCCCGGGGAACCATTGGTTCCCGGACTGCACTCAAAGGGTGCGGCCGGTCAGTGGGCCGTGGTGAGTGAAGGCGTCGTGGGGGGAAAACGGCAAGGGGGGACAGGCGTCCCCCCTTGTTTGTCTCGGGCCCCGCATGCCCTAGTCGGAGGTCTCCACCGGATCTGGGTCTTCCAGGTCGAGTCTTTTCATCTTTTCCAGGAAGGTGGTCCGCTTGAGCCCCAGCAGGTCGGCGGCCCGTTTCTTGTTGCCCCGGGTGATGGCCAGGCTCTGCAGCATGAGGGTCTTCTCCATATCGGAGACCACCTGGTTCAGGTCCAGCCCCTCGGCGGGCAGGTCCATGCCGAAGGCCGGGGCGGCCTGGGGGGCGAAGGCGTCGGCGGGCAGGGGCGTGAAGCCGGCCCTGGGGGCTTCCGCCTCGGCCGGGCTGCCCTCGCCCATGCGCTCGGCCAGGAAGGCGAAGTCCTCCCGGGTCAGCACGGGGCGGGTGCCGGACAGCACGATGGCCCGCTCGATGGCGTTCTCCAGCTGGCGCACGTTGCCGGGCCAGGACAGGGACATGAGCAGGGGATCCACGCTGGGGTGCAGGGCCTTGGGGTAGAGGCCGTGCTCCCGGGCCTTGCGGTTGAGGAAGTGCTGGGCCAGGAAGGGGACTTCCTCCCTCCGGGCCCGCAGGGGCGGCATGGTGATGGGCACCACTTCCAAGCGGTAGAACAGGTCCTCGCGGAAGCTGCCGTCCTGCACCTTCTTCCACAGGTCCACGTTGGAGGCGGTGATCACCCGGACATCCACCTTCACCGGCGCGCCGCCGCCCAGGGGTTGCACCTCGCGCTCCTGCAGCACACGCAGGAGACGGACCTGGGCACCGAGGGGCATGGTGCCGACTTCGTCGAGGAAGATGGTGCCGCCATGGGCCTCGCGGAACTTGCCCGGGGTGTCCTTGCGGGCATCCGTGAAGGCGCCCTTGTTGTAGCCGAAAAGCTCGGATTCCAGCAGGTTCTCGGGGATGGCGCCGCAGTGGACCGCCACGAAGGCTTCCTGGTTGTCGGCGCTCATGCGGTGGATGGCGCGGGCGATGACCTCTTTGCCCGTGCCGCTCTCGCCCAGCAGCAGCACCGTGGCGCGGGTGGCCGCGGCGGCGCGGGCCCGGGCCAGCACATCCATCATGGCGGGGCTGGTGCCCACGAGGCCAAACGCGAGCGCCTGGGACGCGCTCAGCTGCGTGGTGGTGCCCGAGCGGGGTCGCAGGCCCGGCATGGGGGGCTCGGGACCCAGCACGCCCCAGCGCATGGAGCCGAGCGAGCCCCACTCCGAAAGGGTCTTGGCATCCATGGGTGCCGAGTCCGGCTGCAGGCCCAGCAGGATGGGCAGGGCCGCCACTTCGGCCATCATGCGGTTCAGCTCCGGCGGCGGCCAGGCGCCCTTGGCGCTGATCACCCACAGATCCACATCGCGCGGCGCCAGGGCGGGCGCGGTACCGCGGTCCACCGTCACGTCCCAGAGGGCCGCCCACCGATGCTCCAGCCCCCCGGTATCGTCCCCGAGGGTGGACCAGTGAAGGCGGGGCAGCTGGGTCATGGGCTCCTTGGTTGAAACCAGCCTAGATGCAGGGGTCTGAGGGTCAAGTCAAAAAAATGACTGAGAAAAAAGTCCGAGCCCCCAAACAAAACTCCGAGCTTGCCCCGCGGCGTACGATGAAAGGAGCACTCCGGAGGTCCCCATGTCGCTCATGGAATCCACCATGGTCCCCCTGGGCACGCCCTGTCCCGACTTCACCCTGCCCGGCGTGGATGGGCGGCTCTGGTCCCTGCGCGACTTCCACTGCCCGGCCCTGCTGGTGGTGGTCATGTGCAACCACTGCCCCTACGTGCAGGCCATTGACGACCGCCTTGACGCCCTGGCCCGGGCCTATGCCGGCCGCTGCGCCGTGGTGGGCCTGAACGCCAACGACGCCGTGACCCACCCGGATGACAGCTTCGAGGCCATGCGGATCCGCGCCCAGGTCAAGGGCTACGCCTTCCCCTACCTCTGGGACGAGGAGCAGTCCGTGGCGCGCGCCCTGGGCGCGGTCTGCACGCCGGACTTCTTCCTCTACGACTCCCACCGCCGCCTGATGTATCGGGGCCGCCTGGACGACAACTGGAAGGATGCCAGCCGCGTCACCCGCCAGGAGCTGCAGGAGGCCATCGAGGGCGTCCTGGCCGGCCGGGAACCGCTCGAAGTCCAGCAGCCCAGCATGGGCTGCAGCATCAAGTGGAAATGAACCCGCACCCGCCCGGTCGCGCCACGGGCTGAGGGTATGATCGGAGGTTCTGCCGGAGCCCCGATGCGTCTTGCCCTCCTGCCCGTCTGCCTCGCGGCGCTGCCCCTCAGCGCCCAGTGGGACCTGCGCCTGGAGGTGCCCCGCCCCAGCGGCCAGAGCCTGCCGCAGACCATGATCAGCGGCTCGGGCCAGCTGGTCTCCGGGGACCTCGACACAGGCCGCGGCTTCATCGCTTCCGCGAACCGGCGGTTGTTCCAGATCGGCCCCCTCCTGAAATTCGAGGGCGGTTTTGAATATTCCCAGTTCACGGCGGATGGCAGCCTCAGCCAGGGCAGCACCACCCAGGCCACGAACCTCAAGCAGCAGGGCCTGGGCGTGGGCCTCAATGCCCAGCTCTGGGTGCCCTTTGTGGGGATCGCCGGGGAATTCGGCCTCATCCAGCGCCTGCAGCACTACCGCTACGACACGGCCGGCGCCTCGTCCACCAAGGACCTCAGCCGCACCTGGCTGCGGGTGGGCGCCCGCTGGCGCATCCCCTCCGTGGTGGTGCATCCCTACCTGGCCGCCAGCTACCAGCAGCCCGTCACCAAGGACCGCCCGGTGAAGCTCAGCAGCTCCTCGGACCTGGCGGCCTACTTTTCCGCCCAGGGCAGCGGGCAGGAATTCGAGCGCCTGTGGACCTTCGGCGTGGGCGTGGCCTTCTGATGCTCCGATCCGCGCTGCTTCCCGCCTTCCTCGCCCCCGCGCTGATTGCCGCGCCAAACCCCAGGCCCGCGGCCCAGGCCCGGCCCAAGCTGGTGGTGGTCATCTCCGTGGATCAGTTCTCCGCCGAGCTGATGCAGACCTACGGGCCCGAACTCAGCGGCGGCATCGCCCGCCTGCGCCGCGAGGGCGTCTTCTTCACGGAGGCCTACCACGATCACGGCTTCACGGAGACCGGCCCCGGCCACTCCGTGCTGCTCTCGGGCCGCTTCCCCGCCAATACCGGCATCGTCGAGAACCGCTGGATCGACCGCGCCACGGGCAAGCTCGTCTACTGTGTCGAGGACGCCACGGTCAGGGCCCTGCACGCGCCGAACCTGCCCAGCTCCTCCAACGCACGCTTCCTCGGCGATGGCCTGGGCGACTGGCTGCAGGCCCAGGTGCCGGGCAGTCGCGTCTACGCCGTCAGTGGCAAAGACCGCGCCGCCATCCTCATGGCCGGGCGGAAGCCCACCGCCGCCTACTGGTTCACGGGCCCGGCCGGGTTCACCAGCTCCAGCGTGTATGGGGAGCGCCTGCCGGACTGGCTGCTGCGCTACGACCGCGGCCTGTCCGAGCGCATCGCCACGGACAGCTGGCTCTGGGCCAAGGCTCCCGGCACCCCGGAAGGCCGGGTGGGTTCCTGGACCTTCGGCACGCAGATCCTCCGCAACGGCGCCCTGCCCCGCCTCATCCAGGGCGCGGGCATGCCCCTGGACAAGGGCTTCGAAGGCCGCTTCCGCAAGTCCCCCTTCCTCGACGCCGTGACGCTGGAGGCCGCCGAGGCGCTGCTGGACGGCGAACAGGTGGGCCGGGGCCCGGCCACGGACCTGCTGGCCATCAGCTTCTCCGCCACGGACTACATCGGCCACAGCTACGGCATCCTCGGTACCGAGATGCGCGACCAGATCCACCGCCTCGACCGCGTGCTGGGCCGCCTCCTCGACCGCCTGAAGCGCCAGCACCCCGGCGCCTGGGTGGTGCTCTCCGCCGACCACGGCGGCATGGACCTGCCCGAGGCCCTGGGCGAGCAGGGCTTCCCCTTTCGGCGCATCCTCCCCGAACCCTTCATGGCGGCCCTGCAGACGGAGCTGCGCACCGCCTTCAAGGTGGAGCGCGATCTGCTCACCCCCGCACCGGAGCCCAACGCCATCTACCTGAACGATGCGGCAATCAAGGCGGCCGACCTGGACCGCCGCGAGGTCCTGAAGCGAGCCCAGGCCTGGCTGAAGGCCCGGCCCGAGGTGGCCGACGCCTTCACCGCCGAGGAGCTGCTGGCCACGGATCCCGCCGCCTGGGGCAGCCCCCGGGACAGCAGCCTCCGCGTGCTGCTGCGGCGCAGCTTCCACCCCGAGCGCAGCGGCGACATCCTGGTGGCCGTGAAGCCCTTTGTGGCCTTCGGCACGCCGCCCACGGAGTACCCCACCGGCCACGGCACCCCCAACGCCTACGACCGCCGCGTGCCGCTGATTTTCTGGGGCCCCTGGAAGGGTGGCGAGCGCCGCGAGCCCGTGCGCACCGTGGACCTGGCCCCCACCCTGGCCCGGGAGCTGGGCCTGAAGCCCGGCGCCGTGGACGGGAAGGTGCTGGAGCTGGGGCCCCGGAAGTAGGGCCATGGCGCTCCCCCCCGACGCCTCCATCGTCATCCTCACCGGCGCGGGCATCTCCGCCGAAAGCGGCCTGCGCACCTTCCGCGCTGCGGATGGCCTCTGGGAGAACCACCGCGTCGAGGAGGTGGCCACGCCCGAGGCCTTCCGCCGCGACCCGGCCCTGGTCCACCGCTTCTACAACGAGCGGCGGCGCAGCCTCGCCACCGTGGCGCCCAACGCCGCGCACCGGGCCCTGGCGCGACTGGAACGTGCGTGGACCGGGCCCTTCCTGCTGGTCACCCAGAACGTGGACGACCTCCATGACCGCGCCGGGTCCACAAAGCTCCTGCACATGCACGGCGAGCTGCTGAAGGCCCGCTGCCTCGGCTGCAGCGCCGTCCATGACTGGCCCGGGGACCTGGACCAGGCCAGCCGCTGTCCCGCCTGCGAGGCGGGACGGGTGCGTCCCCACATTGTCTGGTTCGGCGAGCTGCCCCTGGACATGGACCGCATCTACGACGCCGTGGAGCGCTGCGACCTCTTCGTGGCCATCGGCACCAGCGGCCACGTGTACCCCGCCGCGGGCCTCGTGCAGGCTGCGCCACCGACCGCCCGCACCGTCGAGCTGAACCTGGAGCCCAGCCGCGTGGCCAGCGCCTTCCAGGAGGCCCGCACCGGCAAGGCCACGGACCTGGTGCCGGCCTTCGTGGACGAGGTGCTGGGCGAGTAGGGATTTTCAGCCGGTGATGAACGGCGATGAACGGCGATACAGCAGGGCGGGGCCGGACCCGCATCGGCCTGCCGCTGCTTGATTGCGAACGGCCCCATCTCCATCCATCTCCGTTCATCTCCGGCTGAATGCAGTTCTCTGGTGTCCTTCTTCACCGGAAGCCTATGCCGGCTTCCACCATTTCCTAGCGGAGTCCCTCAGGCCGAAGCGCCGCGCCACTGCAGCTCCCGAAGCACCGCCATCGCGCGCGCGACGTCGTCCACCGGCACGAAGAGGTGGTCGTGGCGGGCCCCGGCGATCACGTTGCAGCTGATGCCGGCCTCGGCGAGGGCCCGGGAGAAGACCGCCGTGAGGCCCACGGCCTGCAGGTCCGAGTGGACCCGCAGCGTGATCCAGGCGGCGCGAAAGAGGATTGGCACCTGGTGGGCTAGAGCCGCCTCCTCCTTCACGACCACCGTGAGGCCCTCGTCCTCTTGGAAGGTGGCCAGCGGCTCCAGGCCCGCCAAGTCCGCACCCGTGGGAAGGGAGGCGAACACATACACGCCTTCATGCAGCAGCGGATCCAGGGTGCGGAGCAGGTGTTTGAGGTCGGAGCTTGGGGTGCTCAAGGTGCCCTCTCGGCGATGACCCGGTCAGGCGGGATTCGGCTTGGAGATGTGCTGGTGCACCACCCGCCAGGCGCCACCTGTGCGCCGCAGGCAGAAGGTGGCCCGCACCAGATCCTCGAAGGCTTTGCCATCGGGCAGGAGGCCCCCGCATCGGATGAAGCCGTGGGCGAAGGCGAGATCCCCCTCGGCGACCACGGCCAGGTCCTCCCACCCAAAGCGCTCCCCGCCGGTGGTCTCGGGCTGCCAGTCCCCCCAGCTGCGCCGGTAGGCCTCGGCGCCCTCGTGCTTCATGGGCGGCAGCACGTCGTAGATCAGGGCCTCGGGGGCGTGATCCTGCAGCACGTCCTCCAACCGGTTGGTGCGCGTGGCTTCCGCCCAGCGTTCCAGCAACTGGCGGACCTGGGCGGCCTCGGGGGTGATGGATGGGGGCTGTTCCATGGTGTGGCTCCTGCGACAGGGCTACTTCACCACCGGCAGCGCCACGAAGCTGGCCAAGCCGGGAGCGTGGTGGATGCGCTGGGTGGCGGGGCGGTAGTCTTCCGGCTTCGCGAAGAAGATGTTGGGCACGAAGGTCTGGGGGTTGCGGTCGTAGAGGGGGAACCAGCTGGACTGCACCTGCACCATGACGCGGTGGCCCGGCAGGAAGACATGGTTCGCCGTGGGCAGGGCGAAGCGGTACACCAGGGGCGCGTCGGGCTTGAGCACCTTCGGCGCCGCCAGGCTTTCGCGGTAGCGGCCCCGGAAGATGTCCGCCGACACCATGAGCTGGAAGCCGCCCATCTGGGGCTGGCTGGCCACCTCGTCGGGGTACACATCGATCACCTTCACCACCCAGTCGCTGTCCGAGCCGCTGGTGGCGGCCACCAGGTTCGCCATGGGCTCGCCGCTGATGCGCAGGGGCTCCTTGAGGGGTTCCGAGACATAGGCCAGCACGTCCGTGCGGCCCGAGGCCTCGCGCTGGTCGTCCGTGAGCCACTGAGGCCAGGTCATGCCCTTGTCGTAGCCCACGGGCTGGATGGGCCGCGCCCGGAAGGGCACGGGCTTGGCGGGGTCGGACACGTAGGCGTCGAAGGGCGCCTCGTCGGCCTTCGGCGGTGCGGAGGACACCACCAGCCCCGCGCGGAGGTAGAAGGGCGTGGCCTTCACGGTGGCGCCCTCCCCCGCCAGGGGCCAGGCCGGCAGCTTCTTCCAGGTGTTGGTGCCCGTCTCGAAGGCGCTCACGGGCGGCAGGTCCGCCTTGGGTCCGCCCTTCAGGTGCTGGTCGAGGAAGGGCTTCAGCACGCTCTGGCGGAACTGCAGGCCCGTGTCCTGGTTGAACTTCAGGGGGCCAAGGCTGCTGCCATCGCCGATCTGGCCGCCGTGGTTCCAAGGGCCCATGGCCAGGTAGAGCAGGTTCGCTGTGTCCTTGGGCTTCAGGGCCTTCCACACGGCGATGGCGCCGTAGATGTCCTCGGCATCATAGAGGCTGTGCACCAGCATCGTGGGCACGGTCAGGGGACGCTTCGCCAGCACCTGATCCACGGCCTGCGACTGCCAGAAGACGTCGTACGAGGGATGCTCGGCGATCTTGCGCCAGAAGCCCAGCTGGTCCATGCCGCGGCGCTTCGCCAGGGCGCCGGTGGAGCCGGCCTGCATGAACATGTCGTAGTCGTCGAAGTGGCTGGTCCACCACTTCACCTCGCCCGCGCGGGTGGCCTGCTGGTCGTAGATGTAGCTGAGGTTCTGGGCGCGGAAGGCGCCGTGGTGGAACCAGTCGTCGCCGCGCCAGCCGTCCACCATGGGGTTCATGGGCACGGCGGCTTTCAGGGCCGGGTGGGGATCCACCAGGGCCATGAGGGGCAGGAAGCCGTCGTACGAGATGCCCAGGATGCCCACGCGGCCGTTGCTCTCGGGCAGGTGTTTCACCAGCCACTCGATGGTGTCCCAGGTGTCCGTGCCGTGGTCCACGGCGGTGCCGTTGAGGGGCCCGCGCAGGGGCCGGTTCATGACGTAGTCGCCCTCGGAGCCGTGCTTGCCGCGCACGTCCTGCACCACGCGGATGTAGCCGCCCTCCACGATGAGGTCCGTGACGTTGTCGTAGCCCTGGAGGACGGGCCCCAGGTGGGCGCTGTGGGCGTGGCTGGTCAGCTCCACGGCGTTGTAGGGCGTGCGGGTGAGCAGGATGGGCGCCTGTTTGGCTCCTTTCGGCACCAGGATGATGGTGTGCAGCTTCACCCCATCGCGCATCGGGATCATCTCCACGCGGCGGATGTAGTCCCAGTCCCCGGTGGCCTCCTGGAACGCTGCGGGCATCTCGCTGGGCAGGGCCGCGGCTTCCGGCGCCTGGGCCAGCAGGGCCGGGCCCAGCAGCAGGGCCAGCAGGGAGGATGAAACGGGGCGTCGGACCTGGGGCATGGGACCTCCGGGGTCGGGGCTATGGGCGGATGGGAGAGTCCGCCAGTCTAGCCTGGGCCGGCTCCGCTCAGGAATCGCGGGGAACGGTGGATCGAGGGGCGGGGAAGACCCGGACCCCGCATGGGCCGCTCGGACACTGGTTCTGCCGCGGATGAACCTGGAAACTGCTTTATTGCCGGTGATGAACGGAGATGAAGAAGGGCGAGACCGGACCCGCATGGGCCCGCCGCAGGCGGCTTCCGGCCCTGCCGGAAGTCACCCAGGGGGCACCGTGGCCGTGCTCCCAAAGGCACGGCGGTGTTGCCCCCTGGGTAGAGCCCATGCTTGATGACGAACGGCCCCATCTTTATCGGTGTTCATCAGCTTTTATCGGTGTTCATCGGTGTTCCAGTTTTTGATCCTTCAACGAGGTGTCGTCAGCCACATCTGGCGTGTTCAGGCCTCTGAAAAGGACCTTTTAACCACCGATGAACACCGATGAACACCGATGAACACCGATAAAGCAACGGCATCCGCCCGAGGGGTGCGCCTTCGGGGAACGCAGCCCAGCGCCCCGCTGGAGCTCACGCACGAGTTACGAGCGGTCCTATCACCGTCCATCTCCGTTCATCACCGGCTGAATGCAATTCTCCCCTGCGCGAGGCGGTGGCGGAAGCCGAAGACCGGCTGGCCCTGCTGGGCGAAGTCCAGGTCCTCTGAGCGCTGGAAGCCCAGGCGCTCGGAACGACCCGGGCTTTCAGGCAGACAACCTTGCGCTCGGATGGATCTCCCTCAAGCCATGTCCTGGCTTTGGCCGTCTTCTGACCTTCCTGGAGCGTAGACAGAAGGTCAGCCTTCCAGGGCCTCGGCGTGGAACTCCTGCTCCGACCGCACGGCGAGCAGAACCCACAGATCCTTTCCCTCAACTCGGTAGAAGATTCGAACGCATGGAGGCACCAGAACCTCGCGCTCAGGGCGCTCTGGTGCCTCGGGAATTCGTCTTCCAGATGCGGGGAAGGCCGCCACTCGTTCCAAGGCAGCCTCAATGGAACTCGAAAGCCTGTCGGCGGCTTCTGGATTGTCCTGGGCAATGAATCCCAGGATCTCATCCAACCGCCGCGATGCCGTGAGGGTGAGGCGTAGCTTCAGCGTCGCCATTTGCGCAGCTCAGCCTTGGCATCCTCCCAACCCAGGGTCCGACCTTCCGCAATGTCCCGCTCGCCTTCTTCAATGCCTTTCAGAATCTCGTATCGCCGAGTGATCGCCTCGTAGCTCGCCACGTCCAGCAGCACCGCTGCCGCCCGTCCATGCTCCGTGATGATGACGGGGGAGCGGTCCTGGCGCAGCTCATCCAGAACTTTTCCACCGAGGCGCTTCAGGTCAGTGATCGGAACCAGCCGAGGAATCATGGGCTCACTCCTTAGCCCTTAAAATTGCACCTTTTTTAGCACCTTTCAACACCCCTTTTTGTTGTTGAAGGGCTGCGGATGGGGGGGCGGGGGCCGGGAATCATGGGGAACGGTGGATCGAGGGGCGGGGAAGACCCGGACCCCGCACGGGCCGCTCGGACACTGGTTCTGCCGCGGATGAACCTGGAAACTGCTTTATTGCCGGTGATGAACGGAGATGAACGGAGATTAAGAGGGGCGAGACCGGACCCGCATGGGCCCATCTTTATCGGTGTTCATCAGCTTTTATCGGTGTTCATCGGTGTTCCAGTTTTTGATCCTTCAACGAGGTGTCGTCAGCCACATCTGGCGTGTTCAGGCCTCTGAAAAGGACCTTTTAACCACCGATGAACACCGATGAACACCGATAAAGCAACGGCATCTGCCCGAGGGGTGCGCCTTCGGGGAACGCAGCCCGGTGCCCCACTGGAGCTCACGCACCAGTTACGAGCGGTCCTATCACCGTCCATCTCCGTTCATCTCCGGCCGATGGCAGTTCGCTCTTGGGCGAGGCGGTGGCGGAAGCCGAAGACCGGCAGGCCCTGCTGGGCGAAGTCCAGGTCTTCGGAGCGCTGGAAGCCCAGGCGCTCGTAGAGGCCCCAGGCGATGCGCATGGCCTCGGTGGTGTGCAGGATGACTTGGGCGTGGCCCTGCTCGCGGGCCAGGTCGAGGCAGGCCAGGGTCAGGGCCCGGCCCACGCCCCGGCCCCGGCCCCGACCCCGGCAGGCGGGATCGACTATGGATGAACCAGGGAACTGCTTATTGGCCGGTGATGAACGGTGATGAACGGGGATAAAGCGTGTCTTTCCGGCAGCACTGCCTGACCCAACGGGAAGGAAGGAATTTGGCCAAATAGGGCGCACTTGAGTGTCTTCGACTCAACCCAATTTTGCTGAATTGGGGTCGCGCTCAGGCCGAATTGGGTGGGTGTGGATAGCTCCAGGGCATCCACTTGCCCGGCTCCTGCTCCACTTCCTCCGGGTGCTTCAGCAACTCGATCAGGTACTCGAACGGCTCGACCCCGTTCAGTTCCGCCGAGTGGATCAGGCTCATGAAGGTGTCTCCGGCCCGGGCGCCTGTTGCTGAGCGGTAGAACAGAGAGTTCTTGCGGTGCATGATGGCTCGTTTGACGACCATCTCGCAGGCGTTGTTGTCCAATGGCGCGCCGGATTCCCGCAGGAACAGGGTGAGTGGGATCCAGTGCTTGCGCATGTAGGTGATGGCCTGGCCGAGTCCGGAGTTAGGCTCCGCCTTGCCGCCCTCGATCTGCTCCCGTAACCAGGTCTCCAGGCGGGTCATGACCGGGCCGCTCTCCCGTCGGTGGAAGGCCAGCCGCGCCTGGGAATCCATCCCCTCACGCCTGGCCTGGGCGTCGTTCCTGTAAACCTCCCTGAGTTCCCCCAGCAGGTGCTCGACCTCTGTGGGGAACCGGTTCTCCACCTCCACAAACCGGCGGCGGGCATGGGCTAGGCAGTGGGCCAGGATGGTGTTCAATTCCCCGGCCTCGCCCACCGTGTTCGCGGCGAGGGCATCGCACATCTGGATGGGAGCAGTCAGCCCCTCGGCCCGGTGCTTCAGAACGGCTTCCAGATTCTCCCCGGCGTGGTTGTGGCCGGTGATGAATAGCGCGATCCGGTTGTCCCCGGTGCGAGACAGGATGGCGCTGGTGTAGATCGCCTTCCGGCCTTCCCTCGGAACAGGGGTCTTCTCCAGGATCCGCATGACGGTGTCGTCGTTGAACAGCACCTCGCCCTGGGCGGCCTGGCGTGTGAGCTCCGCATGGGCTGGGGCGAGGAGCCCGGCCGCCTTGAGTAGGATCTCCCACTGGGTCGAGACCGGCAGAGGGATCCCCATCCCGGTCTGGAGCCGCTCGATGCGGTTCATGGGCAGGCCCGCCCCGTAGCGCAGCAGACCCAGGAGGGCGGCCACGCTGCTGTCGTACTTCTCCTCGCCCACACCCGTGGGTGTTGGGGCGGTGAACACCTCGCCACAGAGGTTGCACCGCCTCCGCTCGAGCTCGTAGACGGTGGCCATGAATGGCGCCACACCCGTGATCCGGAGCAGGGTGGACGGCTCCTTCTGGGGGTAGACCTTGCCCTTGGGGCAATGCGGGCAACCTTCGCCGGAGGCCGCACCCTCCAGAGGTACAGGGATTCGCCTGGCCTTTGGAAAATCGGCCGCAGCGTTACGTCCATGGCCCTTCGGCTTCTCGCGCTGCTCCTTGGCCCGGCTCTTGAGGGCAGGATTCTCGGCTTCCATGGCCTGCCGGCAGACCGCTGCGAACGACTCGGTCTTCGGGCCCCAGATGATGGACGTCAGGCGCTGGATGCTGGCGTCCTTCCGGTCCAATTCCTCGCGGATGACGAGCATGGTTTCGACCAGCATCCGCATGTCCTCATGGACCTCGCCCTCGCCCATGGATTCCCGGATCCGAGCCACATCACCGCGCAGCACTTCCGCTGGGATCTCCTTGAACCGGAGGTCCGGACGCAGGGGAGGCGGCGCCGCCTTCTGTCGTTTTTTGGAATGGCCCATGCACCTAATGTGGGCCATTTCAGCTGGAGTACAAGCGAATTTAAATCGAATCGCGTCAAATGTTTACTGGATCTTAGACTCGGTCTGAAACCCCACGGGACGCCATGCCGCCGGCACCTTCGCCCCGCGTGGATCGCCCCCGCAGATGAGCACCTGGAGCTCGTGGGCGAGGAGTCGCGCCGAGGCGGAACCAGCCCTGCCAGGCCACCAGCGGAACCGCCCTTTGGACAGCCGCTTCTGACACAGCCAGTAGCCCTGGCCGTCGAAGGTGAGGAGCTTGATCGAAGTGCCGGTCCGGCCCCGGAACACGAATACGGTTCCAGAGAATGGATCTGCCGCCAGCGTTTCCCGGCAGACCTGGGCCAGGCCATCGATCCCGCGCCGGAAGTCCACCGGCTCCACGGCCACCAGAATCCGCATCTGCGGAGTGATCTGGATCAACCCTGGCCTCCCAGGAAAGCCGCCACAATGCCCGCGGCCTCCATGCCTCTCCCGGCCTCCAGGTGGATCCGCATGCGGGATCCGTCCGGCCTGAACAACTCGATCGTGGCGCCGGCAATGGCAGTGACCGGGGCCACCTGGTCCACCGTGGCCGGCAGCTGGACGAAGGTCGGCCTGACCACCTTCGGGCCCCCGACGGCCTTGGCCAATCGCAGCCGCAAGGTTTTGTAATCAAGCCCCACCCCCTGTGCGATCTGGCAGGGCCCATACCGCAGCGCCAACGCCACCGCGCTCTCCCAGAATTCCGTTGGCATCGGGCCCGTGCTGCTCCTTGCTCCTCGCCAAGCTCCGACGCGCTCTCGCAGAGGTGCCAACTCCGCAGAGGACGGTCGCTTCTTCCGTTTGGCCAAGGGGAATCTCCGTTCCCCACGAGCCTATCGGCGCTCAACTCACACGGTCACGCACCGTTGCCGGAAAGACACGATAAAGCAGGGCGGGACCGTACCCGCATGGGCCCGCCGGAGGCGGCTTCCGGCCCTGCCGGAAGTCACCCAGGCCCGAATACAAACGGCCCCATCTCCGTCCATCTCCGTTCATCACCGGCTGAATGCAGTTCGCTCTTGGGCGAGGCGGTGGCGGAAGCCGAAGACCGGCAGGCCCTGCTGGGAGAAGTCCAGGTCCTCGGAGCGCTGGAAGCCCAGGCGCTCGTAGAGGCCCCAGGCGATGCGCATGGCCTCGGTGGTGTGCAGGATGACTTGGGCGTGGCCCTGCTCGCGGGCCAGGTCGAGGCAGGCCAGGGTCAGGGCCCGGCCCACGCCCCGGCCCCGGCCCCGACCCCGGCAGGCGGGATCGACTATGGATGAACCAGGGAACTGCTTATTGGCCGGTGATGAACGGTGATGAACGGGGATAAAGCAGGGCGGGACCGTACCCGCATGGGCCCGCCGGAGGCGGCTTCCGGCCCTGCCGGAAGTCACCCAGGCCCGAATACAAACGGCCCCATCTCCGTCCATCTCCGTTCATCACCGGCTGAATGCAGTTCGCTCTTGGGCGAGGCGGTGGCGGAAGCCGAACACCGGCAGGCCCTGCTGGGAGAAGTCCAGGTCCTCGGAGCGCTGGAAGCCCAGGCGCTCGTAGAGGCCCCAGGCGATGCGCATGGCCTCGGTGGTGTGCAGGATGACCTGGGCGTGGCCCTGCTCGCGGGCCAGGTCGAGGCAGGCCAGGGTCAGGGCCCGGCCCACGCCGCGGCCCCGGAAGACCGGATCGACGCCCAGCAGGCGGATGCCCGAGGCGTTCCGTTCCGCCGTGGCCGTGCCACCGGAGCCGTACTGGGCCATGTCGCCGAAGTACACCACCCCGCCGGCCAGGGCCCCGCCCTCGGTGACGGCCACCAGCACCCGGGCCCCGGGCCGTTCCGCGAAGCACCCGATGTCCGCCAGCAGCGCGTATTACTGGGGCTGCTCCGCCGGCGCGGGAAAGCCCTCCAGCTGCGAGTACACCCCCACCATGAGCTGGCCCAGGGCGACGGATTCCTCGGGGCGCAGGTCGCGGATGGTGAGGGGTGCGGTCATGGTGATTCCTCGGGCAAGCGAATCTACCAGGCTGTGGCCGCCCTGTGCTGGTTGGAAACGGGACCCTTCAGTGGCGTGACGGCCATGCCGTCCGAGTGGAAGGAGCGGCGAATGAAGCCAAGCGCCCACGCATGTAGTAGGGAGGAGGAGCGAAGCCGAAATAACAAAGGGATGGGAGAGAAAGGATTAAATGTCATTCATAATTTGTTCTGTCGTTAGGATCCGAGTCGTGAGTCGTTCTACATCGTGATAAGTATAATTTGTAGCTTTCGCTTCTCTTAAATAACCGACAAACTCGGAAATTTCTTCATCCTTATCTATGATGATATATTTGATATCGTTTGGAGTAAATTCGAGCTTAAGCGGTTTTAATTGGTCATCATATTTTGATCGATCTGTATTATATAGTTCTTCACTTAATGCCATCATACATTTTTCTTGGTAGCTTGGTACATAACGCCATTCTCGCTCATCAGAGTAGCGGTAGTCAGTCATTACGGTGCCTTTTCGTTCAAGATCACTTTGATAATTTTTGATATATCGGAATACATCAAACAACGCTTTTTGCCCTTCTGTAATACTAGTTAAATTATTGTTCGAACCAGAGATAAAAGTTTTCAAGGCAATATGATAACTTTTTGATAAACTTGAATTTGCTTCGATATATAAAACGGGATTCAGCCCGTTTCTAGATGCCCATTCTTTTGTCAACCCAATTCCATAATTTCCATATTTTTGTATATGGTTTTTTATTTCTGATAATGGAATATCACAGAAACTGACCATTGGTACAAGAAAAGACGTCGGTGTATTTTTTAAAGTGATAGTTTCTTTGCAATAATTTAAATTAAAATTATTTTTGAGAATGCCGACTAAATTTAATTTTTCTTTAGTGAAATGTATTACAACACTAGAGCTAAGAGGCAAAATAACTCCTTGGTTGGGAATTGTAGGACGCTTTACGGGCAGGGCTGACCAGCCACGCCTGCCCCGAGACAATGAGCAAAGCCGATGAAACGAGAAGATGAGAGAGAGCGGAGAGCAATGCAGGCGGGGCCGGACATGAGTGGAAGGTTAGACCGGCCGGTAACAATGGCAAGAAAAGAAGGTCATTTTTCAAGAACGGCTACGAAAGACGCGGCGCTCGAACCCTTCATTAGTTCACTCTCCTTGTGTGCCGACATGTACAGAAAGCCACGCTTTGTGTCGATGGTGTAGAGCATCACGGCCGATCCAAGTGCCACAGTTTCACTAACAATGGCGCTGACTGTGGTTGAAGTTCGATTGATGATCGATGCCTTCCAGACCTTCTCGGTACCACCTGCGGAAGCAGAATCGCCCCAAATGATTGTCATCTCCTTCTTGCCGACAATCACGACCGGTTTGACCCCTCGATATCCGTCAGGTATAGGTTTGTGGTTTTGTACAGAATGGATGGCTGTGCCCATCGGTTCACCAAATCGATAAACCTGTGCAATGCCTGGAGACGAAAGTGCAATGACGATCAGCATTGTAGAAAGTCGCATCGCTACTCCTTTGTAGGGCGTCCTAACGCGTGATTAGGCGGACTCCAGAATCATCACCCCAAGGTCCGCATATTGGATGGATTCGCCCATCCTACTCCTGAACCCCGCCAAAACCGCCTGCGCCCCTACCCCTTCAGCAGCCGATCTTCGGCCAGGCGCAGCATGTGCTCGCTGGCGAGGACGCCGTCCTGGTGGTTCAGGCGCTGGAAGTGGCCGCGCAGGTGGCGCAGGGTGCGCGGCACGGCGGGGGCGAAGTGGGCTTTCCTGCGATGCACGAGCTGGTGGCCGAAGGTGCCCAGGGCCTTGAGGCTGCGCTGCAGGGCGCTGAGGTTCAGCTCTTCCAGCAGGGCCTCGTGGCTCCAGCCCAGCTCGGCCTGCAGGGGCGCCATCAGGGCGCGGCCTGCCTCCTTGGACCAGTCCCAGTAGGCATCAAAGCGCAGGCTGGCCAGGTCGTAAGTGGCGGCGCCCCGGCGGGCGTCCTGGAAGTCGATGGCCACCAGCCGGTCGCCGTGGACCATGAGATTGCGCACGTGGAAATCGCGGTGGACGAAGAAGTGGGCCCGGGTCTCCAGGCTGGCGTGCACTTCGTCCATCATGCGATCGAGCCAGCGGGGCGGGTCCTTCTGCAGGAAGTCCTGGAAGAAGTTCTGGCGGCAGTAGTCCCACTCGAACTGGAACTTGGGTTGGTCGAAGCTGCGGCTCATGAAGAAGGTGTGGCCCGGGGCGCCCAGGGTGAGGGGCCCGGCCAGGGTGGTGAGCAGCCAGCCCGCCTTCTCGGCCCAGGCCAACTCCTCCTCGGGATGCTCCACCAGGCGCCGCTCCAGGGTGGTATCACCCAGATCCTCCACCAGCAGGCAGCGGTCGGCGTCGTCGCTGGCCACGATGGTGGGCACGCGCAGCAGGGGATCCAGGTAGGCCTGCAGGGCCCGGAACTCGAAGTAGCTGTCGTCGGTCTTCTCCGGCGTGTCCAGCGGGTGCAGCACCACCAGGGCCGTGCCCAGCTGCGGGTGCAGCACCCGGAAGTACTGCCGCGCCCCCGCATCCCCGGCCAGGGCCTGGGGATCGGCCAGAGCCCAGCGGTCCAGCGCGCGTTGCAGACGGGGATCCATCGGACCAGGGTACTCCCGGACGGGATTTCAGCCACGGAGGAACCTGGAAACGGCCTTTTGGCTGGAGATGAACGGAGATGAAGCAGGGCGAGGCCGTCTCCGCATGGGCCCGCCGGAGGTGGCTTCCGGCCGGGCCGGCAGTCACCCAGGGGGCACCGCCGCCGCGCTCCCAAAAGCGCGGCAAGGATGCCCCCTGGGTAGAGCCCATGCTTGAACCCGAACGGCCCCATCACCGTCCATCACCGTGCATCACCGGCTGAATGTCTTTTGGAGACGGGCTGCATTCCACGCACGGGCAGGAGCGGCATCCTTCGAGATGGCCCCCGCTCTTTGTTCGGTGTTCATCAGCTTTTATCGGTGTTCATCGGTGGTTCATTATTGCTTTCCTGACCACACGCCCACCCCAATCCCGCTCGGCCTCGCCGCATCATGAAACACGGTGTGGGTGGCCTTCCGGTAATCGGTGGCCACGGCCTTGTTGATGTCCATGAACACCTGGGGATTGCGGTCCATGAGGGGGAACCAGGTGCTCTGGAGCTGCACCATGACGCGGTGGCCCTTCTTGAAGGTGTGGAAGATGTCGTTCATGGACCAGGCCACGCGGGTGGGCTGGCCGGGGGTGAAGGGTGCGGGCGTTTCCAGGCTGTCGCGGAACTTGCCGCGCATGACCTCGCCGCGCACCAGCTGCTGGTAGCCGCCCATGGGGTTCGGGGTGCGGTCCCAGGGTGAGCCGCTGGGCTTGAAATCCGGGTTCTTGAAGTCATCGGGATAGACATCGACGAGCTTCACCACCCAGTCCGCATCGGTGCCCGTGGTGGCCACGAAGAGCTCGGGGCGCAGAGGGCCGGCGAGAGTCAAATCCTCCTTCAGCGGCTCGGTCTGGTACACCAGCACATCGGTGCGCCGCCCCGCGAAGCGCTGGTCCGCGGTCATGTATTCCTTGGGCATGCCGATGGCGACCTGCTCAATGAAGGGGACGGGTTTCGAGGGGTCCGAGACGAACGTGTCTGCTCCGCCGTCTGCCGACGGCGGAGTTAGGGAAAGATGGGCATTGGGTTGCAGGTAGAGCTTCTGTAATTTGGCCGTCGCAGGCGGCCAAGCCTCGAGCCGATGCCATCGGTTGGAACCTGTTTCGAAGACCGTGGCCTTGGCCAGCCCGGGATCCTTGGCGCCTTTCAGGTGGTGCAGGAAGAAGGGGAGCAGCACCTCGGCCTGGAACCATTCGGAGGTGGCGGCCCCGAACTGCACGGGGCCCAGGTGGTCGCCCGCGCTGCGCTCCCAGCCCCCATGAAACCAGGGGCCCATGACCAGGCGGTTGTCCGTGGCGGGACTCTGGTGCCCGACCGTCTTGAACACCTGCAGGGCGCCGAAGAGGTTCTCCGCGTCGAACCAGCCGCCCACGGTGAGCACCGCCGGTTGCACGCCCTTCAGGTGGGGTCGCAGGTTGCGGGCCTGCCAGAAGGCATCGTAGGTGGGGTGGTCCAGCATCTCGTTCCAGAAGGCCACCTCTTTCGTGTACAGCCGCGTGGCACTCGTGGGGCCCAGGCGCAGGAACCACTCATAGCCGTCCGAGGTGCCGTGCTCGAAGGCTTTGGGCCAGGCCTTCGTGGGCGCGGGCCGGGGCAGGCCGAAGCTCACCATGAAGTTGAAGGCGTGGGGTAGCCAGAGGGCGCCGTTGCGGTGGAAGTCATCGCCCTGGAACCAGTCCACGATGGGGGCCTGGGGCGAGACAGCCTTCAGTGCCGGGTGCCCCGAGAGCAGGGCCACGGCCGAGTAGAAGCCGGGATAGCTGATGCCCCACTGGCCCAC
This sequence comes from uncultured Holophagaceae bacterium, assembly GCA_963751095.1. Classification (GTDB taxonomy): domain Bacteria; phylum Acidobacteriota; class Holophagae; order Holophagales; family Holophagaceae; genus Geothrix. The sequence goes on along the minus strand of CAVVTK010000007.1, from coordinate 494,975 downwards.
GCGGCCGTTGTTGCCTTCGGCATGCTTGAGCAGCCACGCGATGGTGTCGAAGGTGTCGGTGCTCTCGTCCACGGCGGCGCCGCTGGCCGCGCGCTGGGGCCGCATGTTCACGAAGTCGCCCTCGGACATCATCCGGCCCCGCACGTCCTGGTAGACGAAGATGAAGCCCTCGGCCTGGAAGCGGGCGGAGGGTCCCAGGTGCTCGGGGAAGGCCTCCTCGCCGTAGGGCCACACGCTGTAGGGCGTGCGCTGCATGAGGATGGGGTAGGCGCGGCTGGTGTCCTTCGGCGTGTAGATGGCCGTGAACAGCTTCTTGCCATCCCGCATGGGGATCAGCACCTCGCGCTTGGCGTAGTGGTCGCGGACCCCCTCGACCCGGGCCTCCGCTTTGGTTTCCTGGGCGGGCAGCCCCGGGGCCGCCCACCCCAGCAGGGTGAACCACAGGATGGGAGCGCGCAGGGCGCGACGCAGGACCATGAAAACTCCAGGGGTGTAGCCCTCATCATACGGGGTATATCGGGCCGTGGGAGACGGGGCCTCACACCTTTCCCTTAACGCTCGACTGGAGGGCCCACTTTTGCTGAACTGGTGGATCGCCCCCTTGTCGGGCCCCCACCAGGACCTCTGACCCCATGACCCGCCTTCCCTTCCACCAGCCCGCCGAGTGGGACCGCCACAGTGCCTGCTGGCTGGCCTGGCCCAGCCACGCCCACCTTTGGCAGGAGAACCTGGCCCCGGCCCAGGCGGAGTTCGCGGCCCTGTGCGTGGCCATCGCCGAAGATGGCGGCGAGACCTTGGATCTGCTGGTGCAGGACGACACCGCGGAAGCCCAGGCCCAGTCCGCCCTGGCGCCGGTGCTGGCCAAGGTGCGCTTCCACCGCGTGCCCGCAGGTGACATCTGGCTGCGGGACACGGCGCCCATCTTTGTGACGGATGCGGCCCGGGCCCTCCATGCGGCCTGCTTCCGCTTCAACGGCTGGGGCGGGAAGTACGAGCTGCCCGGCGACGACCAGGTGGCGGGTCGGGTGGCGGGGCTCACGGGACTGCCGCGCCTGGACCACGGCTGGGTGCTCGAAGGCGGCTCCGTGGAGGTGGATGGCGAGGGCACCGTGCTCACCACCCGCCAGTGCCTGCTCAACCCCAACCGCAATCCCGGGATGAATCAGATCCAGATCGAGGCGGCCCTGCGTGAGGGCCTGGGCGCCGAGAAAGTGCTCTGGTTGGACGAGGGCCTGCGCAACGACCACACCGACGGGCACATCGACACCCTGGCCCGCTTCGTGGCGCCGGGCGTGGTGGTGTGCATGGAAGCCCGCGATGCCGCCGATCCCAACGCCGCCACCCTGGCGCGCCTGGCCACGGATCTGGCCGCCATGACCGATGCCCGGGGCCGCCGCCTGCAGGTGGTGCGCATCCCCTCGCCGGGCCTGCTGGAGGACGAAGACGGCGAGCCCATGCCCGCCAGCTTCGTGAACTTCTACATCGGCAACGCCACCGTGGTGGTGCCCACCTACGGCACGCCCTTCGATGCCGAAGCCGAGGCAACCATCGCCCGCCTCTTCCCCGGCCGGCGCACCGTGGGTCGCTCCGCCCGGGCCATCCTCAGCGGGGGCGGCGCCTTCCACTGCATCACCCAGCAGCAGCCGGAGGTCCTGTGAATAACATCCGCGTCGCCGCCACCCAGTGCGCTTTCGGAGCCTGCCTCGACGAGAACGTGGCCCGGGTGGAAGCCCTCGTGCGCGAGGCCGCGGCCCAGGGTGCCCAGGTGATCCTGCCCTCGGAGCTGTTCGAGGGCCTGTACTTCTGCCGCACCGAGAAGGATGAGTTCTTCGATTGGGCGAAGCCGGTCGACGAACACCCCACCATCGCCCGCTTCCAGAAGCTGGCGAAGGAACTGGGCGTGGTGCTCCCCGTCTCCTTCTTCGAGCGGGACGGGCACGCCTTCTACAACAGCCTGGCCATGGTGGACGCCGATGGCGCCCTGCTGGGTGTCTACCGCAAGAGCCACATCCCCGATGGGCCGGGCTACGAGGAGAAGTTCTACTTCCGGCCCGGCAACACGGGCTTCAAGGTGTGGGACACCCGCTTCGGTCGGCTGGGCGTGGGCATCTGCTGGGACCAGTGGTACCCGGAATGCGCCCGGGCCATGATGCTCCTGGGCGCGGAAGTCCTGCTCTATCCCACGGCCATCGGCACGGAACCGGAAAACCCGGATCTGGACACCAAGGACCTTTGGCAGCGGGCCATGATCGGCCATGCCGTGTCCAACGTGGTGCCCGTGGTGGCCTCCAACCGGATCGGCCTGGAGGGCGACCAGACCTTCTACGGCCACTCGTTCATCGCCGACCACCGCGGCGAGAAGGTGGCCGAGCTGGGCCGCGCCGCCAGCGGCGTCATCACCGCGGACTTCGACCTGGAGGAGATCCGGCGCAACCGGGCCTCCTTCGGCTTCTTCCGCGACCGGCGGCCGGACCTCTACGGCCTGCTGGCCAAGAGCTGACGCTAGACAGCCGATAGCTGATGGCTGATAGCCCTACACCCTGAACTGCCCCACCAGATGGTTCTGGTCCTCGGCCACCCGGGCCAGCTCGGCGGCGGTGCGGGCCACTTCGCTCACGGTGCGGGCCATCTGCTCGGTGGCCGTGGCGTTGTGGGCCACACGACTGAGGTTCTCGTCCACCTGCTCGGCCACCTCGGTGCTGGTGCGGGCCTGCTCGTCCGCCGCGGCCCCCACTTCGAGGATCATGGCCGCCAGGCCCTGGATGTTCGTCTCGATGCTGGCGAGGGCGGAGACCGTGGCGTTCACCATGTCCGCGCCGCGATCCACGGAGGCGTTGCTCTGTTCGATGAGCTGCCCGATCTCCCGGGCCGCGGCCCCGCTGCGTTCGGCCAGCTTGCGCACTTCCTCGGCCACCACGGCGAAGCCCTTGCCCATGGCGCCGGCCTTGGCGGCCTCGATGGCGGCGTTGAGCGACAGCAGGTTGGTCTGGCGGGCGATGTCCTGGATGAGCCGCACGGCGGCCACCATGCGCGTGGTGGCGGCGCGGATGTCATCCATGGCCTGGGCGCTCTCGCCGCCGGCCTGGGAGCCCTGGGCCACGGCGGCCACGGCGGCCTCGGATTCTTTCTGGGAGCGCCGGATGTTGCCGGACACCTGCTCGATGGAGGCGGACAGCTCGGTGACGGCGGCGGCCACGCGCTCGAAGGCGGCTCGCTGGGCCTCGGAGTTCTGGGCCAGGCTGGCGCTGGTGGCGGCCATCTCCTCGCTGGAGGCGGAGAGCTGGGTGGCGCCGCTGGCCACGGAGCTGGAGGAGCCCGACAGGTTCTGGAAGATGCCCCGGAGCCGGGCATTGTAGGCGTTGAAGGCGATGGCGACCCGGGCGATCTCGTCCTGGCTTTCGACCGCCAGCTCGAGGGTGAGGTCGCTCTTGCCCAGGCCCTCGGCCATGGTCTTCAGGGGCCGGGTGATCCACAGGCTGATCCGGTACACCAGGAAGAAGGTGACCACCCACACCACGAAAGAGGCGGCGAAATTGAAGACGAAGGATTGCCAGAGGGGTTCGGAGAAGTCGACCCCCTTCTGGATGAGGCCCTTGGTGCTGAGCTGCTGGTAGTCGTTCCAGGTGTCGTGAAGGTTGAAGTAGGCGTAGCCCGCCAGGGGCAGGGCCAGCAGCAGGACGAGCTTTCCCCTCACGCTCAGGCGGCTGGACAACGACATCCGGAACTCCCCATGGGCCGCTGCGGCAGCGACAACCCTTCCCCATCGGAACGGGAGGGGCGGGTCCTGAGTTAGAGAAACAGCCGGAGCGTCTGGTCCAGGGTCCTAATGACGGAAAGCACATGGAAAGGCTCCACCACCAGGTAGTCCACGGCTCCGGCCATGACGGCGCGGTTGCGCTTCAGGTCGGCGTCCTCCTCGGTCCCGGCCAGCAGGACGGGCAGGGGGCAGGCCTCCTCCATGACCAGGCGTCGGCAGCGCTCCATGGCCGTTCCGGAACGGAGGTGGTGGTGGATCAGCACCAGGCGGAGGCGCCCCCAGCCCTGCCCATCGACTCCCAGATCGACGAGGTGGGACCGCAGGGGGCCCGGTCCGGGATCGAAGGCGGCAATTCCGAATTTCCGGCCGATGGCTTCGGCCAGGCGGGCCGGGAAGGCCTCCCCCTCGGCCAGGACCAGCACCAGCGGATCGTGGTCGGCCAGGATCCGGAGGTGGGTCGCCACCGGCTTGGCGGCCTCCTTCCGCCCCGCGAGGCGGGTGGACTCCAGGCCGCCGGGGTTGAAGCGGGAGCGGTCGCGGTTGGCCTGGGCGTGGCGGGCCTCCAGCATCCACTGCCGGTACCGGCTCACGGCCATGCGGTCGGCCGAATCAGCGAGGCGGAGGCCCCAGACCCGCTCGCCGAAATAGGCCACCTTCACCGGCAGGACGATGCCCTCGCCCGTGGGGGGTTTCACCTCCACCGTGGAGGAGGCGTTGAGCCGCAGCATGTCGCCCAGGACCTTGGTACCGGCGGGCGGGGCCAGCTCCAGGCCATCCTCGCCGAAAGCCGTGGCCTTGCCGTCCTGGATGTCGTTGCGCTGGTCCGAGAAAGAGCAGGGGATGGGCCGGTCGGGCACGAAATCCGCCAGGCGGTGGGCATCCACCGCCCGCAGGAGCCGGGGCAGGGTCACGTGGCAGGCCTCGACGCCGTGGAGCCGGCCGTGGCCCTGGAAATCGACGACGGCCTCGAAGAGCAGGCCACGGTCCAGCACCTTCAGTGTGAGGCGGGCCCCCGGCTTCAGGCGCCACTGGCCCCGCTCCAGATCCGAGATGCCCAGGATGATCCGGTCCGGCGTCTCGGCCAGCACCTTGAACTCCCCCTGCAGCTCTCCGAACTGCACCTGGACCACGTCCTCGCCCTCGCACAGCCTCTGGAAGACCATGCGGACGGCCTCGGGCTGCTCCTTGTTGAGGTTGCGGGCTGCCATGCCGCCCTATCGGACCCTGGGCGTGGGACTCAAGCTTCGCCCAGGATGCCCTGGACGGCGGTGTAGGGATCCAGGGTCCGGCCGGCGATGCCCTGGAGGGCGGCCTCCACCAGATCCGGACCGGCCTGGGCTTTGGCGCGGCGCACCGCCGCCTCGGCCAGCAGCGACTCGAAGCGCAGCCGGGCCCGCTCCCGGGCCTTCCGGGCCAGCCCTCCGTGGGCCCGCAGCCAGCGGCCATGCTCCTCCACCCGGGCCAGGAGCTCGACCACGCCCTCCCCCTGCTGGGCCACAGTGCGGAGGATGGGCGGGTCCCAGCCGTGGCTCATGGCCAGGGACTTCATGGCCTCCAGCTCGCGCTCCACCTGGTCGGCGCCGTCGCGGTCGGCCTTGTTGATGATGAAGAGGTCGGCCACTTCCATGATGCCGGCCTTGATGGCCTGGATCTCGTCGCCCATGCCGGGCACCAGCACCACGCAGCAGGTCTGCACGCAGCTCACGACATCCACCTCGTCCTGGCCCACGCCCACGGTCTCCACGATGACCGTATCGAAGCCCGCTGCGTCCAGGAGGTCGATGGCGTCCTGGGTGGCCCGGGCCAGGCCGCCCAGGGCCCCGCGGGTGGCCATGCTGCGGATGAAGATGCCGGGATCCGCCGCGATGCGCTGCATGCGGATGCGATCGCCCAGGATGGCGCCGCCGCTGAAGGGCGAGGTGGGATCCACCGCCAGGATGCCCACCTTCTTCCCCTGGGCGCGGAGGGCCCGGGCCAGCTGGTCTGTGAGGGTACTCTTGCCGGCGCCGGGAGAACCCGTGATCCCGATCACGGCCGCCCGCCCCAGGTGGGGCCAGACCCGGGCCATGAGCTCGCGGGCGCCGGGGTGGCCGTTCTCCATCCAGGAGATGGCCCGGCCCAGGGCCCGGTGCTCCCCGCGGCGCAGGGGTTCCAGGAGGTCGGGCAGGAGGGGCATGCGCCCAGGATCGCATCTCCCCGCCGGGACTGGAACTCGCCGCCCGGCGCCGGATGGGGTACCCTGATCTTTCGGCCCCGGCCGCACTTGGAAACCCATACTGATGATCAAAGGGCCCAAACCCTCGAAGGACCCTGTCTCCGGGGATGCGCTGCCGGAGCCGGCCTCGAAACCCACGCCCGTCCTGCTGACCAAGCGGGCCCCGGTGGCGCCGCCGGACCCCAAGGCCCCCCGGGAGAAGATCTGCGCCGAGTGCGGGCTGCACTTCCGGGTCGAGTCGGGCCAGAAGTTCTACCTCTGCCCGGACTGCTACCGCCGCTCCTTTGTCTACAAGCGGAAGGGCGGGAAGGATGCCGCCCGCATCCTCACCCACATCACCTGCGCCGCCTGCGGGGCCCAGGAATACCTGCCCTTCATCCCCGAGGATCCGGCCAAGGCCCTCTGCCGGGCCTGCTTCGCCAAGGAGCGCCCGGAACATATGCCCGCCCCCAGACATCCTCATCGATAGTCCCTTCGAGGTTTCCCATGCGCCCCGCCCTCCTGCCCCTCCTGCTCGCCGCCAGCCTCCTGCCCGCCCAGGCGCCCTCCAAGGCCGCGCCCAAGGCAGCCAAGGTCGCCCCCAAGGCCGCCCCCGCCAAGCCCAGCCCGGAGGCCGAGGCCGCCCGCCAGGCCCTGCTGCAGACCCTGGATGCCGTGGACGCCGGCTGGTTCGGCCAGCCCTACCAGGGCATCACCTCCGTGGACATGCAGGGCACCCTGGGCATCGCCCTCAGCGGCGCCCTGATCAACCAGAAGGTGGATACCGCCAGCCAGGGCGCCGTGAAGGGCAACAGCCAGGGCGGCCAGGCCAACCTCCGCGTCAAGGGCACCTACTTCGCCAACGGCGACTTCAAGACCGACCTGGCCGGTGACTTCGGCACCATCCTCTACACCCGGCGCGGCAACCGCGGCTTCATCTACAGCAAAGAGCAGAACGCCTACACCACCCGCGTGGACCTGCCTCCCTCCGATGCCCCGCTCACCTACATGGCCTGGTTCCGCCAGACCCTGAATGACATCAAGGCCGTCTACGTGGATGCGCCCACCTTCCAGGCCACCCTCGCCGGCGAGGAGAGCCTCAACGGCCACACGGTCCAGCGGCTGGTCTTCAACGCCCCCACCAAGGGCTGGGACGCCAAGAAGCGGGAGCAGAGCCTGGCCCAGAGCCTGGGCTTCTGGAAGCGCGGCAAGCTAGAGGTGGCCGTGGACAAGACCACCAAGCTGCCCGTGCGCCTCGACTTCCGCAACGACGAGCAGGGCGTGCAGACCCGCATGGACTTCACCTTCGGCCCCAACAACCGGCTGAACGCCGTGAACATCAACAACAGCAGCCGCGGCTTCGAGGGCCCGGGCTGGCTGCGGGTCGGCTACGGCGGCGACGGCCGCATGTCCAACGTCGCCGGCGAGCTGGCCAGCCAGGACAAGAAGGTGTCCTTCGCCATGGACCTGAACTGGTCCAAGGGCCGCACCGCCGCCGACGTCGCCGCCATCCCCCCTGCCGGCGCCACCAAGCGTGGCCGCGAGGACATGGAGACCCAGCTCCTGCTGAACCTCGCCACCAAGATCTTCGACCTCCAGCGCGCCGGCCTCAACCTCCGCGCCGTCTCCATCAGCGGCAAGTAGCGGTTAGACTGGTTCCATCGGAGCGTGGCGCAGCCTGGTAGCGCATCTGCTTTGGGAGCAGAGGGTCGCGAGTTCGAATCTCGCCGCTCCGACCAACCGGTTCCAACGAACGCCTGTCGGCGAGATTCGGACTCGCGAGTGGGATCGCGGAGACAGCGCGGGGCGCTGTCGGAGCGAGACCGGCACACGGCGAAGCCAGGTGCGTTCGAATCCGTGCTCTGGTGAGTAGCCGCCCATGTCCCGGGGCCGGGACCGAGCCTTCCTGTCCTAGACTATGGTCGCCCCAAGGAGACCCCATGCCCGAAGCCCTCGAGAAGATCCAGGACGAGGTCCAGGACCACGCGGCGGAGAGCCGCTTCAACGGCTTCATCGCCCTGTTCGTGGCGGTGGTGGCCACCTTCATGGCCCTGTGCAACGTGAAGGACGGCAACGTGGTGCAGGCCATGCAGCAGTCCCAGGCCCGGGCCGTGGACCAGTGGGCCTACTACCAGAGCAAGAGCACCAAGCAGCACATCGCCGAGAACTCCGCCGAGATGCTGAAGGTGCAGCTGGAGATGAACCCCGGGCTGAAGCCCGAGCTCCACGCGAGGGTCATGAGCCGGATCACCGCCCAGGAGGCCGCCGCGAAGAAGTACGAAAAGGAGAAGGAGCAGATCCGCGGCGAGGCCGAGAAGGCCGCCAAGGACTACGACGCCATGAACATCCACGACGACCAGTTCGACCTGGCGGAGGCCTGCCTGAGCGTGGCGGTGGCCCTGGCGGGCGTCACGGCCCTGACGAAGAAGCGCTGGCTCTTCGGGGTGGCTGGCGTCTTCGCGGCCTTCGGCTTCCTCTTCGGCCTGGCGGGCTTCCTCCACTGGAACCTGCACTCGGACCTGATGGCCAGGATCCTGGGCTGAGCCCGGCACGAACTGGCATCCTTCCTGCGAATTGTGACTGCGATCGGCACCCTCTGCCTCGTAGCCGGGTATTGTCAGCATGACTGCCCGGGTCCGCATCCCGCGCCGTGGAGCCCCCTGTGTCCTCTGATCCCATCTCGAACGCGAAGCTCATCGCCCTGCTGCGACGCTTCCTGATGGAGCACGCCAAGTCCGCTTCGCGGTCCATCTGCCAGTGCCCCATCTGCGTGGATGCCCGGAAGCTGCTGGAGCGGGCCTACGGCGACAAGCCTCTCGGCTGAGCCTCCTGGGCCCACCCCACACGGTACCGGCCCGGCCGGTGGCCTGCCCTGGGTGAGAACCCCGGGCGCGGAGGGCCCCGATCCCCAAATTCATTGAAACAAAAATGAATCACTTGAACTATTTTTTCAAATCAGAACCAAGGCCTGTAGACTGTTTGACCTATTCCAACCCTCACCCTAAGGAGGTGTCCATGAAGCGGTCCTACGTGGTTGCAGGTGCATTGATGTTGGGTCTTTCCCTCCAGGCGGCCGAAGGCAAGCACATCGCCCGGGCCACCCTCCAGACCCGGGCCGGGGCCACGGTGGCCTCGGCCCAGGCCGATCCCAATGGCTGTGTCCGCTTCACGAACGTGCCCCCCGGCGAGTACCAGGTGGTGATCACCAGCGCCGATGGCCGTTCCGTCACCCTGGCGGATCTGGATGGAGATGGACGCGCGGACATCGTCATCGAGGGCCGGGGCGCGGCCGGCACGACCTTGAGCACCGGGGGCGGCGCCGGCAAGGTCAGCGTGCAGGACCTGAGCGTCACCCGCAGCACGGCGCCGGCCTCGCCGGGCTCCGGGGGGGGCGCTGGCAAGGTCAACGTGCAGGACCTGAGCATGACCAAGCAGACCCAGGGCGCGAGCTTCGGCGAGAAGACGGTCGGCGGCGCCCTGCCGGGCGGCGCGGTGGTGTCCTCCGGGGTGGTCTCGCCCCGGGATCACGCCAGCGGCCTCCCCACGGGCAAGCGCATGCACAAGCCCATGGTCTGCCTGGTGGACTGGGACCTGGCCAAGGGCAAGGGGGGCTACGCCTCCGAGCGGGTGGCCCAGGCCGAGGGCCAGCAGCTGCCCGACACCCCGGGCGGGCGCTGCGTCGTCAAGGTGGTGGCGGACGAGCACCCCGGCACCATCGAGGTGCTCAGCTGGTCCTGGGGCGCCTCCCAGTCCGGCAAGCACCAGAAGACCGGCCACGTCACCCTGCTGAAGTGATCGGGATCCACCGGAGTGCCTGAGCCACGAACCCTGCGAGGGCTGGCGCGCGCCCTGGGCGCCGCGCCGGCCCTCGTCGCCCAGGCGTCCCCGCCCGTGGAGGTGGAGTTCATCACGCCGCCCGCGCCCGGTGGGCCCCTGTTCGTCCAGGCCAAGGCCCCCCCGGGGACCGAGTGGGTGGTGCTCTTCCACCGGAAGGCGGGGGAGGCCGAGTTCGAGACGCTCACCTTGGCGCGCGGCGAGGACGGGCTCTTCACGGCGCGGGCCGAGATGGTGCTGCCCACGGGCGTACCCATCCAGTGCTACGTGGCGTCCAAGGGGGCGACGGGCGTCGCCACGCTGCCGGCGGAGGCTCCCGCCGCCTTCTTCAACCTGAACCTGCCCGCCTCTGCGGAGCCGGAGCCCGCGGCGGGAGCCGCCGCCCCGCCATCTCCGCCCCCGCCGAAGCCCCATGGACCGTTCTACGCGGATGGCAGCGCCACGGACCTCATCCACCGGAAGGTGGCCGTCCCCGACGAACCCACCCTCCTGGCGGCGGGCCAGGTCCGTCTTGTCCTGCAGAAGGACGAGGAGGACCGCCACCTGGCCTTCGGCGCCCGCCTGGTGTACTCGAACCAGCCGCTGCCGAACCAGGCCCGGTGGACCATCGGGGACATCCAGGCAACCTACGCGGCCGGGGCGCACCGCCTGCAGGCGGGTGACCTCATGACGCAGGAATCCGAGTTCACCCTGGGCCCCGGGGGACGGCGGGGCCTCGACTACACCTATTCGGGCCAGCCCACGGCGGCCCATCTCTTCGCGCTCAATACGGAGCGGCAGACCGGGCTGACGGGCCTGCTCTGGCCCGTGGCGGGCAGCGAGGCCTATGGTGGTTCCCTGAGCCGCCTCTGGTTCGACAACACCCTGCGGACCAAGCTCGTCTTCCTCAGCGGGCGGGATGACCTGGCCACGGCGGCGAACCTGGTGACGGCCTTCGCCCTGCCCGTGCGGGAGGGCTCCACCGGCGCGCTGGTGGTGGATGGCCGCTTCCTGGCGAACCGCCTGGCGGTCTCCGGAGAATACGCCCGGAGCCTCTACACGCCGGACGCGCTGGTGGGCATGCCCATGGAGCCCGACCAGGCCTGGCGCCTGGCCACCCAGTGGACCGAAGGGGGCTTCAGCGCCCAGGCGGGCTACCGCGCCGTGGGCCAGGCCTTCGGCACCGTGGGCGTCGCGTTCTTCACGGGGGATCGGCGCGTCTTCGACAGCAGCGTGGCCCTGAACCGGCCCACCTGGGGGCTCAGCGCCACGGCCACCGACGAGCGCACGAATCCCACGGGCCGCGTGAACCTCAGCCAGGCCCGGAATCAGTCCCAGAGCCTGGATGCCCGGGTGGTGCTCAACCCCACGGCCACCTGGCGCGTGGGCCTGCGGACGGGGCGGCAGGAGGCCGAGGTGGTGGCCAACCCGCTCATTCCCTTCAGCAACAGCGGGCGCTCGGGCGTGGTCACGGGCTTCGACCTGGTGCTGCCGCCCTCGCTGGTGCTCACCTTCAACGCCCAGTTCGACCAGCTTCAATCCACCGGCTACACCCGCACCACCGGCACCAGCCGGGCGCTGTCCCTGGGGGGGAACCTGGGCCTGGGCACCTGGGGCCGCCTCTCCCCGAACCTGAGCTGGTCGCGGATCCTCAGTCAGCCCGGGGACCAGCAGACCACCATCGCCAACGCCTTCCTGAACGCCCAGTTCAGCCTCATCCCCGGCACGCTGCAGCTGCTCCTAAACGGGGGCGGTTCCCGGACTGTGCTCGCCACGGGCGCGACGCTGAACGCATCCACGGCCGAAGGCACCCTGGGGCTCACGCTGGATCCCTACCTCCGCAGCCTGGCGCGGGGCAGCCTCGGGCTGAAGGCCCGCTACACCCGCAACCCGGGCTTCCTGGGCATCGTCGAAGACAACCGCCTCTTCCTTCTCCTCAACCTGTCCTTCTGAAGGGTGGACCATGCGCTGGTTCCGCACATGCCTCGCCCTCTCCCTCGCCCTGGTGCTGCAGGCGGCGGGCACCATCACCGCCAATCCTGGCCTGCCCTTCCCGGGCCGCCCGGTCACCTTCATCCTGACCGCGAACCCCGATCCCGCTGGCCAGGTGCAGTGGTCCTTCGGGGATGGCCGCTCGGTGGATGGCGGCGCCATCGTCACCAACACCTACTCGACCCCCGGCTCCTACACGGTGCGGGCCAGGTATCGCTCGCTCAACGGCGGCGCGCTCTCCCCACCCCAGGTGGCCCAGGCCCAGGTGCGGGTGGCGGACCACCCCGCGGCGCCCTTCAGCATCGCCATGCTGCGCCTGCGCTGGGAGGACGGCGGCATCGAGGCCTCCGTGCCCCAGGGCGCCGCGCCCCTGGTGGCCTACCTCGACCTCAAGGGCGAAGGCACGGGCGCCTTCCTGGCCCAGTGGACCGTGGATGGGGTGCCGGTGGGCACCATCACGCGCCAGGTGGCCTTCGCCTCGGCGCTGACGGTGGATTCCCGCGACCTGCCTTCGCTCCCCACCACCGAGCTGGGCGAGCATCAGGTGAGCCTGCGGATCCTGTCGCCCCCAGTCACCTTCCAGGTGCCGGTGATCCGCTACTTCGTGCGCCTCGACCGCGGCGAGCCGCCGCGGATCGAGACGGTGGAGCCCCCCCAGCTCCGCGCGGGGGTTGAGGCCGAGCTGCAGCTCACGGGACGGAACCTCACCGCGGACATGCACCTCTCCTTCGGCAAGGACATCGCCGTGCTGGCCCCACCGCGGCTCCTCTCCCCCGGCCGGGCCACGGTGCGAGTCTACCTCGCCCCCACCGCCAGGCCCGGCCTGCGGCGGGTGGGCATCGCCAACCAGAACGGGAAAGCCCGAGGGCCCGGCAGCCTTCGGGTGATGCCGGTGGAAGTGCCCGCCGCCAGGTAGCGATAGACTATCCCCCGTGTGCCCATAGCTCAGGTGGATAGAGCAGCAGCCTTCTAAGCTGCAGGTCGCTGGTTCGAGTCCAGCTGGGCGCACCAGTCGTGGACCAGTGTCCGTTCTGGACTCGGACCAGCGAGTGGGCTTGTGGAGGCGCGACCTCCACCTGACGCACCCTCCCCAGGAGGGTGCTCCCACTCGCTTCGCTCGCGGAGGTGGAGCCTCAGTCGCGCCGGAGCAAGACCGGCGAACGGCGGAGCCGGGCGCGTTCGAGTCCAGCTGGGCGCACCAGTCGTGGACCAGTGTCCGTTCTGGACTCGGACCAGCGAGTGGGCTTGCGGAGGCGCGACCTCCACCTGACGCACCCTCCCCAGGAGGGTGCTCCCACTCGCTTCGCTCGCGGAGGTGGAGCCTCAGTCGCGCCGGAGCAAGACCGGCGAACGGCGAAGCCGGGCGCGTTCGAGTCCAGCTGGGCGCACCAGTCGTGGACCAGTGTCCGTTCTGGACTCGGACCAGCGAGTGGGCTTGCGGAGGCGCGACCTCCACCTGACGCACCCTCCCCAGGAGGGTGCTCCCACTCGCTGCGCTCGCGGAGGTGGAGCCTCACTCGCGCCGGAGCAAGACCGGCGAACGGCGGAGCCGGGCGCGTTCGAGTCCAGCTGGGCGGCCCGGTAGCCCGTACAAAGCCACGGCCCCCGGGCGGGGGCCGTGGGCGGGGCTGGGTGCGTCCTAGAAGTGGACCTGCACCTGCAGCATGGGCGCCGTGACACGGCGGTTGGTGGCGGGGGCGGGGGCGTCGCTGTTCTGGCCGCCGAACTTGTTGTTCCAGTACTCGAAGCCCGGCCCCGCGTAGACCTTCTTCTTGGTGCCGAAGAGGGAGCTAAGGTCCGCGAGCAGGAAGAGGTTGGCCAGGGTCTCGGGCTTGGTCTCCACGCCGAAGCCGTCCTTGCCCTTGGCTCCGATGTAGTTGGCGAAGCCCTTGAACTCGGCGCCGACGCCGCCCATCTGGAAGGGGAGGCCCCAGGCGGCGGTCACGGTGTAGGTGGTCTTGAAGTCCACGGACTTGCCGACGATGCCGTTGTAGTTCTGCTCGTGGCAGCCCCAGAGGCCCAGGTCGAAGAAGCCGCTGCCCGCCTTGAAGTTCAGGGTGGGCCCGAAGACCAGGAAGCGCTTCTTGGAGGCGAAGGCGTTGTCCTTGGCGTTGAAGTCGAAGCCGGCGGTAAAGGAGACGTCGCGCACGGGGCCGAAGCCCAGGTCCTTGCCGCTCACCTTGCCGAGGCTCAGGGCCGTGCGGTACACCACGTAGACTTCGTTGGCGCCGCTCTTGCCGTTGGCCGCCGGATCGCCCTTGTCGGACATGAGCATGTCCACGTTGAAGAAGTTGGTGCCGTAGGCCCAGCCGCTCACGTGGCTCAGCTGGAGGATGTCCTTGTGCAGGGTGCCGTCGATGCCGGGCTCCCGGAACTGGCTGCCGGTGCGGTAGCCGATGAGGGTGTCGCTCCAGTCGGCGGCGGCCAGGGGCAGGGCCGCGGCGGCGAGGAGGGCGAGGGCGAGCTTGGTCATGGAGACTCCGGAAGGGGATGGGTCCTAGGCGGACAGGAAGAGGAGCTTGAGGAGGAAGACCACGGAGAGCGCGAGGATGATCGGGTTGACCTCCTTGACGCGACCCGTGGCGGTCTTCAGGACGGTGTAGGCGATCATGCCCAGCGCGATGCCGTTCACGATGGAGAAGGTGAAGGGCATGACGATGACCGCCAGGTACGCCGGGATGGCGTCCGTGATGTCGTCGAAGGCAATCTCCTTGATCTCGGACAGCATGAAGAAGCCGATCATCATGAGCGCCGGCGAGGTGGCCTGCAGCGGCACCATGAGGAAGAGCGGCGAGAGGAAGAGCGCGATGGCCAGCCAGCCCGCGACAACCAGGGCCGTGAGGCCCGTGCGGCCGCCCTCGGCCACGCCGGAGGCACTCTCGATGTAGGCCGTGATGGCCGTGGTGCCGAACATGGACGCGAAGGTGGTGCCCACGGCATCGGCCATGAAGGCCTTGGAGGCCCCGGGGAAGCGGCCCTCCTTATCCAGCATCTTGCCCTGGGCGCCGATGCCCATCAGGGTGCCGATGGTGTCGAACATGTCCACGAAGAGCAGGGTGAACAGGATGATGAAGATGTTGATCATGCCGCCCAGGGACTTGGTCCAGGTCCAGTCGTACTGGAACATCTTGGGCCAGGCGGGGATCTGGAAGAGGGCGCCCTTGGGCAGGTGCGTGAAGCCCCCGCCGAAGCTCACGGGCAGCAGGCCAACCAAGGTGATGACGAGGATGCCGATGAGGATGGCGCCCTTCACCCGCTTGGCCACCAGCACGGCGATGAGGAAGAGGCCCACCACGCTCCAGAAGGCGGGGGTCAGGTGGCCGTGGTCCCAGAACTTCGCGATGAAGAGGTTGTTCACGTCGTGCAGGCCGAAGAGGGCCGAGGGGTCCTTCTGCAGGATGGGGAAGACCGTGTCGGGCTCGAACTTCAGGCCCACCTGGGTCACGCCGGAGTCCACGAAGCCGATGATGGCGATGAAGAGGCCGATGCCCACGGAGATGCCCTTCTTCAGCGAGAAGGGGATGGCGTCCATGAACTGCTCGCGCACCTTCATGGCGCTGAGGAAGATGAAGACGATGCCCTCCAGCAGCAGGGCCGTGAGCGCCACCTGGATGGTGTAGCCCATGCCGCCCTGGTTGGCGGGGGCGCAGACCGTGAAGGCGAAGAAGGCCGAGAGGCCGATGCCCGAGGCGAAGGCGATGGGCAGGTTCGCGTAGAAGGCACCGATGAGCGTCGAGAGGATGGCGCAGACCACGAAGGCCGTGAACCCCTGGGCCGGGGCGATGCCCGCCACCTTGAGGAAGGCGTTGGGGATGAGCGAGATCACGTAGGCCATGGAGATGAAGGTGGTGGTGCCGGCCAGCACCTCCGTGGCCACCGTGGTGCCCCTGGCTTTCAGGCCGAAAAACCGTTCCATGCTGTCCTCCGGAAAGTGGGAATGGGAATTAGTGCTGCGCTTCGGAATCGTTGCTGAGGCCCAGGCGGTCGAAGCCCCAGAACAGCAGGCTCAGGCCGATGGCCACCACGGTGCCCAGGGCCATTCCCTTGAGCTCGACGGTGCCCAGCTTCACGGCGGCGCCGCTGATGCCGCTGATGAGCACCACGGAGGTGAGGATGAGGTTGCGCGACTGGGTGTAGTCCACCTTCTTCTCGATGAGCATGCGGATGCCCGCCGCGGCGATGACGCCGAAGAGCAGGATGCAGACGCCGCCCATGACGGGCACGGGGATGCTGCGGATGATGGCCGCCAGCTTGCCGGAGAAGGACACCAGGATCGCGATGCAGGCCGTGCCGCCGATGACCCACACGCTGTAGACCTTGGTGATGGCCATGACGCCGATGTTCTCGCCGTAGGTGGTGTTGGGGGTGGCGCCCACCAGGCCCGACAGCACGTTGGAGAGGCCGTCGCCCAGCAGGGAGCGGTGCAGGCCGGGCTCCTTCATCAGGTCCTTGCCCACGATGTTGCCCGTCACCACCAGGTGGCCCACATGCTCGGCCAGCACCACCAGGGAGGCGGGCAGGATGATGAGGATGGCCTGCAGGTTGAAGGTGGGCGCGTAGAGCGTGGGCACCTGGAACCAGGGCGCCAGCCGCACCGCCTGGAAGTCCACCACGCCGAGACCCAGGGAGAGCAGGTAGCCGGCGATGACGCCCAGTAGCACCGGGATGACGGCCAGGAAGCCCCGCAGCAGGACCGAGGCCAGGATGGTCACGGCCAGTGTGGCGAGGGACACGATCAGGGCCGTGGACAAAGGCATGCCCAGCACGGCGGGGCCGGGCGTGAGGCCCGCCATGTTCGTGGCCACGGGGGCCAGCTCCAGGCCGATGATGGCCACGATGGCGCCCATGGCCGCGGGCGGGAAGATGATGTCGATCCACCGCGTGCCCGCAAAGCGCACCACCTGGGAGACCAGGATGAAGACGAGGCCGAAGACGATGAACCCGCCCTGGGCCGCGGAATAGCTCAGCCCAGCGGCCAACACGGCGAAGACCGGGGACAGGAACGCGAAGCTGGAGCCCAGGTAGGCGGGGATGCGGCCCTTGGCCACGAAGAGGTAGATGAGCGTGCCCACGCCATTCATGAGCAGGCAGGTGGCCGGGTTCACCTTGAAGAGGAAGGGCACCAGCACCGTGGCGCCGAACATGGCGAACAGGTGCTGGAGGCTGAGGGGCACGGTCTGGGCCAGGGGCAGGCGTTCGTCGACGTCGATGGTGCGGCGCAGCATGGGGGCCTCGGGGAAGACATCGTCCTGAAGGGGGGGGGGTGTACCCATGGCCGGAAGGACGGCGGGGGGATGGGCCCTGGCGGAGGAGTACGACCAATGATTTTTTCAGACGGCAGGCGCTGTGGGCGTCACATGTGGTTCCTGCGGGGAGGGAATGTTCAGGATCCAGGTTGGACGGGACCGGGCCGGGGACTAGACCCTATGAACTAGTAAATAGGAGAACGCAAATCAATAGCTCACTTGGAGTTGTGATTGCTTGCCCAATGAATTTGCCTATGCTCTGAGGATACTTCGCACACGACAACCACTTGGAAGCAGGAAGGGGCGGGGGCGGTCGTTTCCGGAGCCAGGCGATCGGGGCTGTCTTCGTGGGTTGGCAACCATGCCGAGCCATCGGAGCTCCCTATCTTTTTTGAAGTATCCGGGCAGGCGCTTCTCAAGGATGTGGGCCATGAAGGATCTACAAATCAAGCGACATCCGGTGGCGATCGCCGTGGTCCTCTGTGTCCTGGGGCTGTTCGGGTGCGGCGGCACCAAGAGCCCGGCCAACACCACCCAGTACTACGGGAACTACCACCCTGCCGGCTGGATGGGCGTTCATGGCGGCCAGGCCGTGGCCGGGCTGAGTGCCTGCACCAAGTGCCATGAGATCTCCATCCTCCGGGTCGGCAGCGGCATCCCCACCTGCATGACCACCGGCTGCCACCACCAGTCCACCCCCGGCTTCGCGGCTCCAGGCAGCCACGGCCTGCGTGCCAAGGCCCCGATCAACGCCGCGGCCGGGGCCGGCCTGACCTCCTGCCAGATCTGCCACAACCAGGACTTCACGGGCGGTCTCTCCGCCAATGCCTGCAGCACCTGCCACGGCGTGAAGGCACCCCACCCCCCCAAGCCCTGGCGTATCGGGTCGGGATCGACCTTCACCCACGTGACCACCGACCCCTCCAATGCCGCGGTCTGCGCCCAGTGCCACTTCCCGGGCTCGGCGAACAATCCCGCGGGGCATCCCGCCATCCCTGCGCCGGCAGGCACCCAGCCCGGCTGCTTCAACGCCACCCTCTGCCACGACAACAACGTCGCGCCCCACCCCATCCCCTTCCTGACCGGCATGACCGACAGCCGCGGGAACGGGCACATGACAGTCAGCGCCGCAGCCTTCGCCGCGGACTGCGCGTCGTGCCACGCCTATTCGGGAACCTCGCCCACCACCACGGCGCCCCTCTGCCAGGAGTGCCACGCACTGGCGGACCCCACCCTGCCGGGCACCAACGCGGGCACCTGCCGCTCCTGCCACACCGGCACCAGTGGGCTGCCGAAGGGCCCGGGAGGCACGGGCTATCCCAGCATCGCGGGCGCCCACCTCAAGCACATGAACCTCCCCACGGGGCTGAGCTGCAACACCTGCCACGCCGGCAGCGGCAGCGGCTCCTTCGAGCACTACGACAACGCCAATGCCCGTCTCTGGGACCTCACCGGACCCGCCGTCGTGGCCATCGATCCCCTATTCACGGCCAAGTCCGGAGGCGCGCCGGCGTTCAGCGCCACGGCCTTGACCTGCTCGAACGTGAGCTGCCACGGCGGCCAGGCCACGCCCGACTGGACCGTGGGAACCATCAACAGCAGCACCCAGTGCACCACCTGCCATGCCGTGGCGGCCTCGGCCGCCGCCACCCAGCACAACGACGCCTTCGGCCGCCACAGCCTGGGCTCCCACAACGCCACCAACGCCGCCAACGCCATCGCCTGCACCACCTGCAACAACATGGCCAACGGCTCGCCGGGCGCCCTGGCGCACTTCAAGTACCTCAGCACTCCGGCCGTGGATGGCACCGCCACGGGCAGCCCCGCGGACCAGCTGCCCAGCGGCACCATCGTCTTCAACCCCGCCATCGTGACGGGCCCCGGCACCTACACGGTGACCAGCGCCACCCAGGGCAACGGCGGCTGCGCCCTCACCTGCCACACGCACATCCACACGGCGGCCGTGAACGACTGGACCTCCACCGGCGTGCCGCATCCCATTCCCTTCCTGACCGGACAGACCGACACCCAGGGCAATGGCCATCTCAACCTCACGGCAGCCAAGTTCACGGCGGACTGCGCCAGCTGCCACGCCATCACCGGCACCTCGCCGGTGGCCGCGGCCCCGCTCTGTTCCAAGTGCCACACCCTGGCGGATCCCACGATCGTGGCCACGGGGGCCGGCACCTGCCTCTCCTGCCACGCCGGTCCCTCGGGCCTGCCCAAGGGCCCCACGGGCGCGGCCTTCCCCAGCCTCGCCGGGGCCCACGCCAAGCACATGAACCTGCCCACGGCCTTGACCTGTGACGCCTGCCACACCGGCAACGGCGCGGGCACGGCCACCCACTACGCCAATGCCAACACGAGGATCGGCACGCCTGCGGCGCCCGGCGCCGTCGCCATCGCGGCCACCTTCAACGCGAAGGCGGGCACCGCCGCCTTCGCGCCGGCCGCGCTCACCTGCTCGAACGTGAGCTGCCACGGCGGCCAGAACACCCCCAGCTGGACCACCGGCACCCTCAACAGCCTCATCCAGTGCACCGCCTGCCATGGCGTCGCCACTGCGGCCACCACCACGGCCCAGTACAACGACGCCTTCGGCCGCCACAGCCTGGGCACGCACAACGCGACGAATGCCGCCAATGCCATCGCCTGCACCACCTGCCACAACATGGGCAACGGCTCGGCCGGCGCCCTGGCGCACTTCAAGTACCTGAACACCACTGCGGTGGACGGCACCGCCACGGGCAGCCCGGCGGACCAGCTGCCCAGCGGCACCATCGTCTTCAATCCCGCCATCGTGACGGGGGCCGGCACCTACACGGTGACCAGCGCCACCCAGGGCAACGGCGGCTGCGCCCTCACCTGCCACACCCACATCCACGTCGCCACCATCGACACCTGGACCGCCTCGGGATCGCCGCACCCGGTCCCCTTCCTGACCGGCATGACGGATACCCAGGGGAACGGCCACCTGAACGCCACGGCCGCCACCTTCACGGCGGACTGCAGCGCCTGCCACGCCTACAGCGGCACCGCCCCCATGGCCACGGCCCCCCTGTGCAATGTCTGCCACAAGCTGGCGAATCCCACAGTCCTGGCCACGGGTACGGGCACCTGCCTCTCCTGCCACGCCGGCACCTCTGGCCTGCCACTGGGCCCCGGGGGCACGTCCTTCCCCAGCATCGCCGGCGCCCACGTGAAGCACTTGAGCCTGGGCACGGCCACGAACTGCAACACCTGCCACGCAGGCAGTGGCACCGGCACCACGACCCACTACACCAATGCCGATGCCCGGCATGGCACCCCCGCAGCTCCTGCCTCCGTCGCCATCGACGCCACTTTCAATGCCAAGAGCGGCGCCTCCTCCTTCACGCCAGCCAGCCTCACCTGCTCCAACGTGAGTTGCCATGGCGGGCAGGCGACGCCCAGCTGGACCACTGGAACCCTCAACAGCACCACGCAGTGCACGGCCTGCCACGCGGTGGCCACCTCGGCCGCCACGGCCGCCCAGTTCAACGACGCCTTCGGGCGCCACAGCCTGGGCACGCACAACGCGACGAATGCCGCCAACGCCATCGCCTGCACCACCTGCCACAACATGGCCAACGGCTCCGCCGGGGCCCTGGCGCATTTCAAGTACCTGAACACCGCCGCCGTGGACGGCGTGGCCACGGGTGTGCCCGCGGACCAAATGCCCGGCGGGACCATCGTCTTCAATCCCGCCATCGTGACAGGCCCCGGCACCTACACGGTGACCAGCGCCACCCAGGGCAACGGTGGCTGCGCCCTCACCTGCCACACCCACATCCACACGGCTGCCGTGAACGACTGGACCTCCACCGGCGTGCCGCATCCCATTCCCTTCTTGACCGGACAGACCGACACCCAGGGCAATGGCCATCTCAACCTCACGGCAGCCAAGTTCACGGCGGACTGCGCCAGCTGCCACGCCCACGCTGGCACCTCGCCGGTGGCCGCGGCCCCGCTCTGTTCCAAGTGCCACACCCTGGCGGATCCCACGATCGTGGCCACGGGGGCCGGCACCTGCCTGTCCTGCCACGCCGGTCCTTCTGGCCTGCCCAAGGGGCCCACGGGCGCGGCCTTCCCCAGCCTCGCCGGGGCCCATGCCAAGCACATGAACCTGCCCACGGCCTTGACCTGCGACGCCTGCCATGCGGGCAGCGGCACAGGCACGGCCACCCACTACGCCAACGCCAATACCCGGATCGGCACTCCCGCCTCGCCGGCCTCCGTCTCCGTGGACTTCCAGTTCAAGGCCAAGAGCGGAAACCCAGCCTTCACGCCGGCCACGCTCACCTGCTCCAACGTGAGCTGCCACGGCGGCCAGGCCACGCCCGGCTGGCAGGTCGGCACGCTCAACACCGCCACCCAGTGCACCGCCTGCCACGGCGTGGCCGGTTCCGCCGCCACGACCGCGCAGTATAACGATGCCTTCGGTCGCCACAGCCTCGGTTCCCACAACGCCACCAACCCCGCCAATGCCATTGCCTGCACCACCTGCCACAACATGGGGAACGGGTCGGCCGGGGCCCTGGCGCACTTCAAGTACCTCAACACCACGGCCGTGGACGGCGTGGCCACCGGCACCCCGGCGGACCAGCTGCCCAGCGGCACCATCGTCTTCAACCCCGCCATCGTCACGGGCCCCGGCACCTATACCGTGACCAGCGCCACGCAGGGCAACGGCGGCTGCGCCCTGACTTGCCACACGCACATCCATGCCGGCACCATCAATACCTGGACTGCCTCCGGCGCCACCCACCCCATCCCGTTCTATGCGGGCCAGACGGACAACCAGGGCAACGGCCACCTGACCGTCACGGCCATCGTCTTCACCAGCACCTGCGCCACTTGCCATGCCACCTCGGGCACGTCGCCCCTGGCCACGGCGCCTGCCTGCAACATCTGCCATGCCCTGGCCGATCCCACCCAGGTGGCCACCGGAGCCGGCACCTGCCTCTCCTGCCACGTGGGCGCCCCCGGCCTGCCCGCGGGCCCCACGGGGGTCACCTACCCGAACATCGTGGGCGCCCACGACAAGCACATGGCCCTGCCCACCGTGCTCACCTGCAACACCTGCCACGCCAATGCGGGAACGGGCACCATCCTCCACTACGATGGGGCCAATGCCCGCGTCGCCCCCCCCACGGGCCCAGCCACCGTGAGCATCGACGCCACCTACAACGCCCAGAGCGGGGCTGTGGCCGGCTTCAATACCGCCGCGCTCACCTGCTCCAGCACCAGCTGCCATGGCGGCCTGGTCACGCCCAACTGGCAGACCGGCAGCATCGTCTCCACCACCCAGTGCACCGCCTGCCATGCCATCAACTACGGCACCACGCCCTCGCAGTACAACGACGCCATCGGGCGCCACGCCTGGGGCACCCACTCCACCGCGGGCACCCTGGATTGCCGGATCTGCCACGACATGACCCTGGCGACCCCCGGCGCCCAGAACCACTTCGCCGAGCTGAACACCACGCCCGTCAGCAGCACCAACAAGCTGCCCAGCACCACCATCAAGTTCAACCTGGGCAACGCCACCTACCCGATCACCGGAGCGGCCACCTACACCATCAGCGCCGCCACCCCCGAGGGGGACGGCGGCTGCGCCCTCACCTGCCACAGCATGACCCACGCCGACGCCACCAACCACTGGGCCATGCCCAAGGGCTCCGGCGTGGCCCACCCCGTGCCGTTCCTCTCCACCGATCTCAGCACCGGCGGCAACCAGCACCAGACCGTCACCCTCGCCATCTTCAACGGCGAGTGCGCCACCTGCCACGACCTGGGCGGCGTCTCCACCAAGACCGGCCCCACCTGCAACGTCTGCCACACCCTGGCCGATCCCACCGCCGTCGCCACCGGGGCGGGCACCTGCCTCTCCTGCCACGTCGGCACCAACTTCAAGACCCAGGGCCCCACCGGCAATGCCTGGCCGAATCTCCAGGGCGCGCACCCCACGCACCTCTCCCTGCTCACCTTCACCCGGACCACGCCGGCCCTGCCCGCCTCGATGACGGCTTCGGTCTGCGAAGCCTGCCATGTGGGCTCGGTGCCCGGCGACGCGGCCAACACCCACTACGGCAATGCCAACAAGCGGCTCACGGGCCATCCGGTGGCGGGGCCGGCCTCGGTGTCCATCGATCCCACCTTCAACGCCAAGTCAGGAACGGCGGGCACCACGGCCAGCGCCTCGGCCTTCACCTGCTCCAACGTGAGCTGCCATGGCGGCCAGGTCACCCCCGGCTGGCAGAGCGGCATCATGACCGTGAACGCCACCACCTACTGCATCGCTTGTCACAAGATCTCTTCGACGGCCACCCAGTACAACGACGCCACGGGCAGGCACAACAACCCGAACGTCCACAACCAGACTTGCAACTACTGCCACGACATGACCCAGGCCAAACAGGGTGCCACCAACCACTTCAAGTACCTGGATACGTCGGCGGTCCGCATCAGCCCAGACCAGCTCTCCAGCGACACCATCAAGTTCGGTGGTGGCGCCCAGCCGGCCACCGGGGCCATGACCTACACCGTGAACGCCACCATCGGCCGCGGGGGCTGCGCCCTCAGCTGCCATGGGAAGACCCACACCACCGGCAGCTTCGTCTGGAATTGAGCGGGGCCACCCTCCGGTACCGCCCTCGAGCCACCCACCGGCCAGCCCCGCCAACGGGCTGGCCGGTGTGGTCGCTCCCTGGGCGGCCTAGGTGGTGGGAGCTAGAAGCCGAGGCCTGGGCTGCGGGCGACGCGCGGGCGAATTTAGGGGGTGCTGGGTGCCAGCAGGTCCTCCAGGAAGAAGGCGGCCAGCTCCGCCCGGCCCTCGAGCTGGGCCTTCCGGTAGACCCCCTGGGCCTGCTGGCGAACAGTGGCCTCCCGGGTCTGCCGCAGGTCTGCGATGTCCCGGGTGGACAGCCCCTTGAGGAGCAGCAGAGCCACCTCGCGCTCGGCAGGGCTCAAGTCCCATCGGTCGAACTGGTGATCGATGGCGTGGGACAACCCCTGCAGAAGCTCGGAGGTCTCGCTGCGCCAACGCTCGGCCTCGGCCCTGGAGCGGGCCAGGTCGCCCTGAAGCCGTTGGACTTCCTTCCGATGACCGCGGAGGGTCGACAGCACCCAGGCCGCTGCCCCCAGGGCGCCGAGGGCGGCCAGGCCCTCCACCAGCAGGTGCGCGGTGCTTACGCTGCGCAGCAAGCGATCGGTGGCCAAGTCCCAGGCGAGCAGGGCGGTGATGCCCAGCAGGATGGCGGCGAACCCCGCCTGGGGATGCCATCCATCATGTGTGGGAGATGGCTTGGAATCCTCATGGCTCACAAGGGATTCCTCCAGTCGAACGGGTGTCGGATGGCGAGCAGGCCCGAGGCGCACGATCCTCGGGTTCTCAGGAGGCTAGCATGTCCGTACCCACCCCCACCCCCTTGTCGAGCGTCGTGGCCCTGGTGCCCCGTTTGGTATGGGATCTCCCAACCCGCCTGTTCCACTGGACTCTGGCGGTCCTGTTTACGGGGGCCTTTGCGCTGGCCATTTCCAGTTCTGAGCACAGCCGGGCCTTCATGATCCACATGCTCGTCGGACTGGTGCTGGCTTTTGCCATTGCCCTTCGGCTGGTCTGGGGGCTGGTGGGTTCCCGGCCCTCCCGGTTCGGGTCGTTCACCTACAGTCCCGCGGCCCTTGGGCGCTATGTGCGAGCCGTGCTGAAGGGGGAGGACAAGCCTGGTGCCAGCCACAACCCAGGGGCGAGCTATGCCATCTACGCCATGCTGCTGCTGCCCCTCGCCCTGGTGGCCACGGGCCTGCTGCAGACCTCGGGCCGGGAATGGGCCGAAGAAGTCCACGCCGTGGCGGCCTATGGCATGGTGGCGGTGGTCGGTCTCCACCTGGCGGGGGTGGCCTGGCATGCCCGGCGGCACCGGGATGGCATCGGCTTGGCCATGGTGCATGGACGCCGACCAGCGTCCGAAGCCCAATCGATCCGTTCACCGCGAGCCTTGGCTGGCGCGGCCTTCCTGCTTCTGGTGGGCGGGTGGGGGGCGAGCCTGTTCCGTGGGTTCCAGGCACCCAGCCGGCAGGTGGTGCTGCCGATGCTGGGCGCCACCCTATCCCTGGGCGAAGCGAAGGAGGGAGAACGGCAGGAGGCCGCGGCCGCGGGCAGATCGAGGGGCCACGACGACGACGATTAGGACCCACGGCACCCTTAAAGCAGATGATCGGGTAAACTAATAGCCTTCCCTGGGTGCCCGCCGCGAAGGAACCATGCTCCCATGCTGAACCAGCTCGCGAAACGCATCCCCAAGGCACACCGCATCTTCTACCGGGTGCTGCCCTTCATCGCGCTGCTCGTCCTCGCAAAGCTCGTGCTGCACCGGTTTGGCCTGGAGCTGCTGTCTATCAACGCCATCTTCTCCGGGCTCATCGGCGCGAATGTCTTCCTCATGGGCTTCCTCCTGAGTGGCGTCCTGTCGGACTACAAGGAGAGCGAGCGCCTGCCTGGCGACATGGCGGCCGGTCTGGCGACGTTGGCCGATGAGATGCAGAGCATCCACCAGCGATCCTGCGCTCCAGCGGCCATGGCTGCTCTGGAACATGTCCACACGCTTGGTGCCACCATCCATCAGTGGCTGCATAAAGAGGAACGCAGCCGGGCCGTCATGGCTCTCCTCAGTGGCTTGAATGGACACTTCCTGGCGGTGGAGCCGCTCACCCAGGCCAACTTCATCGCCCGCCTGAAGCAGGAACAGAGTGCCTTGCGGCGCATCATCATCCGCATTCACACCATCCGCGAGACGGGCTTCATCTCGTCGGGTTACTTCATTGCGCGGACTACCACCCTCTTTCTTTTGCTGGGGTTGGTGGCCGCGCGCATTGAACCCTTCTATGAATCCCTGTTCTTCCTGGTCGTGGTCAGCTATCTGCTCCTGTTCCTGCTGTTTCTTATCGGGGACCTGGACAACCCCTTCGGCTATTACGAGGACGAGTCCTCAGAGGACGTATCCCTGAAGCCGCTGGAGGATGCTCTGGCTGACATGCAGGGTCGCCTTCACGAGGAAAGACAGCGGGTTGCGTTGCCACCGGTCGCTTCGGATCTCGCCGCAGGGGATGCCCGTTAGAGTCTCTTGAGGGGCTGGCCCCCTGGCTATACTTGACTGCAAGGTTTTTTAACTCATGCCGGAGTCTCCCATGAAGCTGTTCCGCACACTTTCGCTTTTCCTGGTTCCCGCCCTGCTCATGGCCGCGGGCCCCGTCCACTACGGCAAGCCATTCACGGTCAAGGCGGAGACCAAGATCAGTGACATCCTCGCCAATCCGGAAAAGTTCGCCGGGAAGAAGGTGCTGGTGCGCGGCGCGGTGACCAATGTCTGCGCCGAGCGCGGCTGCTTCCTGAATCTGAAGGGCGACAAGAAATTCCAGGAGCTGCAGTTCAAGGTGGACGATGGCGTGATCGTCTTCCCGGCCGATGCCCTGGGCAAGGTGGCGGTGGCGGAGGGCGTGATCTCCCTCAAGGTCATCTCCGAGCAGGAACAGAAGGACATGTGCCCGATCGAGGCCAAGGCCCTCAACCGGAAGTTCGATCCCGCCAAGATCAAGGGCCCCATGAAGGTCGTGCGCCTGGATGGCCTGGGCGCTGACCTCCTCAACTAGATCGCCGCGCCCGTTGCCGTTCCCCACCCACATTCCCTGGCGCCGGTGGAACCGCGCCCTGCACCGGGATATCGGCTACCTGGCCGCCGGGTTGACGGTGCTCTATGCCATCTCCGGTCTGGCCATCAACCACATGGCCGACTGGAATCCCAACTACCGGGTGGTTCAGGTCTGGCGCGAGGTCGGCCCTCTGCCCGGCGAGTGGTCTGAGGAGGACCTGACCCGCCTGCTGCTGGAGCGGCTGAAAGTCACCGAGCAGCCCCGCGCCTCGTTCCAGCCTGACCAGGACACGCTCGATGTGTTCATGAAGCAGGGCAAGTATTCCGTCGACCTCCCCACGGGCCGGGTGCTGTACGAAGCCGTGCAGCCGCGGCCCGTGCTCTACGCCTTCAACCGGCTCCACATCAACGCGCCCAAGCAGGTCTGGACCTACCTCGCCGATCTCTATGCTCTGGGCCTGCTGACCCTCGGCATCACCGGGCTGTTCATCCTGCGCGGGCCGAACGGCATCAGCGGCCGGGGCGCCTGGCTGACGGGCATCGGGTGTGCCGTGCCCCTGCTCTACTGGCTCTGGTGGGCGTTCCTGCGCTGACTGACCCTAGCGGCAGGTCTTCACCGGCTTGCCGCTGGCATCGGTCTGGTACGCGATCTTGGCCGCGAAGGTGAAGCGTTCCTGGTCGGGCAGCCAGGTCTGGGTGGCCCAGATGCGACAGCCCTTCTTGGTGATCTGACTCACCGAGCGGTAGTCGTCCGACCCATCGCCGTCGAAGTCGCCGACCTGCCACATGGCGGGATCCAGCAGATCCGCGTCGATGGCCTCCACCCGGCTGCGCTTGAGCTGGCGACCATGCTTGCGCGTGTGGTGGACGACCACTGTGGATTCGAAGATCGACAGCACCCAGCCCGTCTGGGCGAAGGGCTTGGATTCCTTGTGCACGACGTAGATGTCGAATGAAGGTCCGGTGTAGACCTTTGTGCCCGCGGGAGGCTTGGGAGGCTTCTTGGCTGCCAAGGCGGGAACCGCGAGCAGGGCGGATAGCACGAGCGCGAACGCATAAGTCAAACCGACACGACGGGACGCGCATTGGAACATGGGGCACCTGGGTTGGAAGGGTTGGCCGATTCTGGCAGGCATATGGCGATCCTCTATCGAAATTCCATCTCGCATTTCGAAGCAGCTCAATCAATGAATGATTCGGATTAACCGAAATCATTTGAAACAAAAATGAAACAAGCAATTTATCATTCGACCACAATCCGTTGATACATCCAATTTGATCGCCTGCTGGGGGACAATGTGAAATTCATCAGGCTTATCTCCGTTGTGTGCCTTGTCGTAACGGGCCTGTCTTGCGGGGGAGGTGGTGGCGCTTCCCAACCCCAGCCTTCTTTGGTTACGGTCCAGTTGAATGCAACGACCCTAAGCATCACTCAAGGCAACACCCGGACTTTCACGGCGACCGTATCGGGGACTGCAGACACCGCCGTGACATGGTCCGTGCTGGAACCAGGTGGTGGCGTCGTCGATCCCAGTGGAACCTACACTGCTCCGGCCACCTCCGGTACATACCATTTGACCGCAACCAGCCATGCGAATTCGGCCATAAGTGCAACGGCAGCCCTCACCGTGGTGGCGCCTCCAAACATCGCCTCCTTCGAAACCAACCGTGACGAAATTCTCACCGGTCAAAGTATTTCGCTTACGGCTGTCTTTTCCGATGGAACGGCCGTCGTGGATCATGGTGTCGGTGCCGTGGTCAGCGGTGTGCCCGCCAAGCTCGTCCCTACCGGTTCCTCGGTCTACATCCTTACTGTGACCAACACAGCGGGAACTTCCATCACCAGTGGCGTGGCCGTGCGGGTTGACACCACCGTGGGGATTGGTGTGGCGCCAACCGGTGCGACGGTGCCGCGAGGGCAGACGCAGTCCTTCTTGGCCGTGGTCACAGGAACCATGAACGATGGCGTGACCTGGCGAGTCAAGGAAGCCTCTGGAGGTACGATTACCGCTCAGGGACTCTACACGGCCCCGGCCACCGGTGGCATCTACCATGTAGAAGCTACCAGCGTGATGGACCCAGCGAAAAAGGCCACTGCCACGGTGCAAGTGCCCACCCCCGCTTGGGGAATTGCAGCGCCCATCAACGACAAATTTGGGACAGGCCAATCCCCTAGCATCGCCTCGGATGGTCTTGGCAATGCAATTGCCGTGTGGAATCAACATGACGGTACGGCATGGAGTATTTTCTCGAATCGTTTTGTGGTTGGAAGTGGTTGGGGAACGCCCACCGCCCTGGAATCGAACGCCATCGACGCGCATGCCCCTCAAGTAGCTTGCGATGACACTGGGATTGCTCATGCGGTTTGGTTGCAAAATGATGGGGGGGGGAATCACGTCTGGGCCAATCGATATGTGCCTGGCATTGGCTGGGGAACAGCAAAAAACCTGGAGATGAATCTCGAACAGCCATTTAACGCCCAGGTTGCCTGTGACAACAGGGGGAATGCCATTGCAGTGTGGGCAACCACCGTAAGTCCAGGAACCTTTCGCAGGATATGGGCCAGCCATTATTCACCTGGTACCGGCTGGGGGTTATCCGCAGTCATTGCGGAAGACACTATGCCCCGGGGGGATGATCTCAAGCTTGCCTTCGATGGCAACGGCAACGCCTTGGTTGTCTATGGTCGGCAAGTCGCTGGGTACCAATTCTATATCTGGGCCCAACGATTCGTGGTGGGCACCGGATGGGGAGCGGCCACACTCCTTCAATCAACCCTTGGCGATACCAGCTATCCCCAGATTGCCTGCGACAACAGCGGCAATGCCATAGCCGTTTGGACTCAGAGTGACGGGGCCCAAACCCACGTATGGACCAACCATTACTCGACGGGTACCGGTTGGGGGACAGCCACGCTTCTTGAAACGAGCACCTACGATGCAACCACGCCTCAGGTCGCGTTTGATGGCACTGGCAATGCCACAGCCGTATGGGCTCAGTCGAATGGGAAGGTGAACTCCATTTGGGCGAGGCGCTACACGGCAGGTGTTGGTTGGGGAGGCACCACGATCCTTGACAGTGGGGTATATAACGCCGGATTGCCGCAGATTGCTTTTGATGCCAGCGGCAACGCCACGTCTGTCTGGTCACAAAGCGATGGGATTCGCTACAACATCTGGGCCAATCGTTTTGATGTCGGAACCGGTTGGGGGATGGCCACCCTTCTGGAAACCGAGAATGCTGGCGATGCATTTGGATCTCCTCGCATCACGGTGGATGGCAACGGCAATGCCCACGCCATTTGGGCCCAGTACACGATCCCAGGCATTCGAATAGATATCTGGGCCAATGAATTTAGATAACCCGGGCAAATCCCCATCATCGGGATCTGTTTGCAACGGCGGTGCTCGGAATCCCAGGTAAGCTGGCCCCACATCCATCACCCCACAGGGCGTTTCCCAGGCTGCTTCTGGCATTGCCTCTGAAGTGTCCCCCGAATCTTGGGAGGTAGTCCTCATGCGCCTGCAAAACCTATGGACTCTCATCCTCGCGGCTTCGGTCTCATTGCTCAGTGCGGGCGAAACCGATGTCAAGGGCGCCGCGGACCACCCCCTGTTCAATCGGATGCCAGGGTTCTACATCAGGGTTTCCGAGCAGCGGGATTTCCACCGCTTCGAGTTCTCGCAAGGCGCCCGGAAACCCAAACTGGCCGTGGAGGGGAAATACACGCGGCTCGACTATCAGTTGAAGAAGGGTGAGCCGGCGCCAGGTGGTGTTGCCATAGCAAGGAACTACCTGGAGGCCATCAAGGCCGTGGGCGGGACCCTGGTCGCCAAGAACATCAGTGGGGATCAGGTGGTGCTGAGCCTGGTTCGCCAGGGTCAGGAGACCTGGGTTGATGTCAACGCGGCGCCGGGTGGCAAGTTTTACAGCCTCCGCATCATCGAGAAAGCGGCCATGGTCCAGGTCATCCAGGCCGATGCCATGTTCAAGGCCCTGAGTCGCGATGGTTACATCGCTATGGATGTGCGGTTCGATCTGGACCGCGCCACACTCACGGCCGAAGCCAAACCCCAGGTGGAGCAGATGGCCCTGCTACTGCAAAAGCATCCGGAGTTGAAGGTGTCTGTGGACGGCCACACGGATGGCACCGGTGACCCCGCTCATAACCGTTCCCTATCCGAAGCCCGTGCCAAGACGGTGCTCGAGGCCCTGGTGACCGCAGGCATCTCCCGCGGGCGATTGTCTGCGAAAGGGTGGGGAGCGGATCGCGCCGTGGCAGACAACCGCACCGAAGAAGGGCGTGGCAAGAACCGTCGAGTCGAGTTGGTCAAGCAGTAACTGGGAGGATTTTGGGGACTCACACCTGACTGCGAACCAAGTCGATGCCCCGGCCTGTGATTTCAAAGCCAGCCAATGACACCGTGGAATCACAAGAAAGGTACCGAAGCTACTGGAGCTAGTCGTGGTGGGGATTGGCGAGGAGTCATTTGGGGCCACCCCACACATACACCACACGAATCCCCGCCGGGCCCGGGCTAAAGAGTTCCTGTTTCGGCAAGGGCTCCGTCTGAGGAACGACTATGCCCAACTTTCGAGCCAAAGCGCAGGTAGAGGCTGGGCACCACGAGCATGTTCAGGGCGGTGCTGGACAGGAGGCCGAAGAGGATCACGAAGGCCATGGGGGCCTGGATCTCGCTGCCGGGGGCGTGGCGGCGGAGGATGATGGGTAACAGGGCCAGCCCTGCCGTCAGGGCCGTCATGAGGATGGGGCTGAGGCGCTCCAGGGCGGCCCGCCGGATGGCCTCGACACCATGAAGACCCTCATCATGCAGGTGGTGGATGTGGGTCACCAACATGATCCCGTTTCGGGTGGCGATGCCGAAGAGGGTGATGAACCCGATGAGGGTGGCCACGCTCAGGACGCCGCCGCTGGCCCAGAGGCCGAGCACGCCGCCCATCCAGGCCAGGGGCAAGTTGACCATGACCAGGGTGGCGTCACGGAAGCTGCGAAGGGCCAGGAAGAGGAGGCCGAAGACGATGACCACGGCCCCAAGGCCCAGAAGGCTCAGGGTCCGGGTGGCCCCTTCGCCGCTCTCGAACTGACCACCGTAGGTGATCTGGTAACCCTGGGGCAGCTTGACCCTTTCCCTGATGCGGGCCTGGATGTCAGCCACCACGCCGAAGAGATCCCGTCCCCCCACGTTGCAAGAGACGGCCAGCTTGCGCTGGTTGTCTTCACGGGGGATGTAGGCCGGGGCGCGTTCGTAGTCCACCTGGGCGAGTTGGCTGATGGGCACAGGGCCTGTGGGGGTCGAGACCAGCACCGAGCCGATCCGTTCGGCATCCAGGTTGGCGGTGGGTTCCAGCCTCACAAGCACATCAAAGGCCCGGTTGCCCTCGCGGACCTGGGCGACGGTCTCGCCCGCGAAGGAGAGTTCCAGTGCGTGGGCGAAGTCCTGGGTGGTGAGCCCGGCGCTGGCCAGGGCCGAGCGGTCCGGCTTGATGGCGAGCTGGGGCTGGGCGGCCTCAGCCTCCATGGCCAGATCGACCACGCCCTGCACCTGGGCCATCTCGGCCTTCACTTCCTGGGCGAGGCGTCGGAGTTCCAGGCGATCCGGGCCGAAGACCTTCACGGCGATGGCTGCCTTGCTGCCGCTGAGGATGTGGTCCACACGGTGACTGATGGGCTGCCCGAGGCTGATGAAGACCCCCGGGATTTGCGCCAGCGATTTCCGAAGCGCGGCCAGCAGTTCCTCCTTGCTGCGGTCCTTCATCTGAAGATCCACCTCGATCTCGGCTCCGAACACATCCTGCCCGTGCTCATCGAGTTCGGCCCGGCCCGTGCGTCGAGCTGTGGCCACGACCTCAGGGTATTTCAGCATGATCTGCTCGGCCTGCCGCCCCAGTTGATTGGACTCATCCAGGGGGGTGCCAGGCAAGCAGACGAAGGTGACGGTCAGGCTGCCCTCGTTGAACTCGGGCATGAAGCTGCGCCCGGCGAAGAACAGGCTGAGGGTGGCCGTCAGGAGTCCCACCCCACCGAGGGAGATGAGCAGCTTCCAGCGGGGCATGGCCCAGGCGAGGATTGGGGTGTAGTGAGCCTTGATCCAGGTGACGAAGCGGCCTTCGTGGGCGTGCTTGTCTGACAGGTCGTGAGGCAGCAGCCAAGCGCAGAGCGCCGGTGTGACCGTCAGGGCGACGAGCAGCGACGCACCTAGGGCCACCGTGAAGGCGATGCCCAGAGGCTGGAGCAACCGACCCTCCACGCCACTCAGGAAGAAGATGGGCGTGAAGACCACCATGATGATGGCCGTGGCGTAGGCGATGGAGGAGCGGATCTCCATGCTGGCCTTGTAGACCACCTGGAGGAAGGGCTTGCGGTGCTCGGCTACCTTGGCAGCGTTCTCGCGCAACCGCCGGAGCACGTTCTCCACGTCCACGATCGCATCGTCCACGAGGTCGCCGATGGCCAGGGCCATGCCACCCAAGGTCATGGTGTTCAGCGTAGCCCCGAAGGCCTTCAGCACCAGGATCGCCGCCACGAGGCTGAGGGGCACGGCCACGGCGGTGATGAGGGTGGCACGGGTGTGCATCAAGAAGAGCCCCACCACCAAGATCACCAGAAGGGTGCCATCCCGCAGGGCATTGACCACGTTGCGGATGGCCACCTCGACGAAATCCGCCTGCCGGAAGATATGCTTCTCCAGCTTCATGCCCTTGGGGAGGGTGGTCTGGATCTCGTCCATCACCTGATCCAGGTGCTTGGACAGCTCCAGGGTGTTCGCGGCGGGCTGTTTCTGGATGGAGAGGATGACGGCGGGCCGCCCGTTGTGGCTCCCCTCGCCGCGTTTGAGGGCGGGGCCGATCTTCACCTCGGCGAGCTCCTTCACCTTCACGGGCTGGCCATCCCTCCGGACGACCAGGGCGGACTCCAGGTCCGAGACCGCCTGGAGACGCCCGATGCCATGGATCAGATACTCCTGACCCTGGTGCACCAGGAAGCCTGCCGAGGAACTCTCCCCGGACTTCTTGACGGCCTCGGCCACCTCCTCGGCGGTGAGCCGGTAGGCCAGCAGGCGGTCCTGCTTGAGCAGCACCTGATACTGGCGAACCTCACCGCCGATGGGGATGACCTGGCTCACGCCGGGCACGGCGAGCAGTCGCCGCCGGACTTCCCAGTCGGCCTGGGCACGAATGTCCATGGGGGAGTGCTGATCGCTCTCCAGGGCCACGAACATGATCTCGCCCATGATGGAGCTGATGGGCAGCAGCACGGGCGTCGGGGTGCCTGGGGGAAGCCCTCCCACCGCTGCCTGGAGGCGTTCGGAGACGACCTGCCGCGCTTGGAGGATGGGCACATCCCAGTCGAACTCGACGTGCACGAGGGATAGGCCCACGTGGCTTGTGGAGCGGACGCGGCGGACTCCTGCCGCACCCTGCATGGCGCTCTCCACCGGCTGGGTGATGAGTCGCTCCACTTCCTGGGGAGCCATGCCGTGGGCCTCGGTGCCCACAGTGACTGTGGGGGCGGTGAGGTCGGGCAGCACATCCACGGGCATGCGGCTCGCCGTCCATCCGCCCCAGACGAGCATCAGGACGGCCACCAGCAGCACGACGTAGCGTTGGTTCAGAGAGGTTCGGATGATCCGATCAAGCATCACAACCCCCTAGTGCGCATGGCCATGTTCGGGAACCTTCCCCGAGCTGGCCGCCAGACGCACGAGGTGGGTTCCCAGGGTCACGACCCGTTCACCGGGCTGGATCCCGCCGAGGATCTGCACCCAGTCCCCATCCCTCGTGCCGATTTGCACGATGCGGCGGAGGAAGCGTTCGCCCCCGGCCTGGACATAGACCACGGAGAGGCCGTCCTCGTCCTGAAGGGCTGATGCCGGGATGGCGAGGCCCTGGCTGGGGCTACCCACGCGCACGAACACCTTGCCGGTGTGGCCGACCTTCAGGGCGCCGGTGGGATTGGCGAACTCCACCAGGAAGGGCACCGTCCGTCGCTCGGGGTGGATGGCACCCCCCTGGCCGAGCATCCGGGCCCCCTGGCTGGGGTCGAGCAGCATGGCGGGCACGCCCGGGGCCTGGAACCACACGCTGGCAACCTTGGCCAGCCGACCCGCCTGGGCCTCGGGAACCTGCACCTCCAGGCGGAGGCGGCGGATGTCCACGATGTGGAAGAGTTCCTGGCCTTCGGCCACCTGGATGCCCGGGCCGCCGTTCGCGGTGCTGACCACACCGGACACCGGGGCGGTCAGGGCGATGGCCAAGCCGCCCTTGCCCAGGGTGGCCTCGTCCTTGCGGGCCTGGGCCACCTTGAACTCGGCATCCGCCATGGCCGCTTCGCGGGTGGCTTCCTCCACCCGCCGCTTGGGGACCGCGTCCTGCTCCAGCAGGCTCTTCATGCGGGCGAGGTTGGCCGTGGTCTGTTCGTGGCGCAGCCGGGCCCGCTCGAAGTCGAGTTGCACGGTGCCCTGGGAGAGATCCAAGCCAGCCTTGGGCACCAGCCCCGCGAGGCGCTGTCCCTGCTTGACCGTCTGACCCACGTTGGGGAAGGTGGCGCCTTCGAGGCGGCCCGCCACGGGGGCCAGCACGCGACCCTCACCGCCCGGAACCGCCTGGATCGTCCCGTAGGCTTCAAAGCCCTGGTAGAGCGGACGGGGCTTGGCCTCGGTCGTTCCGAAGGGCACGTTCCACTGCTGTTCCTTGAGGAAGGAGATGCCGCCCTCGGCCTCGGGCACCTGGGCCGACCTGGCGGCGGCCAGATCGGGGTAGACCGTGTGCTTCCCCAGGTCGAAGGTGGCCTGGCCCTTGGGGCCCTTCCACAGGATGCGGACCTGGACTTCCCCCGCCGCCTTGGGCTTGGGGGCCAGGCGGAAGATCCCGGGCGTCGCCGAGACCTCACCCCCGAACCGCTGCTCTCCGCCCACGCCGGTGAGGATCACTTCGGCGCGACCGTCCTTCACCGCCTGGAAGCCCTCCAGGTGCGTGAGGTGGGCCCCGAAGTTGGAGGTCTCCCCGACCACCAGCACGGCGTATTCGACGAACAGCTCCAGGCCATCGGCGTAGATGGTCGGGGCCAAGGAGGGCCGCTCGGGAGCTTGGTGTCCGTGGGCAGCGGCGCCATGGGCGTGTTCGTCGGCCACTTCCTTGCGGTTGCAGGCCAGGGTGCCGGTGAGGGTAAGCCCCAGGGCGAGGCTCCACATGAGGGTCGGGGCGATGGGACGGCGGGACGTGGCGGAGATCATGGGTTCACCTTTCCGAGCATGCGATCAAGGGCGATGCGGGTTCTGCGGGCGGCATGGGCCTGGTCCAGCGCGGCCAGTTCGGCTTCGAGGAGGCTCCGGGCGCCATCCAGGCGTCCCAGGAGATCCAACTCGCCAGCGGCAAAGGCGGCGTCCAGCGCGGCGTCCACCCGTCCTGAATCAGCGAGGGCCTCCGTGGCCATGCGCTCAGCAGAGGCCCGGAGGTCCACAGATGCCTGCCAGAGGGCGCGAAGTTCGGCCCCATCCTGCTCGCGCTGGAGTCTCGCCTGGGCGGAGGCCGCACGGGCCTCGGCTTCGCCCCGGACCCGGGCTGCGTTGACGCGCCCTGGAGTCGGGAAGGTCAGCCCCAGCGAGAACACGTTGCCGTTGCCGGTGAGCCCAGCCTCCTGCCACCGCTTTACACCCAGGCCGAGCTGGAGGTCCGGTGCCCACCGGCCAGCGGCCTTGGCGTCGGACTGGGCCGCCGCTTCCTGGGCCAGGGCCATGCGGGTTGCGGGGGCGCCGGGCTGTTCGGCCACGTAGGCGTCCAGGGTCGCAGGCGGCTCGGGGAGCAGGTCACCCTGAACGGTGCCGGGACTGCTTCCCAGGAGGGAACGCAGGCGTGCTTCAGCTTGGAGAAGCCGGGAGCGTTCAACCACCTCGCGTCCCCGCAGAAGTTCGACCTCGCGACGGACCCGGCCACGGTCGAGGCCGGACATCTCACCGGCCTGATGCAGGCGGTCCACCCGTTCCTGAAAGCGGCCCACCCGGGAGATGGAGCCCTCCAGGCGAGCGAGGCGTTCCCGGGCCACCAGCACTTCGTAGAACGCTTCGCGGACCTGGGCGACGACGCCTGCCACGCGCTGTTCACTCTCGGCCTTGCCGCCCTCTTCCCGCTTGAGGGCCGCATCCCGCCGGGCCAACCGGCGACCCGAGATGTCGAAGCTCTGGCTGAGCAGGAAGGTGTCCTCCCGCTTACCGGGCTGGATGCCGTTGAACTGCTCGCGGGTCCATTCGACGCCGGGCGAGAGCCAGCTCCGTGCCTCCAACGCCGCCCCCTCTGTCTGCCTGGCGGGGAGTTGGGTGAGTGCCTGCCATTCGGGGCGTGCCAGGGCGCGGGTGATGGCCTGGGTCTCCGTCAGGACTGGTGTCGCTTCCTGGGCGCCCAGGGGACAGAGGCCTATGGGGGGGGCCAAAACCAGACATAGGGTGAGCGTTCTTGGCGAACGTGAAGGTGCGAGAAGCATGGCCACCACCGAGTTGGGTTTAGAGGGCGGGCCTGGCCCATGGGTGGGCAGGGCCGTGCCAGTAGGCAGAGAAGGACTGCATCAGGCCCTCGAAGTCGAGCCCGGCAACGCGACAGGGCGATGCCCAGCCGAGAACAAGGCGAGCACGCCTTCACACCCGGGGCGGGTCCTTCTCGGGCTCGACGTGCAGGCTGATAAGGCTCTCGACCGGCGCCATGGCATAGCGTGGCGTCGGCAGGGGATCAGCTGATGGCTGAACTGGTGCGTCCGGCACGGGCACGGTGCCGCAGCCATCGGCACAGAGGATGTGGCAGATGGGGGCGCAGTCGTCCTGCACGCCTTCGGCACACTGGTCCACCCCGGTGGCACCCAGGTAGACCGAGGCCAGGCAGAGGAGCAGGATCGCCACCCAGCGCCTCATGAGACGTTCACCTGGATGTGGTCACGGGTTTCCTCGTTCAGGCAGAGCCCGTGGTGCATTAGGCGGATGACGCACGGATCGACGATGGTGTAGTGGACGTGGGCCCCATGACGCCGCGTGGCGAGGATGCCGAGGTCTACCAGACGGCGTAGCTGGTTTGAGACGGCCTGGGGCTTCATTCCCACGGCTTCAGCCAGATCGCTCATGCAGGGGTCACCCAGAAGCACCAGGGCATGTAGCAACCGCAGACGTGTGTCTGACGCTAGCACCTCAAAGACCTGGGCCAGCTCCGAGGCCAACGCCATGCCCAAGAGGGGACGCTCCGTCAGGGGCGCCTTGGGGGAGCAGGCGGGGAGCTTTAGGGGTGACTTTGCCATCGAGGCAATCTTACACGAATCAGTGTAATGATCGTGTCAAAGGGATCCCTGACCAATTCTGCTGCCCCGACGTTGAAGCCAAGAAACCACCGTGATCGAAGCAAGATCGCGCGTTTGGATAAGAGCTGAAATGAACCCTTCCGAGCGAATATCGCCACACCACGTTCACATCTTCGACACCGGCAACCAGGCCGGGGAGCGCGGCACCCGGCTCGTCATGGTCATCACCGCCCTGATGATGGTGGTGGAGATCGCGGCCGGATGGTGGTTCAACTCCATGGCCTTGTTGGCCGACGGCTGGCATATGAGTTCCCACGCCGTCGCCATCGGCCTGAGCGCCTTCGCCTACGCCATGGCAAGGCAACACGCCCGGGATCACCGTTTCGCCTTCGGCACATGGAAGATCGAGATCCTCGGGGGCTTCGCAAGTGCCCTGTTCCTGCTGGGCGTGGCGGCCTGGATGGTGATCGGGTCCGTGGAGCGGATCCTCGATCCCAAGCCCATCCACTACCGCGAAGCCATCATCGTGGCCATCCTGGGCCTCGCCGTGAACGTGGCCTGTGCCCTCATCCTCGGGCGGGCCCATGACCACGGGCACGAACATCACCACGGCCACGGAGAGGGTGGCCACCACCACGACTTGAACCTTCGGTCCGCTTACTTGCATGTCATCGCCGACGCGGCCACCTCCGTCCTCGCCATCGCCGCCCTGGCGGGTGGCATGGTGTTCGGGTGGGCGTGGCTGGATCCCGTCATGGGCTTCGCCGGAGCCATCCTGGTGGCCGTCTGGGCCAAGGGACTGCTGCGGGATTCGTCCCGCGTCCTCTTGGATGCGGAGATGGACCATCCGATCGTCGAGGAGATCCGCGAGGCCATCGCCACCCAGCCCGAGTGGGGCAAGGAGACCCAGATCATCGACCTCCACGTCTGGCGCGTCGGGAAGGGGAGCTATGCCTGCATCCTTGCCCTGGTCAGCCCCAACCCCGGGCTGACGGTCCAGTCCGTGCGGCAGTGCCTCTCGATCCACGAGGAGATCGCGCACTTGACCGTGGAGATCCAGTAGACAGGACAGGCCTTTCCAGGCCCCGTCCACTCGGATGGCTCGGGGGTGGTCAGGACCGGCGATCCCGCCCTGCCAGTTGGGCCTCCAGGTTCTCGATGCGCTGCTGGAGGGGACGGATGGCTTCGCTGACCTGGGCCTCGGTGAAGCGGCGGGTGATGTGCTGGGGACAGTTCCAGTCGAAGGCCTCCACCTGGATTCTGAAGAGGCGCTCGGTGGCCTTCTCCATGCCCGGAGGGATGAGGGCCATGGCCAGCTCGGGGTGCTCTTTGGTGCCCAGGATTTCGGCCCGGCCGAGGATCTTCAGGCGGGCCTGGAGGGGGTAGCTCATGAGGAACAGGCACACGCGGCCGTCATGGGTCAGGTTCCCCGTGGTCAGGAGCTGTCGGTTTCCTTTGAGGTCGGCAAAGCCCAGGGTCGAGGGCCCCAGGACTTTCAGGAAGCCCTTGGCCCCGCCCCGGTGCTGCACATAGGGCCAGCCGTCCTGGCTCACGGAGCCCATGTAGAAGCTATCCATCTCCGCGATGAAGGACCCTTCGTCCTCCCCGAAGATGTCTGGTATGGCGGTGCCTGGGCGGGCTTGGCTTCGACCGAAATAGCGCTCTTGGGCAGCCTGGACATCCGGGGTCAGCATGAGATCCATGAAGCGTGAGGGCATGTTGTCTCCTGCGGGATCGGCCGGGTCACCCAGGTGAGGGCGACCCGGCCATCATGCGTTACACGTGGGCGAGGCGCTCGACCTTGGGGAAGTCCACCACGGTGCCCGCCACGAGGTTGGTGTAGTTGGTGAGGATGTTGACCGCCACGTTGGCCACCACCTCCAGCAAGTCCTCATCGTCGAGTCCCGCCTCGCGGGCGGCCTGCAGGTCCAGGGGCGAGACCTGACCGCGCTCCCGCACCACGGCCCTGGCGAATGCAGCCAGGGCGGCGTGACGACGGTTCGCGGGCACCCCCGAGCGGGACTGCAACAAGGTGTCGGCGTCCAGGCCCACCATCTTGCCGATGGCGCTGTGAGCGGCCAGACAGTAGTTACAGCCGTTGGCCTCGGCCACGGCCAGGGCGATGACCTCGCGCTGCTGGGCGTCCAGGAGGCCCGCGGCGAGGGCTTCGGAGGCACCGAGGTAGGTCTTCAGCGCCGCCGGGGCCTTGGCGAGGGTGAGGAACAGGTTGGGGACCCGGCCCAGTTTGGCCTTCACGGCCTGGAGGATGGCGGCAACCTCGGGGGTGGCCAGGGTGGGATCGAGCGGGGAGATGGTGGTCATGGAGGCTCCTTGGGAATGGGGTGCACGGTGCACATCCCAAAAGTGGCACCCTGGTTCCACCCGAAGGTGACTGAGGGTCCGAGAAAGCAGACCTGGAGTCCCAGATGACCTCCGACGCCCTCCAGCCCCTCTTTGAACGCTTCCGCCTGCACGCCCAGACGTTCTTCACGGGGAATCTGTGCGCAGTGGCCAGCTTCGATCAGCCCAAGGATCATGGGCATCTCCACCTCGTCAGGTCGGGCCGGGGCGAGATCCGCTATCTGGGTGGTAGGAAGGCCCTGAAGATCAATGGGCCTGGCCTGCTGTTCTACCCGCGCAACCTTCCGCACCATCTCGTGCCGGAGGGGCCCGAGGGGCTTGACCTGGTCTGCGCCACCATCACCTTCGGTATCGGCGTGGGCTGCCCCCTGGCCCTGGCCCTGCCCGAGGTCATGCACCTGGGGGTGGAGCAGGTAGGGCCCCTGGCGGAGCTGCTCTTCCAGGAAGCCTTCGCATCGGCGGAAGGCAAGCAGGCAGTGGTGGACCGGCTCTGTGAAGTGGTCCTCGTTCACTTCGTGCGCCACGCCGTGGGTTCGGGCATGACCCAGACCGGGCTGCTGGCTGGGTTGGTGCACCCGCAGCTCCGGAACGCCCTCGTGGCTGTGCATGCCGATCCGGCCCGCCCCTGGACCCTCGACGATATGGCGGCCAAGGCTGGCCTGTCCCGCAGCGGGTTCGCGCTCCAGTTCAAGCAGACCATGGGGCTGACCCCGGGCGAGCACCTGGCCCGCTTCCGCATCGCCACCGCCCAGGAGCGACTGGCCAGGGGAATCCCGCTGAAGGTCGTGGCCTTCGATGTGGGCTACGGCAGCTCCACCGCCCTGTCCCGGGCCTTCCGGGAGTTCACGGGACAGTCGCCGAGGGCATGGCTGCAGGGGCAACAAAAGGAAGACTGAGGCGAAGCTCCGCCACGCAGAGACAGCGCTGAACCAACAGCTACTTCTCCGTTCCCTCGGACAATACCTGCAAGACCTGCTCGTAGGCGAACAGCCGGTTCCGCTGGCCGCCGGTGATCTCCCGAACGATACCGATCCCGGTCAGGGCCTTCAGGGCCTTGTTGACCGTGGCGGGGGAGAGGTTCTCCGCGTCGCCGATGGCGGAGGCGGAGGCGATGGGGCGTCCTTGGAGGTAGTGGTGGACCTGTAGAACGGAGCCCGCGATCTTGCCGTTCGCTTGGATGCGCTTTCGGTCGTCCGCGAAGAGCTGGAGGAGTCGCTGGGCGGTCGAGACCGCGCTGTCGGAGGTCTCGGTGACGCCCTGGAAGAAGAAGTCCAGCCATGCCTCCCAATCGCCCTCGATGCGGACCCTTTGCAGCAGTTCGTAGTAGGTCTCCCGGTGCTGTTTCAGAAAGAGGCTGAGGTAGAGGAGGGGCTCGCGGAGCACGCCTTCCACACTGAGGAGCAGGGTGATGAGCAGGCGCCCGACGCGCCCGTTGCCGTCCAGGAAGGGGTGCAGGGTCTCGAACTGCACGTGGGCCAGGGCCGCCCGGGTGAGGGGGTCGGCGATGGTGGCGTCGCCGTGCAGGAAAGTCTCCCAGACCCCCAGGCACTCCGGCAGCTCCTCGTGGGGCGGCGGGACGAACTTGGCGTTGCCTGGGCGGCTGCCGCCGATCCAGTTCTGGCTTGTCCTGAACTCCCCGGGCTGCTTCCCGCTGCCCCGACCCGAGGTGAGCAGCACCTCGTGGAGCTCACGGATGAGGCGCAGGCAGAGGGGGAAGCCCTCCTTGAGTCGCTTCAGCCCGTGGTTCAGGGCGGCGACGTAGTTGGATACCTCGACGACATCGTCGAGGGGGACCCCCGGGGCGTGCCGGTTCTCGTAGGCCAGCAGGTCCGAGAGGGAGGACTGCGTCCCCTCGATCTGACTGGAGAGCACGGCTTCCTTGCGAACGTAGCTGTAGAGGAACAGGGCTGGGTCCGGCAGCAGGGCCGTGACGCCGTCCAGGCGGCCAAGTGCCAGGGCGGCCCGCTGCTGGGCGGCCAGCAACCCCGGGGTCCACTGGATGGGGGGATCAGGTGGCAGGGAGTGTGGGACGAAGGCCCGGGTGGCTTCCCCCTGGGTCGTCTGCACGACGTAGCGGCCTGTGATGTCCCGCTTCATGGCACCCCCGGAAAGTAAAACAAGGATAATCCTTGTTTTAGAAAAGCGCAAATAACTAAAATAAGGCTTCGCCCTGTTTCACATCCTGAAGAGGGCGAAGGCCACCCCGGGGTCGGCCCGCATCACCTGGAGGTTGGGATCGTGGCCAATCCGGGGCCATGGAATCTCGACCCACGCCACCGGGACTCGAACCGGCCCCAGCCCGCTGCGCGGCCTGCCGGGGACCTCGACCCACGCCACCGGGACTCGAACCGGCCCCAGCCCGCTGCGCGGCCTGCCGGGGACCTCGACCCACGCCACCGGGACTCGAACCGGCCCCAGCCCGCTGCGCGGCCTGCCGGGGACCTCGACCCACGCCACCGGGACTCGAACCGGCCCCAGCCCGCTGCGCGGCCTGCCGGGGACCTCGACCCACGCCACCGGGACTCGAACCGGCCCCAGCCCGCTGCGCGGCCTGCCGGGGACCTCGACCCACGCCACCGGGACTCGAACCGGCCCGCGTCCGGCTGCGCCGTCCGCCGGTCCCGCTCCGACAGCCCCCCGGGCTGTCTCCGCGGTCCCACTGTCGCCGGTTCGACTCCCGGCTCGTTCCAGATTGAAAAACCCCCGCGGGCGGGGGCTTTTCAATCTGGGGCGGCTGACCGGACTCGAACCGGCGACACCTGGAATCACAATCCAGTACTCTAACCAACTGAGCTACAGCCGCCGTTGGACCATCCAGATTATCCTGGGCGGCGTGGGAAGGCCAGCGGGAACCTTCGGGGGGTTGCGGTCATCGAATGGCATGCCGGGGACCCGGCGGAGTGAGGAGATCCATGAAGCGTCAGGTGAAGCAGATTCTCGGGTTGTCGGCCTTCGCGGCCGGGTGCATGGCCCTGGGGATGGGACTCGGTTACGGGTGGGTAGCGTCGGCCCAGGAAGAGAAACCCGTGGTGGTGGAGGCCAAGGGCTTCGACCGGCTGCCGCCCATCGCGGACGTGGCCGAAAAGCTCAACCCCACGGTGGTGGCCATCACGAACACCAGCTTCGTGAAGAACCGGCGCGGTTTCGAGCATCCCCAGGTGGGGGGCCAGGACTTCTTCGACTTCTTCTTCGGCCCTGGCGGCCCCCAGCAGCGACGCGCCCCCCGGGGCGGCGAGGACGAACAGCGGGCGGTGTCGGGCGGCTCCGGGGTGATCATCTCCCCCGCCGGCGAGATCCTCACCAACTACCACGTCATCGCCAGCATGGGCGGCGGCGACAATGCCCTGGAAGTCAAAACGAACGACGGGAAAAGTTACAAAGCGACCGTGCTGGGCAAGGACAAGGAGCTGGACATCGCCCTGATCAAGATTGACGCCGCGCACCTGCCCTTCGCCAAGCTCGGCGAGTCCGATTCCCTGCGCATCGGCGAGTGGGTGGTGGCCATCGGCAACCCCTTCGGCCTGGAGCACACGGTCACCCAGGGCATCATCAGCGCCAAGGGCCGCAAGCTCGACACCGGCGTCAGCTCCTTCCTGCAGACCGACGCCGCCATCAACCGCGGCAACTCCGGCGGCCCCCTGTTGAACCTGCGGGGCGAGGTGGTGGGCATCAACACCGCCATCAACCCCGCCGGGCAGAACATCGGCTTCGCCGTGCCCATCAGCCAGGTGAGCCGCATCCTCAAGGACCTGCGCAGCGGCAAGCCCGTGAGCCGGGGCTACCTGGGCATCGGTCCCGCCGAGCTGGACCAGGCCTATCAGGACGCTCTGGGCGTCAAGGAGGGCGTGGTGGTCAGCACCGTGGAGAAGGACCAGGCCGCCGACAAGGCCAAGGTGCAGCGCCTGGACGTGATCACCGCCGTGGAGGGCCAGGCCGTGCGCAGCCCCGACGAGTTGGTGACGGCCGTCTCCAGCCGCCGGGCGGGCGAGACCCTCAAGCTCACCATCTGGCGGGACGGCAAGACCCTGACCCTCACCGCCACCCTGGGCGACCGCAAGGCCATCGAGGACCAGCGCCGCCGCGAGGCCGGCGAGGAGGTCGAGGGCGACAGCGGGGCCAAGCCCCAGGGCGACCTGAAGAGCCTGAACCTTGAGAAGGCCTACGGCTTCACCGTGGAAGCCGCCGATCCCAAGAACCGGCTCAAGGGCGTGGTGGTGACCTCGGTGGATCCCCGCTCCCCCGCCGCGGACCGCGGCCTGGCCCCGGGCATGATCATCACCGAGATCGGCCGGCAGCCCGTGAACACCCTGGGCGAGTTCAACGCCGCTGTGAAGAAGTCCGGGGGCCGCACCCTGCTCCTCTTCATCCAGTCCCCCAACGGCAC
Source organism: uncultured Holophagaceae bacterium (assembly GCA_963751095.1). Taxonomy (GTDB): domain Bacteria; phylum Acidobacteriota; class Holophagae; order Holophagales; family Holophagaceae; genus Geothrix. The sequence goes on along the minus strand of CAVVTK010000007.1, from coordinate 450,264 downwards.
CCAGAAGATCACCCTGGCCATCCCCCCCCGCTGATCCCCCAGCGCGAAGATACCGATGAAGGAAGCCCTGGGTGTCCCAGGGCTTCCTTCATTCCGCTAGACTTGTGGGTTCAACCCAGCCTAAGGATATCGACCATGGGCCAACGCCTTCTCCTTGTGGACAGCGACCGGAGCTTCCTCAAGGAGCATCAGGTCAGCCTCGAAGCGGCCTTCGATCTCGAGCTGGCGGGCGCGCCGGATGGCGTGCTGGCCAAGCTGGAGAGCGGCGCCTTCGCCGCCGTGTTCATCTGCGTCGAGGTGGCCGACAACAAGGGCTACGCCCTCTGCTCCTCCATCCGCAAGAACGCCAAGCTGGATGGCATCAAGATCGCGCTCATCAGCGCCAAGGCCACGGAGGAGGAGTACCGGCGCCACCAGAGCCTGAAGGGCCGGGCCGACCTCTACTTGCACAAGCCCATGGCGCCCAGCGCCCTGGTCGCCGCCCTGGCGCCCCTGGTGCCGGGCCGCACCCTGGATCCCGACAACCCGCTGGGCGAGCTGGTGGATACCGAGCTGGGCGACGACTGGCTGGATGGCCTCAAGGGCGCCATCGACAGCCCCTCCGCCGCGCCCGTCTTCGGGGTGCGGCCCGCCTCGCCGGTGCAGACCACCAACCTGGACCGGGGCCCCGCCCTCGCCACGGACGTTCCCCCGGATAGCCGCCACCTGCGCTTGCTGGAAGACCAGGTCGCCAACCTCCACGAGGAGATGCGCGCCAAGGACCAGCGCCTGGCCACCGCCGAGGAGCGCCTCCGCGCCGCCGAGGCCGAGGCCCAGCAGGTGCAGCGCCAGCTGAACTCCGTGACCCTGAACCTGGATGAGATGGAGCGCAGCACCCGCGAAGCCGAAATCCTCACGGCGCGGCTCGCCGAGACCGAGGCGGCCCTGCGCGCCCTGGAGGAGACCCGGGGTCGTGAGGGCGAAAGCGCCGACACGCTCAAGGCTCAGCTGAAGGAGGCCCTCACTGAGCGCACGGACCTCATCCAGCAGGTGGAGACCCTCAACCAGCAGGTGGGCGAGAAGGCCCAGCGCGCCATCGAGCTGCTGAAGGAGCGCGACCGGCTGCTGCACGAGACCATGGACCTGGAGCCCTTCAAGGCCAAGGCCCGGGAGCTGGAGACCGCCCTGGCCGAGAAGGACACCGCCCTGGCCGAGAAGGACGAGGCCCTCGCCGCCAAGCAGCAGGAGCTGGACGCCGCCCTGCTGGCCCAGGGCCAGCTCCACACCACCGTCGAGGGCCTCGTGGCGCAGCACACCAGCCTGGAGGGTATCCACCAGGCCACCCTGCTGGAGGTGGTGGGCTACAAGGAGAAGGCCCACGGCTACCAGCTGGAGATCGCGGGCCTCGAGGCCACCATGCGGGGCCAGGGCCGCGACCTGGCCGAGCTGGGCGCGCGGCTGCGCCAGGTGGAGACGGAGCTGGAGGCCAGCCAGGCCCTCGTCCTCGAACGGGACCAACAGCTGCTCGCGAAGCAGGAGATCCTCCAGCAGCACCAGGAGGAGATCGCGCACCTCGGCACTCAGCTCGCCACGGTCCGCCAGGAGCTGGACGAGGCCAACATCCTCCATGACGGCCAGCGCCTGGAGCTCATGAACGGCCTGGATCAGAAGGAGGCCGAGCTCATCCGCCTGCACCAGGTCATCACCGAGCACCAGGACTCCCACGCGGTCCTGGAGCGCGAGAAGCAGGCCGTGCACGGCCAGCTCTCCGAGCACCGCGACCGCCTGCAGAACCTCGACGGCCTGCTTCAGGAGATCCAGGACAAGCTGCGCCGCGGGTCTGATCTCGCGAGAGGATAACGGCTGTGACCCTCGCCGCGGCCCTCATCTGCGCCGCCCTCATCCTCCTCAGCGCCTTCTTCGTCCTGGCCGAGTTCGCCGCCGTGCGGATCCGGGAGACGCAGCTCGAGGCCCTGGCCGGGGAGGATCCCCGCGCCCTCCGGGCCCTGGAGGTCCACCGGGGCCTCTCCCACCACCTGTCCGCCATCCAGGCGGGCATCGTGCTCTGCGCCCTGGCCCTGGGCGCCGTGGGTGAGGAGCTGTTCAGCCACGCCTTCCACACGCTCTTCGGCCACCTGCCCTGGCCGAAGCTGGTGCTGCCCCTCAGCACGGCCCTGGCCCTGCTGGTGATGACCACGCTGCACGTGGTGCTGGCCGAGTTGGTGCCCCGCAGCCTGGCCATCCGCTCCGCCGTGCCCTGGGCCCTGCGCACCGCCGCGCCCCTGCTGGCCTGGTCGCGCCTGGTGCGGCCCCTCACCTGGGGCCTCACGAAGCTGAGCCACCTGGTGCTGGCCCTCTTCGGGGTGCATCCAGAGGCCGATGCCGAGGACCTGCTGCCCTCCGAGGCCGAGTTCCGCCGCATGCTCGAGCGCAGCCAGGCCCAGGGCCACCTGGAGCTGGACCGCAAGGAGCTCATCGAGAACGTCTTCGACTTCAGCCGCCGCATGGTGAAGGAGATCGCCGTGCCCCGGGCCCGGGTGGTCTGCTTCGACCTCACCCGCAGCCTCGCCGACAACCTCGCCCTGGCCCGCACCACGCCCCACACCCGCATCCCCCTGGTGGAGGGCGACCTCGACCGCGTGGTGGGCGTCATCCACCTGAAGGAGCTGCTCTGGGCCATGCAGGACACGGCTGGCGCCGTGGACCTGCGCGAACTGGCCAAGCCCCCCTTCTTCGTGCCCGAGATGAAGCCCATCCAGGGCCTCCTGCTGGAGTTCCAGCAGCGCAAGCAGCACCTCGCCCTGGTGGTGGACGAGCACGGCGGCGTGGATGGCCTGGTCACCCTGGAGGATGTCCTCGAGGAGCTGGTGGGCGAGATCCAGGACGAGTTCGACCGCGAGGCCATCCAGCTGCGCAAGACCCGCGGCGGCGCCTGGCTGGCCCAGGGCAACGTCATGCTCGAGCAGCTGGAGGATCACCTGAAGCTGAGCCTGGAGACCGAGGCCGGCTCCGTGAGCCTGGGCGGCTTCTTCCAGGAGCGCCTGGGCCGCGTGCTGCGCCCCGGCGACGAGCTGCGCCTGCAGGGCTGGCGCATCCGCGTGCTGGCCATGCGTGGGCGAGCACCGGGCCAGTTCCTGCTCAAGCCCCTGCCGCCGGAAGCGGCCACCCCCGATGCCTGAGCCGCTGGAAGGCTTCCTCCTCGCGGCGGGCCTGGGCCTGCGCATGGGGGCCCTCAGCCAGTGCCTGCCCAAGCCCGCCTGGACCCTGCGGGGCCGGCCCCTGCTGCAGTGGGGCGCCGAGGCCCTGCGCCGCGAAGGCATCACCCGCCTGGCCTGCAACGCCCACCTGTGGCCCGGGCGGCTCCGCGCCGTGGCGGATGGCATCGAAGTCTGCGCGGAACCCCAGCTGCTGGGCAGCGCCGGGAGCCTGCTCCACGCCCGGGGCCGGGTGGCGGCGGAGCTGCTCAGCTGGAACGCCGACGTGTGGGCGGACGCCGTGCCCTTCGGCCGCCTGCGGGCCGCCCACCGCCAGGCCCGCGCCACCCTCAGCTGGCTGCTCATCCCGCATCCGGGCGGGCCCTGGAATCCCGTCTGGATGGATGACCAGGACCGCGTGCTGCCCAAGGATGTCGTCGGCCCCAAAGGGCCCTTCCACTTCACCGGCGCCGCCGCCTGGTCCCCCGAGGCACTGGCTCTGCTGCCGGAGGGACCCAGCGAAGTGAACGACCTGCGGCCGAGGCTGCCGCTGCACCTGGGCGTGGTGGTGGAGCCCTTCGCCTGGCGCGAGGTGGGCACCTCCGACGCTCTCATCCAGGCCGCCGCCGAGCTGGCCCCGGACCAGGAGGGCCGCCTGTCCGGCTGCTACCTCCATCCCACATCCCGGCCCGCCGGGAGGCTCACCCGCTGCGTCCTGGGCCCCGGCGCCGCGCCCATGGCCTCCATCACCGATGCCGACGCCCTCTGGTTCGAGGAGCGCGGCAACCAGGTGCGGCTGGGGCTGTAGCGCCTCCGGGCGAAATGACTCGAACACCGATGGCCAGATGGCCTTGCTTTATCGGTGTTCATCGGTGGTTAAAGGGTTCTATTCTTCCACCCCTCCAGCACCCTGAACCGGCTCCCCATCATGCCGGGGAGGGTGAGCTGGAGGAGGTTCTCGGTGCGGGCTTTGCGGTCGGCTTCGGGGAGGGTCAGCCACTGGGCGCCCCATTGGTCGAGCGGCGCGTGGGTGCGGATCCACTTGCTCAGCTCCACGTGGCCCAGGCCGGTGAAGCGGTGGCCTTCGAGCAGGTGGGCCAGGCGGGTGAAGTCCACGTCGGCGGTGAGGTCGGCCTCGCCGAGGTCCTCGTGCCAGCGGCCATCCACGCCGTGGGCCTTGAAGCGGCGCAGGTCGGCGCCCTTGGCCAGCAGGCGGTCGGCGGACTCGCCGTAGTCCACGGCCAGGAAGAGCCCCGCTTCCAGCGGCGCCGCGAGATCCTGCACCAGGACCGGCAGGGCTTCGCACCAGACGCTGCCATCGCGGGGCTCCAGACCATCGGTGTGGGAGGCGAACCAGGCCCCGGCCTCGCCGGGATCCGCCCCCTGCCACTCGGGGCCGCTGGCCGTCAGCACCTCCCGCGTCCAGCGCTCGCCGTCCCAGCGCCAGGGCTGGGCGGGCAGGGCATCGAAGAGCTCGTTGCTGAAGATGGCGCCCACGAAGGGCTCCAGCGCTTCGGACTCGGCGGTGAACCGCGCGCGGTTCGTCGCGAGGAAAGGAGCCAGGGCTTCTTCCGCCGCATCTCTGGCCGCGGGGTTGTCGTCGCGGTGGACGTAGACCAGGGCTTCCGCGAAGGGACCTGATACCGCATTCAGCACGTCACGGCCCAGCCAGCCCCGGCCCGCGCCGGGCTCCAGGGCGGTGAAGCGCGGGGGCCGGCCCAGGCGCTCCCAGGCGGCCTCCAGGCGCAGGGCCAGGGTCTGCCCCAGCAGGGGCCCCAGGTCCAGGGCCGTGTAGTAGTCCTTGCCCGCGAAGCCCCAGGGGCCTTCGCTCCGTCGGTAGTAGCCGTGCTCCGGATGGTAGAGGCCCAGGGCCATCACCTCGGCGGCGGGGACAGGGCCTTCGGCGACGCGAGTTTGCAACAGCTCGTTCAGTGGATTCACTTCTTCTCCAACGGCCACTTCTCCAGCAGCACCGGCAGCAGCCACTGGGTGAGCAGCAGGGCCAGGGCCACGCCACCGAGGCAGGCCAGGCCGAGGCCCCGCAGGCCGCGATACCCGCTGAAGACCATTCCGCCGAATCCCGCCAGGGTGGTGCCGGCGCAGACGGCGTTGACGCGGGCCACGCGCCGGGGGGCGTCGGCCTCGCCGCGGGCCCGGTGCAGCAGGTTGAAGGCGGTGTCCACGCTCACGCCCAGGGCGATGGGGATGGCCATGAGCGACAGGAAGGTGAGGGGCTCGCCGCCCCAACCCAGGGCGCCGAAGACGCCGGCCTGGCTGGCCAGCAGAGGCACCAGGGCATAGACCGCGAAGCGCAGGTTGCGGCCGAAGTAGGCGATGACCGCGAAGATCCCCGCGAGGGCCAGCAGTACGGCCTGCTGCACGGCTTCCTTGGCGATGCCCTTCACCACGCGGAAGAGGGGCTGGGTGCCCACGAAGCGGCCCCCGGCAGCCTCGACCTGGGGCGTGAGGCGCTGCAGGGAAGCCTCGTCCAGCCGCAGCGGCACCGTCAGGGCGGGATCCAGCGGCGCGGGCTTGCGGTTGCGGTGGAAACCGTCCCAGAGGTTCCAGGGGTGGTGGTCCTCCTGCTGGGTAGCCCGGGGCAGCAGGGCCTGCAGGGCGCCCACGGGCTGCACCGGATCCGCCGCGGCCGAGGCCAGGGCCCGCAGTGGACCCTCGAGCCCCGCGGGATCCAGGCCCGCCTTGGCGGCGGCTTCCAGCACCTGCCGGCGCCAGGTCTCGGAGCCCAGCGTGTGGCGCAGCTCCGGGTCGAGGCTCTTCCAGTCGGGCACCGGCAGCCCGGCCTCCCGGAGGATGGGGCTCAGCTTGTTCCAGCGCGCGGGCAGGCGGTCCGGATCCTCCAGGGGGATCTGGATGGCCAGGGGCTGGAGGCTGGCGCCGAGGGTGCGCGTGAGCCGCTCCTGCAGGTTGAGGGCCGGGTTGCCCTGGGCGCGGAAGCGGCGCAGGTCCTCCTCCCAACGGGTGCGCGGGGCGCCCACGAGGGCCAGGAGCAGCACGGCCAGCGCCACCCAGGGGGCCCAGGCGCGGCGGCGGGCCGTGGGCAGCTCGGGACCTGGGGCGAAGGTGCCGGTGCCCCGGTCCAGCCAGAGCAGGAGGGGCGGCAGCACCAGGAAGGTGGCGGCCAGGCAGGCCAGCAGGCCGAGACCCGTGGTGAGGCCCAGATCCCGGATGCCGGGGAAGGGGGCGAAGGCCAGGGCCAGGAAGGCCATGGCCGTGGCGAGGGCGCCGGCCACCACGCCCGGTCCTGTGCTGAGCAGGGCGGCGCGCAGGGCCCGGGGCTTGGCCTGGCCGGCGCGGCGCTCGTCCCGGTAGCGGCTGAAGAGCAGGATGCCCACGTCGTCGCCCACGCCCAGCAGCACCGCGCCGAAGCCCGCGGCCATGAGGTTCACGCGGCCCAGCACCCAGCCCGTGAGGCCCAGGGCCCAGACCATGCCCACCAGGAGCGGCACCATGACGAAGCCGTAGCCGGCCAGGGTGCGGAAACCCAGCCAGTAGACGAGGCCGATGAGGACGAAGCTGAGGGCCAGGCTCAGCAGGACTTCCACGGTGAGGCGGTGGGATTCCCAGGCCGTGATGGCGTGGGCCCCCGTGACCTGCAGGGGGAAGGTGCGATCCGGGGCGGGGGCCAGGGCCGCCTCCAGCTGGCGGAGGCTGGCGGCGGCCGGCAGGGGCCCTGCGGCGCCCCGGCCCAGCCAGGTCAGGGCGCGGGTAGTGGCCTTCGCATCCGTGGCGGGGAAGCCCGCCACCAGGGGCAGCAGCACCAGGCGGCCATCCTTGGTCTCGAAGTAGCCGGTCCGCACCCGCAGGGTGAAGGCCCGGCCCAGGGCCGTGGCCTTGGCCATGCCCTCGCCCTCCTGGGGGGCCAGGTCGCGCAGGCCCAGGGGATCGAGCCGGGCCAGCGCCGCGGGCAGGGGTTCTGGCGAGGCCAGGGCCTTGGCGGTGGCCTGCAGGCGCCGCTGCAACGCGGCGGGATCCTGCAGGGGGGCGAGGCGATCCCCCAGCCAGGCGGGCGCCAGGGTGTAGAGGGTCTCTGTGGTGAGCCGGCTCACGGCGGCATCGCCCTCCGCGATGGCGCCCACGGCCAGCAGCGCGGGCCAGGGGCTCACGCCGCCGGGCCCCGGCACGGGGATGGGATCCGACAGCCGCCCCTCGGCGGCCAGGCCGTTCAGGGGGAGGTTGCCCTCGGTGAGGAGGCGGTCCACCAGGCCCTCGGCCCAGGCGCGGCGGGCCTCCAGATCGGCCTCAGTGCCCTCGGCCACCAGCCACAGCAGCTCCTGCTGGCCCACCCCCGCCTCGAGGTTGGCCCGCACGGCGGGATGCTCTGAGGGCAGGAGGCTCATGAGATCCAGGGCCCGCTCCACCCGCAGGGTGCCCCAACCCAGGACGAGGGTCAGGCCCACGATGAGGACCCACAGCCCCCGCGACCGGGTGAGGTGCAGACGGATCAGACCGCGGAGCAGGGCTTTCATCGCTCGATGCGATCGATCCAGGGCCGCAGCGCAGGCACCATCTCCACCCGCTCGGCGCCCCGCAGGCGCTCGAAGAGGCTGCCGTCCTCGAGGCGCACCAGGGGGTGGTTCTCGCGGCGGTCCATGGCCTCGGGTGGATAGGCGGCGGTGAGCAGCGTGGGCAGCTCCTCGCTGTAGCGGTGGTCCAGCAGCTGGGCCAGGGCCGCGGCGATGCGGATGTCGGAGTCCATGCGGTCCCAGTCGTCCAGCACCAGCAATGGCTGATCCTGCAGGGGCTCGATGAGGTCGCGCACGCTCTGGAAGGCCTGGTTCTGGAAGCTGCGCACGTCGTAGTAGGCGTCCTTGATGGCCTGGCTCAGGGTGCGCACCGAGACGAAGGCGCCGCCGCGGCCGGTGCGCTCGGTCCAGGCCCGCAGGGCCGCCGCGGCCAGGGTGCTGCGGCCGCTCTGGGCGGGGCCGTGGATCCACCACAGCTCCCAGCCGTGGCGGAACTTGTGCTTGCCCGTGGTGGCCCACTGGTGGAGCCCCTCGGCGCCCGCGGGCCGGATGCCGTGCTCGGGCCGCTTGCGCAGGGCCGCCAGCAGCTTCACGAGCTCGTCGCGGCCCTCCAGCTCGCCGACTTCATCCACGGGCCGCGCCAGCAGTTCCTCCAGGTCCGGCACTCGGTCCAGCAGGACCCGCACGCCGCTGGCCTGGGCGTTGTTCCACCACTTCCAGAAGCGTGGGAACTCCGCCTCGCGGTAGCGGGCAGGCAGGCCCAGGGTCTCCGCATCCGGCGCCAGCTCCGCGGTGCAGCCGCAGACCAGCACCGGCTTCTGCGGATCCGGATCGAAGACCAGGCCCTTGCCCTGGCAGCGGGGGCAGTCGGGACGACCCTTCATGGCCCGTCCCCGCCACGCAGGAAGCCGCCCAGCACCTCGCGGCGGCGCTCGCGGATGCGCGCGAAGGCCCGCTCCTCCAGCTGCCGCACGCGCTCGCGCGAAATGGGCGGATCGAAGCGCTTGCCGATCTGTTCGAGGGTGAGCGGATCCTCCCCGCCGATGCCGAAGTGGAGCGTGATGATGGTGCGTTCCTTCTCACTCAGCGAGGCCAGGCTGGCCTCGATCTGCTCCAGGAAGGCCTCCTGGTCCAGCGTGTGCATGGCAGAGGGCTCCACCTCCTGCTCCAGGCTGTCGCCCACGGTGAGGTCGGAGTCCCCGAGGCCCTGCTCGGTGGACACGGTGGAGGTGGTCTGCTGGAGCACCTGCAGCCGCTCCACCTCCTCGATGCTCAGGTTCGCCGCCTGGGCAATCTCCTGCAGCATGGGCGGACGGCCCAGGGACTGGCTGAGCTTCTGGGTCACGCGGTTGAGCTGCACCAGGTGGCCCGCCACCTTCTGGGGCAGGCGGATCTTGTTGCCGTGCTCGGCCAGGGCGTGGAAGATCGCCTGGCGCACCCACCAGGACGCGTAGGTGAGGAACTTGTTCAGGCGCTCGGGATCGAAGCGCTTGGCGGCCTCGATGAGCCCGAGGTTCCCCTCGCTGATGAGGTCCAGCAGGTCGAGGCCCATGCCCTCGAACTTGCGCGCTTCCTTCACCACGAAGCGGAGGTTGCCTTCCACCAGCTTGCGGAGCCCTTCGGGATTGCGGTCGTTCTGCCACAGCCGCCCGTTGATCCGTTCCTCCTCTGCAGTGAGCAGGGGCAGGTGGCGGATCGAGTCGAAATACTTGTCGAGCGAGCGCTCTTCGAGATGCCGGAGGGGCACGATACTCCCAGGGGAAGGATCAGCATAGCAAGCGATCCCGACCGCCGAGACATGTGCGAAAAATGTCAGCGCTTGCGCAATCCGTGGGGGGTCAGTTTCACCAGACCGGTGGCTGAGGTGGGCCTTGGCACGTCCTTCAGGCCCGCCGCCTCCAGGGCGTGGGCCAGGCGCTCCAGGTCCTCCTGTAGCAGGTTGAGCCGATCCCGCATGCCCAGCACCACTTCCACGCCGGCCAGGTTCACGCCGAGGTCGCGGGTGAGGTTGAGGATGAACTCCAGGCGCTCCAGGTCCTCGTCGCTGTAGAGGCGGGTCTTGCCCTCGGTGCGGCTGGGGGTGAGCAGGCCCTCCCGCTCGTAGAGCCGCAGGGTCTGGGGATGCACGCCATAGCGCATGGACACCACGCCGATCATGTAGGCGCCCAGTCTCGGATCCTTAGCCATGGTTCGCACTCCGCTGCTTGCGCACATCTTCGTCGTTCAGGTCCGCCAGCTCCCGTAGCAGCTCCTTGCTGCGCTCATCCTGGATGGCGGGCGTCACCAGGGCCACCTCGGCGATGAGGTCGCCCCGCTGGCTGCCCCGGGGGATGGGCATGCCCTGGCCCTTGAGCCGGAGCTTGGCGCCGGTCTGCGTCCCCGGCGGCACCTTGATGGTCTGCTGGCCTTCGGGGGTGGGCACCTCCACCTTGGCGCCCAGGGCCGCTTCGGTGAAGGAGATGGGCAGCTTCACATAGAGGTTCGGGCCCTTGCGCTCGAAGCGCGCATCCTGCTCCATGCTGATCTGCAGGAAGAGGTCGCCGGGACCGCCGCCGCGACGGCCCGCCTCGCCCTTGCCGGCGACGCGCAGCTTGGCGCCATCCTCGACGCCGGCCGGGATGGCGATGGTGACGGTCTCCTGGCGGCCGTGGCGGCCGGCGCCCCCGCAGTCGGGACAGGCCGGGGCTTTGGAGCCGCGCCCGCTACAGTCGGGACAGGTGCGCCCGAAGGAAAGGAAGCCCCCGCCCCCGCCCACCTTGCCCTTGCCCTGGCAGGTGCGGCACTGCTCCTGTTTCCGGTTGGACTCGCCCGTGCCGCGGCAGGTGAGGCAGGGCTCCGAGCGGTTCACGCGCAGGTTCAGGCGGGTGCCTTCGAAGGCCTCACGGAAGCCCAGGCGCACGGCGTGGATCAGGTCCTCGCCGCGCTCGGGGCCATGCCGCATGGGCCGACCGCCGAAGCCCGCGAAGATGTCCTCGAAGCCGAAGCCCGCGCCCTGCTGGAAGCCTGGAGGAATCTGCGTCCCTGGGCCGCTGGGATCGCCGTAGGTGTCGTAGTTCTTCCGCTTCTCGGTATCCGACAGCACGTCGTTGGCCTCGGAGAGCTTCTTGAACTCGGCCTCGGCCTTGGCATCGCCCGGGTTCAGATCCGGGTGGTGCTTCCGCGCCAGCTTGCGGTACGCCTTCTTGATGTCCTCGTCGGAGGCGGATTTCGGAACGCCCAGGATCTTGTAGTAGTCGGGGTGGGGCATGGTCTTAGTCTATGGCACTAAGATTTCGTTCGCGCAGAAAAATGGGGAGCCCGTCGGCTCCCCGTTTTTCTGCGAAGGCTAACTCACCACTTCGGCGTCGATCACGTTGTCGTCGGCCTTCTTCTCGCCGCCGGGGTGGGCGCCGGGCGCACCGGGGGTGGAGCCATCCTGGGGGGGCTCCTGCTTGTAGAGGCTCTCGGCCAGCTTGTGGCTCTTGGCGGTGAGGGCCTCCAGGGCCTTCTTGATGCGCTCCTTCTCCAGGCTGGCCAGGGCGGCCTTGGCCTCGACGATGGCCTCCTCGGCCTCCTTCTTATCGCCCTCGGGCAGCTTGTCGCCGCTGTCCTTCAGGAGCTTCTCCACCTGGTAGACCATCTGGTCGAGGTGGTTCTTCTCCTCCAGCATGCCCTTGCGGTCTTCGTCCTCGGCCTTGTGGGCCTCGGCGTCACGCACCTTGGCCTCGATCTCCTCCTTGGAGAGGCCCGTGCTGCCGGTAAGGGTGATGCTGGCATCCTTGCCGGTGCCCTTGTCCTTGGCAGTGACGTGCACGATGCCGTTGGCGTCGATGTCGAAGACCACCTCGATCTGGGGCATGCCGCGGGGCGCGGGCGCGATGTTGCCCAGGTGGAACTGGCCCAGCAGCTTGTTGCCGTCGACCACGGGGCGCTCGCCCTGGAACACCTCGATGTCCACGCCGGGCTGGTTGTCCACGGCGGTGGTGTAGACCTCGGAGCGCTTGGTGGGGATGGTGGTGTTGCGGGGGATGATGACGCTCATCTGGCCGCCGTTGGCGTTGATGCCCAAGGACAGCGGCGTCACGTCGAGCAGCAGCACACCCTTCACGTCACCGGCCAGCACGCCGGCCTGCACGGCGGCGCCCACGGCCACGACCTCGTCTGGGTTCACGCTGTGGTTGGGCTCCTTGCCGAAGATCTGCTTCACCATCTCCAGCACCTTGGGGATGCGGGTGGAGCCGCCGACCATCACGACCTCATCGATCTCGTGGTGGGCCAGCTTGGCGTCCTTCACCGCGTTCTCGCAGGGCTGCTTCAGCTTCTGGAGGACGGGCTCGATCATCAGCTCGAACTTGGCGCGGCTGAGGGTCTGGTTCACGTGCTTGGGGCCGCTGGCATCGGCGGTGATGTAGGGCAGGCTGATGTCGGTCTGGGTGGTGCTGGACAGCTCGATCTTGGCCTTCTCGGCGGCCTCCTTGAGGCGCTGCATGGCGTCGGCCTGCTTGCGGAGGTCGATGCCCTCGGTCTTCTGGAACTCGTCCGCCAGCCAGTCGATGATGGCCTGGTCGATGTTGTCGCCGCCCAGGTGGGTGTCGCCGTTGGTGGACTTCACCTCGACCACTCCCTCGGAGACTTCGAGGATGCTGATGTCGAAGGTGCCGCCGCCGAAGTCGAAGACGGCGATGGTGCCGTCCTTCTTCTTGTCCAGGCCGTAGGCCAGGGCCGCCGCCGTGGGCTCGTTGACGATGCGCTTGACCTCGAGACCCGCAATGGCGCCGGCATCCTTGGTGGCCTGGCGCTGGGCGTCGTTGAAGTAGGCGGGCACGGTGATGACGGCTTCCGTGACCTTCTCGCCCAGGTAGGCCTCGGCGGCCTCCTTCATCTTGGTGATGACGGCCGCGCTGATCTCCTCGGGGCTCAGCTTCTTGCCCAGCACGTCGATGGCACAGCCGCCCTTGTCGGCGCGCTCCACCGTGTAGGGCACCAGCTTCTGCTCGCGGTCGGAATCGGCGAAGGGCAGGCCCATGAAGCGCTTGATGGAATAGATGGTGATCTTGGGCTGGGCCACGGCCTGGCGTTTGGCCGAGGTCCCCACCAGCCGCTCGCTGGTCTTGGGGTTGAAGCCCACCACGGAGGGCGTCGTGTTCGCGCCCTCGGGATTCGGGATCACTTTGGGAACGCCGCCTTCCATGACGGCCACACAGCTGTTGGTGGTGCCGAGGTCAATGCCGATGATCTTGCCCATGTCGTTCCTCCTGGGCCGGCCGGGGCATCGCCCGGGCCGGCGCTCTTGAGAATAAGGGCTATGGTCGGATTGTCAACATGATCTTCTAAAATTTACTCATATTTTCTTCTTGATTGATGTCTTGGTTTCCATGGATATGCTGAAAGCCATGACGCTTCGACCCTGCCCCACCTGCCGCACCCCCACCTCCTGGGAGGGGAATCCCTTCAAGCCCTTCTGCTCCGAGCGGTGCCAGACCCGCGACCTCGGCGCCTGGGCCAGCGAGAGCTACCGCGTGCCCGAGAAGCCGCAGGAGGAGGACGGTGAAGGGTGGAGTGACGTGCCCGAGGCTTCTTCCTGACGAAAATCGCGCGCGGAAGCGCGCGATTTTCGCAGAGGTGGAACCCCTACTTCGCCTGGTGGATCTTCTTCACCATGTAGCGGGGCCGGTCACGCACTTCCTGGTAGATGCGGCCGATGTACTCGCCCAGCAGGCCGAAGGCGACGAACTGGCAGCCCACGAAGAAGAAGAGGATGGCGAACAGGGTGAACACGCCCTGGGCCGTGCCCTCGGGATGCAGGAAGCGGTAGACCACCAGACCCAGGAAGAGCAGGAAGCCAACCCCGGCAGTGATGACGCCGAAGACGCTGAGCATCTGCAGGGGCAGGAGGCTGAAGCTGGTGAGCAGGTCGAACTGGAGGTTGATGAGCTTCCAGAGGCCGTACTTGCTCTCGCCGGCGGCCCGCTCGGCGTGGGCCACGGGCACTTCCGTGATGCGCTTGGCGAAGCTGTTGGCCAGGGCGGGGATGAAGCTCGAGCGCTCCTTGCAGAGGAGCATGGCGTTCACCACCTCGCGGCTGTAGGCCCGCAGCATGCAGCCGTAGTCGTGGAGGATCACCCCGGTGGTTTTGCGGGTGACGGCGTTGACGATCTTGCTGGGCATGGTACGGAAGAAGCTGTCGTTGTCCTGGCGGCCCTGGCGCCAGCCGCCCACCACGTCGAAGCCCTCCTCGACCTTGGCCACGAGCTTGGGGATCTCCTCGGGGGGGTTCTGCAGGTCGGCATCGAGGGTCACCACGATCTGGCCCTGCACCTCGGCGAAGGCCCCGAAGATGGCGCTGTGCTGACCGTAGTTGCGGTTGAACTCAACGATCTTGATGCGGGGCTCGGCCCTGGCCAGGTCGATGAGCATGGAGAGGCTGCGGTCCCGGCTGCCGTCGTCCGTGAAGATGATCTCCCAGGGCCGGGCCGGATCCGCAAAGGACTCCGCCATGACCTTGGACAGCCGCCCCCACAGCGCGGGGATGTTCTCCTCCTCGTTGTAGATAGGGATGACGATGCTGAGGTAGGGGTCCATGGGCGCTCCGGGTTCCTCATTCTAGTAGGATCAACGGAGGAGTTTCCCATGTCCGAGCCGAAGATCCTGCTGGTGGAAGACGAGCTCAGCCTCGCCGAGGGCATCAAGCTCAACCTGGAGCTGGAGGGCCTCGCCTGCACCTGGATTCCTCGCGGCGACCAGGCCCTGAAGCAGATCCTGGCCGAGACCTACGACCTGGTGATCCTCGACGTGATGCTGCCCGGCCTGGACGGCTTCACCATCTGCGAGAAGGTGCGCGAGGCCAAGAACTTCACACCCATCCTCTTCCTCACCGCCAAGAACACCGACGATGACCGCGTCCACGGCTTCGAGACCGGGGCCGACGACTACCTGGGCAAGCCCTTCCAGGTGCGAGAGCTGCTGCTGCGCGTGCGGGCCATTCTGCGCCGCGAGTCCTGGTACAAGAGCCGGGAAATCAGCAGCCGCCAGCCCTTCGGCCCCCACTGGGTGGACTTCGACAACTTCTGCGGCGAGGGCCCCGGCGGCGCCTTCCAGCTGGGCGTGAAGGAATCCATGATCCTCAAGCTGCTCATGGAGCGGCCTGGGCAGGTGGTGAGCCGCACGGACATTCTGGACAAGGTCTGGGGCGAGGACGCCTACCCCACCAGCCGCACCGTGGACAATTTCATCGTGCGCATCCGCCGCGTCATGGAGGACGACCCCCACCACCCGAAGTGGGTCCACACCATCCGCAGCGTGGGCTACCAGTTCGATCCCGAAGGCAAGCAGCGGAAGGGCGAGGAATAGAAAAGGGGGCGCACCAGCGCCCCCTTTTCGACTTCCGGCAGAGCCTATTTGACGTCGATCTCTCGGCTACGGCCCAGCTTCTCGAAGGCCGCGAACTGGTCGGCAGCGATCGCGGGGGCGGACCCCTGCTTCACCTCGACGAGGACGGTGCGCTTCTCTTCGCCCTTGCTGAACTTGCTGTCGCCCATAACGGGCTCAAAGGCAGGCAGCAGGGCCAGTTCTCCGGCCGCGCCTTCTGGTGCCTTGCCCGTGGCGATGTCGCCGGCCCGGGCCAGCAGGGTGGCGCCGGGCGTTGCACCCAGGCGGCGCAGGTCCAGCCAGCCGAAGCCGGGGTCCCGCAGCAGGTCCAGGTCGTCCTTGTCGAGCCAGGCCGCCAGGTCATTCAGGGCCTTGGTCTGCAGGGCATCCGGCAGGCGGCGGGTCTTCTTCTCGCCCTTGATCTCGACCTCCTGCGGCGCGTTCTCGATCCAGGCCTGGGCGCGCTTCACCCATAGGGCCGTGATGGCCTTCTGCTCGGCAAAGCCCTCTGGCGATTTGGGACCCTTGGCGGCCTTGGCTTTCTTGCCCTTGGCGGGCGCCTCGGGCTCGGCCCAGCTGGGCGCGGCGGCGTCGACCTTGGGATCGAGGAGCAGGCCCTTGATCTTGGCCAGCCGGGGTTCCAGGCCCTTGGGGCCGGTCTTGGCGGCAGCGCGGGCCGCGGCCTGCAGATCCTTCCAGGTGCCCTCGAGGAGGAGCTTCTTCCCCTCGGCTTCGTAGAGGCCATGGCTGGCGCGCAGCTTCCCGAGGTAGGCCTCCACCGCAGGCAGGACGGCCGAAGCCTTCTCCGGGATGTCGAGCTTCGCGTTCACCAGCGCCTTGAGGGTCTCCCGCACCTCGATGGCCCTGGGGTGGCTGCGGTAGGTGCCCAGCTCGTGGGCGGCCAGGGCGGCCCGATGCAGGGTGTAAGCCAGCTTGCGCTGGGTGGGGCGGAGCTGGTCGAAGGGCTTGGCCACGGGGGCGACCTTCGGCTCCTCCACATTGGGGACGGCCGGAACCTCCGGCTTCACCTCGGCGGGTTTCACCTCGGGCGCGGGAACCTGGGCCGGGGGCGGTTCGGCGGGTGGCGTCTGGGCCAGGAGGCCCGAGGCCAGGATGAGGGCCATGGCCCAACGTCGCTGCATAAAGGACTCCTCGGTGAGGGTGCGGTGGAAGCCCCCATTATGCAGCAGGCGACAACCTCACGCCTCGACCGGAGTCTCTAGCAGGCGCTCAAGACTTTGCTTGAGTTGCTTTAGATCGAAGGGCTTACCCAGGTACGGCACCTGGCTTGTCTCCAGGAATTCCCGGGTCTTCGCGTCGAAGGCATCGCCAGTCGTGTAGAGGATCCGCTGGGTCATGCTGGGCCGATGGACCTTGAGCCACTCGAAGAGGTCCATGCCGGACAAACCGGGCATCCGGATGTCGGACACGATCAGATCGAAACTGCCGGATTCGAGGCTCTGGATGGCCTCGTCGCCGCGGGTCCTGGAGGCGACCTCCAGGCCCCAGGCGCCCAGGGCATCCACGAGGCATTCCAGGAGGAAGGCCTCGTCATCCACCACGAGGGCGCGGGCGCCCTTGAGCCCCCTGGGGGCAGTCGGGGGCGTGGGGGCCAGTGGCGCCGGCGGCGGCGCCACGCTGGGCAGTTCGAGGAGGAAGGCGTTGCCCAGGCCCTCCTGGCTGCGGGAGCTCACGCGCCCGCCATGCTGGCGGACGATGATGTCGGCGATGGGCAGGCCCAGCGCCTCGGTGGTCGTGGCATTGGCCACCTCGAACAGGCCTGCCCGCTGGGACTCACCCAGGGCCGGGCCCGTGTCCTGGACCACCACCTGCAGGGTCTCCCCGTTGCTCCGGGTCGCCACCCGCAGCCGCTTCATGGGACTGAGCGCCATGGCCTGGAGGCCATTCAGCAGCAGGTTGGTGAGAGCCTGGACCATGAGCCCGGGATCGACCGCGGTGGCGGGCAGGGAAGCATCGAGGTTCAGCTCGATCGAAACCCCCATGCGCTGGGCCTTGGCCTCCACCAGGGCAACCGACTCCTGCACCAGCTGGTTCAGCTGCGCGGACAGGGGTCTGGCGCTGGGCGGATTGAGGACGGTCAGCAGGGGATGGAGCAGGGTCTGGATGGAATCCACGGCCTTCACCAGCCGGGAGGCCTGCTCGGCCTGATGGGGGTCCATGGCCGATTCGGCGAGGAGCCGGGATTCCAGGAGCACGGGCGTGAGGCGGTTGGCCACTTCATGGAACAGAGACGGCACCAGACGGCCCAGGGCCTCGTGCTTCTGCGAGTGCACGAGGCGGTCCTGCAGGTCCATCTGCTCACTCATGTCGCGGACGAGGGCGGAGTAGGCCAGCACTCGGTCATCGTTGCCGCGGACCGGAGCGTAGGTGATGTGGGCCGGGAACGCGACGCCCCCCTTGCGCAACCGCGTGGTGACCATGTCCCGGATGACCTGGCCGCGGCCGATCTGCTGCGCCACCTGCTCCAGCTCGCCCAGCAGGCTGTCCGGCGTCAGCTGAGCCATGTTCCGTCCGACGATCTCCGGGCGGGAGTAGCCGAAGATGCGCTCGGCGGCCATGTTCCAGGTGAGGATCTTCCCATCCGGCGAGTACGAGATGACGGCCTCGCCGATGTTCTGGACCAGTCCCTCCAGATACTTCCGGGTCTTGAGGTTGTCCTGGTTCGCACGGTCCAGCTGGGTGTACAGCTGGCTCAACTCCTCGTTCTTCTTCTCGAGCGTGTCCTTGGCCTGCTTCAGCTCGGAATAGAGCCGGGCCGTCTCCATGTTGGATTTGAGGGCGTCTTCCAGCAGCTCCTGCGCGTCGGCGACCTTGCCTGGCACCAGGTCCGCCACGCTGACATTGCTGTGCCGAAGGACCGTGGATTCCACGGCGGGGGCCAGAGGCGCTTCCTGGGGAGGCGGAAGGTCGCGCATGCTGGAGCGCACGTTGGACTCGATGAGGTTCAGCATCTCGTCGAAGTCCTTGATCTTCTTGTCCAAGTGGTACTTCTTGAAGGTGTAGCCCACCGTCTCGCGGGTAATGGAGAGGAAGGTGTCCAGCACGCCGGTGCCGCGGTTGGCCACGGACTCGAAGTAGGGCACGCTGCGGAAGTTCAGGCGTCGGTTCATGACGCCCACGGCCATGGCGTCTGGCAGGTCCCGCTTGTTGTACTGGATGGCGAAGGGGATCTGCTTGATGTTCAGGCGGTTCGCGTTGAGGTTGTGGTACAGGTTCGACAGCGAGTCCACGTTGTCCTGCATCTTGGCTTCGCTGGAATCCGCCACGAACACCACGCCGTCCGCCCCGCCCAGCACCACGCGGCGGCTGGCGTCGTACTGCACCTGGCCCGGCACTGTGTAGATCTGCAAATGAATGGCATTGCCGTAGATGTAGCCCAGGTTGATGGGCAGCAGGTCGAAGAAGAGGGTGCGGTCTTCCTGGGTGTTCACAGAGAACATCTCGCCGCGCTGCTGGTCCGAGCACATGGCGTGCAGGGACTGCAGGTTGGTGGTCTTCCCTGACAGGCCCGGCCCGTAGTAGACCAGCTTGAGCAGGATCTCATTGGCACGAGTATTGAACTGAACCATGGGTTCGCCAGGAAAATAGTGGAATTCAGCCTACCACGGCGGGCCGTGGCACAAGACGCCTCTCCAATTCAACGGCAAGCCCCGTGCTAGCATGACCTTTTCTCCACTTCCGAGGTTCCTAGCGCGATGACCGTGCCGACCCACGTGGCCATCATTATCTCGGTATGCCCTTCGGGCATACGCGAGGCCGGCCACGCGGAAGGCCCTGGAAACTCCCGGGTGGGGGGCACACGATGACAGTCCCGACCCATGTCGCGATCATTATGGACGGCAATGGCCGCTGGGCGGCCCAGCGGGGCTGGCCCCGCATCAAGGGGCACAAGGCCGGAGTCCAGGCCGTGGAGCGCATCCTTGAGGCGGCCTCCGAGGCCGGCATCCGGCACCTCAGCCTCTATGCCTTCTCCACCGAGAACTGGAAGCGCCCGCCCCAGGAGGTCGCGGCCCTCATGGCCCTGCTGCGCATGTACCTGCGCATGTTCGTCCACCAGCTGGCCCGGAAGGGCATCCGCTTCCACCACCTGGGCGCCGCCGAGGGCATGCCCGCCGGCATCCAGAAGGACATGAGGGCCCTGGAGGAGGCCACCGCCGCCAACACCGGCATGACCTTCCACCTGGCCGTGAACTACGGCTCTCGGCTTGAGCTGGCCCAGGCCGCCCGGCGCTGCGTGGAGGACGGTCTCCGTCCGGAAGCGGTCAATGAAAAGGCCCTGTCCGCCCGCCTCTGGACCGCCGGGGTGCCCGATGTGGACCTGCTCATCCGCACCAGCGGCGAGCACCGCATCTCCAACTTCCTGCTCTGGCAGTCCGCCTACGCAGAGCTCTACCTGACCGACCTCCTCTGGCCGGACTTCGGCCCTGCGGAACTGCAGGCAGCCCTTGAGGACTATGCCCAGCGCGAACGGCGCTTCGGGGGGATCTGATGGAACGGACCACGCCCAAGGTGGATACCAAGAACATGACCGTGCGCGTGACCACGGCCCTGGTCTTCGGCGTCTTCTTCTTCAGCCTCCTCTGGTTCGGGGACCAGCCCTGGGCGCCCTGGACCTTCCTGGCGGTCATGGCGGGAGCCATCGTCATGGGCATGCGGGAGATGACGCTCATCGCCCGGGCCCGGGGCTTCAATCCCTCGCTCGTGGCGGGCGTGCTGGTGGCCTGGGGCTTCCTCGGCCACTTCTTCCTCGCCACCGGCCACCAGGACCCCCTGCCCCTCTGGCTGGTGCTCGGCTTGGGGGCCTTCATCATCCACTTCGGGGCCCTGTTCTTCGACGGGAAGCTGGAAGAGGCCCTGCCCAGCCAGGCCATCACCTGGCTCGGCGCCCTGTACCTGGGCCTGGGCCTGGGCCTCCAGCTGAAGCTCTTCATGCTGCAGGGCTCCCTGCCCAAGACTGGCAGCCGGCTGATCCTCTCCCTCTTCATCATCACGTGGTTCGGTGACACCGCCGCCTACTTCGTGGGCAGCTTCTTCGGCAAGCGCAAGCTGGCCCCGCGGGTCAGCCCCAAGAAGAGTTGGGAAGGCGCCTTCGGCAACCTGGGAGGCAACCTGCTCGGCGCCTTCCTCATGCAGGTCACCGTCTGCCCCGAGTGGACCGCGGTCGATATCGTGGCCCTGGCCCTGCTGCTGGGAACGGTGGGACAGCTGGGCGACCTGGTCGAGAGCACCTGGAAGCGCAGCGCGGGCGTGAAGGATTCCAATGCCGGAGGCGTGTCCATCCCGGGTCACGGCGGCATGCTCGACCGCGTGGACAGCCTAGTGTTCGCCGCCCCAGCGCTCTACGCGTACCTGCACTTCGTCAAGGGATTCAACTAGGTGAGGCACCTCGCCCTCCTCGGCTCCACCGGGAGCATCGGCACGTCCACCCTGGATGTGGTCAAGGCCCACCCTGAGCGGCTGTCGGTGGTGGCCCTGGCGGCGGGCCGGAACCGGGAGCTGCTGAAGGCGCAGTGCGAGGCCTTCCGGCCCCGCTGCGTCTCCGTGGGCACGTCGGAGGACGCGGATTGGCTGAGGTCGAACCTCTCCTACCGGCCTGATCTGCACTGGGGCGCCGAGGGCCTGCTGGCTTGCTCTCTCTACCCTGGGGCCGACACCGTGGTGGCCGCCGTGGTGGGCAGCGCCGGGCTGGCCAGCACCGAGGCGGCCCTGCGGGCCGGGCGCCGGGTCTGCGTGGCCAACAAGGAATCGCTGGTGGTGGGCGGGGCCCTCATGCACGAGGCCGCCCTGGCCGGGGGCGGAGAGCTGCTGCCCGTGGACAGCGAGCATGCCGCCCTGCACCAGCTGCTGGCCGACCGTGATCCCGCCACCATTCGGGAGGTGCGCATCACCGCCAGCGGCGGGCCCTTCCGCGACTGGCCCCTAGCGCGCATCCAGGCGGCCACCGTGGCCCAGGCCCTGAACCACCCCACCTGGAAGATGGGTCCGAAGATCACCATCGACAGCGCCACCCTCATGAACAAGGGGCTCGAAGTCATCGAGGCCTCGGTCCTCTTCGGCCTCCATGCCGACCAGGTGGCGGTCACCGTCCATCCCCAGAGCCAGGTCCACGCCATGGTGGGCTTTCACGACGGCAGCTACCAGCTGCAGGTCTGCGCCAACGACATGAAGGTGCCCATTCAGTACTGCCTGCTCTATCCGGAGAAGCAGCCGGGCCCCGTGGCCCCCTATGCCTGGGACGAGGCCCGCACCTGGACCTTCGAGGCCCCGGACCTGGACCGCTTTCCCTGCCTGAGCCTGGCCTTCGAGGCCCTCCGGGCGGGTGGCACGGCCCCGGCCCTGCTGAACGCCGCCAACGAGGTGGCCGTAGCCGCTTTCCTCCAAGGGCGGCTCCGGTTCTGGGACATCCAGGCCTGCAACCGCGAGACCCTTGCCCGGATTCCCACCCTCCCGGCGGGGTCCCTCGAAGAAGTGCTGGGTGCGGACGGAGCCGCAAGGCGTCATGCTGAAGGATGGGTCCAAGCCCGGGCCTGATCCTTTCGGATGCCCATGCGCCGTCTTCCCCCCTCCTTTTCCTTCTGTGTGGCGTTGGTGGTGGTGTTCGCCTTCGCGTTCAAGATGCCAGGCGCCGGCTTCTGGGGCCCCGTGCTCATGCTGGGTGGCCTGATCTTCCTGCATGAAGGCGGCCACTTCCTCGCCGCCAAGTACATGGGCATGCCCGTGGAGGTCTTCTCCCTGGGCTTCGGGCCGCGGCTCCTCGGCTTCAAGTGGCGGGAGACCGACGTGCGCCTCTCAGCCCTGCCCCTGGGCGGCTACGTAAAGCTGGCGGGCTTCAACCCCGAGGAGCCCGGCGCCGACGATCCCTACGGCTTCCTCAAGCAGCCCTTCGGCAAGCGGATGCTCTTCTACAGCGGCGGCATCCTCGCCAACCTGGCCACCACCCTGGTGCTCTTCACCTTCGTGGGGGCCGACCAGGCGCGGGTCACCAAGCGCCAGGAGTCCTGGACCGTCATCGAGGTCGTGCCCGGCGGCGGCGCCGAGCAGGGGGGGCTCAAGGTGGGCGATGAGCTCCGGGGCATCGCCGATCTGCGCTTCCCGGGCGCCGAATGGGACGCGGCGGTGGCCTACATCCAGGCTCATGCCGGCCAACCGATTCCCTTCCACCTCACCCGGGAGGGCAAGCCCCTGGAGCTTCCGCTCACCCCTCGCCTCGACGGCGGGAAGGGCCGCCTGGGCTTCATGCCCCTGCCCCTGCCCATGCCCCTGGAGCGCCGTGCCTACCGGGCCGGCGACTTCCTGGAGGGCGGCGGCTACGCCCTGAGCACCTCCTGGCGCCTCAGCGGCCAGGTCTTCGGCTTCCTGAAGAAGCTCGTCACCTTCCAGGCCCGGAGCGCCGAAGTGGCCGGCCCCATCGGCATCATCCGCCAGGGCAGCCGGGCCGCGAAGGCCTCCCTCATGGACTTCCTCTTCATGTGCGGCGCCATCAGCCTGCAGCTGGCCCTGCTCAACGCCCTGCCCATCCCCGCCCTGGACGGCGGCCACATGGCCCTGCTCACCTTCGAGAAGCTGCGCCGCAGGGACCTCACCATCGAGCTGAAGGAGAAGATCCTCACCGGCGGCTTCCTCCTGCTGGCCTCCCTCATGGCCCTGGTGATCGTCCTGGACCTGCTCAAGCTCCGGAAGTAGGCCCTCCTTCAGAGCCCCAGCAGCTCTTTGATCCTGGGCGTGACGCTGCGGCTGACCTCCAGGTCCAGCCCCTCCGCAACGCGCACCGAGGCCCGGCCACCCTCCAGGGGCCGCAGCCCCAGCACCGCCTCGGGCCGCAAGAGCAGATGCCGCTGGATGCGCAGCAGGCCCGCCCCGGGAAAGGCTCCCTCCACCTCCGCCAGGGTGGTCCAGGAGGTGCGGTGGCGGCCACCCCCCGCCCAGGCCCAGACCACCTCCTCCTCCACCTCGAAGTGGGTGGTGCGCTTCAGGTCCAGGAAGACGTGGCCCTCCCCGGCCTTCACCGGGAAGCGCTGCGGAAGGGTGGCCGGGGCCTCGCCGCGGCGCAGGCCCCCCTCCCGCAGCCGGGCCAGGGTCTTGGCCAGCCGCTCGGCGGAGATGGGCTTCATGATGTAGTCCACGGCGGCGGCTTCGAAGGCCCGGACGGCATGCTCCGAGTGGGCCGTGACGAAGACCACCGGCGGGCAGTGGCGGCAGTCCCCCAGCTCCGCGGCCACCTCCAGACCCGTGGCCCCGGGCATCTGGATGTCGAGGAAGAGCGCGTCCACCTCGCGAGGTTCCTGCAGCCAGGCCAGCACCGCCGGACCGTCCGCCAGCTCCGCCTTCACGTCGCAGCCCGCCTCCCGCAGCAGCCGCGCCAGCCGCGTCCGCGCCAGGGGTTCGTCATCCGCCAGGGCCACCCGCAGGGTCTTCATCGGCGCATCTCCAGGCTGGGCAGTTCCACGGTGGCCACCGTGCGGGGGCCCTCGGTGCGCAGGTGCAGGACGGCCCCGGCGCCGTAGGCCAGGTGCAGCCGCGCCTCCAGGTTCGCCAGGCCCACCCCCGCGCCGGGCACCAGGCCCAGGGCGCGACCCGTGTTCGAGACCCGCAGGACCAGGCCCCCGTTGTGGCGACGCATGGAGATCTCCAGGGCGCCGCCCTCCGGGTGGGGCGCGATGCCGTGCTTCAGGGCGTTCTCCACCAATGGCTGGATCAGGAAGGGCGGGGCCTCCGCCGAGTCGAGCCCGGCGTCCCAGTCCCACTGCACCCGCAGGCGGCCTCCCAGCCGCAGCCCCTCCACTGCCAGGAACCGCTGCACCAGGGCGCGCTCCTCGGCCAGGGGGGCCCTGGCCCGGTCGCCGTGGCGCAGCAGCGCCCGGTACAGCTCGGACAGGTCGAGGATGCCCTGCTCGGCGGCCACCGGATCCTGGCGCACCAGCTCGGCCAGGCCGTTCAGGGAGTTGAACAGGACATGGGGGCTCAGCTGGCCCCGCAGGAGCACCCACTGGGCCTCCTCCAGTCGGGCCTCGGCGGCGGCCTTCTCCTCTTCCGAAATGACCGAGAACGAGATGATCGCCCCCAGGATGGTCATCATGGGCAGGCCCACGAGGAGGTTCAGGATCAGCACCCCCTTGAAGGTCCCGTTGGCCCCCGGAGCCAGGCCCAGCGCCTCCGCCTTCAGGTTGGCGTTCCGCACCAGGAACCAGCTGATGGCCACCAGCAGGAAGATCAACAGGGCATTGAAGGCCAGGGCTTGGGCCAGGCCCCGTCCGAACCGGGGCCGGGAGCGGTCATCGCCGCTCCAGCGCCAGGGCATCGGCGCCAGGAACCCGTAGGAGAAGGACACCAGAAAGGGCATGAGCAGGGAATTAGCCAGCGCCCCGGGATGGCGCAGCTGGGTGGCCATGGGCACCACCATGAACTGCAGACCCGTGAAGAGGGCCGCGAAGAGCAGCACGATGACCCAGGGCGTCCGCTTCCGCAGGCGTGACCGGAAGTGCTGCTGGAGGGCACCGATTCGCATGATCTCCAGCATGCCCGAGGCACGGCCTTCCGTGGTCGGGGTCGCCGGACGGGGCCTCTGGACCGCCCATCCGAAGGCCACTGCCGGTGGCCCGCCCTGGAACGGCGGGGCCATGGCCGGCACCCAAGGTTCCGTCCCCTGGAGCCCCCATGCGTTCCGCACTCCCCCTGGTCCTGCTCACCGCCCTGGCCCTGCCCGCCGCCGAAAGGAAGGCCCCCATGTCCCTGCACGAGATCACCCTCAACACCCTGGACGGCAAGCCCCAGTCCCTGGCCGCCTACAAGGGCAAGGTCGTCCTCGCGGTCAATGTGGCCAGCGAGTGCGGCTACACGCCCCAGTACGCGGGGCTCCAGAAACTCTACGCGGCCCAGAAGGATCGCGGCCTGGTGGTGCTGGGGTTTCCCTGCAACCAGTTCGGCGGCCAGGAGCCGGGCAGCGCCGCCCAGATCGGGAGCTTCTGCCAGAAGAACTACGGCGTGACCTTCCCCCTCTTCGAGAAGCTCGAGGTGAAGGGCGCGAACCAGGCGACCCTGTACCAGTTCCTCACAGCCAAGCACGGCGAGCCCGCCTGGAACTTCCACAAGTACCTGGTGGGGAAGGACGGCCAGGTGATCCAGGCCTTCAGCAGCAAGGTGGCCCCGGACAGCGCCGACCTGAAAGCCGCCATCGAGGCTGCGCTGAAGTAGCTACTTCGTCGAGACGATCGCCGTCGGCGTGGCCTGCTGCATCTCGACGTAGAGCGCCTTCACGCCATTGATGAGGAACTGCATGGCCACGGCCGCCAGGATCAGGCCCATGAGTTTGTTCACCACCTTGGTGCCGATGGCGCCGATGCGGGCGAGCACCGCCGGGGCCTTGCGGAGGAACAGGTAGGTGGCCCAGACGTTGGCCAGGATGGCCAGCAGCACCACCCCGTACTCCCACCAGGTGACGCCCGCGATCATGCCCATCACGGTAGACAGGGTGCCGGGCCCCGCCAGGAGCGGGATGCCGAAGGGCACGATGGCGAAGTCGTCCGGGTGCTTGAGGCTGGCCTCGGCCTTTTCGTCATCCGTGGTGCGCTCGCGGGGATCCTCGCCATAGAGCATGGCGATGGCGCGGTAGAGCACCAGGACGCCGCCCACGAAGCGCATGGCCAGGGCCGTGAAGCCGAAGAAGCTGAAGATGAACTGGCCCACCAGGGCGAAGGTGATCATGGCGGCGCCCGCGGTCAGGGCCGCCTTCTTCGCGCTGCGCCGCAGGGCCTTCCGGTCCATGCCCGCGGTGGCGCTGGCGAAGATGGCCGCCGCGCTGATGGGGTTCAGCACCGAGAAGAGCGAGGTCGTGACACCCAGGGCGAAGGACCAGGTGGGCAGGGGGCCGAGGTGGGGCATGGCCCAGGTTACCGCGTAGGATGGTGGCATGCGCGACCTCGAGGCTCTGCGAGACCAGCACAAGCGCCGCCTGGCCTGGATGCCCTGGCTCTACTTCGCCCTGAAGGCCCGCCACCGCGGCTGGGCCCAACCCTGGCAGGCGGAGGTGCAGGCGCGGCTCCTGGCCCAGGAGACCGTCCAGCTCGGAGCCGGCTGCTTCATCGCGCCCGAGGCCGCCATCTTCGGCGAGCCGGGCCGGGCCGTGGTGATGGGCGATCGCTGCGCCATCGCCGCCCAGGCCTTCCTGCACGGACCGATCACCCTCGGCAACGACGTGAGCGTCAACGCCGGGGCTCGGCTGGACGGCGGCCGCAAGGGCCTCGTCATCGGCGATGGCACCCGCATCGCCAGTGGCGCGGCCGTCTACGCCTTCGACCACGGCCTGAAGCCCGACCGGGACCTCAGGGACCAGCCGGTGCGCTCCCGGGGCATCCGCATCGGCCGCGACGTCTGGATCGGCGCCAACGCCGGCATCACCGACGGTGTCACCCTCGGCGACCATGCCGTGGTGGCCATGGGCGCCGTGGTGACGAGGGACGTGGCGGACTGGGCCATGGTGGCCGGGGTACCCGCGGTGGTGGTGGGCGACCGGCGGGAGCGCTGAGAGCCGCGACGCCTCTTGCCACAGGCTGGCGGGACACCGTTGCAGATCGCGTCAGTCTCGATCGTGCAGACACTTTCAAACGTTGCCTTCATTAGTGTTTCAACCTTGGCACGGCTCGTGAAGTCCAAGGTGCATGGGGCCTGCACCATCCCGCCCCATGGAGGAGGCCCCATGCGAAGCCTGGTCCTGCTTGCCCTCACGGTCCTCGCGACCCTGCCCCTTTCCGCCCACGAGCACGGGCGTGGCCCCCGCCGGTTCGTGGTGGTCGAGCGCCCCTATTGCGCACCCTATCCCCGCTGGGAGGCCCGCCACTGGGACGAGCGGCGCTGGGAGGACCGCTGGGACGAGCGCTGGGAGCGCCGCCGCGCCTCCGGCCGCTACGACTGCGACGATGACCGCATCGTGCTCGGCCTGCCCCTGCCCAGACCCCTGCTGCCCCCGCTCCGCGGGCAGGTGGTCATCCGCCTCCGCTAAGCCGGCCCTTCGACAGTCCTTGTCCAACCCCTGGCTGGACACTGGATTGAAGTCAGACTGCCGGACCCACAAAATTTTCGTCTTTGGTCTTGACAAAGACGAATTAAAAACGAATACTGAGTAAACGGGACAGATGGAGCCCCCATGCGGACCCCTTCACGCAGGTTTGGTTACAAGTTCAGCGGCTACTTCATGGAATACGGTCCCATCGAGGCCGACAGCCTGGATGCGGCCAAGGCCGAGATCCGGCAGCGCCTGAGCGTGACCCGCCTGCCCCTGGGGCTCCAGGTGTGGGACCTGGCCGAGCGGCCCCTCGCCCGCTGGCGCGTGGCCGCCGCCAGCTAACGAAAAACGCTGGTCGCGGAACACGCGGAAGGCCTGCAGAAAGCACAGAATGAGGCTTGCTGGCCGCCAGAAAATCACGGCCTTTTCGCGAAACAAGACGCCTTCGCGACAGGGCACCGAACCTCTTCCATGGTTTCCGCGACTTCCGCGACCAGCCAATCCTTCAGATCTTATGGGCTTTCCACCAGGCCTGGCCCTGGGCCACGTCCTGGGCGATCTGGACCCTCAGCTCATCCACGGAGGCGAACTTCACCTCGCCGCGGATGCGGTGGAGTAAGCGCACGGTCAGTCGGGTGCCGTAGAGGTCGCCGTCGAAGCCCGGCAGGTGGGTCTCCACCGTGAGGCGCCGGCCCTCGAAGGTGGGCTTCTCGCCCACGTTCGTGAGCCCCAGGTGGGCGCCGCCCTGGTGGGGCAGGGCCACCTCAGTGACGTAGACGCCGAAGGCCGGCAGCTGCTCCTGCTCCCAGGCCAGGTTCGCCGTGGGGAAGCCCAGGTGGCGCCCCCGCCGGTCGCCCTCCACCACCACGCCGGTAAGGGCGTAGGGGTGGCCCAGCAGCGCCGCCGCCGCCTCGGCCTCACCGGCGTCCAGCGCCTCGCGGATGCGCGTGCTGGACAGGCGCCCGCCATCCGGCGCCCGCAGGGCCAGGGTGCGCACCTCGCAGCCGTGCGCGGCGCCCCAGGCCTCCAGGGTCTCCACGCTGCCGCTGCGGTCGCGGCCGAACTGGAAGGCACGACCCACGTGCAGCTCCACCGGCGCGAGGATGCCCTGGAGCCGGTCCAGGAAGGCCTCGGGGCTCAGCTCGGAGAAGGTCCGGCTGAAGGGGATCACCCAGGCCAGGTCCATGCCCGCCGCCTCGAAGGCCGCCAGCCGCTGCTCCAGCGTCATGAGCAGCTTCGGCTTGCGCTGGGGGGCCACCACCAGGGTGGGGTGCGGGTCGAAAGTCACCACCGCCGCGCGGCGGCCCAGCAGCCGGGCCCGGCCCGCCGCGATCTGGAGCAGCTCGCGGTGTCCCGCGTGGACACCATCGAAGGTGCCCAGGGTCACCACGAAGGGGCCGGCGGCCGGGGCGCTCTCCAGGTCGTGGCGCCAGACTTCCATCACTCCGCCCCGTCCTGCTCGGCGGGCCAGGCCAGGCTGGCTATCACGCTGCCCGCCAGCACCGCCGCGATGACCAGCAAGCTGATCTGCACGGGGATGTGCACCCACTGGGCGATGCACATCTTCACGCCCACGAAAGCCAGCACCACGGCCAGCCCCGTCTTCAGGCGGTGGAAGCGGTCCATCATCTTGGCCAGCAGGAAGTAGAGACTGCGAAGGCCCAGGATCGCGAAGATGTTCGAGGTGTAGACCACGAAGGGATCACGGCTCACGGCCAGCACCGCCGGGATGGAATCCACAGCGAACACCAGATCCGTCACTTCGATGGTGATGAGCACCAGCAGCATGGGCGTGGCCAGGCGCTTCCCCTCGCGGATCACCCAGAAGTGCTCGTGGCCCCCGGTCTCGTCATAGGGCACCAGGCGGCGGAAGGCCCGCACCAGCGGATACTGCGTGGGATCCGCATCCTCCTCGGTCGCCAGCAGCATCTTCAGCCCGGTGTAGACCAGGAAGCCCCCGAAGACATACATCATCCACTCGAAGCGGTTCAGCAGGGCCGTCCCCGCCAGGATCATGGCGGCGCGCATGATCAGCGCGCCCAGCACGCCCCAGAACAGCACCCGGTGCTGGTGGCGCAGGTCCACCTGGAAGCTGCGGAAGACCAGCACGAACACGAAGAGGTTGTCCACGCTGAGGGACTTCTCCAGCACGTAGCCCGTGAACCACTCCAGGCCCTTCTGGGTGCCCTCGGCCTGCCAGATGAGGCCGTTGAAGATCAGCGCCAGGGTGATCCACACGGCGCTCCAGATGCCCGCCTCGCGCACAGAGGGGGCGTGGATTCGGCGGTTGAACACGCCCAGATCCAGGGCCAGCATCAGGAACACGAAGGCATGGAAGCCAGCCCAGGCCCACCAGGGCGCGGCTTGGAGCAGGGCGTCGACCAAGGATCCTCCAGACTCCCCAGCTTACCTGGGTTGGCCAGAGGCCTGCCCCCGTACGCCGGAGGGGGCCCCGCGGGGCCCCCTCCGGCACCAGGCTCCCGCCCTACTTGCGGGTCTGGGCGTCGTGCTTCTGGCGCTTGATGCGGCGGCTCTCGCGGTTCTGCTCCGCCTCGATCTTGGTGGCTTCCTTCTTCGTGATCTTGCCGTCGGCCTCGGCCTTGGCGATGTCCTTGTTGATCTTCCCCTCCTGGCGCTCCAGGCGGGCGGTCTCCTTGGGGGTGAGCTGGCCGCTGGCCACGCCCTGGGCGATGCGCTTCTGCTGCTTCTCAGCGCGCTTCTCGGCGCGGGCCTCGCGCTTGGGCGTCACGGTCTGGGTGCCGGGCTGGGGGGCCTGGGCGAAGAGGGAGGCGCCGGCCACGAGGGAACCGATCAGGGCGGCGGAAAGGCGGCGGAGGTTCATGGCGGATCCTTTGGGTGTGGGGGCGACGGCCCCGCGGGTGTCTATTTCACGGCCCGTGCCAAGTGGGCATCCCTTCTGACCCCAAGGCATCGGAAAGGGTTGAGGCGCCGCCGCGTGGAACGTTGCCCCATGTTCCGCCCGGCCATGTCGCAGCCTGCCTCACTGCGGCCCCACACGGAGCCCGGGGAATCCCTCATCATGTCCCCATGAGCCTGCCCCGCTTCTTCCTGGCCCCGCACCCCGCGGCCGAGAATGCCCTCGTGCCCCTGGACGCCGAGGCCGCCCGCCACCTCAAGGCCCTGCGCCTGAAGCCCGGCGCCGCCCTGGAGCTGGTGCTGGGCGACCGGGCCTGGACGGCGGACCTGGCGGAGCTGGACCGGGGCCGGGCCGTGGCGCGGCTGTTGGCGCCCCTGCACGAAGATCGGGAGCCCCCCGTGGCCCTCCAGGCCTGCCTCCCCCTGCCCGGGCAGCTGAGCCTCTTCGACGAGTGGCTGCCGCCCTTGGTCGAGCTGGGCGTCACGCTCATCCAGCCTGTGGTCTACCAGCGCAGCGAGTTCGACGCCGCCAAGACTGCCGCCCGCATGGAGCGCTGGGCGCGCCTCATCCAGTCCGCCTGCGAACAAAGCCACCGCAGCCGCCTGCCGGAGCTCAGGCCCCCCATGCCCTTCGCGGGCCTGCTCACCTGGGAGGCCCCCCAGAAGTGGGTGGCCTATGAGCTGGCCACGGGCCAGGCCAATCCCCCCTGGCGACCCGAGGCCCTGGCCTTCACCAGCGGTCCCGAGGGCGGCATCACGGACCAGGAGTTCGCGGCCCTCTGTGCCGCCGGCTGGCAGCCCGTGAGCCTGGGCCGCAGCATCCTCCGCGCCGTCACCGCACCCGTGGCCCTGCTGGGCGCCGTGCAGTACCAGCTGGGCGGAGGCCGCTCGGCCTAGGACGCCTCCGGCGCCGGAAAAATCATGGTCGGAGGATTGCGGCCGATGACCTTCCTGATCCGTCCCGGCGAAGCGACTGCCGCCCGGGCGCCCCTGGGAGGACCCGCCATGAATTCCCGAACGCTGCTCTGCACCCCCTTCCTGCTGGCGGCGCCCCTGGCGGCCGGCGACTACGACGCCCTGGCCCGCACCCTGCGCCAGGCCTGGCCCCAGTGCGCCTCCGTGGCCGTGGTCTGCGACACCTCCAACAGCAAGGGCGCCATCGAAGCCATCACCGGGGCCATGGCGGGCATGAAGGTCATCGTGGTGGACGTGAAGGGCCAGCAGGACATCGGCAAGGCCGTGGCCACCCTGACCGGGCGCCATCCCGATACCGTGGTGCTGGTGGCCGGAGACAAGGTGGCCGGGGATGGCAGCGGCGCCGCCACCTTCCTCATCCAGCGCCTGGGGGCCGCGAAAATCCCCACCGTGGGCACCACCGAACAGGCCGTGAAGCAGGGCGCCGTCTTCGCCGTGGGCCCCGGCACCGGCGGCAAGGTGCTGGGCAACGCCAAGGCGGCCGGCGTGGCCGGCGTCAGCCTCCCGGCCGGGGCCAGCTCCATCTGAGGGCCCTGCCCCGGAACAGACCACCCGGGGAGGGGACTGCAGTCTCCCGCCGCCCATCGGGGGTGGTCTGCGGATCGCGTCCGAATCCAACCCTTGTCTCTGACTTTCGGTCAAGACCCGGGGGGTCGGGTCGATGAGTCCTCCATGTGCCCGGTCCGGCCTGTGTCCGGATGGCCCCAAGGAGATCGAACCATGAAGCTTGTGACCCTTCTGTCCGCCGCCGCCCTCATGACCACCACCCTGGCCGCCGGCGAGTATGACGCCCTCGGCAAGGCCGTGCGCAGCGCCTGGCCCTCGGTGAGCACCGTGGCCGTGGTCTGCGACTCCGCCAGCCACAAGGGCGCCATCGACGCCATCGCCGGCGCCATGCCCGGCATGAAGCTCATCGTGGTGGACGTGAAGGGCCAGCAGGACATGGGCAAGGCCCTCAGCACCCTGGGCGCCCGCCACCCCGATGCCGTGGTGCTCGTGGCCGGCGACAAGGTGGCCGGCGATGGCACCGGCGGCGCCGCCTTCCTCATCCAGCGCATGGCCGCCGCCAAGGTCCCCACCGTGGCCACCACCGAGGCCGCCGTCCGCCAGGGCGCCGTGCTGGGCCTGGGCGTGGGCACTGGCGGCAGGCTGCTGGCCAACTCCAAGGTGGCCGGCGTGGCCGGCGTCACCGTCCCCGCCAGCGCCAGCCAGATCTAACCCCAACTTACGAGGTATACTGAAGGCTCCCTCGGGAGCCTTCATGCGTTTTCTGCTGCCCATCCTGGCCGCCTCCAGCCTGCTCGCCCAGATAGTCCACCCGGCGGCCCAAGTGCAGGAGGGCCCGTTGCGCGCCCACCTGGCCTTCCTGGCCGACGACCTGCTGGAGGGCCGGGGCACGGGCCAGCGCGGGGCCGAGCTCACGGTGCGCTACCTGGAGACCCAGCTCCAGAGCCTGGGGCTGCGGCCGGGCAACGGCGCCTCGTACCGCCAGCCGGTCTCCCTGCTGGGCCTCAAGGCCCTGCCTGGGCGCAGCGCCCTGAGCTTTCTGGGCGGCGGCGCTTGCGCCACGCCGAAGTTCGGCAGCGAGATCGTCTTCGGCTCCGGCCTCGCCCAGGCGGAGCAGGCCTTCGATGCGCCCGTGGTGTTCGTGGGCTTCGGCATCGACGCGCCCGAGTGGCGCTGGGACGACTACAAGGGCCTGGACCTGCGCGGCAAGGTGCTGCTCATGCTGGTGAACGAGCCCGCCCCCACTGCCGAGGAGCCGGGCCTCTTCGATGGCGCCAACCTGAGCGCCTACGGCCGCTGGACCAGGAAGTTCGAGATGGCCGCCAAGCACGGCGCCCTCGGCGTGCTGCTGGTCCACACCCCGGCTTCGGCCACCTACGGCTGGACCGTGGTGCGGCCCAGCTGGGAGGCGGAGCGCTTCTCCCTGGCGGCGGGCCCCCGCGGCACGGGACTGCAGGGCTGGGTCACCGAGGAGGTGGCCAAGGCCCTGGTGAAGCAGGGCGGGGAGGATCTGGACGCCCTGCGCGCCCAGGCCCAGCGCCGCGACTTCCGGCCCGTGAGCCTGGACCTGCGCCTGAAGGGCACCCTGCACAGCGAGGTGCGCACAGTCGAGCAGTTCAACGTGGCGGGCGTGGTGCCGAGCACCGATCCCGCGCTGAAGGACGAGCTGGTGGTCTACAGCGCCCACTGGGATCACCTGGGCAAGGGTGCCGGCTTGGCCGTGGACGCCCACGCCCCCGCCGAGCCCGGCCACGAGGGCGATACCATCTACAACGGGGCCGTGGACAACGCCTCGGGCTGCGCGGCCCTGCTGGCCATGGCCCAGGCGGCCCGCCACGCCCCGGCGAAGCGCAGCCAGATGTTCCTCTTCGTGTGCGCCGAGGAGCAGGGCCTGCTGGGCTCCCATGCCTACGCCGAAGCGCCCCTCTGGCCGCTCGCCAAGACCGCGGCGGACCTCAACCTGGACAGCCTCAACTTCGTGGCCCCCACCCGGGACATCGGCCTGCCCTTCCGCGAGCGCAGCACCCTGGGCGAGGTGGCCGAGGCCGTGGCCAGGGCCTCGCACCTGACGGTGGCCCCCACGCGCCCCGACACCGGCGGCGGCTACTTCCGCTCGGACCACTACAGCTTCGTGCAGGCCGGCGTGCCCGCCCTCTCCGTGGGCGGTGGCCGCGATTACCTGGGCGCCGACCCGGCCGCCCTCAAGGCCAAGGCCTCCGCCTACGGCAAGCGCTACCACCAGGTCACGGACGAATACGACCCCGCCTGGGATCTGCGCGGCATGGTCCAGCAGGCCCAGTTCACCTTCGACCTGGGCCAGGCCGTGGCCAACGCCCCCACCAAGCCCACCTTCAAGGCCGCCAAGTAGGGCCGTGGCGCGAGTCACAGGACGGAACGCACCCCGGTCACGGGCTGGTATGGGCGCAAAGTGCTAGAATGGAACATGCTTCCCGCGGAACGCCGCAGACAAGGCATCTCTCGAATCATAAGGCTCCACGAGCCTGAATCCATAGAGATGGACCCATTTGTCAATCAGACAGCTCAGGCGCGCATGGAGGCCCTGTGGGATTTTACCCTCGAGTACCTCACCTGGACCCAGCCCAATGAGCGTGAACCCCGACTTCAGAGATCTGTTTGCCGCATTGAACGCCGCACACGCTGAATTCCTCATCATCGGCGGTTATGCGCTTGCGGTCCACGGCGCGCCCAGATTTACCAAGGACCTCGATGTATGGGTCAAGGCGAATCCAGACAATGGCAAAAAGGTATGGAAGGCTCTCGATGAATTCGGTGCACCACTCCTGGATCTGACCCTTCAAGACCTTTCGACTCCAGGTATCGTGTTCCAAATGGGCCTCCCGCCCAATCGAATCGACATCATCACCGTCATCGATGGAGTGGACTTCCCGGAGGCCTGGGAGCATCGAGTGCGGTCTGCCTACGGGGATCAACCCGTGATGGTCATTGGTATCGATGAACTGATTCGCAATAAAGAAGCGACAGGCCGACCTCAGGATCGCCTTGATGCTCAGACCCTTCGACAATCGAGGTCCTAGCCACATCGTCGGCCTGGCCTTGCGCTCAACTTGTATGTTGTGAGCGCTCCCCTCGGACCCCGCCCGCACGACTCCACGTCGCATGTCTCCCCCCCGCTTCCCCGCTTTCTTTCAGCACTCCGACCCGGTGGGGTCGGTTTCGTTGGGTACTCTTAGGGAGGGTCCCAGGCCCGTTCCCCTGTTCCACCGTCCCCGGAGATCCCCATGCGCCGCGCCGCCCTGTTCCTCCTTCCCGCCCTCCTCTCGGTGGGCTGCACCCGGCCCGACCTGGATGTCTCCAAGCTGCGGGTGGGCATGACCAAGAAGGAGGTGGTCGAGCGCGTGGGCAGCCCCAAGCGGGTGACCGAGGTGAACCTCACCACCGAGCTGCACGAGTACGAGGCCTATGACCGCTATGGCGCCATCAAGATCAACAGCCGCTCGCAATTCGTGCGCTTCGTGGATGGCAAGGTGGAGGCCGTGGGCACCCTGGAGGACCTGAAGGCCGGCCGCTCGGCGCTGCGCGCCGATGCGCCCAAGGCCACCCCCGCCGCGCCCGCCACCGCCCAGCCCGCGCCGCCCGCCGCCCCGGCCTTCGATCTGCGCACCGAGCTGGAGAAGCTGGAGAAGCTGAAGAAGGACGGCCTTATCAGCGAGGCGGAGTTCCAGGAGCTGCGCCGGAAGGTCCTGGACAGGGCCAAGGCCCAGTAGCGGCGGCCCGCCCACTCGGCCCTTGCGGCGACCCCGGCCCCGGCTACCATTGATGTGATTTTCTGCATCAATGTCGCGGGGGCCGTCGGTCGCCCGCCCGTCCGGGCCTTGGCCCGAGGAGCCGTCGCCGTGAAGATCGCCGTCATCATCGTCCGCACGCTCATGGGGCTGCTGTTCCTCTTCGCCTCCATCACCTTTTTCTTCAAGCTCATCACGCCCCCGGAACCCACGGGGGCCATGAAGACCTTCAGCGCCGGGCTGGAGGCCGCGCGGTACCTGCTGCCCACAGTGAAGGCCCTCGAGCTGGCCTGCGGGCTCGCCCTGGTGACGGGCCGCTTCGTGCCCCTGGCCACGGTGCTGATGGCCCCCATCATCGTGAACATCCTGCTGATCCATGCCTTCCTGGCGCCCGAGGGGCTGCCCCTGGCCATCTTCCTGGTGCTGGCCAACGGCTTCCTGGCCTACCACCACCGCGAGAGCTACCAGCCGCTGTTCAAGGCCTGAGGTTCGGCCACATCAGGAATTGAAAAGCGGAACACAGAGGACACAGAGATCCCACAGAGGGCACAGAGGAAGGCGGGAACCGCAGAGAAGGGCATGGACGTCCGCTCTGAGAACACGGGCTGAACACCGCTCGTCGGGGGCCACGGTCTCTTCCGGGAATCGCCCATCTTGAAGATCCGAAGGGCCTCGTGATGGAACTTTCCCTTGGCCGTTCTCTGTGTCCTCCTTGGCTCTCTGTGTCCTCTGTGTTCCAGCTTTCCCTGAATTCCCATTAGAACCCTCCATCCAGGTTCGGGCATTGATCCCAGTCAACTCATATAAACTCGGTTCTTTCCCATATCATTTCAGTTCTGATTAAGCTTTTCCTGGAGTCAACCACGGACATTCAGCTGGGGAGGCGGGCATGGCGAAGGGCATCGTGTTTTGCGCTGACGGCACCTGGAACAACCCGAACGAGGACCAGAACCAGGATCAGACCGCGGACCCCACCAATGTCTACAAGCTGTTCACGGCCCTGGACGGGGCGCTGACGCCCCAGTCCCTGCTGCTGGCGGATGAGCAGGAGAAGGAGCTGACGGAGGGCGGCGCCACCACCCAGGTGGCCAAGTACCTCCACGGGGTGGGCGACTCGCGCAACCCCATCATCAAGCTCATGGGCGGCGCCTTCGGCTCGGGCCTCATCTCCCGCATCGTCCGGGGCTACACCTTCATCTCGCGGAACTACCAGCCCGGCGACGCCATCACCATCGTGGGCTTCAGCCGCGGCGCCTACACCGCCCGGGCCCTGGCGGGGCTCATCGCCAGCCAGGGCCTGCTGAACACCCCCGTCACCAGCGACAAGTCCGACGCCTACCGCCGCGGGGCCCAGGCCTGGTACCGCTACCGGAAGACCTCACTCAAGACCCGCTTCAGCCTCGCCCACCTGGGCGAAATCGCGGCAGACCTGCCGGCCTTCCTGTCCCGGGATTCGCTGCAGGACTCAGACTTCATCCCCGTGGACGCCATCGCCGCCGTGGGCGTGTTCGATACCGTGGGCGCCATGGGCCTGCCGGACTACGCCGTGGGCGGGGATCGGCTGGACGCCTTCAAGTTCGCCGACACAAAGCTGAGCGGCAAGGTGCAGCGCGGCTTCCACGCCGTGGCCCTGGACGAGCGCCGCAGCGATTTCGCGCCCACCCTCTGGGAGCCCGCGGAGCGCATCGCGCAGGTGCTGTTCCCCGGAGCCCACGGCGACGTGGGCGGCGGCTACCCGGCGACGAACCGGGAAAGTGGCCTGTCGGACCTGGCTCTCGCCTGGATGTTGGGCCAACTGGGCTCCGTGGGCGTGCGCTTCGTGCCGGGCGCGGCGGAGGCCCTGGGGCCCGATGCGACCGACGTGGCCCACCAGCCCTGGGCCCATGCGCCCTGGACCCTGCCCGGCGTGATCCTCGGACCCCGCGGCTTCCCGGGCACCGTGGCGGTGGATGCCTCGGTGGCAGCCCGGATGGCCGCAGGCCCCGTGGTGGCCGAGCCCGGCACCGTGCCCGCGCCCTACGCCCCGGGAAACCTGCCGGCCTGAGGCCGGTCTTGGCGGCTGGCCGCAGGAAGGCCATCATGAAGGTTGGCCCGTCGGGCCCGCAGCCCTCCGGCGCTGAACGACCCCATCTTTCCCAGGAGCAGACCCATGGCGATCAAAGTAGGCATCAATGGCTTCGGCCGCATCGGACGCATGGTCTTCCGGGCAGCGATCCAGAACTTCCAGGACATCGAGATCGTGGGCATCAACGACCTGCTGGAACCCGAGTACCTCGCCTACATGCTGCAGTACGACTCGGTGCACGGCCGATTCAAGGGCACCATCGCCGTGGAGGGCAACACCCTCATCGTGAATGGCAAGAAGATCCGCCTCACGGCCGTGAAGGATCCCGCCGAGCTGAAGTGGAACGAGATCGGCGTGGACGTGGTCATCGAGTGCACGGGCCTCTTCCTCACCCAGGAGACCTGCCAGAAGCACATTGCCGCCGGCGCCAAGAAGGTCATCCAGAGCGCCCCCAGCAAGGACGACACCCCCATGTTCGTCTTCGGCGTGAACGACAAGACCTATGCCGGCCAGGCCATCATCAGCAATGCCTCCTGCACCACCAACTGCCTGGCCCCCGTGGCCAAGGTCCTGAACGACGCCTTCGGCATCAAGCGCGGCCTCATGACCACCGTGCACGCCGCCACCGCCACCCAGAAGACCGTGGACGGCCCCAGCAACAAGGACTGGCGCGGCGGCCGCGGCATCCTGGAGAACATCATCCCCAGCAGCACCGGCGCGGCCAAGGCCGTGGGCAAGGTCATTCCCGAGCTGAACAAGAAGCTCACGGGCATGGCCTTCCGGGTGCCCACCAGCGACGTCTCGGTGGTGGATCTCACGGTGGAGCTGAACACGGCCACCACCTACGAGGCCATCTGCGCCGCCATGAAGGCCGCCTCGGAAGGCCCGATGAAGGGCGTGCTCGGCTACACCGATCAGAAGGTGGTGAGCACCGACTTCCGCGGCGAGAGCTGCACCTCCGTCTTCGACGCCGAGGCCGGCATGGCCCTCGACGGCACCTTCGTGAAGGTGGTCAGCTGGTACGACAACGAGTGGGGCTACTCCAGCAAGGTGCTGGAGATGGTGCGCGTCATCGCGAAGTAGGCAGGACCAGGAAGAGCCTCAATAAGCGGAGGTTCGCGGAGGAGCGGAGGAGAGCGGAGAAAAGATTTGGTTCTTCTCTGCTTTCCTCCGCTCCTCTGTTCTCCTCCGCTTTAAAAATTCTTCCTGATTATCGGCCAGCCTCAGCCAAATCGATTGGTGTATTGCATTGCTTCCGACAGCAATAAACCCTGACGGTCGAAACTCTGCCACCTCGGAAAATCAGGCACCCCGCTCATAGTGGGTGGAGGTGGGATAATGCTGGCCATGCGCAAAGGAAGTCCAGAATGAATCTCAGCGATCCCAAGAAGAAGGACAAATCGAGCCCTGATTTGGGTTCTCCTCGGAATCTCGACGAGAAGACTGAGGTCGCGTCGTCGCCAGGGAGTGATATTTCCATCACACCTACCCCACAAACGAAACAGGATAAGGCTCGGCGGATCCATAACAGCACGGCGGAATTTCTGATCTTCACCAAACAGGCGGGCGAAAGCACCATCGAAGTCCGGGTTGAGGACGATACGGTGTGGCTGTCCCAAAAGCAGATGGCAACCCTGTTCGATGTCACCGTCCCGGCTATCAACCAGCACCTCTCCAATCTTTACGAGCAGGGAGAGATCAAGAGGGGGGCAACCATTAAGGATTTCTTAATAGTTCAGAAGGAGGGCAGCCGGGAGGTGTCCCGAAAGGTCGATTTCCACAACCTAGACGCCATCATTGCCGTTGGATTCCGGGTGAATTCCGAGCGTGCCATCCAATTCCGGCAGTGGGCCACAGGTGTCTTACGGGATTTCGCCATTCGTGGCTATGTATTGGATAAAGAGCGCCTCAAGAATGGAACATTCTTCAGCAAAGAATATTTCGACGACTTGCTGGAAGAGATCCGTGAAATCCGCGCCAGCGAGCGGTTGTTTTACCAGAAGTTCACTGACATTTATGCCACGGCCTCGGATTACAAGGAGGATGCTGAGACGACCAAGGCCTTCTTCGCATCTGTTCAAAACAAGCTCCATTTCGCAGTTCATGGGCATACAGCAGCAGAAATAATTGTCGAACGGGCGGATAGCACAAAGGACCACATGGGTTTGGTCACATGGAAGAACGCCCCGCACGGCAAAATCATCAAACCCGATGTGGTCATCGCCAAGAACTATCTGGCCACCAAAGAAATGAAGGAACTTGATTTAATTGTTGGTATGTATTTGGATTACGCAGAGAGCCAAGCTAACCGTAATATCCCCATGACTATGAATGATTGGGCGGACAAGCTGAATGCCTTTTTGCGGTTCAACGAGCGTGATGTACTCGACAACCCTGGAAAGGTGAAGCACGAGATTGCCAAAGCGTTTGCCTTGAGTGAATTCGAAAAGTATCGAATCATTCAGGATCGAAAATTCGAATCCGACTTCGATCGACACCTCAAGGGATTGCTCGGCGAGTGATTCTTGTAGTTTCGACTTACGCCGCCCTCGCTTCCCAAGGGATCACCACCAGCCGTTGGGGCATAGCCGGGGTCTTGGCCGCAGCGGTCAGCAGCCTGAGTAGGATCGACTTCATATCGAAGCGTCGGTTGAAGCGATACTGGAACTCCGCCAAATAGCGGTCCAGGTGGACCCGGCTCACCCAGCGGGTCACGCCCTGGATGTTGCCCTTCAGGTTGCCCAGGACCGTGTTCACCCAGCGGAAGGCGGGAACCTGGGCGCTCTGCCAGCCGCCCGGAGCCTTCTGGGCATCGTGGTCATAGTCCGGCTCCAGGAAGTTGTAGGCCCGCCACCCGTCCGTCAGAACCAGGGTGCCCGGCTCGATGAACCTCCGGAACCAGGGCTCCAATTCCTTGGTCGAGACCGCCTCCAGTGCCTTCATCTTCATGAACAGCACTTTCTCGGGATGTCCCACGTCCGTTTGGACGGCCACGACGAAGGGCGTCTTCCCTTCGGCTCCCCGGCCACGCCTGCCGCCGTGGCGCTCGCCGCCCATGTAGGCGTCGTCCACCTCCACTCGGCCACTCAGGGTGGTCCGTTCCTCCCGCTCGATCATCACCTGGAGGAGCTTCTGTTTCATCATCCAGGCCGTCTCGTAGTGGACCCCAAGTTGGCGCTTCAATTCCAGCGCCGAGACCGAGTGCTTCCCCTGGGTCAGTAGGTGCATGGCCTGGAACCAGACTGTCAGCGGGAGTTTGGTGCCATCGAAGATGGTTCCCGCTGTGGGGCTGGTCTGCTTCCGGCAATCTTGACATTGGAACAGGCCACGAGCGAGGCGACAGTGCCGAGTGGACCCGCACTCGGGGCAGATGAACCCCTCCGGCCAGCGGGCACGGATCAGGGCATCCCGGCAGGCGTCCTCGCTGCCGTAGTCCTCAAGAAATTCCCGAAGGCTGAGTCCCTTCTGGAACTGAACGTCATAACTCGTCACGCGGAGACTCCCGTCTCCCTCCCACCTTCATCATCGCTCATGAGGTTGGACACATTTTGTCCAACGACGCTTAGCGCAGCAAAATGGGTATCCGGCAAATCTGGTTGGGGCTGAACTGCGCCACCTCCCAAAACACCCTCAGAGAGGGCTGGGCTCGGTGAGGTCATAATTGGCGCGAGGCCCCCATGGCACCCGGAAACCCCGAGTCGAAGCGATTGAAATCCCCGATGGGGAAGGCTGAGGGCGATCTTGAACCCGCAGATCAGGGCTCCCCGCAGACTGACAACCCAGCCGAGGACATCTGCTTGCTCATCCCCGGTGCCGAGGGGGCGAACATCGAGGTCTTGCCCGTGAAACGAATAGACCCTATATTCATTTCACTGGATGAAACGAATATGTCAAAACGGTGGATCTGGGAGCAGCCTAACTGGCCCAAATTTGAGTGGGACCGCCAGAGGCTCATGGAACCTCTTGGGGGAGCCAGGAAGGCCCAAGGGCGTCTCCAGATGGCGCGGGAACTCTTGTCGCCGGAGCTTACAAAGGAAGCCCTGGCCGCAATCCTGAAGTGGGAAGGCATCAACACCAGTGCCATCGAAGGGAAATACCTCAATCCAGAGTCAGTGGCAGCCTCGGTCGCAAGGCGACTCGGAATGCCAAAGGTTGGGAAAACACCCCCGGACTTCCAAGCAGACGCTCTCGTGAGCGTGATGCTCGATGCCGTGGATACCTACAAAGAGCCCCTTGCTCTTGATCGCATCTTGTCTTGGCAGAAGGCGATGCTGGAGGAAGAACAATCCAGCCTTCACCGCGTCGTCACGGGGGATCTGCGTCCGGATGAGGTGGAGGTCAAATCGGGTGTGGTAGGGAAATCGACCGTCTATTTCATGGGCGTGCCCAAGGCGCAACTGGACGAGAACATGAAGACGTTCCTTGATTGGTTCAACATGCCGGATACTCGGATGGATGGGCTGGTCAGGGCTGGGATAGCCCATCTTTGGTTTGTCACCATCCATCCATTCGAGGACGGAAACGGCAGGGTTACGAGGGCCATAACCGATCGAGCCGTCGCCCAGGATGAACAGAACCCTCAAACGCTATTCCGCATGTCCACGCGAATTCACAAGGTGAAGGGGGATTACTACCAATCCCTTCAGACCGCCCAGGACTTTCAAAATGGACTCGTTATCACCCCATGGTTGGAGTGGTTTCTTCAACAGGTCGAAGAAGCATGTAAGAACTCCGAGGACATCATCAGAAACACTCTGGCCAAGGCCAAGTTTTGGGCTCGTCACCACACGGATGACATCAACGAACGCCAGCGAAAAGTCCTCAACAGGCTCCTGGACGCAGGCCGAGATGGCTTCGAGGGCGGCTTGACCAACAAGAAGTATGTGAGTATGACCAAGGTTGGTCAGGCCACGGCCTACAGGGATATTGAAGAACTGCTCTCGAT
This sequence comes from uncultured Holophagaceae bacterium, assembly GCA_963751095.1. Lineage (GTDB taxonomy): Bacteria > Acidobacteriota > Holophagae > Holophagales > Holophagaceae > Geothrix. Next base: position 408,108 of record CAVVTK010000007.1, on the reverse strand, counting down.
TGGGGGGCTTGTTCAGTTGGATAAGGGTGGTCGAAGCACCGCCTACAACCTGCCGTGGGATGACCTGCTCTCCTAGCGCAAGATGGCAACTATCAAGAATTTCTTGATAGTTCAAGACTGAGCCTCAAGGTCGCCTTTCAGGCTGAGACTGGCCGATAATCAGGAATTCTTTTCAAGAAGCTTGCCACCACCATTGGATTATCTCTGTGGACCTGCTGAAGTGCCGGAGTCCGGCCCTTCCAGGAGAAGCCCATGTTGCGTTCTCTTCTGTTTTCCTTACTCCTTTTTCCCGGTGGAAGTTCGCTTCCCGCGCAGGCACAGAGTCAGGTCGCCGCGCAGATTCCGGCGGATCTCCCCACTGGTGAGCGCTGGCTGCGGCACTTCCACGAGGACCTGCTGCCCTTCTGGAATGTGCCGGACGCCTGGGGCACGCCCCGGGGCGACTTCCCCACCTTCCGAGGCAACGACGGCAGGATCGTGGACTGGGCGAAGCCGCCCGCGGAACTTGCCGAGGCGCCGGGCTGGATGAAGGAGGCCTTCGGCCGCGACTACGTGCGCATGAAATCCCGCCAAACCTACTTCTACGGCGTGGCGTACCACCTGACGGGCGATCCCAAGATGCTGCAACTGGCTCGGGATGGCGCGGCCTTCATCCGCAAACAGGCGCTCGATCCGAAGACTGGCAGCGCCGTGTCCTACTGGGAGAAGGGCGTGCCGAAGCCCGAGGTGCTGGCCCGCACCACGCAGGACCTCGCCTACGCGGAACTCGGTCTGGCGATGTACTACTACCTGACCCGGGACGAGGCCACGCTGCGCGACATCAAGCGGCTCAAGCGCCACATCTTCACCCAGTACTGGAATCCCCAGTGGCAGGCCCTGCGCTGGGTCAAAAAGGGATCCCCCGATGGCGAGCACCTGCGCCAGGAACTGGTGGCCCAGCTGGATCAGGTCAACGCCTACCTGCTGCTGCTCACGCCCATCCTGCCCGAGCCGGACCGCAAGGAATGGACCGCCGATCTGCAGCGGCTGGCCCGGGTGATGGTGAAGGACTACCACGATGCGGAGCGCCACCTGTTCTGGGGCACGATTCACGACCCGGCCCAGAGGCAGCTGGGCTCGCGGCACACGGACTTCGGCCACACGGCCAAGGCCTACTGGATGCTGGAGCGCATCGGGCGGCTCACGAAGGACCAGGCCCTGGTGGACCTGGCCACCACCGGCGCCAAGGCCGTGCTGAAGCAGGCCTACCTGCCGGAGTCCGGCACCTGGGGCTCGCGGCTGCGGCCGGACGGCAGCGTCGGCACCGGCAAGGAGTGGTGGATCTACGCGGAGCTGGACCAGCTGGCGGCCACCCTGGCGCTGACGGACCCGGCCCAGGCCGCGCCCCTGCCCCGCACGGCGGACTTCTGGTTCCGCCGCATGGTGGACCCCGTGAACCACGAAGTGTGGGGCGGCACCGTGGGCGCCCCGGGCTTCGAGCCCTGGCAAGGCCCCAAGATCCACCAGTGGAAGAGCGGCTACCACTCCGCCGAGCACGCCCTGGTGGGCTACCTCACCGCCCAGGCCCTGCACGGGGAAGCCGCGTGCCTGTACTTCGCGCCACCCAGCGCCAAGGCGCTCCTGCGTCCCTACGTCTTCGAAGGCACCGCCACCAGCCGCAGCAGCCAGACGCTGCCCGGCTTCCCGGGGCGGCGGAAGGTGGCGGTGACCTTCACTGGGTTGCGATGATCCGGGTCACCCCCCGTGGCCGGGTTGCCGGCCCCGGCCACGCACGGGGCCTCACCCGAAGACCCGGCTCTTCGCCGACTCGGAAATGGCCACCACGGCGGGGTGCCGGAGGCGGCGATCCAGGGTGAGGGCATAGACCCGTTCCTGTACCCGCTCGGCGATGCCGAGGCGCTTCACCTGGTACTGACGCTCGACCTCCGCCGCCAGAGTGGCCGGCGCGGCGAAGAAGCCCAGCCCCTGCTGGCCGAAGCTCTTCAGCAGGGCGCTGTCATCGAACTCGCCGATGATCCGGGGATGGACCCCCTCCAGCTCGAACCACTGGTCCAGCCCCCGGCGCAGGGCGCTGCCCTCCGGCGGGAGCAGGAAGGGCGCGCCCTCCAGGCAGCGGGGGAACGCCCCGGGGTGCTGCTTCCGCAGGGTGGCCGTGCCGAAGATCTGCACGCCGCATTCGCCCAGGAGGTGGCTGAAGGCCTTGACCGCACTGTTCGCGGGCAGCGGCAGGTCCGCCAGCACCAGGTCGAGGTCGTGCAGGGTGAGCTGGGCCAGCAGCCGGTCCGTCCGGTCCTCCCGGCAGACCAGACGGATGGCCTCGGGCAGGTGGAGGGCGGGCTCCAGGAGGTTCCGCACCATGAGCTTGGGCAGGGCGTCCGAGATGCCCACGGCCAGCACGGGTCGGCTGGCCGTCGTCAGGCCAGCCAGGGACTCCTGCAGCTCCCGGCCCAGGCCGAAGATGCCATCCGCATAACGGAAGGCTGTGCGCCCAGCCTCGGTCATCACCAGGCCCCGCCCCTGCTTCTCGAACAGGCGCACGCCCAGGGCTGATTCCAGGCTGCGGATCTGGGCGCTCAGGGTGGGCTGGGCCAGTCGCAGGCGCTCGGCCGCGAGGGTGACGCTGCCCTCCCGGGCCGTGGTCCAGAAGTAGAACAGGTGGTGGTAGTTCAGCCAATCCACGAGGGGCCCCTTTAGATCTATTTTATCTATGTATTTTGGTTTTTTATCTATTGGATCTATTGATCTCCAGATCCGAGACTTTGGATCCGGAGGCACCATGAACATCCAGATCCGAGGCATCGGAATCCCCCCCACGGAGGCCCTGGCGGCCCACATCGAGCGCCGCATCGCCTTCTCCCTGTCCCGCTTCTCCGCGCAGATCGAGCGGGTGGTCGTGCGGTTCAGCGACCTGAACGGCCCCCGGGGTGGTTCCGACAAGGTCTGCCGGGTGGGCTTCACCCTGAAGGGCCTCGGCCCGGAAGCCGTGGAGGCCCGGGACGCCGACCTCTACTTTGCCGTGGACCAGGCGGCGGTGAAGGCCGGCCGACGCGTGGCCCGGTTGCTTGAACAGGCCAGGAACTAGGGAGCCCGAATGGAAAGCATCGGTTCCCCCTGGATGTGGGCTGGCTTCGTCGGCTTCGTGCTGGCCATGCTGGCCCTGGACCTGGGGGTCTTCCACCGCCAAGCCCACAAGGTGGGCGTGAAGGAGGCGGGCACCTGGAGCCTGGTGTGGGTGGGCTGCGCCCTGGCCTTCAACGCCCTCCTCTGGAACAGCTTCGGCTCCCAGCGGGGCATGGAGTTCCTCACCGGCTACCTGATCGAGAAGGCCCTGAGCGTGGACAACATTTTCGTGTTCGTCCTCATCTTCGGGGCCTTCTCGGTGCCGGAGGCCTACCAGCACCGGGTGCTTTTCTGGGGCATCCTGGGCGCCCTGGTCATGCGGGCCATCTTCGTGGGCCTCGGCGCTGCTCTCATCGCCAGCTTCCACTGGGTGCTCTACCTCTTCGGCGCCTTCCTGGTCATCACGGGGCTCAAGATGCTCCTGGTGCGAGGAGACGGATTCGACCCCCGGCAGAATCCCCTGTTCCGGCTCTTCAAGCGCCTGGTTCCAGCCGTGGACACCTACCACGGCCCGGCGTTCACGGTGGTCCAGGGCGGCCAGCGCTTCGCCACCCCCCTGCTGCTGGTGCTGGTGGCCGTGGAGCTCACGGACCTGGTGTTCGCGGTGGACTCGGTGCCGGCCATCTTCGCGGTCACGAAGGATCCCTTCATCGTCTTCACCTCGAACATCTTCGCCATCCTCGGCCTGCGCAGCCTCTACTTCCTGCTGGCGGGGGTGGTGGGCCGCTTCCACCTGCTGAAGGTGGGGCTGAGCCTGGTCCTGGTCTTCGTGGGCCTGAAGATGCTCCTGGTGGAGTTCTACAAGATCCCCGTGGTCTGGAGTCTCGCGGTCATCGGCCTCCTGGTGGGCGGTTCCGTGGTGGCGTCGCTGCTGCTGCCCCGGAAGGCTGAAGTTCCGCCTCCCGGCCTCCCCAATGGCGGGCTCCCATGATCGCCGCGAGCGTGGGAAGCGGGCAGGCCTATGGCACCCTCCTGGTCCTACTGTCGGCCACCTCCGTCATCCCGGGGGTCGGCGTGGTGACCGGTCCCCTGGTGGGCCTGGCCAGTCTGCTCCTGGGGGTTCAGCTGTCCCTGGGCAGGCCGACGCCGTGGGTGCCGGCCTGGCTGGGGAAACGGATGGCCTCCTCGGACCTGGGTCCCCGTTTCTCGTCGTGGATCCAAGAACGTTGCCGACCGTTCCTGCACCTCCGGTCACCTCGCTTCCCGGGACTGCTGGGGGGCCTCACCGTGGCCTGGAGCAGCCTGCTCCTCATCCTCCCCCTGGCGTTCGTCCCCTTCAGCAACACCATCCCCTCCCTCTCTGTGGGGCTGGTCGGGGCCGGTCTGCTGGCCCAGCGCAGCCTCCTGGGCTGGCTGGGGCTGGCCCTGGCCGGGGGCTACACCGTGGTCCTCGGCTTCCTGGGCGAGGCCCTGGTCCTGGCCGCCCAGGCCCTTATCCACCACCTCACCTGACCCCGGATCCCGCGATCCCATCCCAAGGAGTCCCCATGCCCTTCAAACCCAGCACCCCCGAAGAGACCTTCTTCGCGAAACAGGAGCTTGAGCGGAGGCGCGATCTGGCGCTGGCGCGAGAAGAGCAGCTCCGCACCGAGGAACGCCGGATGCTCAAGGAGCGCCACTGGATGCGCTGCCCCAAGTGCGGGATGGAGCTCCTGGAGATCGAACACCTCGGGCACAAGGTCGACCAGTGCAGCGCCTGCAAAGGACTCTGGCTGGACGCCGGGGAACTGGAATCCCTGACCCAGGCCGAAGAGGGCGGCTTCCTGGGAAACCTCAAGAAGGCCTTCTGGAGCTAGGAGGCGGTGCGGCCTATTTCCGGATGATGGCCGAGCTGAGGGCGGGAAGCGTGACCGTGCTGTTCCCCCCGGTGGTGATGATGGTGACCGCCGAGCCTGCTGGCAGGGGGATGGGCGTCAGGCCCGCCTGGGCGCCATCCGCCAGCAGGGACGCCGTGCTGAGGTCGACCCCTGTGTTGAAGGACTGGGGGGCCGTGCCGGCGTTGTGGAACACGTAGTAGGCGGTGGCGTCCGTGGCCACGCACTTGTAACCGAAGGCCAGGGTGCTGCTCCCGACGCCCACGGGGTCGATGCGGGTGAGGTTGGCGGCGCGGGCCGCGTCCGGCAGGCGGAAGGCGTTAGTGCTCTTCCGGATGGCCACGAGGCCCTGCACATAGCTGTAGAGCTTGTAGCCGTTCTGGGTGGCGTCGTAGTTTGTGAAACCGCCGGTGATCGGGTCACCCGAATAGACGGTCGACCACTTCACCAGGTTGATGGCGTCCGAGGCGTTGTAGGAGTTGTCCACGAAGGAGCGGTGGGAGCCGGTGCTTGACTTGGTGTTGGCATAGCCGCCCGTGGTCTCCTTGGTGCGGAACATCTCGTCCCCGGCGTGGAGGAAGGCCAGGCCCTGAGAGCTGAGCAGCACGGCGTAGCCCACCTTGGCCCGCTTGAGGATTTCCGCATCGCCGGTGGCGTCCTTGGTCACGTTGGTGGCCATGGCCAGCACGTCGTAGAGGCAGAGGTTGTCGTGGCAGGTGAGGTAGCTCACCACGTTGGTGGTGGAGCCCGGCGTGAAATTGGTGGGCAGGCCGGCCACGTTGGAAAACAGATTGGCGGGGCTCTGGGCGGCGCCCGAGAGGAAGGCTGCGGCGCCATCGCTGGGGTAGCCGTTCTTGAAGATCTGGCGGTAGCTGTCGGAGAACATGGCGATATTCAGGCCGCTGAACTGGGCCGAGTTAACCTGGTCGGCCCCGGTGGTGGCGTCGCCGTTGTAGTCCGTGGTCACGCCGCTGTAGAAGCCATTCCAGCCCTCGCCCACGAAGAGCACGTTGGGGTTGAGCGCCTTGGCCGCGTTGTAGGCGGACTTGACGGTCTGGCTGTCCAGGACGCCCATGAGATCAAAACGGAAACCATCCACCTTGTACTCACCCACCCAGTGGACGACGGAATCCAGGATGAGCTTGCGCACCATCTTGGCGTCGGAGCGCACGTCCTGGCTGCCGGCGCCGTTCCGGGAGGTGCTTCGGTAGAAGTAGCCCTGGATCCCCGCGTCGCCCAGGACGTTGTTGTTAGCCGTGTGGTTGTAGACCACGTCGAGGACCACGCCCATGCCCTGCTTGTGGATCTCGTTGATGAGGGTCTTCAGCTCGTTGATGCGGGCGGCGGGATCCAGTGGGTTGGCGGAGTACATCCCCGAGGGCGTGAAGTAGTTCTGGGGATCGTAGCCCCAGTTGTAGTTGGCCCCGGAAGTCTTGGTGATGTCCATCTCCCGTTGGCCGATCTTGGTCTGGTCGTAGTTGTAGTTGGCCAGGGGGCAGAGCAGTTGCACATGGGTGACACCCAGCTTCTGGATGTGGGGCAGCATGGCCACGAGGCCCTTGTAGGTGCCCCAGGGGCGTCCGGCACCGAATCCCGTGAGGGCCGGATCCACTGTCAGGTCGCGGATGCCCGCCTCGTAGACAATGGCGTCCCGGCTGGCCGCGTAGGCGTAGGGCGCCATAGTGGTGCCATCGGGCCCCTTCATGCCTGTGCCATTGAAGTAGGGCGTGGCGCTGGTGCCATAGTTGGCCCAGGCCGTGTCGGGTCCAACGGCGGCAGGGTCAAGGATGGCCCCCTTGCCGATGCTGTCTCCAGGGATGATGGTGCCGTTGGCGTGGACCCACTGGGCCATGGACTTGGCGTAGGGATCCAGCACGTAGCTGCTGCCCACCTTGTAGACATAGAAGGTCTGGGTCGGGAGGGAAATCGAGCCCGTGGACCAGATACCGCCGCTGCCCCGGGTCATGGCCACCGTAGCGGCCGGGGCCGTGAGGGCATCGTTCCAGTTGGCGTACAGGCACAGGCTGACCGTGCTGGCATTGGGATTCCAATGGTTGAAGGTGACGTTGCCGCCGCTGACGATGGCCCCCAAGGGGTTGCTGGGCACCTTGAAGTAGGCGGGATCCGCCGCGGGCGTAGCGTTGGTGTCCTTGTCCAGGGCCATCGCATCCGAGGCTCCGGGCGTGGAGCCGCCGCCCCCGCCACCCCCGCCGCAACCCAGCAGCAGAACGAGTCCGGAGGCCAAGAGGGAAACGAGCAGGCGGATCATGGGAGCTCCTGATGGATTCGAGGCAGGGGTCTAGCGGGCAGTCCGCTTGTACATCCGGCTGTAGTACTCGTCGAGCATGCGCTGGACGCCGAAGGCATCGCGGGTGCTCTGGATGGAGGCGACCATCATGTCCACCCAGGCGTCGTGACGTTCGTAGTAGGTGGGCAGCACCTCATCGGCCAACACCTTCTTGAAGGCCTTGAAGTCGTGCCTGTCCAGCACGGCCTCATCCTGGCTCTCGAAGCCGTCGCCGAACTGCCAGCCGTTCACCCCGTGCTGGCAGGCCTCAGGCCACCAGCCGTCCAGGATGGAGAGGTTCAGCACGCCGTTCATGGCCGCCTTCATGCCTGAGGTGCCGGAGGCCTCCTTGGGGCGGCGCGGGTTGTTCAGCCAGACATCGGAGCCGCGGGTGAGCATGCGGCCGATCTCCATGTCGTAGTTCTCCAGGAAGACCACGCTGTTGGGATAGCGCTTCGTCATCTCCAGGATGTTCTCGACGATCCTCTTGCCATTGTCATCCAGGGGGTGGGCCTTGCCCGAGAAGACGATCTGCAGCTTGCCCGTCTTCAGCAGGGGCTCGATGAACTTGCGGTCGGTGAAGATGAAATTCGAGCGCTTGTAGGGTGCGGCACGACGGGAGAAGCCAATGAGCAGCTTGTCGGCATCCAGCTTTACGCCGGTGCGCGAATCCACAAAGGCGATGAGCTTCTTCTTGTTGTCCTGGTGGGCCTTCCAGAGGGCCTCCTTGGCCTTCTTCGAGCCTTCGCAGGCGGCGCCCAGATCCAGCATCCGCGCGTCCACCCAGGTGGGCCGGTGGATGGCGTTGGTGATGCCGATGATCTCGCAGCGGCTGGAGATGTCCTGCCACATCTGGTTGGCGGTCACGCGGTGCAGATCGGCCACGGCATTGGCGATGCGGGAGAGGCGCAGGGCCCCCACGGTCATGTTGAAGGGGCTGCCGCCCAGCTGCTTGAGCTGCGCCTTGGTGAGGCCCAGGTTGGAGCCCATGTAGAGGAAGCGGTCGATGGGGTGGGACTCGTTGCCCTGCACGATGGGGGTGTGGGTGGTGAAGACCACTTCATCCCGGGTCTTTGCCAGGGCCGCTTCGAATGTGGCGCCCTTGGCCATGCGCTGATGCAGGAGTTCGAAGCCCGCGAAGAGGGCGTGGCCCTCGTTGAAGTGATAGACGTCGGGCTTGATGCGCAGGGCCTGGAGGGCCCGCACGCCACCGATGCCCAGCACCATCTCCTGGGCGACCCGCTCCTCGCCGAACCAGCCGTAGAGCTGGCCCGTGATCCAGCGGGATTCCCCATCGTTCTCTTCGATGTCCGTGTCCAGCAGGTAGAGGGAGTCCACGCCGAAGGTGTTCACGCGCCAGACCTTGATCTTGACGGGCTTGCCCTTGATCTCGATCTCCACGAGGACGCCGGTGTCCTCCAGGAACTCGTGGTTGCCGCTTCGGTAGGCGTCGTAGACCTGGCCGGACTCCGCGTCCACCATCTGCTCGCCGTAGCCCTGCTTCCAGCGGATGCCGATGCCCACCATGGGATAGCCGTGGTCCTTCACCCCCTTGAGGTAGTCGCCGGCCAGGATGCCCAGCCCCCCCGCGTAGATCTTGAACGGGCTATCGAGGGCGTACTCCATGCAGAAGTACGCGACCCGGGGCAGCTTCTTGGTGGACATCCGAACTCCTTCCTTGCTCAGTCGGGTGGCTTTGCGCGCCATTCGTGCCGAATGGCGCGAGAGGGGAAAATCAATGGCCTGCGGTAGTGATGCGCTCCAGCAGGACGACCGACTCGGCCTGGAGGGCGACCTTGCCACCGGCGACCATGGCGGTGCGGCCGGTGTAGGCGTCGCGCAGGGTTTGGCCGTCTTCGAAGACGCCGGCCACGCTGAGGCTTACCTGACCCTTGGCGTCCAGGGCCACCACCACGCGGTCGCCGCTGGCGGCCTCCACGCGGCTGAAGGTGTAGGGCGCCTCGCCCAGCTGCTTGTGCTCGCCGGTGGCCAGGGCGCGGTGGCGGGCCCGGAAGGTGCCCAGCTTGCGCCAGTGAGCCAAAACCTTCGCTTCCACTTTGTCCCAGTTCATGTCGGAGCGGGTGGCTTGCTGCTGGTCGCTGCGCGGGGCGATGCCCGCAGGCCGGGCGGTCTCGTCGCCGTAGAAGATCTGCACGCCGCCGGGCGCCAGGAGCAGCGCTGTGCCACCCTCGATGAGGCGCTCCCGCTCGAACAGCTCGGTGTCGTGACTGGAGAGGTAGTTCAGCATGTGGACGGGCTTGCCTGCCTGCGCCGCCGCGTAGCTCTTGAAGAGCTTCTCGGGCTTGGCGAAGCCGCCCTCCTGCTGCTGAAAGTCGAAGTTGATCATGGCGTCGAAGCCGAAGCCGGTGAGCTTGTGTTTGGTGGGCCCCACACCCCAATACTCGCCCACCATCCAGAAGGGGGCATCATCCACCTTGCGGGTGGGGTTCTTCGCCTTGAACTCGGTGAGGGCCTTGGCGGCCTCGGCCTTGAGCTGGGCCCAGGCCTCGGCCTCCACGTGCTTCACGGTGTCGCAGCGGAAGCCGTCGATGCCGTACTCCCGCACCCAGTCCGTGAGCCACTTGATGAGGTAGCCGCGCACGGTGGTGTTGGGCAGATCCACGGCCTTGGTGTCCACCTTCTCCTTCAGGAACTTCGGGAGCTTCACAAACTCGGTGCTCTCGGTACGGAAGTCCGGCAGGTAGGCCAGCTGCATGGTGAGGTCGTCGCGGCCGCCGTCGATGTAGCCAGGCAGGCCCGCACGCACCCAGGGGCGGCCCCACCAGTCGCCGAACTTGAAGGAGTTGTAGTCGATGTAGTTGTGGTAGTTCCGGAGCAGGTTGGCGTCCTTCTCCCAGTCGGGCCAGAGGACGTCGATCTTCAGATCCTTGGCCGACTGGATGTCCAGGTAGCCGGGGTGGTTCAGGACGATGTCGAAGAGGATGCGGATGCCCTGGGCGTGGGCCGTGTCCACCAGCTCGCGCAGCTCCTCGGGGGTGCCCATGTTCTTGTCGAGCACCGTGTAGTCCAGGGCGTAATAGCCGTGGTAGGCGTAGTGTTTGAATTCCTTCTGGCCGCCCTGCACCCAGCCGTGGATCTGCTCGTAGGGCGCGGTGATCCAGAGGGCGTTCACGCCCAGCTCCCGGAACCAGCCATCCTTGAGCTTCTGAGTGAGGCCCTTGAGGTCGCCGCCGTGGAAGGTGCCCACGTCCGCCTTGGGGGTTGCCTCGCGCTGCCTGCCGTAGCTGCGGTCGTTGGCCGGGTCGCCGTTGACGAAGCGGTCCGTCATCACGAAGTAGACGATGGGGTTCTCCGCGAGGGTGCCGGGCACGGATGCGGGCGCCTGGGCGGCGAGGCTTCTGGCCGCGAAAAGGCCCGCGGCCAGAAGGAAAGCGCGTCCCGCGCTGGAAAAGAGACTGGCGTGGCTCATAGAAGTTCCCGGGTTCAGGTTCCGCTCAGCACGCCAGGAAAGGGCGTGGCCCGTTCCTGGCGATATTTATCTATCTCCGGAGGGAAGCTCCGGAGCCTTCCGGACCTACTTCTTGCAGGCGTGTTCCTTCAGGGCCTCTTCCTTGGAGAAGTAGATGGTGCGGTCGCCCGTCACCACCCAGATCGCCTTGTGGGCGCGGCCGTCGAAGGCCATGTCCTTGGCGCCCTGCTCCTTGATGTCGCCCTTGTGGATGATGTAGTTCACCTGGGTCTTGGAGCCCGTGTTGAATTCCTCGATGTCAACGTGCCAGTAGACGCCGAAGTCGTTGGTGCCCGTGGGCATCATGGGGTTGGGCCACTCGATGTCGGGCAGTGGCATGTTGGGGCTCTTCCAGAGGTGCACGCCCCACTTCTCGTACTTGCCGTCGCAGCGGTGGTAGTTGATCTCGATCTTGCCGTCGGGGGGAGCGGCGATCGCGGGGGAGATGGCCAGGGCGATCACGGCGATCGCCTTGAGGAGGCTCGAGCGGAGGCTCATGCGTGACTCCTTGTGGGGATGGGAGGGCGAGGGCCCTCGGGTTGGGGTGGGAGGAATTACCCTTTGTTGGCGCCGGAGGTGAGGCCGGAGATCATCCAACGCTGGACGAGGATGAAGACGATGGCGATGGGCAGGCCCGACAGGACCGCCGCCGCCGCGAAGTCGCCCCAGAGGTACTTCTGGGCGTAGAGGAACTGCTTGGAGCCCACGGCGATGGTGAGCTGGTCCTGGCTGCGCAGGAGGATGGAGGCCACCGGGTACTCGTTCACGGCCCCGATGAAGGCCAACAGGAAGACCACCATGAGGATGGGCAGGGCCATGGGCAGCAGCACCCGCCAGAAGGCCTGCCAGGGCGTGGCGCCGTCCACGGTGGCGGCCTCTTCGATCTCCGAGGGGATGGTTTCGTAGAAGCCCTTGATGGTCCAGATGTGCAGCGCGATGCCGCCTGAGTACGACAGGACCAAGGCCCAGGGGCTGTCGATGCCGAAGAGCGGGAAGGTGCGGCCCAGGCGCGAGAAGATCGAGTGGATGGCGATGAGCGCCAGCACCGTGGGAAACATCTGCATGAGCATGAGGCCCATGAGCGAGGCCTTCTTCCCGGCGAACTTGAGGCGGGCAAAGGCGTAGGCCGCCGTGGTGGAGAGCAGCACGGCCACGGCGGCCGAGAGGGTGGCCACCTTCACAGAGTTCCAGAGCCAGCGGAGCACCGGCAGGTCGGGGATGATCACGCGGCCATCGGCGTTGGTCACGGGCAGGCCCAGGGCGAAACGCCAGTGCTCGAGGCTGATCTCCTTGGGAATCAGGCTGCCCGTGGCGAAGTTGCCGGGACGGAACGAGATGGAGATGGTCACCAGCACCGGGAACAGCACCAGGGCGCAGAGGAAGATCAGGAAGGCGTGGGCGGCGATGACGCGCCAGCGCTGGGACTTGTCGATGACGATGGCCATGGCTCCTCCTTTCAGCGCTTCGTGTCTTCGGCGATCTTCGTCGATCGGATCTGGATGATGGAAATGGCGGCCACCATGAGGAAGACCACCGTGGAGATGGCCGCGCCCAGGCCGAACTTCTGGCCCGAGTATTGGAAGGCCATGCGGTAGGTGTAGGACACAAGGATGTCCGTGGTGCCCGCGGGCACCGAGGTGTTCAGGAAGTCCGGCAGGCCGCCCGTGAGCAGGCTGATGAGCACGAAGTTGTTGAAGTTGAAGGCGAAAGAGGAGATGAGCAGGGGCGTCAGGGGCTTCAGGATCAGGGGCATGGTGATCCTGAAGAAGTTGGTGAGGGGCCCCGCGCCGGCCACCGCCGAGGCCTCGTAGAGGTCGTTGGGGATGGCCTTGATGAGGCCCATGCAGACCACCATCATGTAGGGGAAGCCGAGCCAGGTGTTGACGATGAGGATCATCGTCTTGGCCAGGAAGGGATCCGAGAACCAGGTGGGCTTCAGGCCGAAGAGGGCGCCCAGCACGAGGTTGATCTCGCCCGTGTTGTTGTTGAAGAGGCCCTTGAACACCAGGATGGAGATGAACCCCGGGATGGCGTAGGGCAGGAAGAGCAGGAGCCGGTACACCGAGCGGAAGCGCAGGTTCTCCCAGTTCAGGAGCACCGCCAGCACCATGCCCAGGGCTGTGCAGAACACCACCGTGAGGGCCGAGAACACGAGGGTCCAGACGAAGATGCGCAGGAAGGGCTCGCGCAGATCGGCGTCCGTGAAGATCTCCACGTAGTGCTGCCAGCCGATGTCCACCTGGAAGCCGGGATCCACGGGGTCGCCGCTGGCGGTCACGTAGAAGCCGGTCTTGAAGTCGGGGTTCAGGCGGCTCTGGTCCTGGTTGTTGGTGAGGCTGCCGTCCTTGTTGAGGGTGTAGAGGGAGCGGGCGGAGGCGAACTCCCGGAGACCGGTCATGCGCACCTGGCCCCCGCTGGGCAGCATCACCGCGAGGCCCTTCAGGAAGTCCTGGTGCTCGATGAGATCCCGCAGAGGCATCTCCTCGCCCGCCAGCGGCGCGGCGAGGGGTTCCGCCTTGAGGGTCCAGGCCTTGGGTGGGCCGAGCACAAAGGGTTCCGTCACCAGGGTGGCGCTGGCCCCCTCGGCATCCTCCAGGCGCAGGCGCCACTTCCCGCCGTCGGATTGGAGGGTGGAGGTATAGGTGGGGCCCTCGGCGCGGTAGGTCTCCTCCAGCAGGTACTGCGTGGCCCGCTTGTAGGTGAGCAGGTTCTTGGAGCTGTAGTTGGTGAAGCCGATGCGCACGGTGTAGAGCATCGGGAAGACCACGAAGATCAGCGCCGCCCCGATGCCCGGGAAGAGGTAGCGGTAGGCGTAGGTCCTCGGCGAAGTGTAGATCCAGATGAACGCGGCCAAGGTCACCAGCATCACGCCGGCCAGCAGGCTCTCGCCCGTGGCGTAGATGATGGTGATGAAGTACAGCCCCACCAGGCCCAGGAGGATCATCAGGGCGGGCTGGAGGAAGCGCTTGAGGGCCTTGGGCATGGCGCGGTCCGGAACGAGGCGTGCGGGGCGGGCGAAGGCCCGCCCCGCATCGGGGTGACGGCTACTTCAGGATCCGCTTGGTGGCGGCGTCCAGGGCTTCCTTGGGGGTCTGCCGGCCTTCGGTCATGTTGTTGAGCGCAGAGACCATGGCGGCCCAGAAGCGGCCCATCTGCGGGTTGTTGGGCATCACCACACCGTCCTTGGCGCTGGCCATGGAGACCTGGATGAAGGGGTCGTTCTTCATCTTGGCGAAGACAGCCTTGTTGGCGGGGGCGCCGATGGCCACGTCGGCGTTCATGGTCTCGAGACCCTTCTGGCTCAGCATGTGGTTCTCGATGAACTCGCGGGCGATGTCCACGTTGCCGGCGCCGGAGGCCGCCTTGGTGATCATGGCGCCCAGGTAGCCCACGAAGGGCGCGGCGGGCTTGCCGCCCACGCTGGGGATCTTGGCCACGCCGAAGTTGACCTTGGCCTTCTTGAGGTTGTCCCAGGCCCAGGGGCCGCTGATCATCATGGCGATCTTGCCCTGGGCCATGCCGGCTTCCATGTCGGCGTAGGTGGCGCCCTTGGGCATGACGCCCTCCTTCACCAGTCGGGTGAGCATCTCGGCGCCCACCAGGGCCCCGGCGTTGTTCACGCCCGTGTCCTTGGCGTCGTAGGTGCCGTCAGCCTTCATCTTGAAGGCGTAGCCGCCGTTGGCGGCCAGCATGGGCATGGTGAAGTAGGTGTTGGTGTAGTCCCACAGGATGGCCTTCTTGCCCTGGGCGGCCAGCTTCTTGTCGAGGGCGAAGATCTCCTCGAAGGTCTTGGGCGGGGTCTTGACGAGGGCCTTGTTGTAGATGAGCGACACGGCCTCGATGGCCACGGGGTACGCCCAGATCTTGCCCTTGATGGTGAAGGCCTGCCAGGCGGTGGCGTCGATGTCCTCCTTGATCTTCTTGCCGGGGGTCAGGGCGTTGATGACGCCGTTCTCGGCCCACTCGCCCACGCGGTCGTGGGCCCACATCCAGATGTCGGGGCCCTTGCCCTCCTCGGCGGCCGCCTGGAACTTGCCGGGGGCATCCTCGGGGTGCTCGACCACGACCTTGATGCCGGTCTTCTTGGCGAACTCGTCGCCCACCTTCTGGAGCCCGTTATAGCCCTTGTCGCCGTTGATCCAGATGAGGAGCTTGCCCTTCTCGGCGGCCTGGGCCAGGGTCAGGGCGCCCGCGACGAGGATGGTGGCGGTGGTGGCCGCCAGTCTGCGGAGGGAGGTTGGATGGCTCACGGAAGTCTCCTTGGGTAGGCCGGAAGGGCCGGAGGGGATGAGGGTGCTAGATGAGGCGGGGGAGGGCCCGGTCGTCCGGGCCGAACAGGTGGCAGTGCTTGGCGGGGAACTTGAGGTGGGTGGCGTCGCCGGAGTGGAGCGGGGTTTCGGGCGGGGCCTTCACCGTGAGCTGGCCCTGGCCGCCGGGGGCCTGGACATAGAGGAAGACGGTGTCCCCCAGGTGCTCGGACACGATGACCGTGGCGGCGACAGCGCCTTCGCCGCCGGCCGTGTCCGCCTGGAGGCGCTCGGGCCGGATGCCGAGGGTGAGGCCCGCGCCCTCGGCCAGGCCCCGGGCATCGACCTGGGCGGTGAGTTGCGTGCCGTCCTCGAGGCGGACCGTGGCCAGAGCCTCGGTGGCCGAGACCAGCTGGCAGGACAGGAAGTTCATCTTCGGCGAGCCGATGAAGCCGGCCACGAAGCGGTTGGCGGGGCGGCGGTAGAGGTCCAGCGGGGCGCCCACCTGCTCGATGCGGCCCTGGTTGAGCACCACGATGCGGGTGGCCAGGGTCATGGCCTCCACCTGGTCGTGGGTGACATAGACCATGGTGGTGGCCAGGTCCTTGTGCAGGCGGGCCAGCTCCACGCGCATCTGCACGCGCAGCCCCGCGTCGAGGTTGGAGAGCGGCTCGTCGAAGAGGAAGACGCCGGGCTTGCGGACAATGGCCCTGCCGATCGCCACCCGCTGGCGCTGTCCCCCCGACAGCGCTTTGGGACGGCGATCGAGCAGGGATTCGATCTGGAGGATCTCGGCGGCTTTCTGAACCGCCTCCGTGATCTCCGTCTTCGAATGGCCGGCCAGCTTCAGACCGAAGGCCATGTTCTCGGCCACGGTCATGTGGGGATAGAGGGCGTAACTCTGGAACACCATGGCGATGCCGCGCTTGGAGGGCGGCACCTCGTTCATGGGCTGGCCGCCGATGGCCAGCTCGCCGCTGGTGATCTCTTCCAGCCCCGCGATGCAGCGCAGCAGCGTGGACTTGCCGCAGCCCGAGGGACCCACGAACACGATGAACTCGCCATCCTCGATCTCGAGGTCGATCCCGTGGAGGATCTCCAAGTCGCCGAAGGACTTGCGCAGGGCTTTGAGCTGGAGGTTGGCCATGGGGGAGTCCGGGGAGGTCAGGGGAGATCGCCGTGGAGGGTGGTCTGGAAGCCAGAGCCCGCAAGGTACAGCACCCGCACACCGTAGGGTGGGATGCTGGCCGCGGTGTAGGCATCACCTGCGAGGGCGGTCACGCCTTTGAGGTCGCCCAGGATGGCCTGCACGGGCCCACCCA
Source organism: uncultured Holophagaceae bacterium (assembly GCA_963751095.1). Taxonomy (GTDB): domain Bacteria; phylum Acidobacteriota; class Holophagae; order Holophagales; family Holophagaceae; genus Geothrix. The sequence continues at coordinate 391,849 of CAVVTK010000007.1, read as the reverse complement.
AGGGCACGCCGTGGGCAGCGAGGCCACTCACTACGACGGTCTGGGTGGCGGCACTCAGGTTCGCCACCACCAGCACACGCTCGGCACCGGCATTCCGCAGATAGGCCAGGGCCTTGGTGGGACCGACATCGGTGCCCAGGGTGGCGTAGCCGCCGCGCAGGGCTGCGTAGCTCTTGCGGGCCTGGATGAGGTACTTGCACCAGCTAAGGATGGACTCGGGCTGGCCTGTCTGGGCCGTGACGGCCGCCCAGTCCATGGGCTGGCGCAGGTTGAGGTCCGTGCCGGACTGGCCGGTCATGCCGACTTCGTTGCCGTAGTAGAGGATAGGGGTTCCGGGCGAGAGCAGGGTCAGGGCCTCGGCCAGGATGATCCTGGCCTTGCTGCCGCCGTACTGGGTTCCGGGCCGCGAGATGAGGTTGTCGTGGTTCGAGTCGAAGACGGCCGACCGGTACCCCGCGGGGTAGTGGCTCTGCTCGAACTCCCACAGGGAGGTCACCTGCGTGGCATCGCCCCGGGAGATGGCGTTCGATACGGCCCAGGGGGCGCTGAAGTCCAGGCACAGGTGGAACTCGTTGGTCCCGTTGCCGTAGTAGGGCGCCACGCCGCCGGCATCGTTGGTCCAGGCCTCGGCGATCATGGCCTTGCTGGCGTGCTTCGCCGCGTCGCCGCCCGGGTGGGGATGGAGGTCGCCGCTGTCGTACTCGTCGAGCAGGGTCCGGAAGACCCGCAGCCGCGCGTGGGTATCGGCCTGGTCCGCCTGCTGGCCGGGGCCCGTCTCGCAGAGGTAGCGCACGGCATCCACCCGCATGCCGTCGAAGCCCCGATCCAGCCAGTAGGCCTGGACCTTTTGCATCTCCGCCTGCACCGCGGGATTGTAGAAGTTGAGGTCGGCCAAGGTGTCGGTGCTGAAGGAGGTGTAGAAGTAGCCCGAGGCGCCGGAGCGCCAGACGTCCTGCGGCGAGCCGCCCCCCCAGGGGAGGCCCCAGCCGGCCGGCTGGCCCGGGTTCCAGATGTACCAGCTGTCGCGGGTGGCGGCGTTGGTGAACCAGGGATGCCTGGTGGAGGTGTGGTTGGGCACGAAGTCGAAGAGGATCCGCATGCCCCGGGCGTGCACCGCGTCGATCAGGTTCTTCAGGTCGGCCTTCGTGCCGAAGCGGTCGTTCACGGCGTAGTAGTCCGTGGTGTCGTACCCGTGCATGTTCGGGCCCTTGTTGTCGCACTCGAAGATGGGCGACAGCCAGAGCGTGTTGACGCCCAGGGACTGGAGGTAGTCCAGCTTGCCCTGGAGGCCGGGGAGATCGCCGATGCCATCCGAGTAGGCGCCATCGGCGAAGGCCTTCACCCAGACGTGGTAGATCACCGCCTCGCCGTACCAGCCGGGAGCGCTCTCCAGCTGTTGCCCGGGTCCGATGGTCGTGGTGTCCACGGGGTAGCGGCTGGCCTCCGCGCTGGGACCATGGCACGCCAGCCCGGCCAGGAGCAGGGCGGCGGTGGTCAGCGCGGGACGGAGCTTCACGTCGGGTTCCTTTCAAAGCCAGCGAGGAAACGGCCCGTCCACCGGGACGGGCCGTTCCATCAATGCGGTATTACCACCAGGCTTCCACCTGGGCGCCGAAGGTCATGCCCTGGAGGGCGGTGCCAAAGTGGCCTTCACCCACCTTGTTCCAGTTGTTGGCGTTCTTGTTCCAGTCCGCGCGGGTGGCGAAGAGGCGGATAACCGGGCGGCTCCACCAGGAGGCCTGGGGGCTCCACTGCAGGGCGATGGTGTTCTTGAGGAGCTTGCGGTCCTCGGTCTCGTTGTCGAACTTCAGCTTATCCATGCCCACTTCGTAGGCGATGCTGAAGTGCTTGGTGAAGAAGTAGACAGGGCGCACGCCGGCGGAGGTCCAGGTGTTGGTGGTGCCAGCCATGGAGCCCTTGCCGTTCTGCTTGCGGTACTGGACGACGCCGCCGATTTCCAGGTTGGCGACGGGCTTGATGTAGAAGGCGTCCATGATGTGGTACCAGTTGTTCTCGGTCTTCACGTCGGGGTTGTACCAGTTCCAGTAGGTGGAGCCGTTGCCATAGGCGACGAAGACACGGTTGTCGCCACCGAAGAATCCGGCCTGGTTCAGGATCGCGCTGAACTGGGTGCCCTTGTTCTTGTTGCCATCATTCTCCTTGCCGGCGGTCGGGTGGGCATCGTTGTACTGCACGCCCAGAGTCAGCGAGCCGCCGGTCCAGAGCTTGATGTCGGAGACGCGCAGGTCGTGGGAGCCGATGATCGCGTGGCCCGAGCCGCCCACCCACTGACTGTAGGGGTTGAGCTGGCCGCGGATGGCGCCGTTGTTCCAGTCGTTGTTAACGTTGCCCGTGTCATGCTGGATGTAGGCGTAGTGCATCTTCATGAAGCCGAAGTCGATGTTCTCGAGGCCCACGCCGTCGCCGCTGTTGTTCCAGTACCACTGGTCGCGCATATGGAGGTCCTGGCGCATGTAGAAGCGCCGGCCGGCCCACAGGGCGGCATCCTTGAAGGCGCCGCTGTTGCCGAAGATGCCGGTGGCCTCGCCCCAGGCCTCGCGGATCCAGATCTGCTGGTTGGGGCTGGGGCTCTTGCTGTTGTCCACGTCGCCGCCCGCGTCGGCGGACGCGTCGCGGACCTGGTAGTACTCCCGGAAGGCGGGGCGGAAGTGCAGCTTGAAGTTGGTGTTGCCCTTCTCGTAGGCCTTCACGTCCACGGCCAGCTCGAGGTAGTTGTCGGTCTCGTTGCCGAGGCGGTAGCCGGGGCCGCCCGTGGGGCTGCCGCCGGTGTTGGCGAGGAAGAAGGACACCTGTTCGCCGCCGTTCGAGGAGCGGCCGACGCCGGCGCGGGTGTAGCCGTGGATCTCGACGACGTCGTCGGCGGCGAGGGAGCCGCAGACCAGCGCCAGGGGCAGCGCGGCCTTGATGAGGGAGAGAGACTTCATGGTCTTGCCTCCAGTGAGAGATGCCGCTGTGCGGCGGGTGAGTGGCGGGTGGCAGAGAGGGGCACGGCGCATGGGGTCAGACCAGGCGGCCGAAGAACCCTCCCCAGGGGGGGAGCTGAATGTCCCGGCCTTCCCAGGGGCAGGGCGCGAGGCCGTGCCCTTCGAGGCAGAGCGCCGTGGCCGGGAGCGTGTACCGGACGGCCTCGGGACTGAGGTTGAAGGCGGCCAGGATCCGGTCCGGACCCAGGTCGCGCCGGAGGGCCAGGATCGGTTCCGGCGTCGGATAGAAATGGAGGTCGCCGCGCCAGAGGGTGGCCTGATCCTTCCGCCAGGCCAGGAACTGACGGTAGAAGTTCAGGACGGACTGGGAATCGCGGTCCTGCGTGGCCACGGCAAGGCCCAGGTGGCCCGGCGACATGGGCAGCCAGGGCTCCACCGTGGAGAAGCTGCCCCGGGGGGCGTCGTTGCTCCACGGCATGGGCGTGCGGCAGCCGTCGCGCCCCTTGTAGTCAGGCCAGAAGGCGATGCCATAGGGGTCGATGAGGCGGTCGAAGGGCACCTCGCCCTCGGGCAGGCCCAGCTCCTCGCCCTGGTAGATGCAGAAGCTGCCACGGAGGGAGCCCAGCACGGCCACCAGCAGTTTGGCCAGCCCGGCGTCGTCCACGCCCCGGCCCCAGCGGCTGACGACCCGCACGCAGTCGTGGTTGGAGAGGGACCAGCAGCCCCAGCCCCCACCCCGCTTGATGCGCTTCTCGAACTCCTGCACCACGGAACGGATGCGCCCGGCGCTGAACTCCTCGGTGAAGAGGCTGAAGCCGTAGGCCATGTGCAGCTTGTCGCCTTCGGCCGTGTAGTCCGCCATGGTGGCCAGGGCGCCTTCGTCTCCTACCTCGCCCACGCTCATGGCGCCATAGGCGTTCATGAGGCTGCGCAGGCGCTTGAGGAAGGGCAGGTTCTCGGGGCGGCTCTTGTCGTAGCGGTGGACCTGCAGGCCGTAGGGGTTGCCCTCGCGGACCGAGGTCAGCTCCACCTTCCCGGGCTTGGCGGGCGGGTTGTTGCGCAGCTTCCTGTCATGGAAGTGGAAGTTGCAAGCGTCGAAGCGGAAGCCGTCCACACCGCGCTCCATCCAGAAGCGCACTTCGTCCAGCAGCTGGGCCTGCACGGGCTCGTGGTGGAAGTTGAGGTCGGGCTGGGACTCCAGGAAGTTGTGCAGGTAGTACTGGCGGCGGCGAGGTTCCCAGGACCAGGCCGAACCGCCGAAGACCGACTGCCAGTTGTTGGGAGGCGTGCCGTCCGGCCGCGCCTCGGCCCAGACATACCAGTCGGCCTTGGGATTCATGCGGCTGGCGCGGCTCTCCTTGAACCAGGCGTGCTGGTCGGAGGAATGGGACAGCACCTGGTCGATGAGCACCTTCAGGCCCAGGCGGTGGGCCTCGGCCACCAGGCGGTCGAAGTCCACCAGGGTGCCGAAGGTGGGATCCACGTCCCGGTAGTTCGACACGTCGTAACCAAAGTCCTTCATGGGCGAGGTAAAGAAGGGCGAGATCCAGATGGCGTCCACGCCCAGTCCGGCCACGTAGGGCAGGTGGGCTGTGATTCCAGGCAGGTCGCCCACGCCGTCGCCGTTGGTGTCCTGGAAGCTGCGGGGATAGATCTGGTAGATCGACGCGCCGCGCCACCACTCGCTGGAAGTCCGCCTGCCGTCCGCCTCCGGGGTGGGCGTGATCACGGTGCCTTTGGGGACAGGGAGGAGCGACATGGGTGGGCGTTCCAGGTGGGTGCTGTGGAGCCATTCAGGCGTGTCGCGTGTAACCGGTTACACAACGAAGGCGTGGTGGGCGATCTGACGGGGTTGGTCGGGGAGTGCGAGGGGCATGGGGCGGCGTGCTGAGTGACAATGTAAGCGGTTACAGAAGGGTCGCAGGTATGGTCAACCGGCGTCACGGGTCTGTCAAGCAAGGAATTCTCGTCCTCCGGAACTTTTTGCCAGCATACAACAAGCTATTGTTTTAATGGGTTTTACATAATCCGTGGTGGATGATGCGGGGTTTCCGCCCAGCCCTGGTCGAACCCCCGGGTGGACGCCCAGGACTGGACCGGGGACCATGGATGTCACATCGGTACCCGCCCAGACTGGCTGCCCGTGCCTGTGTCCTTCTGCTGTCTCGTCGTGGTGAGGTGCTGTGTCTGCAAGCGCTAACAACTCCATCCTGGTCGCCGACGTGGGCGGTACGAACCTCAACCTGGCCCTCCTGGCCCCTGAGGGCGCCCGCTACCGCCTGCTGCGCAAGACCCGCTTCCGCACCCAGGAGGAGACCTCCCTTCTCGAACCCATCCGACGCTTCCTGGGCGGGGATCCCGCCCTCGAGCCCACCCGGGCCTGCTTTTCGGGGGCCGGACCGGTCCTGGACCGCCGCATCCACCTGACCAACGCGCCCTGGGACATTGACGCCAACGCCCTGGAACGGAGCCTCGGGGTGCCCGTCCACCTGGTCAACGACTTCACCGCCCTGTCCTGCGGGGTGCTCCAACTGGACCTGGGGGATCCCCGCCAGGTGACGCCCCTGGCCCACGGCGACGGCAGCCTGCCCGCCGCGGATCCCCACGGCCTGGCCCTGGTGGTGGGGGCCGGAACCGGTCTCGGCGTGGGCTTCGTGGTGCGCACGGCCCAGGGCGCCCGGGCCTTCCCCAGCGAGGGCGGGCACATCGGCCTGCCCGTCTTCGACGAGGACTCGCTGGCCCTCTGGCGGCACCTGCAACTGGGCCTGCCCGGCCCGCCGGGCGCGGAGATGGCGGTCTCGGGTGTGGGCCTCGCCCACCTCTTCCGATTCCTGCTGGACTCCAAGCGAGTGCCCTGGACGCCCGCCGCGACCGCGATCCTGGCCCTGGCGGCCCCCGACCAGCCTGGGGCCATCTCGGCGCAGGCTGAATCAGATCCCGGCTGCGCTCGCGCCATGGCGCTCTTCGTGGATCTCTACGCGCGGGTCTGCGCCGAGCTCTGCGCCGTGTTCCTGCCGACCGGTGGCCTCTTCCTGGCGGGCGGCATCGCCGCCAAGAATGCCCCGCGCTTTGTGGAGGACCCCAGGTTCATGGCCCGCTTCGAGCGGAACTACCGGGCCCACCTGGACCTCCTCACCCGCGCCACGCCCGTCTTCCTGGTCCACGACTACGACCTCAGCCTCTACGGCGCGGCCCACGCGCCAGACTGCGCTCCCTAGCGTGGAAATCGTCGCTCTGGCGGCAACCTCGCATTGACAGTTCCGGAAAGCGAACGGTATTCATGGGGAGTCGCTTTCTTCCTTCCGCTCCCCAACCCCTGCGGTCCCCCATGAAGATCACCATCGGCGAGATCGCCCGCCAGTCCGGCGTTTCGACTGGAACCGTGAGCCGCGTCATCAACGGCAAGCCCACGGTGGCGGCCGATACCCGGGCCACGGTGCTGGCCGTGATGAAGAAGCTGGGCTACGAACCCGATCCCGTGGCGCGGGAGCTGTCGCGGCGCACCAAACACACCCTGGGCATCTGGGTGGGCGCGGGCGAGAATCGCCTGTCCCCCTACTTCAATGTCATCTGGCGCGCCCTGCTGCATGAGATGCAGAGCCACGCCACCCAGTTCGTGGAGCTGCCGGTGGACATCACGCCGGTGCGGCGGCGCATGGACGCGGTGCTCATGTTCCACTGCGCCGACATCGACCAGCGCCTGGCCACTCTTTGGCGGCGCGGAGTCCCAGGCGCCCTCATCGGCCACCACCCTGGCGTGTCCTGTGTGGCCCCCGATGACATCGGCGGCGGGCGCCTGGCCGCGGCGAAACTCCTCTCCCTGGGCCACCGGGACCTGCTGCACCTCACCGTGGCCGACGAGCACCAGTGGGCTGTGGACCGCGCGGCGGGATTCACTGCATCCCTGGCCGAGAACGTCGGGGGCTCCCTGGCCCCCGTCATCCTGCGGGGCGGCGGTTCGGTGCTGGGCGGCTACCGCCTCATGCGCGACGCCTGGCAGCGGGGCCATCGGCCAACGGGCATCTTCTGCGCCACCGATGAAATGGCCGTGGGGGCCCTGGGCGCCTTGGCGGACCTCGGCGTGGCGGTGCCCATCCAGGTCTCCGTGCTGGGCTTCGACGGACTGGTGGACCTCTACCCGGGCCTGGCCTCCGTAGCCCAGGACATCCCCGCCATCGCCCACGAAGCCGTCACCCTCGCCCTGGGCGCCATCGACCGCGACGCCGTGCGGCACACCATCGTCCCCGTGAAGATCCTGGAGGGCGCCACCCTGGGCCCCGCGCCCCGGAAGGGCTGAGGTTGATTCAGTCCCGGCGCACCGCGAAGCCCTGGAAGCCCTCACCCTCCCAACTCAGGGGGTGGGGGCGGAAGGTGGCGCTGAGGCCAGCTTCGGCATCGCACTCTGCGCCCATGGCCGCTGGCCATACCTCCGCCGGACACAGGTCCGGCCGGGCCGCCACCAGCCAATCGCGGTGGGCGATGCCCTCCTCGGGTAGCCAGGAGCACACGGCGTAGATGAGCAGGCCGCCAGGGGCCAGGTGCTCCGCGGCGGCGCTGAGCAGGCGCCGCTGGAGCCCCGTCAGGCGGGGCAGGTCCTCGTGCTTAAGCCAGGGCCACTCCGGATGCTTCTGCAGGGTGCCGCTGCCGCTGCAGGGCGCGTCCAGCAGGATGAGATCGAAGGTGGCGCCGCAGACTTCCAGCCACTCGGCGGCGTCCGCCTGGATGACCTGGGCCTCCACCCCCCGCTGCTGGAGGGTCTGGCGCAGCCGGGCCGCCCGCCTGGGGTGCAACTCCAGCGCCGTAATGGCCGCACCAGGGTGCCGGCGGGCCAGGGTGGTGGTTTTGCCGCCGGGGGCGGCGCAGGCATCCAGGATGCGGGTCACGGGCCGTTCCCACTGGTAGGCCAGCAGGGCCTGGGAGCTGCGGTCCTGCACCATGCCGTCCCCGGCTTCCAGCCAGGGGCGAGGGAAGGGGGCGCCCTCTTGGAGGCACAGACAGTCGGGTAGACCCGCCACGGGGACCAGCCCCTCGGGAACGGCCCCCTGCAGCAGGCGGAAGTCGGGGCGGGGCGGCTGCTGGAGCCGGGCCCAGAGGGCTTCCTGCTCGCCCTCGGCACCATGGGGGGCCAGGGCCGCGCCCAGGGCGCGCGCCACGGCGGGGCTGCGGTCCAGGCTCGCGGGCAGCGCATCGAGCTCGGCCGCCAGGGCGGCGCGATCCTTGGCGGCCCGGCGCAGCAGGGCATTCACCAGCCCCTTGTGGGGCAGGAAGCCCAGGTCGCGGGTGGCCGCCAGGTCCACGGATTCATTCACGGCGGCGTGGTCGCTCACGCCCGGCAGCCAGGCCAGTTGGGCCAGCCCCATGGCCAGGCTCACCCTCGTCCCCAGGGGCACGCCGCGGTCCGGATCCTTCAGCTTCGGCTTCACCCAGGCCTGGAGGCGGCCCCAGCGGCGCAGGCAGAGACCCAGCAGGGCCTGGGCGAGCTGGGCGTCCTCCCCCAGCTCGCGATCCCAGATGTCCGGCACCCGCCCACCCTCTCCGAAGACTTCGTGCAGGGCGTGGGCAACGTGGATGCGGGCGGGCGTGGGCATGGGGCTCCGGAGGCGGGTCCAGGCTAGCACGCAGGGCTGTGGCATCCTGGGCGCAGGCATTCCAGGAGGACCCCATGGCCCACCACTACCCCCTTCAGCTCCACTGGACCGGCAGCACCCTCGACGGCGCCTACAATCGCAATGCGACCGTCACCGCAGCCGGCAAGCATTCCTTGTCGGTCAGCAGCGCCCCGGAATACGCGGGCGACGCCACCCGCTGGAACCCCGAGGACCTGCTGGGCACGGCGCTGGCCACCTGCCACATGCTCACCTTCCTGGCCCTCTGCGCCAAGGCCAAGGTGGAGGTAGTGGGCTACGAGGACCATGCGGAGGCGGTCCTCGACACCGTGGACAAGGTCACGCGTGTCACCCAGGTGCGCCTGCGCCCCAGCATCCGCGTCACGCGGGGCACCAGCATGGCTAAGGTCACCGAGCTCTTCGAGAAGGCCCACAAGTACTGTTTCGTGGCCAACTCCGTCACCTGCGAGGCTGTGCTGAATCCCCGGATCGTCGAGGTCTAATCACCAGGAGCGTCATGCACTGTCCCTTCTGCGGGCACATCGAGGATAAGGTGGTGGATTCCCGCGAGTCCCGCGAGGGCGACTCCATCCGCCGCCGCCGCGAGTGCCTCTCTTGTGGCCGGCGCTTCACCAGCTACGAGCGGGTGGAGGAGGTGCCCCTGGTGATCCTCAAAAAAGACGGCCGCCGCGAGCCCTTCGAGCGGCAGAAGCTCATGAAGGGCCTGCTGGCCGCCTGCCAGAAGCGGCCCGTGTCGCTGGACCGCATCGAGCAGCTGGTGGGCGACGTGCATGCCCGGCTCATGGAGCGACCCGACCGGGAGATCCGCAGCCGGGAGCTGGGCGAGCTCGTCATGGACGAGCTGAAGGGCCTCGACCAGGTGGCCTATGTGCGTTTTGCCAGCGTGTACCGCGAGTTCAAGGATCTGCCGGATTTCGTGAAGGCCCTGGAAGGGCTCATGCACAAGGAGGCCGCCACGGGCCGCGGCGCGGGCGCCCCGAAACCCAGCCACGACCTCTCGAAACCACTGCCGCAGGCCCTGTTCCCGGGCGAGACCGTGGACGTGGCCGCCATGAAGTCCCGGAAAAAGTAGGGGTATCCTGGGGTCCGAGGTTTTTCCGTGGCCGATGATGTCCTCCTGCCCCCCCCACCCGACGAGACGCCGAAGCTGCCGGAGGAGTTGCCCGTCCTCCCGCTGCGGGACGTGGTGGTCTATCCCTATGTGATCCTGCCCCTCAGCATCAGCCGCGAGAAGTCCATCCGCGCCGTGGACACGGCCCTGGTGGAGAACCGCATGATCCTGCTGCTCTCCCAGAAGCAGACGGAGATGGACAACCCGCGGCCCGAGGACCTCTACCAGGTGGGCACGGCTGCCCTCATCATGCGCGTGCTGAAGCTTCCGGACGGGCGCATCCGCGCCCTGGTGCAAGGTCTGCAGCGGGTCCGCGTGGAGTACTTCACCGAAACCGAGAACCTCTTCAAGGCCCGGGTGGAACCCCTGGCCGAGCCCGAGCTGAAGACGCCGGACCTGGAGTCGGACGCCCTCCTGCGCAGCGTGAAGCAGACCCTCGAAAAGGCCGTGGCTCTGGGCAAGACCCTGCCCCAGGAGGTGCTGGTCATCGCCGGCAACCTGGATAATCCGGGCCGCCTGGCGGACCTGGTGGCCTCCAACCTGGACCTCAAGCTGCAGCAGACCCAGGAGGTGCTGGAGATCGCGCACCCGGGCCTGCGCCTGAAGCGCGTGAACGAGTTGCTCCAGCGGGAGATCCAGCTGCTGGAAGTGCAGCAGAAAATCACCATGGAGGCCCGTGGCGAGATGGACAAGAGCCAGCGGGAGTACTACCTCCGCCAGCAGCTCAAGGCCATCCAGCAGGAGCTGGGCGAGGGCTCCGAGCTATCCGAAGAAGTCGCCGCCTTCCGGGACAAGCTGGCCAAGATGAAGGTGCCCGACGAACCCCTGGTGGAGATCGAGCGCAACCTGAAGAAGCTGGAGCGCATGCACCCGGACTCCAGCGAGACCGCCGTGACGCGGACCTACCTGGAGTGGATGACCGAGCTGCCCTGGGGCGTGCAGACCGAGGACAACCTGGACCTCAGGCAGGCCCAGACCGTGCTGGACGAGGACCACTTCGGCCTGGCCAAGATCAAGGACCGGCTGCTGGAGTTCCTGGCGGTGCGCAAGCTCAAGCCCGATCTCCGCGGGACCATCCTCTGCTTCGTGGGCCCTCCGGGCGTGGGCAAGACCAGCCTCGGCAAGTCCATCGCAAGGGCCCTGGGCCGCAAGTACAGCCGCATCTCCCTGGGCGGCGTCCACGACGAAAGCGAGATCCGCGGCCACCGGCGTACCTACGTGGGCGCCATGCCGGGCCGCATCGTGCAGGCCCTGCACCAGGTGAAGAGCATGAACCCCGTGATCATGCTCGACGAGGTGGACAAGATCGGCCGGGACATGCGCGGCGACCCCAGCGCGGCCCTGCTGGAGGTGCTGGACCCCGAGCAGAACCACACCTTCCGCGACCACTACCTCAACGTGCCCCTGGACCTCAGCCAGGTGCTGTTCCTGGCCAACGCCAACGAGCTGGAGCCCATCCACCCGGCCTTCAAGGACCGCATGGAGATCATCTACCTCAGCAGCTACACACTGGAGGAGAAGATCGGGATCGCCGAGCAGCACCTGATCCCCAAGCAGCTGGAGAAGCACGGCGTCACCCGCAAGCAGGTGGCCATCCCCAGGGCCGCCCTCAAGGCCATCATCACGGGCTACACCCGCGAGGCCGGGCTGCGCCAGCTGGAGCGCGAGATCGGCGCCATCTGCCGCAAGGTGGCCCGCCGCGTGGCCGAGAGCACCCTGAAGAAGAAGCTCACCCTGGATGACAAGAGCCTCCACGAGCTGCTGGGCCCGGTGAAGCTCCTGCAGGACGAGCGCCTGAAGACCCCCCGCGTGGGCGTGGTGACGGGCCTGGCCTGGACCGCCGTGGGCGGTGACGTGCTCTTCGTCGAAGCCCTGAAGATGCCCGGCAAGGGGCTGCTCACCCTCACGGGCCAGCTGGGCGACGTGATGAAGGAAAGCGCCCAGGCGGCCCTCAGCTACATCCGCAGCCGGGGTGATGCCTTCCAGATCGACCCTGAGGTGTTCCAGAAGCAGGACATCCACGTGCACTTCCCCGAGGGCGCCATCCCCAAGGACGGCCCCAGCGCCGGCCTGGCCATCGCCACGGTGCTGCTCTCTGTGCTGAAGGGCGTGCCGGTGCGGAACACCCTGGCCATGACCGGCGAGATCGACCTGCGCGGCGAGGCCCTGGCCATCGGCGGCCTTAAGGAGAAGTCTCTGGCGGCCCTGCGGGTGGGCATCAAGGACATCCTCATCCCCCACGCCAACCAGAAGGATCTTGAAGAGATCGACCCCGGGCTGCGCAAGCAGCTGCGCTTCCACCCCGTGAAGCACGTGGAGGAGGTCTTCGAGCACGCCCTGGTGGGCTGGAAGCGGCCCGAGCAGGCCAGGCCGACCCCCAAGCCCAAGGCCAAGGTCAAGCCCCGCGCCCGGCGCTAGCTAGCCTGTTCGCCCAAACATGGATATAAAACAAGTTGGAGCCTTGCCCCGCCAACCCCGGGGCGGTACATTCTCCACCGGAGGGTCACCATGCTGACCGAGGTCTTCTCCCTGGTGCTTCAGCTCCCGCCCTTGGCCTTCGGCCCTGTCCAGCCCCTCGAGGCCTTTGCGCCACCTCGGTCCCTGGTTTGCGCGGTCGGCCAGCTCGGCCAGGTGCAGGTACCTGAGCGCTCCCTGGGGCCCCTGGCCTCAGCGAGCTCCCTGGATCCAAAGGACCTGGTCCCGGCCCCGGAACGCTACCTGGTGAACCGCCCCGTGGACATCCTGATGTTCCTCGCCACGGCCTATGCCGGCCGGGCCACCTGGGACGAGACTCCCTGGCGCGTCCGCACCTGGCAGGCCACGGGCGCTGCAGCCCCCGTGCTGATCCCGCCCCAGCCTCCACCCTTCATCCCCATGCAACGTCGGTAGTTCCACGTGGAACACTACTTAGCCTTCAAGGACTCCAGGTACTTCCCCAGCCACTCCGCCTCCTGCTCGGTGCCGGCAAAGGGCGGCATGCGGTCCAGGTAGGGGTTCAGGGCCGGGTCCAGCTCGCGAAGGGCCTGGATGAAGGCCACGTTGTCCCCCTCGGAGTTGCTGGCCGTGAGGCCCTTCAGGCCCCGGTAGCCGTCCCGGGTGTGGCAGGCCAGGCACTGGCTCCGCAGGAGGGTCTCGCCCTTGGCCAGGTCCGTGTCGCCCTTCGAGGTGGCGAAGGTCCGAGCCCAGGCATTCCGGGGCAGGAAGCCCTCCTTCTGGTACTCCGCCACCTGTTCCACCCGGATGCCGTTGGAGTACATCACGTCCCGGATGACGAAGGGCTTGCGGGCCACCTCACGAATCCACTCAAAGCCGCCGAAGCCCCAGCAGGCCAGGAGCAGACCCAGCAGCGCCAGAGGGCGCCGGAAGGACGCGGAGCCAAAGAAGGCCCAGAGCACCAGCAGGCCCGGCACCAGGAAGGCGCCCAGGCCCCAGAGCGCCCAGCGGAACCCGCGGGCCAGACTGGTGGCGCCCTTGAGGTTGCCCAGCACCAGCTCCCGCGCGGCCGGGGGGAAGCTCTGGAAGTAGTACCAGCCCGAGGCCACGGCCAGCAGCACGCCCGCCAGGGTGAAGAGGGCCGAGGGCTTCAGGATCCGGGGTTTCAGCGCCGGCCCCGCGGTGGCCCCCGCCGCCAAGGCCCAGAGCCCGCCCAGCACCAGGGCCACGCAGGTCCGCAGGAACAGGCTGGGCAGGTACGTCGCGTTGAAGAAGCCGTCCCACATGGCGTGGCTGGCGGCCCAGCCCTTGCCGGGGCTCAGCATGAAGGTGATGATGCCGTTGATGACCACGAGGCTGAGCCAGGCGCAGAGGGCATAGAGCCAGTACACGGCCAGGCGTTGGCGGGGCCGCAGCCGGTCGTAGGCCCGGACCAGCACGATGAGGGAGGCCATCTCGCCCGCGAAGATCAGCCACTCGATGGCCCAGCCCATGACGAAGGCCCGGATGAGGTGCTGGGTGGCGGTGGGGTTCACGAGGCCGATGGCCACCCAGATGCCCACGCCGGTGGCCGCCCCGAAGATGCTGGACAGCCAGAGCAGGGCCTTGGCGCGGCCCCGCAGCCAGGCCTGCAGCTCCAGGTCCCCGGCCCGCTGGGCGCGGCCCTCCATGATCGGCAGCCAAAGCCCCGCGCCCACGACCAGGTGGGCGATGGAGACGTGGACGATGCTGATGAGGCCGATGATCCAGCCGCTGCCGAGAAGGGGGATGTCCCACACGGGATGGTTCATGGCAGCTCCTCGCCCGCGGTTCGCGGTTGGCTGGCCCAGCGCAGGATCACCACCAGCATCGCCACCAGGGCCACGAGGGTGAGGCCGAAGACCCCCAGGGACAGCCAGTCAGTCCGGTGCGGCAGGGTCCCGGGCTGGAAGCCGAAGGCGGCCAGGCTGGCATCCCGGGCCTGATCGCGCAGGATGATCATGCCCAGCACGGAGGCCAGCCCCAGCGCGAAGGGAGGCCACACCCCCTTCGCCGGGGCGCCGGCTTGGCTGGCGGGAATGGCCATGAACAGGGCCAGGCCGCCGCAGGCGATGGAAATCCACATGGTCAGGCTGGGGGCCGTGGCGGCATTCATCAGCAGCTCGAAGACCGGGGCGGGCTGCCTCACCAGCAGCCAGGTGCCCCAGAGCCCCTGGCTGGCCGTGGCGGCGATGAACCAGAGGAGCCCGACCCGGCGTGCGTAGGCGTGCTGTCGCCAAGCCCCCCAGCCCGCCAGCAGGAGCCCGGCCACGGCGGCGATGCCCGCCACCATGTGGAGGTACCGCGGCCAGAGGGTGGGATCCGCAGTGTTCATGCGCAGGCCGTGAGGCGAGGCGGCCGCGTGAGCGGCCCACAGATCCGGGCGGAGGGAGAGCGTCGTGACGTTCACCAGCATCAGGCCCACGGCCAGCAGGAGGAGCGTGCTCAGGATGCCGGTCAGGGCCTGCACCGCCTCGGAGGCCACCGAGCCCACGAAGCGGTACAGAAGCACATAGCCCGCCATCAGGAAAAGGAGGAGCCCGGCCCAGGGAATGGCCGTCAGCACGGAGGCGGTGTAGAAGAAGGGGCCGTAGGTCAGCTGCAGGAAGAGCAGGGGGGCCACGCCCAGGGTGATGGCGAAGGTCACGGCCGCGGGCAGCATGGGGGCCAGACGCCGCACCAGCTCCCGGTCCTCCGGCCGGCCGCGCAGGGCATGCACGGCCGCAATGAGGCTGCCGCCGACCCCGAGGTTCACCGCCATCAGATGCAGGGTGAACGTGCCCAGGAGCAGGGCCTTCAGCAGCGCCGGCGGCATCGGCAGCGGCAGCGGGTCCGGGGATGGGATGGGGGGAATCAGCATTGGGACTCCGGGGGCAGCACCTGGGATGCCGCCCAGCCTAGCGGGATTCCGGTCTCGGGTAACCCTGAATGCTTCGGTAGACTGGATCTTCGCGAGGTGTCCGTGGGTCTGCTCGGTGGCCTGTTCAACCAGTTCAAGAAGGGCCTGAAGCGCACCCAGGAACTGGTGCTGGCGCCCATGGGGCGCCTGCTGGGCCTGCGGCGCCTGGATGAGGCCCAGCTGGAGGAGCTCGAGGACCTGCTGCTGCAGGCGGACCTCGGCGTGCAGGCCGTGGATCGGCTGATGGCCCGGCTCCGCCAGGAGCTCAAGACCGCGGGGGACATCGATCCCAAGGCCGTCCTGAAGGATGAGCTGCTGCGGCTCTTGCGGCAGCGGCCGCCCCGGCCCTTCGCCGCCGCGGGCACCCAGGTGGTGCTGCTGGTGGGCGTCAACGGCGTGGGCAAGACCACCACCCTGGGCAAGCTGGCGGCCCACCTCAAAGTCCGGGGCGAAGGCGTGCTGGTGGTGGCTGGCGACACCTTCCGGGCCGCCGCCATCGATCAGCTGGAGCGCTGGGGCGAGCGGGCCGGGGTGCCCGTCATCCGCAACCAGATGGGCGGCGATCCCGCGGCCATCGCCTTCGACGGAGCCACCAGCGCCCTGGCCAAGGGCACGCCCTGGGTGCTCATCGACACGGCGGGGCGGCTCCACACCAAGGACCACCTCATGAAGGAGCTGGACAAGATCCACCGCAGCCTCCAGAAAGTCATTCCGACCGCGCCCCACCGGGTGCTGCTGGTCCTGGACGCCACCACGGGCCAGAACGGCCTGGTCCAGGCCGAGGCCTTCGCCCAGGTGGCGGGGGTCACCGACCTGGTGCTCACCAAGCTGGACGGCAGCGCCAAGGGCGGCGTGGTGGTCTCCATCCTGGACCGCCTGAGGCTCCCCATCGCCTTCGTGGGCGTGGGCGAGGGCGTGGACGACCTCATCCCCTTCGACGCCGAGGCCTTCGTGGACGGCCTGCTGGATGTCTGATCCCGCCCTGACCCCCGAGCTGGCCTGGGCCCTGGCCACGGGCGGGCCCTGGCCCGATCCGGCCGCGCTGGAGGGCGATGCCCACTTCATGGCCCTGGCCCTGCAGGAGGGCCTCAAGGGCGTGGGCCTCTCCAGCCCCAACCCGCCGGTGGGCTGCGTCCTGGTGAAAGCCGGGCGGGTGATCGGGGCCGGTGTCCACACCCGGGCCGGGGACCCCCACGGTGAGATCATGGCCCTGCGCGACGCCGAGGCCCGGGGTGAGGATCCCAAGGGCGCCACGGCCTACGTCACCCTGGAGCCCTGCTGCCACCAGGGGCGCACAGGCCCCTGCACCCTGGCCCTCATCCAGGCGGGCATCGCCCGCGTGGTGGTGGGCGTCCGGGATCCCAACCCCCGCGTGGATGGCGGCGGTCTGGCCATCCTGAGGGCCCAGGGCCTCGCCGTGGAGGAGGGGCTGCTGGGCGAGGCCTGCGCCCGCTTCCACGCCCCCTTCTTCAAGCTCATCCGCACGGGCCTGCCCTGGGTGACGCTCAAGCTGGCCCTGGGCTCCGATGGGGCCCTCGGCCCGGCGGGGCAGACCACGCCGGTGACCCCGCCCGAGGTTCAGCGCCTGGCCCACGCCCTGCGCCGGGCCTCAGAGGCCATCGTGGTGGGGCGCCACACCATCGAAGTGGACGATCCCCAGCTCACGGACCGGTGGTCCGCCCCCACGGCCCCTCACCGCAGCTTCGCCCGGGTGGTCATGGATGAAGGTGGTCATCTCCCGGCCACGGCGCGGATCTGGTCGCCCGTGGCGGGGCAACCGGCCTTCCGGGCCGTGATCGGGGATCCCGTGCCCCTGCGGGGGGTGGAGGACCTGCACCTGCCCCCCGACGGCCGGGGATGCAGTTTGCGGCACCTGTTGCACGAACTCGCCGCCCGGGGGGTGGGCCGGGTCCTGGTGGAGGGGGGTGGCACCCTCGCCCGGGCCTTCCTGGATCTGGGCCTGGTGGACGAGTTCCACCGCTTCCAGAGCGCTGCTCCGGCCGGCGGAAGCCCGGTGCTGCTGACGCTGCCGGAATCCTGGCGCTGCCGCGGCGCGGCGCCCTGGCCCACAGGGCGCTGGGAGGTCTGGCGCTAGCCGATCCCTGGCCGTACCCATGGCATGACCTTTGAAAAGACGCTTCGTCCCCTCTCCCAACATCCCGTGGAGTCTCCCGTGAAGCACGCCTCATTCGGCCTCGGATCCCTGGTCGCCACCCTCCTGTTCCTGGCGGGTTGTGGCGGCACGAGCGACGGTCCCGGCACCATCTCCGTCACCGTGCAGGGTCAGTACGAAAAGCGGGTGCTTTCCAGCGCCGGCTTCAGTGCGGCCACAACCACCCTCCCCACGCGCTACGCCTATGCCCAGGTGGTGAACAGCACCTCGGGCCGCGTGGAAGCCGCCGGAACCCTGGGCGCCGATGGCACGCGGACCTTCGCGGTGCCCAAGGGCATCACCTTCTTCGTGGCGCTCTACGCCAGCACCGAGGTCCCCGTCAGCGGCTCCGGCGGCGGCTTCTACTTCTACGGCGGCGTCAAGAAGGCCCTCCCCACCACCACCTACGCTAGCGCCGACGCCTTCAACCAGGTGCCCACATGGTTCACCACCAGCGCAGACAGCGCGGCCAATACCGGCGGCAACCTCACCCTGCGGGCCCTGGACGCCACCGGGGAGGCCGGCGCCTTTGCCATCGCCGACCAGATGACCACCTTCGCCCTGGGCATGCGGTCCCTGGAGCCGACCCTCCAGCTGCCCGAGCTGTACGCCTTCTGGAACCCCGGCACGACCACCACCACCTACCCTTCCGTGGCCCTCGCCACCGGGGGGACGGCCATCCTGAAGCAGGGCACCGCCCTGGGCGGGCGCGCCATCTTTCAGCACGAGGTCCGCTACGCCGGCCCCGCGGCGGCGGATCGGGGCGCCGATGCCTACAACGACAGCGTCCTCCTGGAGGCTTGCGCCCGCCTGCTCTTCGCCGAGGACAGCCTCGCCCATGCCAATGGCACCTACGGCCAGATCGTCCGCCGCGACAACGACAACGGCTTCGTGGCCCCCGGGGACGCCTCCGAGCCCGCCATCGCCTTCGTGGGGGGCTTCAGCAGCTTTCTGTCCAGCGCCTTCCGGAATGATCCCTTCAGCTACGAGGTGCCTGCAGGGGGCGGCCTGCCCACGGCCTTCCGCCTGGACCAGCACACGGGCTTCACGCCCACCGGCGGCGGCGAATTCTATCCGGGCTCCGTGGCTCGCACGCTCTGGGGCATCTGGAAGAACAACGCGGTCTTCAACGGCAGCCAGACGGGGCTCGGCACCCTGTGGAGCGCCACCATCCCCACCACCGCCTCGTTGGGCTACGAGTACGGCAACACCCCGCTCGCCTGCTATCCCACCTACCTGACGGGCCTGCGCCGCCTGGCGGGAACGACGGCGGCGAGCGCGATCCTGGATGAGTTGGCCCTGGAGAATGTGGGCAACGGCACCGATCCCACCTCCGGGCTCTACCTGAACAGCACCGCCCTCTGGCGCCTGCCCGCGATCCCCTTCGTGGATTCCGGCAGCTTCCCCACCTACGCGGCCGGGTGGTCCTTCGACTGGAACCAGGCCCAGGCCTTCCGCTTCAGCCACATCGGCGGAGCCCGCACCTTGACCCTCAGCACCTCCGGGCCAGGCCTGGTGCTCGAGCTCTTCGGCAGCAGCGGCCTGGTGCGACTGGCCCTGGCTTCGTCCTCTAGCAACGGCGTGATCAGCCTGCCCAACCTGCCAGCCGGCACCTACCTGGTCCGGGTGCGGGTGGATCCCTACGTCACCTACCCCAATGGAAGCGTCAACTACAATCTTTCTGTGAATTAGCCACCACCCACCAGCCGCACCACCTCCAGCCGGTCCCCCTCCTTGAGGGGCGTGGCGGGGTGGTCGGCCCGGCGGATGACCTCGCCATTCAGCTCGATGGCGCTGCCGAAGGAGGGCAGCTCCAGCCAGCGGGACAGGTCCGCCAGGGTGTCAAGGTCAGGCGTCTCCCGGAACTCGCCGTTGAGGTGCAGCCTCACCGCGCCACCGCCGCCGCCTGGAAGCCCTTCTCCAAGTCCGCAATGAGGTCGGGCTGGTCCTCGATGCCCACCGAAAAGCGCAGCAAGCCGTCCGTGATGCCTAATCGGGCCTTCACCTCGGGGGCCGTCTTCAGGTGGCTCATGCTGGCGGGGTGCTGGATGAGGCTCTCCACGCCGCCCAGGCTCACGCCCCGGGTGATGACGTCCAGGGCCTCGCAGAAGCGCTGCCCGGCCAGCAGGCCTGCGCGCAGCTCGAAGCCCACCATGGCGCCAAAGCCCTTCTCCATCTGGCGGACGGCGATCTCATGGCCGGGATGGCTGGGCAGGCCCGGGTAGTCCACTCGGGCCACGTGGGGCTGCCAGAGCAGCCACTGGGCCAGGGCCTGGGCATTGTCCGAGGCCCGCCGCACCCGCAGGGCCAGGGTCTTGAGGCCGCGGTGCAGCAGCCAGGAGGCCATGGGGTCCAGGGTGGGGCCCAGGATTTTGGCGATATGCCAGCAGGCCACGATGTCAGCATCGGTTCCAGCGATGACGCCGGCCACCAGGTCCGAGTGTCCCCCCAGGTACTTGGTGGCCGAGGCCACGCTGAGGTCGATGCCGAAGGCCAGGGGCCGGGTGTGGATGGGACTGGGGAAGGTGTTGTCGGCCACGGTGCGGACGCCGTGCTTCTTGCCGAGGGCCGCCACACCCGCCAGGTCCGTGAGGGCCAGGGTGGGGTTGGAGGGGGTCTCCACCCAGATCATCTTCGTCTCGGGCCGCAGCGCGGCTTCCCACTCGACCAGGTCCAGGGTGCTCTGCACCCAGGTCACCTTCAGGCCCCGCTCGCTCTCCCAGCGGCGGATGAGCTGTTCCGTGCCCAGGTAGATGGCCGCGGGGGCCACCAGGTGATCGCCCGGCTTCAGGAAGGCTTCGAACACCAGCGCGAAGGCCGCCATGCCGGAGGCCGTCGCCAGGGCCCGCTCCGCGCCCTCCAGCTCGGCCAGCACCGCCTCAACCTCGCTGGTGTTGGGGTTGCCCCACCGGGTGTAGAAGGCCGGCGGTTCGACGCTGGCCGAGAATTCGGCACCCTCGCTGTTTTCCATGAGCTGGAACACCGAGGTCTGGAAGATGGGCGTGGTCACAGCCCGGGTGGTGTTGAAGCGCTTCCCGGCGTGGATGGCGGTGGTGGTGGGTCCCCAGGGCTTGGGCATGGTCGTGGCTCCGACCCCCAGCATAGGCGCGTCCGTGCTACCGCTTCCAGAAGACGATGGCCAGGGCGATCACCGCGCAGGCGATGACGGTGATGAGCCGCCACACCGTGGGGCGGTCATCGGGCAGGTCATAGGGGCCGCGGTCCTCCAGGGCCGCCCGGGTCAGCTCATCCTCGGGAGCCGGCACCAACCCACGGCAATCCACGCACCGGAAGGTTTCGCCGGGGGTGACCACCGCGTCCACCACGGAGCACCCGCACCCCTGGCAGATGTGCACCACGCCCGGATGGTAGGCCTCGAGGGCTGGGGGGATCTCGTTCGTCATGAGCCCAGCATGGGCCGGGAATCAGGGTTTGGCCAGCAACTCGACCAACACTTCGTTCACGAGCTTGGCGTCCAGCCGGCCCTGGCCCGCCTTTAGGACCTGGCCCACGAGGAAGCCCTTGAGGCTTTCCTTGCCGCCCCGGATCTGGGCCACGGGGCCCGGGTTCGCATCCAGCACCTGGGCCACCAGCGCCTCGATGGCCCCCCGATCACTCACCTGGGCCAGCCCCCGTGCGGCCACGACGGCTTCGGCGGAACCTTCGCCGGCCAGCAGGGCGGGGAAGATCTGGTCCTTGGCGGCGCCGAACCCCAGGGTCCGCGCCTCGACGAGCCGGACCAGGCCAGCCAGGGCCTCCGGCGTCACCGGGAAGGCCTCGATGGCGATCCCGCGCTCGTTGAGGGTGCGGCTCACCTCGCCCAGCATCCAGGCGGCGGCGCCTCGACCCGAGCCGCTCAGGCTCGCCACCGCCTCGAAGTAGGCCGCAAAGGCCGGGCTCTGGGCCAGGGTCTGGGCCTCATCCAGGCCCAGACCGTAGGACTCGCGCCAGCGGCGGATGCGCTGCTCCGGCAGCTCGGGGAGGGCATCCCGGACGGCCTCGATCTCGGCGGGCTCCACCGTCAGCAGAGGCAGGTCGGGCTCCGGGAAGTAGCGGTAGTCCATGGCGGCTTCCTTGGTCCGCTGGGCCCGGGTCTCGCCTGTCGCGGCATCCCAGCCCCGGGTCTCCATCTGGACGGCCACGCCCGCTTCGAGCAGGCTCGTCTGCCGAACAAGTTCATGCTCCAGGGCCTGCCGCACGAAGCGGAAGGAGTTCAGATTCTTCACCTCGACGCGGGTCCCGAATTCGGTTGATCCGGTGGGCCGGACGCTGACATTGGCATCGCAGCGGAAGCTGCCTTCCTCCAGGTTCCCGTCACAGATGCCCAGGCCTACCACCAGCCGGTGGAGGGTCTTGAGGTAATCGGAGGCTTCGGCAGCGCTGCGGAGGCCTGGGGCCCCCACGACCTCGAGGAGGGGCACCCCGGCCCGGTTCAGGTCCACGTGGCTGGCGCTTCCTTCTAGATCGTGGTGACTCTTGCCCGCATCCTCCTCCAGGTGGGCCCGCTCAATCTGGATCCGCACGGGACCTTCGGCTCTGCGCACCCGGGGATCGCCGGGGATGTCCAGGTGGCCGTCCTCCACCAGGGCCACCGGTCCCTGGGTGATCTGGTAACCCTTCGGTAAGTCTGGATAGAAATACTGCTTCCGGTAGAAGGCGCTGCGGGGCCGGATCTCCCCCTCCACGGCCAGGCCCAGGGCCAGCGCCATGCGCACGGCCTCGGCGTTCAGGACTGGCAGGGCGCCGGGCAGACCCAGGCACACCGGGCAGGTGAGGCTGTTGGGAGGGGCGCCGGTCAGGTTCCGGCAGGCGCAGAACATCTTGGACCGGGTCCGCAGCTGGACGTGCACCTCCAGACCGATCACCGCTTCGTACCCTGAATCCATGCCAGACTCCCGGGCCCAGTCTACTTCGGCCGACCTACTTCCCGAGGCAGAAGCCGCTGAAGAGCGCGTCCAGGGCGCTTTCGGCCCGATCCTCACCCGTGAGCCGGGCCAGCAGGCCCCAGGCGCCCTGCAGGAGGGAGGCCGGCAGCTCCGGGGGGCAGGCCGGGTCCAGTTCGAGCAGCAGGTCCAGCTGCCGCGTCAGATCGTCCAGCAGCGCCACCTGCCGGTCCGTGGCTAGCGCCCCGAGGCAGGCATCGGGCGCGAGGCCACCCAGCAGTCGTTCTTTGAGGGCCACCTCCAGCGCACCCAGATCCCCCAGTTGGGCGGCGATGGCCACGCCGGGGGCCGCCGCCAGGTCCGCGAAGGTGCGGACCTCCAGCACCTTCGTCCGGAAGGGGACGAGGGCCGTTTCCATTGGAGCCGTGGCTGTCTCGCCGGCGGGCACCAGGTGAAGAATTAGGTCGGCGCTCTCCAGAAGGGGGCCCACCCGGGCCATCCCCAGGCGCTCCACCGGGTCCGTGGATTCCCGGAGCCCCGCTGTGTCGAAGAGCCGCAGGGGCAGGCCCCGCCACTCGCAGCGGATCTCGATGCTGTCGCGCGTGGTGCCCGGAATCTCCGTGACGATGGCCCGCTCCTCGCCCGCCAGGGCATTGAAGAGGGTGCTCTTGCCGGCGTTGGGGCGCCCCACCAGGGCCAGGCGGAGGCCGTCCTGGAGGCGCCGTGAGGCCCGGGCCCGGGACTGTTCCACGTGGAACCTGGCCGCAAGCGGCGCTATGTCAGCAATTAAGTCCTTTTGATTCAGCGAAATTCCCTCTTCCTCGCCATAGTCCACCGCCGCCTCGGCCCGGGCCATCCAGGGGGCCAAGAGCTGGCGGGCCCCAGAGATCCAGCCGGGCAGGGCCCCCGCCCGGGCCTGGGCCAGGCGGAGCTGGGTGTCGGTCTCCGCCCCCACCAGGTCCCGCAGGGCCTCGGCCTCCAGCAGACCCTGCTTGCCGTTCAGCAGGGCTCGGCGGGTGAACTCGCCGGGCTCAGCCAGCCGCGCGCCCAGGGTGCCCAGGTGGGCCAGAAGGCGCCGCATCAGCAGGGGGTTGCCGTGGGTCTGGAGTTCCACGAGGTCTTCGCCGGTGTAGCTGTGGGGCCCAGGGAAGAAGAGCACCAGGGCCCGCTCCCGGAAGCCGTCCCAGGCCAGCGTGCGCAGCGCGGCCCTTCGTGGCGGCGGCAGCGCCAGGAGGGGGGCCAGCAGGGCGGGCAACCCGGGCCCGGAGACCCGCACCACCGCCACCGCCGCGGGCAGCAGGGGCGTCGCGGGGGCGCAGATGGGATCGGAGGCCGGATGCACCGAGCCAGTCTACTTCCGGAACACCTTCACCGGCTTGAAGGTGCCGGTGCCCTCGCTCTCGGTGCCCAGGCCCGCCTCGCGGCTCACCACCAGGTGCACCCAGCGGCGCTCGCGGGCGCTGAGGGCGCCCAGGGTATGGCTGCCCAGCTCCCGCGCCTTCTCGGCGGCGAACTGGCCCATGGCCATCACCTCCTGCATGCGGAACAGCCGGGCGCCCTTCACGTCCAGGTAGGCCAGCTTCTGGTCTTCGCGCTCGCCCTGGGCCTCGTGGACCAGGAACTGCAGGGCATCCAGGGCCACGCCGCGGTTCGCCGCCAGGTGGGAGACGTCCGGGCCGGACACCGCCACGCGGTTGGGAAAGGCCTCTTCATCGCCGGAGGGCGAAAAGCGGGCCTCCAGCGTCAGGCCGAGCTGCTGACCCCAGCGGGCGATGAGCTCGGGGACGGACTCCAGGGTGGCGCCGCTCTTCCGCATGGCGGACTCCTAAACGGTGATTGGCTGGGGCTGATAGGACCGCATGATCCACCAGGTCTGGAACAGGCCGATGAGGTTGAACACGAAATAGTAGATCACCAGCCCGGCAGCGCTCTGGGCGAAGAAGAAGGTCATCATCGCGGGCATGAGCACCAGCATCATCTTGCGCTGGGCGGGATCGCCCACGGCGGGGGTCATGTACTGCTGGGCGAACATGGAGGCGCCCATCAGCACCGGGTAGATGAAGTAGGGGTCGCGAACGGAGAGGTCCGTGATCCAGCCGAAGAAGGGCGCGTGGCGCAGCTCGAAGACGTTGTTGAGCATGGACCAGAGGGCCAGGAAGATGGGCATCTGCAGCAGCATGGGCAGGCAGCCGCCCATGGGGTTGTGGCCGTTCTTCTTGTAGAGGGCCATGAGCTCTTTCTGCATCTCGGCCTTCTTGGTCATGTCGCTGCCGAACTTCTCGTACTTGGCCTGGATGGCCTTCTGGTGCGGCTCGAAGTCCTTCATGCGGAGCATGGAGATGGTCTGCTTGGCGGACAGGTGCCACATGAAGATGATGCGGATGATGAACGTGAAGATCACAATGGACCAGCCCCAGTTGCCCACGACGGCGTGGACCTTCTTGAGGATCCAGAAGAGCAGGTGGGCCACGGCGCCGAAGAAGCCGTAGTCGATGACCTGGGTGAAGGGCTTCTCGAAGGCCAGGAGCGGTTCGGCCTGCTTGGGCCCCAGGTAGAGCTGGGCTTCAACCCGGCCGGCCAGGGACAGCATGGTGTACCCCTGGGCGTCGCGGGCCGCGGGGCGCGGCAGCTTCCACAGGGCGGCGAAGTAGTGGTTCTGTTGGGCCTTCTCGTCGGTTCCCAGGCCGGCATCCAGGCCGAGGCGCTCGGAGGAGGGCGGCAGCACCTTGCGCTTGGCGCCCAGGAAGCTGAAGAAGGGATCGTGCAGCATCTCCGTCCAGGTCACGGCCTCGATGCCCTTTTCGGTGAGCGTGAAGACCCGGCCCAGCTGCTTCACGGGCGCGTCGGTGGTGGGGTTCTGGATCAGCTCCAGGGGGGCGTTTCCAGGGGTGGTCGCCTCCACCTTCAGGCTGTGGCCGCGCTCCGGCACCAGGTAGCTGAGCCGCTCGCCGGCAGCGTTCTCGAAGATGACGAGGGTGCCCGTAAGCGCCGATTCCTGGCGCACGGTCTCGAACCTGGCACCCTTCAGGGCGCCAAGCCCAGCGAAAGCCGGAGGGAAGAAGTGCGTGCCGTCCTGCTTCCAGACCACCTGCTTGAGGGCCCCGGAGGCCACCTGCCAGGTGAGCCTGAGCTCCTGGGAGGCGAGCGTATGGGTGGCGGCGGGGTCCGCGGCCTTCGGGTTGCCCGGGGTCGAGGTGGCGGGCGCCGCCACCGGCGTGGGTGCAGGAGCCACGGGCTGTTCCACCGGCTTGGGGCCGATCGGCGCGACGGACTGGGTCTCCGCCTTGGGCGCGGCCTTGGCGTACTTGGAGGTCAGCCAGAACTGGCCACCCAGCAGGATCATGCTGCCGACGACGAAGAGAAGGACATTGCGGTTGTTCATGGGGTATCCGAGGCGGGGAGTCGACGGAGGGCCAGCCGGAGCTGGCTTTCAATGTCCTGGAAGCAGATGGTGTCGAGCGACGGCGCGGAGCGGCCCGGGCGCACCCAGATGACCCAGGGTCGGCCCCGCAGTGGTTCCGACTCGCCCAGGAAGGCCATCCTCACCTGGCGGCGGAAGCGATTGCGCTGGACGGCGGAACCCGTCTTGCGGGGTGAGGTCACCAGCAGCAGTGGGCCCCCGGCTTCGAGCAGGGGCCAGGCCCGCACATCCAGCCACGACGCTTGCCCCAGCAGTGGCCGGGGCAACGGGGTGGGCACCGCGTGGTCCTTGTGCCGAACCGTGCGGAAGCGGCCTCTGTAGATCACGGTCGGCGGGCTAGAGCGCCAGGACGTGGCGACCCTTGGCGCGGCGGCGCTTGAGCACCAGGCGGCCGTTCTTGGTCTTCATGCGGCTCAGGAAGCCGTGGGTCTTGGCGCGGCGACGGTTGTTGGGCTGAAACGTGCGCTTCATGGTTCCACCTCGGGGGTTCCCTCCCAGGGAGGAGAACGAACCTTTGAGGTTATCAGCGCGGGCTGGCGGGCTCAAGGGGATTTCCGCTCTCTTCCCCCCGCCGAGGGATGCTAGATTGGGTTCACCCCCCGCGAGCCCAGCGTGGACGGAGCGTGCGCGGCACCCTCCGACACTGTCGTGCGCCCGCGCCCCGCCCCGCCCCTGCCGGTGAAATCATGCGCTCCGCCGATCCCACAACCCTTTGGGACACCATTCGACTGGGCCTGTCCAAACAGCTGCCCGAGGCCAGTTACAAGGAGTGGGTCGCGCCCTGCGAGCCCCTGAAGGTCGCGGATGGCGCGCTATGGATCCAGGTCCCCAGCGCCGCCGCCAAGCTCTGGATCGAGCAGCAGCTGCCGGAGGAGTTCAATGATGCCCTGGCCCAGGGCGGCCTGGCGGATCTGCGGCTCGAATTCCATATCAACGGCGCCCCGGCCAGCGAACCCAAGGCCACCCCCAAGAAGGCCGCCACCACGGCTTCCACCGGCCCGGTGGAGACCTCCGTCTCCTTTCCCCACCTCTTCAACCGCTACACCCTGGACCGCTTCGTGGTGGGCCCTGGCAGCCAGCTGGCTTTCGCCGCGGCCAAGGCGGTGGTGGATAGCTTTGGCAAGGCCGCCACGCCCCTCAGCATGAACCCCCTGTTCATCTACGGCGGCGCCGGCCTCGGCAAGACGCACCTGATGGTGGGCATCGGCAAGGGCCTGCTGGAGCGGGATCCTAAGCTGCGCGTGGTCTACCTGAAGGTGGATAACTTCTTCAACGAACTCACGGTGGCCATCCGGGCCAAGAACACCGAGCCCATGCGCAAGAAGTACCAGCAGAATGACGTGCTTCTCCTCGATGACGTGCAGACGCTCGGGAAGATGGAGCGCACCCAGGAAGAGATCTTCCACATCCTCGAGCACCTGCTGCAGCACGGGAAGCAGATTGTCATCACCTCCGACAAGCCCCCGCAGCGGCTGGAGGGCTGCCACGAGCGCCTGATCACGCGGTTCAAGTGGGGCCTGACGGCAGACATCCAGCCACCGGACTTCGAGACCAGGATCGCGATCCTGAAGAAGAAGCTGGAGGACGTGGATTTCCGGCACGTCCCCACCATCCCCGAGGACGTCCTCACCTTCATCGCCCACAAGGCCAAAGGCAGCGTCCGGGACCTGGAGGGCTTCCTCACCCGCGTGATCTTCCAGGCCAGCCTCATCGGCGTGCCCCCCTCACTGGAAGTGGCCCATGCCGCCTTCCAGGGCCAGAGCGGCGAGGAGCCGACTGCGCCGGTCCATCCCGATCGCATCTACCGCATGACTGCCGAGACCTTCAACGTGTCCTTTGTCGACCTCATGAAGAAACGGTCCCGCCAGCAGGCCATCCTCCTCCCGCGCCAAGTCGCCATGTACCTCGCACGGGAGATCGCCTCCCTGCCCTTCGCGGACATCGGGCGGGCCTTCAACATGCACCACTCCACCGTGATGAACGCCATTGACTCCGTCCGGGACCGCATGAAGCGCGATCCGGAATTCCACAAGATGGTCCAGGCGCTCCTCAACAGCATCCATTGATTTGATTTGTATTGCGACTTTATGCACAGACTCGGTCCCCTCGGGATCCACAACACCCCCCGCGAACCGGGTTCCGGGGCACACCAGACCCGCTGTTCCGCGGGGTTCCATGGGCTTTCCACAGCCTGTCCCGAGCAGTGAAACTCCGGTAGGATAGGACTTTGACTCGCCTTTCCACAGGTTGCCTAGGTCCTCAGCATCATCAAGGGTGATTCATGAATCTTCAGTTACAGGTTTCCAAGGATCGTCTGGACCGGACACTGGGTCTGCTGAAGCATGCCCTTGACCGCCGGGTAACCCTTCCGATCCTCCAGCACATCCTTGTGGACGTCCGTCCGAAGGAAGTGGTCCTGAAGGCCACGGACATGGAACTGGCCTTTGAGGCCACCGTGCCCGGTGAGGGCCAGGGCGAGTGGACCATGGCCGTCCCCGGCAAGAAGTTCATCGAGACCGTGCGGGTCTTCCCCGAAGGCATTCTGAGCCTCGAGTGCCCCGATGCCGGCGGCCGCCTCTGGCTGCGGGCCAAGGGCATGAACTCCGAGCACAACATCCAGCCCGGTGAGGGTTTCCCCGAGCTGCCTGCTCCCAGCAAGGAACTACCGGTGGTGAAGATCCCGGTACTCCGGTTCAAGCGGGCCATCCAGCTGGGCTCCATCGCCGTCAGCAAGGATGCCACCAAGCCCACGCTGTCCGCAGTGCTGGTGCACCTGTCCAAGCACCACGTGCGCGTGGTCTCCACGGACGGCTTCCGGCTCGCGGTGGCCGAAGTGCCCTGCGACACGAAGCTCAAGGATGAGGTTCGCCTCATCGTGCCCAAGCGGGCCCTGGACCTGATCCCCACGCTGCTGGGCGATGAGGGCGAGGTGGAACTCTGCTGGGACGGCACGACGCTCTTCCTGGATCAGCCCGGCCTGAAGTTCAGCACCCGCCTGGTCACGGGCAACTATCCGGCCTACGAGAAGGTGCTGCCGGCGGAGCTGCCCAAGCGGGTGATCATGGACCGCGAGGTCTTCCTGCGCACTCTGCGTTTCGTGGGCCTCAAGAAGGACGACTACAACAAGAACGTGCGCCTGTTCTATGAATTCCCGAACCTCCGCACCGTGTTCCAGCACCCGGACGAAGGTGTGAACCAGGCCACGCTGCCCTTCACGGGCGAGGAGCATCCCTTCGAGCTGGCCTTCAACATCGACTACCTCACGGAGCTGCTGGAGCGGCTGCCCGGCGAAGAGGTCGTCTACCAGTTCAAGGACGAAGTGGGGCAGGGCGTCTTCATGTCCCCCAGCCTCGAGGACTTCAGCTTCCGCTACGTCCTCATGCCCGTCCGCTTCGCCAACAGCGCCACGGCCTGAACCGGGCTGGAACACCGCATTTCACCGTACCCAACCAAGTGAGTCTTGATGTCTGAAGAAGTCCTTAGCGCACGCGTGCACACCCCCCTGGAAACCGACAGCTACACCGCCGACAACATCACGGTTCTGAGAGACCTCGAGGCCGTCCGCAAGCGGCCCGGCATGTACATCGGCGATACCGACGATGGCAGCGGCCTCCACCACATGGTCTACGAAGTCGTGGACAACTCCGTGGATGAGGCCCTGGCGGGCTTCTGCAAGCGCGTGGACGTGATCCTGCACGGGGACGGCTGCTGCACGGTGGAGGACGACGGCCGCGGCATTCCTGTGGACATCCACAAGGAAGAGGGCCGCAGCGCCGCCGAAGTGATCATGACCGTGCTCCACGCCGGCGGGAAATTCGACAACACGAGCACCGACGGCAAGAACGCCTACAAGGTGTCCGGTGGCCTCCACGGCGTGGGCGTCTCCTGCGTGAACGCCCTGTCCGCCAAACTCTGGCTGACCGTCTGGAAGGATGGCCAGGAATACGCCATGACCTTCTCCCAGGGCAAGGCGGACGCCCCCTTGCGGAAGGTCGGCCCCACAGCCCGGCGCGGCACCCGGGTGAAGTTCCAGCCCGATCCCGAGGTCTTCAACAACGTCCTGGAGTTCAGCTTCGAGACCCTGAGCCAGCGCCTCCGCGAGTTGAGCTACCTGAACCAGGGCGTCCACATCCGCATCACGGACGAGCGCACCGGCGACACCCACGACTTCGTCAATGCCGGCGGCATCGGCGCCTTCGTGGAGCACCTGAACCGCAACAAGGTGGTCCTCCACAAGCCCCCCATCTTCATCAAGGACGAGAAGCAGGACACCACCGTCGAGGTGGCGCTCCAGTGGAACGACTCCTACCAGGAGACGCTGTACTGCTTCACCAACAACATCCGCAACCGCGACGGCGGCGCCCACCTGGAGGGCTTCAGGGCCGCCATGACCCGGGTCATCAACAGCTACGCGGAAAAGAACAACCTGCTGAAGAGCGCCAAGGTGAGCCTCTCCGGCGAGGATGTGCGCGAGGGCCTCACGGCGGTTGTCAGTGCCAAGGTCCCTGACCCCAAGTTTTCCAGCCAGACCAAGGACCGCCTGGTATCGAGCGAGGTGAAGGGCATCGTCCAGACCATCGTCTACGAGAAGCTCTCCAGCTTCTTCGAGGAGAACCCGCGCGAGGCCAAGGCCATCCTGGAAAAGGCCATCGAGGCCGCCCGGGCCCGCGAGGCGGCCCGCAAGGCCCGCGAGCTGACCCGCCGCAAGGGCGCCCTGGATGGAGGCGGCCTGCCCGGCAAGTTGGCGGACTGCCAGGAGAAGGATCCGGCCCTCAGCGAGATCTTCCTGGTGGAGGGTGATTCCGCCGGCGGCAGCGCCAAGCAGGGCCGTCACCGGGCCACCCAGGCCATCCTGCCCCTCAAGGGCAAGGTCCTGAACGTGGAGAAGGCCCGCTTCGACAAGATCCTCAGCCACAACGAGCTCCGGGTGCTCATCCAGGCCCTGGGCACGGGCATCGGCAAGGAGGAGTTCAAGGTCGAGAACCTCCGCTACCACAAGATCGTGCTCATGACCGACGCCGACGTGGACGGCTCCCACATCCGCACCCTGCTGCTCACCTTCTTCTACCGGCAGATGCCTGAGCTGGTGGAACGCGGCCACCTTTACATCGCCCAACCCCCCCTCTACAAGGTGAAGAAGGGCAAGACAGAGAAGTACCTCAAGGACGAGCGGGCCCTGGAGGAGTTCCTGTTCCAGAAGGCCCTGGATGGCTGGAGCCTCACCCTGCCGGACGGCAGCGAGCACAAGGGCGCCACCCTGGTCCGCGAAATGAAGAAGTGGGGCGAGGTCCAGCAGCTCTACGGCAAGCTCAACCGCCGCGGCTATGCCCGGCCCATCGTGGATGCCCTCCTGGCCGAGGGCCTGCTGGACGCGGACCGGTTCGCCAACCGGGAGGCCCTCGAGCAGCTCTCCGCGGCCATCACCAAGCAGAAGCTCGGCACCTGCGAGATCGAGACCACCGAGGCCGTCGAGCTGCCGGCCGAGGGCGAGGATCCCGCCATCACCATCCCCGCCAGCTACCGCCTCCGGGTGGTGCGCATGCACCTGAGCCGCCCCATCACCCTCTGGATCGACGACCAGGTGGCCCACTGGGGCGAGTTCCGTCGCCTGGCCGCCCTCAAGGTCGAGCTGGCCGGCTTCCACGGGGGTGAGCTCCGGCTCCGCCGCCTCAAGGACATCAAGGAGCCCGCCAAGGAGAAGGAAGAGGAGGCCGAGGAGGGGCCCACCAAGCTGGGCAAGGAGCAGGTCTTCTCGGACCCGGAGGCCATGCTGGCCATGGTCATGGAAGAAGGCAAGCGCGGCCTGGGCATCCAGCGCTACAAGGGTCTGGGTGAGATGAATCCCGAGCAGCTCTGGGAGACCACCATGGATCCCGAGCGCCGCACCCTGCTGCAGGTCCGGGTGGACGACGCCGTTGAGGCCGATGAGATCTTCACCATCCTCATGGGCGATGCCGTGGAACCCCGGCGCCGCTTCATCGAGACCAACGCCCTCCTGGCGGAGAACATCGACATCTAAGCCGTTGTTTTTCAAGCATGTCGAGCAGCGTTCCACGTAGAACACCGAAGGACACATGAACCAGAACCGAATCGAGCCGTTGGAAATCGAAAAGGAAATGCGGAAGTCCTACCTGGACTACGCCATGAGCGTCATCGTGGGCCGGGCCCTGCCCGACGTCCGCGACGGCCTGAAGCCCGTGCATCGCCGGGTGCTCTTCGCCATGAAGGAGGCCGGGAACGACTGGAACCGGGCCTACAAGAAGTCCGCCCGCACCGTCGGCGATGTGATGGGTAAGTACCATCCCCATGGCGACTCAGCCATCTACGACACCCTCGTCCGCATGGCCCAGCCCTTCTCCATGCGCCACGTGCTGGTGGATGGCCAGGGCAACTTCGGCTCCATCGACGGCGACTCCGCGGCGGCCATGCGCTACACCGAGGCCCGCCTCTCCCGCCTCGCGGCAGAGTTGATGGGCGACATCGACCAGGACACGGTGGATTTCGGACCCAACTACGACGGCAGCATGGAGGAGCCCCTCGTCCTGCCCTCCCGGTTCCCCAACCTGCTGGTGAACGGCTCCCAGGGCATCGCCGTGGGCATGGCCACCAGCATCCCTCCCCACAATCTGCGGGAGTGCTGCAACGCCCTGGTGGATCTCATCGACCATCCGGCCCTGGGCATGGATGGGTTGATGGCCCACATCAAGGGCCCCGACTTTCCGGGCGGGGGCATGATGCTCGGGACGGAAGGCGTGCTGGATGCCTACCGCACCGGCCGCGGGCGCTGCGTGGTCCGGGCCAAGTCCCACGTGGAGCAGATCCGGCGGGCGGGCGACCGGGAGCAGCTCGTGTTCACCGAGCTGCCCTACCAGGTGAACAAGGCCACCCTCATCGAGAAGATCGCCGAGCTGGTCCGCGACAAAAAGATCGACGGCATCAGCGACCTGCGGGACGAGTCCGACCGCGAGGGCATCCGCCTGGTCGTTGAGCTAAAGAAGAACGAGCCCAGCGACATCGTCCTGAACCAGCTCTACCAGCAGACCCAGCTCCAGAACAGCTTCCCCATCACCATGCTGGCCATCGTGAACGGCCAGCCCCGCGTCTGCACGCTGCGCGAGATCCTGCAGGAGTTCATCGGCTTCCGCCGCGAGGTGGTCACCCGCCGCACCCTCTTCCAGCTGCGCAAGGCCGAGGAGCGCCACCACGTCCTCATGGGCCTCAAGATCGCCCTGGATCACCTGGACGCGGTCATCAAACTCATCCGCGCCGCCAAGAGCCCCGAGGAGGCCAAGGCCGGCCTCATGGCGGGCGCCTTCGCCACTGCCGTGGCCCTCAAGAAGGATCCCAGCCTCTGCCTGTCGGCCGTGCAGGCCCAGGCCATCCTGGACATGCGGCTCCAGCGCCTCACCGGTCTGGAGCGGGAGAAGATCCTCGATGAGCTGGCCGAGCTCGAAAAGACCATCGCCAAGCTCAAGGCCATCCTGGCCGACGATAGCCTGCTCCTGAAGGTGATCAAGGAAGAGCTGCAGCAGGTGGCCGAGCAGTTCGGCAACGACCGCCGCACGGAGATCACCGGGTATTCCGGCGAGATCCGCATGGAGGACGTGGTGCCGGACGATCCCATGGTGGTCACCATGTCCAAGGCCGGCTACATCAAGCGCACCGACCTCAATGCCTACCGCCGCCAGCGGCGCGGGGGCAGGGGCAAGGTGGGCATGAAGACCAAGGACGAGGACTTCGTCGAGCAGCTCTTCATGACCAAGGCCCACGACACCCTCATGGCCTTCACCGACAAGGGCATTGTTTATGCCCTCAAGGTTTACGACCTGCCAGAGGCGGCCGCCTCCACCCGGGGCAAGCACATCCGCAACCTCATCTCCCTGAAGGATGGGGAGAATGTCGTGACCCTCATGGCGCTCCGGGACTTCCCCGAGGGCGAATACCTGGTCTTCGCCACCAGCGACGGCACCGTGAAGAAATCCAGCCTGGCGGCCTACGCCAACATCCGGGCCAACGGCCTCATCGCCCTTAACATCGATGACGACAACCGCCTGGTGACGGTGCGCCGGTCCACGGGCGCCCAGCAGATTGTCCTGGCCACCGCCCAGGGCAAGGCCATCCGCTTTCCCGAGGAGGATGTCCGCGCCACGGGCCGCGCCACGACGGGCGTCCGCGGCATGAAGCTGGCGTCCAAGGACCACATCGTGGATATGGAAGTGGCCGATCCCCTGCCGGACCTGCCTGAGGGCGTGGAGCCCGACGAGAGCACCGAGGACCACGGCATGCTGCTGACGGTCTGCGAGAAGGGCTACGGCAAGCGCAGCCTCCTGCAGGACTACCGGCTCCAGGGCCGGGGTGGCACAGGCGTCATCAACATCCGGGCCGGCGTTCGCAATGGCCAGGTGGTGGGCTTCAAGTTGGTCAAGCCCGGGGAAGGGTGCCTCCTCATCAGCCAGGAGGGCATGGTCATCCGCTTCCTCATCGACGAGGTCCGCAAGACCGGCCGCAACGCCCAGGGCGTGGGCCTCCTCAAGCTGGCCAGCGCCGAGGACCGCGTGGTGGGCCTGGCCAAGATCGATGCCAGCGCCATGGCCCTGGACGAAGAGGACGAACTGACCGAGGCCGAGCTGGCCCACCCGGGTCCCGATGAGGGTGGGGAACAGCCCAAGCTCTTGTAGCCGACGATCCTTTCGTCATGCGCAGAACGGTGCGGACCTGTCCGCGCCGTTCTGCGTTAAAGGTAGGGCGCCCAATCCCCATCCTGAATCTCCACCGCTTCCCGCTCCAGCCGGGGCAGGCGTTCCACATGGAACACGTAGACCCAGGCGTGGTAGCGGTGGCCCCCCTCCAGCACCACGGGCAGGATCTCCCGGGTGAAGAGCCCCTCCTCCACGCCCTCCAGGGGATCCAGGTCCGCCAGGGCGGAATCGAGGTCGACCGCGTCCTCGTAGCCCACGAAATCGCCCCGGACCCAGCCGGGACCGGAGGGCTTTGCATCGGGCTCCTTCCCGGGTACCAGGGCAGGGTAACCCGCCGGCAGGTGAAACAACCGCCCCGCCACCCAGGCCCGCGTGAGGCCCTCCGGGTGGGTGCGCTGCAGCCAGGCATGGTTCGAACCGCCCTCGCGCAGCGTCCCGTAGACGAACAATCCGTCGGCCTCGACCATCGTGCCCCCACCGAAAAACATACCGCCAAAACGCGAGGCGTTTTGGCGGCGGGATGAGGTCGAAGCGGGCTATTCGGGAATGGGGAACTGGTCGGTCAGGTGGAAGACCTCCTGGCGAACCCGGGCAAAGGTGCTCTCGTCGGCCCGGTGGCGGAGGGTGAGGTCGAAGAAGCGGGCGATCTGATCCATCTCCTCCTCCTTCATGCCACGGGTGGTGAGGGCCGGGCTGCCCAGGCGGATGCCGGAGGGCTTGAGGGGGGGGTTGGGATCGAAGGGGATGCCGTTCTTGTTGGTGGTCATGCCGGCGCGGTGGAGGCAGTCCTCGGCCTCGTGGCCCAGCAGGCCGTGGTCGCGCAAGTCCACCAGGAACAGGTGGTTGTCCGTGCCACCGCTGACGATGCGCCAGCCGCGCTCCTGGAGGCCCTTGGCCAGGGCGTGAGCGTTGCGGATCACCTGCCCGCTGTAGGCCTTGAACTCGGGCTGCTGCATCTCATGGAAGGCCACCGCCTTGGCGGCGATGATGTGCATCAGGGGCCCGCCCTGCACACCGGGGAAGACGGCGCGGTCCAGGTCCTTGGCATACTGGGACTTGCAGAGGATCAGGCCGCCCCGGGGGCCACGCATGGTCTTGTGTGTGGTGGTGGTTACATAATCTGCATGGGGCACGGGACTCGGGTGGTGGCCGGTGGCGACCAGGCCCGCGATGTGGGCCATGTCCACCATCAGCAGGGCGCCCACCTCGTCGCAGATCTCGCGGAAGCGCTTGAAGTCCCAGGTGCGGCTGTAGGCCGAGGCGCCAACCACGATCATCTTGGGCTGGTGCTGCAGGGCCAGGGCGCGGACCTCGTCCATGTCCACCCGCTCGTCCTCCTGGCGCACGTGGTAGGGCACGAACTTGTAGAGGATGCCGGAGCTGTTCAGGGGATGGCCGTGGGTGAGGTGGCCGCCGTGGGCCAGGTCGAGGCCCATGACCGTGTCGCCGGGCTTCAAGGCCGCCAGGTAGACGGCCATGTTCGCCTGGGCGCCACTGTGGGGCTGCACGTTGGCGTGCTCGGCGCCGAAGATCTGCCTGGCCCGGTCGCGGGCCAGGTTCTCGATGATGTCCACCTGGCCACAGCCGCCGTAGTAGCGCTTGCCGGGGTAGCCTTCTGCGTATTTGTTGGTGAAGTGCGAGCCCATGGTCTGCATGACGGCGCGGGAGGCGTAGTTCTCCGAGGCGATGAGTTCCAGGTGGTGCCGCTGGCGCTGGACCTCCAGCTCCAGGGCCTGGAACACAGCAGGGTCGGAGGTTCGGATCACTTCATACATGGCGGGGGCTCCCGGGTGATGCCCCTATCCTAGCGGCTGGGCGCCTTGGCGGGGCGCGCTGTTCGTGAGCGGGATCACAGGTCGGCGGCGTGTGAGACACTGGAAGGCCGGAGTTCTCATGCCCTTCCTGCCGCCCCACGATGGTCCCGAACTGGAGCGATTCGAGCATCCCCTGGCCAGCCGCTACGCCAGCAAGGCCATGGTGCGCCTGCTCTCGCCCCTCTACCGCCAGCGCGTGTGGCGGCGCCTCTGGATCGCCCTGGCCGAATCGGAATCCGAGCTGGGCCTGCCCGTAACGGCCGCGCAGATCGCCGAGCTGAAGGCCAGCCAGGACGACGTGGACTTCGACGCCATCGCGCGCCACGAAGCCGCCCTGCGCCACGACGTGATGGCCGCCATCCACGCCTGGGGCGAGCAGGCGCCCGGCGCGCGGCCCATCATCCACCTGGGGGCCACCAGCTGCTTCGTCACGGACAACGGCGACCTGCTGATCACCCAGGAAGCGCTGCAGCTGCTGCGCCGCCGCCTGCAAGACGTCATCGCCGCCCTGGCCGCCTTCGCGGCCCAGTGGCAGGATCAGCCCACCCTCGGCTTCACCCACTTCCAGCCGGCCCAGCCCACCACCGTGGGCAAACGCGCCTGTCTGTGGCTGCAGGACCTGCTCCTCGACCTGGAGGACCTGGACCACGTCATCGGCACCACCCCGGTCCGCGGCGTGAAGGGCGTGACCGGCACCCAGGCCACCTTCCTGGAATTGTTCGAAGGGGACGGCGCCAAGGTGGAGGAGCTGGAGCGGCGCTTCTGCGCCAAGGTGGGCTTTCCCGCCATCCCCGTCTGCGGCCAGACGGCCACGCGCAAGCTGGAGGACCGCGTCGGCCAGGTGCTCTGCGGCATCGCGGCCTCGGCCTCCAAGTTCGCCTGCGACCTGCGCCTGCTCCAGCACCTGAAAGAGGTGGAAGAGCCCTTCGAGACCAAGCAGATCGGCTCGTCGGCCATGCCCTACAAGCGCAACCCCATGCGCAGCGAGCGAATCAACAGCCTGGCGCGCTTCGTCCTCGGGCTCATGCCCAGCAGTTACCAGACCACGGCCACCCAATGGATGGAGCGCACGCTGGATGATTCGGCCCACCGCCGCCTCACCATCAGCCAGGGCCTGCTGGCGGCGGACGCCATCCTGGTGCTGCTCAAGAACGTGGCCTCGGGCCTGGTGGTGAATCCCCGGATGATCGAGGCCCGCCTCATGAGCGAGCTGCCCTTCATGGCCGCCGAGGTGATGCTCATGGAGGGCGTGAAGCGCGGCGGGGACCGCCAGGACCTGCACGAGGCCTTCCGCGTGGCCTCACTGGAGGCCGGCCGGCGCATCAAGCAGGAGGGGCGTCCCAACGAGCTGCTCTCCCTGCTGGCGGCGGATCCCGCCTGGGCCATGAACGAGGCCGAGCTGGCCGCCCTCCTGGATGCCGCCCGGTTCACGGGCCGGGCCGGTGCGCAGGTGCGCCAGTTCCTGGCCGGCCCCGTGGCCGGGGCCCTGAAGGATCATGTCCCGGCGGACGAAGCCGCCATCCGAGTCTGAGATCGAAAGGTATTCCATGCTGAAACTTGCCGTCATCGGCGCCCAGACACTCCTGGGGCGCGAACTCGTCAACGCCCTGGAGGCCCGCGAGGCCTCCGTGGTGCCCCTCTCCATCGGCGCACTCACCGTGGAGGAGGAGGTCGGCGACCTGGTGGTCTTCGCGCCCAGCAGGCTGCTCCTGGAGGGGCTCGATGCCGTCCTCCTGGCAGCCACGCCCGACTTCGAGCTGCTCGAGGGCTTTCCGGGCCGCATCCTGGATTTGCGGGACGAGCCGGAGGGGCGCATCGACCCCATGCCCCTGGCCGGGCCCTGGCCCCAGGGCGCCAAGTCCCTGCGGGGGCGCCCGGCCCTGGAGCAGGTGCTGGCCCTGCTGCCCAGCCTGCTGGAGGGCCTGGGCGAGGTCGGCGGCACCCACCTGCGCTCGGTCGCCTGGATGGGGGACCGGGGCCTGGAGGGCCTTGTTGAGCAGACCCTGGCCGTGCTCAACGGCGAGGACCCCGACCTGAAGAAGCTGGGCTACCGCCAGGCCTTCGAGGTGGTGCCCGTGACCCCCACCGTGGGGAAGGGGCGGCTCATCGAGATCCGCGTGCCCTCCTTCCATGGCGACCTGCTGATCCTGCAGGTGCGCGCCCTGGACGGGCAGTCCCTGGCCAAGAAGGAGGCTCCCGCTGGCGTGAAGTGGGTGGAGGCCGTGCCCAGCTCCCGCGACGTAGCCGTCACCCCCGAGCTGCTGGCCCACATGGACCTGACGAGCGACGGGAAGGCCGCCGTCCTCACCCTGGGCTTCGATCCCGTGCTCTGGGGCGTGCTGCGGCCCACCATGCGGGTGTTGGGCTTGATGGACTGAGGGCGGGCCCATGGCCAAGAAGCTGGACGAACCGCAGGAGCGCGGGGACTTCTTCAAGTCCCTGGGGACCCTGTTCGCCGGCTTCGTGGCCGACCGCCTCGAAGACGCCGTGACGGGCCTGGGTCCCAAGCTGCTGAGGCCGCCCGGGGCCGTGGACGAGCTCGAGTTCCTGACCAAATGCACCCGCTGCGACCGCTGCATGCGGGCCTGCCCCGAGAACGCCATCCTGGTGGCGGCGCCCTCGGCGGGGCTGGCCCTGAAGACCCCCTACATCGATCCCCGCAGCGTCCCCTGCTTCCTCTGCACCACGCTGCCCTGCATCGCCGAGTGCGACGACGGCGCCCTGGTCTGGCCGACCTTCAAGAAGGCCGATGGCACCGAGCTTGAAGGCCCGAAGGCCGTCCGCATGGGCACCGCCCGGGTGAAGCCAAGCCAGTGCGTCACCTGGGGCACTTTGGAGCGCGAGGCCCGAGCCTGCCGCATCTGCGTGGACCGCTGCCCCTACCCCGAGGAGGCCATCCGTATCGCGCCCCCCGCCGAAGGCGAGACCATCGGCCACCCCGTGGTGGAGGCCGATGTCTGCACGGGCTGCGGCCTCTGCGTCTTTGCGTGCCCGGCCGAGCCGACCGCCATCGTGGTGGAGCCGCGGCGGGGGTGATCAGGCGCGGCTTGTCGGCTCCACACCCGGGTATGTGTCGACCTGGCTTGACGCGATGTGCCGCCTGGGATCCATCCTCAGGACGCAGGTATTCCCGGGACCTGCCGATGAGCCGGGTGAGACCGGCACCCCGTCCCGCAGGGGCCCCGGTCCCCGACACTGGTCCCCGCGACCAGGAAACCCGCTACAGGACCCAAAGCCATGTTCAAGGACCGATTCCTCGGGGCGATGCTGTTCCTGTCCATTTCCGCCATCGTCGTCATGCCCATTTATTCGGTGACGAAGACGATTCCGGAATTGGCCGAGCTCTTGGTCGAGGACTCTGAGAACGACGCCGTCCGCATTGCCATGCCGCTGGCGAGTAAATTCTTTCCAGAGGAAGGGGAGGTGTCCCCCGGCGCCCTTCCGCCCGGGTTCATGGCCAATGCCCGAAGCATGCAGCACGACTTCAAGCTTTGGAAATTGAAGGTGTTCTCTCTTACGGGGGAAACACTGTATTCCAGCGATGCGAATGATATTGGGAAAATGAATAACAATAATTATTTTCACAATATTGTAGCAAAGGGAAGAAATCATACGAAAATTGTTCGACGAAACACTCAATCCCTGGAAGGAGAGATGGTACATATGGATGTCGTAGAGACCTATGTGCCTGTCATGAGGGGTGGAACATTCGTTGGCGCGTTTGAAATTTATCTAGACATCACCTACAGCACGGCCAAGATCGATCGTGTCATTAAAAAGTCGAATGTGATGTTGTCGGTTATTTCGGGATCCTTTTTGGGAATTGTTTTCTTGACTGCAGTAAAAGCTGGACGGAGTTTGAAGGAGCGGAACCGCGTCGAGAAGGAAAAGGAAACCTTGATCACTGACTTGCAGAATGCCATCACCGAAATCAAGACCCTCCAGGGCATCCTGCCGATCTGTTGTTCGTGTAAGAAGATTCGGGATGACATGGGCTCGTGGACCCAGGTCGAGGCATACATCCAGAACCATTCCCAGGCAGAGTTCAGCCATGGCTACTGTCCCGAATGTGCTCAAAAGGCCAAGGCGGAATTCCGCGAGTATATGAAAACCAAGGGCCCCCAGACTGGGCGCGATGGAACGCCAGAGCCGAGCAGGGACAATCGCGGCCTAACCGGAGGAGCCCGGGATGCTGAGTCAACCTAGGCGTTGCTGATGCCCTCGTGCTCGGCCACCTCCCGCGCGTTGAAGGAGGAGCGCATCAGGGGCCCGGCATCAGATAACCTTTAGATCCAGAACCCGGAGCGGCCGCATCTTCGGAACCCAGGTTCGTCATCGTGAGGAGTCGCCGTGCGTACGTTGCTTTCTTGTCTTCTCGGGTTTGGAGTGGCCCTGACCCTGAGGGCCGTGCCGCCGCAGGCCTCCAGCCCGGCGCTCCCGGAAGCCGCCAGCCCCGCGTCGAACGCCAAGCCGGCCCCTCACACTCTGGTCTTCAAGCGGTTCGTCGTGAGCATGAAGGCCGGGGATGTGATCGGGCAGCAGACCCGCAGCCTGTGGTGCAACAGCCCGACCGACATCGTCTGGAACGAGAACCTCCAGAAGGTGGTCGGCGGCAAGCTCTACGCCCGGATCAAGAAGGAGCTCGAGTCCAACCACATCCCCGAGCCGAAGGCCAGCGACTCGGTGTTCGAGTCCACCAGCAAGCCGGAGGAAGCGGAGCTCGAATTGGGGGTCCTGATCAAGAAAATGGCCCTCAACCTCTGCACGACCGTGGAATCGAAAGGCGATGTCTCCCTCGAGGCCAAGTGGGCCCTGCTCAACCCGAAGACCCAGAAGGTGGTGGGCGAGTTCACCTCCACGGGCTCATTCGTGATGCCCACCCGGGACATGCACTGGTCGAAGATCGTGGAAGTCGGGATTGATTCTCTGGTCGCCAACCTCTTCACGCTGCCGACCTTCAAGGAAGCTCTCGTAGCTCCCCTCCCCACCGGCCCCGTGTCGACAGAAGCAGCCTTCACCTTCCCCCCGGTCCAGCCCCTCGCCGGGGGAACCGTGAAGAATAGCGCCCTGCTCCAGGCGGCCGTGGTCACCGTGGAGGCCGGCTCCAGCTCTGGGACGGGGTTCTATGTCAGCAAGGACGGGCACCTCCTTACGGCGAATCACGTGGTGGGCAGCTCGAAGCTGGTCAAGATCAAGACAGCGACAGGCCGGGTGCTGCCTGGTGAAGTGTTGAGCTGCGACCCCAAGCGGGACGTCGCCCTCGTGAAGACCGCCGCCATCCCGTTCGATCCCCTTCCCATCCGCATCAGCGACCCCGGGACCGGTGAAGAAGTGTTCGCCATCGGCTCTCCCCTGGGCGACGCCTTCAACGGGTCCGTCACCCGGGGTGTGGTGAGCGGGTTCCGGGACACTCCGGGCGGCCGCTTCCTTCAGAGCGATGTGTCCATCCTCCCCGGCAACAGTGGTGGGCCCCTGGTGGACACGTCCGGATACGTGGTGGGCATCGCGGACCTGGCCACCGGCCTCAAGGGGGGAAACATGAACTTCTTCATCCCCGCGACGGAAGCCCTCAGCCGGTTGTCCATCCGCCTGGCCCCAGCCGAGCCGGTTCAGGCCAAATAGCTCGAGCCACCGGGAGGCATCGCCATCAGGCGATGCTGATGCCTTCAAAGTCGGCCACCTCGTGGGCGTTGAAGCTGGAGCGCACCAGGGGGCCGGCGTAGACGGTGGTGAAGCCAAAGACCTTGGCCTTCTGGCCCAGGGCCGCGAACTCGTCCGGATGCACGTAGCGCCTCACGGGCAGCTGATGGCGGGTGGGGCGCAGGTACTGGCCCAGGGTGAGGATGTCCACGTTGGCCTTGGCCAATGCCTCAAAGGTCGTTAACAGCTCGGACTCGGTTTCACCGAGTCCGAGCATGAGTCCGCTCTTCGAGCGGAAGGAAGTGCCATACAGGGCCGTTCCTAATTCCTTCGCGTGCGCCAGCACGCGGAGGCTGCGCTCGAACCTCCCCGCGGGCCGCACCTCGGCATATAGGCTGGGCACGGTCTCGGTGTTGTGGTTGAACACGGTGGGCCCGGCGGCCACCACCCGGGCCACGGCGTCGAGGTCGCCCAGGAAGTCCGGCACCAGCACCTCCACGCCCACCTCGGGATTGCGGCGCTTGATGGCGAGGATCGTCTCGGCGAAATGGGCTGCACCCCCGTCCGGCAGGTCGTCGCGGTTCACGCTGGTCAGCACCGCGAAGCGCAATCCGAGCGCGGCCACGCGCTCGGCGGTCTCACGGGGCTCGTCAGGATCCAGGCCCCTCGGCTTGCCGCTCTGGATGCTGCAGAAACCGCAGGCGCGGGTGCAGACATCGCCCATGAGGAGGAAGGTGGCGGTGCCGTTCGTGAAGCAGTGGGTGCGGTTGGGGCAGCGGGCCTCTTCGCAGACCGTGTGCAGGTGCGAGTCCCGCAGATCGCGCTTCATGCCGTGCAGGTCGGCGAGGCTCACTCGCTCC
Organism: uncultured Holophagaceae bacterium; assembly: GCA_963751095.1. Lineage (GTDB taxonomy): Bacteria > Acidobacteriota > Holophagae > Holophagales > Holophagaceae > Geothrix. Next base: position 349,347 of record CAVVTK010000007.1, on the reverse strand, counting down.
CGGGTGATCCACTCGGGGAGGCGGGGGTGGCCTGCCAGCACTTCGCGGCCGACGCGCATCGAGAAACGGGCCATTCGGACTCCTGATCCTCCAGTTTCCCGTAGCATTCAGGAATGTCCAAGCCGCTTTCCAGGTTGCTGCGCCGGGAGCAGTGGGCCTTCCTGGCCCGGGACCGCTCCGCCTGGGGCGAGCACCTGGCGCGGATGCGCGCCTTCCTGGGCGAGGGGCTCCAGGCGGCGGATCCGGCCGGGCCCGTGCTCATCCTGGGGGCCGGCTCGGGCCTGGAGGTGCCCTGGGCCCTGGCGCCTCCGGGCACCACGGGCTGGGATGCGGATCCCTGGAGCCGGGCCTGGACGGCCCTGCGCCATCGCCGCTGGGCGCCTTGGGTCTTCGCGGATCTGACGGGTGGCCTGGCGGAGCTGGAGGCCACGGCCCTCCGGGCGGCCCGGGAATCCTGGACGGGCCGGCACCGGGATCCCGAGGTCGCGGCCCTGCGCCTGGCGGGGCTCCTGCCCTCCCTGCAGCCGGACCCGGCGCCCCTGCGGGCCTGGATCGAGGCGCAGCGCCCGGGGACCATCCTGGTGGCCAACGTCATGGGTCAGTTCGGCGTGGTGGCGGAACGCCTGGTGGAAGCCGCCTTTTCCCGGCCACCCTGGGAGGCGGATCCGGAGCGCCCCGATCCTCTGGCCACGGCCCTGGAAGCCTGGACGGGCCGGGCCATCCAGGCCTTCCTGGGTGCTCTGGTGGGAAGTGGCGCGGACCTGTGGCTGGTCCACGACCGGGCCGTGATCTTCAGCGGGGGGGATCTGGAGCTGGGCGCATGGGACGAGGCCTGGGGCCGCCAGCTGATCTCCAGGGGGGCGCCCATCGAGGCCAGCGACGCTCTGGCGGGCCTCGAAGTGCCCCCGCTGCTGACCACGGGAGGGCGCAAGCTGGTCCGCCGGGAGCGCTGGCTCTGGCCCGTGGCCGCGGGGCAGCGCCACCTCGTCGAGGCCCTGGTGGCGCGGCGTCCGGAATAAATGGGCTGTGGCGTCTGTCAACCCTTGTCCCCACAGGCTGCCGCAACAGCCATAATGGGTTCCCTTGGAGTGTGTCGGGTATGGCGTGGTTGGGTTGGGCGTTGGCGGCGATGGGATTCATGGGCCTCGCCAATCTGGGGATGAAGGCGGCGGGCCTGCGCGGGCTGGAACCGGCGTCGGTGCTCCTCTGGGTGGTGCTTGGCGAGATCCCGGTGGCGCTGGCCTACTGGCTCTGGCGCGGCCGGCCCGTGGGTCCTGGCGGCGGCGTGGCCTGGGGCCTCGGGGCCGGACTCCTCACGGCTCTGGCTCTGATCCTCCTGAACGAGAGCTTCTCCCGTGGCGCCAAGGCCGCCCTGGCCGTGGGCATCATGAACGCCAACTTCGTGCTGGTGGCCCTTTTGGCTTTCATCCTCTTCCGTGAGCAGCTCCAGCCCTCCAAGCTGGTGGGTCTCGCGGCCACCCTTTCCGGCCTGTGGCTGATGGCCCGATGAACCAGGAACCTTGAACCATGGCCACCTTCCGAAGATTCCTCCTGGGTCAGCGCCTCGCCAGCGGCGATTCGTCCCACACCAAGGTCAGCAACGTCATCGGCCTGTCCGTATTCAGCTCGGATGCCCTCTCCTCGGTGGCCTACGCCACCCAGGAAATCATGGCCAGCCTGTCCAGCAACCTGCACGGGGCGACGGCGGCGATGACCGTGGCGGTGGTGCACCCGCTCTTTGGCCTTTCGGTGCCCGTGGCCCTCGGCATCGTGGGCCTGCTTGCGATCCTCGGCGTCAGCTACCGGCAGACCATCCTGGCCTATCCCACCGGCGGTGGCGCCTACATTGTGGCCAAGTCCAACCTGGGCGAGCTGGCGGCCCTGGTGGCCGGTTCCAGCCTGCTGCTGGACTACATTCTGACGGTCTCGGTGTCCGTCTCCTCGGGCGTGGCGGCCATCACGGCGGCTTTCCCGCTCCTCAATGGCCACAACGTCTCGCTCACGCTCTTCGCCATCGTCTTCATCGCCCTCGCCAACCTTCGCGGGGTGAAGGAGAGCGGCGCCCTCTTCGCCATCCCCACCTACGGCTTCGTGGCCCTCATGCTGATCATGCTGGCCGTGGGGACGGTGCGCACCGTGATCGGGGGCGGCCCAACCCCGGTGCAGGCACAGCAGGCCCTGGAACACACCCAGCACTTTGGTGGCCTGGCCATGGTCTGGATCTTCATGCGCGCCTATTCCGCCGGCTGCACAGCGCTGACCGGGGTGGAAGCCGTCTCCAACGGCGTACAGGCCTTCAAGGATCCCGCTGAGCACAACGCCTCGAAGACGCTGGTCTACATGGTCCTCCTGCTGGGGGTGATGTTCCTGGGCATCACCTTGCTGTCCCAGCGCTTTGGCATCGTCTATCAGCACAGCACCGATCCCAGTGTTGTGGCCGAGACGCTGCTCTCCAAGCTGGCAAAGGCCATCTACGGCAACGTGAGCCATGGCCTGCCCAAGCTGATGTACTACCTGACCCAGACCTTCACCTTCGCGATCCTGGTGGTGGCGGCCAATACGGCCTACGCAGACTTCCCGCGCCTGGCGGCGCTGATGGGCCGGGACAACTACCTGCCCCGCCAATTCGCCAGCCAGGGCGACCGCCTGGTCTTCTCCAACGGCATCCTGATCCTCACCGCCGTCAGCTGCTTCCTGGTGTGGATCCTCCACGCCAACACGGACCTCCTGCTGCCCCTCTACGCCCTGGGCGTGTTCACGGGGTTCACCATCTCCCAGGCGGGCATGGTCATCCACTGGATTCGGCTCAAGACCAGCGAGCCCCGCTGGCTGAGCAAGGCCCTCATCAACGGCGTGGGCATGGCCGCCTCGGGCATCGTCATGGTGGACATCGCCATCACCAAGTTCGCTCACGGCGCCTGGCTGGTGGTGGTGCTGATCCCGATGATGGTGTGGCTGTTCCTGCAGATCCACCGGCACTACATCCGGGTGAAGTCCATCCTCGCTGCCAGCCGGGCAGAGTTCCTGCCCCATCGCCGGAACCGCGTGGTGGTGCTGGTCTCCGGCATCCACTCTGGGGTGGTCCAGGCCCTGAACTACGCCAAGGTCATCGCGGATCACGGCGAGGTGGAGGCCATCACTGTGGACTTCCCGGACGAGCAGGGCCGCGAAAGCGCTGCCCTTGAACGCCTCCGGTCGGACTGGCCAAGGTACTGCGAGGGCATCCCCCTGCGGGCCATCCGCAGCCCCTATCGCAAGATCGTCGAGCCCATCGTGGAGGAGCTCGACCGCATGCGCCGGGTGGAGCCCGAGTACACGATCACCGTGATTCTGCCGGAATTCGTCACCGGGCACTGGTGGGCCAACCTACTCCACAACCAGACGGCCTGGCGCATCAAGGGCACCCTGCTGATGAAACCCAAGACCGTGGTTATCTCGATCCCCTACCACTTGGAACCGATCATCGAGTGAGTCAGCGCATCCGTGCTGTGGGCCGGGAGAGCAGCTCCTGGCCGCTCAGCAGTTCGGCCAGGGTCTGGTGGCGCGGGCTCAGGATCATGCAGAGGAAGCTCAAGGGAAAGCAGACCACTGAGAGCAGGTGGACCAGGGAGAAGGTCATGCGTCGCTCGGCGGTGTTCTCGGGCAGGGTGACGCCGAAGAACCCCATCATCGGGGAGCGTCCCGTGAGCACCAGTGGTGCCATGAAGAAGACCCAGGATGTGGCCAGCAGGTAGGGGACGACCAGGGGCCAGCCGCCCAGCAGCAGGCGCGCGGGCGGGACGCCCAGGGCCCAGGCGGGCAGGAGCAGGGCCAAGCCCTGGACGAGGATCAAGAGCAGGGCTTCAGCCGCCTCGACTTTGGCGAGGGGCCAGAAGCTCGCTGCGGGCTCCTGGGCGCCCAGGGCGGGTTGGGGGGTGGCGGGGTTCTGGGGCAGAAGGTCCCCGGGGCGCTGGAGCTCGTCGGGGCTCACCTCCACGGCCACCGGGGCCACCCGTCCCAGTGCGGGGGCCGTCAGGGTCCGTGGCGGGGGCTCGTAGGAGGCCTGGGCCAGGGCGGAGGCCTGGAAGAGCAGGGGGCGGCCCAGGCGGGGCGGGGCCAGGGCCAGGCCGCACTCCGGACACTCTGCCGCAAGGGGCGACAGGCGGGTCTGGCAGCTGGGGCAGAGGCGTCGAGACGGGGTGGCCATGGGCCTTCACTATCCGCCAGGCGGCCGAAGCCTGTAAACAGCTGCGCCCCGGAGATCCCGGGGCGCAGGAGGGCCGGGTGGCGCGCTACTTGACGTTGCAGGCGAGCCAGGCGTTGTTCACAGCGGTGTAGACGGCGCTGCCCGAGGGGTAGCCCAGGGCCGTGGCCGCGTTCAGGGTGGCCACGCGGGCGGCGGCATAGTTGGTGCTGCTGGTCATGTACGCCGTGACCGCCTTGAACCAGATGCGGGTGGCGAGGTCGTTGCCGATGCCGGTGATGGTGGTAACGCCGTTGGCCCTTGGGGACTGGATGTTGCCGGAGAACGTGTCGATCTGGCTGCCGTGGGCGAGCAGGAAGAAGAAGTGGTTGGCCACGCCGGAGCTGTAGTGCACGTCCAGGCGCTTCAAGGTGGAGGACCAGGCATCCGGGCTGGCGCCATCGAGGCTGGGCTTGTACATGTAGCGCAGGGGCTTGTTGAAGGCGTTCGTAGCCAGCTGTTCGCCGATCAGGTAGTTGGCCGCGGGCACGGTGCCGTAGTTCACGGTGATGGTGCCGGTGATGGTCGTGTAGTTGGGGACGGTGGAGGTGCCGCCGCCGTGGGCCATGAACTCCACCATGCTGCCCATGATGTCGGAGTTGGCCTCGTTCAGGCCACCGGACTCGGCGCGGTAGGTGAGGTTCGCTGTGCGGGACATGACGCCGTGGCTCATCTCGTGGCCTGCCACGTCGATGGATTCGAGGGACTTGAAGGAGGAGCCATCACCGTAGGTCATGCAGAAGCAGCTGTCGGACCAGAAGGCGTTGTCGTAGGCGGAGCTGTAGTGCACCCGACTGTAGGTGGCGGTGCCGGCGCCATCGATGCCGTTGCGTCCCAGGACGTTCTTGTAGAAGTCGTAGGTCAGGCCCACGCCGTAGTGGGCGTCCACGGCCGCCGTCTGGCCATTGGCGCTGGTGGTGCTGCCGCCCGCGACATAGTTCGCGCCATCGCCCCAGGTGTTATCGGCGTCGTTGTAGAGCGTGCCGGTGCCCGAGGTGGCATGGTTGAGGTTGTACGTGGCGTAGTTCATGCCGCGGGTGGTGTCGCGAAGGTCGAAGCTGGCGCCGTTGGCCGTGGTGTTGATGGCGACCACGCCAGAGAACTGCGAGTTCCCCGTGCCGCTGATGGTGTGGAGGGTGCTCCAGCTGTCGAGGATCTCGCCACTGTGGGCGTCCACCAGGAAGTCGGTGTGGCGGGTCTCCTGGGCGCCGTTCTCCAGCTCTGTGTGGACATGGTAGGCGAGGGCGGGCCGGCTCAGGCTGCGCGTGCCGCGCGGGGTCTCGATCTCGCGGGTGACGGTCGCGACCACCAGCTCGGCCGTCGGGACATGGGCATAGGCGCCCCGGGGAGCCAGGTTCTGGTGGGCCGCCGCCATGGCCTCGGAGGCTCCCAGGGTGGGGGTGACATTGAGGCTGAGGCCCCGGACCAGGGCGTCGGTGCGGTCGGTCACCAAGCCGCCGCGCAGGTGCACGATGGTCTCGCCCTCGAACACGCGGACGCCTTTGTAGAGCTGGTTCATGCGCACATGGGCTTCACCAGAGGTCTCCTCGACCACGTTCTTCGTGGCGAAGGTGTGGTTCCGGTCGAGGCCCAGCTCGTAGACGCGGGCGTCGAGGTGGCGGGCCGCCTCACTGGCGATGGGGGCGTCCACGGGGCGGGCCGCGAAGGCGGGAACCACGAGCAACGTGGCTGCGGCGAGACGAAGGGCGAGTCGGGACTGCATGCGGTGCCTCCAGGGAGCCAGGGCTCCAAAGATGATGAAAGGGTTGTGAAAAGACCGCGATCGGTGTAGTGAAAGACTAGCCGGCGCGGCCCCCTCAAGGCGTTGTTAAGTATTGTTAATTTTCATGAGAATCATTTCTGTTGATCGCCCATCCTGCCGCTTGCTGGCAGGATGAAGACCTGCTTTGTATGGGAGTTCCATGCCGCCCGTCGTCCCCACCGTTGAGCGCCCCGCCCCGCCTCCCGCCTTCCGCTGGCTGGTGCTGGTGGTCATCAGCCTGGCCATGTTCGGCAACTACTACGTCTATGACGCCATCAGCCCTCTGGCGGACGTGCTGCAAAAGCAGCTGGGCTTCACGGATGGCAACATCGGCCTGCTGCAAGGCATCTACAGCGTGCCGAACATCGTCATGGTGCTGCTGGGCGGCATCCTCATCGACCGCATCGGCGTCAAGCGGGCCACCTTCATCTTCGGGGTGCTCTGCTTCCTGGGCTCTCTGATCACGGCCCTGTCCCCAAAGCTGTGGGTGATGGCCTCGGGGCGCCTGGTCTTCGGACTGGGGGCGGAGAGTCTCATTGTGGCGGTCACCGCTGCGGTGGCCCAGTGGTTCCGCGGCAAGGAACTTAGCTTCGCCTTCGGGATCAACCTGCTCATCGCCCGCCTGGGATCCTTCGCCGCGCTGAACAGCCCCACCTGGGCCCGCGCGGCCTTCGGTTCCTGGCGAACACCCCTGCTCATTGCCGCCGTCTTCGGTTCGATGTGCGTGATCGCCGCGGGCATCTACTGGCTCATGGAGAACAGCGCCGCGCGAAAGTATGCCCTGGGCTCACAGGGAGGCACCGACAAGGTGGTCTGGGCCGACCTGCTGAAATTCAGCCCCACCTACTGGTACGTGGTGGCCCTCTGCATCACCTTCTACAGCGGCATCTTTCCCTTCCAGACCTTCGCCGTGAAGTTCTTCCAGGATGCCCATGGCGCCACCCGCGAACTCGGCGGGTTCCTGTCCTCCATGCTCACCCTCTTCGCCATGATCGGCACCCCGCTCTTCGGCCTCATGGTGGACCGCGTGGGCAAACGGGCTCTCTTCATGATGGTGGGTAGCCTGCTCCTGATCCCCGTGTATTTGCTCATGGCCTACACCCAGGTCAGCCTCTATGTGCCCATGGCCCTGATGGGTATTGCGTTCAGCCTGATCCCCGCCGTGATGTGGCCCTCGGTCGCCTACCTGGTGCCAGAGGAGAGGCTGGGCACGGCCTACGGCCTGATGACGCTCATCCAGAACGTGGGCCTGGCGGGTTTCAACTTTCTCATCGGCTGGGCCAACGATCATGCTGTGGCGAGCGCCGCGAATCCCCACGGCTATCGGCTTGGCATGTGGATCTTCAGCAGCCTCGGTTTCTTCGGATTCCTCTTCGCGTACCTGCTGCGCCGCGCGGAGACAGGGCCGGATGCGAAGGGCCTGGAAACCATCACCACCGCGAACCAGCCCGGCTGAGAGGCTACACTTTCCGCAGTCCCCCGGAGCCGCCATGACCCGCTGGAGAAGCCCCCTCGCATTCCTGGCCGCCGGCCTGGTCTGCGCGGCCTCCCTCCTGCTGCCAGCGGGCTGCGGGCCCCAGGCCCAGCCGCTGCCGGTCCAGGTCCAGGCCGCCGTGCAGGACCCCATCCCGGTCCATGCCCGGGAGACCCTCGCCTATGTCCGCCAGCACGGCTACGCCCCTCCGGGCTACGTGGGCGGCCGGGTCTTCGGGAACTACGAGGGGCAGTTGCCCCGCTACAACGCGAAGCGGAAGCGCATCGAGTACCGCGAGTGGGATGTGCGGCTCCGGGCGGAGGGCAGGAACCGGGGCGCCGAGCGCCTGGTGACCGGGAACGACGGGCGGGCCTGGTACACCGCCGACCACTACCGCACCTTCCTCGAAGTGAAGTGATGGCCCTGTCTTATCTGGGACCAGCCCTGGTCCAGCCCTGGCGCGGAGCCGCGGGGGACCTGGTGGATGCCGCCGCGGGCCAGCCGGCCCTGTGGTGGCTGCGGGGCGCCCGCATGCGCACGCGCGAGGGGCTCATGGACGAGTGGGCCGCCGCCGCGCAGTTCCCGCCCCACTTCGGGGGCACCTGGGACGCCCTGCGGGATGCCCTGGCCGACCTTCCGGAAGGCGGCACTTTCCTCATCCTGGAGGCGGAGCAGCTGCTGCAGGATGCCCCGCCCGACGCCTTCGGGACGTTGCTGGCCGTGCTCCGCGACGCCCAGGGGGAGCTGGCCCCGAACCCGCTGCGGGTGGTGCTGCAGGCGGATCCCGAGCGCTACGCCACCCTGGTCGCGGGACTTCGGGCCATGGGCCTGGATTAGCGTCCGACCTTGACCCGATAGGCCGCCAGGGAACGCAGCGCCTCGACCCGCACCTTGGCCTGGAACCATGGGGTCCAGCCCAGCAGGAGCCCCGCGGTGCCGAAGGCTTGGCGGGCCCAGGCCCAGAATCCGAAGTGGTCTCGGTGGGTGCGGATGAGGCCGTCCTCGAGGGTGAAGGTGGCCTCGATGCGATTGAGCACGGGGCGGCCCGTGCGGGTGAAGGTGTAGCGAGCCTCCCAGCGGGCCTCGACCTCGGAGCCGGCGTCCCCCAGCACCTGGTGGGTGACCGCGAGATCGGCGGAGCGGCCCAGGAGCATGGCCCACATGGCGCAGGCCGCCTCCCGGTCCAGGGGGCCGAAGGCGGGATCCTCGAAGGTGGCCTCGGGGTGGTAGCAGGCCGCCATGGCCGCGGCGTCCCGAAGGGCGAAGGCCTCGTAGAACCGGTCCACCACAGAGGACTGGGCCATCAGAACTGGGCCTTGAAGCCTTCGAATTCCCTCCGCAGCTCCGCAAGCTCGTCGCGAAGGGTGGAAAGATCGGCCTCCAGCTGCTCGATGCGCCCCGCCCGGGCGGGCGTGGCATCCGGAGCGAGAGGAGCGGCACCACCTGCCTCCACGGGGCCGGACAGCAGGTGGGCGACCCGGGCCTCCCGGGCGCCCAGGGCCCGGGCCAGGCGGACCACCAGGGGAGGCTCGGCTTCCATCAGGACCGCCAGGCAGCCCTCCACCTCCTCTAGGTCCGGGAAGGCGTACATGCGGCGGGTGTTGGTGCGGAGCTCCCCCGGGGTCTGGGGGCCGCGCAGGAGCAGTTCGGCGAGGAGGGCGCCCTCCTGCACCGACAGGTTCCAGGTGGGCTTGGCGGTGTGGGCCACCTTCAGCACGCGGCCCGGCCAGTGCTCGGCAAGACCCCGCGCCAGGAGGGCCTGAACGGTCTCCTGGAGGTCGGCTTCCGCTAGGGCCAGGACGGGGTCGCGGTTGCTGGACTGGTTGCAGGCGTTCAGCAAGCCATTCATGGACAAGGGATACACGTCCGGCGTGCTCAACTGCTTCTCCAGCAGGCAGCCGAGCACGCGGCATTCCAAGGGATTGAGGTTGAAGTCGGGCATGGGGCATTATCCACCACCCCAAGCTGTGACTTCGAACCCCCTGGTTTTTTATTCGGACCGCCGTATCCTTAACCCATCTCTTGAAAGAGGACGTACGCCTCTTAAACGCGATGGCCCTCTTCTGATGTCGCCCTTCCTTCTCGCTTCCACCTTCGCGGCAGCCACCGCGCCCCACAGGAGCCTTCGATGTCCACCCCATCCGCCCCGCGTCGAGCCCTCTGGGGCGCGGCTGGTTCCCTGAGCCTGCTGCTGGCCCTCGGCTTCCAGCCTGCCAAGCCCAAGGCCAGCCCGGCCAAGACTGCCGGTCTCGGCAAGGAGACCTGCTACCAGTGCCACGACCAGATCCAGACCATGAAGGAGGGCTCGAAGCACGCCAAGCTGGCCTGCACGGTCTGCCATGACGGCCTGGCCAAGCACGTGGACAGCTCGGGCGAGGTGAAACCCGTGACCAAGCTGGATCCCGCCATCTGCGGCAGGTGCCACAAGAACCAGTACCAGAGCTTCTTCACCATGAACTACGAGGGCGGCGCCCGGAAGGAGAAGGGCGTGCCGGCGGGCCGGTCGCCCATGCAGGACAAGCTCCTGGCCGGTCACGGCTTCACCTTCGAGCACGCCGAGCCGCGGGCCCACGCGTTCATGGTGATCGACCAGTTCCAGGTGGACCGCTTCCAGGGCGGCCGCTTCCAGTTCAAGCACGGCTGGAAGGGCGTCACCGAGATGGGCAAGACCTGGGACGTGCTGGAGGACAAGGGCCCCCAGTTCAAGCTGACCGAAACAGCTATGGCCGCGAACCCCACCTGCATGCAGTGCAAGACGTCGGACCACATCCTGGCCTGGAAGTACCTGGGCGACAAGGATGCCAAGGCCCGCTGGGACCGCACCTCCAGCCCCGTGGATGTGGCGAAGGCCACGCACAATCCCGTGGGCTGCATCCAGTGCCACGACCCGCATGGCGCCAAGCCCCGCATCGTGCGCGATGCGCTCATCCAGGCCATCGGCCGCGAGGGCGACAAGAACATCTTCGCCAAGAATGGCAAGACCGACCTGAAGGTGGTGGACTTCCGCGACGGCTTCCGCAAGATCGGCCTCATGGAGAAGACCGACTCGCGCATGATGTGCGCCCAGTGCCACGTGGAATACAACTGCAACGCGGGCTTCCAGTGGTCCGACAACAAGAAGGTGGGCTACGACGACCAGCGCACCAACCACTTCCCGCTCAAGAACGCCAAGCAGCTGCTCGCGCACTACAAGAAGCTGGACTTCTACGACTTCAAGCACGCCGTCACCGGGGCGCGCCTGATCAAGATGCAGCACCCTGAGGCCGAGGCCTTCGCGGGCAGCGTCCATGACAAGGCCGGCATCCAGTGCCACCAGTGCCACATGCCCAAGCAGAAGGGTAAGGACGGGAAGATCTTCTCCACCCATGGCGTCATCCGGCCCCTGGCGGACGTAAAGGCCTCCTGCATGGGCTGCCACCCCAAGGATGGCGTGGACGCGAAGAAGTACGAGATCGAGACCATCCGCAACTACGTGAAGGGCAAGATGCGGAAGTCCGAGTTCTGGATCGGCCGCCTCATCGACACCTACGTCGTCGCCAAGCGCGCCGGCGTGGCCGAGGACGTGCTGGCCAAGGCCCGCGAGAAGCACGAGGAGGCCCACGTGCTGTGGGAGTTCTGGACCGCCGAGAACAGCGACGGCTTCCACAATCCCGAGTTGGCCCGTGAGACGCTGACCGGCGCCATCAAGGCCGCCAAGGATGGCGTGGACCTGCTGAACCAGGCCATCGACGCCAAGGGCACCGCCCCGGCCGTGGCAGCGAAGTAGCACCGTTTCACCCCAGGAAAAGCGGGCCAGCCGGCCCGCTTTTCCGTGTCGGCTGATGGATGTTCTGCCCCGGGGCAGGTCGGTGATCAAGCCCCCTCCGGCAGGCCCGGGATACGAATCAGGACTGGGAAAAACCGGCAATAAAATCGCGGTCTAACGGTTAGACCGGTGGGAGTAACTACCATTGAAACCAATAAAAACTTGACGAGTATCACATCGGCTATTGAGGCATTGGCCCATAGTGGCTTCCATCCACATGATGCCAATCCCCGATCGTCCCGTCCCGCCGTCCTCTGCCGCCCTGTTCGGCAAGCTCCAGCAGGTCACCGCCATGCAGTTGGGGATGAATCCCGTGCTCACCACCTCGGCGAACCTCTTCGGCCGCGTCATGGGCAAGCTGATCTCGCCCCAGTCCATCGCCGTGGCCTGTGCCGCGGTGGGCCTCGTGGGCCACGAGACCGACATCTTCCGGAAGACCCTCAAGTATTCCCTCATCCTCCTGGGGATCGTGATCGTCGTGGTGCTCCTGCAGGCCTTCGTCATTCCCGGGGTCCTACCCACCGCACCCGTCGCCAGCTAAGCCTGAACCCGCAACCTCATCCCATTTAGGAGAACCCCATGGCCACCTGCGCACCTGAATCCCTGAAGGGCCTCGTCGACTCGACCCCCAACGTGGCCGTTCTGATCAACCTCCTGGACTACTACACCAAGCGGGCGCTGCCTGAGAAGGGCGTGGACAGCGTGGTGGTCTACGAATGCCCGCGCACCCAGCTGATGATCCGCACGGCAGTGAAGGGCACCACCATCGGCACCCACTTCCACACCGTCTGCGATGAGTACGTGATCGTGGTGGGTGGCAAGGGTGAGATCCTGGTGAACGGGGAATGGAAGCCCGTGAAGACCGGCGACGTGCATGTCTGCCCCCGGGGCATCGCGCACGACACCCGGGCCCTGGAGGAGAACCTCCAGTACCTGTCGATCTTCACGCCGCACCTGCCCGCCGGCACCGACATCAATTGGCTCTAAGCACCACATCTGAGGAGGACACCCATGACCGCACTGCTACCCAACGTCGACCCCGACGGCCTGCTCGAATTCTCTGTGGTCTACACCGACCGCGCCCTGAACCACATGTCCAAGCGCTTCCAGCAGGTAATGCGGGACATGCACCGCATCCTCACCCAGGTCTACCACGCCCAAGGTGCCGTGATCGTCCCGGGCAGCGGCACATTCGGCATGGAGGCCGTGGCCCGCCAGTTCGCCACCGGCAAGAAGGCGCTGGTGATCCGTGACGGCTTCTTCAGCTTCCGCTGGTCCCAGATCTTCGACATGGGCGGGATCCCCGCCTCCCACACCGTGCTCAAGGCCCGCCGCACGGGCACGGACCGCCAGTCGCCCTGGATCCCGACACCCATCGCCGAAGTGGTGGCCACCATCGCCGCCGAGAAGCCCGCGGTGGTGATCGCCCCCCACGTGGAAACCGCGTCTGGCATCATCCTCCCCGACGAGTACATGAAGGCGGTGGCGCAGGCCACCCACGCTGTGGGCGGCCTCTTCATCCTGGATTGCGTCGCTTCGGGTTGCATGTGGGTGGACATGGAGGCCATCGGCGTGGATGTGATCGTCACCGCGCCCCAGAAGGGCTGGAGCGGCAGCCCCTGCGCCGCCATGGTCATGCTCTCCGAGCAGGCCAAGGGCGTGATGGAGGCCACCACCAGCACCAGCTTCGCCTGCGACCTCAAGAAGTGGTCCGCCATCATGGATGCCTACCTGAAGGGTGGCCACGCCTACCACGCCACCATGCCCACGGACGCCCTGGCCAAGGTCTGCGCGGTGATGCAGGAGATGGAGGCCTATGGCTTCGAAAAGCTGCGGGCCGAGCAGGCGGAGCTGGGCACCAAGGCCCGCCTCCTGCTGGAGAGCTGTGGCCTGCCCAGCGTGGCCGCCGAGGGCTTCAAGGCCCCGGGTGTGGTGGTGAGCTACACCACGGATCCCGACATCCAGACCGGGAAGAAGTTCCTGGCCGCGGGCCTGCAGGTGGCCGCCGGCGTGCCGCTGCAGTGCGATGAGCCGGCGGACTTCATGACCTTCCGCATCGGCCTCTTCGGCCTGGAGAAGCTGCACAACGTGGACCGCACCGTGGCGCACCTGGCCACCGCGCTGGCCGAGATCGGCCTGCACGAAGCCGTCCCCGCGCGTTAACGAAACACACCAGAATGAAGAAGTGCCCGGCGGTTGCCGGGCGCTTTCCATTTGGGGCCCGAGAGAGGTTGCCCTACCTGCCGATGACGCCCGCCAGGGGGCTGCTGGCGCTGGCGTAGAGCCGCTTGGGCATGCGCCCGCTCTCGAAGGCGAGGCGGCCCGCCTGCACGGCGAAGTCCATGGCCTGGGCCATCCTGGTGGGTTCGCCCGCCTCGGCCACGGCGGTGTTCAGCAGTACGCCATCGGCGCCCAACTCCATGGCCAGGGCCGCGTCGGAGGCCGTGCCCACGCCCGCGTCCACGATCATGGGCAGCTTGTAGCCTTCGACCACCTCCTTGATCAGGAGCAGCGTCATGGGGTTCTGCACGCCTAGACCCGAGCCGATGGCGCTGCCCAGGGGCATGACCGCGGCACAGCCCGCATCGCAGAGCTTCTTGGCGAGGATGGGATCGGCGTTCACGTAGGGCAGCACGACGAAGCCCTCCTTCACGAGGATCTTCGCGGCTTCCAGGGTCTCCTCGTTGTCGGGGTAGAGGGACTTCGCATCGCCGATGACCTCCAGCTTCACCCAGTCCGTGCCCAGGGCCTCCCGGGCCAGCCGCGCCACGCGCAGGGCATCCTCGCGGGTGTAGCAGCCGGCGGTGTTGGGCAGCAGGGCGATGTCCTTGGGGATCCAGTTCAGGATGTTGTCCTCGCCCTTGGCCTCCAGGTCGAAGCGGCGCACGGCCAGGGTGACCATCTGCACCCGGGCGGCCCGGTAGCAGGCCTGCATGGTGGCGAAGTCTTTGTATTTCCCGGTGCCGAGGACCAGGCGGTTGTCGAAGGTCTTGCCGGCGATGACGAGGGACATGGGGCGCTCCGAAGCACCAGTGTAGCCCCGCGAGGCGGCCGGGCGCCGGCGCTCAACGACGCGTGGGGTCGTAGGCGGCACTGCCGAACGCGTTTCCATCCTTGTCCACCAGCAGGACATCCCTGCGGGCGCCCTTGAGCAGATCCTGCTTGAAAGTGCCCACGCCGAGGTCGAGGGATTTTGAGAGATCGGCCATGGCGAGGGCGAGACTCTCCCGGGACTGCTGGCGGAAGGCCTCCTCCCGGTTGGACCAGCTGGAGCTGCCCTTGGCGGTGCCCACGCCGCCTGCCCGGAAGAGGAAGGTGCGGGAGGGCACGTGGTAGACCGCGGCGTCCACCAGGGTGGTGGTGTCGTTCTTGTCGCCCTTCACCATGTAGGCGCCCACCAGCGTCCAGTAGGTCCAGGCGTACCAGCGGGGGCTGCTGAACTGCACCTGATCCACGCTGACCAGGGCCACCACGTCCACCCCGAAGCTGCCGGCCACCTGGTCCAGATCCTCGAAGCCGCCACCCTTGGCCAGGTACAGGGCCGGGATGATCTTGAAGCTCAGGGTCCAGGGCTTCTGCCCGAACAGGTCGGCGACCTGCTTGTGCAGCGCCTGGTCCTGGGCCGCATCCATGGGAGCGGCTGGCGCGGTGGCGTTCAGGGAGCCGCTCCGCTGCCCGGCGTCCGCCGGGACGAAGGCGATGCCCAGGCGCAGGGGCAGCTGGAGCCGGGCCGGAGCCGCGGACTGCTCCGCGCGCGGCGCCGACTTGGTGCCCAGGTAGGAGGCGAGGCTGCTGCGGCGCTGCACGGTCTCGGGAGCGGCGCAGCCCACCAGGAGCAGCAGGGCGGTGAGGAGTGGAAGCAGGAGTGATCGCATGGAAACTCCATATCAATACGCAACCGTATGGTTGCCATACGGCATGGTATGGTAAGCTGATCGAGTTACCTGTCAAGGCCACCATGCCCCCACCCAGAAAGAAGGCCCGATCCGCTGCCCCGCTCTCGCGGGAGGCCTGGGTGAAGGCCGCCACGAACCTCATCGCCCAGGAGGGCGTGCAGGCCGTGGCCGTGGAGCCCCTGGCGCTGGCCCTGGGAGTCACCAAGGGCAGCTTCTACTGGCACTTCCAGAACCGGGACGAACTCATCCATGCGGCGCTGGAGGCCTGGGAGCAGGACCAAAGCGCCGACGTGGTGACTCGCTACGGCGGCATCGAGGATCCCCGGCGCCGCCTGCGGGTCCTGCTCTTCGCGGCCTTCGAGGACGTGGAAAACGGCAAGTTCTTCGCCGCGCTGGCGGTATCCAGCGAAGATCCCCGCGTTCAGCCCTACCTGCGCCGGGCCTCAGAGCGGCGCCTCGCCTTCGGAGCAGAGGCCTTTCAAGCTCTGGGGCTGACCGAGGAGGAGGCGAAAGAGCGCGCCCTGCTGGCCTATGCCGCCTACGCGGGCTACTTCCAGCTGCTGCGCACCACGCCCGAAGCCGTGGCCGCCGTGACCGACCTGAGTGGCTACGTGCGGCGCCTCGCGGATGCCCTGGTGCCCACAAAGCCCACCCGCAGGCCCTGAGACCCATGGAGTTGCCACGGGGCCCCTGGCCATGGGAAGGTGGAGCTTCCGATGGAGGAGCGGTTCCCATCAGTACCGGCGGCGAGGGCGATGAACCCGATGACCCGACGGGAAAGGGGTGGATCGCCGAAGGGAACGCGGCTCATCGACGCGCCCCCTGGACGACGAGGGGAAACCCCGGCGGCTGTCGTGCCGGTCACCCGGCGCGGAGGGCCTGAGGCGCAGCGGCGGGAGTCCTCCCATCGCGTTCCTGAGGGCACCGTCGGCACGCCGAGGTAGACCATGAACGCAGCCCCCGCAGACTTCCGAAGCTGGCTCACCGCCAGGCTGATGACGCTCTGTGCGTCGGATACCACTTCGGGTTCAGAAGATGCCGGCCTCTCGGGTCTGCTGGCCCTGCTGCGCGAACTGGGCGCCACCGTGGTGGACCAGCCGGTGGCCGCGGGGCGCACCAACGTGCTGGCCCTGTGGGGCCGGCCTCGGGTGCTCTTCTCCACTCACCTGGATACGGTGCCGCCCTTCCTGCCCCCGCGCCTGGAGGGCGAAGTCATGTTCGGTCGCGGCACCTGTGATGCCAAGGGCCAGATTGTGGCGCAGCTGGCCGCCGTGAAGGCCCTGCTGACCGAGGGCCGCGAGGGCCTCGCCTGGCTGGGCGTGGTGGGCGAGGAGACCGACAGCGCGGGCGCCTCCGCCGCCCTGGGGTTGGCCGATCGGCTGCAGGACCTGAAGGTGCTCATCAACGGCGAGCCCACGGAGCTGAAGCTGGCCATGGGGCAGCGCGGGGTGCAGCACGTCTGCCTCCACTGCCGGGGCAAGGCCGCCCACAGCGGCAGTCCCCAGCTGGGCCACAACGCCACCTGGCCCCTGCTGGACTGGCTGCAACGCCTGCGCGAGCAGGACCGGCCTGTGGATCCGCAGCTGGGGCCCGAGCTCTGGAACCTGGGCCTGCTCCAGGCGGGCGAGGCGCTCAACTCGGTGCCCGCCCGGGCCGAGGCGCACCTCATGGCCCGCGTGGTGCCCGGCAGCACCTTCCTCGACGAGGTGCGGCGCCTGGCCCCACCCGAGGGCTCCGTGGACCTGCGCCTGGATGAACCTGCCGACCTCTATCCGGCGGTGCCGGGCTTCGACCACGCGCCCATGCCCTTCGGTTCGGACGCGCCCGCGTTGCGCACGCTGGTGCCGGATCGCACGGTGGTGCTGGCGGGACCTGGCAGCATCACCGTGGCCCACACCCTCGACGAGCATCTGACCCTGGCGGACCTTGAGGCCGGGGTGGACCTGAACCGCCGCCTGGCCCTGCATTTCCTGGGAGACTGAACCATGACCACGAAAATTCCCGTCACCGTCCTGGGCGCCACCGGTGTCGTCGGCCAGCGCTTCGTGCGCCGCCTGGCGAACCATCCGCTCTTCCGCGTGGAGCATCTCGCCGCCAGCGAGCGCAGCTCCGGCAAGCGCTACCGTGACGCCTGCGCCTGGCGCCTGGATGGCGAGGCCTACGGCGGCCTGGGCGACCAGGTCATGGTGGATGGCACGCCCGAGTTCGCCCTGTCGCCCGTGGTGTTCAGCGCTCTGGACACGGGGCCCGCCAAGGAGCTGGAACCCCAGTTCGCCAAGGCCGGGGCCATGGTCTTCTCCAACGCCGCGGCCTTCCGCATGTCGCCCGAGGTGCCCCTGCTGGTGCCCGAGGTGAATGCCGCCCACCTGGGCCTGCTGGACATCCAGCGGCACCACCACGGCTGGAAGGGCGGCATCGTCACCAACGCCAACTGCACGGCCACGGTGCTGGTCATGGCCCTGGCGCCCCTCCACGAGGCCTTCGGCGTCGAGGCTGTGATGATGACCTCCATGCAGGCCATCAGCGGCGCCGGTTACCCCGGCGTGGCCAGCCTCGACATCCTGGGCAACGTCATCCCCTTCATCCGCAACGAGGAACCGAAAGTCGAGGAAGAGACCCCCAAGATGTTGGGCCGCTTCACGGGTCAGGGTGTGGAGCTGGCTCCGATGACTGTGAGCGCTCTCTGTCATCGAGTGCCCGTCATCGAGGGCCACACCGAGGCCGTGAGTGTGCGGCTGAAGGGCAATCCCTCCCTCGAGGCCGTGCGCGAAGCTTTTCTGAATTGGAAGCCCGAGCCCCAGCGCCTCGGACTATTCTCTGCCCCCGCCGTGCCCATTCATGTTCACACCCTGGAGGACCGCCCCCAGGTGCGCCGTGACGTGGAGAAGGACGAGGGCATGAGCGTTCACGTGGGCCGCATCCGCGTCTGCCCCATCCTCGGCATCAAGTTCGCGCTGCTCGGCCACAACACTGAGCGAGGGGCGGCGGGTGGCAGCATCCTCAATGCAGAACTGGCGCACGCGAAGGGGTACCTCCGATGATCGTCCTCAAGTTCGGTGGCAGCAGCGTGGCGGATGCCGCGTGCATGCGGCAGGTGGCGGGGCTGGTGGCGGCGGCCCTGCCCAAGGCGCCCCTGGTGGTGCTGTCGGCCATGGGCAAGACCACGAATGGCCTCTTCGACGCGGCGAAGGCCGCCGAGGCGGGCGATCTGGCGGCGGCCATGGAGCGTCAGCGCGCCCTCATGGCCGCCCACCGCCGGGCCGCTTCGGAGCTCTTCGAGGGCGCCGTGCCCGAAGCCCTGGACGTGGCCCTGACCGACCTCTTCGGCGAGCTGGAACTGCTGCTGCGCGGCGTGGCGCTGTTGCGCGAGCTGAGCCCCCGCAGCATGGATGCCATTGCTTCACTCGGCGAGCGGCTCTCCACGCGGATCTTCGCGGCCTTCGTGAGCGGGGCCTGGGTGGATGCCCGCACGGTGCTGCGCACCGACGAGGTGTTCGGCGAGGCGGTACCCCAGCAGGCCGTGATCCGCACCCTGGCCGCCACGCACCTGAAGCCCCTGCTCGGCCCAGGCAAGGCCGTGGTCACCCAGGGCTATATCGGCGCCACGGAAGATGGCCTCACCACCACGCTGGGCCGGGGCGGCAGCGACTACTCCGCGGCCCTCTTCGGCGCGGCGCTCGGTGTCGAGGAGGTGCAGATCTGGACCGACGTGGAGGGTGTGCTCACCTGCGATCCCCGCATCGTGCCCGAGGCCCTGCCCATCCCCGATCTCAGCTTCGCCGAAGCAGCAGAACTGGCGGCCTTCGGGGCGAAGGTGCTCCATCCCGCGACCATCCAGCCCGCCGTGGAAGCCCGCATCCCTGTCACCGTGAGGCACACGCAGAAGCCCGAGGGCCGCTTCACCACCATCTCCGCCGAGGTGCGGACGGGCCGTCCCATCACGGCCCTGGCCAGTCGGGGCCCCGTGACGGTGCTCACGGTGAGTAGCACGCGCATGCTGGCCCAGAGCGGTTTCCTGGCGCGGCTCTTCGAGGTTTTCGGGCGTCGCGGCGTGAGCGTCGACCTGGTGGCCACCGCCGAGGTGAGTGTCTCGCTCACCGTGGAGGCCGATGAACCCCTCAAGGCCCTGCTCGAGGACCTCGCGGCCTTCGCCACCGTGGAGATCCACGAGCACCGCGCCATCATCGCGGCCGTGGGCGAACGGCTGAAGTCCACGCCGGGCCTGGGCGCGAAGCTGCTCACAGCCCTGGGTGACATCAACGTCGAGATGATCAGCATGGGCGCCAATGAGATCAACCTCAGCCTGGTGGTCAAAGAGGGAAGTACCGCCGAGGCCCTGCGTCGCCTGCACCGCGTGCTCGTGGGGGCGCCATGAGCGTGCGCATCGGGCTCTTCGGGCGGGGACGCCTGGGCTCGGCCATCGCGGCCGAGGCCGAGGGTGGTCTCGCCTGGCAGGTGGACCAGGGCGAGTCGCCCACCGGGCCCGTGGACGTGGCCATCGACGCCAGCGTCGCCGAGGCCGTGGAGGCCCACCTGACCTGGGCGCTGGAGACCGGCACGGACCTGGTGATCGGGGCCACGGGCTGGATCATGCCGGATCTGGAGGCCCGCGTGGCCGGCCGCATCGGCGTGCTGACCTCCTCGAACTTCTCGCTCACGGTGGCCTTGATGGCCCGTCTCGCCACGGTCATGGGCCGCTTCGCCGCCCTGGATCCGGCTCGGGACCCCTACCTGGTGGAGCACCATCACCGACTCAAGGCCGATGCCCCGTCAGGCACCGCCAAGACCCTGGCGGCAGCGGTGATGGCGGGCTGTCCCCGCAAGACCGAGTGGACCCTAGGCACGCCGGCCCTGTACCAGCTGAACATCGGTGTGGTGCGCGCGGGCGCCGAGTTCGGCACCCACACGGTGGGCCTAGATGCCCCGGCCGAGGTGCTCGAGCTCACCCACACGGCGCGGTCCCGGGCCCCCTTCGCCCAGGGGGCCCTGGCCGCGGCCCGGTGGCTGTACGGCCGGAAAGGTGTTTTCACCATGGACGACCTGGCGGCTGACCTGCTGGACCCCCTATTCGTTTTCGGAGGCAAGCCATGACCCTGGATCTGTCCGGCCTCGCCGTCGCCCTGGCCACCCCGTTCACGCCCTCTGGCGAGGTGGACCTGCCTGCCTTTCGCAAGCTGGTGCGCCATGTGGTGGCTGGCTGTGTGGACACCCTGGTGCCACTGGGCACCACGGGTGAGGCATCGACCCTGCTGGATGCAGAGCGGGACGCGTTGATCACCGCCTGCCTGGAGGAGAGCAGCGGCCGGCCCGTGGTCGTGGGCACCGGCCACAACGCCACCCGCCAGGCAGCGGCCATGACGAGGCGGGCCCAGGCCCTGGGTGCCGCGGGGGCCTTGGTGGTCACGCCCTACTACAACAAGCCGAACCCCGACGGGCTGGTGGCCCACTACGCCGCCGTGGCCGAGGCTGCGCCGGGCTTCTCTCTCATCGCCTACAACGTGCCGGGCCGCACGGGCCTGAATGTGACGCCCGCCGTGCTCATGCGCCTTTGGCAGAATCCCCAGGTGGTGGCCGTGAAGGAGAGCAGCGGCAGCCTCGCCCAGATCGCCGAGGTGGCCCGCACCCTGCCCCATGGCAAGACCCTGCTCTCCGGCGATGACAACCTGGCCCTGGCCTCCATGGCCGTGGGGGCCGTGGGCCTGGTGTCGGTGCTGGGCAACGTCCTGCCCGGCGAGACCGCCGCCATGATCGCGGCGGCCCGGCGGGGCAACACCCTCGAGGCCCTGCGCCTGCACCAGCAGCTGCTGCCCCTCATGGATGCGCTGTTCGTGGAGAGCAACCCCGTCCCCCTGAAGGCCGCCCTCAAGCTGCTGGGCATCGGCGAAGACATCGTGCGCCTGCCCCTCATGCCGGCCTCTGCCGCTACCCGCACCCTCATCGCCGAGGCCCTCTGCCTCGCCACCGACGGCACCCTGCCAGGAGTGAAGTGATGGTCGTTGACCTCGATTCCATCCACGCCTTCTTCAGCCGCCCCCCCGAAGTGGTGGCGGCGGATCCCGAGGCCCCGGCCTGGCACCAGGTCCTGCTGGTGGCCCTGGAGACCGGCCACATCCGCGCGGCCGAGCGCCAGGAGGACGGCACCTGGCAGGCCAACGCCTGGGTGAAGCAGGCCATCCTCTGTGGCTTCCGGCGCACGAACCTGGTGCAGATGGAGGGCCCGGGCTTCCCCATGTTCGACAAGACCGCCTACCCGCCCCGACACTTCGGTCTGGAGGACGCAGTGCGTCTGGTCCCCGGCGGCTCCGCCGTGCGGCGGGGCGCCCACATCGCCCACAGCGTGGTGCTCATGCCTCCGGCCTACGTGAACGTGGGGGCCTTCGTGGATGAGGGCACCATGGTGGACAGCCATGCCCTGGTGGGCAGCTGCGCCCAGATCGGCAAGCGGGTGCACCTGTCCGCCGCGGCGCAGATCGGCGGCGTGCTGGAGCCCGCGGGCGCGCGCCCCGTGGTCGTGGAGGACGACGCCTTCGTGGGCGGCCTCGTGGGTCTCTTCGAGGGCATCGTCGTGCGCAGGCGCGCCGTGCTGGCCTCGGGCGTGGTCATCACGGGGAGCAGCATCATCTACGACCTGGTGAACGGCCGGGAGCTGCGCCAGGAGGTGCCGGAAGGCGCCGTGGTGGTGCCGGGTTCCCGCCCCGCCTCGGGCGACTATGCCAAGGCTCACGGACTGCAACTCTCGGCCCCCTGTATCGTGAAGTACCGCGATGACAAGACCGACGCGGCCACGGCGCTCGAACAGGCACTGCGCTAGTTCGGGCCACAGGGAATGCAAATGCACACCACCAAGACACCAAGTATCTGTTTGTCTCGCGTATCGCCCATGGCGATACCGAGAAGAACTGCAAAAGCTGTTTTTTCTCTTTTCTTGGTGTCTTGGTGTCTTGGTGGTGATCAGTTCCTCTTGAAGAGTTGATGAAGGAATGACCTGTGAAGCCCGCAGCTCGCCTCTCCCTGCTGAAGCCCTCGCCCATCCGCGCCATCACGGATGGCACGCCGCCCGGGGCCATTCCCCTGGGGCTGGGCGAGCCCACCTGGGACCTGCCGGAGGTGGCCCGCAAGGCCCTGCTGCGCGAACCCGGCCCCTGCGCCTACGTGCCCCACGTTGGCCTGCTGGAATTGCGCCGGGCCGTGGCCGCCTTCCATAGCGCCCAGGTGGATGAGGTGCTCATCACCACGGGCTCGCAGGGGGCGCTGTTCTCGCTGTTCCAGGCCTGGGTGGAGCCCGGAACCAAGGTGCTGATGCCCGATCCGGGCTTCGTGGCCTACCCGGCCCTGGCCCGCATGGCCGGGGCCGAACCCGTGACCTACCGACTGTCGGTGGACCGCTTCCGTCTGGATGCCGACGAGCTGATCCGCGTGCTGGACG
Source organism: uncultured Holophagaceae bacterium (assembly GCA_963751095.1). Lineage (GTDB taxonomy): Bacteria > Acidobacteriota > Holophagae > Holophagales > Holophagaceae > Geothrix. The sequence continues at coordinate 326,762 of CAVVTK010000007.1, read as the reverse complement.
CCACGCCGGGCGCCTCCGCCGTGATCCTCAACCTGCCGTCGAATCCCACGGGCGGCGGTGGCGATCTGGCCCCACTGAAGCGCGTGGCGGATGCCTGCACGGCCCGGGGCGTGCTGCTCATTTCCGACGAGGTCTACCGCGACCTGCACTTCGGCGTGCGGGCCCCCAGCCTGCGCGATGTCACCGACCGCGGTGTGGTCACCAGCTCCGTGAGCAAGGGCTGGGGCGCCCCGGGCCTGCGCGTGGGCTGGGCCGTGGGCGACCCCGCCTGGCTGCTGCCCGCCCGCACCGTGCATGGCTACGCGGTGACCGGCACCGCCACCCCCGCCCAGTGGGCGGCGCTGGCCCTCATCGAGCACTCCGATACGGTGCTGGCCGAGGCCCGCGCCGCCGTGCAGCTGCGCTGGCAGGCGCTCGCCGAGGCCCTACGCGAGGAGCTGGGCCACACGGTGACGCCGCCCGATGGCACCTTCTACCACTTCATGCCCCTGCCCCCCGCAGCCCACGCCGATCCCCTGGCCTTCTGCCTGCGCCTGCGCGACGAGGCCAAGGTGGTGCTCATCCCCGGCCTCGCCTTCGGCGAAGGCGGCCGCGGCCACGCCCGCCTCAGCTTCGCCGCCACCCCCGAGCAGCTGCGGGAAGGCGTGAGAAGGTTGGCGCCGTATTGGAATAACTGATTAACCACCGACGATGCTGGGATCAGAGAGGAAACGACTTCGTGAATATACCGCTGCATGCCCTTTCTACGTCTTCAGAGCAATTGCGGCGGTGGCTCGACGCTCCTGAAGGGAGCCGCTTCGAATTTAAGGAGGCAAGGAACCGTTACGACTTCGAGAAGCTTGTTGGTTACTGCGTCGCACTGGCTAACGAGGGTGGCGGGAAGATTATTTTGGGCGTCACAGACCGCCGCCCTCGACTGATCTGTGGCAGCTATGCCCTTGCCGAACCCGGCCGAACAGAGGCTGGACTATTTGAACGGTTGCAGCAGCGTATTCCAGTAGAGGAGATGATCCTCCCCGAAGGAAGAGTCCTGGTGGTGCATGTGCCGTCCCGTCTCCCCGGAACAGCGTGGCAGATCGGTGGGAGGTATTTGAAGCGTGCGGGCGATGACCTGGTTGCAATGGCAGCGCAGGAATTGAAGGAGATCTTCGCCGAGATCGGCCCGGATTTTTCTGCACAGCCATGCCCTGGGGCCACCATCAAGGATCTATCCTCCGAGGCCATTCAGGAATTTCGAGCGCGATGGGCCAAGAAAGCTAAGGACGATCGTCGGCTCGCGTGGAGCGACGAGGAGGTTCTGGCCAATGCCGAGCTACTCGTGGAGGGCCAATTAACCTACGCCGCCCTCATCCTGTTTGGTATCCGCGCAGCACTCGGTCGGTATCTGGCTCAAGCCGAGGTTGTTTTTGAATACCGACCCACTGATGCTTCGGGGCCCTCTGCTGACAGAGAGGAATATCGGGAAGGATTTTTCCTCTTCCACGATGCTCTGTGGAACCGGATCAATCTGCGCAATGATCGTCAGAGTTATCAAGAGGGACTCTTTCGCCTGGACTTGTTGACCTTCGATGAAGTGCCAGTCCGGGAGGCATTGCTCAACGCGATAGCCCACCGGGATTATCAGTTGGGCGGGTCTGTGTTCGTGCGTCAGTACCCCAGGCGCATGGAGGTGGTGAGCCCCGGAGGATTTCCACCCGGGATCACCCTGGAAAACCTTTTAGATCAACAGAATCCCCGAAATCGCCGCCTTGCAGAGGCCTTGGCGAAGTGTGGGCTCATTGAGCGATCGGGGCAGGGAGTGAACCTGATGGTGGAAAGCGCCATTCGACAGGGGAAGCATTTGCCAGACTTTGCGGGCTCTTCTGCGCATGAGGTGCGCTTGGTGCTGTCAGGGACGGTGCAATACCCAGCTCTAGTCCGGTTCTTGGAGAGAATCGGAGAGTCGCGCCTCCAGGCCTTCTCTACCCTAGACTTTCTGGTGTTGGATAGCCTGCATCAGGATAGGCCCCTGACGGAGTTCATGAAGGAAAGGCTCCCAGGGCTTGTCGAGGCCGGGGCTGTCGAGGTTCTTGGGCTGGGGCGCTCAAGGCGTTATGTGCTGTCCAAAGCCCTCTATGCATCCATGGGGGCGAAAGGGGTCCACACGCGGAAGCGGGGACTCGACCATGAAACAAACAAGGCGCTTCTGCTTCAGCATCTCAAGGTACAGGGAGATCTTGGGGCGCCTTTATCTGAACTGGAACAAGTACTCCCTTCCCTTCCAGAGCACAAAGTCCAGCGGCTGCTCTACGAGCTCAAAGCCGAAAACAAAATTTTATTGGAAGGAACCCGCCGATGGGCCAGATGGAAAGTTGCTCTTAAAGCACAAACCCAAACACAAGAAGGTTGAGCAGTGTGTTTTAGCCTTCAATACGGTGCGCACAACATTCTGTTTTTCAATTATTTATAAAACACATCCTTAACCGTCAATTGTCTGCAGGGAAGAACTCATGCCAGGCTTCACCCTCAACGACGCCACCTGCCGCTCCCTGGCGGAGGCCCACGGCACCCCCTGCTTTGCTTACTCCGCCGCGGCGGCGACGGAGCAGTTCACTTCGCTGCGGGCGGTGCTGCCACCCCGCGTGCGCCTGGCCTACGCGGTGAAGGCCAACCCCCATCCGGACCTGCTGGCCTGCTTCGCGGCCCTGGGCGCGAGCTTCGACTGCGCGTCCATCGGGGAGCTGGAGCGGGTGGAGGCGCTGGGGCTGCCCACCGGCCGCACCTTCTTCGCAGGGCCGGGTAAGCGGGAGGCGGAGCTGCGCAAGGCCCTGGCCATGGGCGTGCGGGTGCAGGCGGAGGGCTTCGAGGACCTGGCGCGCCTCGATGCGCTGGTGGACCGGGAGACGGCCGTGAACCTGCGGGTGCATCCGGCCTTCGACATCGACGAAGGCAACCGCATCATTGGCGGCAGCGGGCCCTCGGCCTTCGGCGTGGACGAGGAGGACGTGCCGGTGCTGCTGGCCCGGGCCGCGAACCTCCGCCACGTCCGCATCCGCGGCCTGCATGTGTTTGCCGCCAGCAACCAGCGCGACGCATCCAAGCTGCTGGCCATCCACGGCGCGGTGCTGGCCCTGGCGCAGCGCCTGTACGAGGACCACGGCCTGGTCTTCGAGCAGATCGACCTGGGCGGCGGCCTGGGCATCCCCTACGCACCGGAGCAGGCCCCGCTGGATCTCCCGGCCCTGGGCCGGGGCCACGCCGAGCTGCTGGCCCGGCACCCCTGGTTCACCGGCGAGCTGATCCTGGAGCCGGGCCGCTTCCTGGCGGGGCCCTGCGGCACCTACCTGGCGCGGGTGGTGCGCCTCAAGGAGAGCCGCGGCACTCGCTTCGCCATCCTCGAAGGCGGCATCAACCACCTGATCCGCCCCCTGCTCACGGGCGAGCCCTTCCCCGTGAAGGTCGTGGGCAAGGGGGAGGGCACCGTGCTGTACACGCTGGCGGGGCCCCTCTGCACCAGCCTGGACCGCCTGGGCGAGGTGCGCCTGCCGGCGCTAGCCGCAGGCGACCTGCTGGCCTTCGGCAGCACGGGCGCCTACGGCCTGAACGAAGGCATGACTCACTTCCTGAGCCATCCGGTGCCGCCGGAGGTCTGGGTCGATCCACCGCCGCCCACATGAGTGCGTCCTTGCGTTCACGGCTGGGGGTCCTGGGCACCGCGGCGGGATTCATCTGCGGCTGCGGGTCCGGGGGGCAGGCACCGCCGCCACCGGCACCGCTGACGGGCTGGGCCGCCATCCGTGCAATTGCGGCCCCGCTGGTGGCCCTTCCCCTGGAGTTCGGAGTGCCCCAGGCGCAGGCCCTGGCGGTGGATGGCTGGGAGGATGGCATCTTCATCAGCCGGGACGGGCTGCATCTCTATGCGGTCTATATTCCGGCAGACCTTCTGAGCTTCAGCCTGGCCGGCGGTGACCAGACCCGCGCCGGCGACTACCTGCGGGGCCCCACGTTCGGCATGGATCTCATCACCCTTCCTCCTGGTCTGCCGAATCCCCAGCCAACGACCTGGCTGCACGGCAACCTCGTCCATGCCAGCCGGGCCAGCACCGCCCAGCCATTCAGCGCCTGGCACCTCATTCCGGCCTCACGGCCGATCTGGTCCGAGGGCGCCCCCGTGGCCCAGGGGCCGGATGGCGGCCGCTGGGATCTCTTCGTCTACACCACCAACCAGCATGCTCCGGACTACAACGCCCACATCTGCCTGGCCCGAGGCGCCGCCTACGATCCCACAGCCCTGGGTAGCCTGTTGCCTGCCCCCGTTACCACCAGCACCTCGGAGGACAATCCCCACATCGAGCGGCTTGATGGCAGCACCCTTGTCCTCTTCTTCGACAGCGCGGACCGCCCCGGCGGCGCCGGCCTGCATGACCTTTGGTATGCCACCAGCGTCGATGACGGCGCCTCCTGGACCACACCACTCCCGGTTACCAGCCTGAACACGGCGCTGGAGGAGGAGCAGCCGCATCTGTTCAAGGATGCGCGGGGCACCTGGTGGCTCTATTTCACCGCGACCAATCCCGTGGATGCCAAGCTGGGGATCTTTCGCGCTAGACAGGGCACTCCGGCGGACTGGAACAGCTGGGGCGTCCGGGAACTGGTGGTCGGCGCCGGCAATACCGAAGGCGTGGGAGAGCCGACCCTCACCAGCAGCGGGGACCTCTCCTTCGTGGTCATCACGAAGGACGCCGTCCACGGCACAGCCACCAACCGCTTCGATGCGGACCCCTGGATCCTGCCACACCGCTAGGGGCGGCGCCCCTTGCGCGGCCACACCCCACTTTGAAAACAGACCCTAGCCGAGCAGCGGGATCCAGGCGGCCTGCTGGTTCTTGGGCAGGGCCTTCACCTTCTCCAGCAGCTTCAGGCGCACCTGCCAGGTCTTGTCGCCGGGGAAGAGGGCGCGGCCGCGCAGCAGGTCCTCCTCGGCCTCCTCCCACTTGGCCTGGCTGGCATGGGCGAAGCAGAGGGTGAGGTGCAGGCGCCCGGCCCGGCTGCGAAGGTCGCCGCTGTCCGGCTGGGCCCGCAGCAACGCGTCCAGCACCTTGCGGGCGGCCTCGAGGTCGCCGTTCTGCAGGTGCTTCTGGAACTCGGGCAGGCTGGCGCCGCTGACGCCGCCCGCGAGGCCGGCCCGCGCCTTCTCCAGAAGCTGGGCGCCGGCGGCATCGTTGGGGCTGGCCTTCATCAGGGTCTCGGCCCGGAGGTAGGCCCGCAGGGGATCGACGCCCAGGGCGCTCTCGGCCTCCTGCCGCAGGGCGGCCGGGGACTCGGCCAGGTCCGGGGCCTGGGCCTGCTGGGCCACGGGGGCCACGGCGGCGGCCCGGGCGGCGCGGACCTCCTCCTTCAGGGCCTGGTCCTTGCGGTAGCCGTGAATGACGGCCAGCACCACGATCACGGCCAGCACGCCGCCCCCGATGGCCGCGAGGAACTTGGGTTCCCTCAGCCAGGGCAGCTGCTCGGTGGCTTCGCGCAGGCGGTCGGGCAGGGAGGGCCCTTCCCGGGGGGCGGTGGAGGTCTGCTGCAGGGCGGCCGGGAGCTCTACGCCCCGGGGTTCGCTGGCGGTCGGAGGGTCCTCCACGTCCATGGCAATGCGGCCCTGGGCGTCCAGGGTCACCACGGGGGCGGTGGGGCGGGTCTCGGGCGCGGGGCGGCTTGCGGGCTTCCGGCAGCGCTCCAGGCCGTTGAGGGCCCGGGCGTTGCCTGGATCCAGGTGCAGGGCTTGTTGAAAGGTGAAGGCCGCTTCCTCGTGGCGCTGCAGGCTGAGCAGATGCTCGGCCTGCCGAAGCTTCAGGTCGAGGTTCTCGGGTTCCACCGAGGCGGTGGAGGTGGCGGCGGGCGCGGCGGCGGCCGACGTGGCCTGGCCCACTTCCTTGCGGGCCTCCCGCAGGTAGCCCGCGATCTCGTGCCGCTCGGGTTCCAGGGCGAGGATCCGTTCCCACTTGGTGATGGCCTCCTCGGTCAGCCCCATGTCGTAGAGCTGGACAGCCTCCCGCAGCAGCTTGTCGATGTCCTCGTCGGCGTGGTGGGCCGCCACGGACACCGGCACCGGCGCGGGTTCGGCGTGGATGGGCCCCAGGCCCAGCTCGCGGCGAGCCCCGTTGGCGTAACCCCTTGCCAGGGCGTGGGCCGGATCCAGCGTCAGGACCTGCTCCCACTTCTTCAGGGCGTCCTGCAGCTGGCCCATGTCGTAGAGGGTGCAGCCCTCGGCCAGCAGGCGCTCGGGGTCCAGCTGGCCTGTGATCACCCTTGGAGGCTCCACGGCCACCACTGCCACGGCCAGGGCTGCCTCGGGCGAGGTGGAGCGGGGATCCGCCTGGACGGGAGCGGGGACCGGGGCGGGGATGGGCTCGGGAGCATGCGGAGGCTCTGGCACCACCACTGCGGCTGGTTCAGGCGCGGGCGGCGCGGCCTGGGCGGCGGCCTCCCGGAGGGCCAGGAGGTGCTGCTTCACGTCCAGCAGGCGCTCTCGGGCTTCCAGGTGGGCGGGCTGCTGCTTGAGGATGGCCTGCCAGATCTGGCCGGCCTTAACGACCTCCCCCTGGGCGAAGAGATCATCCGCCTGGCGGAGGTAGGGCGCGTAGGGATCGGTGGTCATGGTGTCTTTCGCGGTCAGTGCAGCGGGAACTCTTCCGTGTTGCGCACCAGGAGCATGAAGGTGCTGTTCCCGCAGGTGAATTCCTGCTGGCTGATGAGCTGGACGGGGCCCGTGATGCGCTCGCCGCTCACCAGGGTGCCGTTGGTGGACTGCTGATCGCTGATCCACACGGTGCCGTCCTTGTGGATCTCCAGCAGGGCGTGCCGGCGCGAGGTCTCAGGGTCGCGCGTCACGACATCGCCCTCCTCCCGGCCGATGACGATCTGGGGCTGCTCGAGCACCTGCACACTGGAGGCGTGGGGGCCGGTGAGGAAGGCCAGGGTGAACTTCAGACCCGGAGGCATGCCCGGCACCTGGAGGCCGGCGGCCACCAGCATGGCCTCCCGGTCCCGCTTGGCGGTGGTGCGGGCCGCGGGGAGCGGAGTCGGGGGGGTGGACTCGGCCTCGGGCACGGGACGGGCCAGGGTGCCGTCCAGGGGCGCCAAGGCCAGGGCGGGGTTGACCACCTCGAAGACATGGCTGCACTTGGGACACTTGAACCGCTTCGTCCGGGCGGCACCGAAGCGGCTGTCGTCGTACTGGAAGCGGGCCTGGCAGGCCGGGCACACCACAATCATCGGGCCCCCGTGAAGCTCTTGAAGTGTACCTACTTCTTGCGCGTGGCGAAGAAGCTGAATTCGCTGCGCAGGGGAATGTCCTCCGGCAGCTTGAATCCAGTGACCCCCGATGGCAGGGGCTGGTTGATCCTCAGGGTGCCCAGCTCCATGAACCAGGAGTCCCCGCTGCGCTCGATCCACTGGATCTGGCGCGGCAGCCAGGTGTCCTTGTCCACCCAGAGGTTCAGGGCCAGCATCCGCTTGCGCAGGGATAGGGTGCGGGGGGCGAGGGCCAGGAACCAGGTGGTGGAGCCGTCCTTGGCCTCGCTCAGCGAGATCTGGAAGTAGTCGGAGAGGTAGCTGAGCTTCTGGCCGAGTCCCAGGAACTTGCGGTCGGAGTTCTTGATGAGGCCGATCTTCATGAGCTCGCCTTCGCGGGTCTCGGGACTGTACGAGATAAGTGCCTTTGGGGTGAGGTGCAGGACCAGGTCCTCTGGGGGCTGGAAGGCAAAGTGGGCGAAGTCGGAGCCCTGGAGGTACATGATGCCCCTGGTCACCGACGGCGTCTTCAGCAGGGCCCGGCGCAGGGTGAGGGTGAAGGGGCACTGCAGGGTCTGGACCTGGGCCTGGGCCGCGTCGAAGCGCTCCACGACCTCCTTCAGGGGGGGCGGGGCCTGGCCCGCCAAGGGGCGGGCAAGGGCCAGGAGGAGCAGGACGAGGGCGGAGCGGACCATGGGGACTCTCAGGCGGGCGTGGCGGACAGGCTCAGGGGTTCCCGCTGGTGGGCCACGTGCAGGGCCACGGCGCTGCCCCGCAGCACCTCCTCCGCCGCGAAGCGGGCCAGGTCGGGATGGTTGTTGGATTCACTCAGGTGGGCGAGGACCAGGGCCTTCAGGCGGGGCGAGCAGACCCGGGCCAGCAACTCGGCCATGGACGCGTTGCTGAGGTGGCCCACCCGGCTGAGGATCCGGGCCTTGAGCTGGGGTGGGTAGTCGCCCTCCCGCAGCATGTCCACGTCGTGGTTGGCCTCCAGCACCAGGAGGTCCAGGTCCTGCAGGTGGTCGGCCACCAGGGCCGTGGGATGGCCCAGGTCCGTGACGACGGCACAGGCGGTGCCGCCGGCCTCCACGCGGAAGGCCACGGGATCGGCGGCGTCATGGGGCAGGGCGAAGGGCAGGATCCGCCAGCCCTCCCAGTCCAGGGCCCGGCCCGCGTCCAGCTCGATCCACCGCTCCGTGGGAATCTGGACGCCCTGGGCCCACTCCGCCGCCCGTCGGGTCTCCGGCGTGGCGAGGATGGCCCAGTCAGTGCGGCGGAGGATGACACCCAGGGCCCCCACGTGGTCGGAGTGCTCGTGGGTCAGCGCCAGGGCCCGGACCTCGCCGGCCTCCAGGCCCAGCCCGTCAAGGCGCTGGCGGATCTGGCGCAGCGAGATGCCGGCGTCGATGAGCAGCGTCCGCCCGCCCTCGGACAGGGCGTGGCAGTTCCCCTTGGAACCGGAGGCGAGCGCCACATAGTGCATGGCTCAGCATAGCGCTTACACTGTCTGCATGAGCCCGACGCCGACCCCCACCCTGCGCCCCTCCAAGCCCGCCGACCTCGAGACCCACGTGGCCCATCGCGTCGCCATGTTCCGCGACATGGAGATGGGTTCAGAGGAGGGCCTGAAGCGCATGGCTGAGGCCTTCCGGAACCAGCTGCGCGGCTTGCTCGTGACGGGCCAGTGCCGGGGTCTGGTGCTGGAGGAGCAGGGTCGCATCGTCGCCAGCGTGCTGATGCTCATGAAGGACACGCTGCCCACGCCGGTGACCCCCCTCTCGGTGCGCGGCTACCTGTTCAATGTCTACACCGAGCCCGCCTACCGCCGCCGGGGCCTGGCCGCCCGCCTCACGGACGCGGCCCTGGACCTGGCCCGGGACCTGGGCATCGAGATCGTGGAGCTGCATGCCAGCCTCGAGGCCGAGGGCATGTATCAGCGCATGGGCTTCGTGCCCACCAGCGAGATGCGCCTGGTGATGGGCGCCGGCATCAAGACGCCGAAGCAGTGGAAGCATCGGCGCTGACGCCGCGCCACCGCCAGAGCCCCAGGATCACCACCCCGCAGACCAGGGCGCAGGGCAGGCTGGCCTCCAGGCCGAAGGCCCCGCCGGTGAGCCACTCGGGGCGGCCGTGGAAGACTGGAGACCAGAAGCCCTTGATGTCCGTGGTGCCGCTGACGCCGAAGCCGAGCAGGCTGCCCTGGGCCCAGTTCCAGCCCAGGTGCACGCCGATGGGGAGGGCCAGGCTCTTCGTGCGCAGGTAGCAGAAGCCCAGCAGGATGGCCGCCAGTCCGATGTTCAGGGTGGCCCAGGCCTTGGTGGCGCCGTGCATGCCGGGGTTGCCCCAGTGCCCCAGGGCGAAGATCCCCGCGAAGACGAGCTGGCCCACCCAGGTGCCGGCGCCATCCACCAGCCGCTGGAAGGGGAAACCCCGGGAGATGATTTCCTCATTGAAGGCCACACCCAGGAACAGCCAGCCCGCAGACAGGAGTTGACGGGCCCCAACATCTGCCGTGCGCACCCAATGGAACCCGTTCAGGCCCTGCACCAAAATCGCCGTCACCAGGATCAGGAGGATGCCCCCGAGGGTTCCCGCCAGGCACTCGAACAACCAGCGCCGGCAAGGGAGGAGCCCCAAGCTGCCGAAGGAGCGCCCTTCGATGCGCACACAGATGTAGCTCGCCAAGGCACCCAGGAGAACCCCCATCCAGATGCCGAGCCCATGCCGGAGGCCGAGGCGCTTCAGACCCACGAGGATCGCACCCAGCATCGCGAGGACCACGAAGAAACCCAACGCCCTCCAGCCACTGCGCACCGAGCCCTGCTCGTTGATGAACCCCTTGGTGAGCCACGTGGGCATGGTTGCTCCTGGAAACCCGGGCGACGGCCCGGGGCGCCAAGCGATGAGCCCTACATCACGCTCTGGGTCTCGGCGAAGGCGCGGGAGATCTCAAGGAAGAGCTTCTCCTCGTTGGGTTTCAGGGCGGCGGCGCGGGCGAACCACAGGGCCGCCTTCTTGCGCTGGCCGGCCACCAGCAGGGCCCGTCCGAACTGGAGGAAACGCTGCCAGTCGCCCTTCTCCAGCGTGGCCAAGGCACCCATGTAGCGCTCAGCCTCAGTCGCCAGGCCCACTTCCGCGAGGTCCACTCCGGCCTGGGTGATGGCGTCCTTGTTCTTGGGATCGCGCTGGAGGATCTTCTCGTAGTTCTCCAGGGCCTCCGTCTTGTAGCCGTGCTTCAGCCAGGCCACGGCGATGAGCCTCATGACCTCGCCATCCTTGGATTCGCGGGCCTCCGCATCCTTGAAGGCCGCCTCGGCCTTGGGCTTGTCCAGGGCCGCCAGGTACGCCCGCCCGCACTCGGCAATGTACTTCGCGTCCTTCGGCTTGAGGGCCCGTGCCTTGTCGGCGCAGCCTTCGAGAACGGCCCGCCGGTCGCCGGCAAAGAAGGCTTCGTCGAAGGCGGGGGGCACGGGGGCCTGCGCGGCGAGACTCAGGGAACAAAGGGCGAAGAGAGCTGCGCGCATGGGAGACCTCGGGTTGGGTGGGGCCCTACAACGGGATGTTCCCGTGCTTCTTGGGGGGCATGCTGTCGCGCTTGGTGTCGAGGAAGGCCAGGGCCTTCACCAGCTTCTGGCGTGTCTCCCGGGGCAGGATGACCTCGTCGATGAACCCGAACTCTGCAGCGATATAGGGATTGGCGAACTTCTCATTGTACTCGGACACCAGCTCGGCCTTCTTGGCAGCGGGATCGGGGGCGATGGCGATGGACTTGCCGTGCAGCACATTCATGGCGCCCTCGGCCCCCATCACGGCGATCTCCGCCGTGGGGTAGGCGAAGTTGAAGTCCGTGCGGATGTGCTTGCTGGCCATGACGCAATAGGCGCCGCCGTAGGCCTTGCGGGTGATGACAGTGATCTTGGGCACCGTGGCCTCGCAGAAGGCGAAGAGCAGCTTGGCACCGTGGCGGATGATGCCGCCGTGCTCCTGGGTCACGCCCGGCAGGAAGCCCGGCACGTCCTCGAAAGTGATCAGCGGGATGTTGAAGGCGTCGCAGAAGCGCACGAAGCGGGCGCCCTTTTCGCTAGAGGAAATATCGAGAACGCCCGCGTAAAAGGCAGGCTGATTGGCCACGATGCCGATGCTGCGGCCCTCGATGCGGGCGAAGCCCACCACCAGGTTCGGCGCGAAGGCCTCGTGCACCTCGAAGAAGTGCGCATCATCCACCACGCCGCGGATGATGTCGCGGATGTCGTAGGGCTTGCCGGGATCATCCGGAACCACCTTGTCGAGGTCGGGATTCTCGAGGGGCATCGGCTGCTTGGGGGCCCGCCGGGGGGCCTCGCCCAGGTTGTTGCTGGGCAGGAAGGAGAGCAGTTCCCGGGTGTGGGCTAGGGCTGCCAAGTCGCTGGCGCAAACGAAATGGGCCACGCCGCTTTTAGAGGCATGGGTGTGGGCGCCGCCCAACTCTTCCTTGGTGACTTCCTCGTGGGTGACGGCCTTGATGACATCGGGGCCCGTCACGAACATGTAGCTGGTGCCCTTCACCATGGTGATGAAGTCGGTGATGGCGGGGCTGTACACCGCGCCGCCGGCGCAGGGGCCCATGATGAGGCTGAGCTGGGGGATGACGCCGCTGGCCAGGGTGTTGCGCAGGAAGATGTCGGCGTAGCCACCGAGGCTCACCACGCCCTCCTGGATGCGGGCGCCGCCGCTGTCGTTGAGGCCGATGACTGGGCAGCCCACCTTCATGGCCAGGTCCATGACCTTGCAGATCTTCTTGGCATAGGCCTCGGATAGCGACCCGCCGAACACGGTGAAGTCCTGGGCGAAGATGGCTACGGGGCGGCCATCCACGCGGCCGAAGCCCGTCACCACGCCATCGCCCGGAATCTTCTCCACGCCCCAGTTGCGGTGGACCATGAGGGCGTCCATCTCCTCGAAGGAGCCCTCGTCCAGGAAGGCCGCCACCCGCTCCCGGGCTGTCAGCTTGCCACCCTCGTGCTGCTTCTGCACCCGGCCCTCGCCGCCGCCCGCAAGAGCCTGGGCATGCTTGGCTTTCAGCAGCTCGATCTTCTTTTCGAGGGACATGGGGGCTCCCGGGTACAAAATATGGCGGCCGATGGTGGGAATCAGCCGCCAGTTTACCGGAGTGGGAGCAGGTTACTTAATCCCCAGGATTTCATTGATGAAATGAGCCGTCAGGTCCTCTTCCACCTCGTGGAGGGCCGTGGCCTTCATAAAGGTGCTGGAGGCATCGGCGAAGATGGCCCCGTCCCATACGATGGTCCTGGCCTCCAGATCCACGATGGCCAGGCGCAACCGGGCGCTGGTCTTGGCGGAGGAGCTGGACCCCCCGCCGACGAAGGTGCCGCCGCCGCGGCCATTGGAAACAAAGCCCCCTCCTGCGCTGGTGTGGGTGCTCCACTGGCGGCCAATGCCCAGATCGCGGGCAATGACGGCATATCTGACGCCGCGGAGGTCCGGGAGCTGGCTCAGTGCCGTCAGGGGGGCCGGGCTCGCGCCTTCGGCAAAGCGGTTGTTCGGATCCTGCGCCCCAAGGACCTTGGTGGGATCGAGGAGCGGCCTGGTGGTCTCTGTGGCCGAAAGGATGGTGAGCACCCGTTCGCTGCCGAGGGAGGTTTCCTTGCAGAGCCCCACCAAACGGGCGGAGAACTTGGCGGAGAGGGCGTCCAGGAAGGCGTTCTTCCCCTTGTACTCCGCCGCGACGGTCTTGGAGGAGCTTTCATCCAGATCCGCCGTGGCGATGGGGAAGACAGCGACCCTGTGGGATCTGAGGTCGGACAACCGGAAGTTCTTGTCCTGGGAGGAGGGCACCACGTGGGGAGTGGTGCAGCCCACGAGGACGAGCAGGACCAGGGCGGAGAAAAGACGGAGGAGCATGTCATCTACCTCAGACGGAAGGGGATTCGAGGAACCGATCAGCGGATGGGCCGGGGCTGGGTCATGGCTTCCAGGCTGAAGGCTTCGTCCAGTTCGGCCTGGCTCAGCCAGCCCTTGCGGAGGATGAGCTCCCGCACGGGGACGCCGGTTTCCAGGGCCTCCTTGGCCACCTCGGTGGCGCGCTTGTAGCCGATGGCGGGCATGACGGCAGTGACGATGCCGATGCTGTGTTCCACCAGATCCAGGCAGCGCTCGCGGTTGGCGGTGATGCCCACGATGCACTTGCTGGTGAGCACGTTCACGGCGGCGGTCAGGGTGCGCATGCTGGTGGCCAGGGCGTAGGCCAGCACGGGCTCCATGACGTTGAGCTGGAGCTGGCCCGCCTCGGCGGCCAGGGTGATGGTGAGGTCGTTGCCGATGACCGAGAAGGCCACCTGGTTCACCACCTCGGGGATCACGGGGTTCACCTTGCCGGGCATGATGCTGCTGCCGGGCTGCATGGCGGGCAGGTTGATCTCGCCGAAGCCGCAGCGGGGGCCGCTGCTGAGCAGGCGCAGGTCGTTGCAGAGCTTGCTCAGCTTCACGGCGGCCCGCTTGACCACCCCGGAGAACATGACAAAGGCGCCGGTATCCGGCGTGGCCTCCACCAGGTTCTCGGCCAGGACGATGTCCAGGCCGGTGACCTTGCGGAGCTCCTCGACCACCACTTGGGGGTAGCGGGGATCGGCGCAGATGCCCGTGCCGATGGCCGTGCCACCCATGTTCACTTCCAGGAACAGCCGGGCAGTCTCCCGCAGGCGCTGGATGTCCTCGCCTGTGGTCACCGCGTAGGCCTCGAACTCCTGGCCCAGGGTCATGGGCACGGCGTCCTGCAGCTGGGTGCGGCCCATCTTGATCACGGTGGAGAATTCCCGGCCCTTGGCGTGCAGGGCGGCCTTCAGGCGGTCCATGGCCTCCAGCAGGCTCTTCAGCATGAAGATGGTGGTGAGGCGCAGGGCTGTGGGATAGACGTCATTGGTGCTCTGGCCCAGGTTCACGTGGTCGTTGGGGTGGCAGAAGGCGTACTCGCCGCGCTTGTGGCCCAGCAGCTCCAGGGCCCGGTTGGCGATGACCTCGTTGGCGTTCATGTTGGTGGAGGTGCCGGCGCCGCCCTGCACCATGTCCGTGGGGAAGTGGCCGTGCCAGTGGCCGTCGATGATCTCCTGGCAGGCGCGATCGATGGCCTCGGCGATGGCGGGCTCCAGCAGGCCCAGGCGGGCGTTGGCCCGGGCGGCGCCCTGCTTGACCATGGCCAGGGCCCGGATCATGGCGGGGAAGTGGCTGGTGGGCGTGCCGGTGATGGGGAAGTTGTGCACGGCGCGCAGGGTCTGCACGCCGAAGAGGGCGTCCTCGGGCACGTCCATGGGGCCGATGAGGTCGGATTCCCGGCGGGTGCGGCCGCTGGCATAGGCCTGCTCGCGGCCGGTGCGCGGCGTGGCCGAGTAGAGCAGGCGCTGGTGCAGGACGCTGGCGACCTTGCTAAGCACGGAGATGGCAGCGGTGCCGTCCTGGCTCAGGCTGGCCAGTACCGTCTCGCGGTCGAGGTCCAGGAGTACCACCGGCGTGAGTGCCACCCCGCTGGCGGTGTGGGTGCTGACGGCCAGGAAGGACTGCTCGCCCGCCACGTCCCCGGGGCCCAGGATCACGACGGGTTCGGGGCCATCCCCGTTGTCGCGGAGGATCTCCACGCGGCCCTCGGCGATGACCGTGGCCCCGCGGCGGGGCTCGCCCTGGGTGAAGAGGGCCGTCCCGGCCGGGACTTCCCGGCGCCGAGCGGCCCGGGCGATGAGGCTGAGGTCCGCGTCGGAGAGACCGGAAAAGATTTCGCAGCGGCGCAGGACAGACGTGATCGCATCCATGGAAGACACCTCCGGCCCCAGTGCAGGCCACCAGCCATGGTAGTGAGCCTGCCGACGATTCGGTCACGAATGCGCCGTGGGCCCCGCATTTCCGTCAGTTCGTCAAGATTCTCAGGCCGGGCAGCGGAAGACCAGGGCCGTGTTGATGCCGCCGAAGGCGAAGTTGTTGCTCACAAAGCAGGAGGCATCCAGGTTGCGCGGGGTGGCCTGGATGTAGTCCAGGTCGGCGCAGCGGGGATCGGGGTTCACCAGGTTCAGGGTGGGGGCGATGCGCTTGGCCAGGGTCATGTGGATGCCCACCCAGGCCTCGATGGAGCCGCAGGCGCCCAAGGGATGGCCGAAGTAGCTCTTGAATGAGACGATGGGGATGGGCCGCTGGAAGACCTCGAAGGTCGCGTGGCTCTCGGCGATGTCGCCGTGCTCCGTGGCGGTGCCATGGGCATTGACCCAGTCCACTTCCTCGGGGCGGAGGTGCGCGTCCCTCAGGGCCAGGCGGATGGTCTCGGCCATGGTCTCCTTCTGGGGCTGGGTGATGTGGGCACCATCGGAGTTGGTGCCAAAGCCCAACACCTCGGCGTAGATCCGGGCGCCGCGGGCCAGGGCGTGGTCCCGGTCCTCCAGGATGAGAGTGCAGCCGCCCTCGCCCACCACGAGGCCGTCGCGGTCCGTGTCGAAGGGACGCGGGGTGGCCTCCGGGGTGTCGTTCTTGAGGCTGGTGGCATACAGCGTGTCGAAGACGGCGGCGGTGTAGATGGTGAGCTCGTCGCAGCCCCCGGCGATCATCACGGTCTGCTTGCCCTGCTGGATGGACTCGTAGGCGTAGCCGATGGCCTGGCTGCTGGAGGTGCAGGCCGTGCTGGTGGGAATGACCCGGCCTGTGAGGCCGAAGAACACGCCGATGTTCACGGCGGCGGTGTGGCTCATGGCCTGGATGTAGCCGGTGGCGCCGATGCCGCTGATGCGGCCCACGGCGAGGCTCTTCCCCAGGGCTACCATGGGCTCCACGCTGCCGAAGGAGGAGCCGTAGGCCACGCCGGTGTGGCCGCTGCGCAGGATGGGATCGCCCAGGAGGCCGGCATCGGCCAGGGCCAGCTCGGTGGCGCGCACGCCCAGCAGGGCCACGCGGCCCATGGAGCGCACCATCTTGCGGGGGTAGTGCTCTGGCACGTCGAAGTGCTCGATGGGGACACCGAGGCGGGTCTGGATCTCGGGGTACTGGTCCCAGGCGGCCATGGTCTTCACGCCGCTGCGGCCGGCCTCCATGGCGGGGCCGATGGTCTCCCAGCTGTCCCCAAGGGGCGTGACGCCGCCCATGCCGGTCACGACCACGCGGCGCATCAGACCAGCCCGCCGTTCACGCCGAGCACCTGGCGTGTGATGTAGTTCGCCCCGTCCGAGCAGAGGAAGGCCACGGCGGCGGCCACGTCCTCGGGCTGGCCCACCCGGTCCATGGGGATGGCCTGCAGGGCCCGCTCCAGCACGGTCTCATCCACCATTTCGGATTCAATGAGACCGGGGGCGACACAGTTGACGGTGATGCCGCGGCTGGCGACCTCCACCGCCAGGGCCTTGGCGGCCCCGATGAGGCCGGCCTTGGCGGCGCTGTAGTTCACCTGGCCCCGGTTCCCCACCACGCCCGAGACGCTGGAGATGCAGACGATGCGGCCGCCCTTGCGGGTCTTGATCATGGGGAAGATCAGGGGATGCACCACGTTGAAGAAGCCATCCAGCCCGACGCCGAGCACCTGGTCCCAGTCCTCGCCGCTGAGGGCGGGAAAGGCGCCGTCCCGGGTGATGCCCGCGTTGCAGACGATGCCGTAGTAGGGGCCGTGGGCGGTCACCCGGGCCTCGAGCTGGCGCTGGGCCTCCTCGCGGTCCGCCACATCGAAGGCGATCCAGTCCGCGCTGCCACCCATCGCGGCAATCTCCGAGCAGAGGGCCCGGAGGGCCTCCATCCGGCGTCCGTGTGCCGTCACGTGGAAGCCGTCGCCGGCCAGGCGCAGGGCGATGGCCCGGCCCAGGCGTCCGCTGGCGCCGGTGACGAGGACCTGCCGGAGAGGGGTGATGGTGGGGGCGTTCATGGCGTTTCGATCGCCTTCAACCTAGCACGGGCAAGGGTTTCGCCTTTGTGGCGAACCTCACATGTGAAGGCGCCCGGGCCGGAATCATCCAAGAACAGGACTTCCGCCACCACTTCGAACTCAGCCCCGGCCGGGAAGGTTGGGACCTGAGTCTCGTAGGCACGGGTTCCCAGCAGGAAGCCGATGCGGGGTTCCCGGCCCGCCTCGCGATGGCGATGGCCGCTGAAGGCCGCCGCGGCCTGGGCCATCCACTCCAGGCCCAGCCAGGCGGGGGCGCTGCCGTCCGCCTGCAGGTACCAGGCCCCGGGCTCGAGGCGCACCGAGGCGCGGCAGCGGGTGGTGGACAGCTCCAGAATGCGCTCCAGGAGCACCGAGGGACCTCGGTGGAGGATCAGGTCCGTGACCTGCGGCAGCGCGCTCACGGGGTCGCCCCGAGGATCAGGCTGAGGTTGTTGCCGCCGAAGGCGAAGGCGTTGGACATGCAGGTCCGGGGCTCCTCCAGGCGGCTGGCCTCGGTGGTGAGCCGCAGCGCCGGCAGGGCTGGATCCGCCTCGGCATCCCAGCGGTGGGGGGGCAGTCGCCGCTCGGGGTTCCAGCGCGGCTGCAGGGTGAGCCAGCCGAAGGCCAGTTCCAGCGCCGCCGAGGCACCCAGGGCATGCCCGGTGAGGGGCTTGGTCCCGCTGCAGGGCACGCCATTCGGGAACACGCGGGTCGTGGCGAGGCTCTCCATCTCGTCGTTCTTCGGCGTGGCCGTGGCGTGGAGGTTGAGGTAGCCGATCCCCTCGGGGGGCAGCCCGGCCTCGGCCAGGGCGGCGCGCATGGCCGCCTCCGCCCCGCGGCCCGAGGGTTCGGGCGAGGAGATGTGGTGGGCATCGCTGGAGGCCCCGGCCCCCAGCAGGGCCACTTCGGCGGGCTCGCGGCGGAGGAGGAACAGGACGGCGGCCTCGCCCACGTTGATGCCGCAGCGGTTGCGGCTCAGGGGGTTGCAGAGGGTGGCCGTGGCGGATTCCAGGGAGGCGAAGCCGTTGAGGGTCAGCCTGCAGAGGGAATCGGAGCCCCCGGTGATCACGGCGTCGCAGAGGCCGAGCCGCAGCAGGTTGCGGGCGGTGACCAGGGCCTTGCCGCTGGAAGTGCAGGCGGTGGACACGGTGAGGGCCGGGCCCGTGAGCCCCAGGTATTCGGCCAGGAAGGGGGCGAGGCGGCCGATCTCCTGCTGCCGGTAGTGGAACTCGGGCGGGAATGCGCCTTGGAACAGCCGGTGGGCCAGGGCTCGCTCGGAAGCCTCGATGCCCGAGGTGCTGGTGCCCAGCACCACGCCGATCCGATGGCGCCCGTGGCGGCTGATCTCACGGTCCACCTCGTTCCGGATCTCCTCCAGGGCCGCCAGCAACAGGCGCGTGTTGCGCGAGTCGTCGGCGGCGAACCGGGCGGGGAGCGCCTCCAGCAGCCCGGGCACCCGGCCCACCCGGGCCGGACCCTCCGGCAGCCAGCCCTCCTCCAGCACCAGGCCGGTCGTGATGCCGCCAAACAGGCCGGTGGCCACCGCTTCCTTGCCGCGGCCCAGGGCGGTCACCAGGCCCAGGGCCGAGAGGTGGCAGCGCTCAGGACTGGTCATGCCCCGGCCCGCTCGATGGCCTCGACCAGTCTGGCCGGCGTCTCGTAGCGGGTCTCGCCGGTGCTGGCGTCCACGGGGAACTGCACCGTGGTGGCGCGGGTCAGGCGCTCGCCGCTGGCGGCGTCGGAGATGGCGTAGGCGATCTTCAGGCGGCAGTCGTAGTCCTGCAGTGTGGCCTCCACCCGGAAGGCCTGGCCGTAGCGCAGGGGGCGCAGGTATTTCACGTCGCAGGTGACCACGGGCCAGATGCAGCCCGAGGCGTTCATCTCGGCCAGGTCCATGCCCACGCGCCGCATGAGGGCCGTGCGGGCGATCTCGAAGTACTTCAGGTAGTGGCCATGCCAGACGATGCCCATGGAGTCCACGTCATGGAACGGGACTTCCAGGATCAGGGCGGCGGTCAGGGGAGGCGTCATGGGGCGGCCGGGGAGGCGGGGGGAAGAGGGGTTGGCGAGGCGGGAAGGGCGGCCCCCGGGCCCCAGAAATCATAGAAATTAAACCACTGGAAGGGCGCCCTCCGGCAGTGCGCCTCCACTGCCGCCGCATACCGCGCCACCCAGTCCTTCAGCGCCGCCTCCCGGCCCCGTCGGGGCAGGTCGATGCGGTCGGCGAAGGGCGCCATGTGGACCCGGTAGGTGGCCCCCTCCTTGATGCAGAAGAACAAGTACACCGGGCACTGGAGCAGGTGGGCCAGGAAGATGGGGCCCATGGGAAACGGGGCCTCACGGCCCAGGAAGGGCACCGGAACCGTGCGGCCGTTCTCCGAGGCGGGGGGCCGGTCCCCGACCAGAAACAGGCTCTCGCCCTTGGCGACCTTGTCCTCCAGGGCCATGGCGGTGCCCACGGTCACCTCCGGCAGGTGGATGAGGTTCGATTCGTAGCCGGGGTTGACCTCCTTGAGGAGGTCCTGGAAGCGCACCACGTGCTCGGAGTACACCACGGCGTTCAGGCCCTGGATGCCGCGCAGGGCGCCCAGGCCCCGCAGCATGTCCAGGTTGCCCAGGTGGGCGCTGAGGAACAGGGCGCCCCGGCCCGAGGCCAGCTGGGCGTGGAAGGCGGCCTCTTCCGGGAAGTCGACGGTGGCGTCCCCGGCATCCATCCAGGCCAGGAAGCGATCCACGTAGGACAGGGCGAAGGAGCGCACATGGCGGTACTGGTCGCGAAGTCTGGGCGGCCGGGGCAGCTCGGGCAGGGGCCCCGAGCTGTCGTGGAGGCGCTGCAGGTAGTCCCGGGAGGCCCGCCGCGCCTCGCGCCCCGTGACAAAGAAGTAGGCCGCCACGAACTCGGTGATGAAGCGCAGCCCCCGGCGCCCCAGGCTGCGGTAGGTCCACAGGGCGATGCGCAGTCCCAGCGCCGTGCCCCGCTCCTGGATTCGCGACCAGTGGGCGGAATCCTCGGCGCGGGGGTGGAGCTTGCGTGCGAGGAGGCGTGGCAGGCGGAGCAGCATCCCGCAGACCAGGCGGGTGTGCATCCGGGTGATCCGGAGGTTGTCGCGCAGGACGTCGAAGTGGGACACCCCGTCGGCAGGGTAGGTGACCCGCACCGGGGCGTTCATGATGGGCAGGCCCGCCCAGTGGAGGCGAACGATGATGGCCGTGTCGAAGTCCATGCGCAGGGGCAGGGCCACGCGCCCGGCGAGCTGCACGGCGGCCTCGAGCGGGTAGAGCCGGAAGCCGCAGAGGGAATCCCCGATGGCGAAGGAGAGGGTCTCCAGCCAGACCCAGGCGTGGGTGAACCAGCGGCCGTAACGGCGGGCCGCAGGCACGGGACCTTCATAGCGGGGCACCCCGGCGATGACGGCGTCCGGGTGGGCTTCGCCGAGCACCAGGAAGGGGCCCACGGCCTCGGGGTCGTGCTGGCCATCGGCGTCCACCTGGAGCCCATGAGTGAACCCTTCGGCGTGGGCCCGGCGCAGGGCCTGAACCACGGCGGCGCCCTTGCCCTGGTTGAGCTCCCAGCGGGCGAGGCGAAGCAGGGGCTGGGCGGCGGCCAGGGCCTCCAGCTCCAGCTGGGTGGCTTCGGGTCCTGCCGTCGTCCTGCACGAAGATGGGCAGGCGGTGCAGGAGCAGGGCCCCGAGGGTGCGGCCCAGGGCGGGGCCGGGGTTGAACACCGGCACGATGAGGCAGGGCCTGAAGCCGGTCATGGGGTCGGGCGGAAGACCGCGATGCCCTGGGATTTCCGGCCCTCCCGGCCGGAATAGCGGAAGGACAGCTGCCCGGCCGCGCCATCCCAGGCGAGGTCGAGTTCCAGGGGTTCCTCGGGGCGGATGGGGGCCTGGAACTTGAGGTGCTCCAGGCCCTGGAAGGCACCCGGACAGGCGAAGACCTCCCGCCCCAGGCGGATGGCCCAGTCCACCTGGATGAGGCCGGAGAGGATCGGCTCGTTGGGGAAGTGCCCGTCGAAGGCGGGGTGGTTCTCCTCCACCTGGAGGCTGAAGGTCCCCGGGTCTCCGGCCATGGCCCGCAGCTCGCCGGGGAAGGGCATCACGACTGGAGCATCCTGTGGATGGTGGTCACCACGTCGCCGACGGTGCGCACGTCCTTGAACTCCTGGGCCTTCACCCGGCGGCCCGTGAAGTCCTGGAGCTGAATGGCCAGCTCGACCGCGTCGATGCTGTCCAGGTCCAGGTCCTTGAAGAGGTGGGAATCCGGCGTGATCTTCTCCGCATCCAGGCGGAACGAATCCGCGAGGACTTCCTTCAGTTTGTTGAAGATGTCCTGCTCGGTCATGGTCATGGAGGCGGCTCCGGAAGCGCTCATGGGGACACCTGGCGGTGGGTGGCTACGAAGGCGGCCAGGGTGGCCGGGGTGCGGAAGTGGTGGGCGAAGCCCGAGGTCTTCTCGCCGTCCAGCTGGAGGCCGTAGGCCTTCTTCAGGGCGATGCCCAGCTCGAAGGCGTCGATGGAGTCCAGGCCCAGCCCCCCCGCGAACAGGGGCTGGTCGTCGCCGATGTCCTCGGGCGCGGTGTCCTCGAGGTCAAGGGTCCTGACGATGAACCGCTTCATGTCGAGCGGCGTGATGTCCTGCAGCATGGATCTCCTGGTTGAACCGGTCCTCGAGCCAAGCCGTCACCTTGCGGGCGGCCTGGGATGGGGGGAGGTCGGTGAGGCCAGGCCAGGGCAGGTCAAGGGGCGCGATGGCGCGGAAGCTATAATCGCATGGATCGTGTGGCATCTCGTACCATCGGTGACCCTTGGCTAGCAGGGGCGGTTCGCAGGCCACCAGGATGGGCAGAACCGGCGCGCGGGACTGCAGGGCCAGGTGGGCGGCCCCCCGGTGGAAGGCGTAGCGTTCCCCGGGCAGGGTGCGGGTCCCCTCCGGGAACAGGAGAATGGTCTCGCCCCGGGCCAGGGCCTTGGCGCCCTCTTCGATGACCATGGTCGGGTCGAGCGCCGGGATGTAGCCCGCGGCCTTGACCACCCAGCCGAAGAGGGGGTTGTTCCAGATGTCGGCCTTCACCACGCAGGTGAGCTGGTCGATGAGCGACAGGAGGATCACCACGTCCAGGTAGCCCGGATGCGTGGCGAGGATGAGCACGCCGTCCAGTTCCTTCCGGGGCGGCATCGACTCGGTGCGCAGGTCGAAGATCCCGGCCCACTCCAGGAAGGCGGCCAGAGCCCGGAAGTAACGGAACACGAACCAGCGGGTCCGCTGGTGCAGCTTCTCCGGGCCGCCCGGGAGGAGGTGCAGGATGGGCAGCCCCAGCAGGGAGAACAGCGCTCCAAGCAGGCCCAGGGACGAGAAGCCGATGCCGCTGGCGAGGACCTTGAGGAAGCGCTTCATGCCGATCTATTCCACAGCCCAGCGCCAGGTCCCGCCCGCCTCAGCCCAGGGTCCCTGGGGGAGGCCGGAATGGAGGGCCTGGAGGGCCTGCAGGGACTGGGGGATGGAGGCTGGTTCCCCGGCGCCGCCAGGCTCCCGCTGAAGCACCAGCCGTCGGGTAGCGGGGAGGCCGATGAGCAGGGCCACCGCATGCAGGGGCGCCTCGCGGTCCGCGAAGGCCGCGAAGGGCGCTGGCAGGGGTTCGTCCGCATAGACGAACAGCACGGGCTGGGCAGGGTCGGCGGCGTGGAGGCTGAAGGCCTCCAGCAGGCCCAGGCCGAAGGTCTCCGGCCCCGCCGCCAGCGAGATAGAGGGGCTGGGGTCCTGCCGGGCGATGGACCAGACCCCCGCCACCGCATTGTGGACGTTCATGGAGAACTGGGTGGGCGACGAAGGGAGACCCCGGGCCAGGTCCTCCAGGATGGGCAGGGAGCGCGCGACTTCGCCGTGGCGGGAGGCGAAGACGGAAGGCAGGGCCCCCAGCCCCTCCGCCACCCGGCCCGCGCAGTGCAGCATGGCGCGGCCCAGGGGGCTGAGGCGGCGGCGGAGCAGGGGCTCCACGAAGCCGAGCGCGGGTGCTCCCGTGGCCACTTCCAGGAAGTCCACCCCACCGGAGGGGAGGAGGGGCTCCGCAGACCAGACCGCTGCGCGGAGAAAGGGTACGGAAATCGTGGAGTCAGGCATGGAAGCTGGGCGCCTCGGGAGGGATGCGCCCTGGGGCGCTTCCTTGTCAGTTGGCGGCTGGGACGGGAACAACCATGGCCTTGCCGGATAGCACCCGCAGGAAGGTCTGATCCGCGAGCAGCCGGGAGACCGCCTCCACCACGACGTCACTCAGCACTTCCTGGTAGTTCTCCGGCTTGTAGGAACGGCCGAATCGGCTTGCTCGGCCGACCGCCAAACCCGCCCACAGGATCTTGTCTCCCGAGCGGATCTCGAGTCGGATGCGTAGTTCACCCTTATAGGTCTGGGTCTCGATTACGCCGTAGCTGAGGATTTCCCCGGAAAGCAGCAGGTTGGCACCTTCGACTTTATCGGAAACCGGCAGGCTGGCCTCCTTCATCAGGTCGATCATGTGGCTGGTGAGGAAGGAGGCTACTTCATCGGTGGTGTTGACATAGCGGGAATAGCCCTTCTCCCGGTTCTCGCCCAGGAGCGCTTTGTCCTTGCGCAGGTCCACCAGGGGCTTCAGGGCGATCTTTACATTGACGAAGGGCAGGAGGTCGATGCGTTCCGCATTCTCAGAGAGGGTGGAAGTGGGCCGCCACGACAGCGACATGCTGAAGTACGGTCCGTCGGCGGCGGACAAGGCCGAAGCGGCAACCAGGATGGCCGCGCAGCAGCGCAGGGACTTCGGGAAGGAACGGCGCATCAAGACTCTCCTTGGGGAAATGGCAATCCCACACTACCCGCAAGTCGTGAACTTCAGGGACGGGTGGGCAGGTCCTTTGTGATGGCATCCTCGCGCAGCTTCTCGCCGCCCACCACGTGGAAGTGGAGGTGGAAGACACTCTGGCTGGCGGCCTTGCCGGCATTGGAGATCACGCGGAAACCCTCGTCGAGGATGCCCTGCTCCCGGGCGACCTTCACGCAGGTGCTGAGGAGGGCCGCGCGGGTCTCCACGGGCAGCTCCTCCAGCTCCTTGAGGCTGGCCACGTGCTGCTTGGGGATGACGAGCAGGTGCACCTTGGCCCGCGGACGGATGTCCCAGAAGGCCAGCACGTACTTGTCTTCGAACACCTTGCGGGAGGGCGCTGTGCCCGCCACGATCTGGCAGAAGATGCAGTCTGCGGGCGGCCTGGGAGCCTCGGCGGCCAACGTGGCCACGCCCATCGCAAGGCAGGCGGCGAGGATGCGCATGGGGCGGATCAACGGCCGCTCTTCTTGTTCGCCTCGTGCCGAGGCTCACATCGCGCCGACCCAGTCATGGGTTACCTCCCACTCTTTTTCCAATCGGCCAGGAAGCCTTCCACGCCTTTGTCGGTCAGCGGGTGCTTGAGCATCTGATCGAAGACCTTGGTGGGGATGGTGGCCACGTGGGCGCCGGCCAGGGCGGAATCGGTGACGTGGCGGGGGCTGCGGATGCTGGCGGAGAGCACCTGGGTGTCGAAGCCGTAGTTCTCGAAGATGGCGCAGATCTCCCGGATGAGGTCCATGCCCTCCAGGTTGATGTCGTCCAGGCGGCCCACGAAGGGGCTCACGTAGGTGGCGCCGGCCTTGGCGGCCATGAGGGCCTGGGTGGAGCTGAAGCAGAGGGTGACGTTGGTCCGGATGCCCTCGGCGGTGAGGGCCTTGCAGGCCTTCAGGCCCTCGGCGATGAGGGGCAGCTTCACCACCACGTTCTTGTGGATCTTCGACAGCCGGCGGCCCTCCTCGATCATGCCTGGGGCCTCCAGGCCGATGACCTCGGCGCTGATGGGGCCGTCCACGATGCCGCAGATCTCTTCGATGATGGCTTCGAAGGGCTTGCCGGTTTCCTTGGCGATGAGGCTGGGGTTGGTGGTCACCCCGTCCAGCACCCCAAGGGCATTGATGCGCTTGATCTCGTCGATGTTGGCGGTGTCGATAAAAAACTTCATGGTCGCTCCTGGCCCTGCTCATGCTGGACTCTTCCATTCTCCCAGGGGGCGAGGGAAGCTGGAAGCACGGAGTCCCAAAATGCCGAATCCAGAGATGAAGGTTCTAGATAAAGGCTTTGTGCGTCTGATCGACCACATGGGCTCGGATCTCTCCGTGGTGAACGCGGCGCGGGTGTCCTTCGGGAAGATGAAGGCAACCTTCGAGGACGGCGACGCCAAGCTGGTGGACTACCTCGCCGAGCACGAGCACACCTCGCCCTTCCGCCACACGGCGCTGACCCTGCACGTGAAGGCCCCCATCTTTGTGTTCCGGCAGTGGATGAAGCATCGCATCGGCTCCGAGTTCAACGAGATCAGCGGGCGCTATGTGGAGTTCCCCGAGGACGAGTTCTTCGTGCCCGCCACCTTCCGCCAGCAGGCCAAGGTGAACAAGCAGGGCAGCGAGGGGGAGATCGCCGAGGCTAACCGCGGTCGCGCATTGGAAAGCTACCTCGAGAGCTGCCGTGGGGCCGTCACCCACTACAAGGAACTCATCGCCCTGGGCGTTTGCCGCGAGCAGGCCCGCTGTGTGCTGCCGGTGGCGCTCTACTCCGAGGTCTTCTGGACCGTCAGCCTTCAGGCCGTGGCCCACTTCATCCGGCTGCGGGCTGATGGCCACGCCCAGTGGGAGATCCAGCAGTACGCGGCCGCCGTGCGCAACCTGGTGGAACCCCTTTATCCCGTGGGCCTCAAGGCCCTCCTGGCCTCTGGCAAGGGATGAACGCACCGCCCCTCAACCCGGCCCTCTTCCACCTGGACAAGGACCACCTCTGGGTCATGCACTGTGCCGAAGGCCCGGTGCCCCGGGCGGGGATGCGCGCGGTGCGAGCCTTCATGCAGAAGGAGCTCCACCCCTGGGAGATGGGGTTCGAAGCGGATTTCGTGGGCCTGCCGACGGCAGTGCGGGCCGAGGCGGCCCTTTTGCTGGGGGGGTGCCCGGAGGATGTGAGCCTGACACCCACCACCTCGTCGGGCCTGGTGGCCGTGGCCCAGGGCTTCCCGTGGCGGGAAGGCGACGAGGTCCTGGCGCCCCTGGGGGAATTCCCCTCGAACGCCTGGCCGTGGTTGGCGCTTCGCGCTCGGGGGGTGCGCTTCCGGGAAGTCCCCCTCTGGGAAAGCCAGCGCTGCGGGGTGGAGGCCTGGTCCAGTGCGCCCCCGCCCCCTGGGGTCGACCCCGAGACGCGGCTCCTGGAGGCGCTGGGCCCGCGGACCCGCATTCTGGCGCTCTCCTGGGTACGCTTCCAGGATGGCCTGAAGCTGGACCTGCGCCGGCTCGGGGCGGCCTGCCGCGAGCGGGGCATCCACCTGGTGGTGGACGGCATCCAGGCCCTGGGCACCGTGCCGGCGGAACTGGACGGTCTCTCAGCCCTGGCTTCGGGGGGCTACAAGGGTCTGCTGGCCCCGGAGGGTCTGGGCCTCCTGTGGACTCGCGAGGATTTCCGGCAGCGCCTGGCGCCCTCCGGCACCTGGCTGTCGGTGGAGCAGGCCACGGATTTCGCGCGGCCCTCCACAGACTTCAACCGGGCCTGGCTGACGGATGGCCGGGCCCTGGAACCCGGAGGGCCGAACCTGCTGCACGCCTCGGCCCTGCTCGAGTCGCTCCGCCTGCTCAACGGGGCCGGGGTGCCCGCCATCGAGGCCCATGTCGCAGGCCTTCAGCGCAGGCTGCTGGAGGCTCTGGCGGACTCCCGCTGGTCGGCCGAAGCCTCGCGCCTGGGGGGGCTGCTCGCGGCGGGGCGCCTGGGGCCGATCCTGGCCTTCCATCACGGAGGTGTTGGGCCGGAGCAGGTGGACCACCTGTTGAAGGCCGGGTACCGCCAGGGGGTCTTCGCCTCAGTGCGGGAGGGCTACCTGCGCGTGGCCTTCCACGGGTTCCACACCGAGGCCGATGCCGACCGCGTGGCCGGTTGGCTCAGCGGAACAGCCAGCTGACCTTGGCCTGGATCACGTCGTCCGAGGGGAGCTTCCTCAGGATGGCCAGATCAGGGCGCGGGGCCAGGCTGGCCCGGTCGTTGATCAGGGCGTCCGTGCTGGTACCGTGGGTGTACACCACGAAGAAGGCGGAGCCCGGCCGGAACTCCCAGCGGGTGATGAGGTTCAGGTTCCAGGTGCGATAGCTGAAGGCGGTCTCGGGCGTGGTGCCGTGGGGCTGGTCCGGGGGCAGGCCCGGCGCCAGGGTCTGGTCGTCCACGTAGTGCTTCAGGTCGCGGAAGTTCCAGTTGGCCGCAAGCCACTGGCTGAAGAGCTGGATCGTAAAGGCGGGACTGAAGGCGTAGGCCACCCGCAGGGACTGATCGACCTGGCTGAGGCGGCGCAGGCCCACGATGGGCGTGGTGGCCGGGGTCTCCAGCCACTTCAGCTCCCCCTCGTCGCGGGTCAGGGAGGTGGTCAGCTGCACCTCCAGGGCGGAGGTGGGCTTGAGGATCTGGAAGAAGGTGGTGTCCGTGGATGGCCCGCCTTCCTGCCAGGAACGGCTGGCATTCACCCTCACGTACCAGGGCCGGTTGCCCGGCGTGTCGAAGCCCAGGTTGGCGTAGGGCAGGGAGGGCCGGGCCAGGTACTTCTTGACGGGGTCGGCGTAGGTCCGCAGCTCGCGGTCATCCTCGGCGGCCACGTCCACGCCCCCGCCGCCCCATAGTGAGACGAAGCTGCTGAAGTCGGTCTTGGCCCAGCCGTTGACGTTGCGGAGGAAGGCGTGCCCGGCCTGGTCCCGGGCCGCGGTGTGGTTGAAGCCCACCTCGCGGTGGCGCAGGATGCCCCAGGGCTCCTCCCAGTGCCGGACCAGTTCCGCGTAGACCTTCTGCTCGTCGGCCCGGTTCAGGTAGCCGATGTCGTTGGGGTTGTAGGCCCTGCCTGCGTTGATGGCCTGGACCTCGAGGACCCAGCCGTCGCGCCAGTCCTGGTGGAGCCGCAGGCGCCCCCGCCAGCCCTGGTCCTGGGCCTCCTTCGGGCCGGCCTGGGTGCGGCTGAGCGTGGCTTCGATGAGTCCGCTCCGGTCGGTGGATTTGTAGACGCCATCGACGGCCTCGACCTGGGCGACGCGGCCCGTGGGCCCCGCCTGGCGCATTCCCGAGGCGAAGGCCCCCAGGTAGCTGCCCCGGTCATCCAGGAGCTGCTGCACACGGAGGACGCCGAAGTTGGTAAGCGGCGCGAGCTCGCGCCGGAAGCGGCCGCCGCCAGCGTCCTGGATCACCGCGCGTGCCGGCTCCACGCTGGCGCCCAGGAGGCCCACGTTCGTGCCGCCAGGATACTTGGCCGTGTACTTGGCGGCGGCGGTGATGTCCGTGGCTCCGGGCCGGTCCTGGAGGGACTCTCCGGCGCCAAGGGTCGGATCTGACAGTCCTTGTCCAATTCGACGGCTGTAGAAGAGATCAGGCCCGGCCACCCGGAAGACATCCATGCCCTCGAGGAAGAAGGGCCGCTTCTCGGGGAAGAAGGTCTCCACGGTGCCCAGGTTCAGCACGGCCTGGTCCACCTCGACCTGCCCGAAGTCCGGCCGGAGGCTCAGGTCCACCTGGGAGTGGGAGTTGAGGCCCCAGCGGGCGTCGAGGCCCGCCCGCTGGTCCCAGCGGCGGTCGTCGAAGGGGCGGGTCGTCTCGAACTTCCGCATGGCGCTCAGGTACGGCAGGTACTCCTGCCGGGTCTGGGGGCGGAGCCCCTCCAGCCCCACCAATTCCGGGAAGCGACTCACGAAGCCGGCGCCGCCCCGGGGGACCACCCGCCAGCGGCTGGACTCGCGGACGACGCCCTGGTCGGCGCGGCTGAAGTTGATGCCCCAGGTCTGGGGCCCCTCTCCGGGCTTGAAGCGGAGCAGCGCCAGGGGGATCTTCAGCTCCGCCGACCACCCACCCTCATCGACGATCACGGCGCTCTCCCAGACGCCATCCCAGCTGGAGTCGTAGGTGGTGTCGTTGTAGATGACCTGATCCTTCTGGACGCCCGCGGCATTCACTTCGAAAACCAGTGCCGTGCGGTGGTCATGATTGGAGTCCAAGGCCACGCCGAACCAGTCCCCCTGGCTCTCCTGGTCCCGGCGGTGGAGGCGGCGCACCACCTTGGCGGGGCCGCCATCTAGGGTGGGATCGTGGTGCATGCGCGCGCCGACGTAGAGGAAGCGATCGTCGAAGAGGACCCGGACTTCCGTCCGCTGCCGGGCCGGAACGCCGCGCACGGGCCACTCCTGGGTGAAGCCGGAGGCGGGCGTGGCCAGGGCCCACTCGGCCTCATCGAGGCGCCCATCGACCTTGATCCCGTTGGCGGTGCGCAGGGCGCGCAGGCCCGAATCCGGGCCCGACGCGGCCAGAGCTGCGACGGCAAGCAGAGGAAACACGAACAGGGAGATGGCGCGCATGACTCTCCTGGCGACACTGCGGCCACCCCGATCATGGTGCCACAGCTCGCGAGGTATCATCGAGCGGGGATCCTTCGCGGTCCCGCGGGCACTTCATCCGATACTGAGGTCTAAGGAGCCGTCATGCGCATGCTGTTCACCGCCCTGCTCTCCCTGCCGCTGCTGGCGGGGGGGGGCGGCACCGTCCACTTCCGGAACCAGGCCTTCCTGGCGGAAGTCGCATCAGAGCCTCGGGAGCAGGAGCTGGGTCTCATGCGCCGCAGCCACCTGGCCAAGGACCGCTGCATGATCTTCCTGTACGGGCGGGACGGCTACCACACGATCTGGATGAGGAACTGTCTGATCAGCCTGGACGTGGCCTGGGTGGATGCCCAGGGCGTGGTGGTGGAGGTCGCCGAAAACGTGCCGCCCTGCTCCAAGGCCCAGTCCAAGCTTGAGCCCAGCCCCTGCCCCACCTATGGCGGAACCGTACCCGCCCGGAACTTCATTGAGTTCCCCGCGGGCACTTTCAAGCGCCTGAAGCTGAAGAAGGGCGATGCCCTGCGCTGGGACCTCGCCCTGGATGACGGCACCCGGCTGAAGGGCGGCGCCTGGGGCATGCTGGTGCAGCGCTAGAGCTATTCCTCAGCCTTGCTGTTGTCCTTGCCCTTCCGGGGCGGCCGCGTGAGGGTGCGCAGGTGCTCGGGCGTGGGCGGGAGCTCACCCAGGTCCAGGGGACTGAGGCGGTCTGCCAGCAGCTTCCAGGCCCTGGCCTGGCGGGGCAGGCGCTCGGGCTGGATGACCTCGAAGCCCTGGGCGTAGCTCACGAAGGGCGGCATCACCAGGGCGAACCCCGTGTAGAGGAAGGCGGGCAGGCGCAGCCAGTCCGGTTCCGCCATGGGGCCAGGGGCGGGCACGGCGAACAGGGGATGGACGCCGCCGTTGATCCAGAAGCCCTGCGAGGGATCATGGCGCGGATAGACGAAGATGCGCCGCCGGTGCATGAGGGTGAACGGGCCCACGCGGTGCTGCTCGACGGGCACGATGCCGGTGCCCTCCAGGGCGGGACCCGTGCTGCGCTCGGGGTGGCCCACCACCTGAATGACCTTCCGGCCCCCGGCCTTCAGCTTGCGGAAGATGGTGCGCAGCTCCTCGGCCTCGTCCCCCTCCACGGTGCCCTGGCTGGGCTTCAGATCTCCCAGGAGGGCGATCTGCTCCGGTGCGAAGTCGTCGATGAGGCTGAAGACCCGCTCCCAGATCTCCATCTGGGGCGTGGCGGGCATGGGGTCGGGTCGGCGCCGCCGGGCGGCGCCCAGGCCGAAGAAGAGGTCTGACAGCACCAGCGTCTTGTGCCGAGGCAGCCACACCGCCCGCCGGCTATCGAGCACCACCTCCTCGCTGAGCTGCACCTGCACTGGGACCTCCAACCTTCCATTGGACCACACGCGGTCCCAGAATCCTCGGAGGGAGGCCACCAGGGATGATCGTGGACGGAAGCCACCTGCTGGCTGGCATGGGCACGGGCCTTTGTGGCGGCCTGCTCTCGGGCCTCTTCGGCATCGGCGGGGGCATCGCCATGGTCCCCCTCCTGGGCCTGATCCTGGGGCTCGACCAGCACCGGGCCCAGGGGGCCACCCTGGCGGCCATGCTGCTGCCCACGGGCCTCCCGGCGGTGCTGGAATACCGGCGACGGGGTATCGCCACCAGCTTTGCCCTGGTGGGGGTACTGGTCCTGGGCTTCCTCTTCGGAATCACCGGCGGCTCTTTTTTGGCCAACCTGGTCCCCCAGGGGCCCCTGCGCTGGGGCTTTGCCGGGTTCCTGGCGCTCCTGGCCGTCCAGACCATCCTGCGCAAGGAACTGCCACCCAATGACAGCGGCATTTCCCCTGCGGAGAGGTCGGGGCGCTGGTCCCGGGGCCTGCCCATCGGCTTCCTCGGGGGGCTGCTGTCGGGCCTTACGGGACTCGGGGGCGCCGTGGTGGTGATCCCCCTCCTGGCCTCCCGGTTCCGGATGACGCAGCACGAGGCCCAGCTCACCAGCCTGATGATGCTGCTGCCGCCCATCGGGTTGCCGGGCGTCTACGTCTACGCCCGGGCCCAGGGGGGGCTGCCTTGGCTGGTGATCGGGGGCGTGGCGGTGGGATTCGCCGCCGGGGCCCTGGGCGGGGCCCGGGTGGCGACACGCCTGCGGGGACCACGGCTGAAACAGGTCTACGCAGCCTTCGTGCTGCTGATGGCGCTGCTGGTGGCCTACCAGGCACGCTGACGGGCAGGCCAGGGCAGAGGCGGCCAGGGGCAACCGCGGTGGGTTCGAGTTGATGGCCCTTGCGCTATCCTCGACCTGGAGGTTGCCGTGGCTCTGGATGTCCCGACCCCGCTCTTTGTGGGGGAGCGCTTGCGAGACCTGATCCTGTGCTATGCGGGACCCTGGGCCTTCCTGCCGTACATGCGGAACCGGGAGGACTCCGAGCTGCTGTGGCATGCGCGGCAGGGGGTGATCCTGGCTTTCGTGGAGTGCGTGATGACCCTGGCCATGGTGATCATCGGGCTCTTCCCGATCTTCGGCTCGGTGTCCGTGCGCTTCTTCCTGCCGCTGTGGCTGCTCTGGTGCCTGGGCATGTCCGTGACGAGCATCCTGCAGGCCACCAAGGGCAAGAAGCACCGCATCCCGGTGATCCACCAGTTCGTGGAATATCTGTAGCCTTCAGCGGCGGGCATTCAGGATGAGCATCGCGTCACCGTAGCTGAAGAATCTGTACCGTTCCCGCACCGCCTCGGCGTAGGTCGCCTGCGCCAGCCCCAGGCCCAGCAGGGCTGAAACCAGCACGAAGAGGGTGCTCTCCGGCAGGTGGAAGTTGGTGAGCAGGTGGTCCGCCGTGCGGAGCCGGTAACCCGGCGTGATGAAGAGGCGCGTGGCGCCTTCCCGGGTTAGCCGCTGGCCGTCCCAGGCGCCTTCCAGGGTGCGCAGGGCGGTGGTGCCCACGCAGACGACGGGGTCCGATCGATCCCGCAGGATGGGCTCGAGGAGGCCCGCAGTGCCCTCGGGAATCTCGAACCGCTCCTCATGCATGGCGTGATCTTCGAGGCGCTCGGCGGTCATGGGCCGGAAGGTGCCCAGGCCCACGTGCAGGCGAACCGGCTGCCAGGCGCAGCCGCGCGAGCGCAGGGCCGAGATCAGCTCTGGCGTGAAGTGCAGGCCCGCCGTGGGGGCCGCCACCGCCTCGCCCTCCCGGGCCGCGAACACCGTCTGGTAGCGGATCTCGTCCTCGTCGCCGGCCAGATGATCGATGTAGGGGGGCAGGGGCAGGCGGCCGATGCGATCGATCTCGTCCCAGTCCAGGCCGTGCTCGGCGTGGACCCGCACGGCGCGCAGGCCCTCGGGCAGGGTGTCGAGGATGTCGAGCCTGGCGAGGGGCGCGTCCGAGACAGGATCCACCACGGTGGCGAAGGCCCCGGGCTTCAGGCGTGCGCCGGGCTTCACCATGGCCTCGAATACACCGGCTCCGAGGCTGCGCAGGAGCAGGGCCTCGCCGGCCCCGCCGCCGCTCCGCCGCAGGAAGAGGCGCGCGTGGCGGACCCGCACGTCGTTGGGCACGCAAAGACTTGCGGCGGGCAGCAGCTCCGGCAGGTCGCGAATGCCGCGGTGGGACCAGGTCCCCGTTCGCGCGTCCACCACCAGCAGACGGGCGCCGTCGCGCTCGGGCGCCGGGTGCTGGGCGATGAGCTCCGGCGGCAGGTCGAAGTGGAAGTCGGAGCGCTTCATCGGGACGGCGTCAGGCCTCGGCGAACTGCAGCTTGTGGAGGCGGGCATATTCCCCGTCCCGGGCCAGCAGCTCGTCGTGGCTGCCCACCTCCACGATGCGGCCCTGCTTCATGGCGCAGATGCGGGTGGCGCGCTGGATGGTGCTGAGGCGGTGGGCGATCACCAGGGTCGTGCGGTTCTGCATGAGCGTTTCGAGGGCCGCCTGCACCGCACGCTCGCTCTCGGTGTCCAGGGCGCTGGTGGCCTCGTCGAGGATGAGGATGGGCGGATCCTGGAGCAGGGCGCGGGCGATGGCCAGGCGCTGGCGCTGGCCACCGCTGAGGCTGGAGCCGGTCTCAGCCAGCGGTGTGTCGTAGCCCCTGGACAGGCCCTGGATGAAGTCGTGGGCATGGGCCTTCCGCGCGGCCTCGATGACGGCCTCCCGGCTGGCCTGCCTGCCGTAGGCGACGTTGTCGTGGACCGTGTCCATGAAGAGCAGGGTCTCCTGGGTGACGATGCCGATGGTCTTGCGGAGCTCCCGCGGATCGAAGTCCCGGAGGTCGATGCCGTCCAGGGTGATCCGCCCCGCGGTGGGATCGAAGAAGCGGGGCACCAGGTTCACCAGGGTGGTCTTGCCGCCGCCGCTGCCACCCACCAGGGCCACGGTCTCGCCCGCCTTCACTTCGAGGTCCACGCCCCGGAGCACCGGGTGCTTGCCGTCGTAGGTGAACTCCACGCCCTCGAAGCGCAGCAGGCTGGGCCGCGCGGGCACAGGCTCGGGGTTTGGATGGATCGGCAGCTCCGGTTGGCGGTCGAGCATGGCGTAGACGCGGTCCAGGCTGGCGGAGGCCACCTGGATCTCGTTGTTGAGCTTGGTCAGGCGGCGCAGGGGGTCGTAGAGGGCGTAAATGGCCAGGATGTATGTGAGGAAGTTCTCCGAAGTCAGCGTCCCGTCCTTGAAGCGGCCCGAGGCGTAGGCGGCGAGGAAGGCCAGCAGCAGCCCCCCCACCAGCTCCATGATCGGCGTGGACAGCGCCGAGGCCCGGGCGCTCTTCATGCCTAGGCGGTAGAGCTCTTGGTTCTGGAGCTGGAAGCGCTGGACCTCGTAGGCCTCGCGGGAGAAGGCCTGCACCACGCGGATGTTGCTGAACACCTCCTTGAGGCGCTGCAGCAGGTGGCTGGAGGCCTCCTGGTTCCGGTGGTTCACCTTGCGGATGCGTTGGCTCAGCTTCTTCACCGGCAGGACGACGAGGGGGCCGGCCAGGAAGAGCGTGAGGCTCAGCTTCCAGTCCATGTAGAGGACCGTGGCCAGCATGGTGAGGGCCACGCAGATCTCGCGGACCATCTCGGCCAGCTGGTTGCTGGCGATGCCCTGGACCGCGCCCACGTCGTTGATGCTGCGGGTGAGCAGCTCGCCCACGGGGTGCTTCTGGAAGAAGGCCGGCTCCTGCAGCAGGAAGTGGGCGAAGAGCCGCTCCCGCAGGGCCTGGGTGGCCCGAATGCCGCTGCGCACCATGAGCAGGGTGCCGCTGTAGGTGAACAGGCCCTTCAGCGCGAAGAGCGAGACCAGCACCAGGGGTACCAGGAGACCGTTGGTGCGCAGGACGGAGGCCTCGGGCAGGTGCGCAAGCACCCAGGCCCTCAGGTGCTCGAGCTGCCCGAAGAGGCCGGGCTGACTGGCCTGGAGCGCATGGACCTTGCCATCGTCGAAGACGAACTTGATGGAGGCGATGAGCGCGCCCTGGCAGAGGCCGGCCAGGAGCAGAAAGAGTGAACCCCCGGCGATGAGGGGGGCGTGGGGACGAAGGTGGTCCTTGAAGAAGCGCAGCAGTCGCGACATGGTCAGGCACCAGCTTAGCCGGTCCGCCCTCGGATCACTCCACGGTCACCGTGACGTTGCTCTTGCTGTCGTCCAGGCTGAACAGCTCGGTGCCCTTGGGAGCGTTGAGGGCCTGGTCCATGATCCGCTCCATGTCCACGCCCTTGGTCTTGGCCTGGCGCAGCTGCTCGTCCGACAGGTAGCCGCCCACGGCTCGGGCCAACCCCAGCGCCAGTCGCACGGTGAGGACTTCGGGCTTGCCGCGCTCCTTCACCCGGATCACGAGGAAGCGCCCCTGGGCCGGGCCTGCGGCCTGGGGCTGGATGCCCATGCCCTGCAGGGCCAGGCGGCAGGTCTCGGAGGACGCGTCCACCCGGAGGCCGGCTTGGAGCACGGGCACGGCCCGGGCATCCCGGCGCTTGGCCAGCTGGAGGGCCGCGGCGATGCGGACCTCCTCTCGCTCATCCGACAGGGACTGGGCCAGTCCCGCGACGGCCGTGGGGCTGTCCCACTGGCGGATGCCCCAGCAGCGCACGCGGTTGAGCCGGGCCTCCTTGCCGAGCATGCGCTGGTCGGGGTGCTTCATCAGGAATTCGGTGTAGGCCTCAGCGGCGTCGTCCCAGCGCTGGTCCTGCTCCAGGCTGGCGGCCAGCCAGTAGCGGGCGTCCGCGGCGCGGGAGGAGGCGGGAAACTCGCGGAGCAGGGTCCGGTAGGCCTGGGAGGCCTCGTACCAGCGCTGGGCATAGCGGAGGTCGCGACCCTGCCGGAACAGGCTGTCCACGGGCTGTTCGCCGGGGAGGAGCGCCGGTTCGGGAACCGCGGGCGACAGCAGCGCGGGTATGGCCATCAGGAGACCGAGCTTCATGCGCCCTCTCCGCGCAGGCGCCGTTCCATCCGCTCGGATTGGGTCTCCAGGTTGTGGGCGGCGGCCCACTGGCGGAGCTCCTTGGCCCGCGCCACGGTCAGGCAGTTCTCCTCGAAGGCGACCTCGGACAGCCAGGAGTGCAGGCTGGCCCGGATGATCTCGGCCTCCTTGAGGGGCGCGCCCTGGGCAGCGAGCTGGTGGCTGGCTTCGAGCAGGGCCATGGCCATCTCGCGCTCCTGCCGGCGATCCTCCTCGCCCTTCTTGCAGAGGGCGGGGTTCTGTTCGAAATCCTGGAGCAGGGCCGTGCTCTGCTGGAAGAAGGCGATCCAGGCGCGATCCTGGGTGCGCTTCTGGGCGAGCTGTTCGAGGCGCGCGGTGTCCTGGGCCTGGGCCTTGAGGCTCTGAGTCCGCTGCAGGATGGTGAAGGTGGGGATCAGGGCCACGAGCAGGATGGCGGCGGCGGCCAGAGACCAGGAGGTGGTCCAGCGGGTTCGTGGGGCGGGGGCCAGGCCCTCGGCCAGGGCGGGCCCGTGGCTCCCCAGGGCCAGGTGCAGCTCCAGCAGGGTGGCCAACTCGGCCTGCGCAGCCGGATCCTCGGGCCAGAGCTCGGGCTGCTCGAGCAGGTCGAACAGCCGGGCCTCGTCGAGCCCGGGTCGGGGGCTCTGGGGATCGAGGTGCTGGGGGTCGAAGGCGGTCATGGCTGGGGTCCAAGGGTCTTGCGCAGTTTCTGGAGGCTTTGGAAGAGGGTGGCTTTCACGGTGCCTTCGGCGCAGCCCAGGTCCTGGGCGATCCGTTTCACCGGATGTTCGTGGACGTAGTAGGCCAGGACCATGGCCCGCTGGCGGGGGGTGAGCCCTCCCAGGGCCCCTTTTAGGGCCTGGATCCGCCGGCCTTGGTCCACGGACTCCCAGGGAGATGGTTGGTGGGGGTCCGGTGCGTCAAAGGTCTCGGGAGGGGGAACCTCCCGCCCTCTTCTACGCAGATGGTCGGTCGCCGCATTAGCCGCCAGTGTAAAAAGCCAGGCGGCCACGGGGCGACCCTCCTCGAAACGCTGACAATGCTGGAGGCACTTGAGGAAAACCTCCTGGGCCAGCTCCTGGACAACCCCGCCTTCCCCCTGGAGGCGGCGGTGCAGGAAGGCGAAGAGGGGCCGCTCGAAGCGGGCCATCAGGTGGGCCAGGGCCTCCTCCCGGCCGGCCTTCAGCTGGGCCATCCAGTATTCGGGGGACGGTTCTTCCGGCGATGGGAAACCGCCACCTGCAGTGAGGGTGACGGCCGGGCTCATGCCTTTCCGGGGAGGTTGAAGGAGAAGCCGGGCTGGCCCAGCTTCTCCATCACCAGCTTGAGCTGCTCCGTCGTCAGGGTGCAGCGCAGTCCCACTCGCCGCTTCTCCTGCACCAGCTCGGGGGCCGAGCCGGGCGTGGATTGGACAGCATTGGCGGCGGCCACCAGGCGCTGGAGCCAGGG
Source organism: uncultured Holophagaceae bacterium (assembly GCA_963751095.1). Lineage (GTDB taxonomy): Bacteria > Acidobacteriota > Holophagae > Holophagales > Holophagaceae > Geothrix. The sequence continues at coordinate 289,341 of CAVVTK010000007.1, read as the reverse complement.
CGTGACCTGGTTTATGCCCTCTGGGGTGCCGGCGAGGGCCAGCTCGAACGCGACGGGCTGGTCCTTCCCTTCATGGGGGGTGATGCTCCAGAACAGGGCGGTCACGCCCTTCGGCAGGTCCTTGATGAGGCTGTCGTCCAGGGACTTCCGCAGGCCACCCAGGAGTGCCTCCGGCTGAAGGAAGCCCTGAAAGGGGGCCTTGGGGCTGATCCATTCGGACGCCAGGGCCGCATCAGGCCGGGAGCCCAGGGTCGCCACGGAGGCCAGCCGGTTGAGGGCCTCCAGAGAGCCGATCCAGATTTGGCCCCTTTCGTCGCTGGCGGCGCGGATGTGGGCCTTGGTGCCGCTGGCCTCGATGTCGAGGATCACGTGGAGAGGCCAGTCGCGGCCCTGGATGCGGAGCGTGCCCTCCTGGGGAAAGGACTCGGCCAGGGCTCCGATCAGGGCGGTGGGGTCCTTGAACTGGTTGAGCTGGATGAGGACGTGCTCGAGGCCCTTCTGCAGGGAGTCCTCGCCCTTCCCGGGCATGCCGACGACGTGGAAAGTCAGGCGGCCAGTCTCGCTGCGGGGATTGATGTGGGCCTTCTGAAGGAAGAGGTCCAGGGCCCGCTCCACCATGGGATCCCGGGAGATGAGGGTCTGGATTTCCTTGTGGGTGAGCACCCAGCCGGCCTCGCCCGAGAAGGCAGCCAAGCTGTCGCCCGGCGCGACCTGGACCCAGGCGGGAACGCGGGCCTTGGAGCGACAGGAGGAGGCGAAGGGGAGGCAGGCCAGGGCCACCGCGGCGGGGATCAGGATGGCGGCGGGGCGTCGCATGGTGGCTCCTGGAAGGGCTACGCAGCCGCGCAGTCCGCGTTTACCCCGGGGGCCTCAGCCCAGGCTGCGCAGGGCCGCGGGGAGGTGGGGGCTGCGCAGCAGCTGGTGCTGCTCCGCCTCGGACAGCAGGCCCCAGATGCGCATGGAGGCCTCGCGCGGGGTCTTCGGATTGAGCAGCAGCTCGGACATGATGGCCGCGTGGGCCATGAGCACCGGGTGGCCGGCGATCTGCTCGAGCACGGACCGCGGAGTCAGCTTGTTCCGGGCCAGCCGCAGGAGGATGCCTGGGTCCAGCTGGCGGTCCGCTACCATCCGGCGCAGGGTCTCCTCGTCCTGGAGGACCTCCTGGGGGAGGTGCCGCAGAAGCTCCCCGCCGGAGGTGCGCAGCGCGGTGATGCGGTCGGGGATGTCCATGTCCTGGTAGAGGGCCCGGAGGTGCTCCAGGGCACGGCGCTTGAGCTCCAGGTGCAGGACCCGCGGATCGCGGAGGATCTCGATGGCCGGCTTCATCCCCTGGAGCTGGGTGAACAGGTGCAGGGCGGAGGCTTCGGAGAGATGGGGGTGGTGCACCAGGGCCTCGGCCACCATGGGGTCTTCCGACCAGTTGGCGTGCGCGGCGATGGCTTCCACCCGCGCGTGGTCCAGGCCGGCGATCGAGGAGGCCAGCAGCCGGGAGCTGAGGGCCGGGTTCTCCAGGGCCAGGCGGAAGACCTGGGGATCCGGATCCTTCAGGATCTGTCTGATCTGCTCCTCCTGGGTGGCCTGGGTGGCCAGGAAGACCCGCTCCTCCATGGTCGCCCAGCGGCCCTCCTCGCCGCGCTCGGGCAGGGCTGAGGCCAGGCCGGAGCGCTCCCGCTGCAGCCGGTCGTAGAAGTACTTCACGACCCTGAGGAGCTGGGGCGACTGGCGCTTGGCCCAGAACGTGATGAACTGGTACTCGCTTTCGTCCAGCTGGGTGAAGAGGCTCACGATGCGACGCAGGGAGGCGCGATCGGGGCCGCCGTGCGCCAGGGCCCCCACCAGATGGCGGGACAACCCAACCCGCCTGGAGAGGTCGGAGGGGCAGCCTGGCGAGCCCTGCAGGCTGTCCCGCACGGGTTCCCGGAAGTACCACCGGGCTTCGGCGTAGACCTCCTCGAAGAAGGAGGGTGCATCGCACAGCGCCAGGGCTTGGCAGACCAGCTCTTCGGTCACCAGCGGGTTCTGCAGGGCCGTCTGTCGCAGGTCCTGGTCGGGATCCACCAGGAAGGAGAGAAGCTCTTCGGGCTGGGCTGTCTGGAGGGCTCGGGCCAGTCGGCCGACGCGATCGAGGTTCTGGGTCGGGGGCTGGGCCGGGGCCGCCTCCGGCAGGGCGGTGAGGTCCTCCCAGTCGGGATGCTCCCCCGGCAGGGGCGGCAGCTCTTGGGTGGTGCCGGTGGCCGTGACGGTCTTGGCCAGCTGCTTCGCCAGGAGCTTGGCCACGGGCTTCAGGCTGGCGTTCAGCTGCGAATAGAGGGCCTTCACGGATTCAGAGCGGTCCTCCTTCTCCGAAGCCGGGGCCTTGTCCATCTCCCGCATCTGGTCGAAGAGCGAGACCACCATCTCGAGATCGCGGCGGATGGATTCGGGCGTGGCCTCGTTTTCCGCGAGACCCAGCAGGATGGGCCAGTGGGCCAGCCAGTGGGGCGTCCTGGCCATGAGGGCGAGGAGGCGCGGCGAGGCGAGGGAGCGGGCCAACCCCTCGAGCATGCGGATCTGGCCCTCGGAGGGCAGCTGGGGTCTCACCATCGCCAGGTGGCGGAAGTGGAGGCGCTCGGGTTCCGTGAGGGTTTCCAGGAACGCGGATTCCCCTGATGTCACGGTCCCTCCCGATCAGGCGCAGGTGGCCTGGAGGAAGGCGAGAAGGCTGGGATCCTGCTGGAACAGCAGGGCATCCACCAGGGCGCCCTTGAGCCCGTGGTGGACGTGGATGGCCTCCAGGTGGCGCGGCGTGGTCAGGCTGCCGCCCATGACCAGGGGCAGGCCCGTGGCCGCTGCGAGATCCTGGGCCGTCTGGAAGTCGGGGTCCGACTCCGCGTCCTCCGGGATGTCCACGAAGAGCAGGCGCCTGAACCCATAGGCCTTGGCGCGTTGCGCCAGCTCCAGGGCGGTGAGGGTGGTGGTGTCCACCCAGCCGGAGCGGTGCACTTTCCCGCCGCGGGCATCGATGGCGGCGGTGAGGTAGGACTGGAACCGGGCCATGAGCTGTTCGGAGACCATGGGCGACTTGTGGAGGATGGTGCCCACCACCAGCCAGGTGGCGCCCAGGTCGATGAAGTACTGGGCCTGGTCGGAGCTGCGGACGCCGCCAGCGACCTGCACGCAGACCTTCCGCTCCCGCGCACGGCAGCGCGTGAGGATCTGGCCGATCAGCTCGCGGTTGTTCCCCCGCCCCATGGCGGCATCCACGTCCACCAGGGCCAGGCGGGTGGCTCCTTCGTCAATGAGCCGCTCCGCGACCTCCAGGGGAGTCTGGGGGCAGACGCTTTTCAGCCCCGCGGTCGAGACCACAGCGCCGTGCTGGAGGTTCAAGGTGGGGTAGATCTTCAAGCACGCACTCCGGGCGAGACGCAGATGGGAGTGTAACGCAAGGGTCACGCGTGTGTGGGAGTTCCGAGCCGGACCAGCAACTGGCGGGCAGCGTCGCCCTCGGCGCCCTTCCGGGTCGGGCCTTCCGCTTCGGCGGACAGCGAGCCCACCGAGACCCGCATGGTGAAGCGGGGGGCGTGCCCCGGGCCGGCCAGGCCGGCCTGCTCATACACCGGTGCGGGCAGGCCGAGGCGGGCTGCTGTCTCCTGGAGGTGGGTCTTGGGATCGGCGTGGATCCAGCTCTCGGGCCGAGCCTGTCGGATACGCTCCAGGAAGCGTGCCTCCACCAGGGCTTTCACGGGCAGGGTGCCATCCCTGCCGCCAGCCAGCGCATCCAGGTAGACCGCCGCCAGCAGGGCCTCGAGGGCATCGGCCAGGGGCTTGGGGCCCATGGCTGGGGCCTTGCGGGGATGGGCGGCCCTGAGGGCGGCGTCCAGGCTGAGGTCGAGGGCCCAGGCATGCAGGGACTCCGTGCGCACCAGCACGCCCCGCAGCTTGCTCATGGCGCCCTCCTGCCAGTCGGGACGCTCGTGGTGCAGCAGGAGGGCGATGGTGAAGTTCAGGAGGGCGTCGCCCAGGAATTCGAGGCGCTGGTTGTCGCGCCGGGCTCCGGCGGAGGAATGGGTGAGCGCCTCATCCAGCAGGCCCTCGTCCCGGAATCGGTAGCCCAGCCGGGCCTGCAGCTCGCCCAGATCATGCTTGCCACGCGTCATGATCAGTCCGCCAGATCGGCCGGCAGCTTCCGGCTGAACCGGGCCTGGTTGAGCACGGACCTGAAGCGCAGGTTCCGGGCGGCCATCTGCCCCAGGATGCCCTGGCGCCGGGCCTCGCGGAGCTCCTGGACGAATTCGCCCGTGCGGCCCTGGTCGTAGAGCACCACGGCCAGCCAGGCGTGGGCGTTGACATTGGTGGGATCGGCCTTGATGGCCTGCCGGAAGCCGTGGATGGCCTTCTCGGGCTGGCTGTCCGCCATCTGGATGGCTTCGCTCAGGGAGACATTGCCCAGGTTCATGCGCTCGTGGACCTGAAGCTTGTCGAGCTTCTCGGGCTGGTAGAGCTCGGGCTGTTCGATGGCCTTGGGCTCGCCGGCCTTTGTCTCGACGGCCTTGGGCGGCGCGGGCCGGGGTGGTTCGGGGCGGGTCTCGGCCGGGGGATCGGGCCTGGTTGAAGGTGTCGGAACGGTCGGTTTCTGGGTGCCTTGGGTTCCGGGAACGCCCGTGGTGGTGGGGGGGCCTTGAGCAGGGCCTGGAGCTCCGGTGGCGGTCTTCACCTCGCCGGGGGTGGGCGCGGGCTCCGGCTTGGCCTCCGTCGAAGAGGCCATGGGCATGGAGACGCGATCTTTCGTGGCCCACCAGGCGGCACCTGCCACAGTGGCCAGGGCCAGGGCGGCGAGACTGATCCACAGCCCCTTTTTGCTGCCGGTGGCCCCGGGGGCGGGGCGCGGTTCCGCAGTGACCACAGGGGGTGCAACGGGGACCTGCAGGGTGGTGTTCGTGGGCACGGCCCTGGCGGGAGCCGTGGGGGCCGAGGCCTGCATCAGGGTGGTGGCCTCGTCGGCCTGGCCCATCCAGGAGGGATCCTTGGCCGCGCGCAGGGCCTTGGCCAAGTCCTCGGCGGTCTGGTAGCGCTCTTCGGGGTTCTTGCAGAGTGCCCGGTCCAGCACGGTGCGGATGGCGGGGCTGATGCCCTGCAGCTTCTCGGTCTCGATGGGATCCGGCGGCTCGTTCACGATCTTGTAGAGCACCGTGGGCGTGGTGTCGCCGGCGAAGGGCTTCCGGCCGCTGAGGCTCTCGTAGAGCATCACGCCCACGGCGAACAGGTCGCTGCGGGGATCGGGCTTGCCGAAGCGGATGTACTCGGGCGCCATGTAGCTGACCGTGCCCATGACCATGCCCGTGGCCGTCATGTCGGAGTTGCTGATCTTGGCCACGCCGAAGTCCATGACCTTGGCGTGGAGGCGCCGCCCATCGCGCTGGACGCGGACGTTGGTGGGCTTGATGTCGCGGTGGACGATCTGCTGCCGGTGCGCGAAGCCCAGCCCATCGCAGACCTGGGCCAGGACCTCCAGCGACTCGGAGCGGGACAGGGAATGATCCTGGAGGAGCTCCTCCAGGTCGTGCCCCTTCACATACTCCATGGCGATGTAGAGGACGCCCTGGTCCTCGCCGAATTCGTAGATGGTCACCAGGTTCGGGTGGTTCAGGACGCCGGCGGCCCTGGCTTCGCGGGCGAACCGCTCCTTGGCCTCGCCGCCCTGGGCCGCGGCGGGGAGGATGGTCTTGATGGCCACTTCCCGGCCGATGGACGGATCCACCCCGAGGTACACCTCGCCCATGGCGCCGTTTCCGAGGACGCGCTTGATCTCGAATTTCCCGAGCTTCTCGAACATGGCGGAACCCTTCCGGGGCGCGTGGGTGGGCGGAAGAACAGCATAGGTCCAGACGGGGCCAGGGCCAAGGGCTAGGAGTCCGGCCAAAAGTGTTTGAGCGCGACTTGGGATATTTCGGCATCAAAGTCGTGCTTTCGGGGCTGGCGTCCAGGCCTGGACCGTGCAAACTAGAATCCACCCCCGGAGCCTTAGTGCCCGAAGTCCGCATCCGCCATTTCCTGCCGGCCCTCATGGGATCCCTCCACCAGCAGAGGGCCGAGGGCGAGCTTGTGCTGGAACAAAACGACGGCACGCGCCGCCTCTACTGGGCCGACGGCGACCTGAAGTATCTGCGCAGCGACGCGGTCGGCGAGCAGTTCGGCAACTTCCTCATCCGCCGGGGCGTGCTGGACATGGCCTCGCTCAAGGAGCTGCTCGCCGACGGCGAGGGCTCGCGCGTGGGCGACCGCGTCGTGCAATGGGGCCTGATGACCGTGGAGGAGCGGGACGAGCGCCTGCACGAGCTGCTGGGCTCGGTGCTGCTGCATGCCATGGAGCACCAGATCCTGAAGATGACCTGGATTCCCGGAGGCCTCGACGAGAACCTCAGCGGCGATCTGCAGTTCCGCCTGGACCATCGCTGGCTCGTCTGGGACACCTTCCAGAGCGCGAAGATCGACCGGGAGCTGGTGGAGATGTTCCGCAGCGAACCCGACTGGCGCTGGCGGGCCCTGCCGAACCTGCTGGAGGCTCTCAGCAGTCTGCCCCTGACGCCCACCCTGGCCTACGCGCTCTCCCTTCTGGGGACGGAGCCCCTGGGCTGCGACACCATCGCCTCCCTGACGGGACTTCCCCAGGAGCATGCCGCCAAGCTGGTCGCCACGCTCTGGGCCCTGGGCGGGCTGGATCTGGTGCGCGGCGAGCTGCCGCTCCTGCCGAAGGAGGAGCCACCCCCATCGCCACCCATTGCAGAGCCCGTGATCGAGCTGGAAGCTGACCCGGAGCCGATCCTGCTGATCCAGGATGATCTGGTTCCGCCGCCCGCCCGGTTCCTTTCCGACTCCCTGGAACTCGATGTATCCGAGCCGACCCCGGCGATGCTGCCGTCGATCCCCCTCGAGGAGGCAGAGCCCTCCGCCGCCGAACGGGCCCGGCGCCTGCTCGTCAAGGCCAAGTCCTACATGATGCAGGACCGCACCAGCGAGGCCATCCGCTCCCTGGAGCAGGCCATCAAGCTGGATGGGGATTCCCCGGGGGCCTTTGAATCCTGGATGCTGCTCGGAAGGCTTCGGCTAAGCAATCCAGCCTGGTCCACCCGCGCCATCGAGGCCCTGCAGGTGGCCTCGCGCCTCAATCCCCGCGCCGCCGAACCCTGGGCGCTCATGGGCGAGCTCTACCACCGCAAGGGTTTCCGGGCCAACGCCCAAGGCTGCTTCCGCCGGGCCCTGGAGCTGGATCCCTCTGTGGCCGTCCCGGCGGGGTGGTCCCTGGAGGATCCCGCCATGCCCACCAGGGAGGCCCAGGCGGCGGGTCTCATGGGCAGGCTGAGGGGCATGTTCGGGCGGGAGAAGGGCTGACGTTCGACCCGGTGGATGGGTTGCCTTTTCGTCCCATTCGTAAACCCATGGAAACGGGTTTTATTTTCATTTTCTGACAGGAAGCCTCGTCAGCTCGGGACTCACGGTAGAAATCTCCCGGTCGAAGGTGGCGTGGGCTTTGCTCACACGGAAGAGAATGCCTGTGGCACCCTGTGGGGCACTGAGGAAAGGAGGCTTATTCTGAACGGGAGCGAGGTTCCGCCCGAGCGAATGAACCACCTCATGGCCCTGCTGCAGGCGGAACGGCATGAGGAGGCGGAGGCCCAGGCCCACACCCTGGTGAGCGAATTTCCCCTTTCGGGTGACGCCTGGCTGGGGCTCGGGGTGTCTCTGGAATCCCAGGGCAAGCCTTCCCTGGCGGCGCTGAATCGCGCGGTACGCTTGGCGCCCGGAAACGCTCTGGCCCTCGGCAACCTGGGCGCGGCCGAGCAGCGCCGGGGACACGTGGCGAAGGCCATTGAAAGGTACCGTCATGCGCTTGAAATTGACTCAAATTTAGCGACTATCCATTATAATATGGCAATATCCTTTCAGCTTCTTGGGTCAAACACAGAAGCCGAAACGGCGTTCAGGCGAGCTATCGACATTCAACCAGATTATTATGAAGCTTACTTTCGTTTGGGCTTATTGAAACAAAACATGGGACTAACTCAAGCCGCAATTGATGCCTACCAGGCGGCTTTGGAATTCAATCCAGAATTCACGATGGCCTGCTACAACCTGGGATTGGCGCTTCAGTCCCTGGGGCGTCACGACGAGGCGATTGACCAGTACCAGAAGGCCCTTGAGCTCAAGCCCGACTTTCCCGATGCCTTGAACAACCTCGCCGTAGCCTACCGAGAGCTTGGCCAGGTCGACCTGGCCATTGAGAGCTGCCAGCGGGCCATAGATTTAGATCCGGCGCACCATCGGGCCAATTTGCAGCTCAATTTGATCTACATGGACCAAAAACGATTGGTGGAATCGGAACAGCTGTGCCGTAAGGCATTAGCAGCCAAGCCCGATTTCGCCGAGATGCGCCAGAACCTGGCCCGAGCCCTGGCTTATATGTCTGATTTCCAGGCTGTGGTGGCCGAGAGCGACCGAGCCATGTCGGACAAGCCAGACCAGGCCGTGATCTGGGAGCAGCGCCTGTACTGCTTCTCCTACCACCCTGACCTCAGGGCGGAGGACATCTTCAAAGAGTTCACGCGCTGGGGAAGCCGGTTCCCGAAGCCCGCCGCCTGTTTCTCTTCCCACGACCGCAACCCGGACCGGCGTCTCCGCATCGGGTACGTGTCCCCGGATTTCCGGGCCCACAGCTCCCGCTTCTACTTCTGGCCCCTGTTCCGCAACCACGATCGAGAGGGCTTCGAGCTGTTCGCCTACTCCAACGTCGACAAGGAAGTGGCGTGGACCCGGCTCTTCCGGGGCCAGTTCGAGCACTGGCGGGACATCCGCGGCGTGGGCGACGAGGCCGTCGCGGACATGGTGCGTGAGGACGGCATCGACATCCTCGTGGACCTCTGTGGGCATATGCAGGACGAGCGGCTGGGTGTGTTCGCGCTGAAGCCGGCCCCCATCCAGGCGACCTGGCTTGGGTCCGCCTGGACCACGGGCCTGCCGGCCATCGACTATGCCCTGTTCGACCCCTTCGTCGCCCCCGCAGGCACCCTCTGCAGCGAAACCATCATCCGGTTGCCCCATTCCTTCATGGTGTTCGAGCCCCCCCTGGAGACAGCAGATATCGTGCCGCCGCCCTGTCTGCAGAGCGGCCACATCACCTTCGGGTACACGGGTCGCTCGGAGCGCCTGAACCACCGGACCTTCCGGGTGTGGGGCGAGATCCTGAGGCGGCTTCCGGATGCCAGGCTGATCCTCGACTACGCCTCCTTCGCCGAGCCGAAGACGCAGGAGCGCTTCCGCGGCTTCCTGGCCAGGCACGGCGTGGACATGGAACGCGTGACCCTGCGCAGGAGCCCCAAGGTTTTCCCCGGCCTGAACGACATCGACATCCTGCTGGACAGCTTCCCGCACGGCGGCGGCACCATGCTGCTGGACGCGCTGTGGATGGGCGTGCCCTTCGTGACCCTCGCCAGCCGCCCGCCCGTGGGTCGGCTGGGGCTGGGCATGCTCATGAACCTGGGGCTCCCCGAGTGGGTGGCCACCACGGAAGCGGAATACATCGACAAAGCCTGCTGCTTCGCCGGTGAGCCCGCGACCCTGGAGAACCTCCGCCTCGGCATGAGGGAGAGGATGAAGGCCTCCCCCCTGATGGACGGGGCAGGCTTCGCAAGAGCCTTCGAGGCGGCCTATCGTGCCATGTTCGACCACTGGAGGAAGGAGGTGTCCCGTGGATAGCGGACAAGCCCTCTTCGAAGAACTGAACAGCCTGATCGTCCGCTTCAACGAAGGACAGCCCGAGGAAGTCGAGGCAGAGGCGCGGGCCCTGCTCGGCAGGCACCCACTCTCAGGAGAAACCTGGATGATCCTCGGAGCCTCCCAGCAGGCCCAGGGCAAGCCGGCCATCGCCGCCCTGAGGCGGGCGGTGGCCCTCCTGCCGGAAAACGCGCAGGCCCACTGCAACCTTGGCGTCGCCCTGGAGCGGGGCGGCCGGCCTGCCGAAGCCGAGACGTCCTACCGGAGGGCCCTCACGATCGACGCGCAGTCGGCCAACGCCCACGCCTTCCTTGGCAACGCCCTGAGGCGCCAAGGCCGGCTCGAGGAGGCTGTCGAGAGCTACCGGGCGGCCCTCTCCATCGATCCCATCCACGCCGTCGCGAACCTGGCCCTGAAGTCGGCCTTGACGCGGGCCGGCCGGCTGGTGGAGGCCGAGGCGCTCTGTCGCAGAACCCTCCAGGTCAGGCCTGATTTCGCCGAAATGCGGCAAGCTCTCTGCAACACGCTGGCCTACCTCTCCAGGCATGAGGAGGTGGTAGCGGAAAGCGACCGGGCCCTCGAAGGGCGACCGGATGATCCCCTGCTCTGGGAGCAGCGGCTCTACTGCTTCTCCTACCACCCCGACTTGAGCGCAGAGGAGATCTTCCGGGAGTTCGTGCACTGGGGGGATTTCCATTCCACCCCCCAGGCCGACCACCGTTCCCATGACCGAAACCCGAACCGGCGCCTGCGCATCGGCTACGTCTCCCCGGATTTCCGAAAGCACACTTCCCGGTTCTACTTCTGGCCGCTGTTCCAGCACCACGACCGGGAGGTGGTCGAGTTGTTCGCCTACTCCAACGTCCAGCACGAAGTGGCATGGACGAAGCTCTTCAGGAACCAGTTCGAGCACTGGCGGGACATCCGCGGCCTGGACGACGAGGCCGTTGCCAGACAGGTGGCGGAGGACCGGATCGACATCCTGGTGGATCTCTGCGGCCACATGGAAGGCGAGAGGCTCGGCGTGTTCGCCCTGAAGCCGGCGCCCATCCAGGCCACATGGCTGGGCTCTGCATGGACCACCGGTCTGAAGGCCATCGACTACGCCTTCTTCGATCCGCATGTCGCGCCTGAAGGCACCCTGTGCCGCGAGACCATTGTCCGGCTTCCCAATTCCTTCATGGTCTTCCAGCCGCCAGTGGAGACCGCGGACATCGCCTCACCCCCCTGCCTCAAGAATGGATTTGTGACCTTCGGGTACACGGGCCGGACCGAGCGGCTCAATCACCACACCTTCAGGGCCTGGGGGGAGATCCTGAAGCGGCTCCCGGATGCTCGGCTGGTCCTGGATTTCGGACCCTTCGCGGACGCCGCGACCCAAGCCCACTACCGCGACCTCCTCTCCGAACATGGCGTTGACACGACCCGGGTGACCATGCGGAAGAGCCCCAGGATCTTCGAGGGCTTGAACGACATCGACATCCTGCTGGACAGTTTCCCCCATGGCGGGGGCACCATGCTGATGGACGCGCTGTGGATGGGCGTGCCGTTCGTGACCCTGGCCAGCCGGCCACCAGTGGGTCGGCTCGGACTGGGGATGCTGATGAACCTGGGGCTTTCGGAGTGGGTGGCCTCGTGCGAGGCGGAATACATCGAGAAGGCCTGCCATTTCGCGGGTGATCCGCAGGGTCTAGACGAGCTTAGGCTCGGGATGCGCGAGCGGATGCAGGCATCACCGCTGATGGACGGTCCCGGTTTCGCCCGGGCCTTCGAGGACGCGTATCGCGGCATGTTCCAACGCTGGGTGGTGGAGCAGGACGGATCCGACCCATCAAGTCCCAAGCAAGCCCAAGGCTCCCGTGGAGGTGCAGCATGAAGGTCGTGATCCTGGCGGGAGGCCTTGGAACAAGGCTCAGCGAAGAAACCCACCTGAAGCCCAAGCCGATGATCGAGATCGGCGGCCGTCCCATTCTGTGGCACATCATGAAGATGTACTCGCGCTACGGCCTCAACGAATTCATTGTCTGCCTCGGCTTCAAGGGGTACATGATCAAGGAATACTTCTCCAACTACTTCCTGCACATGAGCGACGTCACCTTCGACATCCAGAACAATCGCATGGAAGTCCATGAAGAGCACGCGGAGCCCTGGCGTGTGACCCTGGTGGACACGGGCGCGGATACCCTGACTGGCGGCCGCCTCAAGCGGATCTCCGCCTACGTCGAACGCGAGAAGGAGTTCTGCCTGACTTACGGCGATGGGGTGTCGGACATCAACATCGGCGAGCTGGTGACCTTCCACCGCTCCCATGGCCGCAAGGCCACCGTCACGGCGGTCCAACCTCCTGGCCGGTACGGCTCACTGGCCCTGGAGGATCAGGCCGTTCAAGGCTTCATCGAGAAGCCTCTGGGTGATGGCGCGTGGATCAACGGCGGCTTCTTCGTCCTTTCTCCGGAGAGCCTGGATTGCATCGAGGATGACTCCACGGCCTGGGAGGGGGCCCCCCTTGCCCGGCTGGCCTCCGAAGGCGAGCTCATGGCATTCAAGCACTACGGGTTCTGGCAACCCATGGACACCCTCCGGGACAAGACGCAACTCGAAACCCTTTGGCAGCAGGGAGTGGCTCCGTGGAAAACCTGGGACTGACCAGCGCCTTCTGGCGCGACCGCCGGGTGTTCCTGACCGGCCACACCGGCTTCAAGGGAGGCTGGCTGGCCCTCTGGCTGGAGGCGCTGGGCGCCAGGGTGTACGGCTTCGCCCTGCCTCCCCCCACCCAGCCGAGCCTGTTCGAAGCCGCCGGGATCGGAGCCCGTGTCAGCGGCAGCACCCTCGGTGATCTGGCCGATCGGGGCCTGCTAACCAATGCCCTGCTTCAGGCCGAGCCCGAGGTGATCTTCCATCTGGCCGCCCAGCCGCTTGTGCGCCAAGCCTACGCTTTCCCGGTGGAGACTTTCGCGACCAATGTGCTCGGGACCGTCCACCTCCTCGAGGCCGTGCGCAAGTGTCCTTCGGTGCGGGCCGTGGTCAATGTCACCACCGACAAGTGCTACGAGAGCCAGGAATGGCCCTGGAGCTACCGCGAGAGCGACCCGCTGGGCGGCTCCGACCCCTACGCCTGCAGCAAGGCCTGCTCCGAACTGGTGACCGCGGCCTACCGGAAGTCCTACCTTCAAGATGGGGGCGTGGCGGTGGCCTCGGCGCGCGCCGGCAACGTCATCGGCGGCGGCGATTGGGCTGCGGATCGGCTCCTGCCTGACGCCTTCCGGGCCATGGATGCGGGGCTCCCGTTGGACATCCGGTCACCCTCGGCCGTGCGCCCCTGGCAGCACGTGCTGGAGCCCCTCTCCGGCTACCTCCTTCTGGCCGCACGTCTCCACGGAGAGGGTCCAGCCCACGCCGAGGCCTGGAACTTCGGCCCCGCCGACGAGGGTGCACAATCCGTTTCCGAGGTGCTCACACGCCTTGGGAACCTGGCGCCAGATTTCCAGTGGCGGATCAACCCCGCGCCTCAGCCCCACGAGGCCGCCGTGCTGCGGCTGGACAGCGCCAGGGCCCGCCAGCTCCTGGGCTGGCGCCCCCGCTGGAGCCTCGACACGGCCGTGGAAAAGAGCCTGGAATGGCATCGTGCGTGGCGGAGGGGGGCCGACATGGGTGCCTTCTCGCTGGCCCAGATCGAGAGCCATACGCCCATCCTCCAGTTGCCAGGCGGCTGCCCATGACCGATCCACGCTTCGAATTCCGGGGGACGGACCTCGCCGGCCTGCAGCTCGTGAGGCGGGAGCCCATCGAGGATGTCCGCGGCAGCTTCACCAGGCTTTTCTGCTCGGAGGCTTTCAGGGGGGCTGGATTCGGAGCCAGCCTCAGCCAGGTCAACCACACCCACACGGCGCTCGTCGGGACCATCCGCGGCCTGCATTTCCAGCGCCCTCCGCACGCGGAGGTGAAGGTGGTGACCTGCCTCCGGGGCCGCATCCTGGACGTGGCCGTCGATCTCCGCCGGGGCTCGCCCACGTTCCTGCGCTGGCAGGGGTTCAACCTCTCTGCGGATGAACCCATCAGCCTGCTCATCCCGGAAGGCTTCGCCCACGGGTTCCAGACCCTGACGGCCGACTGCGAGCTGCTCTACTTCCATTCCGCGCCATACCGTTCCGAAGCCTCAGGCGGCCTCCATCCCCTGGATCCCGCCCTGGCCATCGACTGGCCCCTGGAGGTGGGAGTCTTGTCGGAACGGGATCGTTCCCACCCCATGATCGAACCCACGTTCGAGGGACTCCGCCCATGAAGTGCCGCCATTGCCGGGCTGACCTGCAGCTGACCTTCCTGGACCTGGGATCCGCTCCCCACTCCAATGCCTACCTCACCGAGCAGTTCCTGCGCGCCCCGGAATCGTGGCATCCCCTGAAGGTGCTGGTCTGCCAGGCCTGCTGGCTGGTCCAGACGGAGGATGCGGGCCCGGCCGAAGCCCTGTTCAACGAGGACTACGCCTACTTCAGCTCCTACTCCGAGACCTGGCTCAGGCACGCCGAGGCGTACGTGGGGCAGATGACGGACCGCCTGCACCTCGGCGAGGGATCCTTGGTGGTGGAGCTGGCCGCCAATGATGGCTACCTCCTGCAGTACCTGAAGGCACGGGGCATCCCCTGTCTGGGAATCGAGCCGACGGCCAGCACCGCCCGGGCCGCGCGGGCGAAAGGGTTGGAGATCATCGAGGCCTTCTTCGGGGCCCAGATGGGATCCGAGCTTGCCGCCGCAGGCCGGCAGGCCGACCTGATCACCGCCAACAACGTCCTGGCCCATGTGCCGGACATCAATGATTTTCTGCTCGGCGTCTCGCGGCTCCTCCTGCCCGGAGGCATGGCCACCTTCGAGTTCCCGCACCTCCTCAGCCTGGTGGAGCACGCCCAGTTCGACACGGTGTACCACGAGCACTATTCCTACCTGTCCCTGTCGGCGCTGACCACAATCCTGGGCCACAGCGGGCTGAGGGCTTTCGACCTCGAGCACCTGTCCACCCATGGCGGCAGCCTGCGCGTGTTCGTGCAGAGATCCGACGCCACCCCCAGGCCCCCCAGCCCCTCCCTGAGCGCGTGCCTCGAAGCCGAAGAAGCCGCTGGAATCCGGACGGCCCCCTTCTACAGCAGCTTTCAGGCCAGGGCCGACAGGATCAAGAACGGTTTCCTGGACTTCCTGCTGGAGGCCAAGCGGTCCGGGAAGACCGTGATGGGCTACGGAGCCGCCGCGAAGGGCAACACCCTGCTGAACTACGCCGGGGTCCGGCCTGACCTCATCTCCCATGTCATCGACAGGAATCCGGCCAAGCAGGGCAAGTTCCTGCCCGGCAGCCGCATTCCCATCTGCGACGAGTCCCTGATCATGGAGCGCAAGCCGGACTTCGTGGTCATCCTCCCCTGGAACCTCCGGGAGGAGGTGACCGATCAGCTGGCCTACATTCGGGCGTGGGGTGGCCAGTTCGTCACGGCCGTGCCTGAGCTACAGGTCACCTAGGAGGAGTCGCATGAGGGTCCTGGTCACGGGAGCAGGGGGATTCCTCGGGCGCTACGCCCTGGGAGCGCTGCGGCGACGGGGCCTGGAGGTGATCACGGCGGGGCGCAGCCGCCCCCTGGAAGGCCAGGCCTCCGGCCACCTGGAGGTCGACCTGCTGGCGGAACCCGACTGGCCGGCGCTGTGGCGGGCCTCCCGGGCGACGCACCTGCTGCATCTGGCGTGGGATGTCGAGCACGGCGAGTATTGGAACTCCGGGCTCAACCTTCGCTGGGTCGACGCCACCACCCGGCTGGTGGCGGCCTGCTGCCAGGCTGGATGCGAGGGGATGGTCCTGGCGGGCAGCTGCGCGGAGTACGACTGGTCCCAGGGGACCTGCCGGGAGGACAGCACGCCCCTTCGCCCCGCCAGCCTCTACGGCACCTGCAAGGATGCGACTCGACGCCTCTCGGCGGCCTTGTGCGCGCAGCACCGCATTCCCTGCGCCTGGGGCCGGGTCTTCCTGCCCTTCGGGTCCGGCGAGGACCGGAGGCGCCTCGTCCCCTCCCTGATCGAGGTGTTCAAGGGTACGCGCCCGCCCTTCCAGATCGAGGCTTCCGCCGCCCGCGACTTCCTGCACGCCTCGGATGTGGCCGAGGGGTTCCTCACCCTGCTGCTCTGTCAGGCCAGCGGCGAGTTCAACATCAGCTCGGGAGAGCCAGTCCAGGTGGGCACCCTCGCCTCTGAGCTGGCGCGGCTCCTGGACTCAGATCCGCGCCCCGTGCTGGCACTTTCACCGGAGCAGCCGGCAGGGCCGCCCCTGCTCGTGGGCGAAAACCGCAAGCTCACCGCTCTGGGCTGGCAGCCCCGGCTCTCCCTGACCCAGGGACTGGAGCTGACGGTACGAGGGTCGCAGCCGTGATGCTGAACGCAGGACTCGCCACCAGTAATGGGAGGGAACCATGAAGCTGACCATGGATACGGATACCAGGACCCTTGTCCTGGAGGAGAACGGGCAGGCCAGAACGATGGAGCTGTACTCCAGGGAGGGATTTGAGGCCCTGTCCAGGCAGTGGGTGCGCGTGGGCTGGAACCAGAAATATCCGTACACCTTCAGCTGGATGGGCCGCCCGGTCATCCAGTTGCCGGAGGACATGATCCGAATCCAGGAGGTGATCTTCCAGGTGCAGCCTGACGTGATCATCGAGACCGGCGTGGCTCATGGCGGGTCCCTGATCTTCTACAGCAGCCTCTGCCGCGCCTTGGGGAGGGGTCGGGTCATCGGCATCGACATCGAAATCCGTCCCCACAACCGGCAGGCCATCGAGGCGCACCCGCTCTATGACCACATCGAACTCGTCGAGGGCAGCTCGACGGATCCCGGCATCGTGGCCAACGTGAAGTCCCGCGTGAAGCCTGGCGAGACCGTCCTGGTCATCCTCGATTCGAACCACACCTACGCGCACGTGCACAGCGAGCTGGAAGCCTACGCCGACCTGGTCACGGCAGGCTCTTATCTGATCGCCACCGACGGCATCATGGGCGACCTGGCGGACGTGCCTCGCGGCACGCCCGGTTGGGCCACGGACAACCCGACCCACGCCGCCATGGACTTTGCCGAGAAGCACCCCGAGTTCGTGATTGAACAACCAGCCTGGCCCTTCAACGAGAGCGATCTGGACCAGAACATCACGCACTGGCCCGGGGCTTGGTTGAAGCGCCGCCAGTAGGCCGTTGGTCGAGTGCCCAAGCTCGGCCTTGGAAGCGACGTTAGATGGTTAAAAGAAGGCATTGATTTAAATTATCAATTTATCAAGAAAAAAATATATTCCAGTTTGGGGCCGAACCGTCCGAAGAGGGTGCAGTCGGGGGTTTCCTCCGGCACAACCCGGCAGCACGGATGCTGCCTCCTAACATCATGGAGGATGTTATGGTTACCATTCTCAGTAACGTGAACGCCCTGGCCGCGAGCCGCCAGCTCGGCGTCACCAAGATCGATCTGAACAAGACGATCACCCGCCTCACCACCGGCCGACGCGTCAATACCGCCTCGGACGACGCCGCCAGCCTGGACAACGGCAACACCGCGATGGCCGCCTCCCGGAAGGCTGCCGCCGCTGTGTACAAGAGCCAAGCCAATTATTTTGTCGCCCTCAACACCGACGGCGCCAACCAGCAGCTGACGGAACTGGCCTACAAGATGGCCGAACTGGAAGGCGGCGGCAATAGCGGCCTCCAGGAGTACTCGGACCTCAAGACCGCCACCGCCGCGAGCGACTCCGCCGCCGCCCTGGTCCTGATCGCCGACGCCCAGAAGATGAATGCCGCAGCCATGTCCAAGGCCCTCAGCGACGCCCAGCTCTCGGGCATCCAGGCTGAGACCCAGCTCGGCATCGCGGACTCCTACCTGGGGGCCGACATGGGCGCCGAGATGGCGAACCTCACCAAGTACCAGATCATGATGCAGGCTGGCACCAGCGCCCTGAGCAATGCCAACCAGTCCGCGCAGACGATCCTGGGTCTCTTCCGGTAGTAGGCGTCCCTTGACTTCTGGAGGGGGCGGAACCCTTCGGCCCCCTCCAGGCGTTTGACGTCCGGAGAGGAGGTTTGCCATGGCTAATCCAATCAGCCCGTTGGGAAGTTCGCCGGTCGTGGCGACTGGCGCCGCATTGCCTAAGCCCGTCAGCGCCCAGCCGGCCCCGGCGCCCGCCAGCAGCCCAGCCATTCAGGCTTCTGGCAGCAGTCCGGCTGCAGTGGTGGCCCAAGTCAACCAGCACCTCCAGCAAGCGCAGCCGGAACTCAAGCTCCAGGTGGACGCCGGTTCAGGCCGCACCGTCTACCGGGTGGTCCAGCAAGGCACCGGCGAAGTGGTGCTCCAGATTCCTTCCGAAGAAGTGCTGGGGATGTCCCGGCGTCTGCGGGAGCTGGGGGGCCAGGCTCAGTCGTCCGGTGCCCTGGTGGACAAGGAGGGATAGTCCTCTTTGCGCCTGTGGCAATCGAAAGCCCTGTGCAAGACATAGCTGCACCACACCCACGAGGCCCTTCCGATGGAGGGCCTCGTGTCATCTACCCGGAAGGGCAGGGACCTCCTTCCTGGGGGCCGGTGAGCCGGTGTCATCTGCGGGCCGGGGGAAATAATTAATGTTCAGGCCCGGTCTGTCCGAAGAGACTCGGGTCGGGGGATTCCCCCACACAACCTGGCAGCACGGATGCTGCCATAAAACATCACGGAGGATGTTATGGTTACGATTCTGAGCAACGTGAACGCCTTGGCCGCGAGCCGCCAGCTGGGCGTCACCAAGATCGATCTGAACAAGACGATCACCCGCCTCACCACTGGCCGGCGCGTCAACACCGCCTCGGACGATGCCGCCAGCCTCGACGCCGGCAACACCGCCATGGCCGCTTCGCGCAAGGCCGCCGCCGCTGTGTACAAGAGCCAAGCCAATTATTTTGTCGCCCTCAACACCGACGGCGCCAACCAGCAGCTGACGGAACTGGCCTACAAGATGGCCGAACTGGAAGGCGGCGGCAATAGCGGCCTCCAGGAGTACTCGGACCTCAAGACCGCCACCGCCGCGAGCGACTCCGCCGCCGCCCTGGTCCTGATCGCCGACGCCCAGAAGATGAATGCCGCAGCCATGTCCAAGGCCCTCAGCGACGCCCAGCTCTCGGGCATCCAGGCTGAGACCCAGCTCGGCATCGCGGACTCCTACCTGGGGGCCGACATGGGCGCCGAGATGGCGAACCTCACCAAGTACCAGATCATGATGCAGGCTGGCACCAGCGCCCTGAGCAATGCCAACCAGTCCGCGCAGACGATTCTGGGCCTCTTCCGGTAGTAGGCGTTCATTGACTTCTGGAGGGGGCGGATCGGTTCTGCCCCCTCTAGGCGTCTAGAGTCTGGAGAGGAGGTTCCTCATGGCCAATTCGATCAGCCCCCTGGGAAGTCTCCCCCTCGTGGCGACTGGCATGGCCGCGCCCAGGTCCGTCAGTGCCCAGCCAGCCCCAATGCCCGCCAGCGGCCCGGTTGCCAAGGATTCCAGCGGGGGCCTGGCTGCCGCCGCGGCCCAGGTGAACGAGCATCTCCAGCAGGCCGAGCCGGAGCTCAAGCTCCAAGTGGATGCTGGATCTGGCCGCGCGGTCTACCAGGTCATCCAGCAAGGCACCGGCGAAGTGGTGCTCCAGATTCCTTCCGACGAAGTGCTCGGGATCTCCCGGCGGCTTCGGGCAATGGAGAACAACGGGCGATCATCCGGTGCCCTGGTGGATCGGGAGGGTTAGGCTTACCTGCTCGCATGACAATCGAGGTGTGTGATGGCGACTTCTTCCCTTAGCTCAATCAGCGGCATTACCACGGGCATCGACACCACGGCCCTGATCAACGCCATCGTGGCCCAGAAGGCCACCGGCATGAACCGGCTGCAGGCCAAGAAGGACCTCAACGATAAAAAGAGCACGGCCCTCAACGCCATGAGGACGGCGCTGACCACCCTCAGTCTCAGCATGGCCACCCTGCAGGACAAGCTGAACGGCCGCACGGTGACGAGCACTGACAACAACAACACCAACGTCACAGCCACGGCCACCGGGGTGGCCTCCGGCAATTACGACATCACCGTGAAGACGGTGGCCACCAAGGGGCGGATCTCGGCGACCCTGGCCCCCGTTACGGGCTACACCACCAACCTGGCCGTGGCCAATCCCGGGGACTCCGCGCTCTCTCCGATTTTCACGGCCGGGACCTCGGCCACCTTCGCCGTTCAAGGCACGGACGGCGTGGTCAAGGAGATCACCCTTGATGCCTCCTCCAACACCCTGAATGGTCTGCGGGACAAGATCAATGCCTCGGGTGCCGGCGTCACGGCCTCGGTGGTGAACATGGGCAAGGGCCCCAACCCCTACCAGCTGGTGCTGACGGCCAAGGATACGGGCACGGGGAAGACCGGCGGGGTGGTGACCCTCGCTACCTTGTCTGGAACCGTGGACCCAGGCCTGGGCATCGGAGTCGGGAGCTATGGCGCGCCTCGGGCGGACGGCACCCTGACCATCGTCGGCGGTGTGACTTCCGCCACATCCGGCGCCAATGCCACCGACGCGAATTTCGTGCTCAATGGCATCGAACTCACACGCACGGCCAACGTGGTGAAGGATGCGGTTGATGGGATGACCTTCACCCTCAAGCAGGGTGGGCAGACCGGCACCACCACCCTGACGGTGGCCCCTGACAAGGCCGGGGCCACGGCCGCGGTGCAGGATTTCATCACGAAATACAACCAGCTGATGAAGGATTACCAAGCGGCCTCCACGTCCACCAAGAACGCGGATGGCAGCATCAACGAGGCGCCCCTGGCCTCGGACTCCACCACACGCGCCATGATGGCCAGCCTCAAGTCCACGCTGTTCGGCCAGACGGCGGGGCTGCCCAGCGGATCGGCCTACAAGACCCTGCCGAACATCGGGATCAGCACCCAGGCGGACGGCACCGTCTATCTGAACACCATCACCTTCCAGGCGGCCGTGGGCAATGACCTCGCTGCCGTCCAGCGGCTCTTCGCTTTCGCGGGAGATTCCACCAGCCCAGCGGTGACCTTCAGGGCTGGCGGCACCAAGACGGTGACCGGCCCCGTGGATTTCGCCGTCACCAAGGACGGCAGCGGGGTGCTCTGGGGTACCCTGACCCGGAATGGAGTGGCCAGCGCTCCCATCCAGGTGACAGGTGGCGTACTGACTGGAACGGGTGATTTTGCCGGCCTGAGCCTCGCGGTCACGGACACCGGCAGCGGAACCATCACCTTGAGCCGGGGCGTAGGCCAGGCCATGAAGGACATCATCACGGGGTTCACGGGTGTGGGCAGCGGCGGGATCAAGTCGATCCTGGACGCGATCCAGGCCCAGAACAAGAGCCTGGACGCCCAGATCCAGACCGCCCAGACACGGCTGAACCAGGAGAAGGAGAACCTCAAGAAGAAGTTCGCCCAGATGGAATCGGTGGTGGCCCAGATGCGGGCTGGTGCAGGCTCACTGGCTTCGGCCTGAGATTTGCCTCGATTCATGATTCGGCAGAATTCGCCGAAACGCAGCTGGGGGACTCTGTTGTGAATGCCTACGCCAAATCCGCCGACGCCTACCTGACCCAGCGGGTGATGGGGGCAAGCCCCGAGCAGCAGGCCGCCCTCATCATGGAGGCTGGCCAGCGCCACCTGGGCAAGGCCATGCAGGCCCTGGGGCGCAAGGACGTCTCGGCGACCGCCAGCAGTCTCGCACGGACCCTCGACGCCATTACAGAGGCAACCCTCCGCCTGAACTACGAAGACGGGGGCGAACTGGTCGAGAATCTCGAGAAGCTGTACGACTGGTGGACGCGGGAGCTCGTGGTGGCCGGGCATCTCATGGATGCGGGCCGCCTGTCGGCCGTGGGCGAGCAGATGGGTGACATCCGGCAGGCCTGGGAGCAGCTCCATGAAAAGAAGACCGGCACTCCCCAGGGGGCCGCCGAGCCTTCCTTCGGAAACCAGGTCGTATGAGCGATGACAGGGTCCGCGCAGCCATCGAGCAGATGGAGGCGTGGCTGGCCGACCCGGCCTGGGAACCGGATGCTGAAGTTCTGGCCGCCTGGGACACGGAATTCAACGCGGCGATGGCGGTGGCCGTGCGCGCCGAGGGATGGACAGGGCTGACCGACCGGGCTCATGCAGCCGGCAAGCTGCTGGAGGGCCGCATCGCCGTGGCCGTGGAGGCCCTGAACCGAGTGAGGGCTGAACTGGAAGCGCAGTCCCGCGGGAATCGTGCCCTCCGGGGCTATGGCGCTGGCACTCGCTAGGGCCGGCCTAGCTGCGGTCCACCCGCGCTGGTCTCGGCGCGCGCGGCGCTGACGAAGCCCCGGCAGAGAGGGAGCTCCGTGGGGCTCGGCACGAGCTTCCAGCCCTTGATGTCGGCGAATCCGGCCGCGGAGGTCATGGCCATCAGGCACTGGAGGGTGGGCGCCCACCAGTTGGTGGCATTATTGGCAAGCTGGGTTGTGGGGTAGAACTCCATGACCATCTGCCGGTCTGGATAGTCCTTTCCGATGCCACCACGGTAGGGGGAGAAGTCGTCGCAGATGGCGCTTTCGATGAACAGGGATCCCTTGCAGACACTGGCGATCCGGTCGAGGGCCAGCAGGGGGTGGCGCAGGTGGTAGAGGGTCCCGAAGAAGAAGACCACATCGAAGGTCCCAAGGGCCTCCGGGTCGAGATCATAGACCGACATCTCGATGCGTGAGCACTGTTCGGGACTGTAGCCGAAGGCCTCGCGGCAAAGGTCGAAGGTATCCCAGGCATTCCGGTCCCGCGTATCCAGCCGGCCGAGGTAGTCGGAGAAGTCGTCAATGGCGACGACCTGATCGGCACCCCGCTTCAGGGCCTCGAAGGACCAGAAACCGTCCCAGGCGCCGATGTCGAGCACCCGCTTCCCTGCGAGGTCTTCTGGAATCCGGTAGGCGGCCTCGGAGAGCGGGGCCCAACCAGGCGTGGTGACCCCGCCGGGGAGGTCGATCCGGTGGTACCAGAATGGCCGCGCGGCAACCGCCAGGGAGAGTTCTTCTGGGTTCATGATGGGCTCCGTGAAAGGTCCTTCATGGATGGGCAGGAGGGGCTAATTCTGCAGGGAAGCAGCGCTCCATCGAGTTAGTCGGCAAGAAGCATGGTCCGATAGGCCGCCTCAAGCCTGGCGGCGAGCCCCCGGCTGTCGCAGAGCCTGGACCTGGAGACCCGATGGCGGAGGCCGCGGCGCAAGGCAGCCAGGCGCTCGGGGTCCTCAGCCAGCGCCCTTCCCTGCAAGAGAAAAGCCTCATCCGTGTCGCAGGCCAACTCGGCCAGGTCCACGGCCGTCAGGATGGACTTGCCGACTCGCGCGGCATGCAGATCCCCGGACCGGCTGATGACCGGAACGCCCATCCACAGGGCCTCGCACGTCGTCGTCGTTCCGTTGTAGGGAAAGGTGTCGAGGGCGATATCGATGCGGCCATAGGCGGCAAGGTGCTCCGACGGATCGTCCAGGAGCCCGGAAAAGGAGATCCGGGCCGCCTCGATACCGCAGAGGAGGAACTGTTCGCGATACCGGTTGCACACGGCCGCATCGGAAAAGCCCCGCGCCTTGAGGAACAGGCGGCTGCCGGACACTCCGCGCAGAAGCTGCGACCACAAGCGGATCGTGTGTTCGGAAAGCTTTGATGAATGGTTGAATGAGCCGAAGGTGGGGAATCCATCCCGGAGCAAGGGAGGGGCAACCACTTCCGGAGCCCCGTGGATTGGCTCGTAGCACAGAAAGGGTGGCGGGAGGCGAACCAGGGTTTCCGTCGCATGGGTATCGCTGCCTGGGGGATCGCTGAGCTCGTCCACGAGCCGGTAGTCGATGAACGAGCAACCGGTCGTGGCTGGGTATCCCAGGTAGGTCACCTGGATCGGAGCCGGGCGCCGCTCGAAGATCCCGAGTCGATTTCCCTGTGTGTGCCCGGCCAGATCCACCAGGATATCGATGCCGTCGGCCACGACTCGACGGCCAGCCTCGGCGTCAGTCATGGTGGCGATGTCCACAAAATGGTCGGCCGACTGGCTGAAGCGGCGTGTCATCCGGTCAGGGCCGTGGGTCGAGGAATAGCAGGTGACCTCAAAATGATCGCGGTCATGGGATTCGATGATGCCGGCCATGAAGCAGCCCACGGAATGACTGCGGAAATCGGGGGAAACGTATCCCAGGCGGATGCGCCGCGCCGCTGCGTCTGGGAGAGGCCTGGGTGCCACCTGCGGGAGGACGGAACAGCGAGACTGGTGCTCTACCCGATGGATCGCGCCATCGGTCGCAAGAAAATTGAGAGCCATCAGGTAGTTGTCCCGGGCGATCTGATAGGTGGGGGCGAGGCTGAGCGCCCGCTTAAGGCATTCGATCCCTTCGGTCATACGGCCCTGTTCGTTGATGGCCAGCCCGAGGGTGGTCCACCCGATGTGGTGATTCGGGTCCAGGGCGACGATGCGCCGGCTGGCTTCCTCGGCGGCACCGGAATGGCCCAGCTTGGTGGAGGCGGCCGCAAGGTTGTTCAGGGCGTCCAGGGACTCGGGATCGTAGCCCAAGGCCGCCCGCATCTGCTTGCTGCCGCTCTCCCAGGCCCCGCACTGCATCAGGGCGGTACCGAAATTGAAATGGACAGAGAAGTCCGACGCCCCCATGGCCACGGCCTCGGCGAAGGCGGCGACGGCCTCCCGCCACCTCCCCGCCTGGGCCAGGCTGGTCGCAAGTTGGACGAGGTCGTCGCGTCTACCCATGGTCGCCAGAACACCGCCTTCCTGGATTCTGCAAAAGCGTTTCGAGGCAGTATATGCCGCGATCGCACCGCGGGCGGACGCGACATCCCCTCCGCTGGATCCATCACCTGATCCTCGCCCAGCCAGGGTAGCGTGGCCTCCAACGGCGGTGAAACGATGCTGCGGCGCTTGCGGGTGGCCCGTAGTCAGCATTCGTGGCTCGGTGGCCGATAGGGCTGGTGGATGCCTTTGCCATGACCCTCAACCAGGATTTTTCAGTCTCCCCCGTTCAGAACGAGTCGCCGGCCGTCCCCGAGCACATGGTCGTGCTGCTCCTGGAGGGGGCCCAGCGCTTTCTGGTGAAGCTGGAGGAGGCCATCGGCACCGGGGATGCAAGGCTGAAGGACCACTTCACCAAGAAGGTCCTCGCGATCCTCGCCGAGCTCCACCGATGGCTGAACCATGAGCAGGGAGGGGATCTGGTGGACAACCTGATCCGCCTCTACGGCTGGTGGCACCGCGAGATCCTCATCGCCCGCGGGAACGGGGACGTCGAGCGCCTGAGGCGGGTCCATGCCCAGATGGGAGATATGCGCCAGGCCTGGGAATACGTGCTCTTCCAGGGTGAGGGTATGTCTGAGAGCCCCGAGCTTTAGGCGGTGCCGAACAGCCGATCTCCGGCATCTCCCAGCCCGGGCAGAATGTAGCCCTTCTCGTTGAGCTGGCGATCCACCGCGCCCACCACGATCGTGAGGTCGGGATGGTCCCCCTGGAGCCTCTCCAGGCCTTCCGGGGCCGCCAGCACTGAGACGAGCGTCAGGCTCACGGCGCCGGCAGCCTTCAGCTGCCGCACCGCCTCTGAGGCGCTGCCGCCGGTGGCGAGCATGGGGTCCAGCACGAAGACCGGGCGGGCCTCCAGGAGTGGCGGGAAGTTGCGGTAGTAGGGGACGGGCACGAGCGAATCATGATCGCGATAGAGGCCGAGGTGCCCGACTTTGGCCGTGGGCAGCAGCTGCAGGAAGGAAGGCAGCAATCCCAGGCCGGCCCGGAGGACCGGCACCAGCACAGGGTCCAGGGCCTTGAGTCGAAGCGTGCCCGTGCGCTCAAGCGGCGTCTCCACGACCACGGATTCGGTGGGCAGGGTCCGGGTCGATTCGATGGCCAGGATGAGGCCGACCTCTTCGATCAACGCACGGAACAGGCTGCCGGGAGTCTTGCGGTCCCGGATGAGGGAGAGCTTGTGGTGGACGAGTGGGTGATCGACGACATGGATGGACATGGTCTTGGCCTCCCGATGCTTCCGACTGGATCCCGAGTGGCCCAATGCCGCGCCAGGGCTGAACGCACGAGTAGAAGGGTAGCAGGCCGGAGAGGTGGCGTAGAGCACGATGCCACCGCACCTGAATTCGACCGTACCGGTGGGAATCGGAGCTGCCGCCTCTCTGTTGCTGCCGCCAACCGGCCCAGGAGGATGCGGCCTGGAGTCAATGGGGCTGCGTGTTCCAGCGGATCAGACACGCTGACTCGTGATCGCACTTCGTGCCTAGCCGGTGTCCGGAACGGGGGAAGGCCGCGCAACATTCCGGCTCAGGTTCCTCTGGGACGAAAGGGCCCCGGAATGGGAGGTAGCGATAAAAAAAATGAAGATTTTTCATTTTTCTCTGTTGACCTCATTCAGATCGCTGGTTTCATGTTGAATCAGAGGAAAAAGAGACCATCATCTTCCCCATAGGGCCAGCAGCGAGGTATCTGAGATTTGGAGAGTGGGAAATGCTAAAGAAAGTCGCCATCTTCAAGGCCCTGGATGTAGAAATCAAGAAGCAGAGGGGCCCTGTGGCGGTAAAGGATGCTTACAAGGGGCACCACTCCCTGAAGGAAGAGCTCAGCCAGCCTGGAATCACCATCTTGGGTGAAGTGGCCGGGGGCGATCCGGGCCGCGGCCAGGTGCGGGAATCCTACAAGGCCTCCACCCACGCCAAGAGTCTGGCCGAAAACGGCGCCCGGGCCCTCTCGATCGCCACGGACAAGTTCCTCTATTTCGGCGAGGACAAGCATCTGTCGGAAGTGCGAAGCCAGGTGAAGCTCCCCCTGATCCGGCGGGAGTTCATCTTCGAGGAGTACCAGGTCGAGGAGAGCAAGATCCTCGGGGCGGATGCGATCTTCCTGATGCCCGCCCTGCTGGGGCAGGAGCGCCTGCAGACCCTGCTCAAGTTCGCCACCAGCAAGGGTCTGGACGTGGTGGTCGAGGTGACCTCCGAGGTGGAACTGCGCCGGGCAGTCGAAGCCGGGGCGGACATCATCTGCGCCGTGGGCCGGAACCTGGACACCTGGGAAGCCTCCTGGGACCAGGCCGTCGCCCTGGTCAAGAAGGTCCCCAAGAGCTGTCTCAAACTTGTCGAGGGCGGCGTGCAGCGCCTGGAGCAGATCAAGCAGATGGAGGCCCTGGGCGTCCATGGCCTGCTGATCGGTGACGCCCTCCTCGATGACTACTATCCCGGCAAGCGCCTGGCCCAGATCCTGGCAGGCGTGGAGCCACCAAAGAAAGCCGCGAAGCCCAAGGGCAAGACCGGCTCTGCCGCTGACGCGGCGCTAGCCCCCACGGCCGCAACGGCGGCCAAGGAACGCGTGTCCACCCCGCGGAAAGACACGGTCGATCTTGGCATGAAAAATGCTAAGGGCAAGCCGACTTTCCGCACGACCCCTTCCAACCCCGCCCAAAAGGGCGTAAAGGAGCCACCCATGGCCGAAATGACCAACCCGGTCGCCACCACCGAACCCGTCGCCGCCAAGAAGCCGGCGAAGAAGGCCGCCCCCAAGAAGAAGGCTGCCGCCAAGAAGCCCGCCGCCAAGAAGGCCGCGCCGAAGAAGGCCGCGCCGAAGAAGGCTGCCGCCAAGAAGCCCGCCGCCAAGAAGGCTGTGAAGAAGGCCGCGCCGAAGAAGGCCGCCGCCAAGAAGCCAGCCGCCAAGAAGGTCGTGAAGAAGGCCGCGCCGAAGAAGGCCGCCGCCAAGAAGGCCGCGCCGAAGAAGGCCGTCGCCAAGAAGGTCGTGAAGAAGGCCGTGAAGAAGGCCGCGCCGAAGAAGGCCGCCGCCAAGAAGCCGGCCGCCAAGAAGGTCGTGAAGAAGGCCGCGCCGAAGAAGGCCGCCGCCAAGAAGCCGGCCGCCAAGAAGGTCGTGAAGAAGGCCGCGCCGAAGAAGGCCGCCAAGAAGTAGGCCCAAACGGCACACCTAACCTGGCTAAGATCAGAGGGGCGCGATGGCGCGCCTCTCTGAGCCGGGTGCCCACATGCTTACCATTGACCGCGTTTCAGCCCTCGAAGTGCTCGACAGCCGTGGGAATCCCACAGTGCTGGCCAGGGTGCAACTTTCCGATGGGACTACCGGTCAGGCCATCGTTCCTTCCGGGGCCTCGACGGGAAGTCGTGAGGCGCTTGAGCGCCGCGACGGGGACAAGAAGCGCTACCTCGGCAAGGGCGTGCTCGGCGCTGTCGATGCCATCAATGTGGAGCTGGCCCAGGCCCTGCAGGGGATGGACCCCTTCCAGCAGGCCGAGCTCGACGAGCTGATGTGCGATCTGGACGGGACCGAGAACAAGGGCCGCCTGGGTGCCAATGCCATCCTGGGGGCTTCCATGGCTCTGGCGGATGCCGCGGCCAGGGCCTCCCGCCTGCCGCTCTATCGCTATCTGGGGGGGGCCACGGCCCGCCTGCTCCCCGTGCCCATGATGAACATCATGAACGGCGGGGCTCATGCGGATAACAACGTGGACATCCAGGAATTCATGGTGCTGCCCGTGGGAGCTCCGAACTTCCGGGAGGCCCTCCGGTGGGGTGCCGAGGTCTACCACGCCCTGAAGGGCGTCCTGAAGGCCCGGAAGCTGGCAACGGGAGTGGGGGACGAAGGTGGTTTCGCCCCGAATCTGGGTTCGAACGAGGAGGCCTTGGAGCTCATCGGCGAAGCCGTGAAGAAGGCGGGCTACAAGCTGGGTCAGGAGGTCTACCTTGGCCTTGATTGCGCCGCCTCCGAGTTCCTCAAGGGGAAGGCCTACCAGCTGGACGGCAAGGCCAAGACCGCGGCCCAGCTGGTGGAGTACTACCAGGGCCTGGTGAAGCGGCATCCCATCGCCTCCATCGAGGACGGGTTCGCCGAGGGGGACTGGAAGGGCTGGAAGGCTCAGACGGATGCCATGGGCGCCAAGACCCAGCTGGTGGGTGACGACCTCTTCGTGACCAACCCCGCCATCCTGGCCAAGGGCATCCAGGAGGGCGTCTCCAACGCCATCCTCATCAAGCTCAACCAGATCGGCACCGTCACCGAGACCCTGAGGGCCGTGGACATGGCCCACAAGGCGGGCTATCGGGCCATCATCAGCCACCGCAGCGGCGAAACGGAAGACACCTTCATCGCCGACCTGGCGGTAGCCACCGGGGCCGGCCAGATCAAGACAGGCGCCCCCTGCCGCACCGACCGGGTGGCCAAGTACAACCGTCTGCTCCAGATCGAGTGGGAGCTGGGAGCTTCGGCCCGCTACGCCGGCCGGGAGGCCTTCGGAGCCCGCCTCGCCTAGGAGGACCTAGAGTGCCTAGCAAAACCCCCACGAGGCCGCGATGAAGCCAGGCAGGATGCCCCGCAAGGAAGGGCCCGCAGGACAACGTGGTTCGTTGTTCAAGGGGCCTGACGCCGCAGGGCGCCTGCCTGGCTTCATCCCTCCGGGCGAGGGCCGACGGGCGTCGCGATGCCGCGTCACGCTCGTCGCACGTAGTACCCGCTACGCGTCTCCTCGCGTTCCTCGCCTCGCTCGCCCGGCGACCCTCGCGCGGCGACGTGGGGGTCTTGTTAGGCACTCCTCATGAACGCCAACTGGCTCTTGAAGTCCTCCACCTTGTGGAGCGTGCTGGGGGCCTCGGGGTTCCTGTCCCTGATGGCCATGCTCTTCTCCCAGGGGGGGCTTCCCGAGCTGCGCCGCCGCGAGGCCGAGCTGCAGGCCGCCAGGGCCCGGCTGGTGGAGCTGAACCACCGCAACCGCGAGCTCATGGAGGAGGTCCAGCGGCTGGCCGCGAAGGACCCTGAACTCATGGAGGCCCTCGCCCGGCGACAGGGGTACGCACGCAGGGGCGAGACCGTCTACACCTTCCGGAATCGGGAACGGTAGCTTGGAACTCCACCTCGCCTCCGCCGCCGGCAATGCCTTCGGCTACCTCTGGGCCGACGAGGCTAAAGATTGTTCTGGCTCGGATTATGCAAAAATCTTCTGCCCCGGAGGACTCGGCTTCGGTTTAGATGGCCTTTTTTTGATGCAAAGACCGGGAGCGGGGCCATGGGTGCTGGAGCACTGGGATCCAGATGGATCCAAGTCCTTTTGTTCCAATGGAAGCAGAGCCTTCTTGGCCATCCATGGAGCCCCTCCCGAGGCCCAGATCGAGGTGATCTCGAGTGGTGAGCGAATCCTGCTCCGCCGCACGGGCGACGAGGTCGGCATCCGCATGCCAGAGGGTGATGGCTTCGGCTTGCGCACGCTGCCGTTGCCGGCGGAGCTACCCGCGGGCTTCGGATGGATCGGCAATCCGCAGCTCGTGCTGCGCGTGCCGTCGGTCGCATCGGTGGACCTGAAGACCTTCGCGCCGCCGCTTCGCCATCACGCGGCGATCCCCGGCGGCACCAACGTGAACGTGGTCGAAGTCATCGCTCCCGGCGAGGCGAGGATCCGTTCCTGGGAACGGGGCGTGGAAGGAGAGACCCTCTGCTGCGGAACCGGCAGCGCGGTCACGGCCGCCTGGCTCGCGCGCACCGAGGGTATTTCCTGCTGGCGTCTCCACACTGCCAGTGGAGAGGTGGTGAAGGTCGAGCTCGATCTGTCGGCGGATGGAACCTGGCGGGAATTGTGGCTCACGGGTCCAGTGCGCCGGTTGGGCATCGTGCATCCGGATCCCTCGCTGCTTCAGCGCTTGCGACCCTGATCACAGCGGCGCTTCGCCGTGGAACCCGACCTGCTAGACTGGCGTGTTCCACACCCGAGGGGATGCCGAGATGCGTGGTTTGGCCAGCGCCTGGATGACGATGGGGATCGCCTGATGCGCGCCCGGGTGGTGGCCTTGGCGAACCAGAAGGGCGGTGTGGGGAAGACCACCACGGCCATCAACCTCGCCGCATCCCTCGCGATGATGGAGAAGATGGTGCTCCTGGTGGACTTCGATCCCCAGGGCCACAGCACGACCGGGCTCGGCTTCCCGAAGCCCGACCACCGCGCGGGCTCGTACGCCCTGATGAAGGGTGCCCCGGCGGAGGCCCTGCTGCTCAGTACCGAAGTGCCCATGATGCAGGTGATTCCCGCGGGCAAGGATCTCGCCCAGCTGGAGTTTGAGCTTTTCGAGCTGCCCCAGCTCCAGGTGCTCAAGCAGGGCCTCGCGCCCCTGATGGACAAGTTCGACTACATCCTCATCGACCCTCCGCCCAGCCTGGGCATGATCACCCTGAACGCCCTCACCGCCGCGGATGAGGTCATCGTGCCCATGCCCTGCGAGTTCTTCGCCCTGGATGGTCTCGCAGAACTGACCGAGACCCTCCGGCGCATCCAGTCCGGTCCGAACCCGCGGCTCCAGCTCGGCGGCATCCTGCTCACCATGGCCGAGGAGCGCACCAACCTCGGCGCGGCCGTCGCCAACGAAGTGCGACACGCGTTCCCGGGAAAGGTCTTCCAGACCATGATCCCCCGGAACATCCGGCTCGCCGAGGCACCCAGCCACGGCAAGCCCGTGGCCTTCTACGATCTGCGCTCCAAGGGCGCCCAAGCCTACCTCAGCCTGGCGAAGGAATGGCTAGGCCTAGAGAGCCTTGCGAGGAGGGAAGCCTGATGACCCTGCTGAAGCGACCGGCCCTGGGCCGCGGACTCACCTCCCTCATGAGCCAGATGGCTCCTGAGGATGCTGGCCAGCGGGAACTGCCCCTGGGGAGCATGGTGCCCAACCGGGCCCAGCCCCGCACGCACTTCGACGAGGCTGCCCTGGTCGAATTGGCCGAGAGCCTGAAGCAGCACGGGATGGTCCAGCCCATCGTGGTGCGCAAGGTGGGCGACCAGTACGAGATCATCGCCGGCGAGCG
The DNA here is from genome assembly GCA_963751095.1 of uncultured Holophagaceae bacterium. GTDB lineage: Bacteria > Acidobacteriota > Holophagae > Holophagales > Holophagaceae > Geothrix. The sequence goes on along the minus strand of CAVVTK010000007.1, from coordinate 257,737 downwards.
CCGTTGGCGCGCCGCCCGAAAGGCCGGCCTCGCCATGGTCCCCGTGGTGATCAAGGAGGTTCCCGACGACCGCCTGCTGGAGATCGCCCTGGTCGAGAACATCCAGCGGCAGGAGCTGAATCCCATCGAGGAGGCCACGGCCTACTGGCAGCTGGGTGAGCACCTGCGGCTGACGCAGGAACAGGTGGCCGACCGGGTCGGCAAGTCCCGCCCGCAGGTCGCCAACACCCTCCGCCTGTTGCGCCTCCCAGCCGAACTCAAGGCGGAAGTGGCCCACGGTCGGCTGAGCACGGGCCACGCCAAGGTGCTGCTCGGCGTTGCGGATCCCCGCCTACAGGAACAGCTGGCCCATGAGGTGGTGCAGTCGCAGCTCAGCGTGCGCGCCCTGGAGGCGCGGATCCAGCAGCTCCAGAAGCAGACCAAGGCCAAGGGCCGGAAGAAGCATCCCCAGGAGCTCTTCATCAAGGCCGCCGCTGAGGAACTGACCCAGTCCTGGGGTACCCGCGTGGAGATCAAGGCCAAGGGCAAGACCGGTACCCTGGTCCTGCACTACGGCAGCGAAGGCGAGCTGGACCGCCTGTTCGAGGCTCTCAAGCACGGCCCGGCGAAGCGCCGCTAGGCAAGTTAGGAGTTCCCATGTCGTCCTGGTTCGTCAAGAAGCGTCAGCAGAAGACCGCCGTCGAGGAGAAGACCGTCCGGGTCCCCGAGGGCCTCTGGATCAAGTGCGAAGCCTGCAAGGAGCTCATCTACCGGAAGGAGCTCGTCAACACCCACAACGTCTGTCCCAAGTGCGGCTACCACTTCCGCATCGGCGTGGACGAGCGGCTCGAGAACCTCATGGATGACGGCTGGACGCCCCTGTTCGGCGACCTCCACAGCGCGGATCCCCTGGGCTTCGTGGCCATGAAGAGCTACAAGGATCAGCTGAAGAAGCTCGATGAGGCCGGCCAGACCGAGGATGCGGTCGTGGTGGTGGAGGGCACCCTCTCGGGGCACCCGGTGGTCACGGCCATCATGAACTTCGACTTCCTCGCGGCCAGCATGGGCAGCGTGGTGGGCGAGAAGCTGCGCCTGGGGGCCGAGCGGGCTCTGGAGAAGCGGTGCGCCTACCTCATCGTCAGCTGCAGCGGCGGCGCCCGCATGCAGGAGGGCACCCTCTCCCTCATGCAGATGGCGAAGGTGAGCGCGGCCCTGGCCAAGCTGGACAAGGCGGGCCTGCCCTACTTGAGCATCCTCACGGATCCCACCACCGGCGGCGTCAGCGCCAGCTATGCCATGCTGGGCGACCTGAACATCGCCGAGCCCAAGGCCCTCATCGGCTTCGCCGGGCCGCGGGTCATCGAGCAGACCATCAAGCAAAGCCTGCCCGAAGGGTTCCAGCGTTCGGAATTCCTCCAGGCCCACGGCATGGTGGACAAGGTCGTCAACCGCGACCACCTCAAGGACTTCATCGCCGCCTGCCTGGCGTGGATGATGCCGACGCCCAGGGACTGATGAGCGGGGAATTCGAACCCGTCAACATCCCGCGCCTTCAGGAGCGGGGTCATCTCGGCATCAAGTGCGGCCTCGAGAACATCCAGACCCTGCTCGATGGGCTGGGCCGGCCCGACGCGAGCTTTCCCGTGGTGCTCCTCGCCGGGACCAACGGCAAGGGCAGCACGGGGGCCTTCCTGGCCCACATGCTCCGGGCCGCGGGCTTCGTGGTGGGCTGGACCACCTCCCCCCACCTGAGGGATGTCACCGAGCGCATCTGGGTGGATGGCGAGCCCATCGGCGAAGGGGCTCTGGATCTGCTCCTGGGCGAGGCCTTCGAGGCCGAGGCCCAGGCGGGGCTCCAGGCCACCTACTTCGAGCTGATGATCACCGCCGCCCTCTCGGCCTTCCGCATGACCGGTGTGGAGGTGGCCCTGGTGGAGGTGGGCATGGGCGGCCGCTGGGACGCCACCAACGCCACGGAACCCATCCTGACTGTGCTGACCACTGTGGGGCTGGACCATCAGCAGTACCTCGGCGATACCCGCGAGGCCATCGCCCGGGAGAAGCTTTGCACGGCCCGCGAGGGGCGACCCCTCGTGCTGGGACCGGGTCTGGATCCTGACTGGATCCGGCCGCTGCTGCCCTGCGCCCCGACCCTGCATCCCGCTCCACGCCTGGGACCTGCGGACATCCGCTGGGACCACTCCCGGGTGGCGGGCAGACGCGTGGGGCTTGCGGGCCTGCATCAGCTGGACAACCTGGCCACAGCCTTCGAGGCCATCCGTCAGCTCCAGGCTCAGGGTTTTCCCATCCCGGACGGGCCGCTCTGGACCGGCGTGGCCGAGACCCGCTGGCCCGCCCGGCTCTGGAAGGTGCCGGGGCTGGAGGCCGTCTGGATGGATGGCGCCCACAATCCTGATGGCGCCCGGGCCCTGGCCGATCATGCCCTGGCCTGCGGCGTGCGCCCGCACCTCTACGTTGGGGCCATGGGCGACAAGGATCTCGCCGGCGTGGCCCGCGAACTGAAGCGGATGCGCCCCCTCTCCGTGACCTTTGTGCAGGGAGACGCGCCGCGCTATGCCACTCACGCCGAACTCGGAGAGGCCTGGGGCCTCGAGGCCCCCCTGCTGACGGTGCGGGAGGCCGCGGTCCACCTGCGGGCCATGGCAGAGGCGCCCCGCCTGGTGACAGGCTCGCTCTACCTCCTGGGGGATCTGCTCCGGGAGCTGGATATCCAGCCGTTCTAAGGCTTCACCCAATCTCCTGCCGATGAGCACCCCATGCGGTGTCTGCTCCTCAGCCTCGGATTCGCCGGCGTCCTCGGCGCCCAGGTCCCCCTCCACATCGTGGCCGTGGAGCGGAAGGGGCTTCCGCCCTATGAGGCCGCGGACCGGATCTACCGGCTGGATGGTGGGCAGGAACGCGGGCTGCGCGTGGGCGACCGCCTGCTCGTCAAGCGCAACGGCGAGCCCCGGGCCATCGGCCACTTCCGGGTGATCGGGGTGCGCGGGGATCAGTGCGAAGCCCACTTCGAACCGGGCGGAACCACCTATCCCATGAAGGGGGACCTCGTCCTCCGCGAAGAGATGAAGTGGCTGCCCAGCGCTGGGCCCTTGAATGCCGATCCACTGCCCGAGGCGCTTCATCCCGCCGCAACCCCCGAGGCGCCGCCGCGGGAGGGCCTGCTCTTCTTCCTGCCCCAGCAGGCGGACCTGAGCCCGGCGGGACTGAAGAAGCTGGAGACCTGGGTCCGGGACTGGGGTGTCGCGGGGCGGTGGGCCGTGCTGGTGCCCTCGGCCAAGGCCCTGCCCGCGGCCCTTCAGAAGCGGCGGGCCGAGGCCCTCCAGGCGGCCCTTCGATCCCTGGGCGTGGAGCAGGCCAGGCTGGAAACAGAATCCCGGACCACTGAAGGCAAGTACGATCCGGCCTGGATCCGCCACTGGGAGTGACACGGTAATCTGAGGCCATGTCCACCGATTCAGCCCGCGCCGTCGCCCTCGCCCTGATCGCCAACGGCGGCATCGCCCTGTCGAAGTTCGCGGTGTTCGTCCTCACAGGCAGCTCCAGCCTGCTGACCGAGGCCATCCACTCCACCGCGGACTGTGCCAACCAGGTGCTGCTCTTCATCGGCATGAAGCAGGGCGCCCGGCCCGCGAGTTCCAGGCACCCCCTGGGCCATGGCCAGGCGGCTTTCGTGGCCAGCTTCCTGGTGGCCCTGCTTCTCTTCACCGTTGGGGGCCTCTACTCCCTGGTGGAGGGTGTCCACAAGATCCGCCACCCCGAGCAGCCGCACCACCTTAGCTGGGCCATCGCCCTCCTGCTCGTTGCCATCGCCCTGGAGGGCTGGTCCCTGCGGGGCGCCCTCCGGGCGGCGGAGCCCGAACGCCGAGGCCGCTCCCTCCTTCGCTACCTGCAGCGGTCCAGCAGCACGGAGCTGGTGGTGGTACTGGCCGAGGACCTCGCGGCCCTGCTGGGCCTGGTGTTCGCCCTGGTCGCCGTGCTGCTCACGCTGCTGACGGGCAATCCAGTCTGGGACGGCGTCGGCAGCGTGGCCATCGGCCTCCTGCTCATCGTCGTGGCGGCCTTCGTGGGGGTGGAGGTGACGAGCCTGCTGATGAACGAGGCGCCGCCTCTCGCCCTGCGGGCCGCCATCCGGGCCACGGTGGACGAAGACCCTGCCGTGGAGTACGTGCTGAACCTGGTGGCCGTGATCGTGGGCAGCGAGCGTCTGATGGTGGCCCTCCAGGTGAAGTTCCGGGAACAGCCCAGCGGCATGGCCCTGGTGGAGGTCATCAACGCCCTGGAACGCATGCTCCACGGGCGCTTTCCGCAGATCCAGCACCTCTTCGTGGAGCCGGATGAGTGATACCTCTTCGCGTTAGGTCGTTTAGACTCCACCACAGAGGTACGGTGCCTCCCGTGGCTTCCGGCCTGCCTACGAGGGAGGGCCACGGAGGCCTCCGTGCCATCTCCTTGGGTTCCGTATCTCCGTGGTGAATCTCAATTGTTCAAGGCGAGCCGGTGTGAGTGCGCAGCCCGGGCGGTGCCGAAGAAAAAACCCGGGCCGGAGCCCGGGTTTGCAGCCTGATTGGCGTGGGGGTCAGTAGCCGGCGATCTTGAAGTCGTCGAAGTTCACCCGGTTGGCGCTGCCATCGGTCTTGCGCAGTTCGAAGCGGATGGCCCCGGCGACATTCACCGTGAAGGTGGCCGTGGCCAGCGTGGTGGATGAGGTGGTCACGGAGGTTCCGGCCTGGGTCCAGGTGGTGCCGCCATTCACGGAGTACCATAGGCCCCAGGTGGAATTGCCATCGGTCCCGTACTTCCCGTGCTTGACTGAGACGGTCTTGGCACCAGTGGGGAAGTTGAAGCCCATGGTGACCTTGCCGCTGTTGCGGACCCGCGCGCTCTGGGCGCCGACCTTGCGGTCCGCGGTAGTGTTGCCCAGCAGGGCGTCGTTCAGGGTCCAGGTGCCGGTGGCGAGGGTAACGCTGCCCGTGGCGTAGGCGCCCTTGGTGCCGGTGTCGAAGGTCTCGGAGAGGCTGGAGCCAGTGCTGGCGGTGAAGCTGGCGGCGATGGTGTGGCCTGCCGTGACGCCGGTGAAGGTATAGGTACCGATGGCGCCCTGGCTCACGCCGTCCACGGTGACGGTATTGATCACGTAGCCGGCGGCCGGGGCGATGGTGAAGGTCTGGCTGGCGCCATTCGCCACGCTCACGGCTCCGACCGGCGTGATGGTGCCGCCGGTGCCGGCGCTGGCGGTGATGGTGAAGGCCGCGGCGTTCACGGAGATGGTGCGGGTCGCCGAGGCCGACTTGCCCTGGTTGCTGGTGGCGGTGAAGGTGGCCACATAGGTACCCGCGGTGGCATAGGTGTGGGCGACGGGGCCCAGCACCGTGGCAGTGACGCCGTCCCCGAAGGACCAGCTGTAGGTCAGGGCGCTGCCGTCGGCGATGCTGGCGCTGCCCTGGAAGCTGACGGACCCGCCCGCGGCGATGGTCGTGTTCGAGGCCGGGGAGGCGATGGATACCACAGGGGTCGGGGCCACGGGGCCTGAATCGCCCGCGAGGTAGGCGATGGCGTTCATGAAGAAGGCCCGGTTGCTGTTGATGGTGTAGCTGTTGTGGAGGGCCTTGCCGGCGGTGGTGGTGGTGCCGTCATCGCTCGGGGAGCTGTCGCTGATGGCCACCACGCGGCCCGCGCCGACCGTCGACGTGACGATGAAGCTGCCGGTGTCGCCCGCGATCCCCGTGTGGAGGATCTCCTGGACGTTGGGGTTCTGGGCGGTATTGGGGGCCAGGTAGGCGAAGCTGTGGAAGTCCATCAGGCTGAGCGTGCCGTAGGCGCCGTGGATGATGGCCTGCTCAGCCGGGCTGGCGCCTGTGGCGAAGGCGGTGCTGGTGGTGTTGGCCAGGGCGTCGCCAGGCCCGTGGCCGATGATGAAGGTGAAGCCGTAGGGGTTTCCGCCGTTGACCACGACCAGGTCGTTGAAGACGGCGAAGGCGTCCGTGCTGCCGGGGACCGAGCTGGTCACGCGGCTGGCCCCCTGGTGGTTGCCGATGATGAAGAGACCACCGCCGCTCTGGACATAGGAGTAGATGGCCTGCTTCTCGGCGGTCGTGAAGTAGACATAGCATTCGGGCAGGACGTAGGCGGCGTATTTGGAGAGGTCCTGAGTGTTGGTGGCATCGCCGTAGGTGATGCGGCCCCCGGGCGGGAGGGTCTCCACCGCATAGCCCGCCTTGGTGAGGTCGAAGCCGAAGGCGCTGATGCCGCCGTTCCAGGCGGTCTCCGTGGTGGGGTTGGCCGGGGAGGGGATGGGTTCGCTGGCGGAGCAGATCACCCACTCGGCGCTGGTGCCGCCATCCTCGTGCTTGGTGTGGTTGAAGAGGATCTTTTTCCCCGCAGCCTGGGCGAGCATGGAAGCGGCCGCCAGGAGGGCGCAGAGCGCGATTCTGAGAAAGGACATGGTCACCTCGTGAAGGGTTTTGGGTAACCCTCATTCCACCCCAGGCACCGGTGAAAGGGAGGTGAATTCTCTGCTCTTCACAACAATTAACAATGGGGCCTCGCGGCCCTCTCGCGGCACACTGGTACCCCCATCAGGATTTCCCATGTTCTTGCTTCCCGCCCTCCTGTTCCTGCAGGTCCAGGCTCCGACGACCGGACCCCAGACGCCCCCGGGTCCGGTCCCGCCGGCCCGCATCGAGATGACCACGCCCTTCCCGGTTCACCTGGGCAGCGTGGGTCCCCGCGAGACCCGCGAGGCGGTCTTCGGCATCAAGAGCACCCATGACCGGCCCTTCCGATTCCGCCTGCTGGATCTGTCCCTGGGACTGACCCTCGACGAGGGCCAGTTCGCCACGCCCCTCCAACCAGGCGAGGTGCGCCTGGTCAAGGTGCGGGTGGATCCGGCGGGCATGGAGGGTTTCGTCCGGGGGGCCGTGCGCCTGGGCACGGATGATCCTGCCCAGCCCAACTACATCCTTCGCTACGACATGACAGTGCGGCCTGAGGTGGCCGTGGACGCTGAGCGCAAGAGCCTGGGCGAGGTGGCCCCTCACGAGAGCCCGGAGCTCCGGTTCCGGTTCACGCGGGAAGGCGGTGATCCTCTCAAGCTGGTCCTGGCCTGCGAGCTGCCGCCCCACCTGGAGGGCGAGCTGATCCATGAAGGGCTCGCCGCCGATCTGCGGATCACCCTCCGCCCCGGCCGCCTCAAGCCCGGCACCATGGCTGGTTTGGAAGTCATCAAGGTGGCCACCAACGGGCCGAAGCAGCCCCTGTTCACCCTGTACCTCGACTGGCGCCTCGCGGTCCCCGTCATCGCCCAGCCGTCCCGGCTGGTATTCAGCGAGTTGAAGACCACCCTCCTCGGCTTGGAACTCACGGCCCGGGATGGCCGGCCCTTCCGCATCCGCAGGGCGGAGATCCAGGGCCGGGGCTTCGAGTTGCTCGACCGGCCCACGGGGGAAGCCAATCGGCACACGATCCGCGTCCGCCGGACGGGTTCGACGCCCGAGGCGATGCTGGTGCTCGAGTGCTCCAACCAGGAGGAGCCCCTCAAGGTGCCCCTCCGCTTCCTCGACCCGAAGGCGCGGCCTCCCAAGGGCAGCCGCCCGGCGGCACCGCCCGAGGAACATGGGCATCACCATCACTAGATCCGTCGCCGGGCCGTCACCGCAGAGTTCCGCGGGCCTGTTAAGCTGACGCGCCCCTGGAGGTGCTTGATGGTCCTTGTTGCCGTACTCCTCATCGTGATCGGCGTGCTGGCCTGGCGCTGGAAGACGAAGGTGGGATTCCCCCTCTCGGCCCGGCTGGTCATCGTGCAATGGCTGGGCCTGGGTTTGGGCGCTCTGGTCTTTCTGGCCTCCATGGCCGTGGTGGTGCCCCCAGGCCAGGCGGGCGTCCAGATCCTGTTCGGCAAGGTAAACGACGGCCCCCTGCCTTCCGGTCTGCACTTCATCAACCCCTTCGCCCAGGTGGTGGAGATGGAGGTGCGCACCAAGAACTACACCATGACAAACGTGGCCGAGGAGGGCCAGAAGCGGGGCGACGATTCCATCGCCGTCATCAGCAGCGACGGCCTCACGGTGAAGCTGGATGCCACCGTCTTCTACTCCCTGCAGCAGGCGCGCCTGCCGGAGATCTACCGGACCATCGGGCCGGATGTGGAGGAGCGCATCGTCCGCAGCGAGATCCGCGCCAGCCTGCGGGATGCCGCCGCGGCCCTCACCGCCACCGAGCTCTACACGTCCAAGCGGCAGGCCTTCATCGACCAGGTGAGCAAAACCCTCAAGACGGCCTTCGAGAAGCGGGGCATTACGCTGGAGCAGATGCTGCTGCGGAACGTCCTCCTGCCGGACCAGATCACCAAGGCCATCAACGACAAGATCGCCGCCGACCAGGATGCCCAGAAGATGGCCTTCGTCCTGCAGAAGGAGAAGCAGGAAGCCGAGCGCAAGCGCATCGAGGCCGAAGGCCAGGCCCGGGCCCAGCAGATCGTGAGCCAGAGCCTGACGCCGCAGATCATCGAGAACAACCGCATCCAGGCCCTGCGCGAGATCGGCGCCAAAGGCAATCTGATCATCACCCCCATGGGCGGCGCCACGCCCATGATCCAGGTGCCTGCCAGGAAGTGATCAGATGCTCGTGGGCTGAGACTTTTCCCTCCTCTCGCCAGTCTTCGCCTTCTCCAGGTTGAGCACCACCTGGATGAGTTGACCCTCTCGCAAGACATCAAGGACGACCTTGTCCTGGGGTGGCATCCATTCCAGGAGGGCCATGAACTGGCCCGCGCTCTCGGTCTTTCGGCCCTGGTAGCCGAGGATGATGTCGCCCATGGCCTTCAGGCGCCCCGCCTCGTCCACCTGCAGGGCTCGCAGGCCGGCCCGGGCCGCGGGCGTGTCGGGATCGACCACAGTGACCACCAGCCCGCGGTTGATCCCGAAGGCGCGCTGGGCGTCAAAGGGCCCCATGGTCGTGAAGCCCATGCTCGGGGGCACCAGGCGCTCCTTGGCGATGAGCCTGGGCACCACCTGGTTCAGGGTGTCCACGGGCAGAGCAAAGCCCACACCCACCGAGCCCTCCCCGCGCGTGGCGGCGATGGCCGTGTTCATGCCGATGAGGCGGCCGCCGTTGTCGAGCAGGGGCCCGCCGGAGTTGCCGGGATTGATGGCGGCATCCGTCTGGATCGAGTTGAGGATCCAGGTGCCGTAGCCCGTGGCGATCTCGCGGCCCAGGGCCGAGATCACGCCGCGGGTCAGGGAGTGGTCCAGGCCGAACGGATTGCCAATGGCCAGGACCGATTGCCCCACCTGGAGGTTGGAGCTGCGGCCGATGGGGATGGGCCGCATGGAGTCCAAGGGGGCGAAAGCCTGGATGATGGCGATGTCGTAGGCGAAGCTGCTGCCGATCACCCGGCCCTTGTAGGTCTTTCCGTCGGAGAGGGTGATCTCCACCTCCTCCACGTCCTTGTAGAGCTTGCCGCCGATCTCGGCACTGATCACATGGTGATTGGTGACAATGTGGCCCCACTCGTCCCAGATGAAGCCCGTGCCGCTGCCTGTGGGGATCTTGGGGGAACCATTGGGATCCGGGTTGGGGAGAAAGGCCGAGATGTAGACCACGCTTGGCTTGGCTTCCTTGAAGCGCCGGATGGTGTTGCGTTCCTCGGCACTCAGGGGCGCGCGGGCGGCGACCTCCCGCGGCTTGGCATGGGCCCGGAAACGCTCGATGGTGGCGTCTTCCGTCGGAGGTGCGCCCTTGGACGGAGCCTGAGCAGCCAGGATCGGAACCAGCAGGATGAGCAGGGCGACACGGATCATGGGGGCTCCCGGGACGATTATGGGGCCTCGGGGCGATGGTACCGCCTCCATGGTCTCCCGGATCTGAGGTACCTTTGGTGCACCACCTCCCCGGAATCCCCATGGCCGGCCTTCCTGATCCGTCCCTGCCGCGCCGACCCCCCACGGCCGCCGTTCTCGCGCTGGCGTTCCTCCTGTTGTCTGGAACGGGAACCGCCTGGCTGCTCCACCGCAGGGGTTTCGGCCAGTCAGTCCAGGTGCTGCTCATCCGCTCTGATGCCGTGGACAAGGACGGGCTGGATCCCGACCTCCGGTCCGCCTTCCGGGACCTGGCGGAGTACAACCTGGAGACGCTGGTACCGGTGTCCCTCACGCATCTGTCCTACAGTCCCGGGCCGGAGCACCTGAAGCGCCTTCCTGACGCGACGGTGGTGCTGGAGCTGAGGCCGCGACGCGAGGGGGCGCTGTTGGCCTTGAGCTTCCGGAAGGCGCGGGTGGATGCTCTGCGCACCCGGGGAGCCTCGGCCTGGCAGCAGGTGGAAGTGTCCGGCCGGCCGCCCCGGGAGGCCTTCGCGCTCCTGCGGGAGGGCCTTTCGATCCGACCGTCGGCGGGAGTCGGAATGGAGCCACTCGTCCCCGAGGACCCGGAGGCTTTCTGGACGCTCCTGCAGGCCATGGCCTGGCATCGGCAGAATGCCCGGCTCGGAGCGGCCATGGAGCTGGCGAAACGGGTCACGGACGCGGAGCCGAGCTGCGCGACAGCCTGGATGACCCGTGGGGACCTGCTCTACCGGCTGCTGCTGGTTGATCCCAGGAGCCACCCGCAGGGGCAGGCTGAAGCCGAGCGGTATTTCCGAAGGGCCCTCGAGCTGGTCCCGAACCACTCCCACTGCGGCTACCTGCTCGCCCAGCTTAAGATCGACGCGGGGGACCAGCGCGAAGCCCTCTACGTGCTTCAGCAGAGCCTTCGGGCCCATCCCCTGGATCCCACCCTCTACACCGGGCTTGCCTATGCCGCGCGGTGCGCCGGCCTGCTGGAATTGGCCAAGAAGGCCCTGGCCCGGCGGGATCAGCTGGTCTTTTCAGACCTGGAGCCGAACGCCACCGAAAACACCTACCTCTACAGCGGCGACCTGGAGCGCTTCGAGGGCGGCCTCAACGAGCACCCGGGGGATCCACGCAATGCCGTGGTCCGCTTCTACCGTGGCTACGTGGCGCTGGTGCGGGGCGACCGGGGGCTGGCCCGCTACTGGTTTGCCCAGGCCCAGGCCCTGTCGGATGGATTCGCCCAGTTCCACCAGCTTGCGGGGATCTTCGAAGCGGTGGCAGAGGGGAGGGCGAGCCTGGCCTCCGAGCGGCTGCGCCGCCTGGAGGAGGCCCGGGTCGGACTCCGGGTGCCGGATGGGGAATTCACCTTCAAGATGGCCGAGGCCTGTGCCCTGATGGGTGATCTGCCGGGGGCCATGACGCATGCCGACCGGGCCTTCAGCCAGGGCTTCGGCTGCACCCGCTGGTACCAGGAGAGCCCCTTCCTGGCTCCCATCCGGAGCAGCGCCCGGTGGAACGCGCTGATTCAGCACCTGGAAGAACGGCAGCGGCTCCTGCAGGCGCACTTCTCTCCAGGCCAGTTTGGGATCTAAGCTGGGGATGATGGCAAAGCTGACCTCCCGATCCCCTCGTGCCAACCTGCTGCTGGCCGGCGCCTTCCTCCTGCTCCTGCTGGGTGGAACCGGCCTGTCGTGGCTGCTGGCCCTGCAGGGGGTGCGCGCGCCGCTGAAGGTGGTGCTCATCACCTCCGCGGCCTCAGACGCGTCCGGGCTGGAGGCAGCCCAGAACCGGGCCGTGGCGGCCTTGATCCAGGATCAGCTCGAGCACCACGGCGGCTTCGCCATCACGAGCGTGACGGAACTGCCGGTGGACCTGAGCCCGTTCTGCGGCCAGCCCCAGACGCTGCTGATCCAATCGGATTGCCGCCGCCGAGGGGATGATCTGGACCTCTCCTACCGCTATGTCTGGGGCAGCAAGCTGATCCGGGGCCAGGCGGTGCCCTGGGTGGCCCACCCAGCTGAGCCGCGGCCGCCAGTCCAGGCCTTTGATGATTTCCTGCAGACCTTCCCACGGACAGTCCGGGGCTCCACTGCGGACCTCCTCCCCAAGTCACCGGCAGTCTTCTGGGATCTGGTGAAATCCGGGGCCTGGCGGCTCCAGAACCAGCATCTGGACGAGGCGATGAAGCTCGCTGAGCAGGCCACCCGTCTAGAACCCGGCTGTCCCAGCGGGTGGATCCTGCTCGGCAACCTGCGCTACCGCGCTCTGCTCAACAGCCCTGCGGCCTTTCGTCAGGAGCAGGCGGACACAGAGGCCTGCCTTCAGCGGGGCCTCAGTCTGGCGCCGGGCCACCCCCGCGGGACTTTCCTGCTCTCCCTGCTGAAGGCAGACAGCGGCAACCAGCAGGAGGCCCTGGACCTGCTGCTCCGGGCCCGGCGGAAGCAGCCGCACAATCCGACCCTTCTGACCGGGATCACCTACGCCGCGCGGGGCGCCGGCCTGCTGCCCCTGGCCCGGAGGGCCATGGATCTCCGCGACGACCTGACCTTCGCCTCGGTGCAGCCCCAGGCGGTGGACATCACTTGCCTGTACACAGGGGACATCCCGCGCTTCGAGGCTAGCCTCCAGGAACAGCCCGGGCACCTTCGCAGCACCTCGGGCGTGCTGCTCTTCTACCGGGGCTATCTGGCCCTGACCCGGGGTGATCGGACCCTGGCCCAGCGGGAATTCCGATCCGCCGCCGAGTTGGCCAATGGCTATCCGACCATCGTCCGCCTGAGCGAAATCTACGGGCTGATCCTCGAAGGGCGGAAGGACGAGGCCTGGAAGAAGCTCAGGGAATACGACATGGAGCGCATTGGCATGCGGGAACCAGATGGGGAGTTCACCATCCGGCTGGCCGAAGCCTACGCCCTCGCAGGCGACCGGGCCAGCGCCATGGAGATGGCCGGCCGGGCCTTCGCCCGCGGGTTCGGCTGCACCGCCTGGTACGAGCGGAGCCCCATGCTGGAACCCCTCCGCGGCCTGCCCAAATGGAAGGCCCTCATGCAGCACCTCCAGGAGCGGCAGGCGCTCATGGAGGTGCGGTTCCCCATCGGCCTCCTGGAATCCAACTGACTCTAGGTAAACCGCCTCTTCGGAAGGGTGGAAAGCCCCGTTAGACTGGCCTTTCCGAGGGTTCCATGTCCACGCTCACCGCATCCGAGACCGCCACCCGCGCGCCCGAGGGCTACACGCCCGCGCACAAGGTCCGCTTCATCACAGCCGCCAGCCTCTTCGACGGCCACGACGCCAGCATCAACATCATGCGGCGCATCCTGCAGGCCACGGGCTGCGAGGTCATCCACCTGGGCCACAACCGCTCCGTGCAGGACATCGTGGATACGGCCATCCAGGAGGATGCCCAGGGCATCGCCGTCTCCAGCTACCAGGGGGGCCACGTCGAGTTCTTCAAGTACATGGTGGAGCTGCTGCGGGAGCGCGGCGCAGGCCACATCCAGGTCTTCGGTGGCGGGGGCGGGGTCATCGTCCCCGACGAGATCCGCGAGCTGGAGGCCTACGGCGTGGCCCGGATCTACAGCCCCGAGGACGGCCGCCAGATGGGCCTGCAGGGCATGATCGACGACATGGTCGAGCGCTGCGATTTCGACCCGCGCGAAAAGCCTGAGGCGCTGCCGTTGGCGAGGAGGATCACCGAGATCGAGCTTGGCGCCGCGGGCAACTCAGAAAAGCCCACCAAGAAGATCCCCGTCCTCGGCATCACCGGCACGGGCGGGGCGGGGAAATCATCCCTGGTCGATGAGCTGCTGCGCCGCTTCCTGGTTGATTTCCCCGAGAACCGCGTGGCGGTTCTGAGCGTCGACCCCACCAAACGAAAGACAGGCGGCGCCCTGCTGGGTGATCGCATCCGCATGAACGCGCTCTATCATCCGGAACTCCGCGACCGCGTCTTCATGCGCAGCCTGGCCACCCGCAGCGCGGCCCACCGGGCCACCAGCGAGGCCCTGCTGGCCAGCATCGCCGCCGCCAAGGCCGAGGGTTTTGATCTGGTGATCGTGGAGACCGCAGGCATCGGCCAGAGCGACAGCGAGATCGCGGACATGGCGGACCTCTCCATGTACGTGATGACGCCGGAATATGGCGCCGCCAGCCAGCTCGAGAAGATCGACATGCTGGACTTCGCCGACATCGTCGTGCTGAACAAGGCCGACAAGCGGGGCGCCGAGGATGCGCTGCGGGACGTGCGCAAGCAGTACCAGCGGGCCCACAAGCGCTTCAACCAGGCGCCCGAGGACATGCCGGTCTACGCCACTTGCGCCAGCCAGTTCAACGACCCCGCCACCAACTGGCTCTACGTGAACCTGGTCCGGGCCCTCGCACTCAAGACCGGCGTCGGCTGGGAGCCCAGGCTGCAGGCCGAGCCCGGCAGCCCCCGGCGAGCCGCCATCATCCCCCCCGAGCGGGTGCGCTACCTGGCGGAGATCGCCGATGCCGTGCAGACCTACAAGGCCTGGGCCCGGCGCCAGGCCGAGACCGCCGAAGTGGCCCACTCCCTGTGGGTGAGCCTCCGGACCCTGGGCGACCGGGTGCCGCCTGCCGCCGCCTTCTACGACGCCGCCCACCTCGTGGAGGCCGTCGAAGGCGAGCAGGGCGCCGCCATCCTGCTGCTCCGCCAGCGCTACCAGGAGCACCTGGGAGAGCTGCACGGCGAAAGCCGCCGCCTGCTCCACGACTGGGCCGGCCTGCGGAAGAACTACACCGATCCCGAGAATGTCTACGTGGTGCGCGGCCGCGAGATCCGCACCGCCAACTACACCCAGTCCCTCAGCGGCACGCCAGTGCCCAAGGTGGCGCTGCCCGCCCACTCGGGCTGGAGCGACATCCTCCGCTGGCAGCTGCTGGAGAACCTGCCGGGCCGCTTCCCCTTCACGGCCGGTTCCTTCGAGTACAAGCGGGCCGGCGAGGACCCCACCCGCATGTTCGCCGGCGAGGGCACGCCGGAGCGCACCAACAAGCGCTTCCACTACGTGAGCAAGGGCCAGCCCGCCGTGCGCCTGAGCACGGCCTTCGACAGCGTGACGCTCTACGGGGAGGATCCCCACGTCCGCCCCGACATCTACGGCAAGGTGGGCAACAGCGGCGTCTCGATCTGCACCGTGGACGACGCGAAGAAGCTCTACTCCGGCTTCGACCTGCTCTGCCCCACCACCAGCGTGAGCATGACCATCAACGGTCCCGCCCCCACCATGCTGGCCTTCTTCCTGAACGCCGCCATCGACCAGCGGGCCGAGCAGTGGCTGAAGGAGCACGGCCAGATGGAAGCGGCCCAGGCGAAGATCGACGCCGTGTACGCCTCGAAGGGCATGACCCGCCCCCGGTACGAAGGCGGACTTCCCGAGGGCAACGACGGGCTGGGGCTCGCCTTGCTGGGCGTGACTTCGGACGAGCTCTTGCCACCGGATGTCTACGCCAGGTTGCGGGCCGAGGCCCTGCAGTCCGTGCGGGGCACGGTCCAGGCCGACATCCTCAAGGAGGACCAGGCCCAGAACACCTGCATCTTCAGCGCGGAGTTCAGCCTCAAGGTGATGGGCGACATCCAGGAGCGGTTCATCGAAGAGAAGGTGCGCAACTTCTACTCCGTGAGCATCAGCGGGTACCACATCGCCGAGGCCGGCGCGAACCCCATCTCCCAGCTGGCCTTCACCCTGGCCAACGGCTTCACCTTCGTGGAGTACTACCTCTCGCGGGGCATGGACATCGACGACTTCGCGCCGAACCTGTCCTTCTTCTTCAGCAACGGCCTGGACGCCGAGTACAGCGTCATCGGCCGCGTGGCCCGGCGCATCTGGTCGCTGGCCATGAAGGAGAAGTACGGCGCCAACGACCGCAGCCAGAAGCTGAAGTACCACATCCAGACTTCGGGCCGCTCGCTGCACGCCCAGGAGATCGACTTCAACGACATCCGCACCACGCTGCAGGCCCTCTACGCCATCTACGACAACTGCAACAGCCTGCACACCAACGCCTACGACGAGGCCATCACCACGCCCACGGAGGAGAGCGTGCGCCGGGCCATCGCCATTCAGCTCATCATCAACCGAGAGCTGGGCGGCGCGAAGAACGAGAACCCCCTGCAGGGCGCCTTCATCATCGAGCAGCTCACTGAGCTGGTGGAGGAGGCCGTCCTCGCCGAGTTTCGCCGCATTGCGGATCGCGGTGGCGTCCTGGGCGCCATGGAGACCATGTATCAGCGCGGCAAGATCCAGGAAGAATCCATGCAGTACGAGCACCTCAAGCACAGCGGGGAGCTGCCCATCGTGGGCGTGAACACCTTCCTGAATCCGGCGCCGGCCGAGCTGGGTGCCATCGAGCTCATCCGCAGCAGCGAGGAGGAGAAGGCCCAGCAGATCCGCAACCTGGAAGCCTTCCACCAGCGCAATGCGGGGCGCGCCCCGGCGGCCCTGGCCACCCTCAAGGAGGTCGCCCGCAGCGGCGGGAACCTCTTCGAGGCCCTGCTTGACACCGCCAAGGTCTGCAGCCTCGGCCAGATCAGCCAGGCGCTGTACGAGGTCGGCGGGCAGTACCGGAGAAACATGTGAGGTGATGCTTGCCTGAGCGTCTCTCGCCTCTCGTTGGCACCACGCTCTCGGGTCGCAGGATCCGGCTGCCAGAAGACCTTCCCGGGCCTGGGCTCGTCCTCGTGATCGGCTTCACCCATGGCGCCCGGCACGACGTGGGCGCTTGGAAGGCCGCGCTGACAAGGGCGGGTCTGCCCTTCCTCAGCCTGCCCGCCGCGGCCATGGATACCACTGCGGAGGCGATGGAGGGAGTCGCTGTGGCGATGCGCGCGCACGTTCCGCAGGGAGTCTGGGAACAAGTGGTGCAGATTCATCGGGGTGGCGAGGCGCTCCGTCGAGCCTTCCACTGGGAGGCCGATGGCTGCGCCAAGCTGGCGTGCGTCCGCGGCGACGGAGTCGTGCTGGCCCGGCACGATGCGGGCCCCTTTTCCAACGACGCCCTCGCGGCCTTTCTGGGGGCCCAGGGCATCACTCACCTCTGAAATTGGGTGGCGCAGCAGCTGCCGACGGACTAGGAGGCCTTGGTCAGGCGCTGCTGGAAGAAGGGCCCGAAGGCCTTCAGCCACTTCTCCAGCTTGCTGTCCACGGTGCTCATGACGGTGGCGCTGACCACCCGGTGGTGGAAGGCGGCCACCACCTCCTGGGTCTTGGCGTCGACGACCTTGAAGTCCCAGGTCACGCTCTCGGCCGCGCCGATGGCGGCGGGGGCGAAGAAGCGGGCGGCGGCGCTCTTGGCGTTGGCGTCAACGATGCGGCCCACCAGCTGGTAGTCGCCCGTCTTCCGGCTCAAGGTGACCTTGCCGGCGAGGGGGGCTTCGAGGCTGCGCATGATCAGGCCTGGCAGGCTGTCCGTAAGCTTCTGGGCCCGGGCCCTGTCCTTCTCGTCGCGGCCGGCACGGAGGTAGACAGGATCATCCCAGGGCATGAACTGAAGGGTCTTGCCGGTCAAGTCGAGGCCGGGCTTCACCCAGAAGAAGTCGGCCTCATCCGCCTTGGCGAAGGGGACCTGGATGCCGAACCACTTCTCCTCCAGGAGGCCCTCATCCAGCACCTTGAAGTCCACGGGCTTGGGTGAGGGCGCAGGCGCGGCGGTGGGCGCGGGGGCCGAAGCGGGGGGTGCGGGCATCGTGGTCTCCTGGGCCTGCAGCGCCAGGGAGAAGGTGATGAGCAGGGCCGTGCGGTTCATGAAGGCTCCGAAGGGGGGGGACGGCCATGGTAACCCGGCCCAGCCCTTGGGATGGGCCTTCCTCGCAGACCGCAAAGCACCAACCGCGGGCCTTTGGGGCATTCCCCGCCCCTGGCCTTATCATGAAAGTCCGATGTCGCCTCTCCTGCTGCCGATGCTCCCCTTCCTCGCCCTGGCCCTCGCTGCCGGGACGCCGCGGGTGCCGGCGAAGCCCGGCGTCACCTACCTCTACACCTACTACGACCCGCAGGGCCGGCTGGTGATCAACAACCTGCCGCCCAGCTACATGAAGGGGCAGGGCCTGGTGCTGAAGCACGTGGGTGTGGGCAAGGTTCGGCTCGCCGTCACGCCAGCAGAGATGGCCAGGGCCCTCAAGAGCCCCGAGCTCATCGCCCTGGTGGACGAGATCGCCCAGCGCGAGGGCGTGGACACGCACTTGGCGCGAGCCATCATCCAGGCGGAGAGCGCTTTCAACTACAAAGCCCGCTCCCGGGTCGGAGCCCTGGGTCTCATGCAGCTCATGCCCTCCACGGCGGAGCGCTTCGGCGTGCTCGACCCCTTCGACCCCCGGCAGAACATCAGCGGTGGGGTGAAGTACCTGAAGTGGCTCCACGACTACTATTCCGGCGACCTCACTCGGGTGGTCGCGGCCTACAACGCCGGTGAGGGCGCCGTGAACCGGCACAAGGGCATCCCGCCCTTCCGCGAGACCCGCGCCTATGTGCCCAAGGTGCTGGACCTCTACCACCGCAAGGCCGTGCAGCCCGATCCCAAGCTGGCGGGGAGCATGACCCTGCTGCAGAAGGGTCGGGGCGGCTTCAAGGTGGAGGAAGAGAAGACCGTGCCCGAGCCCACAGCGCAGCAGCGGGCCGCCACCCGCATCTATCAGTGGACCGACGCCAATGGCCGCATCCAGATCAGCGACCAGCCCCCGCCCAAGGGCACGGCGGGCGTGAAGCCCTTCGGCGCGCCCTGAGCCTACTTCTTCAGCGTCTCGACGTAGGCTTCCAGGGCCGCCAGGGTGGCCTGGAAGGTGCCCTCCAGCCGGGCCGGCAGGTCCTGGCCAGCGCTGGTGGAGCCCTCCCGGCCCAGGGCCTCCAGGTCGGCCGCGAGGGCCCGCAGGGCGTTGGCGCCCAGGGCCCCGGAACCGCCCTTCAGGGCATGGCCTGCCCGCGAGAGCTCCTCGGCATTTCTCTGAGCGATGGCGGCGAGGATGTCCTGAAGGCGGTGGGGCGTGTCCTCCCGGAAGATGGCGATCATTTCCGAGAGCAGGCCATGGCCGCCATCATCCAGCTCCACCAGGTTCTGGAGGGTGGTCATGTCCAGCAGGTCCGGTGTGCTCATGGAGAACTCCCAGGATCCATGCTGAGGCAGGTGGCCCCGTTCGTCCAAGGGGGATGGGGGTAGGCTGGAGGGATGACTGATCTGCCCGCCATGACTCCGGCCGAAACCGCCCTCTCGCTGCTGTTCCGCAAGCTGCACCCCCACCTGGAGGACGCGGCCCATGCCCTGGCCCGGGGCGCCGCCCGCCGGGAACTGGAGCGCCTGCACCTCAAGCTGATCACCGCCCGGCTGAAGACCGTCGAGCTGCTCGAAGCCGAGGCCGAAGCCCTGCCTGAGGATGCCCCCCTGGCCGAGCTCCTGGACACCCTGTCCGCCAACCTGACGCCCGTGGGCGAGAGCTACCGCCAGGCCTTGACCCTCACCCAGCTCTGCCTGGAGGAGGCGCCGGCGGACCTGCTGCCCCACGCCCCCGAGGGCTGCGTGGCCACCTCCTCCTGGGGACCGCGCATGACAGATTTCCTGGCCCACCTGAAGGATCCCGCCTACCAGGCCCGGAACCGCTGGGAGGCCGTGGCGGAGGACATCGGAGAGACGGAAGAGGGCGAGTAGGCCCGATCCATTCGACCCCTTCCCACTACCATTGGGGCCCAACGTTCTGTCATCCACCAAGGAGGTTCCACCGGATCCCCGCCCTGGGCATCTCCTGGTGTGGACGGATGATCCGCCCCAGCCACCAGGAGATCCCCATGACCCTCCACTCCCTTCGATTTGCCGCGCTCAGCGTGGCCCTGCTCGCCATTGGCACGGCGCTCTCCGCCCAGGGCCCCGGCTTCGGCCCCGGCCATGGCCGCGGACCTGCTTTCGGCGAAGGCCGCGGCCTTCGCGCCCTGAACCTCAGCGAGGCCCAGCAGGCCCAGGTGAAGGCCATCCACGACAAGCATCAGGCCGCCTTCCAGGCCAAGGGCGAGACGGCCCAGGCGGCCCGGAAGGCCATGCACGAGGCCATGCAGAACGCGGCCACCGATGCATCGATGCTGAAGGGCCTCCACGACAAGGCCTCCGCCGCCCAGTTCGACCTGCTGCTCGAGCACCGCGCCGCGCGGCAGGAGATCCTGCCCCTGCTGACGGCCGAGCAGAAGGCCAGGTTCGAGAAGGCTCCCATGGGCATGGGCCCCCACGGTGGACGCGGGCGCGGTCCCGGCCTCGGCGCCGGCCGTCTGGCTCCCGACGCGCCCCAGTGAACCCGCTATCCTGACAAGCCATGCGCGCTTCTGCGGTAATCCAGGCCACCTGGCAGCGGACGCGGCGCCCCCGGACCTGGGGCGCCGCGCTGCTGTTCGGGCTGGTGTGGAATGGCACCCGGCTCCTTATGACCCAGCCAGGGCCCGGAATCGTGGAAGCGCTCACGCCCTCGCTCTGGGTGGCGCTCTTCCTCGTGCTGGCCCCGCTGCCCTGGCAGTGGACCGGCGACGAGGCCCCCCTGGCCAGCGCCCCCCGCGGCGCGGCCCAGGCCCTGCCCTGGATGGCGGCGCTCACCCTGGGCGTGCTGCTGCTCCTGGGCGCGGCCGGAGGACCGCCACCGGGCCGCGGCCCGGGCCCCGGCCCCATGGAGCGCGGTTCCCGCCGGAGCCTGGATCGCCCCGAGGTCCCAAGGCGGATGCACATCCACCCACGCTTCTGGATCCTCGGCGTGGCGCACCTCTCCTTTGGGCTGCTGCTGGGCTGGATCCTCGCGGATCGAGAGCGGGCCGAACTGCAGGAGGCCGCTGCGCGCCGGGCTGCCGACGAGGCCCAGGCCCGCGTGCTGCAGGGCCAGATGAATCCGCACGTGCTGTTCAACGCCATCAGCGGACTGACCGAGCTGGTGCGCGAGGATCCCGTCGCGGCGGAAGCCGCCCTGGTGAACCTTTCGGACCTGCTGCGGGCCCTGCTGGAACACGGTTCCCGCCTGCGGGCCCCCCTGCGCGATGAGCGCCGGCTGGTCGAGCTGCACCTGGCCCTGGAGCGCCTGCGCCTGGGCCACCGCCTGCGCGAAAGCTGGGACTGGCCCGAAGCCCTGGATTCGCTGGAGATCCCGCCCCTCATGATCCAGCCCCTGGTGGAGAACGCCCTGAAGCACGGCGTGGCCCTGGCCGTGGGCGGCGGCGAGCTGAAGGTGCAGGTGCGCCGCGAAGGCGATCAGCTCTTCATCTGCGTGGCGAACACAGGTCCCGCCCCGGCAGAGGTCCAAGGCCGGGGTCTGGGTCTGCGCAACCTGCGGGAGCGGCTGGCTCTGCTGGGGGCGCCCGCCGATGCGCTCAACCTCCGGCGCGAGGGAGACTGGACCGTGGCCGAGCTGTGCCTGGCGGTGAAGCCATGAGCCTGCGCGTGCTCGTGGCCGAGGACGAGCCCTTCAACCGGAAGCGTCTCACGCGGCTGCTGCGGGAGGCGGGCTGCGAGGTGGTGGCCGAGCTGGAGGACGGGCCCGCCGTGCTGGAGTGGCTGGACCGCGGCGAGGCCGTGGACGCCCTGTTCCTCGACATCCAGATGCCTGGCCTCACCGGGCTGGACGTGGTGGCGGACCTGCCGCGCCCCTTTCCGGTGGTGTTCGTGACCGCCTATGCGGAGCATGCCGTGCGGGCCTTCGAGCAGGCGGCCACCGACTATCTGCTGAAGCCCGTCACCGCCGAGCGCCTCGCCGCGACCCTGCTGCGCCTCCGGGCCAAGGCGGAGGCGGGAACGGGGCGTGATGCCGCCGCACGACTGGCCGGTCCCTTCCGCTTCCCCGTGAAGGCGGGTGAAGGCGTGGTGCTGGTGGACCTGGCCAGGACCACTCACTTCGTTTTCGAGGATGACGCCGTGTGGGCCTTCGCCGGCGAGCGTCTGCGCACCACCTGGCGGACCCTGGCCGAGGCGGAAGCGGCCCTGGGCACCCGGGTCGTGCGCGGCCACCGCCACCTGCTCATCCGCCCAGAAGCCATCGTGGGCGTGCGGGCTGGGGACTCCGGTCGCCTGCGCGTCCGACTCAGCGGTGGCGCGGAGGTGGAGGTGAGCCGCGGCGCAGCGCCGGGACTCAAGGCGAGGCTGGGGCTGGGCTGAGCTACACTTCCGCGATCAGCTCGATCTCGACTTTGGCGCCCCTGGGCAAAGCGGCCACCTGGACGGTGCTGCGGGCGGGTTTGGCGGCGCCGAGGGCCTTTTCGTACACGGCGTTGAAGGCGGCGAAGTCGGCCATGTCTGTGAGGAAGACGGTGGTCTTCACCACGCGGTCCCAGCCGGTGCCAGCGGCGGCCAGCACGGCGGCGAGGTTCTTCAGCACCTGCTCGGCCTGGGCCTCGATGGGGCCGGTGACCATCTCCATGGTCTCGGGCACCAGGGGGATCTGGCCCGAGGTGAAGAGGTGGTTGCCCGAGATCTGGGCCTGGCTGTAGGGGCCGATGGCGGCGGGGGCGTTCGGGGTGGCGATGGTGCGCATGGAAACTCCTGAGACCTTCTATTGTCAGTTCTTTTTGCCCCAGCGCCGCTTCTTGTGGCGCCAGTTGCGGCTGGTCTTGGGCGGAGGCTGCAGGGGGGCGTCGAAGGGCGAGGCCGGCTGTTCCAGGTCGCCTTCGCCTTCGCCGTCATCCAGCCGGTGCGGGCCGTCCTCGATCTGTTGCTGCACCCACTGGGCGGTGCGGTGCATGAGGGCCGCCAGGCAGAGGCTGGTCTCGATGCGGGCGTGGGGCAGGGGTCCCAGCTGGGTGAACACCGAGGGATCCGGCGGGATCACGCGGGGGATGGTGATTTCAGGCAGGGGCATGGGCAGGGCGTCGTAGGCCTCCTCCGGCAGGCGTCGCCAGGGTTCGGGCTCGGGCTGCTCGCGGCGCAGGAGGTCGGCCACGGTCTGCTTCTTCTTGGGGGGACGGCCCCGCTTCTTCGGCGCGGCCACGGCAGCGGCATCCAGGGCCGACTGTAGGGCCTGCAGCACCTCGTCGCGGCTCTTGCCCCGCAGGTCGAAGAGCAGCCAGGGATCCCGGTCCAGGGCCTCGGCCATGACGTAGCAGACGGCCGCCACATGCTTGCAGGGATTGGCCCAGTCCGGGCAGTCGCAGTGGGTCTGCAGCTCCTTCGGCACGCGGGGATAGAGGCTGGCGCCCGCTTCGCGGAAGGTCTCGTCGAGGCCCTGGGGCATCTCGCCTGCCAGCAGGGAAGCCACGAAGCGGCTCTCCAGGGCGATGCGGTCGAGGGCCTTCTCCCACTGGGCGGCGGTGAGGGCCGGGAGGCCCAGGGTCACGTTGTAGGTCTTGCGGCCGTGCACGCGGGCCTGGATCTCGCCGGGCTGCACGCCGAAGTGCGACACGTGGCCATCCTCCGCGTACTTCTTGCCGCGGGGCAGGCGGTTCTCGTAGTCGTCCCCCAGCTTCTCGAGGCCGTTGATCCAGAGGCGGCCCCACCAGGTGGCGCCGAAGCGGTCGGCGTGGCTGATCATTCCGCCACCTCCTTCACTTTCCGACGCCCAAGCTTGGCGCCGGGCTTCGGCGCGGCGGGCTCATCCCCGTTGCCCTCGTCCGGATCCAGCAGCTCGGCATCGGGATCCAGGGCCACCAGGCGGCGCAGGGCGTCGTCGTCCAGCTCCGTGAGCCAGCCTTCGCCGCTGCCCACCACGCGGTCCGCCAGGTCGCGCTTGGATTCCAGCAACGCGTCGATCTTTTCCTCCAGCGTGCCGATGGTGACGAGCTTGTGCACCTGCACGTTCTTGGTCTGGCCGATGCGGTAGGTGCGGTCCGTGGCCTGGTCCTCCACGGCGGGGTTCCACCAGCGGTCGAAGTGGAAGACGTGCGTGGCGGCCGTGAGGTTGAGGCCCACGCCACCGGCCTTGAGGCTCAGCAGCAGCACCGGTGCGGAATCCGGATCCTCCTGGAAGCTGCGCACCAGCTCGTCGCGGCCCTCGCGGCTGGTGCCGCCGTGCAGGAAGGGCGGCTCGAAACCCAGGGCATCTTGAAGATGGATCTGGAGGCGGTCGCCCATCTCCTTGAACTGGGTGAAGACGATGGCGCGTTCGCCGGCCTCCACCACTTCTTCCAGCATCTCCGTGAGGCGGTCCAGCTTGCCGCTGCGGCCGCGATAGGGCCCTTGCGCCTTGAGGAACTGGCTGGGGTGGTTGCAGATCTGCTTGAGGTGCGTGAGCAGGGCCAGGATGCGGCCGCGACGCTCGATGCCGGAGGACGCGGCGTCCAGCTCCTCGTCCATCTTCTCAACGCGGTACTGGTAGAGCTCCGCCTGCTCGCGGCTCAGCGTGGTGAAGACCTTCATCTCGTGCTTCTCGGGCAGATCCTGGATGATGGCCTTGTCGCTCTTGAGGCGGCGCAGGATGAAGGGCCCGATGCGCTGGCGCAGCTCGCCCGCGGCATCCGGATCCCGGTACTTCTCGATGGGGTTCGCGAAACGCTCCTTGAAGTGGGACTCGCTGCCCAGGTAGCCCGGCAGACCGGCGCTCATGATGGCCCACAGCTCGGTGAGGCGGTTCTCGATGGGCGTGCCCGTGAGGGCCAGGCGGAAGGCGCCGCGCAGCTTGCGGATGGCCTTGGCCTGGGCCGAGCCTGCGTTCTTGATGGCCTGGGCCTCGTCCACCACCACCATGCCCCAGGGGCGGCTGGCGAAGGTGTCCTCCTCGCGGCGCACCACGCCATAGGTGGTTAGCACGAGGGTGTGCGCCTTGAAGGTGTTGGGCAGGCGGTCGCGGTTGTTGCCGTGGTGCACGAAGACCGGCAGGCTGGGCGCGAACTTGGCCAGCTCCCGCTCCCAGTTGCCCAGCAGCGAGGTGGGGCACACCAGCAGGGTGGCGGGGCCGAACTCGGGGCGTTCGGTCTGGCGGTGCAGCAGCAGGGCCAGCACCTGAATGGTTTTACCGAGGCCCATGTCGTCGGCCAGAATGCCGCCCAGACCGTGCCGGGACAGGCCCTCCAGCCAGGCGAGGCCGCGCAGCTGGTAGGGGCGCAGCTGGCCATGGAAGCTGGCGGGCTGGGTGATGGGTTTGTCCGGCAGGATCTTCAGATCCTCGAGGGCCGCGCCGAAGTCGCCGGCCACTTCGACTTCGATGGCCTCGCTGACACCGGGGATGCGGGCCGTGCCCGTGAGGGCCGCGGCCAGGGCCTCGCCCTTGGTCATGCTCTCGAAGCCCGCGCCGCGGCTGGCCTGGATGACCGTGGAGATCTGCTTGAGGGTCTCGGGATCCAGGGCCACCCACTTGCCCTTCCAGGCCACCAGCGGGTGCTTGAGGCTCGCCATCTGGGCGAAGTCCTCCACGCTCAGGGCGTCGTCGCCCAGCATGAGGGACCAGTCGGCGCTGACGCTGCCCTCCAGCCCTGCCTGGGCCAGGGGCGCGGAGTCCAGCACGTTGCGGGCGCCCAGGCGCACCTTGGCGCGCAGGCGCTTGGCGCCGCCGAAATCGGCGAGGCCCTCGGGGATGTGGACGAGGAAGCCGGCCTCCTTGAGCTGCGCGGCACCGCGGGTGAGGAAGCCCCAGGCCTCTGTGGGGCGCAGCACCAGGTCCTCGGGCTTCTGGCCCGACAGGGCCCGCTCCAGGGCCGGGAAGAAGGGCACGGCGCGGGCCAATCCCCGCAGCAGCACCTGGCGCGCCTGCAGCACCTCGGGCTCGGTAGAGGGCTCCCAGAGCTTGGCCACGCCGATGTCGGCGCCGGCCTCGGTCTCCAGGCCCACCTTGAGGATCCAGCCCTCTTCGGCCATGCGGTCCGCGTCCTGCACGGCCTGGAGGGCCGTGGGCACCTCCGGGGTCTCCAGGCGCAGGCTGGGTCGCAGCCACTGAGGCCGCGCGCCTTCGCTCCACTGGGCCAGCTGCTCGCCCAGGGTGCGTTCCGTGATGCCGGTGGTGGGGAACTCCGGCAGCTGGTGGGAGAGGGCCACCATGATGCGCTCGTCCCAGGGCAGGCGGTCCCGCTTGTGCCCCCGCAGGCGATGGATCAGGCCCAGGCGCGGATCGTCCCCGGCCCGCAGGCCGCCGGACACGAAGCGCATGATGAAGTCGGCGCCATCCTCCAGGAAGGCCGTCAGGACGGCGTCCGCCGCCGGGGGCATGGCCAGGTCGTCCTCGATGTCGAAGGCGTCCAGCTCACCCAGGGCCACGGTCTTGGTGAAGGCCCAGGTGTCGTTCTCGGGGAAGGCCACGGCCGCCGGGGGCATGGCCTCGGCCAACTGGCGCAGGGCGGCGCGGTCCGAGGGGCTGGTGAGGCTGATGCCCCAGCGGGCCTTCCAGGGGTTCCCGCGGGTGTCGAGCTGGGGCAGCATGGCCCCGCGCACCACCAGGGACTGCAGCAGACGCAGGGCCATGGCCCAGTAGCGCAGGGTGGGTCCGGCGTTGCCGGGGCGCAGGGCCAGAGAGGAGAGCCAGGGGTAGGCCCGCTGCCAGCGCAGGGGTACGGCGTGCATCTCCACCAGGGAGCCGTCCGGCAGGAAGATCTGGGCCTTGGCGGGGGTCAGCCGCTCCCGCCCCTGCAGCTCGCCGGGCAGGGTGCGCAGGGCGCGCACCCACTCCGCCGCGTCCACAGCCTCGGGCATGCAGAGCAGGAAGCCCCGGTCCTGGCTGCGGTACTGGAGGAAGGGATTCAGCATGGGAAGCCGGCCGCCCCTTGGCGGTAGGATGCAAGGCGGGGGGATGGACGATGAAGCTCGGATTCGCAAGCGATCATGCGGGGTTCGACCTGAAAGAGCGGCTCAAGGCCTGGGCCTTGGGGCAGGGGCACGACGTGGTGGATTTCGGCACGGATGGAATGGCCTCGGTGGATTACCCGGATTTCGCGCACCGGGCGGCGGAGGGCAGGGATCAATGGGAGCGCCTGGTGCTGGTCTGCGGATCTGGCATCGGCATCAGCATCGCGGCCAACCGCCATGCCGGCATCCGCTGCGCGCTGGTGACCTCCCCCGAGCACGCAGCACTGGCCCGGCAGCACAATGACGCAAACGCCATTGCTTTCGGCCAGCGGCTGACGGATCCGCTCAAGGCAGAATCCTACCTTAAAACCTTTCTGGAAACACCATTCGAAGGTGGCCGCCACCAGGGACGGGTGGACAAGATCGAATGGAAGGGCACCTGCTGATGCGCCAAACCGAGGAACTGCGCGTGCTGGGCCTGGAGAAAGGCGTGCAGCTGCATGCCTCTGGCTCCTGCCTGGTGAAGCTCGGCCGCACCCATGTGCTGTGCGCCGCCAGCCTGGAGGAGCGGGTGCCGGGCTGGATGAAGGGCAAGGGCTCGGGCTGGCTCACGGCGGAGTACGGCATGCTGCCCGCCGCCACGAACACCCGGTCCGACCGCGAGGCCGCCCGCGGCAAGCAGCAGGGCCGCACCGTGGAGATCCAGCGGCTCATCGGCCGCAGCCTCCGCCAAGCGGTGGATCTGGCCGCCCTCGGCGAGCGCACCCTCACCGTGGACTGCGATGTGCTCAACGCCGATGGGGGCACCCGCTGCGCGGCCATCACCGGCGCCTGGGTGGCCGTGGCGCTGGCCCTGCGCGCGCAGGGGCTCGGTTCGGCCCTGATCCGCCAGGTGGCCGCCGTGAGTGTGGGCATCGTGGAATCCGGGGAGGGGCGCCGGGGCCTGGTGCTCGACCTGGAGTATGAGGAAGATCACCTGGCCGCCGTGGACTGCAACCTGGTGGCCGCCCGCCCCACGTCGGGCGGGGAGCTGGAGCTGGTGGAGTTCCAGGGCACCGGCGAGGGCCGGGCCTTCAGCCGGGCCGAAGCGGCCGGGTTGCTGGACCTGGGCCTGGCGGGCTGCGCGGCGCTCATGGACGCCCAGGGGGCGGCCCTCGGATGAAACCCGTCCTGCTGGCGCTCGGGCTTTCCGTCCTGCTGGCGGGCCAGACGCCGCCGCCCGGCGTTCTCCCACCCGGAGTGCCCCGCCGCATCGATGTGGAGGTCCAGCCCGCGGACATGGTGTTCCGCTTCACCCCCCGGGTGACCATCCCCGGCATGCCCCGCGTGGCGGTGGCCCTCAGCGGCGGCGGGGCCCGGGGCCTGGCCCACATCGGCGTTCTCCAGCGCTTCGAGGAGGTGGGCTTCCCCCTGGACAGCGTCACCGGCACCAGCGCCGGCGCCCTGGTGGGCTCCCTCTACGCCAGCGGGTTCTCGGCCAAGGAGATCGAAGACCTGTTCAACCGCCTGGACCTGACCCGCGCCTTCCTGGAGCCGCTCTGGCGCAACCCCGGGGAGACCCTGGGGGAACAGGAGGAGCGGAGCGACACCTTCCTCTCCATCGAGCGGAACCAGGGTCGCCTCTCGCTGGCCCAGGGCCTCCGCAGCGGGGTTGAAGTCCAGCACACGCTCCAGGGCCTGCTGGCCCGGGGCTCGTACTTCTCAGGCGGCGACTTCGACCGGCTCCAGCGCCCCCTCCGCATCCTGGCCACGAACCTGGAGACCGGCCAGGGGCGGGTCTTCGGGAAGGGCGACTTGGTGGAGGCCGTGCGCGCCTCGATGTCCATTCCCGGGGGCTTCCGCCCCGTCATCATCGAAGGCCAGCAGTACGTGGACGGGGCGCTGGTGGAGAACCTCCCCGTCAGCACGGCCAAGGAGGCCTTCCACCCCGACCTGGTCATCGCCGTGGACACCAGCTCGCCCCTGGAGCACCGCCCCGCCACC
This sequence comes from uncultured Holophagaceae bacterium, assembly GCA_963751095.1. Lineage (GTDB taxonomy): Bacteria > Acidobacteriota > Holophagae > Holophagales > Holophagaceae > Geothrix. The sequence goes on along the minus strand of CAVVTK010000007.1, from coordinate 229,256 downwards.
AGCATCCTGTCCGTGGCGGCCCGCAGTCTGGACCTGGTGGTGGAGCGGCGCCAGTGGGAAAGCCGCGCCGCCGCCGACTTCCTGATCCGTCCGGACATCCAGGGCGTGAACTTCCTGGAGTACGGCACCGATGGGGCCAAGCTGGTGCGCCAGGGCCGCGAGGGCTTCGATGCCCGCCGGGAGGCCCTGCGGGAGCTGATGCGCAGCCGCCTGAGCCAGGAGCGCCTCGACGCGACCGAAGTCGCCTTCGAGTGCCCTGGCGGGCTGAGCCCGGCCATGGCCGGGCTGCTGGTGGAGGGCTTGAAGCCCGGGCCGGATGGCATCCTGCTCCAGGAGGTCCAGATCCTGCTGCAGCAGGTCCTCGTCCACGGGCTGGCCCAGGAGGCCTGGGCCACGGTGGATCCGGGCCGGGTCCTCACCATCCACCTGCGGCCCTTCCCGGCGATCCGGTCCGTGGAGGTGCAGGCGCCGGAGGGCTGGCGGGCCGCCATCCAGGGCGCCGTGGCCGAAGCGGTGAAGGTGGGCGAGCCCTTCAACCCCCAGGCCTTTGGCCGCATGATGGGCCACCTCGTCTTCCGCTTCCTCATGGAGGGCGGCCCCCTGGTGGATGTGCGGGGCTCGATGTTCGAGCCCCAGACCGGGCATCTCCTTATCAGTGTCGACGAGCCCTTCATCACCAGGGTCGAGGCCCGCTCGGCCGCCGGTGCTCCGGTGGCGGAACCCCACCTCCTGCGTCTGCTGGGCGAGCTGAAGGGGCGCCCCTTCCGCCCGGCGGACCTCCAGAAGCGCGTGGCCCTGGCGGAGCACCGGCTCCATCTGGCGGAGCTGCGCTACCAGCTGCGGCCGGACGGTGGTGGGGGCACGGCCATCACCCTCATCCCTGTGCCCCAGCAGCGCGAGCGGCTCGACCTCTCGCTGGGCTACGAGACCACGCTGGGCGGTCAGGTGGGTCTGGCCTACCGGGCCGTGGACCTGGGCTTCCGGGGCACGGAGCTGCAGCTGGGCGCGGCCCGGAACCGGCTGCAGGAGCGGGCCTCGCTCACCGTCGGGAGCCCCTTCGGCTTCTCCCCCGGCACGGGGGTCGAGCTGGTGGCGGACTATTGGCAGCAGCGGCTGGAGATCCCCCTGCCGTGGCCCGCCCCCGAGCTTCCGGGTGATGGGTTGGATGCCCGCATCAGCGCTTCAGACCTGATGCTGAGGACCTTCTTCCGCTTCAGCAACCTGGGCACCGGCAAGATCAGCCTCGACCTTGGGCGCCGGAACGCCGCCTTCCGGGAGGACGGCCAGCGCCGCACCCAGAGCCAGGATGCAGCCTTCCTCTCCGGGGAGTGGGACAACTTCGACCGCCACACCATGCCGCGGGACGGCCTCCTGCTGCGGGCGCGCTTCGGCCTGGGGCATGCCCTCGCGGGGGAGCTCCCCGGGGCGACCTTCCAGCAGAGCTACTTCCGGGCCCGGGGACTGGCCTCCCTCGGAGAGCACCTGGGCCTCGACCTGGACACGGAGTGGGGCCAGGGGCGGCGCCTGCCCCTGGACCGCTGGTGGGTGCTGGGGGGTCCCTCCTTCATCATCGGCTCGCGCTCCCTGGGCTTCATGGCGCCCAATTTCACCGCGGTCCGCTTCGGCATCCCCCTGCGCCTCTACATGGGCCTGGGCCTCACGGTGGAGCTGACCCCCCGCTTCGACCTGGCCAGAGTGGCCCCGGATGACGCCTCCCTGTTCAAGGCCGAGGCATCCTTCCGGGCCCAGGGCACGGGGCTGATGCTGCGCACGACCTTGTCCAATTTCTACGTGGAGCTGTCCTACGGCTTCCTGAAGGTCCGCACCCCCCAGGACGGCGGCCGGGCCGTGGGCAGCTTCAATGTCCTCATCGGCACCCAGCCCTTCGACCTCTGGAAGCGGCATTAGCGCTGTCCGGGGGGTTCCGCGCTGCGCGCACACCCCCCGGAGCCCCCCGCGCCTCGACCAGGCAAAGCCCGGCCTCGGCTTGAATTTCCTCAGGGGGTTCCACGCTCCGCTGCGCTGCGCGAACACCCCCGGGCCCCCGCGCCTCGACCGGGCAGCGCCCGGCCTCGGCTTTGCCCTCGCTCGTAGGCCCGGAGTGTATGGAGGCTGCCCTGGGGAGGGACCGAAGCGAGACCCGGTGGTGTGCGCGGCGCGGGACCCCCGAAGGGCACCGGTCTGTGGTGGTAGGGTCTGTGACCCGATCCACAAGGGTTTCTTCCGGGGCCGCCTGATACCCTGGAGTGTTGGTATTCAACGCTCTTTGCCGAGGCCGCCATGCGCTACCTGCCCTCTTCCCCTGTCGAGGATCGTGCCCTCCTGGACACCATCGGCGTCCCGAATGCCGAGGCGCTGCTGGTGGGCATTCCCGAGGCGGCGCGTCTTCAGCGCGAGCTGGACCTTCCCACCCAGGGGTCTGAACAGGAAGTGGCCTGGCAGATGATGGGCTTGGCCAACAAGAACATGCGCTTCTGCGCGCAGTTCCTGGGCGCGGGGGCCTACGACCACTTCGTGCCCTCGGCCATTGACGCCATGATCAGCCGCCAGGAGTGGTTCACGGCCTACACACCCTACCAGCCCGAGATCAGCCAGGGCACCCTGCAGCACATCTTCGAGTACCAGACGCTGATCTGCGACCTGACTGGCCTGGAAGTCACCAACGCCAGCCTCTACGACGGCGGCACCGCCTGCGTGGAAGCGGCGCTCATGGCCGTGCGCGTGGCCAAGAAGCGCAACACGGTGCTCATCAGCCGCGGTCTGCACCCCATGTACCGCGACGTGCTCAAGACCAACTTCGATCCGCATGAGGACCTGCACCTGGTGGAGGTCGGCCTGAAGGACGGCGTCACCGATCTGGCCGACCTGCAGGCCAAGCTCAACGGCGACGTGGCCGCCGTGATGGTGGGCTACCCGAACTTCCTGGGTGCGGCGGAGGACCTCACGGCCCTGGCCGGTCCCGTCCACGCAGCCGGTGCCCTGCTCATCAGCGTCACTCAGGAGGCCTTCGCCTTCGGCTGGTTCGAGGCCCCCGGCAAGGCCGGCGCGGACATGGCCTGCGGCGAGGCCATGAGCCTGGGCAACAAGCCCAATTTCGGTGGCCCCTTCCTGGGCTTCCTGGCCGTAAAGGACGCTCACAAGCGCGAGATCCCCGGCCGCGTGGTGGGCCAGACCAAGGATCTGGATGGCCAGACGGGCTACGTGCTGACCCTCACCGCCCGCGAGCAGCACATCCGCCGCGACAAGGCCACCAGCAACATCTGCTCGAACCAGGGCCTCGTGGCCCTGCGCGCCAACATCTTCATGCAGCTGGCCGGGCCCGATGGGCTCAAGGGCCTCGCCGAGCAGAACGCCGCCAAGGCCCAGTACCTGCGCCAGCGCCTGCTGGACCTGCCGGACATGGAGCCCATGGGTGACCAGCCCTTCTTCAACGAGTTCGTGCTGCGCTACACCGGCGACTACGCCGCGCTGCAGGAGGCCTGCCTGAAGGAGAGCCTGCTGCCGGGCCTGGACCTGGGCCGCTTCTACCCCGAGTACGCGGGCTGCATCCTCTGGTGCGCCACGGAACTCCACACCCGCCAGATGATCGAGAGCCTCGTCGAGATCCTGGCCCGCGTCCCCGCCACGGTTTGAGGAGAGAGCCATGTTCCTTCGTCAGCGCGAACCCCTCTCCTTCGAACGCTCCGTCCCCGGCAAGCGGGGCATGGACCTCCCGAAACTCGATGTGCCAGCCGCGAAGGACACCCGCCCCGCGCACCTGAAGCGCAGCGGCTTCGACGCCCTGCCGGAGCTGAGCGAGGTGGAGGTCATCCGCCACTTCACGCGCCTCTCCAAGTGGAACTATGGCGTGGACGACGGTATGTATCCCCTGGGCAGCTGCACCATGAAGCACAATCCGCGGCTCAACGAGAAGGTCGCCGGCCTGCCTGGCTTCACGGACAGCCACCCCATGGCGCCGGACGCCCTCGTCCAGGGCAACCTGGAGATGATCTACACCCTGCAGGAGTGGCTGAAGGAGATCACGGGCCTGCCCGGCGTCACCCTGCAGCCCAGCGCCGGCGCCGCCGGCGAGCTCACGGGCGTCATGCTCATCCGCGCCTACCACCTGAGCCACGGCCGCAAGCGCCGCGTGATCCTCATCCCGGATAGTGGCCACGGCACCAACCCCGCCACCGCCGCCATGGCGGGCTACGAGGTCGTGGAGCTGCCTTCGGGGCCCGACGGCACCATCAGCTTCGACGACGTCACCGACCCCGTGAATGGCAAGGTCCGCAAGGGCCTCAGGACCCTCGTGAGCGAGCTGGGCGAGGAGATCGCCGGGGCCATGATCACCAACCCCAACACCATCGGCGTCTTCGAGTACCGCTTCAAGGAGGTCAGCGACCTCCTGCACAGCGTGGACGCACTGGTCTACATGGACGGCGCCAACATGAACGCGCTGGTCGGCGTGGCCCGGCCCGGCGACTTCGGCGTGGACGTCATGCACCTGAACCTGCACAAGACCATGTCCACGCCCCATGGCGGTGGCGGCCCCGGTGCCGGCCCCGTCTGCTGCGGCGCCAACCTCATGCCCTTCCTGCCCGTGCCCGTGGTCGTGCGCGACACCGTGAAGGTGGGCGAAGGCGAAGTGCCCAGGCACAGCTACCGCATGGACTGGGACCAGCCCCAGAGCATCGGCAAGGTGCACACCTTCTACGGCAACTTCGGGATCCTGGTGCGGGCACTCACCTACTGCCTGAGCCACGGCTCCGACGGCCTGAAGGAGGCGACCCTGCGGGCCATCGTGAACGCCAACTACATCCGCACGCGCCTGAAGGGGGCCTACGCCCTGCACATCGACTCGCCCACCCTGCACGAGGTGGTCTTCAGCGACACCAACCAGGCCAAGCACGACGTGCACACCCTGGATATCGCCAAGCGCCTCATCGACTACGGCTACCACCCGCCCACGATCTACTTCCCCCTCATCGTGCCCGGCGCGCTGATGATCGAGCCCACGGAAAGCGAAGGCAAGGACGAGCTGGACGCCTTCTGCGACACCATGTTCGCCATCGCCAAGGAGGCCGAGGAGAACCCCGACGCCCTGCACCAGGCGCCTACCCTCGCGCCCCTGCGCCGCATGGACGAGACCACCGCCGCCCGCAAGCCCGTGCTGCGGTGGACAAAGGGTTGATCCTTCTCCATGCGAAATACGCGGGCCACCCGGCCCGCGTATTTCGTTGGCCTCCGCCTGCGGCGGAGTCGGAGTCAATCGTGCGGAATGAGGTGCACGGCCGCGGCCTTGAGGATGGCGCAGACGCCGTCCCCCTCTGAAAGCCCGAGGTCGGCGCAGGCCTGGCGGGTGACGAGGCTCTCCAGGGGGAAGCCGCAGTCGAGGCTGATGCGGACCAGGGACCCCTCCGGGCTCAGGGCGGTGATGCGGGCCGGGAGCCGGTTGCGGGCCGTGGAGCCGGAGCCGGGTCCGCTGCCGCGCTCCACGGCCACATCCTCGCCGCGGATGCAGATGAAGACCTCCCAGCCGAGGCCGCCCGGGTCGGCGGCGAAGATGCGGGCCGAGCCCACCGCAATGGTGGCCATGCCCCCCACGATGGATTCGATCTGGCCGCGCACCACGGTTTCCACACCCAGGATCCGTGCTACGGCGGGGTCCGTGGGCCGGTCGAAGACCTGCTGGATGTCGCCGCACTGGCAGACGCGGCCCTGGTCCATCACCACCAGGCGATCCCCGAGCTGAAGGGCCTCGGCGCGGTCGTGGGTCACCAGCACGGTGGGGATGTCGAGGGTGCGGAGCAGGTCGCGCAGCTCCTTGCGCAGCCGCACCTGGGAAGGCCGGTCCAGGGCCGACAAGGGCTCATCGAGGAGGAGCAGCGCCGGCTTCCGGGCCAGGGCCCGGCCCAGGGCCACCCGCTGCTGCTGGCCACCAGAGAGTTCGCCGGGATGACGGTTTTCCAGGTCCCGGAGGTCCAGCAGGGCGAGGAGCTCGTCCACCCGGGCGCGCCGCTCGCGGGCGCCGAGCGAGGCCAGACCGTAACCGAGGTTCGCCGCCACGCTGAGGTGCGGGAAGAGGGCGTAAGCCTGGGGCAGGAAGCCCAGATCCCGGGCCTGGGGCGGGCGGTGGATGTCCCCGGCGGCATCGGACCAGGTGGCGCCGCCGAAGCGGATGCTGCCGCGATCCGCCCGCTCCAGCCCGGCCAGGAGGCGCAGGGCCGTGGTCTTGCCCGAGCCCGAGGGGCCGAACAGCACGGTCACGGAAAAGCCCGGCTGCGGGATCTCGAAGCGGGCCTCGACGGTGGGGCCGCCCTGGTAGTGGCGCTCGGCGTCCGCCAGCAAACGGGGGCCGTCAGCGTTCAGATGAGCGTCCACGGCTTCCTCTGGTGGCGCCGCAGGGCGTAGGTGAAGGTCAGCACCAGGAAGGAGACGCCCAGCAGCAGCGCGGCGGTGCGGGCCGCGGGGGCGTAGTCCATGGCCTGCACCTGGTCGTAGATGGCGATGCTCACGGTGCGGGTGCGGCCCGGCAGGTTGCCGCCCACCATGAGCACCACGCCGAACTCGCCCAGGGTGTGGGCGAAGCTGAGCACCACGCCCGTGAGGATGCCCGCCCAGCTGAGGGGCGCGATGACGCGCAGGAAGGTGCGGAGCCGCGACTCGCCCAGGCACCAGGAGGCCTCGATGAGTCCGCGGTCCACGGCGGCGAAGGCGGCGGCCAGGGGCTGGACCATGAAGGGCAGGCTGTAGAGGATGGAGGCCAGGAGCAGGCCCTCGAAGGAGAAGGGCAGGGTGCGGCCAAAGAGGTCCTCCCAGGCGCGGCCGAGGGGGCTGCGGGGCCCCATGGCCATGAGCAGGTAGAAGCCCAGCACGGTGGGGGGCAGCACCAGGGGCATGGCCACCACGGCCTCGACCAGGAACTTCCAACGCCGCCGGGAATAGGCCAGCCAGTAGGCCAGGGGGAGGCTCAGGATGAGCAGCGAGGCCGTGGTCAGGGTCGCGAGCCCGAGGCTCAGGCGGATGGCCTGCCAGTCCATCAGCGGGCCGCCACCACGAAGCCGTACCGGCGGAGGATCTCCACCGCGGGCGGGGACTGCATGAAGGCCCGGAAGGCCAGGGCATCGGTGCGGTTCCGGGCGTGGTTCAGGATCACGCCGCTCTGGTCCAGGGGCGGATGGGCATCCTCGGGCAGCTCCCAGAAGCGCCCGGAGGCGGCCATGACAGGGGCCTTGGCCAGGGACAGGGCCAGGATGCCGATGTCGGCGGCTCCGGTCTGAACGAACTGCGCGGTCTGGCCGATGTTCTCGCCGAAGACGAGGCGTGGCTGCACGGCCTCCAGCAGGCTGAACTTGGCTAAGGCCGCTTCCGCGGCCCGGCCGTACGGCGCATGACGGGGATTGGCGATGGCCACTTTCTTGGCCGCGGGATGCAGCAGGGCCTTCATGCCAAGCTGCGCCACAGGGATGGGGGAGGCCTTCGGCACCCACAGCACCAGGCGGCCCCGGCTGTAGAGGAATTCGGTGCTGCCGTCGGCCAGGCCGGCCTCCACCAGCTTCCTGGGATAGCTGAGATCGGCGGAGAGGAAGAGATCAAAGGGGGCCTTGTTCATCAGCTGGGCATGGAAAGTTCCGGAGGAGCCGTAGGTGATGGCCACCTCCACGCCGGGGCGCGCCTTCGCAAAGGCCGCCTTCACCTCCACCAGGGCGAACTGCAGGTCGGCGGCTGCGGCGATGGCCACGCAGCGGGGCGGCTCGGCCCAAAGAGCCAGCCCCCAGCAAGCGGCCAGGAGGGGAAGGCACAGGGTCCGCAGGCAGTTCAAGGGGTCTCCACGGTCGCGGCCAGAGGCCGCTGGGCTTTCTGAAAGTAGGGCGACATTCCTGCGGGGTCAATCGGCGGCACAATGGAGGGTCCTTTGGAGCCTCCATGCGCCTGCTTCCAGCCCTGATCCTCGGTGTGCCCCTGATGGCCCAGATGACCGCCCCCCTGCAGGACCGGGCCGACCGCTTCCTGAAGCTGGTGAACGCGGGTTACCAGTCGCTCACCTACGTGGCCCAGCAGGCCAGCTGGAACGCAGCCTCCAATGTGAAACCCGAGAACGACGCCGCGGCGGAGTGGGCGGGAAAGGCCTATGCCGCCTTCAACGGCAATCCCGCGCTGATCACCGAGGCCCGGGAGCTGCTGCAGCACCGCAAGGAACTGAAAGAGGTTACCGTCCGCCAGCTGGAGCGCGTGCTGCTGAACGCCGCTGAAGGGCCCATGACGAAGCCGGAGCTGGTGGCGGCGCGGGTGGCCGCGGAAACGGCCCAGACCAGCACCCTCAACGGCTTCGTATGGAACCTGGATGGCAAGCCCATCTCCGCGAACCAGATCGACGGCCTCCTGGCCAAGAGCGACAGCCTGGCCGAGCGGCGCCAGGTGTGGGAGATCTCCAAGGAGAACGGGCCGGCCCTGAAGGAGGGCCTGCTGAAGCTGCGCGATCTGCGCAATGGCTGCGCCCAGGCCCTGGGGTATCCCGACTACTTCACCCTGCAGGTGGCCAAGTATGACCTGAGCACCGACGAGATGATGGCCTTCAACCGGAAGTTCCTGGCCGAGCTGAAGCCGCTCTACCTGCAGCTGCACACCTGGGTGAAGTACGAGATGGCGAAGAAGTACGGCCAGCCCGTGCCCAGGGCCATCCCAGCCCACTGGATCAACAACCGCTGGAGCCAGAACTGGACCGGTTTCGTGACGGCCGTGGACTTCGATCCCTACTTCAAGGGCTGGCAGCCCGAACGCATCGTGAAGACCGCCGAGGCCTTCTACACGGGGCTCGGTTTCGACCCGCTGCCCGCCTCCTTCTGGGTGAAGTCCGATCTCTATCCCGTCAAGCCCGGGGAGACGCGGAAGAAAAACAGCCATGCCTTCTGCAACCACCTGGACCTGGAGAACGACATCCGCAGCCTCATGAGCGTGGAGGCCAACAGCCAGTGGTTCGAGACGGCCCACCATGAGCTGGGGCACGGCTACTACTTCATGAGCTACACCAACCCCAACGTGCCGCCGCTCCTGCGGGACGGCGCCAACCCCAGCTTCCACGAGGGCATCGGCGAGCTCGTGGGCCTGGCCACTCGGCAGATTCCCTACCTGAAGGCCACGGGCGTCCTGCCGGCGGACTACAAGGTGGACGGCATGCAGGTGCTGCTGAACGACGCGCTGGAAACGGCCATCCCCTTCATGTTCTGGGCCTGCGGCACCATGCCGGAGTGGGAAGCCGACTTCTACGCCAAGGGCATGCCCGCCGATCAGATGAATACCCGCTGGTGGAAGCGGGTCCGCGAGCTGCAGGGCGTGGAGCCCCCCAGCCCCCGCGGTGAGCAGTTCTGCGACGCCGCCACCAAGACCCACATCAACGACAACCCCGCCTACTACTACAGCTACGGCTGGGCCACGGTCTTCAAGTTCCAGGTGCACGACCACATCGCCCGCAGGATCCTCCACCAGGATCCCCGCGCCACCAACTACGCCGGCCACAAGGAGGTGGGCGCCTTCCTCAAGACCATCCTCTCCAAGGGGGCTACCGAGGACTGGCGCAAGGTGTTGAAGGATGCCACGGGCGAGGACCTCTCCACGCGGGCCATGATGGACTACTTCAAACCCCTGATGGCCTGGCTGGAGCAGCAGAACAAGGGTCGCCAGATTGGCTGGGACTGAGCATGGAAGACAGGATCCACCAGGCCCGGGTCATCAAGGCCCTCACGAAGGATCGGTACCTCCGCCTGTCCTCGCTGGATGCCAGCCCCCTCTGGGATGGCGTCCGCCGGGGGCACCCGCACCTGGATCCCGAGGCCTGCGCCTGCCTCACGGAGCTGCTGTCGGCCACGGCCCTCCTCCAGGGCCGCACGGTCTTCGAGGAGCGCCTGCAGCTGCTGGTCAAGGGCTCGGGTCGCGCCAAGGCCGTGGTGGCGGACTGCTGGCCCGACGGCACCATCCGCGGCGTGCTGGACCTGGGCGACGCGAAGGCCGGGCAGTGGATCCAGGCCCCGGGCGTGCTGCAGGTGATGCGCTCCAATCCCGCGGGCTCGCCCTACATCGGGAACCTGGAACTGGTGGAGGGCGGCATCCAGGTGCAGGTGGAGCACTACCTCCAGAACTCCGAGCAGATCCAGGCGAGCCTCACCCTCTGGTGCGATCCCGGCACGGGGGAGGCCGGCGGCCTGCTGGTGGAGCTGCTGCCGAACTGCCCTCCGGCCCGCGTCGCGCGGCTGGTGCAGGCCATCGAAGGCCTCGAGGTGGTGCCCCACTGGGAACGCACGCCGGAGTTCCTGGCCTCCTGGATCTCCCAGGGCGAGGGCACCGAGGAGCTGGCCGCCATGGACCTCTTCTACCGCTGCCGCTGCACCCGGGAGGCCCTGCTGGAGACGCTGCGGCGCTTTCCGGAGGCGCAGAAGGCCGATCTCTTCAAGGAAGACGAGCCCCTGGAAGTCCGCTGCGACTACTGCGGCACGCTGTACCCCGTCACCCGCGGGGACCTGCTGCCGGGGCAGGCCTGATGGCGGCCCGGCTGGCCATCGCGGAGCGCGGGCGGCCCCTGGGCTCGCCCCTCTCGGTGTGGCTGAACTTCCGCGCCGTGCCCTTCCTCGTGGCCGGGCTCACCAAGCTCTGGTCGTACACCCTGCGCGTGCGGCGCGAGGGCTTCGAGGCGGTGGAGGACCTGCTGGCCCGGGACGAGCGCTTCATCCTCAGCTTCTGGCACCGGCGCCTCTTCATGATGCCCCTGGCCTACCCCTTCCAGCGGAAGGGCCGGGGTGTGGCCATCCTGTCCAGCGACAGCAAGGACGGCGAGCGCAGCGCCGCCACCTGGCGCTGGTTCGGCATCCACGCCGTGCGGGGCACCGCCAGCGACGACGGGGCCAAGGCCCTGGTGCGCATGATCCAGGCCGTGAAGCAGGGCTGGGATTTCGGCATCACGCCGGACGGCCCCCGGGGCCCACTCATGGAGCTGAAGCCCGGCACCATCGCCCTGGCCCGGAAGACCGGCGCCTGGATCGTCCCCGTGACCCTGGCCTATGACCATTGCTTCGAGCTGAGGACCTGGGACCGCATGGTGATCCCGTTTCCTTTCGCGAGCTGTGTGATCCGCTACGGCACGCCGTACAGGGTTCCACCAAAGGTGGAGGACGCCGCTGAAGGCATGCGCCTCCAGCGGGAGATGGATGCGCTGGAAGCGTGGGCGGAAGGACTGCACCATGCCTGAACTCGCGGTGGTCTCCCTCTCCGGCGGCATGGATTCCTGCGTCACGGCCGCCATCGCGAAGGCCGAAGGCTTTGAGCTGGCCTTGCTCCACGCGGATTACGGTCAGCGTACTCAAGAGCGCGAAAGGCAAGCCTTTCGCGATATCGCGGACTTCTACGAAGTCCGCGCTGACCGGCGGCTGGTGATCTCCTTCGACACCCTGAAGGCCATCGGCGGCTCGGCTCTCACGGACGCAAGCATTGATCTGCCCGAGGGCGATCCGGAGCGGGCCGGCGTGCCCGTGAGCTACGTGCCCTTCCGCAACGCCCACCTGCTGGCCACCTGCGTGAGCTGGGCCGAGGTGCTGGGGGCCCGCGCCATCTTCGTGGGCTTCGTGGAGGAGGACAGCAGCGGCTACCCCGACTGCCGCGAGGCGTTCCTGAAGAGTTTCGAGCAGACCGCCAACCTGGGTACCAAGCCCGAAACACAGCTGGCCTTCCACGCGCCCCTCATCCACCTCCGCAAGGCCGAGATCGTGCGCCGGGGCCTCGACCTGGGCGCGCCCCTGCACCTGAGCTGGTCCTGCTACCAGGGCGAGGCCGAGGCCTGCGGCCACTGCGACAGCTGCCACTTGCGGCTGCGCGGCTTCCTGGAGGCGGGACTCCCCGACCCCATTCCTTATGCGTTCATGCCGGAAAACCTGAAACCAGGAATCCGCTAAACACGCGACGCTTGCTTGAAGACGAGGAGATCCTCCAGCACCAGGGCATCCAGGCCCGTGCCCAGGAAGCAGCGGATCGCGTCCTCCGGGGAGCAGACGATGGGCTCGCCCCGCACGTTGAAGGAGGTGTTGAGCACCATGGGCACGCCCGTGCGTCGGCCCATCCGGGTGAGGAGGTCCCAGTAGCGGGGGTTGGCCTCGCGGCGGACCACCTGGACGCGCGAGGTGCCATTCACGTGCACCACGGCGGGGATCTCCGAGGCCCGCTGGGAGCGGGCGCGCACGGCCACCGTCATGTGCTCGTACTGGGCGAGCTCACGGAGATGGAAGAATCCATCGGCCGCTTCCGCGCTGACGGAGGGGGCGAAGGGGCGGAATTCCTCCCGCTTCTTGACGGCCCGATTCACGCGGTCCTTCATATCAGGCCGGCGGGGATCCGCCAGGATGGAGCGGTTGCCGAGGGCTCTGGGGCCGAACTCCATGCGCCCCTGGAACCAGCCGACGATCGCGCCCCCCTCGAGCAGGTCCACGACGCGCTCGGGGAGATCCGCGGGGCGCTCCCACCGGAGCTCACGGGGATGAGCCGCCAGGGCGGCCTCGCAGTCGCGGGCGGCGTAGCTCTGACCCAGGTAGAGGCTGGGCATCCGTCCGACCTGGGGGACGAAGCCACGGCGGCGTTCGGCCACCAGGGCCGTGCCGAGGGCCGCGCCGGGGTCTCCGGCGGCAGGCTGCACGAAGAGCCGGTCGAAGGGACCCTGGCGGTCCAGCACGCCATTCAAGCTGCAGTTCAGGGCCACGCCGCCGGCCAGGCAAAGGTGACGGGTGCGGTAATGGGCCTCGAAGGGCTCCAGCAGCCGCAGGAAGGTCCGCTCCAGGAGTCCCTGGAGGCTGGCGGCCACGGCGATGTGACGGTCCTGGATGGGTTCGTCCGGCTGCCGAGGCGTGCCCAGCTGGCGGCTCCACCGAAGGGTGCGGACGGCGGGGTCCTTCAGCAGGGCGGGCAGGGTGAAGCCGCCTTCCCCGTGCCACTCGATCTGCCCGTCAAAGAAGGCGCGGTGCTCCGCATCGTCACCGTAGGCGGCAAGACCCATGACCTTGTATTCGTCTTCGATGGGCTCGAAGCCGAGGAAGTGGGTGCCGAAGGCGTAGAGGAGGCCGAGGGAGCTGGTGGCCGGGAGGGTGAGCAGGGGCTTCAGGTCCGGCCCCTCACCCAGGTAGAGGTTGAGGGATGCGGATTCGCCGTTGCCGTCCATCACCAGCACAAGGCTTCGGTCGAAACCCGAGAGGTAGTAGGCGCTGGCAGCATGGGCCAGGTGGTGATCCACGGCCTCCATCCCGGGGAAGGCTTGGCGAAAGAGGGCGACGGCCGATCGGGTCCGCTCAAACTCTGCGCGGATGGCCAGGGCCACCTGCGGGTCGCCTCCACTCGTGGTCTGGAGGTGCCGTTCCAGGTGGGCCCGGGTCAGGTCGAGGTAGTGGGCGGTCGGCAATTCGGCGAGGGAAAGCCCGCTGGCCTGGGCGCAGGCCTCGGCCGCCAGGGAGGGGAGGCCGGTGGTGTGCTTGAACCGGGTGAGCCGCTCCTCCTCCACGGCGAAGACCGGGAGGCCCCGGTCCACCAGCACGGCCGCCGCGTCATGCCCGATATCGCCCACAGGCAGCGGAACATCCGGGTGGCGCCGGGCGTTCTCCTGGATGTGGCGGAACGGGTGGAGATCGAAGGCTGGAAGGCCGCTGAGACCGAGGTGGAAGGACATGAAGGCCGGGGAAAGGGTGGAACCATCTCGATGGTATCGTTGCGGATGGGCGCTCCGCCGTGATCTGGGACACGGAACAGCCCCCATCCAGGGCCCCATGCGCATCACCCTCGTCCACCCCTCCGGATTCAACTTCGTCCCGGGCCAGCCCGATTTCTCCGTGCTGGCCAACCGGCTCGCGCCGGTCGGCATCCTCTCGCTGGCGGCCTGGCTTGAGCAGCACGGCCACCCGACGGCGGTCTACGACTGCCTGGGCCCGCTCTCCCCTCCTTCGCTGGAGGCCCAGGCCGCGGAGATCCTGGCCACGGAACCGGAGCTGGTGGGCTTCTCGGCCACCACCTCGGGCTTCATGGATGCCGTGGACCTGGCGGTCCTGCTCAAGGCGGCGCGACCGGAACTGCGGGTGGTGGTGGGCAATGCCCACGCCTCGAGCCTGGGCGCCGCGCTGCTGGAGCATTTCCCGGAGCTGGACGCCCTGTGCCTGGGGGAGGGCGAAGGCCCCCTGCTGGACCTGGCCGAGGGCAGGCCGCCCGCGGAGATCCCCAACCTGGTCTGGCGCGACGGGGACCGCATCGTGAGCAACCCCCGGCGGCCGCGCATCCTGCACCTGGATGACCTGCCCTTCCCGGCCTACGAGAAGCTGGCGGGCTTTCCGCAGGGCTACCACCTGCCCCTGTTCAGCCACGTCCATCGCCACGGCGCCACGATGATCACCTCGCGGGGCTGTCCGTACACCTGCTCCTTCTGCGACCGCACCGTCTTCGAGCACCAGTACCGCTTCAACAGCCCGGCCTACATCCATGCCCACATGAAGCACCTGCGGGACCGCTTCGGCGTACGGCACATCAACTTCTACGATGACCTCTTCACCGCCCACCAGGGCCGTATCACCGAGCTGTGCCAGCGCCTCATCGACGAGCCCCTGGGCATGGATTTCAACTGCATCATCCGGGCGGGCCACACCACCGAGGAGTTGCTGCGCCTCCTGCAGCGGGCCGGCTGCCTCATGGTGAGCCTCGGGGTGGAGAGCGCCGATCCCGGCATGATGGCGCGGCACAAGGCCGGGGTCAGCCTGGAGGCCGTGCGCGAGACGGTGGAGCGGGTCCACGCCGCGGGCCTCCGGGCCAAGGGCCTGTTCATCTTCGGCCTCCCCGGCGAGACGCCGGAGACCTTCCAGCGCACCAGCGACTACATCCTCTCCCTGGACCTGGATGACATGAACCTCACGAAGTTCAGCCCCCTGCACGGCGCCCCCCTTTGGGCCGAGTGCGTGGCCGGTGAGGAGGGCGAGTTCAACGAGGACTGGCGCCTGCTCAACTGCCTCAACTCCGTGTTCCTGCCCCGGGGCTTCGAGTCCCGCGAGCAGATGGACGCGCTCTACAACGCCCACATCGAGCGGTTCTACGGGAGCCGAGCCTACCGCCGGCGCTTCGGCCGCCGGGTCTGGGAGCACCGCTGGAGCCTGTGGCATCTGCTGGGCCACCTGCCGCAGACTTTGGCCGCCCGGCGTTACTTCACCACCAGGGCCGGGGGGACCGCAAAGCCCTTCGAACGCCATCCCCGCCAGCCCGTGGGCCTCACGCCGCTGCCCCTGGGCCGCTGAGGCGGTAACCTGGATGAGAGCCGCTGTCTCGACCTCTGCCAGGATTCCCATGCCCGCCAAGAAAAGCCCCAAGGCCTCCCTGCCCAGCCCCCTGCCCAAGTTCGTGGTGACGCGCCCCACAGGTCAGCTCGACACCTTCGTGAGCCCCCGTCCGGGCCGGCCCTTCACCATCACCTTCGAGACCGAGGAGTTCACCTGCCTCTGCCCCCTCACGGGCCAGCCGGACTTCGCCAAGCTGCGCATCGTGTACCAACCCGACCAGCTCTGCGTGGAGTCGAAGTCCCTCAAGCTTTACCTCTGGAGCTTCCGCGACCAGGGCGCCTTCCACGAAGCCGTCACCAACCAGATCCTCGACGACCTGGTGAAGGCCCTGCAGCCCCAGTGGATGCGCATCGAGGGTGACTTCCTCATCCGCGGCGGCATCCGGACGTTGGTGGTGGCGGAACACGGGAAGAAGCATTAGCCACTGAGGGGTGTTGGCAAAAGGAAACCAAGACGGAAAAACAAGGAAGCCACCGATGAACACCGATGAACACCGATCAACTGCTGATAAAAAAAGATGAGGGTCATTCACTCTCGAGAGACTGGCCATCAACCGAGTGGGCGAATCTTCGGCATGTGCATTCATGTCTTTATCGGTGTTCATCGGTGTTCATCGGTGGTTCATCTTGAGCTTTGTTTCTCATGAAAGCGGTGGTTGCACTCGGCTCAAACCTTGGTGATCGCCAAGCGCATCTGGATGCAGGTCTCGCGGCCCTGCGCACGCTGGGCGCGGTGGTGCCTTCGCCCCTGGTGATGGAAACGCCCGATGAATCGGGCCGCGGCCCAGCCTACCTCAACACCGTGGCGATCCTGGTGACGGAGGAGATGGATCCCCGGCGCCTGCTGGAAGCCCTGCTGCGCCTGGAGCTGACGGCTGGGCGGGACCGGGGCGCCGGGAGGAACGCGCCGCGGACCCTGGACCTGGACCTGATCACCACGGACGGTCCGCCGGGGACCTGGACCTGGGACTCGCCGGAGGACCTGCGGGCCCTGGGTCCCACCCTGAGCCTGGACCTGCCCCACCCCCGCGCCTTCAGCCGCCCTTTTGTGCTGGAGCCGTGGCGGGCACTGTCGAATCCGGGCGAGTGCGGAGGCGTCATCCCTGGATCCTGACCGAAAAAAAGGCCCCCAAAGATCGGGGGCCTTGCCTGGTGTTCAGAGCGCAGCTACTTCGTCCACTTCTCGCACCAGCCCAGCACGATCTCGTACCAGAGCTTGCTGTTCTGGGGCTTGGCGACGAAGTGGGCTTCGTCGGGGAAGTAGAGCAGCTGGCTGGGGACGCCGCGCACCTGCAGGGTGTTGTAGAGCTGGAAGGCCTCGGTGACGGGCACGCGGTAGTCCAGTTCGCCGTGGATGACGAGCATGGGCTTGGTCATGGTCGCGATGGCGCTGCTGGGGCTCTGGGCCTGCCAGCGGGCCTTGGTCTCGGCATTGTCCCAGGGCCAGCCCTTGAACTCCCAGTGGGGGAACCACAGCTCCTCGGTGCCCAGCTGCATGGACTCGGTGTTGAAGATGCTGGCGTGGGTCACGAAGGCGGCGAAGCGCTCCGGGTAGTGCCCGGCGATCCAGTTCACGGCGTAGCCGCCGTAGCTGCCGCCGGCGGCGATGACGCGCTTGGGATCGGCATTGGGATATTGCTTGAGCACCGCGTCCAGGGTCTTCATGAGGTCGGTCATGACGGCGCCGTTCCAGTCGCCGCTGATGGCATCGCAGTAGGCCTGGCCGAAGCCCGTGGAGCCGCGGGGGTTGGGCAGCACGGTGATGAAGCCGCGGCTGGCCCAGGCCTGGGCGTTCCACCGGGGATGCCAGGCGTCGGCCCAGGCGCCCTGGGGGCCGCCGTGGATGACAAAGGCCACGGGGTAGGTCTTGGCGGGATCGTAGCCCACGGGCTTCACGATGAAGGCGTGGGTCTTGGTGGGCTTCCCATCCACGGGGACGGTGTCCACCCAGAAATCCTCGCCCTTGTTGAGGCCCAGCTCCTGGGCCAGGGCTTCGTTGTGCTTCGATGCGCGGGTGACCTTGCCGGTCTTCAGATCCAGGGCGAAGAGGTCGGGCGGCGTGGTGAGGCTGGTGCAGGACACCAGGGCGGAGCCGCCGTTCAACGCGAAGCTCTCGATGTGCAGATCCGTGCTCAGGCGCTGGACGGCCATGCCATCCCAGCGGAAGAGGTCCGTGTGGCCCTGGCGCTCACAGGTGCCGATCAGGTCACCGCCCTGCCACTGGTAGTCGCCGAAGCTCTGGTCGAAGGCCTGGGTGGTGCGCACGACCTTGCCGGTGGCGCGGTCCATGACCCAGAGCTCCGACTTGTCGGCCTCGAAGCCCTGCCGCCGCTGGGCCCGCCAGGCCAGGTGCTTCCCGTCCGGCGAGTAACGGGGGGTGTTGTCCATGGCTGGATTGTCCGAGAGTTTCCGGGCTGGTCCGCCCGCGAGGGCCACCTCGAAAATCTCGCCGTTGGTGGTGGTGGCCTTGGGCTGGTCGGGATGGGATTCGAAGGCCAGGGCCCTGCTGTCCGGCGACCAGGCATAGCCATCGCCGGCGGACACGCCGGCATAGTTGGGCACGTCCGTGGTGAAGCCCGCCGTGAGGTCCCGCGGCGCGGCGCTGCCATCGGCAGGCACCACGAAGAGGTGGCTCAGCTGCTTGGCGTCCTTCCACTCGTTCCAGTGGCGGTAGGTGAGCGTGGTGTAGAGGCGGCCGGAGACCTTGGAGGTCTCCTTGGCCTTCAGGTAGGCGGCATTCTCGGCCTCGACGCCGCTGGGCACGGTGGTGCTGAGGAAGGCGACCCACTTGCCGTCGGGGCTCCAGGTCTGGCCCTCGGCGCCGCCGCTCAGCTTGGTGAGCTGGTGCTTCTCCTTGGTGCCCAGGTCCACGATCCACACCTGGCCGCCGGACTGGTAGGCGAGCTTCTTCCCGTCGGGGCTGAAGCGGGGCCGGGACTGGCTGCCCGATCCCAGGTCCAGTTCCTTGGCCTCGGCACCCGCGGCCCTGAACCAGATCCGGTTCACGGCCTTGTTGGCGGCGAAGTCCACGGTGCCCACTTGGTAGGCCAGGGCACCGGTGGAAGTGAGCTGGGGGTCGCTGACCTTCTTGACCTTGAATAGGTCGTCCACCTGCAGGGGGCGGCTGGCGAAGGCCGGCTGAACTGCGCTGGCCAGGGATAGGGCAAGGATGAACTGGGATGGTATGCGCACGGAGAGGCTCCGAAGGAAACCTCCATTCTACCGAAGCCGAGGGACGGATCCCCTTTGATCCGGCTCAGTACTCGCTCAGCAGGTACCGCGCGATCACCGTGCGCTGGATCTCGCTGGTGCCTTCGCCGATGGTGCAGAGCTTCACGTCCCGGTAGTACTTCTCCACCGGGTAGTCCTTGACGTAGCCGTAGCCGCCGAGGATCTGCACGGCCTGGTCCGCCACGCGGCAGGCCACCTCGGAGCTGTAGAGCTTGGCCATGCTGGCGGCCTTGGCGTAGGGCAGGCCGGCATCCTTCAGGCCCGCGGCGCGGTAGATGAGAAGGCGGGCCGCCTCGATCTCGGTGCCCATGTCCGCCAGCTTGAACTGGATGCCCTGGTGGTCGGCCAGGGGCCTGCCGAAGGTGTGGCGGATCTTGCTGTAGCGCACGGCCTCCTCGAAGGCGCCTTGGGCCATGCCCAGGCCCAGGGCCCCGATGCTGATGCGGCCGCCATCGAGGGTCTTCATGGCCTGCTTGAAGCCCACGCCATCGTCGCCCAGCAGGTTGGCCTCGGGCACCTTCACGTCCTCCATGATCAGCTCGGAGGTGTCGCTGGCGCGCAGGCCCAGCTTGTTCTCCTGCTTGCCGGCCCGGAAGCCGTTCATGCCCTTCTCCAGCACGAAGGCGCTGATGCCGTCGGCGCTGCTGTGGCCGGGCTGGGGCGGGCGGGTGCGGGCCATGACCACGAAGATGATCGCCCACGGTGCCGTGGGTGATGAAGGTCTTGGTGCCGTTCAGGAGGTAGTGCGAGCCCTCCTTCTTGGCGGTGGTGCGACAGCGAGCCCGCGTCGCTGCCCGAGCCGGGCTCGGTGAGGCCCCAGGCGCCGAGAGCCTTGCCGCTGGCCAGGGGCATCAGGTAGGCCTGCTTCTGCCGCTCGTCGCCCATGGCGTAGATGTGGTTGCTGCACAGGCTGTTGTGGGCGGCCACGGTGATGCCCACGGAGCCGTCCACCCGGGACAGCTCCTCGACCACCACCGCGTATTCCAGGTAGCCCATGCCGGCGCCGCCGTACTGCTCGGGGAAGATGACGCCCATCATGCCCATCTCGCCCAGCTGCTTCACCACGTCGACGGGGGAAGGTCTTGGCCTCGTCCCAGGCCATGACGTGGGGGCGGATCTCCTTCTCGGCGAACTTCCGCACCTCCTGGCGCAGGGCTTCGACGTGCTCAGGCAGCGTGACGTCCATAGGGGCCTCGAATCAGCGGAGGTTGGCGACCGTGGTGGGAGCGGCGCGCTGGAGGAGCTGCTTCTTCTGCAGCAGCGCCTCGGCCTCGGGCAGCACCTCCAGGGCCTTGAGGATCACGGGATCCTTCTCGCACTGGATCTTGAAGCCGGCCTCGATGCCGAAGGCCACGTTCTGCAGCTCGATGGAGATCTGCTCCTGCATGGTGGGCAGGTTGGCCTCCCAGTCCTTGTCGCTGACGGTCAGCTTCTGTTCCAGGGCCCAGGTGCGGAAGCGGGCCATGACCGCCGTCGTCGGCGTGCTGACCGGGCTTGACCCCGAAGTGCTCCTTCTCGTGGACCGCGAAGCGGAAGAAGGCCTGATGCCGGAACCGCAGATCCACCATGAACTCATTGAAGCGGATGGTGGGCATGGCGTAGTCGGGGTTGATGCCGCCGCCGCCGTAGACGGTGCGGCCCAGGTCCGTCTTGAAGGCCGGGCCCTTGGGCTTGGCGTCCTTCTCGTCCTCGGGGTTGTAGTAGTCGTCCAGGCCGTGAGTGTAGTCCCGCTGGATGCTGCGTCCGGAGGGCGTGTAGTAGCGGGCGGTGGTGAGTGCCAGGCCGCGGGAGCGGTTGATGGGGAGCACGCTCTGGACGAGCCCCTTGCCCCAGCTGGTCTGGCCGACGACCAGGCCGCGGTCGTGGTCCTGCACGGCGCCGGTGACGATCTCGCTGGCGCTGGCCGAGCCCCGGTTGATGAGCACCACCAGGGGGAAGGGATCCAGCTGGGCGCCCTTGCTGGTGCGGGTCTGGTTCTCGTCGCGGCCGTCGCGGCCCTTCTGGCTGACGATGAGCTGATCGGGCCCCAGCAGCTGCCGGCAGATGCCGATGGCCGCATCCAGGACGCCGCCGCCATTGCCCCGCAGATCCAGGATGAGCTGCCTCATGCCCTGCTTCTTCAGGGTGGCCACCGCCCGCTCGAACTCCTCGGCCGTGGTCTCGCCGAAGTCCTTGATGAGGATGAAGCCCGTGGTGGGGTTCAGCATGAAGCTGTAGTAGACGCTGTTGGTGGGCACCTCGGCCCGGGGGATGGAGAAGCGCAGCAACTCGGCGATGCCGGCCCGCTGCACGGCGAGTTCCACGATGGTGCCCTTCTCGCCGCGGAGCTTCTGGAGAGCGGCGTTGGAGGTCATGCCCTCCGTGCTGGTGCCGTCGATCTCCTTGATGATGTCGCCGGAGCGCACGCCCAGGCGCTCGGCCGGGCCGCCCTTCATGGGGCTGATGATGGCGATGCCCTGGTCGTGCTGCTGGATGATGGCGCCGATGCCGAAGAAGGAGCCCTTCTGCTCTTCGCGCAGCAGGCGGAACTCACTCTCGTCCATGTAGTTCGAGTGGGGATCCAGGGTGTGCAGCATGCCCTGGATGGTGGCGTGGGTCAGCTGCCGGGGTGCCGGGGGTTCGGGGCTCTGCTTCTGGACCAGGTCCATGATCTCGGTCAGGGTGTCCAGGCTGCGCTGGCGGGCGGTCTCCCCGCTGGAGCGGGCCAGCAGGGGCCCGGCTACGGCGATGGTGGCGGTCAGGACCAGCCACATCCAGTTGCGCTTGATGAAACGGGCCATGAGGCTCCCGGGGAAACGACCTCCAGGATACGCCCGGGCCGTTCCGGGGGCGAATGGTGGTTCCTCAGAAGCCCTGGAGGATTCGCTCGGCGGTGGGCGACATGCGTTCCCGGCCCGCCCGGGTGGCGAGGATGATGCTCTCGAAGTGGCGGTAGCTGAGTTCGAGGTCGTCATTCAGCACCAGGTAGTCGTAGGCCGGGTACTGCTCCAGTTCATGGCGGGCATGCTTCAGGCGGATGGCGATCTGCTCGTCCGAGTCCTTGCCGCGGCTGCGCAGGCGCTGCTCCAGGCTGGCGGCGGAGGGAGGCAGGATGAAGATCATCCGCGCATCGGGAATGGCCTCGCGCAGGTTCCTGGCGCCGGTGGTCTCGATGTCCAGCAGCACATCCCGGCCTGTGGCCAGCGTCTGCTGAAGCCAGTCCCGGCCCGTGCCGTAGCGGTGGCCGTAGACCTGCACCCACTCCACGAAGCCGCCCTCGCGCACCATGGCGTCGAAGCGGGCATCGTCGATGAAGAAGTAGTCGCGGCCGTCCACCTCGCCGGGGCGGGGCTTCCGCGTGGTGAAGGAGATGGAGAAGACGAGGTCCGGCAGCGAGGCGACCAGGCGCTGGGCGAGGGTGGACTTGCCCGCGCCCGATGGCGCGGAGACCACGAACACATTTCCTGGATGCTGGATCAAGGGGCCCTCCAGCCTCCCACTTTAGCGGAAGGGGCCCTGGCGCCGCCTCTCCTGGGGCTTAGCATGGGAACTTCTGGAGGTCCCATGCGCGCCCTGATCCTCGCCCTTGGTTGTGTCCTCGGCCTTTCCGCCCAGGAAAGCCCCTTCCCCAAGCCCACCCCGCACCATCTGGCCATGAAGGACAGGTCGGCACCTGGACCGCCGTGGCCAGGATGTACATGGAGCCCGGGAAGCCGCCCCTGGTGTCCAAGGGCACCGAGGTGAACACCCTGGTGGCGAGCGGGTTCTGGATCAAGACCGAGTTGAAGGCCGAGATGATGGGCCAGCCGTTCGAGGGCCACGGCTTCTTCGGCTACGATGCCCGCCAGAACGCCCACGTGGGCAGCTGGGTGGACAACTCGGACACCTGGATGGCCGTGACCAAGGGGACCTGCGCCAAGAGACTGCAAGGAGCAGACGACTCTTCTTCGAGGGCTATGACGAGACCGGCAAGCCCTCCACCCACAAGGAGGTCCATGTCCAGGTGGACCGGGACCACCGCACCATGGCGATGTTCGTGAAGGCGAAGGACGGCACCTTCAAGAAGGTGATGGACATGGAGTACACCCGGGCGAAGTAGCCCCTCAGAGTGAACCCTTCCGTCTCCGGTTCCGGCGCCGGGGGCGGCGGCACCTGCTTGAAGATCGCCGAGGCGCTGCGCCGCCCGTCCATGACGATGTGGACCGGGGTCTCGAGGGTGGTGTGGACCAGGCAGCCCGAACGCCAGGTCTCGGGCTGCTGGCGGAGCCAGTCCCAGTCCAGCAGGTTGGTGCCCCGGGGATAGGGCACGGTGAAGTAGCCGATGTTCAGCGACGTCACGTTGTGGAAGAAGTGTGAGCCCAGCGAGGCGTCCGCCTGGAAGTTCTCCATGGCGTACTCCACGATCACCTGGGCGCAGGAGATCATGGACCACTGGATGGGGATGCCCAGGTGCTGGTCGTTGCTGCCCCAGCGCCCGGGCCCCAGCAGCACGTACTTCCCGCCCCGGGCGCGAAAACGGTCGTTGAGGCGCTCGATCTCCGCCGCCAGGGCGGGCGTCTCGAACTTGTCGAAGCCCTCGGGATCCACCCAGACGATGTCGCGCAGGCCCTCGACCACCCCGTTGCCCACGCACTTCTCCGAGAACAGGAAGAGCCCGGCGCGGTCCAGGGTCTCGGGATCGAGGTTCACCTCGGCCGAATCCATGAGCTGGTGCTTGATCTGCAGGAGGGTGAAGGTGGGCTTGCCGTTGAGGGGATCCTTGTCGAGGTTCACGGCGAACTCCAGCTCGACGGGGGTCTCCATGGCGTCGCGGATCAGCTCCAGCAGGTGCTGGAGGATCTTCGGCAGGGGGAACTGGTCGTACTTGAGGATGTTCCGGAAATTCACGACGCGGGGCCCGGGGTGGTCCAGGCCATCCCGGATGCGGTCGTCGTTCCAGTCCCAGACCGAGGCGCAGTGCTGCAGGGCGCCGTCCTTCTCGGCCTCGGCGATGTCCAGGCTCAGCAGCGTGGCGTCCTCCCCACTGTAGAGGTCGATGGCCGTGCGGCTCATGTCCAGGGCGTAGAAGTGCTTCTGGGTGGTGCGGAACTGCTCCTTGGGGGACAGCATGTCCATCTCGGGGTAGGGCGGCGAGAACCGGTAAGACTTGTCGCCCTCCACCACGTATTTCCCCAGGCCCACGGCGAGGTTGGCGATGCCGTCCTGGGGCTGGGTGTAGGCCACGGGGTAGTAGTTGAAGGACTGGGCCACGCCGGAGATGTGGGGATAGAAGCGATCGCCGAAGCGGCGCCCGGAGACCTCCTGGACGAGGATGGCCATCTGCTCCTCCTCGATCTTGTAGTCGATGGCCTGGAAGTAGGAGCGGGCGGCCTTGGTGTAGACCGAGGCGTAGACCAGCTTGATGGCCTCGATGAGCTGGGCCTCCCGCACGCCGGGTCGGGATCGTTGTTGGGCAGGAAGAAGGTGTTGTAGAGCCCGGCGAAGGGGTGCGAGAGGCTGTCCTCCAGGAGTCCCGAGGAACGCACGGCCAGGGGGCCACGGGCGTGGTTCGCCAGAAAGAGGCGCAGCTTGACCACGAGCTCGGGCGACAGGGAGCCCGTGAGAAAGCGCCGCTTGATGAGGTCGTCATCCACGTTGTTCTGGAGCATCTGGCGGAGGCCGTGGCGGCCGATGAAGGAGGTGAACTCCTCGGTGCCGATGATGGCGGAGCGGGGGATGCGGATGTTGGCGTCGGGCACGAGGCTGTCCAGGTCCATGCGGGCCAGGAGGGAATGGATGAAGGCCACGCCCCGGCCCTTGCCGCCCATGGAGCCCGGCGCCAGGCGCAGGATGTTGGGCTCGTCCTTCGGCGTGGATTCGGTCAGCGGCACCACCTTGCCCAGGGTCTTCATGCGCTGGACGTAGTCGCCCACGTTGATGAGGAAGGTGCGCATCTCCTCCGGGTCGCGGTAGTCGGTGATGCGGAACTTCCCCAGCACCTTGGCCACTTGCACCTCCCCGCGGGCCATGATCCAGGCGGAGAAATGGTTCCGGGAGGCGTGATAGACCAGGGACTCGACGGGCACGGTGCGCAGCTTGGCCTGCAGGTCCTCCATGTTGACGGCCCGGGCGATCTCCTGGCCATGCTCATTGCGGAAGATGAAGTCGCCGAAGCCCAGGCTCTCGTGGAAGAAGGCCGAGAGCTCGGCCCCCAGGGTGTACGAGTTCTTGTTGAGGAAGCCGCTCTTGATGGCCGTGGCCCAGGATTCCTTGAAAGGGTCCGACGACTGCAGCAGGGTGGGCAGGTAGGGATTCCGGTCCTTCACCGCCTTGATGAGCTTGATGCCGGCCTCGCGGTCCAGGGCGCCGTCCTTGGGGTACTTGCGGTCGGTGATGACACAGAGCAGGTAATCCCGGTAGCGCTCGGCGAAGGCGATGGCCTCCTCGTAGGTGGTGGCCAGGAGCACCTTGGGGCGGACCCGCATGGCGAGGGTGCGGCTCATGCCGTCCGCGCTGTGGTCCTTGGCCAGGCGGGTGGTCTGCTTGAGCAGCTCGCTGTAGAGGATGGGGAGGTAGCGCGAGTAGTAGCGGATGCTGTCTTCCACCAGGAGGATCACGCGGGTGAGGCCCACGGAGGTGTCGTTCTCGACGTTGGCGCGGTCCTCCATGAACTTCACCATGGCCATGAAGACCTCGGGGTTCCCGTTCCACACGAAGATCTGGTCGTAACTCCGCTGCAGCTCCTGGCGGCGGCGGTCGAGGGCGCCCACCTCCACGTTGTCGTTGAGCAGGAGGTAGATGGGCGTGCGGGGCGCGGCCTTCTTCAGGGCCTTGGACAGCTCCACGTGGCCGCCCTGGCCCAGCCGGCTCATGACGATGATCATGTCGAAGTGGCGGCTGGAGCACTTCTCCAGGGCCTCGTCCACCGTGGAGACGTTGGTCACCCGGGGCGGGTTGCTCATGTTCAGCTGGTAGTAGCCGTCGAAGAGGATCTCGGTGAGTAGGCCGTCCTGCTCCAGCGTGAAGGCGTCGAAGGCCGGGGCCACCAGCAGGATCTCCCGGGCCCGAAGCGGCATCAGATCGTGGAAAATCTCCTTGTCCGAGGCGTACTTGCGAAAGATCTCATTGAATTCGCTGCTGATCATCGTGGAAGCCCCATCTCCTCGGCAGTTTACTGGCCTGCGCAGAAAAGGGGGCCGCATGCGGCCCCCTTTTCTGCGGTAGCGAAAAGCTGAAAAGCTTACACGAGGCCCTGGTCGATCATCGAATCGGCCACCTTGAGGAAGCCGGCGATGTTCGCGCCGTTCACGTAGTTGCCGGGCGTGCCGAAGCGGGCCGCGGCGTCCACGCAGGACTTGTGGATGTTGATCATGATCTGGTGCAGGCGGGCGTCCACTTCCTCGGCGGTCCAGCCCAGGCGCATGGAGTTCTGGCTCATCTCGAGGCCGGAGGTGGCCACGCCACCGGCGTTGGAGGCCTTGCCGGGGGAGAAGATGATCTTGTCGGTGTTGGCCTGGAAGAATTCGACGGCCTCCAGGGTGCTGGGCATGTTGGCGCCTTCCACCACGGCGAGGCAGCCGTTGGCCAGCAGGCCCTTGGCTTCGTCCAGATTCAGCTCGTTCTGGATGGCGCAAGGCAGGGCCACGTCCACCTTCTGCTCCCAGGGGCGCTTGCCGGCGTGGAACTGGGCGTTCTTGAACTTGGCCGCGTAGGGGGCCACGGACATGCGGTCGATGCGGAGCATCTCCTCCATGTACGCGATCTTCTCGCCGCTGATGCCATCGGCATCGTAGATGTAGCCGTCGGGGCCAGAGATGGTGACGACCTTGGCGCCCAGCTGGGTGGCCTTGGTGACGGCGCCCCAGGCGACGTTGCCGAAGCCGGACACGGCGACCTTCTTGCCAGCCATGGCGTTGCCTTTGGTCTTCAGTGCTTCCTCGGCGAAGTAGACCACGCCGAAGCCGGTGGCCTCGGGGCGGATGAGGCTACCGCCCCAGTACTGGCCCTTGCCGGTGAGCACGCCCGTGAACTCGTTGGCGAGCTTCTTATACATGCCGAACATGAAGCCGACCTCGCGGCCGCCCACGCCGATATCACCGGCCGGCACGTCGGTGTCGGGGCCGATGTGGCGGAACAGTTCCATCATGAAGGACTGGCAGAAGCGCATGATCTCGGCGTCGGACTTGCCGTTGGGATCGAAGTTGGAGCCGCCCTTGCCGCCGCCCATGGGCAGGCCGGTGAGGCTGTTCTTGAAGATCTGCTCGAAGCCCAGGAACTTCAGCGTGTCGAGGGTGACGTTGGGGTGGAAGCGGATGCCGCCCTTGTAAGGCCCGATGGCGCTGCTGAACTGCACGCGCCAGCCTGGATTGACGCGGATGATGCCCTTGTCGTCCACCCAGGGCACCCGGAAGCCGATGGCGCGCTCGGGCTCGACGATCCGCTCGAGGATGGCGTGCTTCTTGTACTTTGGTTCCTTCTCGAGGACCGGATCCAGAGAGTGCAGGATCTCGGTGGCGGCCTGGATGAACAGGCTCTCCCAGGGAGCCTTCTTCTTGAGGCCCTCAAGGACTTCGTTGACGTACTGGCTCATGGTTCCTCCAGGAAGGAAGGTGTTGAGAAAGAAGGGCACATGCCCAGGGGAGTTGATCGGATGAGGGTTCACCGCGGGCCCGTCCCAAGGCTGCGATGGCTTGCTTCAAGGCCGGAAACGGGACGACATGACTCTAGCCTCAGGAAGGGCGAGGGGCGAGGCCAAGGATTCAAGAGGTGATGGGAAGCACTAAAAAGGGGGTATTTGGGATCACTTTGGGGCAGCGTATTGACGGAGTGTCAAGAATTCTAACGGGAGCGGTCAGGCCTTTTGCGGATGGGGGAGGCCGGGACCTTCGCCGTGCCGGCCAGCCGGTAGAGGCGGGGCAGGTGGGAGAGCGTCCGGGACTCCGGGCTCAGGCCCTTCCAGGGCGTGGCCCTCGAATCCCGGGCCAGGACCACGGCGATGGTTTTCTTTACCTCAACCACAAGGATCTGGTGCTGCTCGAAGCGGGGATCCCGCATGGTCCAGAGCTGGCCCGGCTCCACCCTGCGTGCCTCGGGGGGAAGCCCCTTCCAGGTGAGCAGGTCCCGGGCCTCGCGCTCCTGGGCCAACTCCGCCTCCCGCGCCTGCTGGGCGGCCCGCTTCGCCTTCCGTCCCTCCAGCGCCTGCTGGGCCTCGTCCCGGAGCTTCTGCTGGGCCTGCCGGTGCTGCTCCCGGAAGGGCTCTTCGGCCCACTTCTGGGCGGCGCCCGGCGTGCGGAACGGGCCCTTGATGCCCTCGACATCCTGCCGGGAGGCCCACCAGCCCTTCTTCCCCTTCCAGTAGGCCGCCTTGCGCCCCCACTGGAAGATGTCGGCGCCAGCCTGGACCCACTGCGCGACAAAGGGTGCTTTCGCCATGGTCTGCTCCTCCGCCGATCCGGCTGGCAACCATTCTCAGCCCTCCCCCATGGAGCCGTCGACGATGAATCATCCGGAGGGGTGGGCGCCGTGGGTCAGCCCAGCAGAGGGCCGGGACTCCCTTCCATTACGTGGGGCCTCAGCGGAACTGGTCGATGGGGATGCAGAAGGACTGGAGCGCCTGCGCTGGGATCACCACGGAGGCGTGGAAGGCGCCCACGCGGAGGGTGTAGGTGATCGCGCGTGGCGCGGCGTTGTAGGCGATGACAATCAAGTGCTGCTTGTCCGGGCGCAGGGCGGCGGTGGCGAGGAGGCCATCCGATCCAGAGCCCCCGGAGGAGGTCGAGACCCGCACGATCCGATCGCCAGGCTGGAGGTAGCGGCTGAAGTGGGCCAGCACGTAGTAGAGCGGGGTGATGTGCGTCTCCCCGGTGTCGGTGTCCACCATGATGGGAGCTGCACAGAAGTTGTTCACGTGGTTCGGTCCGCCCCGGCGGTCCAGCACGATGTTCCAGTCGATCCAGCCCACGAAGCCGTGATTCAGTCCCTCCAGCAGGTCCACTGCGTAGCGGTGCACCGGCGAGTACCTCGGGTGGGCGGGTTTTTCTTCTGGGGGTGCCCAATAGAACCCCCAGTCCGTGGCGGAGGCCGCCCACCACCAAGCCTCGTTCTTCCAGCCCAGGAAGGCCCCGCGGGGGGAACTGTCTTCGGTGCCGATGCCGTCGATGCACCCTTCGGTATGGAGCAGGGCCTTGGTGGGGTAGCTGGTTCGGAGCTGATCCAGGAGCCCGGTCTGGACGCTGTTGGTGGCGCTGTACCAGTGGAGGCCGGTGCCCCAGACGAAGGCGGCGGCGGACGGATCGCCCAGCACCGCCTCGCTGAAGCGTAGGGCGCTGGCGTCGCGGTTGTGGTCGAACTGGATGACCTTCACCCCGGAAAGGCCATGCTTCGCAAGCTGGGGCCCCAGGTGGAGCTTGATGTAGTCGCGCAGGCCCTCGGCGCTGAATTCCATGCTCTCCCACTGGCCACCATTGCCCATGGGCTCGTTCACCGGCGTGACCCCCCAGATGGGCACGCCCTCGGCCTGGTAGGCCTGCAGGTACTTCACCATGTACCGGGCGAAGGTGTCGTGGTGTTCGGGCAGAAGGGTCCCGCCCCGGCCCTGCCCGTACCAGTCGTGGTTGTCCTTCATCCAGGCGGGGGCTGTCCATGGACTCGCCACCAGCTTCAGTCCGGGGGTCCGGGCCAGGGCATCCTTGATGAGTGGAAGCAGGGCATAGCTGGGATCTCTGGCCTCCCTGAATCCGCGCTTGTCCGGGGCGATGCTGAAGTGTTCCAGGGCCAGGTCACCGGGAACATCAGCATAGGAATAGCGGCCGACCACACAGAAGTCGCACGCGCCGATGTGGGTCCGGGCCATGGTGAAGCGGGCTCCGCTGGGGCCGAAGAACCGGTCGATGAGGCGTTCTCTCGCTGACCTCGCCAAATGGGCCAGGACGTAGGCCGAGGATTCGGTGAGTGCACCACCGATACCCTCAAGGGACTGGAGCTGAACGGATGGATCCACGGTGATCGTGACCCCCCCACGGGCTGTTCCCTTGGCGAACTTCAAGCTGGGCAGCGGCCGGAAGCGATCACCTCCCGCACTGGTCTGGACGAAGCTGGCGAGCTTCGCACCCAGGGACGCGGGTTTGCTCAGGGTGGGCCGAGGCGCCTCGGCCGCTGCCAGGCATGCCGCGGTTGCGCCGGCAACCAACACGGAAACGAGCCAAGAGGAGGACATGCCGCCACCTGAATTCATTGGGATTGGCCGGGACTGTGCCCGGTGGACGCGACCGCCAGCCCGGAGTCCGGGGCTGCAGGAGGGACAAAAACCCACATGCCGTCCCGGAGGCTGGATCCGGGACGGCATACAGGGTTGCTCACGGGAATGAGACCTTCCTTAGTGGAAGTAGATGTTGTCCAGATAGAAGCGACCGGGGGCGGTAGTGTCGAACTTGAGCTGACGGATCGTGGTGAGGTCGAAGCCCGACTGGTTGATGGGGATCTCCAGGTCGGTCCAGGCCCCTTGCGTGAGGACCCCGGCATCGATGGCATACTCTCCGCCCGCGTTGATCGGATAGACCTTCAGGACAGTCCCGTCGGGGGTCCAGTAGCTGATATGAAGGGTGTTCTTCCCCGTGATGTTGAGGGCCCCGGGGACGCCCCCGGTGGGAGAGACGTTGATGCCCTGGTAGTTCACGAGGTTCATCAGCTTGATGGTCTTGGTGGCGATGACCACATCCGCGATCGTGCCACCCTGGCCCCAGTTGGGGCTCCAGTCGCCTACGAGGAAGTCCGTGTAAGTCGCGCTGCTGTTCAGGAGGGAGATGACGTTGACTGCCGGGAGGGACGGTGCTGCCGGGAGGGTGGTGGGCACGGTCGGGCTGTGGAAGTAGATGTTGTCCAGGTAGAAGTGGGCGGCGGCGCTGGTGACGAACTTGAGCTGCCGGATGGTGGTCAGGTCGAAGCCCGCCTGGTCGATGGGGATCTCCAGGTCTGCCCAGGCACCCTGGGTCAGGGTGCCGACATCGATCGGGTACTCCCCGCCAGCATTGATGGGGAAGACCTGCAGGTTGGTGCCGTCCGCAGTCCAGTAGCTGATGTGGAGGGTGGCCTTCCCGGTGATGTCGATGGCGCCGGCGGAGCCTCCCGTGGGGGAGACGTTGATGCCCTGGTAGTTCACGAGGTTCATCAGCTTGATGGTCTTCCCGGCGATGGTGGCATCGGCGATGGATCCGCCCTGGCCCCAGTTGGGGTTCCAGTCACCGACGGCGATGTCGGTGTAGGTCGCGCTGCTGTTCAGGAGGGAGATGACCTTGGTCGCTGGCAGCGTCGGGGCGGCAGGCAACGTCGACGGCGCAGTGACCACGGGTGAGACGAGCGGGGGAGCCGAAGGCACAGAGGTCCCGAGGAAGGTGATGGGGCCCGCGTAGTAGACCTCATTCGCCGAGGGCGTCCAGAAGTTCGGGAAGATGGTGAGCTTGTTGTAGGTGTAGGTCAGGTCCAGGGCTGGGGTGCCAGCCGACTGGGTGGCCATATTGAAGGTCAGCGTCTGCCAACCCACGGCGGCAATGGCGTCTGACTCAACCGCATGGCCGCCATTATTGGCGTCTTCAACTTTCAGCTTGAAGCTGGCACCCGCCACGGGGGAGTAGACCACGGCGGTCAACTTCGTGTGCGACGTGGAGAAGGGGATGGTGCCGATCGAGTCGAGGTAGCCCACTGACAGCGTGGTCCCGGCCCACAACTCGGCACCAGCGGTCTTCACGATCTGCACAACGGGGGTGGAAGGTCCCCCAGCGGGCGCACCGACGGCCGGGAAGGTGGACACCGTGCCACCGAAGTCGGTCATTTTATAGGTCAGCCCGGCCGTGTTGAAATCCAGGGCCGCATAGGCCACCGGAGTGGCCACGGTGTTGAAGGCCTGAGTCACAGCTGCCGGGGCGGTGTTCAGATTGCCGGCAAGGTCGCTGAAGGAGCCGGTGGCGAGGTTGATCTGCAATGTGCCGGTGGCGTCGGCAGGGGGAGTGACGATCAGGGTGTAGTGGGTCGGGTTTACCTTGACCAGGGTGGGCGCGGCAGAGCCGTTCGTGATGTTGATGTCACCCAAGGTGAAGCTCGTCCCGACATCCTCACTGAATGTGAAGGTCACGGTGACCGGGGCGGTGATGGGTGTTGCACTTGTGCCGCTGATGGTCACCGTCGGTGGCGTGGTGTCCACTGGTGCGGCGGGCGCAGCCGCCTTGGAGGACTTGCCTCCGCATCCCACCAGCAGTAACGGCAGTGATGCTGCGGAGAGCGCCGCTGCCAGGAAGATCCCCTGAGTACGATTCATCGTCATGTGCTCTCCTTCAGTTGGATCGGCGCTCGGCCGAGCGGAGGTGCGGAAAAGTGGTTGCGCGGTTCACAGCGGTGTCGCCACAAAGGGCTTTGGGATCTAGGAGGTTGCGAGTGAGCTTCACAAGGCTGTGCTCAAAAAAATGGTGGATCAATGGTCTTTTTTAATAATTCGTTGTGTATTTTCAAACGTGGGGCGCAGGGGCGCTGAAGGAGGACCTGGGAAACCAGCGGGGGTAACCCGGAGCCACGAGATGCATGGCGCCGAGAGGAGTCTCCCTTCTGGTCACTCCTTGATTCGGATCGGTTCAGCCCATCCGCCCCGGTAGAGGAAGCGATGGGCATAAATGGTTCTGCGGAACTTGCCGAAATGGATATCCGTGCCTGCATAAATGGCCAGCATCGGGCACCCCTCCGGGATCTGGTAGGTGTCGGCAAGGCTCTGATCCGGCAGCTTCGGGTTGATGGGACTGGAGCGGGCCTCGGCTCGGTCCCAGCCCTTGTGGTGGGAATAGGCATACCGCAGTTCGTGGCCGAGGCCGAACACCGTCGGATTGTGGATAGCGACTTCCACCTTGGCTTCGCGAAGACCTTCCAGATCCTTGGCGGCTGTTCGAAGCTCGAGGGTCGGCCACTGGATCGCCTCCCGGCCCGTCAGCACGATGATGGTCTCAACTTTGACCAGGCGTCCTTCGGCATCGTAGGCCTCGATCACCAGCTCACGGTCCTTGAGATCCTCTCCCTGGAATGAGAGGTGGCCGGTGGCATGGCCATGTGCATCGGGGAACAGTTCCAGGAGGATCCCATCCTGATGGACTACCCGCAACCGCCTGACCGCCGGTTGGCAGAAAGCCTCGATGGGAACCTCATTGCGGTAGAACTGCTGATTCTGAGGGGAGGTAACCAGGGCCTGGTTGTACTGCTTCAAGGCATGCCAGGCGGGGCGGGGGTAGCCGACGGCGTCCTTCAGGTCTCGGAAGCCGAAGAACCCGAACCACTCTTCCGCCTCATCGTTGTGGACCGTCGGCGCCCCGGACTTCCACCAGCCGTCGGCATAGTAGAAAGGACAGAGCCCGGTGGCACCCGAGTCCAGGATGTCTCGGTAGTACTGCAGCATGGCGTCCGCCTGCTGCTGCAGGGTGTTGCCACCGTAAAGGCTGCTTCCCTGGCGGGAGACCGAACGGCCGAACTCGGTCAGCAGGACGGGTTTGCCCCGACCGAGGGAGTGCGTGATGTCCCGCTGGGACTGGGCGAACCCGTGGGTGAAGTTGGCCCCGTCCTTGTAGTCGTAAGCATTCCGGCCATAGACATCGAACAGGTTCATGTCGAGCCATTCGGTGATGGCGGTATTGCCGGAGATGGTGACGGGAATGCCGGGATGAAGTTGGTGGATGAGCTCGATGGACTTGGCCCAGAGATCCCGGGTCGCCTGGGCACCGACCTTCCGGATGTGTTCGGGCATGGGCTCGTTCATGATCAGGTAGGTGATCACGCAGTCGTACTTGCGGGAGTAGGCCAGCACCTGCCTGATGAGGGCCAGGTCCTTTTCCACAACCTTCGGGTCCGAGAAGTCCTCGTCGGGCTTCAGCCAGATGCCGAAGATGACCTTCAGACCGGAGGCCTGCACCACCCTGAGTTCGGCCTCGGACATCTGGGACCAGGTGCGAATGCCGTTGAAGCCTGCGGCCTTGATGATCTTCAGATCCCGCCGGATCTGGCTCAGGTTGCGGCGCGCCTGCTCATAGGGCACCTCACCAGGCCGGGCTCCGGATTCATAGCCGAGGGCATTGACCAGGAATTTGCGGCCGTCGAGATAGTACCAGCCGTCCTTCAACTCGATGCGGCCGTGCCGAGGCGGCACTGCGGCGGTGGCCCAGGGCAGGGCCCCCGCCAGCAGCAACAGGGTCAAGAGGACCTGCACCAGATGCTTTGGCATGGCAATTCTCCGGGATCGTGCGGATCCGGTTCCAGGTGATGGTGAGGAATTGCTCAGGAGCGGCGGTAGACGCGGACGTAATCCACCAGCATCTGCTGGGGGAAGCTGGTGGAACCGTCGGGCGAACCCGGCCAATTCCCGCCCACGGCCACGTTGAGGATGATGAAGAAGGGGTGGTCGAAGACCCACACCGAGCCGTTGTTGGGGAGGTCCGTCGGGGTGCGCGTCGCGTAGAGGAGACCATCCACATAGAACCGGATCTGGGTCCCTTCCCACTCGACAGCATAGACGTGGAAATCGTCGGCGTATTTCCCTGCGGCCAGGGTCTTGGTGGCGCCGATGCTGTTACCGCCGCTGTAGCCGGGCCCATGGATCGTGCCGTGCACCGTGGCCGGCTCGTAGCCGACATTCTCCATGATGTCGATCTCGCCGCAGGTGGGCCACCCGCTGGAGCCGATGTCGTTTCCGAGCAGCCAGAACGCTGGCCAGAGCCCCTGGCCCGCGGGGATCTTGATGCGGGCCTCGAACTTTCCACTGGATTGGGCGAAGAGCCCTTGGGTCTTGAGGCGAGCCGAGGTGTAGTCGCGGCTGATGCCGTCGGTGCCGGTGAAGGTCTCCTTGGCGGCAGTGATAACGAGGTTCCCGTTCTGGATCGAAACGTTCTGGGATCGGCTGGTGTAGGTCTGCAGCTCGGCGTTGCCCCAACCTCCACCGCCCAGGTCATAGGCCCACTTGGCGGCATCGGGGGCGCTCCCATTGGCGCCGGTGAACTCGTCGCTCCAAGTCAAGACCCAGGTGCCGGTCGGATTGGGGGGGGGAGCGGTCTGGGGCGTGGAGGATCCACCACAACCCAGGCAGAGACTGAGGGCGAGCGAGAGGAGACCAGATGGGGTGCGCATGAGGTGGTGGTTCCTTCGGCAAGGGGCTGAGTCCAAGGATGCGCCTCTTAAAAGAGGCGCTGGAATAGCCTTTTTTCGCAAATGCCAACCGGATTTTCTCCCGGGCCGAAGTATGGACTCAGCGCCCGGTCAGTCCCGAACGGTAGATGGCGGGTGTGGTTCCGGTTTCCCGCTTGAAGAACCTGCAGAAGTAGGTGGCCGAGTTGAAGCCGCATTCGCGCCCGACCTCTTCGATGGACAGGCTGGTGTTCTCGAGCAGGCGCATGCCCCGGTTGAGCCTTACCCTCAGCACCTCACCGGCCACGGGGCGCCCCAGATGCTTTTTGAACAGGTTGTCCAGGGTGGAGCGGGAACATCCGGCCAGCTCGCAGACCTGCTCGACCGAAATCCCATGGCAGGCCCGGTCCCGGATGATGCGGGAGGCGGCCACGACCGTGGGGTTTTCGGCGGTCGTGATGTCAGTGGACTGGCGTTCGACGACCCGCAAGGGGGGATGGGGGTAGAGGCGGGGCTCCACGGTCTCGCCATCCAGGATTCGAAGGAGCATCTCGGTGGCCAGCAGGCCGATCCCCTCGGTATCGGGCGCGATGCTGGTCAGGGTGGGGCGGCAGAGGCGGCACAGGATGTCGTCGTTATCCACGCCGATGACGGCGATCTCCGTGGGCATGGAAATGCCAAGGTCACGGCAGGCGGTGATGATCTGCTGGCCACGGGTGTCATTGCAGGCCAGAATCGCCACGGGCTTCTGGAGCTGGGCGAGCCAGACTGCGAGGGCCTGCTCGTACTCGAGGCCGCGCATCTCCCGGAACTGCAGGTTGATCGATGCCGAAACCTTGGGAGGAGGCTGATAAATGCTGATGTCCTGGCCACGGGCGGAAAAGATCCGTCTGAAGGCTTCCGAGCGGCGGTCAGAGAAGAAAATGCCCGGGTAGCCGCAGAAGGCGAAGTTGATGAAGCCTGCCTGGCTGAAAAAATCCGCCGCCAGCTGGGCCACGATCCCGGGATCGGTGTCGATGACCGGGGAGTCGGGACAATTCCCTTCCCCCTGGACGTCCACGATCGGAACGCCGAGCGACTTGATCTGGCGTCCCAGGTCCGGGTTGGTGATGAATCCGATGATGCCGTCGATGTGGCCCTTCTTGAGCCAGGACGGGAGCTTCATGAACTCCGCCCGCTCGTACGGGAAGATCAAGAGGTCCTCGTGCTCCAGGGCGTAGGTGGCCACCCCACGGCAGATGCCCCGGCTGTAGCCGCCGCCGGCGGGGACGAGAAGGGCGATGTGACGGATGGAGGGCATCAAAAAGGATCATACTCCACCCAGATTTCGGGGGCCGGTCGGCCCCCGCGGCCCCCTTGATCGCTGCCGCAATCGCAGTCGACTCGGCGGCATAGCTCAACAGGAGGCGCTCTGGGGCCACCAGGCCTGGCCTGTGACTGTCCGCCTGGATGGCGTCACGGGGCTGATCCCGGAGGGGACACCCGGACACAGAGGGGGGATCACCTGAAAAACAGCCTCACAGGACAACAAATAGAGCGCGAATCACATGTCCGGACATGAGTGGTTCTCGCCCAAAAATCACACAGAAAAATGAAAAAAGACCATATACAAGCACAATTTTAGAAATCAGGCTTGGCCAGTCTTCTTTGAACCAACTTATCCGGGAAGCCCAATTGAGGTTGCTTCGCCGACCCAGTTCCAGCCCCGGCAGCAAGCCGGTGGGTTTAGGCACCCGGCGAACGGAACCAAACCACCGCCGCTCCAAATCTCCCCGCTCCTGTGGAAGCAGAAACATGAACCACACGTCCGAACCATGATTCACCGCTTGATACCGGCTTTATCGATCCCGCTTGGGTATGACCTTCACACATAAGGAGAGCACCATGACGACCCATCGATTCCGAGGCGTGCTTGCACTTCTGGTTACCGTGGCCTTGGCTCTGCTGAGTGGTTGCGGGGGCAAGTCCACTCCCAACACCTCGTCCTCGTTCCTTTCCATCGCGCCCGTCACCCGAACCCTGTACCCAGGGCAGTCTGATCAGCTTGTGGTCACCCAGCACAATCCTGACGGGTCCACGAGCGTGGTGAGCACGGGGGTGACCTTCAGGGCCTCAGCGAACGGGGTGGCTACGGTCAATGCGACGGGCATGATGACGGGTGTCAGCGTGGGAACGGGCACCGTGACGGCCTCCCTCGGGGACAAGTCCGCGGATGCCGTGGTCAAAGTGACCCCCCTCTTTGCGGGCCCGGTCTTCACCGACGGCTATGCCGCGGGGGTCACGTTCGCTCCCTTTGGTGGCTCCACCAATGCCCTCGAGGTGGATCCCCTCGAGCACCACTCCTGGTCCACCTCCTTGAAAGTCACAGTGCCCGCCGCAGGCTACACCGGCGGCGCCTTGAAGGTCGCCGCTCCCCAGAACATGGCGCTCTACAACGCAGTGACGTTCTGGGCCAAGGCGAGCAAGGTGACCACCCTGGCAGTGGCGGGGTATGGCGACACCGCGGCCGGGGATGTCCGCTTCAAGGCTGAGACAGAGCCCTTGGCCCTCACCACGGAGTGGGCCAAGTTCATCATGCCCATCCCGGTCCCGAGCAAGCTGAGCGAGAACCAGGCCCTCTTCCATTTCGCCCAGGGGAGCTCAGGTTCGTCGTACGCCATCTGGTTTGACGACATCCAGTACGAATCCCTCTCCGGGGCTGTGCTTGGCGCGCCCACGGCGGCGGCGGTGGGTTGGCGCCCCATCAACATCGACTTGGGCAAGAGCGCCGCGCTTCCCAGCGGCAACGGCAGCGGGAATACCGTGACCTATGACCTACCTGCGATGAAGCTGGTCAATGTCGGCATCGGTTATTTCGACATCACTTCGAATGCGCCCTCCATCGCCCTCCCGAACGCCGATGGAACGGTGAAAGGCCTTGCTTTCGGTGCCGCCAACCTCACCGCCAAGCTCGGTTCGCTGCCTGCCGGCGTGGGTTCGGTTACCGTGGCCCCCGCCAGTCCGACCTCCGCACCCCCGGCGCCGACCCTTCCCGCGTCGAATGTCATCTCCCTCCTCACGAAGGTCTACACCAACAACACCATGGATACCTGGAATGCCGGCTGGGGCGTGGTCGGCGGCTTCTCTGAGTTGGTCATCGGTGGGCAGGACATGAAGAAGTACGCGAACCTCGGCTACGCCGGCATCGAGTTCGTCAACCATCAGGTCGACGCGACCCAGATGACCCACTTCCATGTGGACATCTGGACCCCGGACATGACCGCCTTCCACGTGAAGCTCGTCGATTTCGGCCCCGATGGTGCCTACGGCGGTGGCGACGATACCGCGGTGGAGATTTCGGTTCCCGTGACTGAATTGAAGAAGTGGCAGAGCATCGACCTGCCTCTGAGCTCCTTCACTGGGATGAATTTCAAGAACCAGGCCCAGATCGTCATCGTGGGCGAGCCCTACGCGAACGGCACAGTCTTCCTCACCAACGTTTACTACCACAAGTGATCACAGCGGGGCGATGCCACCTCCACGGCATCGCCCCGCAGCTGTTTGGCAGTTCGCACGGAAAGCCAGGCAAGACCCCAGCGCCAGTCGTTCCGGGATTCGAATTTGCAGGGCTTGACGGTTCACCTTGAGATTCCAGTTCTGTTTTAACGGTCTTTCCAGCGTCCACTGACCCTGGGTACCAATGGGAGGAAGTCATGAGCAAGGCAAAGAACGCGCTTCGATGGGGTCTGGTGGCATGCCTGTGTGGGTCTCTCGCACCCCTGCGGGCGCAGGACACAGGCTTCTCCAAGGAGTTCAAATTCCGTCTGGGGTATACGCAAAATCCCAAGGATCATCTGCGGGCTCCCTACACTGGATTCGGGCTCAATCTGGGGTACGGCATCGGCCTGGGCAGGCTCGGGCTCGAACTGGGCTACTTCTACAAGACAGGCGACAACTACATCACCCAGCCTGACAACTCGGCCCTGACCGCCTCCCAGCTGCCCATGAACCCGGCCAAGTCCGTCGAGGACAAGCGCAATCAGCTGGCGGGATTCTCGGTACGCACCTCCTTCAGCCGGAGCCTGGCTGAAAAATGGCGCTGGCAGGGTGGGATCCAGTTCGGTGGCACCTTCAAGCACCAGTACGTAGGCGACACCCAAAGCACGCCCTGGGATGCCGGTACGGGCGCGGCGGGCTGGCGGGACTTCTATCTGGGCACACCGACCAAGGGCGGGCTCAATCCCTCGCCCTTCGGGGGCGTGAGCTGGAAGGCAGACAAGGACTCCAGCGTGGAGTTGAACCTCATGTTCCTGAACTACCAGGCGATCGAGTACTACCACTATTCGGGGACCGCCACGGATTACACCACCGGCGCATCAGGCCCCTACTCCTCTGCGGGTGCCACATTCCCCAAGGACTCACTGGTGAAGAAGAGCCGCCTCGTCCCGCACCTCGAAATCGCCTATGTGTTCCATTTCTAGGCCCAACCCACTGAATCGCGGAGAAAGACCATGAACATGCGCAACACTCTCCAACTTTCCACCCTTGCGGTGATGCTGGCCGGTGGTGTGAGCCTGGTCGCGCAGACGACGACCGGTGCCCTGCGTGGCCAAGTGACGGACGAGGCGGGCAAGCCCATCGCCCGAGCCCGGATCTCTCTGGAGAGTCCGGCGCTCTTCCAGACCCGTGTCGTCACGACGGAGGCGGATGGATCCTACCGGGCCCTGCTGCTTCCCGTGGGCAACTACACCCTCAAAGTGAGTGCCGAGGGGAAACTCGGGAAGACCGCCAATGATGTCCGGGTGGGGGTGGGCTCGAACCTGGCGCTGTCCTTTGTCCTGAAGTCCCAGGAGGCGGCGGCCGCGGTGGTCGAAGTCGTCGGCAATACCGCCGCCGAAGCAAAGACTAGCGACAAGATCTCGGTCAACTACTCAGCCGACCAGCTGATGAAGTTGCCCGTCTCCATGCAGGGCTTCGACGCCATCACCAACATCGCTCCTGGCGTGGCGGGCTACGGGACAGGGGCCCGGGTGCGGGGGTCGGACACGAACCAGATCCTCTACAGCGTGGACGGCATCAATGTGAAGGATGATTCCGGTAAGGCGGCCTCGCTCTACCAGCCGCTGCCGGATTCCCTCGAGGACGTGCAGGTCGTCGCCTCCGGACTGAATGCCCGCAACGGCCTGGTCAGTGGCGGCCAGGTGAACATGGTGACGAAGAGCGGCTCCAACACCTTCGAGGGGACCGTGCGGGCCAACATGTCCCGGGCCTCCATGGGGGCTGACTACTACCTGACCAATGCCGCCAACAACAGCAACCTGCTTCGCGAGGACCTCACTCACACGACGGACCTCCTCGTGAGTGGCCCGATCGTCAAAGACCGGCTCTGGTTCACCCTGGGCACCCGCTTCACGCCCTCTCAGGCCACCACGGGCCTGCTGGGCTATACCGTGCTCGGCATCCGGGAGGGCCAGTCGGCCCCCATCCCATGGAATACCGTCCGGACCATGCTCCATCCCATGTCCACCTATGGCCTCAATCCTGCCGTGGATGCCGTGGTCAATGCCGGAGCTGGACCTGGCTACGCCATTGACACAGAGCAGGCGGGCACCCAGCTCAGCTCTTCCATCCGCTTTCAGAAGATGGAAGGAAAGCTGACGGGGATGCTGTCCGCGAACCACTCCCTGAGCCTCACCTACCTCACCGAGAAGACGACGCAGGGTGGAGTCCAGGGCCAGAAGAACACCGACCCGTGGGAGGGCAACATCCTCCGGGGCATCGGCGAGATGAAGACGGAAACCAAGGCCTACACGCTGTCCTGGAATGGCGTCCTGGCTCCCAACTGGACCATCGAGGCCCGCACGACCTACGCGGCTGTGTCAGCCAACGACGTGCCCAACCCGAACCCGGGAGTGGCGGTGGCCGGCTATTTCTCCACCGGTGACCCGACGCTGCGGCTGCGCGGGGAAAGCGGCCCCCACTCCTGGCTGGCTGACGAAGGCTACAACTACGGCCCCCTGCTCACCAACATGAGCACCTACATCAACCCGGAGAAGCGCGGTAATCAGACCGCCACCGTGAATATCAAGACCATCCAGGACTTCCACGGCAACCACGACATCGACATGGGTGGCGAGCGGGTTGCCACCCTCTACAACTTCGGCCGAACCAAGTTCGGCAATCGCGGTGTGTTCACTGGCGGTTGGGAACGGAACGCCACCACGGGCCAGTATCTCTATCCGGTCTTCCGACGCGGTGCTCAGGGCACAGATCCCTCGGAGATCCTTCAGATCGGTCCCGGGGAAAACCCATCTGGGAACGGCTGGACGGCCTGGGATTCCATGCCCAATGGCCTGGGGACCCAGTCACCCTTCCTGCACTGGGAGGCCATCCGGGGACCCAGCGCCCACATGGAGCGGTTCTTCGACAATGCGGGCGACTCCAAGAACAGCACCACCTCGTTCTGGGTGAATGACAACTGGACCGTGAATTCCCTGTGGAATGTCATGGTCGGCGCCCGCATGAACAAGCTGGTCATGGAGGACCAGGGCGGCAACCGCCTCCACGACATGAACATCTTCGAACCCCGGTTCATGGTTAAGTTCAATCCGGATGGTAAGAACCAGGAAGTGTATTCGTTCTCCGCGGCGAAGCTCGCCTCAGCCTATTCGGATGCGGTCGCCAATAATTTCCGGGGCAATGCCTGGGAGGTCCGCACGGTCCATCTCTGGAGCGGCGCTGGCCTGAACCCCGCCATCTCGCAGCCTGGCTTCGATACCGCCGGCGCCCTTACTGACGCACCCTCGGGCTCCTACAACGGGTACACCTATACCGGCCAGAACATGCACGGCGTGCGCTGGGTGGACTACGCCACGCTGACGGATCCAGCCAACTACGGTCCGGCCTACGACATGCTGGATGCCCGACAGACCTACCTGTCCCCCGGCCTCAAGGCGCCCTACGCAATCGAACTAAGCCTCGGCTATCAGCGCAACTATGATTCCGGGTACTTCCGCATCAACGGCACGCGGCGCACCTACAAGGACAACATCGTGGGGCCCATCCATGACTACGGGATGGATTCCATGGTGCACATGGTCAGCCCGGCCCCCAACGATCCGCTTCGCCTCTGGAAGCAGGCCACCATCTGGCGCAATTCGGAATTCGACCGGGTCTACACGGGCCTGGAGGTCGCCTTCCAGAAGCAGCTCTCCACCCGTTGGAGCATGATGGGCTCCTACACGTGGGATCAGTCGACGGGCACGAACGATCTGGACTACTACAACTACAAGACGCTCCGGGAGAAGCTCCTGACTCCAGCGCAGCAGAAGGCTGCCGTGGGTCAGGGCGTCCTCAGCCGCAACCAAATCGCCCACCTCTTCCTGACCTATACGCTGCCCGTTGGGAAGGGCAACATCTCCTTCTCCTTCAAGGCCGACACCTGGCAGGGCGGCGTCATCCAGGCCCAAGGCTGGACGGACTACCGCACGCTTCCTGGATTCTCCAACCTGCAGCTGCCGAGCACGATCGGAGGAGAGCGGGTGATCGACGTGGACCAGCGGACCGGGAACTGGCAGACCTACTTCCCCACCTACTATGGCGACATGGGCGCCTTCAAGACCGGCGTGGACTACTACCAGATCGGCGCCAAGCTCCAGTGGGATATCCCCATCGGGGTGGGCAAGGTGCGCCTGATCGGCTTCGTGTCGTTGGACAACCTGTTCAATCACATGATCATGACCAACGTCTACGGCTACTTCACGGGCGATTCCCCCAACCAGAACAACAATGTGGCCCCCGGCAGTGCCATGGCCCTCTTCTACAGCAACCGGTACTACGGCCAGACACCCGGCGATCCCGGCGCCAAGTACGGCGACTACAACTTCGGGAATGGCGGACGCCGTGTCGGCGATTTCAGCTTCGGGTTCAAGTTCTAAGCAGTCTCTGAGAAGGAGCCATCCATGAACATCGCACGCGCATGCATGCTGGGGCTGCTGACCTTGCCCCTGGCCGCCCAATCCACTGATTTCAGCGCCGGTGGAGCCCTCATCTACGGCCTGGACAGCTACAAGA
Source organism: uncultured Holophagaceae bacterium (assembly GCA_963751095.1). Lineage (GTDB taxonomy): Bacteria > Acidobacteriota > Holophagae > Holophagales > Holophagaceae > Geothrix. Next base: position 186,553 of record CAVVTK010000007.1, on the reverse strand, counting down.
AGGCCGTCAACAACACGACCGGACTGACGCTGAACCTTGGCTACGACACCTCGGTCTACAAGTCCGGCATCCCGGCCCGGATCACGTTTGGCGTCGGACTCATGCCGGGGAAGGAGCGGAACGGACTGAAGACCTCCCTGACCCTGTTCCAGCTCGCCGGCGACATCTTGATCCAGACGGAGGTAGAGAATCTTCGCGGAGTGGTTGGCCTGTCCGTAAACAGCTACTCAGCCAAATTCTCAGGCTATGAGAGCCCAGCTGTCTTCGACGCAGACCACCACTTCCCCTTTCATGATGCCAAGGGGTTGAAGGGCGGCCTGCGCCTCGGCCTGGAGTACGCCTTCAGCAAGCGCTGGAGCGGGCAGGCCCTGCTTCAGGCCACGGAGCTGGCCGGGCGGCAGCGCTACGATCCCTTGATCCGGCAGGGTGGCATCAACCCCGCCTGGCTGGAGTTCGGAGCCCGTTACAGGTTCTAGGGAACCGCGGTTCCTCTTCACTAGGCTGCGCAGTGTTCCAGCAGCCGCCTAAGTCCTATCCCAGGAGGATGACGCCATGAAAGGACAGGACCTGGAGACGGGGCAAGGCTCGGGCTTCGCGGAGGGCCGGCTCTCCTTCGGGGAGAAGGTCGGGTACTCGCTTGGGGATGCCGCTTCCAATTTCTATTGGAAGACCTTCGAGTTCTTCATCATCTTCTTCTACACGGATGTCTTCGGCATCTCCGCGGGCGCCGTCGGGACGATGATGCTCGTCACCCGGATCATGGATGCGGTGGCTGACCCGATCATGGGCAGCATTGCCGACCGCACCAGGACCCGGTGGGGCCATTTCCGCCCCTACCTGATCTGGTTCTCCATTCCGCTGGCGCTGGCAGGCGTCCTGACCTTCACCACGCCGAATCTCGGAACCGGCGGAAAGCTTGTCTACGCCTACGTGACCTACTGCTTCCTGATGCTCCTCTACACGGTCGTGAACATCCCGTACAGTGCTCTGCTGGGCGTCATGACCCCCAACTCAAAGGAGCGCACTTCCCTAGCCTCCTTCCGCTTCGTCGGGGCTTTCTCCGTGGCTGTTCTGGTCCAGTACTGCACGCCGAGTCTGGCCCAATGGTTCGGCATGGACGCAGCCCTGCGGGCGGGCCACTCTTTTCTGGCTCACCCGGTGGCCTGGGTCCAGTGGTTCCTGTCCAAGGAGTTCCTGCTTCTGCCTTCGAATCTCGCCAAGGGTTGGCAGCTCACCATGATGCTCTATGGTGTCCTGGCAGTCGTGCTCTTCGCACTGTGCTTCGCCACCACCCGGGAGCGGGTGGCGCCGCCGGAGAACCAGAACCCGGACCTGAAGCAGGACATGCGCGACATGTTCACCAGCCGGGCCTTCCTGGTCATGCTGGGCGTCGCCATCATCATGATCAGCTCCTTCGTGCTCAAGGGCTCCGTCTCCGCCTACTACTTCAAGTACTACGTGCACCGCAATGATCTGCTGGGCCCCTTCCTCGTATCGAATGCCCTGGCCTTCCTGGCCGCTGTGATCCTCGCCCCTCCAATCGCGAAGCGCTTCGACAAGAAGGTGCTTTTCATCAGCTCCATTGGCATCGGCGGCCTGATCATCGCCGGGTTCTGGTTTGCCGCTCCGGCGGACGTCGCTCTCATGTTCGTGCTGCAGATCCTCTCGAGCTTCATCATCGGCTTCAACTCGCCCCTGCTCTGGGCCATGTTCGCGGATACGGCGGATGACGCCGAGTGGCGCCTGGGCCGTCGGAACACCGGGCTGGTCTTCGCCTCCGCGATCTTCGGGACCAAGATCGGCCTGGCCATCGGCGCCTGGGTGACCGGTCTGCTGCTGACCTGGTTTGGCTACGTGGCCAATGTGGAACAGACCGCGCTCTCGCTGTTGGGCATCCGGCTCTCCATGAGCGTGTTCCCTGCGGCCCTGCTGGTCCTGGCCGCCGTCCTGATGAAGGCCTACCCTCTCGACGACCAGCTCATGATGAGGATCGAATCCGAACTCAAGGCCCGCAAGCAGGCGGGGGCAAAGTGACCGGCCGAAGGCCTGCCGCCCCAGCTCAGGCGGAACCCGTTCGGGGGCACTCCCGGCCTGGCCGGGCCTGGGTTTTGGCGAAGCTGGCCGGCTTGATCCTCCTCGTCCAGGCCGGCGCCCCGGGGCAGGCCGCCCCGCCGGCGCTCGACCTCAGCAAGCAACAGTGGAATGGGGATGCCATCTGCTACAGCGGGTACCGTCGTGGCCAGCACCCGGACCAGCGCATCTTTCCGACCAGGGCCCAGGTATTGGAGGACCTCCGGATCCTTGACCGGCACTGGCGGGTCATCCGCCTGTACGGCTCCGACCAGCACAGCCGGGACGTGCTTGCCACGATCCGCAAGCACCGCCTGAAGCTTCGCGTGATGCTGGGCATCTGGCTCAGCGGGAAGCCCGAGAAGCTGGCTGAGAACCCCGGCCAGGTTGCCAGCGGCATTCAGCTGGCCAGGGAGTTCCCCGAGATCGTGGCCGCGGTGAGCGTGGGCAACGAGGCCCTGGTTTCCTGGTCGGATCACCGGATGACCGAGGACGCCGTCATCGACCTGGTCCGCCAGGTGAAGGCCGCCGTGAGCTGCCCGGTCACCGTGGCGGATGACTTCCTCTACTGGGTGCAGCCTGGCAACAAACTCCCGCAGTACCTCGACTTCATCACCCTCCACAGCTACCCCATCTGGGGCCACCAGGACATCGACGAGGGCCTCTCTGCGACGGTCGACAAATTCGACCAGATCAGCAGGGCCTACCCCGGGAAGCCCATCGTCTTCGGTGAAGTCGGCTGGGCCTCCTACACCGAGCCCCATGCCCAACATGTGCCCCGCGCCGGGGATGAGGCCAAGCAGAAGCGCTACTTCGAGGAGATCAACGCCTGGGCCAGGACTCGCGGCGTCACCACCTTCTTCTTCGAGGCCTTCGACGAGCCCTGGAAGGGCGAGGGAACGGAAGGGCATTGGGGGGTCTTCTCCGTGGACCGCAAGGCCAAGCCGGCCGTGCTCGGTCTGTTCCCTGAGCTGAAGCCGAGCCGTCCCACCTCGCCCAGCTACGGGGCGAGGCAGGGCGGAACCCGGAAGACACCTGGAAAGTGATCATGGACTGCACCTTCGTTTCAGAGAGTTCGTTGAAGAGCGCGACCACCGAGGTGGATGGCGGGTTCGTGGACCTGGATGGCGAGCGCTATTACCGGGTGCGGAACTATGACGCCATGCCGCCCTTCTTCCTCACCCTGGTCAGCCCCTCCGATCACTGGCTCTTCATCTCCAGCAACGGTGCCCTGACAGCCGGTCGGAGGGATCCCGACCACGCCCTCTTCCCCTACTACACCGATGACCGGATTCACGACAGCCAGCACCAGACCGGCAGCAAGACCATCCTGCGGGTGAACCGCGGGGGCAAGACCTCGCTGTGGGAGCCCTTTTCGCAGCGCTACCAGGGGCTCTACGGGCTGACCCGCAACCTCTACAAGAGCGTGTACGGGAACAAGATCCTGTTCGAGGAGACCAACCACGAGCTGTCACTCACCTTCCGCTACGAGTGGATGAACAGCGAGCGGTGGGGATTCGTGCGCCGGGCCATGCTCGTCAACGATGGCCCGGAGGGCATCCGTGTGGATCTGCTCGACGGAATCCAAAACGTGCTTCCCTGTGGGCTGGACCGACGGTTCCAACTTGAGTACAGCACCCTCGCCGACGGATACAAGCGGACCGAGCTTGTGCCGGAAACCGGTCTTGCCCTGTTCTGCCTCAGTTCCATTCCCGTGGACAAGGCGGAGCCCAGCGAGGCCCTCTCGGCGAATCTGGCCTGGTCGACCGGTCTTGGCTCGGCCAAGCGGCTGCTCTCCTCTAGCCAATTCGAGGCCTTCCGTCGGGGGCTGCCCCTGCAGCAGGAAACGGACGTGCGCGGCCTGCGCGGGGCCTACATGCTCAACGCGACCCTCGACCTGGAACCCGGAGCAGACCGGGAGTGGCTCATCGTCGCCGAGGTGGACCAGAACGCCACAAGGGTGCGAGCCCTGGATCGGCACCTCCGGGAGTCGGCCGGACTGGGCGCCTCGGTCCTCGCCGACGTCGCGGAGGGTACCCAGAACCTGATCCGCATCGTGGCCAGTGCCGACGGACTTCAGCTCACCGGGGATGAGGCCAGCTGCCGGCGGCACTTCTCCAACACGCTCTTCAACGTCATGCGGGGCGGCCTTCCTGCCGATGGCTACCGGATCAGCAGGAAGGACCTCGTGGCCTTCCTGGGGCGAGCCAACAGGATCGTGGCGCAGCGCCACGAAGCCGACCTGGCGGCAGTTTCTGGCACCTTGACGCTTGCGGAGCTCAAGGCCCTGGCTGTCCAGAAGGGTGATCCCGACCTGGTTCGCCTGACCGGCGAATACCTGCCCCTGACCTTCAGTCGACGGCACGGCGATCCCAGCCGGCCCTGGAACATCTTCTCGATCCGCCTGCAGGATGAGTCGGGTCAGAAACAGCTGGACTACCAGGGCAACTGGCGGGACATCTTCCAGAACTGGGAAGCTCTTGGCCACACGTACCCCGGCTTCCTCGAGAGCATGATCACCAAGTTTCTCGACTGTTCCACGGCGGACGGCTACAACCCCTACCGCATCATGCGAGAGGGCTTCGAATGGGAGACCATCGATCCCCATGATGCCTGGTCGTTCATCGGCTATTGGGGAGATCACCAGGTCATCTACCTCCTGAAGCTGCTGGAAGCCTCCAACCGCTTCCACCCGGGCCAGCTGGCCGGTCTGCTGGGCCAGAGGATCTTCAGCTATGCCGATGTCCCCTACCGCATCAAGCCGTACCGTGAGCTGATCGCCAATCCCCGCAGCACCATCCTCTTTGACCAGGACGCCCACCGGGAGGCCATGGCGCGCGCGGCGGACCTGGGCTGGGAGGGCAAGACCTTGATGGGGCCTGACGGCCCGTGCCGTTCGAATCTCACCGAGAAGCTGCTCCTGGTCGCCCTGACCAAGCTCACCAACTTCATTCCCGAAGCCGGTATCTGGATGAACACCCAGAGGCCGGAATGGAACGATGCCAACAACGCCCTGGTGGGATTTGGCGTCTCCATGGTGACGCTCTGCTACCTTCGCCGCTACCTGGCTTTCTGCCAGGACCTCTTCCGGGCCGCCGGGCCAGGGCCCCACGAGGTGGCGGTCGAGCTCGCGGAACTGCTTCGAGCTGTCGAGGGCGTGCTGCACCGGCATGCCTGGGTGCCTGGTGCATCCGTCTCTGCCGCCGAACGCAAAGCCATCCTGGATGCGCTGGGCGAAGCCGGCTCCGGCTATCGTGCCAAGGTCTACTCCCAGGGGTTCTCCGGCGAATTGGCGGCTGTCTCTTCCGAGCAGATCCAGGCATTCTGCGACCAGGCGCTGCGCCACATCGATCACGCCATCCAGGCGAACCGCCGGAGCGATGGCCTGTACCATTCCTACAACCTCATGAAGGTTGCCGGGGATGGGATCGAGGTCCGCAACCTCCACCTGATGCTGGAAGGACAGGTCGCAGTCCTCAGTTCCGGGGCCCTCTCTGTGGGGCAGGCGCTGGCCCTGCTGGATGCATTGCGGAACAGCCAGCTCTTCAGGTCAGACCAGGGCAGCTACATGCTCTATCCAGACCGCGTCCTGCCAGCATTCCTGAAGAAGAACAACATTCCGGAAACCGCCGTGTCCGCCTCAACCCTGCTGCTGGCCATGCTCGACGCTGGGGATAGACGGATCGTGGAGCGGGATGTCGACGGAATGGTTCACTTCCATGCGAACTTCCGGAATGCCGAACGGTTGAAGGCGGCCCTGTTTGAGCTCCAGCAGGGTACCTACCGCGACCTTGCGGCGCAGGAGTCCGACCTCATCCTCGGCATCTACGAACAGGTCTTCGACCATCAATCCTTCACGGGCCGCTCCGGAAGCTTCTACAAGTACGAAGGGCTGGGCTGCATCTATTGGCACATGGTCTCCAAGCTCCTTCTGGCCGTCGACGAGATCAGGAACGGGACACCACCCGACGACACGGTCACCCTCGCCCGCCTGAACATCCACTACCAGGCCATCCGCGAGGGCATAGGCGTTCATAAGCCGCCAGCGGACTATGGCGCCATCCCCACCGATCCCTATTCCCACACACCCGGCTTCGCCGGGGCCCAGCAACCCGGGCTGACCGGGCAGGTGAAGGAGGACTGCCTGACCCGACTCAGTGAAATGGGCGTCCAGATCGCTGGCGGTCGTCTCGCCTTCAGGCCGCGGCTTGTGGCCGAAACCGAGTTCCTGCCTGGACCAGCGACCTTCCACTATGTGGATGTCCATGGCGAGGCCGGCAGCCTTCCCCTGGATGCGGAATGCCTGGCCTTCACTTTCTGCCAGGTCCCGGTGGTTGCTCACCGCGGCGGTTGCCCTCGCATCCTCATCACACATCGAGATGGCACCGCCCAGGAGGTTCGCAGCCTGGAGCTTGACGAGATCACCAGCGCCTCCATTTTTGAGCGCACCGGGGCCATCCGATCCTTGGAGGTCTTTCTCGGTCTGAGCTGAAGGGCGCTGGCTTCACTCGACGCTACGCGGTCAAAATCCGCGTCGCCAAAGGCGATGCCGGCCCTGTAGGGGCGAGGACCACAGGTCCAAATCAGCCTGCCCGGCGTGTCGCTGCTGGCCACGGCGCTGATCCTCCAGGCAGGACATTTAGTCCTGCCCTCCGGGCGCCTACCTGGCCGCAGCGGCAATTCCACCAAAAAGGGCCCCGAGAGGGGCCCAATTTGGTGGAGGTGGTGGGAGTCGAACCCACGTCCAAGACATGCCGAGTGGCGATTCATTCACAGGCTTGGTCCGTTCTTGAAACCTTCCGGCGGGGAACGGACGAGCCGCTCGGAACGTTTGCGCCCTGATCTCGGCCACCGTCAGGGTGCGTCGCGGTGGCCTATCTGGAATCCCTGTCCGGCAGGCCGAAGCCACCCTTTCAGGGGTTTAACGAGCCCGGTACCCAGAGATCCCGGGGACTCGCTCGGAGCCTAGGTTGCCCTAGGCAGCGAGAGCCAGTTCGAAGTTATCGTTGGCAGTTTGATGTGGGCGGATTGATAAGGGGGCCATCCGTCCAACCCCCGCCTGCACCGTGCACCTGGATCACGACCTGTCGAAACCGGTCACCCCCATGTGTGGTGTTCCGCCTTCTCGTCCCCCGCGAGGGTGCGAATCGAGCGGAGGTTGAGTATGTGGGCCGGCGACCGGAATCGCAAGGGCCACGCCTATCTACTCTGCTGCCGCCGCGCGGTGACGGTCTCGCCGCCGATGCCCCAGTTGTCGGTGTCCACCTCGTCGATGACGACGACCGTGGTCTGGGGGTTCTTGTTCAGGACGTCCACCAGCAGCTGGGTGGCGCCCCGGATCAGCTGCGCCTTCTGCTCGGCGGTGGCGCCGTCGCGGGTGATCTTGATGTTCACGAAGGGCATGGGCGCTCCTCTTCAACGCTTCCAGGGTGCCAGCTCCCGCTTCCTCAGGACGGCGGAACTGTCGCCATCGGCGAAGCGCCAGGGGCGGGCCTGGTCCTCTGGCGTGGCGAAGCCGATGCCCAGGCGCGGACCCGCGAGGATGGAGACGGGGCAAGGTCCCGGGCGCAGCTCCAGCCCGCCGGGGGTCAGCAGCTCGTGGCCATCGAAGGCCCGGTCCAGGCCCAGGGCTTGGGCCACCTTGCTCGGGCCCGCGCAGAGCAGGGGCGTGGCCTTGGCGGCATTCCGGCGGGCCAGCACCGTGTCCAGGCCAGCGACGACCTCCGCGCCCCGGATGAGGACGGCGGAGGCATCTCCCGCGGGCCCTGTCACCACGTTCAGCATCCAGTGCATGCCGTAGCAGAAGTAGAGGTAGGCCCGCCCGGGCGGGCCCCACATGGGCGCGTTGCGCGCCGTGCGGCCGTGGCGGGCGTGGCTGGCGCTGTCCCCGGGCCCGCCGTAGGCTTCGACTTCGGTGATGCGCAGGGTGACCTCCCCCCGCACCAGCAGCTGGCCCAGGAGGGCGCGGGCTGCGGCGGGAACGGGGCCCTGGAGCCTCATCCCCGGAACAGCTTCCGCTCGCGGAGGAAGGTCGCCAGCTCAGCCCGAGCCGCCTCGTCGATGGCCCGTTCCGGCACCAGCACGGCCTGGGAACGGCTGATGCGGAAGATCCAGAAGCCGCTGTGGCGCTGGATCTCCGCAAAGGAGGCCCAGGGCAGGCCGCCCTCGCTGGCCTCGGTGCGCAGGGTCAGGCCCTCGTCGTCCAGGGTTACTTCCATGGGCGGGTAGGCCTGGGCGCCGCGGCGCAGGCGGGCCCAGCGCAGGACCGCTTCGGGCAGCACGAGGAAGAGCAGGCCGTTGATGAGCATGATCAGGGGCAGGCCGCGGTGGTCCTGCGTGGCCTGGAGACTCGTGTAGCCCATGAGCACCATCAGGGCCCCGGACCCCACGGAGAGGCCGTACCAGAGGCGCTTGAAGGCCCGGGTGCCCCGCAAGGCCTCGTCGGGGGTTAGGGAGTACTGGGCGGTGATGTGCATGGGGGATCCGGCTGGGCTCGGGCCGCATGCGCGGCCCGAGTAGAAAAAGCATTCCATGAAATGGGCCCGCAACGCGGGCCCATTTCCGACTCGGGTCGCGAAGCGAGCCGAGCCCGCCACGCACCGTTGTTCAGGAAGAAGTGTTTCAGTCCTGCTTCAGGCCCTTGGGGTTGATCTCGTAGCGCATGAGGGTGACGCCGAAGGTGCCATCGGGCTTCTTGAGGCAGCTGACGGTCAGGATCTTCTTGCCGTCGAAGCCCAGCGCCATGTCCTTCACGACAGTCTGGGAGCCGAACTGGCGCGCGGCGGTGTTGTCGGTGATGCCCATGTGGCGCATCTTGCCCCAGGACTTGGCGGTGAGCCCCTTGGTGAGGCGGTAGATGCCGGCGTTGAAGGCCAGGCGGGCATCCTTCACGGCGTAGTCATCCACCTGGCTGCCCGGCAGCGCGTCGAGCCTGGCGGCGAGGTGCTCGATGCCGAGGCCCTTGAGTTCCTCGGGGGTCAGGGTGAGGCCCAGGGCCTTGGCGTCCACGTGCAGCTGGCGGGCCGAGGGGAACACCACGTCGGGGGTGATGGGGGCGATGAGGGCCACGTGCTTGTAGTCCTTGCGCACGGCCACGTACTGCAGGTGGTAGAGGATGTCCGCGGGTTCCTTGGCGGCCTCAGGCGCCGTGGCGGGAATTTCGTCGCCGCCGCAGCTGATGAAGGCGGGCACGAGGAGCAGGCTGGCCAGGGAGAGCATCAGGGATCGGCGCATGGGAAACCTCCGGAAGGGCTGGATGTAAGGATGTTGGAGCCTTAAAGCTGCGCTGCCAAGGGAAATTCATCACAATAGGATCATGTATCCGATCTCCCTAATTGCCTTCGGCCGTCTCCGCCTCGAACCCTGCCAGAGGCTTCAGGAACATTACCTCGGCATGCTCAGGCCCTATGCCCGGATGGACGTGGTCGAGCTGCCCGAGGGGAAGGGGGATCCGGCCCGGCACTTACGAGAGGAGGCCGAGCGCCTGCGGCCGAAGTTGCTGGCCGTGAGATGCCCGGTCCTGCTGACGCCGGAGGGGGTCTCGCGGGACAGCGGGGCCCTGGCCCGGTGGCTGGTGGAGCACATGAACCATGGCGAGAGTCTGGCCTTCGCCCTCGGCAGCAGCCATGGCTTTGATCCCGCCCTGAAAAAGGAGATTCCAGAGCAGCTGAGCCTGTCGCCCATGACCTTTCCCCACGAGCTGAGCCGAGTGATGTTCCTGGAGCAGCTGTACCGCGCCTTCACCATCATCCGGGGCAAGGAATATCACAAATAGGCCGTTCGCCCTTTTTCCGCCTTTGCTCCACACTGGTCGGATGGCGCACCCCATGGATCGCTACTTCGCCCCTCAGGAGGGACGGATCTTCGCCTGCTTCCCGGGGGCGGAGGACCGGCCTGGGCAGCGGCGCATGGCGGAGCTGGTGCACAACGCCGTGCTGGACGGCGCGGCCCAGTTCCAGCACTGGCGCGACCAGGGCAGCGAACCGGAAGCGAAGCCCGAGGCCGTGATCCAGGCCGTGGAGGCGGGCACGGGCACGGGCAAGAGCCTGGGTTACCTGGTGCCGGCCCTGGCGGCGGGGCGGCATCCCATCCTGGTGGCCACCCGCACCAAGCAACTACAGCGGCAGCTGCTGGAGGAGGACGTTCCCCGGGCTGCGGGCATTCTGGGCCAGCCCGTGAAGGCCGTCCTGGCCAAGGGCCGCGCCAACTACCTCTGCCGCACGGCCTGGGAGGCCGTGAGTCACGATCCCCATCTGGAGTTCACCCGCGCCGACCAGCAGTTGTGGCTGGCCCTCCAGCGCTGGACGCTCGAGACCCAGGACGGCGACCGCGAGGGCCTGGGCCGCTTCGGCGAGGGCGAGTCGCCGCTGTGGGACAAGGTCAACGCCCGGGCCGAGCGCTGCACCGGCCGCCAGTGCCCGCGTTACGAGGACTGCTACCTCACGAAGCTGCGCGCGGAAGTGGCCGAGGCCGACCTCATCATCGTCAACCACGCCCTGCTGCTGGCGGACCGCGTGCTGCGCGAATCCGCCTTCGGCCAGGTGCTGCCGGACGCGCCCGTGCTCATCCTCGACGAGGCCCACGACCTGGAGGAGCAGCTCACGGAGAGCTGTGCCGAGGCCTGGTCGTCGCGGGCCATGAACCTGCTGTTCACCGATCTGCGGGACGCCGCCAAGGACCAGGGCGCGGCCGTGGCGGGGCTGCTGGAGGCCTGGGAGCGGGCCTGGACCGACCTCCTGTCCTGGGTGCCCGTGGAAGGCGGCGTGCTGCCCCTCCTGTCACCCGGTCCCGAGATGCGGGCCCTGGCCGATGCGGTGGGCGCCTGGGTGGAGGCGGGCCAGCCCCTGTGGGTGGAGGCGCGGCGCCTGGCCGCCGCGGATCCCGAGAATCCGCTGTGGATGCGGCTGGCCGAGCGGGTGGGCACGGCCTTCTCCCGCATGGAGCAGATCTTCGCCCAGCCCGAGGGCTGGGTATCGACGGTGAACCGCGAGGGCGCCCACCTCGTCCACTTCAAGTCCAACCCCGTGGACGTGCGGCCCTTTTTCCACCAGCATGTGCGGCGGGGCTTCGAGACCGTGGTGCTCACCAGCGCCACCCTGCGTGACGGCCGCGGCTTCAACGGCCTGGGCCTGCGCCTGGGCTTCACCAAGCCGGAGGTCGAGGCGGCGGAGAACGTGGAGAGCCCCTTCGATTTCGAGGCCCAGGGCCTGCTCTTCGTGCCGCCCGATCTGCCGGAGCGCCGCCCCGGGGCTGGTGGCGGCGTGGGAGATCCCGCCTGGGTGGAAGCCTCTCTCAATGCCATGGAACGCATGCTGCGGGCGAGCCGGGGCCGCGCCCTGGTGCTCTTCACCAGCCGCAAGATGCTGGCGGCCTTCCGCCCCCGTCTGGAAGCGGCGCTGCCCGAGCTCACCTTCTTCGTGCAGGGCGATGGCCTCTCGCGCACCCAGCTGCTGGACCGCTTCCGCGCCACGCCCTCGGCGGCCCTGCTGGGCCTCGCCAGCTTCTGGCAGGGCGTGGACCTGCCGGGTGACGCCCTCAGCCTGGTCATCGTCTCGGCGCTGCCCTTCGCGCCCCCGGACGACCCCGTACTGCAGGCCCGCATCCGCGAAGCCGACGCCCAGCGGGATGGCCTGGGCTTCATCGGCATCCAGGTGCCGCAGATGACGCTGAAGCTCAAGCAGGGCATCGGCCGCCTCATCCGCACCCGCTCGGATCGCGGGGTCGTGGCCGTGCTGGACCCGCGGCTCATGCTGCCCAGCGAGGACCCCCTGGGGAAGCGCTACGCCGCCCAGGTCCGCGCGGCGCTGCCACCCTTCCCGGTGACCCGGGACTGGGAGCGGGTCGAGGCCTTCCTGACCAGCCTGTGATCGCGACTAGGGCCCGCATGGCGGGCCCTTTGGTAGCGCGGGGTCAGCGGGCGGTTGGCGCCGGGGGGGCTGGCGGCGGTGGCGGCGCATCCGGGGCGGGCGGCGGGGGTGGCGGCACCGGTGGGAGGGCCGACCTGGGGGTGGCTGAAGGCCGCGGGGTCCGGGGCGCCTTCGGGGCCTTTGGCGTGGCGCTCACCTGGTTCTGCAGCTGGTCGAGGCGCGTCTGCAGGGACTTCATGGCCGACTGGAGGGCCTGGAGCTCCGCCTGGGTGTCCAACTCGCCCTTCGCGCCGCGGGTCGTGAAGTGGAACTCGGGGATGTGGATGGGCGGGATGTGGATGTCCTGCTCGATGAGGTCCTCGCCCTCCGGTCCGATGAAGGTCCAGGTCTGGCCCTCTTTGGGGCCCCCCTGGCGGATGACTTTCAGGTGCTTCTCGATCTCCTCGCCATCGGGCCCGGCGATCTCGATGGTCTCGCCGTCGCCGCCCTTGCGGAGGACCTTCCGGCGCGTCTCGATCACGTCCTTGCCGTCCACCTTCTTGCGGATCACGACCGTGCGGGGGCCTGCCTCTTCGGTGAGCACCTCGATGCGGGGCTCGTGGTCCCCGCCCTCGCTCTTGCGGCGGCGGACCTCGACCCGAATCTCCTTCTTCATCTCCTCCCTGGCCTTGTCCAGCTCGGCCCGGGCGCGGTCCATCTCGGCCTGGACGCGGGCCCGCTCCTCGGGGCTCATGGTCTTGGCGTGCTCCGCGAGCTCCTTGGCGTGCAGCTCCATGTCCTGCTGGTGCCGCTCCATCTCGTTCCGGTGCTGCTCCAGGTCCTTCATGTGCCTGGTCTGGATCTCGATCACCTGCTCGCGGTGACCTTCGGCGAGGGCCCGGGCCTTCTCGCCCTCGGCGCGGTCCAGCTCGACCTGCACCTTCATGCGCCGGGCCTGGCTGCGCCCGGCCTGGGCCTTCTGGGCCTCCGTGGCGATGCCGCGAAGCCAGTCGCGGCCCTCCTTGTCGAGCGCGACCTCCTTGCCGTCCAGGGTGTAGGTGGTCTTGTCCTTGGTGGCGGCGTAGCTGCGGGTCTTCCCGGCCTTCTTCTCCTCCACGCGGAAGCTGCCATCCCCCGCCACGGTGACGGGTTCGGGGGCCTCGCCGTTGAGCTTAACCTCACCCTTCATGCGCACGTCCAGCTGCCGCTGATCGTCCACGGTCTTGATGCGGGTGGTCTTGTCGGCCTTGGGCGTCCCTTCGGGAGCCTTGTCCTGGAGGGCGACGCCGGCGGCCCCTAGCAGGGAGGCGGCCAGCACGGCCAGGGCCGTGGCACGGGCGCCCGTGGTGATGGGCAGGGCGGGGTAGAGCAGATGGCGGATGCGGTGCATGAGGGAACCTCCGGTGGCCGCGAGGGCCAGCTTGGGTGTCGGGGCGGGCACCACGGCGCGCAGGGCCTCCAGGTCGGTGAGGGCGCGGGCCAGGAGCAGGGGATCGCCGACCAGGTCGGCGGCCACGTCGTCGCAGCAGTGCTCGCGCTCGGTCCGGATCCGCGCGGAGAGCCACCAGACGGCGGGGTGGTAGAAGAGCAGCACTTCCACGAGGGACTGGAGCAGATTGACCAGGAAGTCCCCGCGGCGGATGTGGGCCAGCTCGTGGGCCAGGATGGCCTCGAGCTGCAGGGGCGACAGGCCCGCGAGGGCGCAGGCCGGCAGCAGGATCACGGGGCGCAGCCAGCCCAGGGCCGTGGGCACCTCCACCGCTGCCGACTGCAGCAGGCGTACGGTGCGGGAGAGCTTCAGGTCCCGGCAGAGCCTGGAGAGCACCAGGTGCCACTCCGAGGGCACCGGGCTGGCGCTGCGGCGGCGCAGGCGCTGCACGCGGACCCAGCTGCCCAGGAAGCGGGTGGACAGCAGCAGCACGCCCGCGGCCCAGCCGGCCAGCAGCCAGGGCAGGGCGGGGTCCAGCGCGGCCTTCACCCGCCGGGCGAGGGGGACCATCGCCGCGGCGGAAGCTGGCACGGCGGCCTCCACCGCCACGCTTAGCGGGGCGAGGGCCGGGGACGGTGTCTGGCGCTGGAGCAGCAGGGCCGTGGCCGTGGGGGCGGCCACCATGAGCAGCAGGAAGGCGCAGGCCAATCCGTAGCGGGCCTTGGCGCTGGCGCCGCGCAGCAGCACGAGGCCCAGCCAGGCCGCCAGGCCCAGGGCCAGGCCCTGCCAGAGGAAGTGGATGAGGGTCCAGCCCAGGGTCTGGGCCCAGGGCTGGCCCACGAGCGACAGGAGCGTGGTCATCGCTTCCCTCCTTCCGCCAGATCGAGCATCTTCCGGATTTCGGCAAGCTCCTCTTGGCTGGCCTTGCGGGTGGCCAGGGCCTGCATGACCAGGCTGGTGGAGGAGCCGCCGAAGGCCTTGTCCAGCAGGTCGTCCAGCAGGGTCTGCTGGGTCTGTGTCTGGGTCTGGGTGGTGGAGAAGGTATGCACCCGGTCCGTGATGTCCCGCTGCACCAGGCCCTTCTCGTTCATGATCTGGAGCATCTTCAGGACCGTGGTGTAGCCCAGGTCCTTCTCCGCCGAGATCACGTCGAAGACCTGCCGCACGGTGCTGGGGCCCCGCTCCCAGAGCACCCGCAGGATGGCGAGCTCGGCGTCGGTGGGACGGGTGGCAGGCTGCATGGGACGGGTCTCCAACAGGGGAATGCCGAAAAGATACGACAAGTTTCGTAGCCGTCAACGAAAATCTTCGTAAATGATTTAGCCCCCCGGAAGGAAACCCTTCCGGGGGGCGGTTCGGGGCCGGGATCTGGGGTTCTGGATTACTCGGCGGGGGTCGCCTGGGCCTCGAGGCGGGTCTTGACCTGCCGCTTCCCGATGCCACGCAGGGCGGCGATGGCGACCAGCTGCGAGCGGCGGGGCCGGGATTTCTCGGCCTCCCAGTTGTAGACCGTCTGGGCCGAGACGCCCAGGAGCAGGCCCATGTCCGCCGCGGAGAGCCCCAGTTTCTCCCTCTGCCGGGCCAGGCGCTTCGCGCTGTACCGGATCCGGGTGGCGTCCTCGGGGGACCCGGCCTGCTCGACGCCGGCGGCGCGCTTCTTCTCGCCGCGGGCCAGGCCCTTCTCCAGCACTGCGATCCGCCGCTTCAAGGCAGCGATCTCGGTGCGGTGGGTCGCCACCGCCTTCTTGAGTCCTTCCGTGGCCGTCCGCAGTTCCTTGCGCGCCAGCCGGACCACCTCTTCCTTCAGCACGGATGCAATGTTCGGCATGTGTCCTCCCGGCATAGGGGCCTTAGAATCCAGCACCCCGCCTTTTGATATTAGGGGAGTTGCGGGGGGCTGTGGCGGATTCCCTCTCAAAACAGGACTCATAACTTTGACCCTCGCGCTTCCGCCCCTCCTTTGCCCGCTCCGGGCCTGGCCCGGAAGCACGGTCCCAGGGCTCGTAGCACCCGATTAACCGCAATGAATATTTGAACTATCGCAGAACTGAAGCGCCGGGAGCGGCGGGCCGATGCTGGAATTGGTGATCTGCGGCCGAGGGTGATCCTGCGACAGTTATCCAGCAGAAGAGCTTCGGAAGGCATTCGAGGATTTTCGGAGGAAGGACCCACGCATGCGCAGCGGCACCCGGTCACCCATGATCAGAGGGCTTCTCGCCATCTTCCTGACCGTCCTCCCCTGTCTTCAGGGGGGGCAGCCTCGGCTGGTCCGGGTGGCGGTGTTTCCGCACAAACCAGCCACCTTCCAGGATGCCGGCGGGCCGGTGCGGGGTTTCTACATCGACATGATCGAGGAGGTGGCCCGGGCCAAGGGGTGGGACATCCGTTATGTTCCCGGCTCTTTTGCGGAGGGCCTAGAGCGGACGCGCCGCGGCGAGGCGGACCTGGCCACGAGTGTGGCCTTCACCGAGGAGCGCGCCCGGTATCTCGACTACTGGAAGGAGGTCACCCTCACGGTCTGGAGCCTCCTCTACGCCAACCCGAAGGTGCCGATCCAGAGCGTCTTCGACGTGCGGGGGCGCCGGGTGGCGGTGATGAAGTCCGACGTGAACGGCCAGCACTTCATGGACCTCTGCAAGCAGTTCGAGATCCAGGCCGACTTCGTGGTGGTGCCCACCTTTGACGACGTGCTGCAGACCGTGGCGGCCGGCGGCGCCGACGCGGGCGTGACCACGAGCATCTTCGGCTACTCGAGGGAGGGCGACTTCCGGGTCGTGCGGACGCCGGTGGTCTTCAATCCCTTCCCCATCTACTTCGCCACCACCAAGGGGCGCAACGCCGATCTGCTCCAGGCCTTGGATTCCTACATCGCCAGCGGCAGGGGCAAGCCAGAATCGGGCTACACCAAGGCGACGGACCGTTGGATGCAGCCGGGCGGTGCGGCCAGGGGCCTGCCTCACTGGCTCCCGCGGGCGGCCCTGGCCCTCGTCCTGCTGCTTGCCTTCACGTTCGGCGCCATGCTGCTGTTCCGGTTCCGGGTGCGGCGGGCCACCGCCAAGGTGCGTGCCTTGAACCAGGAACTCGAGCGAGAACTGGCGGAGCGCCGGCGCCGGGAGGAGATGATCCTGAACGTGGCCAGCGGCGTCTCCGCCATGACCGGAGACACCTTCTTCCAGGAGCTGACGCGCTACCTGGCCCAGGCGGCCCACGCGGACGGGGCCATGATCGGCGAGGGCTTCCTGCGGGACGGTGCGGAATGGGTGCGCACGCTGGCGGTGTTCCTCGATGGGCAGGTGGTTTCCGGTTTCGAGTACCCCCTGGCCGGCACTCCCTGTGCGGCGGTCTATCGGGGCGAGCCGTGCACATTCCCGGAGAACGTCCAGCAGAAGTTTCCGAGGTTCGAGCTGCTCAGGCAGCTGGGCGCCTCAGCCTATGTGGGGTGCCCCCTCCTGGATGAATCCGGCCGCACCCGGGGCATGCTGGCCGTGGTGAAACGCCAGCCGGAGGAGCACCCGGAGGAGACCGCCTCGCTCCTGCGCATCTTCTCGAGCCGGGCCACCGCAGAGCTGGAGCGCCGGGCGGCGGAGGTCGAGCGCCAGCTCATGGAACAGCAGATGCAGCACGTGCAGAAGCTGGAGAGCCTGGGACTCCTGGCGGGCGGCATCGCCCATGACTTCA
The DNA here is from genome assembly GCA_963751095.1 of uncultured Holophagaceae bacterium. Taxonomy (GTDB): domain Bacteria; phylum Acidobacteriota; class Holophagae; order Holophagales; family Holophagaceae; genus Geothrix. The sequence goes on along the minus strand of CAVVTK010000007.1, from coordinate 169,531 downwards.
ACAACCTGCTGACGGCCATGCTGGGTCACCTGAACCTTGCGCAGATGCGCCTCAGCCCTGAATCGCCCGCCACGCCGGCCCTGGCGAACCTGGAACAGATCATCCACCGCACCTCGGAGCTGACCCGGCAGATGCTGGCCTACTCGGGGAAGGGCCGCTTCCTGGTCCAGAATCGCGACCTGAACCAGGTCATCCGCGAGATGGTCCACCTGCTGGAGGTGTCCATCTCCAAGAAGGTCATCCTGCGGCTGGGGCTGACCGAGGCACCGGTGCCCATCCGGGCCGATGCCGCGCAGATCCAGCAGGTGCTCATGAACCTGGTGACCAACGCGGCGGATGCCATCGGCGAGCAGGAAGGCACCATCCGGATCACCACGGCCATGGCGGCTCTGGATCGCGCCTACCTCGATCAGGTGTTCCAGGGCCAGGAGCTGGGCCCCGGCACCTATGCCGTCATGGAAGTCCAGGACACGGGCTGCGGCATGAATTCCGAGGTGCTGTCCCGCATCTTCGACCCCTTCTTCACCACGAAGCCATCGGGCCACGGTCTGGGCCTCTCCGCCACGCTGGGCATTCTCCGGGGCCACCACGCCGGCCTGCGGATCTACAGCGAGCCGGGGCGGGGCAGCACCTTCAAGGTCCTCTTCCCCGTCGCCGACGCGGTGGTGGTCGAGGAGGGCGAGGGGGCGGCGTCGAACCTCTCCCTCTCAGGCCTTCGCGTGCTGCTGGTGGACGACGAGGAGATGCTGCGCGAGTCGACCTCCGAGGCCCTCCAGTCCCTGGGCGTCGAGGTGGTCCTGGCGGCGGACGGGCAGGAGGCCGTGGACCGGGTCACCCAGGAAGGACCCGCCCTGGACCTGGTGTTCATGGACCTGACCATGCCCCGCATGGATGGGCGGGAGGCCTTCCAGCAGATCCGCCGGCTCTGCCCCGGCGTGCCCGTGGTGCTGACCAGCGGGTACAACGAGCAGGAATCGGTTCAGGAGTTCATCGGCCGGGGCCTGGCCGGGTTCCTGCAGAAGCCCTACACCCTGAAGGCCCTGGGGGAGACCCTCCAGCGCTGCGCCCGGGTGAGGTCCTAGTCCTCGGTTCGCAGCCGGTAGCCCACGCCGGGTTCGGTCTGGAGGTATTTCGGTCGCGAGGGTTCTGCCTCGAGCTTGTGCCGGAGCTGGGTCATGTAGACGCGCAGGTAGAGGGGCTGGGCCCCGGCGGCGCCGCCCCAGACCTCCTTCAGCAGCTGGCGGTGGGTGACCACCTTTCCCGCGTGGCGGATGAGGGTGGTGAAGAGGCTGTACTCCAGGGGCGTGAGGTGGACCTCCTTGCCATCCATCAGCACCTGCCGCTTGGCCAGGTCCACGCGCCAGCGGTCCAGGACGAACAGCGGCTCCTGCTGGGCTTCCGGGCCCGCGTGGCGCAGGGCCACGCGGACGCGGGCCAGCAGTTCGCGGGTGCCGAAGGGCTTGGTGAGGTAGTCGTCGGCGCCGGCATCCAGGGCACCCACCTTGTCGGTTTCTTGGCCCCGGGCGGAGATCACGATCACGGGAATGTGGCTCCATTCCCGCAGGCGGGTGACGAGGTCGAGGCCATCCATATCCGGCAGGCCCAGATCCAGCAGGATCGCCTCGGGCCGATGCTGCACGGCCAGGGCCAGGCCCTCCTGGCCGGTGCCCGCCTCCAGGTAGCGGTAGCCGCTGCCCTCCAGGGCCACCCGGAGGAAGCGGCGCATCTGCGGCTCGTCCTCCACCAGCAGGATGAGGGCTCCCGGTCCGGTCATGGGGCCTCCTCCGGCATCGCGGGCGGCGTCCCCAGCGGCAGCGTCACCAGGAACTGAGCGCCGCCCTGGGGGTGGTTCACGGCCTGGATGCGGCCCTGGTGGGCCGTCACGATGCCTTTGCAGATGGCGAGGCCCAGTCCGGCTCCGGGCCGATTTGATGCGGCCTGGCCCCGGGCCAGTTTCTCGAAGATCCGCTCCTCCTCCCCGGCGGGAATGCCCGGGCCCTGGTCGGCGATGGAGAGCGTGAGCGACTTCCCGGCGGCCCAGGCCTTGATGTCCACGGGCGATTCCGGCGGCGAGTACTTCAGGGCGTTGTCCAGAAGGTTCAGCAGCAGCTGCTCCATGAGCACGCCATCCATGGCCACCAGGGGCAGGTCCTCGGGCAGAGAGACGCGCACGCGGTGGGCTTCCAGGGCCAGCTCCCGGCGGTTGAGGGCGGCGCCCACCACCTCCTCCATGGGCATCCACTCGGTGTGGAGATCCAGGGCCCCGGATTCCAGACGGGTGATGTCCAGCAGGTTGCTGACCAGCCGGTGGAGGCGCTGCGCCTCCTCCTGGGCGGACTGGAGCAGCTCCCGCCGGGCGGGTTCGGGCAGATCCGGCGTCTCCAGGGCTGTGCTCACGGCGCCGGTGATGACGCCCAGGGGCGTGCGGAGATCGTGGGAGACGGAGCTGAGCAGGGCATTGCGGAGGCGCTCCTCGTCCGCCCGGCGCTTGTCCACGGCGCCCTGCTCGGCCAGGAGCGCCCGCTCCAGGGCCAAGGCCGTCTGCGTGGCGAAGGCTTCGAGCAGCTGGCGCTGGTCCGGCTCGGCCCAGCGGGGCGCTCCCTCCGGAAGCAGACCCAGGACGCCGATGGCGCCCGCCGCTCCCCTAAGGGGCAGATAGGTGGCGCGGGCCCCGGGCAGTGTGAGGGTGCCGAGGCCCGCGGGTTCAGCATGGTCGAAGACCCACTGGGCCACGCCGAGTTCCTGGTCGTTGAGCGGGAAGGCCAGGGGGTGGGCGGGTGCCTGCAGACGCCCATGCTCATCGGGCCGCAGCATCACGCCCTGGCTCTGGAACTGGGTGGCCACGTTCTGGAGGGCGGAGGCCACCAGGGCCGCGGAGCCCGAGCTGCGGGCCAGCTCCTGGCCCAGGCGGTAGAGGGCGTGGGTGCGCTGCTCCCGACCCCGCGCCAGCCGGGCCTGGGCGCGGATGCGTTCCGTGAGGTTGCCGATGACCACCCCCATCAGCAGCATCACGGCGAAGGTGCCCACGTGCCGGAAGTCGGTGACGGCGAAGGTGTAGTAGGGGGGCACGAAGAGGAAGTCGAGGGCTGCCACGCTCAGCACGGAGGCCAGCAGGGAGGGCCCGCGGCCGAAGCGCGTGGCCACCAGGAGGATGCCCAGAAGGTAGACCATGACGATGTCCGCCAGCTCGGTGCGGCGGAAGATGAGGTTGGCCAGGACGCTGGCCGCCGCCACGGTCAGGGCGCTCAGCAGGTAGTTGCGCAGGGGGCTTGTGATGGTGCGCCGGATAAGGGGGGTGGCCGGTTCGCGGCCCGGCTCGCCGCTGATCACGTAGACGTCGATGGTGCCGCTGTCGCGGATGAGCTCGTCCACCGTGGAGCCCATCACCAGTTCCACCCAGCGGGGCCGGGAGGGCTTCCCCACCACGATCTTGGTGATGTTCCGATCCCGCGCGAAGGTGAGGATGTCCTCCACCAGGGCGCCAGCCCCTTCGATGACGGCCGTCTCGCCGCCCAGCTTCTCGGCCAGGCGCAGGTTGGCCTCCAGGCGCGTGCGGTCCTCGTCCGTGAAGCGGAGGTGCTGCCGAGACTCCACGTAGAGGGCCAGCCAGGGCGCCCCGAGGGCACCCGCCATGCGGCGGGTGCCGCGGATGAGGCGCTCGGACAGCTCGCCGGGGCCCACGCACACCAGCAGGCGGTCGCCGGCGGCCCAGGTCTTCCGGATGCCTTCGGAGGCCATGTAGCGGCGCATCTGCGCGTCCACGCTCTCGGCGGTGTGCCGCAGGGCCAGCTCGCGCAGGGCCAGCAGGTTGCCCTTGCGGAAGAAGTGGTCCTGGGCGTGGCGGGCCTGGTCCGGCAGGTAGACCTTCCCCTCCTTCAGGCGGAGCAGCAGGTCGTCGGGCGGCAGATCCACCAGCTCCACTTCGTCGGCCCGCTCCAGCACGGTGTCGGGCACGTTCTCCCGGACGATCACGCCCGTGATCTGGGCCACCACGTCCTTGAGGCTCTCCAGGTGCTGCACGTTCAGGGTGGTGTAGACGTCGATGCCCGCGTCCAGCAGCTCCAGCACGTCCTGCCAGCGCTTGGCGTGCCGGGACCCCATCACGTTCGAGTGGGCCAGCTCGTCCATGAGGATCAGCCCGGGCCGCCGCTGCAGGGCCGCATCCAGATCGAATTCCGGCAGGAACTGGCCCCCGTAGGCCAGCTCCCGGCGGGGCAGCACCTCCAGCCCCTCGATGAGGACCGCGGTCTCCCTGCGGCCGTGGGTTTCCACCACGCCGATGACCACGTCGATGCCCTCGCCCAGTCGCTCCTGGGCCTCGGACAGCATGGCGTAGGTCTTGCCGACGCCGGGCGCCGCCCCAAAGAAGACCTTCAGCTTGGCGCGGTGGGCTCGGGCCTCCTCCTCCTGAACCTTGCGGAGCAGGGCATCCGGGTCCGGGCGATGGTCATTCACTCCGGTAGGCTAGCGCAACTGATCGAGGGCCAGGTTCAGCTTCAGCACGTTTACGCGGGTATCGCCGAGCACGCCCCACTGGGGGCCTTCAGTGTGGACGGCCACCAGGTCGCGGACCTTGGCCTCGTCCAGGCCCCGGGCCTTGGCCACGCGATGCACCTGGTAGGCGGCGGCGGCGGAGCTGATGTGGGGATCCAGGCCGCTGGCGGACGTGGTGACGAGGTCCACGGGCACGGGGCCGGTGGTGTCAGGATCCGCGGCGCGGAGGGCGGCAATGCGCTCCTCCATGGCCCTCTTGAGGTCCGGGTTGCTGGGGGCCAGGTTGGAGCCGCCGCTGTTGGCGCCGTTGTAGGGCAGGGGCTTGCTGTTGGCGTCCACGGTGGCGGAAGGACGGCTCCAAAAATCCTTGGGGGCCGAGAAGGGCTGGCCGATGAGCTCGGAGCCGATCACCTTGCCATCCGCCTTGATGAGACTGCCCGCCGCCTGCTTGGGGAAAATGACCTTGGATAGGCCCGTGATGACCAGGGGATAGGCGAGGCCCGTGATGGCGCTGAGGGTGAGAAAGGAGACGAGGGCGGGGCGGAGTTGCAGGTTCATGGAAGCTCCTTACGCGGCGAAGTGGAGGGCGACGAGCAGCCAGTCGATGAACTTGATGCCGATGAAGGGCACCACCAGCCCGCCGGCGCCGTAGATCAGCAGGTTCCGCTGCAGCAGCCGGGCGGCGCCCACGGGGCGGTACTTCACGCCGCGCAAAGACAGGGGGATGAGCACGACGATGATCAGCGCGTTGAAGATCACCGCCGACAGGATCGCGCTTTCGGGGCTGTGCAGGCCCATGATGTTGAGCGCTCCCAGGGCCGGGTAGGTGGCCACGAAGGCCGCCGGCAGGATGGCGAAATACTTCGCCACGTCGTTGGCGATGCTAAAGGTGGTGAGCGAGCCGCGGGTCATGAGCATCTGCTTGCCGATCTCCACGATCTCGATGAGCTTCGTAGGGTTGGAGTCCAGGTCCACCATGTTGCCGGCCTCCTTGGCCGCCTGGGTGCCGCTGTTCATGGCCACGGCGACATCGGCCTGGGCCAAGGCGGGGGCATCGTTGGTGCCGTCTCCCGTCATGGCCACGAGGCGACCCCCGGCTTGGTACTCACGGATGAGTTTGAGCTTGGCCTCGGGCGTGGCCTGGGCCAGGAAGTCGTCCACGCCAGCTTCCGCGGCGATGGCGGCGGCGGTGAGCGGGTTGTCGCCGGTGATCATGACGGTCTTGATGCCCATGCCGCGCAGCTCGGTGAAGCGCTCCTTGATGCCGCCCTTCACGATGTCCTTGAGCTGGATGACACCCAGGGCACGGGCGCCCTCGGCCACCACCAGCGGCGTGCCGCCGGCCATGGAGATCTGGTCCACCGTGCGGCGCAGGTCGTCCGGAAACTTGCCGCCCTGGGACTGGACGTAGTCCTCGATGGCGGAAGCCGCGCCCTTGCGGATCTGGCGCTCGCCGAGGTTCACACCGCTCATGCGGGTCTGGGCGGTGAAGGGCACGAAGTAGGCGTCGAGGGCCTGGAGATCCCGCTCCCGGAGATCGTACTGCTCCTTGGCCAGCACCACGATGCTGCGGCCCTCGGGCGTTTCATCCGAAAGAGAGGACAGCTGGGCCGCATCGGCCAGCAGCTTGATGGCCACGCCCTCGGCGGGCAGAACAGCCACGGCCTGGCGGTTGCCCAGGGTGATGGTGCCGGTCTTGTCCAGCAGCAGCACGTCCACGTCTCCGGCCGCTTCCACGGCGCGGCCCGAGGTGGCGATGACGTTGGCCTGGATCATGCGGTCCATGCCTGCGATGCCGATGGCCGACAGCAGACCGCCGATGGTGGTGGGGATGAGGCAGACCAGCAGGGAGACCAGGACCGTGAGACTCACGGGACTGCCCTGGCCCGCGGCCTTGGTGGCGAAGACGGAGAAGGGCAGCAGCGTGGCCACGGCCAGGAGGAAGATGATGGTGAGGCCCGCCAGGAGGATGTCCAGGGCGATCTCGTTGGGGGTCTTCTGGCGCTTGGCGCCCTCCACCATGGCGATCATGCGGTCGAGGAAACTTTCGCCGGGGTTGGCCGAGATGCGGATCACCAGCCAGTCGGAAAGCACCAGGGTACCGCCCGTGACGGCGGAACGGTCGCCGCCGCTTTCGCGGATGACGGGGGCGCTCTCGCCGGTGATGGCGCTTTCGTTCACGGAGGCCACACCTTCGACCACCTCGCCGTCGCCGGGGATGGTTTCGCCAGCTTCCACCAGCACGAGGTCGCCGATGCGCAGGTCAGGAGCGTCGACCACCTTGTGGGCGGCCAGGCGGTCAGTGCCAAGCAGGCGCTTGGCTTTCACATCGCGCTTGGATTTGCGCAGGGAATCCGCCTGGGCCTTGCCGCGACCTTCCGCCATGGCCTCGGCGAAGTTGGCGAAAAGCAGGGTGAACCAAAGCCAGAGGGAGATGGCCAGGATGAAGCCGGGCCGGCCTCCGCCATGCCCGGTCAGGGCCTGCACCCACAGGCCCGTGGTGAAGGCGCTGCAGATCCACACGGTGAACATCACCGGGTTCCGCAGCTGATGAATGGGATTCAGCTTCCGGAAGGAGTCGATCACCGCGCGGCGCACGATGCTGCTTTCAAAGAGGGGGCGGGCGTGACGAGAGATCCCAACTCGCGTCTGCGCGAGGTGGGGAAGGTCCTGCCGGGAATGGGAAACCATGCTCATCTCCAGACTCAACGAAGGGCCAACTGCTCGGCGATGGGGCCGAGCGCCAGGGCGGGGAGGTAGGAGAGGGCGCCCACCAGCAGGACGACACCCACCAACACGGCCACGAACAGGGGGGTGTGCGTGGGCAGGGTGCCCAGGCTTTCGGGCGTGACCTTCTTCCGGCCCAGGGAACCGGCGATGGCCAGCACCGGGAAAATGACGCCGAAGCGGCCCACCAGCATGGCCAGGGCCAGGCCGTAGTTGTAGAAGGGGATGTTGCCGTTGAGGCCGCCGAAGGCGCTGCCGTTGTTCTGGGCGCAGCTGCTGAAGGCGTAGAGGACCTGGGTGAAGCCATGGGGCCCGGGATTGGAGATGGAGGCCGTGGCTGCCGCCGAGAGCACGGCCGCTGCCGTACCGATGAGGATGGCCGCCGAGGGCAGCAGGATGGCGATGGAGGCCATCTTCATTTCGAAGGCCTCGATCTTCTTGCCCAGGTATTCCGGCGTGCGGCCCACCATGAGGCCGCCGATGAAGACGCCCACCAGGGCGAACAGCAGCATGCCGTAGAGGCCCGAGCCGACGCCGCCGAAGACCACCTCGCCCAGCTGGATGAGCCACAGGGGCACGAGGCCGCCCAGGGGCGTGAAGGAGTCGTGCATGCCGTTGACGGCGCCGCAGGAGGCGGAGGTGGTGATGGTGGCGAAGAGGCTGGTAGCCCCGGTGCCGAAGCGGACTTCCTTGCCTTCCATGTTGCCGCCGCCCTGCTGCAGGGTGGCCACCTGGTCCACGGGCAAGGTCTTCAGGCCGGGATTGCCTTTGGCCTCGGCCCAGGTGGTGACCGAGAGCGCCATCACGAAGATGACGGTCATGGCGGCCAGCACGGCCCAGCCCTGGCGGCGGTCCTTCACCATCTTGCCAAAGGTGAGGCAGAGGGCCGCGGGAATGGCGAAGATGGCCAGCATGTGGATGAGGTTGCTGAGAGCGTTGGGGTTCTCGAAGGGGTGGGCGGAGTTCGCATTGAAGAAGCCACCGCCGTTGGTGCCCAGCATCTTGATGGCCACCTGGGAGGCCACGGGGCCCATGGCGATGACCTGGCCGGAGGTGGTGTGCACGTAGGCCGAGAGGTTCTGGATGGCGCCCTGGGAGACCAGCAGCAGGGCGATGATGGCGCTGAGGGGCAGCAGCACGTAGAGGGTGCTGCGGACCAGGTCCGCCCAGGCGTTGCCGATGCCATTCGACGTGCGGCGCACCAGGCCCCGGATCAGGGCCACCAGCACGGCCATGGCCGTGGCGGCGGACAGGAAGTTCTGCACCGTGAGGCCCAGCATCTGGGTCAGGTAGCTCAGGGTGATTTCGCCACCGTAATTCTGCCAGTTGGTGTTGGTGGTGAAACTGACGGCGGTATTGAAGGACAGATCCGTGGGCAGCTTGCCCATGGCTTCGGGGTTCAGGGGCAGAGCCCCCTGGGCTTTCTGCAGCACGAAGACCGCCACGAACCCCAGCAGGTTGAAAAGGGCGATGGCCCAGGCATAGGCCTTCCAGCCCATGTCCTCCTCGCCGGAGATGCCCATGAGCCGGTAGATGCCCCGCTCGAGGGGCCCGAGCACCGGATGGAGGAAGGTGCGTTCCCCTTCCATCACCTTCGCGATGAAGGGCCCCAGGGGCACGGCGATGCCGAGCAGCAGGATGAGGAACAGCAGATTCTGGACCCAGGCATGGCTCATTGAAAGCTCTCCGGCTTTGCCAGGGCGAAGGTGAGGTAGCCCAGCAGGCCCAGGGCCAGCAGGGCGGCGATGACGAGGGAGGCACTCATTCGAAGGCTCCTGAGGTGGTGGTGAACTGGGCGATGAACCAGAAGATGAGGGGAAGGGACATGAGCGACAGCATCCAGATCGCCGTCGTCCGGGCAGATCGGCCTTCGGAACGCAGATCCCGGGCAGTCTTTACGCCCAGCCAGGCCACGAAGGTGGCTAAGGGGAAGAACCATGGCATGACGATGTGCACAGCGGCTCCTGTGGCGGCCCCGGTCCGTGGGAGTCAGGGAAGGACCGTTTTGGTCCGCTTCCTGTTGACCAGGCACCCGAAAGCATGGCCATGGTGGGCGTTAAGGCGGCGTTAGGAGTCGGGGCGGACCCGTTAGGTTCTCGTTGAGCCCTGGCGACCGGATGGATTTCCTAACAGTTTCTTAACACCCCTCCTGGCCATCCTGGGTGTGGCGTCCGGTTGATGGCGTCGGTACACGCTCTGGTCCCAGTCCAGAGGACCCAACCAGACCAGGAACCCGCAGCCAGGCCCAACTATCGAGCGCTTCTCCTGGGGCGGCGGCTCTCCACCGAGGAGAGCCACGAAACCAAGATCAGCAACCCCATCGCCCTGGCCGTGTTCAGCTCAGACGCACTGTCTTCGGTGGCCTACGGCACCCAGGAGATCATGGCGCCCCTGACGGCGGCCATCGCCGTGTTTGGCGCGGGCGTGCTGGGCTGGTCCTGGTGGGTGGCGCTCGGCATCGTGGGCCTGCTGCTCGTCCTCAACGTGAGCTACCGCCAGACGATCCACGCCTACCCCAGCGGCGGCGGCGCCTATCTGGTGGCCAAGGACAATCTGGGTGAGGTCGCGGCGCAGACGGCTGGTGCGTCGCTCCTCATCGACTACATCCTCACGGTGGCCGTGTCCGTGTCGGCGGGCGTGTCGGCCATCGTCTCGGCCTTCCCGGGCCTGGAGGCCCACCGCGTGTTCCTGGCCGAGGGCATCATCGCCTTCATCGCCCTGATGAACTTGCGGGGTGTGAAGGAAAGCGGCCTGGTTTTCTCCCTGCCCACCTACGGCTTCGTGATCTGCATCGTGGGACTGCTGCTCAAGGGGTTCTGGAACGTGGCCACGGGGCATGAGGTGCTCCCCGCCCAGGTTGCCGTGGCCCATGTGGAGGGCACCTCCAGGCTGGCCGCCCTCTGGCTGCTGGCCAGGGCCTACAGCGCGGGCTGCACGGCCCTGACCGGCGTGGAGGCCATCAGCAACGGCGTCACGGCCTTCAAGGACCCCGTGTCGCACAACGCGTCGAAGACCATGACCTGGATGGTGGTGATCCTCGGCTCCATGTTCCTGGGCATCACCTACCTGACCAACCACTACGGGCTCACCTACCATCCGGACGCCCCGGAAACCCTGCTGTCCCAGCTGACCCGGCTCATTCTGGGCGGGGCGGAACACGGGTTCCCGAAGCTGGTCTACCTCACCACCACCGGGTTCACCATGGCCATCCTGGCCCTGGCGGCCAACACGGCCTACGCGGACTTCCCCCGACTGGCCGCGCTCCACGCCCGGGACGGCTTCCTGCCCCGGCAGTTCACCAGCCAGGGCGACCGTCTGGTCTTCTCCAATGGCATCTTCATCCTGTCGCTGGCGGCGGGGGTGCTGGTCCTGCTCTTCGGAGCGAAGGAGGACCACCTTCTGCCGCTCTATGCCGTGGGCGTGTTCCTAGGCTTCACCATCAGCCAGACCGGCATGGTGGTGCGCTGGTTCCGCCTCAAGGGCAAGGGCTGGCAGGCGAAGGCCCTCATCAACGGCCTGGGCGCCGTGACGACCCTCATCGTCATGCTGGTGATCGCCGTGACGCGCTTCACCCATGGGGCCTGGATCGTCATCGTTCTGGTACCGGTGATGGTGATGACTTTCTTCAACATCCACCGCCACTACATCCGCGTGAAGTCCATCCTGGCGGCCAGCCGCGTGGACTTCCTCGGCCCCCGCCGGAACCGCGTGGTGGTGCTGGTCTCGGGGATCCACGCGGGCGTGGTCCAATCCCTGAACTACGCCAAGGTCATCGCCGAGCACGGCGAGGTGGAGGCGCTGACCGTGGACTTCCCGGACGAACACGGGCGGGATAGCGCCGCCCTGGAGAAGCTGCGCTCCGATTGGCCCCGCTACAGCGAGGGCATTCCCCTCCGGGCCATCCGCAGCCCCTACCGCAAAGTGGTCGAACCCATCGTGGCCGAACTCGAGCGCATGCGGCTGGCCGAGCCGGAATACACCATCACCGTGATCCTGCCGGAATTCATCACCGGGCACTGGTGGGCCAACCTGCTGCACAACCAGACGGCCATGCGGATCAAGGGCACCCTGCTCCTCATGCCCAAGATCATCGTGATCTCGATCCCCTATCACGTGGATCCCACCCTCGAGTAGGCCCGCTGAAGGCCATGCATTCCCGGCGGCTAGGGTTCAATGGCCTTGCCGGCCTCGGCCTTCAGCAGGACCTCGCGCACCATCAGGGTCGCTTCCTCCTGGCTGAGCTGGTCCTTCCAGGCGGGCATGGAGTAGCCGAAGAGGATGCCCTTGCGGATGGCCCTGGCCAGCCCCCGGTCCGTGATGCCCTGCATCTCCTCCTCCGAGGTGAAGTCGCGGCCCTTGACTTCCGCCCGTCGCTGGCGGTGGCCGAGCCGTCCTCCCCGTGCCGGCCGATTCCGGAGCGCGCACAGATCCGGTCGGAAGATGCGCACCCCTCCGGTGGTGGGGGAAAACCCCCATGGGCGGACCGGTCGCCAGGCGTCTGCGACATCATGACGCAGGAGGATTGGGCTCAGGAGTCGGTAGGGTCAAGTGATATCCGGAGAAAGTTCCATGACCCTGTCACGTCTCTGCATCCGCCTCTCTCTCGTCTGCGCGCTGCCCCTGAGGGCCGCCGACGCGGACGACAAGGCGAAGAAGCCCGCCCCCAAGGCCGAGCCCTCCGCCGTGGTGGAGGTGACGGCGCCCCTGCCCACCGAACCCCTGGTGACGGTGATGGATCCCAAGGCGCCCCGGCAGCCCGTGCCAGCTCAGGACGGCGCCGAATATTTGAAGGACATTCCCGGATTCTCGGTGATCCGAAAGGGCGGCACGGACGGTGATCCCGTGCTGAGAGGCATGGCTGGATCCCGGCTGAACATCCTGCTGGATGGCGAGCAGCTCCTCGGTGGCTGTGGCATGCGCATGGATCCACCCACGGCCTATGTCTTTCCCGAGTCCTACGACCGCATCACCGTGGTGAAGGGGCCGCAGACCGTGCTCTATGGCCCGGGCAACTCCGCCGGCTTGGTGCGCTTCGAGCGCACCAACGAGCGCTTCAAGCAGCCCGGCTTCCGGGGTGTCGCCAGCCTCATGGGCGGCAGCTTCGGTCGCAACGACGCGGTGCTGGACGCCACGGGCGGAACCTCCACGTTCTACGTCCGGGGCATCGGGACCCGATCCCACTCGGATGACTATGAGGACGGGAAGGCCACCAGCATCCACGCCCGCTACACCCGCTGGAGCGCCAACGCGGCCTTCGGCTGGACCCCCAGCGATGACACGCGCCTGGAGCTTTCGGGTACCCGCAGCAATGGCGAAGCCGCCTACGCCGACCGCACCATGGATGGTGCCAAGTTCCTGCGCGAGAACCTGGGCTTCCGCGGAGAGTGGCGCCGGCTGACCGACCGCATCGAGAAGGTGGAGTTCCAGGTCTACCGCAACTACGTGGACCACGTGATGGACAACTACACCCTGCGCACTTTCACACCCACCGTGATGATGCCCGGCCCCATGGTAAACGGCCCGGACCGGCTGACTCGCGGTGGCCGCCTCGCCATGGGTTTGCGGCTGGCCGAGGCCACCAGGCTGACCTTCGGTCTGGACACCCAGGCCAATGACCACACCATCCGCAAGACCGCCAACGAGTGGACCATGCCGGTGGAGAGCATGGTCCGGAACGACGATGGCCGCTTCAAGAACTCGGCCCTCTTCGCGGAAGTGGAGCACCCCTTCACGGGGAAGGATCGCCTGGTGGCCGGGGTGCGCGCGGATCGCTGGCACGCCGAGGACCCCCGCGCGGTGGTCGCCATCAGCATCATGGCCAACGTGGCCAACCCGACCTTCAACCACGAGCGGAACGAGACCCTCAGCAGCGGCTTCCTCCGCTACGAGCGGGAGGTTTTCACGGGCTCCACCTTCTATGCGGGTGTGGGGCATGCCGAGCGCTTCCCGGACTACTGGGAGGCCATCAGCAAGGAGAGCCTCAGCACCGCCAGCGCCTTCGACACCAGGGTCGAAAAGAGCACCCAGCTGGACCTGGGCTGGATGAAGCAGACCGGGGCGATCCAGGCCTCCGTGTCCTTCTTCTACGGCCAGGTGAAGGACTTCATCCTCATCCAGTCGAACGTGGTGAAACCATTGATGTCTGGCACCCGGATGGCGACGGTGTCCTGCAATGTGGATGCCACCACCTGGGGCGGTGAAGTGGGCGTCGGCACCAAGGTGGGCTTCCTGAAGGTGGATGCCAGCCTCGCCTACACGCACGGTGAAAACGACACGGACGGCAAGCCCCTCGCCCAGATCCCGCCCCTCGAAGCGCGCCTGGGCCTGGGCTATGAAGCCGGGACCTGGTCAACGGGTCTCCTGGTGCGCGGCGTGGAGCGGCAGGATCGCTTTGCCGTGAATCAGGGCAACATCGTGGGCCAGGATGTCGGTGCCACGGGAGGTTTCGCCATCGTGTCCCTCAACGCCGGCTGGAAGTCCGCCAAGGGCTGGCTGGTCACGGCCGGCGTCGACAACCTGTTCAACCGCACCTACGCCGAGCACATCAGCCGGAGCACCAGCATGATTCCCGGTTACCTGGTCCAGTCCGTCCGCGTCAATGAGCCCGGCCGCACCCTCTGGGCGAAGGCCTCGCTTACCTTCGGCCGCTAGCTGCCCCGTGGGAGATCCCGTGGATAATGGCTCCACCATGACCCACCCCGGCTTCGGCATCTCCCTCACCTGGCTGCTGCGCCTGCGGTGGATCACGGCGATCGCCCAGACTGCGGCGATCGTCGTGGCGGAGCGCCTGCTGCCCGAGGAACTCCACGCGGCGCCCCTGCTGGCCCTCGTGGCCTTCGGGGCCCTGAGCAACGTGGCGCTGATGCTGCGCCTGAGGAAGCCCGCACCAGTCCAGCCCGCCCTGCCGGGCCTGGTGCTGGGCCTGGATGTCCTCCTGCTCACGGGCCTGCTCTACGGAAGTGGGGGGGCCGCCAATCCCTTCACGGCCATCTACCTGGTCCACGTAACCCTGGCGGCCGTGGTCATGCGGGGCATCTGGGCCTGGGCCTTGGGCGTGCTGTCGATCTCCGGTTTCGGGCTGCTCTTCTTCTTCAACGTGCATGTGCATTCGCTGGCCCACATGAACCACGGCGGCGGCGATGGCATCTCGCTCCACCTGGTGGGCATGTGGGTGGCGTTCGCCATCACCGCCGGGCTCATTGCCGCCTTCGTGGGCCTGGTGACCGAGGCCCTTCATCGGCGCGACGAGGAGCTCGCCGCCCTCCGCGATCTCACGGCCCGGCAGTCGCGGCTGGCGGCCCTGACCACCCTGGCCGCGGGTGTGGCCCACGAGCTGGGGACCCCCCTGGGCACCATCGCCGTGGCCGCCAAGGAACTGCAGCGCACCGCCGAGGCCCTGGGGGGGCAGGGCTCCGAGATTGCCCAGGACGCGGCCCTCATCCGGGAGGAGGTCGGGCGCTGCCGGCGGATCCTCGACCAGATGGCCGAACCCACCGGCGCCACGCTCGGCGAGGCCTTCCAGCCCCTGTCCTGGATTGAGCTCGAGGCCGATCTGTCGGAGGGCCTCGTGCCCGAGGACCGCGCCCGACTCCTGTTCCAGTGGCCGGCCACCGCCTGCGGTTCCATGCCCCGGCGCGGCCTGGGCCGGGCCCTGCGGGCGGTGGTGGCCAACGCCCTGGAGGCCACGCCCGGGCCCGTGAAGGTCCGTGCCCGGGAGGGGCAGGGGGCCTGGCAGCTGGAGATCGAGGACCAGGGCACCGGCATGACGCCGGACGTCCTGGCCCGGGTGGGCGAGCCCTTCTTCAGCACCAAGCCCGCGGGCTCGGGCATGGGGCTGGGCCTCTTCCTGGCCCGCACCTTCGCCGAGCAGCTGGGCGGCGAGCTGAGGGTGGCATCGCAGCCAGGGCAGGGCACCCAGGTGCTATTGAGCTGGCCCAGCGTGACCCATGGCTGAGTCCCGTCCCTCCCTCCTGCTGGTGGACGACGACGCCGTCTACCGGGAGCGCCTGGCCAAGGCCATCGCCGCCCGGGGCTACGAGGTGCGCGCCGCCGCCGACGTCGAGTCCGCCACGGCCATGGCCGAAGCCGATAGTCCCGAGTTCGCCGTGCTGGACCTGCGCATGCCCGGCGAATCAGGCCTGGACCTGCTACGCCGCCTCATGGCCATCGACCCCACCACGCGCGTGCTCATGCTCACGGGCTACGGAAGCATCGCCACGGCCATGGAGGCGGTGCGCCTTGGCGCCGTGAACTACCTGACCAAGCCCGCGGACGTGGACGACATCCTGGCGGCCTTCTACCCGGGCGGGGCAGCTTCGGAGGCGGCAGCCGACCTGGAGACGCCCTCCCTGGCGCGAGTAGAGTGGGAGCACATCCAGCGCGTGCTCAACGACTGCGATGGCAATCTCTCTGAAGCTGCTCGCCGCCTGGGCATGCACCGCCGCAGCCTCCAGCGGAAGGCCGGGCGCAAGCGGCCCGTGAAATAGGCCCGGTCCCCCCTGCGACAACGTGACGCAGGCATTGATATCGCCAGGTACGCACAATTGGCGAATACCGACAAAGGACCAACATCATGCATCAATGCGCCGGACTCACCCTCGCCGCGCTCCTGCTCATCGCGGGCCCCCCGGCCCAGGCCTGCGGGGCCTGCGGCTGCACGCTGCACTCGGACTGGGCGACCCAGGGCTTCGCCGTGCAACCCGGCTGGCGCTTCGATCTGCGCTACGACTATTTCAACCAGGATCAGCTTCGGGCGGGCACCCGGTCCGTGGACCGGAACACCTTCGAGCTCCCCAGTGCGATGGAGATCCAGGAGAAGACCCTCAACCGCAACCTCACGGCCACTTTGGACTACAGCCCCAGGCCGGACTGGGGCGTGTCTCTGCTGATCCCGGTGTTCAACCGGTACCACGCGACCATCGCCCCGGGAGACACGGAGCCCTCTTTCTCGAAGGGCAGCGGTCTGGGTGACATGCGCATCCTGGGCCGCTACCAGGGCTTCTCCGACAGCCACGCCTTCGGCCTCCAGTTCGGCGTGAAGCTGCCCACGGGCGACACCAAGCAGGCCTTCAATGCCGGGGCCCAGGCCGGTGAGTTGCTGGATCGCGGCCTGCAGCTGGGCACGGGCACCACGGACCTGCTCCTTGGTGTCTACGGCTTCGGCGAGCTCGCGCCAGAGTGGGGCGTCTTCGGGCAGGTGCTCCTCCAGAAGCCCCTGGCGGAGAAAGATGGCTTCAAGCCCGGCGACGGCGTGAACGCCAACGTGGGCCTCCGCTACACGGGCCATGCGGGGTTCACGCCGCACCTGCAGCTGAACGTGCGGGCCGAGGGCCGGGAGTCGGGCCTGAATGCCGATGTGGACAACAGCGGCGCCACCCTGGTCTACCTGAGCCCCGGCGTGACCTTCAACCTCAGCCCCCGCTTCCAGGTCTACGCCTTCGCCCAGGTGCCCGTGGCCCAGCGGGTGACCGGCCTGCAGATCGAACCCCGGTGGAGCGCCTCGCTGGGGATGCACTGGATCTTCTGAAATCGAGCAGTCACCGAGCACACAGGTTCACAACGAACGCGTGGCTTCATCCTGGGTGCCATTTTTGATCAGCTTTTCATCGGTGTTCATCGGTGTTCATCGGTGGTTCCAATGCTTTTGCTTCTGAAAGCTCCGGTGCGGTACTCCGCCGAGGCATGGCTGTAGTCCTGAAACGGTCAAAGGCTGCCAGCCCCCATGGTTCCAGTGCCAGAGCCACTGAAATCAAGGGCTGAAAAGCTCTTTGAACCACCGATAAACACCGATGAACACCGATGAACACCGATAAAGACATGAAAGCGATCGGGGTGTTCTTGAGCCATGCGATGCCCTTGATCCGCGCCCATCCAGTGTTCATCCGTGGTTCCAGGCTTGGGGCCCAAAATGCCCTATCTGTGGCCCTCCTGGGTTCAGGCCATCGAGATTTCCTTGTAGAATCAAGGGTTCCGATGGAGTCCCACCATGCCCTTCCAGCCCCTGACCCAGGAACCCGAGATCCAGCGGCGCTGGCTCGAGTCTGGCGCCTTCCGCGCCAAGCGGTCCAGTGAGCTGCTGCCGGGCTCGAAGACCTTCTACATGCTCGTGATGCTGCCCTATCCCAGCGGCCGCATCCACATGGGCCACGTGCGCAACTACACCCTGGGCGATGTCACGGCCCGGTTCCGCCGCATGCGGGGCTACGAGGTCATGCATCCCCTGGGCTGGGACAGCTTCGGCCTGCCGGCAGAGAACGCCGCCATCAAGCACGGCATCCATCCCGCCATCTGGACCCGGGCCAACATCGAGGAGATGAAGGGCCAGATCCAGAAGATGGGCATCAGCTACGACTGGGACCGCGAGATCGCCAGCTTCCAGGACGACTACTACCGCTGGAACCAGTGGCTCTTCCTGAAGATGTGGAAGGCGGGCGATGTCTTCCGCGCCATGCGCACCGTGAACTGGTGCGAGGCCCTGGGCACCGTGCTGGCCAATGAGCAGGTGGTGGACGGCAAGGACGAGCGCACAGGGCATCCCGTCACGCAGAAGCCCCTGGAGCAGTACTTCTTCAAGACCACCAAGTACGCCGACGAGCTGCTGGACTGCCTCGACGGCCTCGACTGGCCGGAGAACGTGAAGACCATGCAGCGCCACTGGATCGGCCGCTCCGAAGGCGCGCGCCTCGCGTTCGATCTGGAGATCGGCGGCCAAGTGGAGGTCTTCACCACGCGGCTGGACACGCTGTTCGGTGTGACCTTCATGGCACTGAGCACCGAGCATCCGGTCATCGAGCAGGCCGCAGAGTCCGACCCCGCGTTGAAGGCCTTTTGCGATCAGGTGGCCTCCCTCAGCCGCGAGGAGCGCCTCACCAATGACGAGAAGCTGGGTCACCGCACGGCGCTGTCGGTCATCCACCCCTTCACCGGCGAGCAGGTGCCCGTCTTCGCCGCCAACTACGTGCTCATGGACTACGGCACGGGTGCCGTCATGGGCGTGCCTGCCCACGACGAGCGCGATCACGAGTTCGCCACCAAGTACGGCCTGCCGATTCCGAAGGTCATCGAGTCCGAGAGCGAATGGGATCTCGGCACCCTGGTGAACAGCGGTGAATTCACCGGCATGAAGAGCGAAGAGGCCGTCACGGCCATGATCGCCAAGCTCGGTGCCCGCGCCGAAAAGACCACCACCTACAAGCTCAAGGACTGGGGCCTCAGCCGCCAGCGCTACTGGGGCACGCCGATCCCGACGGTGCACTGCGATTCGTGTGGTGTCGTCCCCGAGAAGGCCGAAAACCTGCCCGTGCGCTTGCCGGAGGATGTGGCCTTCACGGGGGTCGGCCCCTCGCCCCTCCTCACCTCTTCTTCTTTCTTGGACACGCAGTGTCCAAGCTGTGGGAGGAAGGCTCGTCGTGAAACCGATACCATGGACACCTTCGTGGACAGCAGCTGGTACTGGCTGCGCTACCTGGATCCCAAGAACACGGAGCTGCCCTTCGCCAAGGCCGAAAGCGATGCCTGGATGCCCGTGGACCTGTACGTGGGCGGCATCGAGCACGCCACCATGCACCTCATCTACGCGCGCTTCTTCTACAAGGTGCTGCGCGACCTGGGCCTCGCCAGCGGCCCCGAGCCCTTCCAGAAGCTCATCTGCCAGGGCATGGTGCTGAAGGACGGCTCGAAGATGAGCAAGTCCAAGGGCAACATCGTGGACCCCGACGAGGTGATCTCGCGCTATGGGGCCGACGCCCTGCGCCTCTTCATGATCTTCGCGGCGCCCATCGAGAAGGAGATCGACTGGACCGGTTTCGAGGGCATCGAGGGCGCCAGCCGCTTCCTCAAGCGCATCACGCGCATGGTCGAGGACCACGCCGTCACGGCCGCGCCCCTGCCCGCCAAGGATCAGCTCAGCGCCGAGGAGAAGGCCCTTCTCATCAAGCTCAACCAGACCCTGGCCCGCCTCACGGACGACCTGGAGCGCCGCTGCCAGTTCAACACGGTGGTGTCGGGGCTCATGGAACTGTCCAACGCCCTGGGCGATCTGCCCGCCGACGCACCCCACCGCGGGGCTGTCATGCAGCACGCGCTGGACGCCTTCGTGCGCCTGATGTCGCCTGTGGCGCCCCACCTGGCCGAGCAGCTCTGGAGTCAGCTGGGCCACCCCGGCCTCTGCATGGAGGCCGCCTGGCCGGAAGCCGACCCCCAGTACCTCGAAGCCGATGAAGTGCTCGTGGTGGTGCAGGTGAACGGCAAGGTGCGCGGCCGCATCACGGTGCCGGCGACCGCCACCGAGGACCAGCGTCGCGAGGCCGCGCTGGCCTGCCCCGAAGCCCAGTCCCACCTCGCGGGCAAGGACGTGGTGAAGGTCGTTCTGCCCCCTGGCGGCAAGCTGGTGAGCATCGTAGTGAAAGGCTGATCCCGTGACAAACGCGCTTCCCCCCGTCGTCGACTCCGTCCTGGATCTGGTGGGGCATACGCCCCTGCTGCGCCTCACGCGCTTCGCGCCGGACTTCCAGATCTTCTCCAAGCTCGAGTACCTGAACCCCGGCGGCAGCGTGAAGGATCGCATCGGCGTGGGCATGATCCGCGCCGCCGAGGCCCTGGGCCAGATCCGGCCTGGGGTGAGCACCATCATCGAGCCCACCGCGGGGAACACGGGCGTGGGCCTGGCCATCGCCGCGAAGGCCCTGGGCTACCGCTGCATCCTGTGCGTGCCCACGAAGTACAGCCGCGAAAAGATGATGCTCATGAAGGCCCTGGGCGCGGAGCTGGTGCTCATCCCCAAGGAGCAGGGCATGAAGGGGGCCATCGAGAAGTGCGCTGAACTCGCGGCCAGCATTCCCGATGCCTTCGTGCCCCAGCAGTTCGCCAATCCCAGCAACCCCGACAGCCACTACGCCACCACCGGCCCCGAGATCTGGGAGCAGATGGAGGGCCGCGTGGACGCCGTGGTGCTGGGCGCGGGCAGCGGCGGCACCTTCACGGGCATCGCCCGCTACCTGAAGGAGAAGAACCCCGCCATCCAGGCCGTGGTGGTGCAGCCCGAGGGCTCCATCTACTGCGGCGCGCCGCTCAAGGAGTGGGTGGTGGAGGGCGTGGGCAACAGCTTCATCCCCGCCAGTCTCGACCTGGCCCTGGCCGACCGCATCATCGACGTGGCCGACGCCGACAGCCTGGCCACGGCCCGGGCGCTCATCGCCACCGAGGGCTGCCTGGTGGGCGCCTCCAGCGGCGCCAACGCCTGGGCCGCCCGGGAGGTCGCGATGGGACTGCCGGCAGGCGCCCGCGTGGTCACCCTCTTTCCCGATGGCGCCGAGCGCTACATGTCCAAGCAGCCCGTGGCCGACCTGGAGCTGTGATGGTTGCTGGCCCGGAACCTACCTATGACCACGATCCGCTGTCCGAGGCCGTGATCGGATGCGTGTTCCGGGTGGCGAACGGATTGGGAACGGGGTTTCTGGAGAAGGTCTACGAGAATGCGCTGCTGCACGAGCTGCGCAAGGCCGGGCTTGAAGCGAAGCAGCAGGTGTCGGTCAGTGTTACTTACGATGGTGAGAACGTCGGTGACTACATCGGGGACATCGTGGTGGAGGGGCGGCTGCTGCTGGAACTGAAAGCCTGCAAAGCCCTGGAGGATGTCCACCTCGCCCAGTGCCTGAACTACCTCAAGGCCACCGGCATTCCCACCTGCCTGCTCATCAACTTCGGCACCCCCAAGCCACAGATTAGGCGGGTGTCACGATGACCAGCCTGGTTGGAAGGCCACCGAGTCGATGCGGGATGGAAAAGAAAGAAACTGAATTTGAACCACCGATGAACACCGATGAACACCGATTAAAAGCTGATAAAGCCAAAGCTCTCTTTCGAGAATTTCTTTCTGTTTTTATCATGCCGTTATCGGTGTTCATCGGTGTTCATCGGTGGTTGAAAGATCATTGCTTTAGGGTTTTGAATCCGAGTTTTGTCGGTGGCCATGGTTTTAGGAGCCTGTGATGTCTCTGTCTCCGCGTGATTTCGCCGGGTGCCTTCTGGAGGTGGGTGCGGTGCGCCTCCAGCCCATGGACCCCTTCACCTGGGCGAGCGGGTTGAAGTCGCCGATCTACTGCGACAACCGCCAGCTCCTGGGCTTTCCCATGGTCCGCGACCAGATCGTGGCCTCGCTGGTGGCGGCCTCCAGGGCGCTGCAGCCCACCCTCATCGCCGGAGCCGCCACGGCGGGCGTGCCCTGGGCGGCCATGGTGGCCGACCGCCTGCACCTGCCCCTGGCCTACGTGCGGCCCACGCCCAAGAACCACGGCATGGGGCGCCAGGTGGAGGGGCCCATGGCCAAGGGCCACCGCGTGGTGCTCATCGAGGATCTGATCTCCACGGGCATGTCGAGCCTCAAGTGCGCCGACGCGCTTCGCGCCGAGGGCGCCGAGGTGCCGGCCGTGCTGGCCCTGTTCAGCTATGGCCTGCCCCAGGCCGAAGCGGCCTTTGCCGCCGCCGGCATCGAGATGGCCGTGCTGAGTTCCTTCGAAGAACTGTCAGCCAAGGCCGAGGCGCAGGGAATCCTCGACATCGCCGGCTCCGAGGCGCTGAAGGCATGGCGCTCGGATACCGTGGCCTGGAGCCGCGCCCACGGCGGGGCGTAGGCGCCGACCCATTCCGGCGAAATGCGCTGACAGGATTAACAGGATTGAAAGAAGGATTAACAGGATTCAAGATTGAAAATTAATAATTAAATGCTCTGGTTTTTTTAATCATTTTTCTTTTAATTCTGTTAATCGATCTTTTAATCCTGTTAATCCTGTCCCAGCTTTTTTCGAGGTCGCCATGAAGCTCTACACGCGCACGGGTGATGACGGTTCCTCGGGGCTCTTCGGGGGCGACCGGGTGAGCAAGTCCCACCTGCGGCTGGTGGCCTACGGCACCCTGGACGAGCTGAACGCCATCATGGGACTGCTGCGCCTGCACGCCACGGCCGCCTGCGTGGACGAGGCGACGCTCCTGCGGGTACAGCATGATCTCTTCGTGCTGGGGGCCATCCTGGCCACGCCGGCGGCCCGCCAGGAGCTGCTGGGAACGCGCATGAGCCGCCCCACCTGGGAGCTCGCCGACATGGAGGCCGACATCGACCGCCTCAGCGCCCTGGCACCGGCCATGACGGCCTTCGTCCTGCCGGGGGGCACGCCGGGCTCCGCCCATGCCCACCTGGCCCGCACCGTGTGCCGCCGGGCCGAGCGCGAGGTGGTGGCCCTCACCCACGAGGAGCCGATGAATCCCGTGGTGCAGACCTACCTGAACCGCCTCAGCGACTGGCTCTTCGCCCTGGCCCGCGCCGAGAACGCCGTGGCGGGCCTGGCCGACATCCAGTGGGTGCCCAGGGACTGAGCTGCTGGCCGCATTCCCCTGACATGAAAACGGGCCCCGAAGGGCCCGTTTTTCTTGCGGTCGTGGGTTCCGATCAGAACTGGAACTTCACGCCGAACCGGTAGCGGCGGCCGACCTGCCAGTTGGTGGCCTGGGCATAGCTGGGGTTGGCGGTGCCAGAACTTGTGGTGCCCTGCTGGGTGATCGCAGTGGCATAGCGGGTGTTGAACAGGTTGAAGAGATCAACCGAGGGAACAAGCTTCATGCCCTTGCCGAACTTGATGGCGTAGTCAATGTGAATGTCCACATTGTTGATGGAAGGCGTGCGGCCACGGTCGCCCTGTACGCCATTGGCGAAGATTGCGTTGCCGTAGCCACCCAGGTCAAGGTAGGGGTGACGCCCGGCGTCAAGCGGCGCACCCGTAACGGCATCGTACTGAGTGGCAACCCAGAAGCCATCGAAGGGGATGCCATCGCCGTTGGGATCAGAGGTGTGGAAGTAGCTGTTGTTGGTGTCGTAGCCGGGGGCGAAACCATTGGTGGTGGAGCCGTCATCCAGCAGGCTGAGGGGGGTGCCGCTCAGGAAGGTCCAGTTCATGCCGAGGCTCAGCTCATTGCCGGCAACATCGAACTTGTGGCTGGCGAAGAGCTTGATCTGGTGGGTGCGGTCCAGGGGCAGCAGTCCATAGCCTGAGTAGGCGGCGTAGTCGAAGGAAGCAGTGATGTTGCCATCGGCCTGGCCGTTGGAACTGGACACCACGCCTTCATAGTTGCCTTCGGAGCGGGACCAGGTGTAGCTGAAGTTGATGTAATCGCGCGCGGTCTTCTTCTCCAGGGTGAAGTCCACGGAATCGTAGGTGTTCTTCGCGGCATCGTAGCCGGTATCGGACACGGACCAGACAGCGTTGTTGTAAATGGAGCCAGTGCCGCCACTGATGTTCCGGGCCGTCCACTTGGCATAGCGGCCGGGATTCCACAGGATGGCCTGGCCACCAAAGGTGCCGTAGAGATTAACGGCGGCCTCAGGGTAGAGCGAGGCGGCCGAGACGCCGTAGGACTGGCCGAGGCGGATGGGCGCGCCGGGATCGGTGATGTTGCCCAGGGAATCGAGGATGACGGAATCCTCGATGGGGTTCTTCAGCTCGCGGTGCTTGGCGTGGATACCGGCGGTGAAGCCATCCAGCAGGCCGCCCTTGAAGGTGAAGTCGTAGCCCAGGATGAATTCCTGGCGCTGGGGCAGCTTGGTGCCCTCGGCGATGGGATCATAGCTGAAGGGCGTGGCAAAATCGGTGGTGCGGTCCGGGGTGGCGCCCGTCAGCCAGGTGCCGCCGTAGGTGCCGGTGGTCGCGTCATAGGTGGCCTTGGTGAACAAACCGAAGTAGGCACCGTTGAAGCGGTTGCGGAGGAACACTTCGTTGGCGAACACGCGCATGGCCAGACGCTGGGGGATGGCTTCGAAGTACTTGGCGTAGCTGCCGGAGACCTTGGAGCGGCCATCGTTGTTGACATCCCAGGTGAAGCCGAGGCGGGGCTGGGCCTGATCCTTGAAGTTCGAGAACTTCATGAAGGACTTGCCATCCAGATCCTTCTGATCCTGGATTTCGTACCGCAGGCCGTAGAAGGCGCGGAACCCAGAGGCAATCTCCCACGAATCCTGGGCATAGAAGGCTGTGTATTCAGCCTTCACGGTGGCGTCCGTGCTGTTGTACTGCCGTTCCAGGCGGAGGAAGTTGTCTCCCGTGCCGACCAAGGTAGGATCACCGGCATTCAGGCCGCGGACGCGGTAGCCAGCGCCAGAGGTCCTGGCCTGCTCGGTATACTTGGAAGTCAGGAATGAGACACCAAATTTGAGGTTGTGGGCCCCAAGGAACCAGCTCAGATCGGCGCGGTACTGGGTGGTCTTGTTCTGGTCGAGGGGGACGTAGAGGCCGGGCCCGCCAGTGTTGAAGAACGTGTTGTAGGCCACGCCAGCGGGATTGCCACCGGGCAGGGTGCCCGGGCCGTTGTCGAAGTACATCTGGTCCTGGACGAGGGTCACGCCCGCGGCCGTGGGATCGAAGGTGGTCTTGTAGTCCGTGGTGCCGAACTTCAGGGAGAAGAACAGTGCGGGAGAGATGGTCCAGTCATAGCCGGCGGACAGGTTGGTGGTCTTGTCCTTGGTTGAACCGCCGAAATTGGCAGTGCCGTTCAGGGGGTAGAGGATCGCCTGATCGGTCTTGGTGTTGTTCACATTGGCGGTGAAATAGACCTGCTGATCCTGGGTGATGTAGTAGTTGAGTTTACCGAGGAACTGGAGGTCGTCCTGCTTCACGGGGTCGGACTTCTTCAGGTTGTTGTTGATCAGGGCTTCGTCCGAGGCCTGCTGCTTCGTCGACGTGACATTCAGGCCCGCCCAATAGAAGAGCTTGTCCTTCATGATGGGACCGCCGACTTCAACGCCGAGGTCGTAACGGTCGTTGGGGGGGGCCTGGGAACCGTACTTTGTCTTCTTGGGCACGGCCTGGAGGCTGCGGGCGTCGACATTCACCCAGGCAGAGCCCTTGTTGGCATTGCTGCCGGACTTGGTCACAGCATTGAACACGCCGCCCAGGGCGCTGAATTCCGGCTTGAAGCCGCCGGTCTGCACTTCCACCTGCTCGATGAAGTCCGTGACGACGGTGGCACCCTGGAAGCCACGGCGGAAGTCCGTGGTGGTCAGGCCGTCCAGCACATAGCTGTTCTCCGCGCCCGAGGCGCCGGAAATCGAAGGATCACCGAAGCCTGACGCCACGACACCCGGGGCCAGGTTCGCGATGCCGTTCATATCGCGGCCAATGGGGATGGAGGAGAGGGTATCCGCAGTGGTGGTCAGTCCCACCTGAGTCGAGGTCGGGTCAACGGTGGTCTGGGTGCCGACCACTTCGACGACCGTGGCGGCCTCGGAGGCCATCTTGAAGTTCACGGGCTGGGTCTGGTTGACCAAGACAGAAATGGTCTGGGTGATTTTCTGGAAGCCACCCTTGGTGACCTCGATCACGTAGCTGCCAGGATTCAGAAGGCCGACGCGGTAGGAACCGTCTGCACCCGTGGTGAAGGTGCGAGTGGTCTGGGCGGAGGTCATTCGGATCATCGCGCCAGAGACCGGGGCACCCTTGGCATCCGTAATGATGCCTGTGACACCACCCGTGGTGACCGTCTGTGCGTGAGCGACAATGCCGCTCCCGGCGATGATGGCAACGGCGGTGAAGCCGAGCCGGGTAAAGATTCGATTCATAGAATCTCCTTTTGGGGGTTGAAGCGGCGGGGGGCCGCAGAGGGACGGTTGGAATTCGTCAGCTTGGACAAAGCAGTACCGCGGCGACCGATGCGCCTAGGGAATTGCCAAACAGACAGCCAAAGATCCGGGGAGTGTCGAAAGCATAGGGCAGGTTCCCAGGTTCATACAATTTTTTTCGCCTTGTTCCTGGGAAAGGTTATATCAAGAGGTGATGCTCTTCGGAGCGCCATGGTTGGTCTCCACCGTGGGGAGGGGACTTTCCAAGCTGCCAGCCGACGCACAGCCGGGGTGCAGCTGGACCATGAAAGACATGACACTATCGAAAGATCTAGGGAACGAAGGTGTAACTTTACCAGAAGCGAGTCGGGGACCTGGTCTGACCACCATTATTATGGGAACGATCTGACTGGACCCCGCATTCGCCGGCATCACCGCATCAGCATCAGCACCCAATGGAGGCCAACAGCCAATCGGACGGGCTACGGCGTTTTGGAGTCATTTCAAGGGTTGATAGGTATAAATCCGGCAGTACAAGTTGACTTGCCTTGGCAAAAACCTGGAAGAGCAGGTCGCCCTTGGCCACCTTCCGGCCCACCCGGGCGAGGACCCGGATGCCGACGCCGAGGTCCAGCACGTCGGTCCGGTCGCGGCGACCGGCGCCGAGGTCCATGGCCAGGATGCCCAGGGCGCGACCGTCGATGGCGGTGACGTAACCATCTTGTGCCGCCCGTACCTCCACCACCTGGCCCGGCTGGGGTAGGCGGCTGAAGTCGTCCAGGGCCCGGGCATCGCCGCCATTGAGGGCCACGAAGCGCCGCAGGGTCTCCAGGGCGGAGCCATCCTGGATGCTGACCTGGACCTTGGCCTGGGCCTCGGGCAGCGTCTTCGCCGCGCCGCCCATGATCAGCATCTCGGCGGCCAGGCGGAAACTCATCTCGGCCAGCTCGGAGTCGGCGTGCTCGCCGCGGAGGATCTCCACGGACTCCATGACCTCCAGGGCGTTGCCGATGGCCCAGCCCAGGGGGGCGTCCATGCGGGTGATGAGGGCCCGGATCTGCATGCCGTGGGCTGTGCCCACGGCCACCATGCTCTGGGCCAGGGTGGTGGCGTCCTCCAGGGTCTTCATGAAAGCCGTGGGTCCGCACTTCACGTCCAGCACCAGGGCGTCGGCGCCGCCGGCCAGCTTCTTGGACATGATGCTGGCGGTGATCAGGGGGATGCTCTCGACGGTGGCGGTCACATCCCGGAGGGCGTAGAGCTTCTTGTCGGCGGGGGCGATGTCCCCCGTGGGCGCGGAATTGGCGAAGCGGGTCTGCAGGAGGCTCTGGATGAACTCCTGGTCGGTCAGCTCGACCTTCAACCCGGGGATGGCGGCGAACTTGTCGATGGTGCCGCCGGTGTGGCCCAGGCCCCGGCCGCTGAACATGGGGCAGGGCACGCCGCAGGCCGCCACGATGGGGCCGAGGATGAGGGTGGTCTTGTCGCCCACGCCGCCGGTGCTGTGCTTATCGACCTTGGTGCCCGGCACCGAGGACAGGTCCATGCGAATGCCCGAGTCGCGCATGGCCAGGGTGAGGGCCAGGGTCTCTTCGGTGGTCATCCCCTGCCAGCAGATGGCCATGAGCAGGGCGGCGCTCTGCTCATCGGGCAGGCTCCCGTCCGCCGCACCGGCCACCCAGAAGGCGATCTGCTCGGGCGACAGGGCGCCGCCCAGTTTCTTGGTGTAGATCAGGTCGTACATCCGCATGGGACGCCCCCTCAGATGCTCTTGACCAGGCTTTCCAGAGCTGTCGCATCGCCCCGGCCCTTGAAGCGGGCCTTGTATTCGGTGAGGTCCTTCAGGGCCTGGGCCCGGTCACCGGCCAGGCGGTCGGTATCCAGCTGACTGGCCCAGAAGGCCTCCGCCCACGGCTCGCCCGGATGGGCCTTGGCGCGCAGGGGATCCAGCAGGGCCCGGGCGGCGGGGGCCTGGCCGAGGGCGATGGCCCTCTGGGCCAGCCGCAGGTGGGACCAGGCGTCCCCAGCCGCGGCCGGGGCGACCTCCTTGCCATCGAGGATCAGTCGCCAGCCGGCCAAAAGACCGGCCGCCGGGGCCCGGCGGCTGGCCGGGGCACCGGCAACCAGGGTTTCCAGTTTGCCCAGGCGTTCACGCATGCGCTGTTCGACCTCGGCTGGGGTGGGCGGCGTCAAACCATCGCCTTCCACCTCCATCTGGAGGGCCGAGAAGGCTGCCTCGAATTTTTCCGCCTGGGAATGGCGGTAGGCGGTCCAGGCGCCGTACAGAAGACCGGCGGTCAACACCGAGGCGATGCCGATCAGGATTGGCTTCAGCAGCCCTTCATCATCCGTCGGCTTCTCCTGCCCCAGCTTGGTCTGGAAGTGCGCCAGACTCTGGGCGGGTTTCTGGACATTGATCTCGCGGTCTTTGGTGACACGGGCCATGGTGAACCTCTTCGTCCGAGCATTCCTCGAACCATAGAGGATGCACCAATCCCGTCCCCAGACACACTTGAAAATGCGTCCCTGCCTGCTATCCTAGCCCTTCGTGCCTGGGTAGCTCAGTTGGTAGAGCAATGGATTGAAAATCCATGTGTCGGCGGTTCGATTCCGTCTCCAGGCACCAGTAACCACGCACTTCTAGCCCCGGCCACCATCCGGGGCTTTTTATTGCCACGCCACTTTGACGCCACTTTGACTCCGAGCCTTGACGGCCATCCGCTTGGAAGTGGGTGGTGAGGCTTCGTGACCCCCCAGACGGCAGCCAACTCGGAGCACTGAAGAGCGATGATGGGCAGGAGATTGCTGCGGCGGAGTGGCAACCCTGTCTCTGGATTGCCTCAGGTTGATGCCCTTCATGCGATAAGGGCATAATCAATCGGAAACAGCGCCAATTTTCAAGTCCTCTGCATGGTCAAGATTTCTTGCCAGGGGAGTTGGTTTGCCCTTCGGAGCAATCATGAAAGCCCTCTGCATGGTTCCTGCCCTGATCGCGGTGCTGGCGTCATGCGCCTATGCTGCGTCACAGCCCTCCAGGGTCGCCCGTACCGTAATAGGCACCGTGGTTGATGCGGATGGCAAACCCATTCCGGGGGCCATCCTCGAAGTTTCGAGGGCAGGGACATTTAAATGGACTGCCCTGTCAACGAGCGACGCCACCGGTCAGTTCAATCTACCCATTGGCAAGGGGATGCACCTGGTGACCGCCATGGCCCCCGGGCATGCCGCCACCAGCAGCCTGGTGGAACATCGCCCTGATTCAACGCCAGCGGCCTTGCGCCTTGTCCTGGCCAAGGGGGGCATCCCCCTGACAGGCAAGGTGCTCGACCCACAGGAGCGCCTAGTATCGAAGGGCGAGGTGTGGGCCCAGAACCTCGGCACCTTTAACGCGGCCCACATCTTTCACACCACCTTGAAGGATGGGAGCTTCTCCCTGTCACTGCCACCGGGCGGCTACCGACTATTCGGGCGATTCCCGGGGTTCAGCCTGAGCCGCCAGTTCGTCAACCTGAAGGCCCCCACCCAGGTCACCCTCCACGCTCTGACCCCACCTGGTCCGGCTGGATCGGAGGTGTTGGCCTGGATCCGCCAGAAAGCGATCCCGCTTCGTACGGCGGAACCCGATGGGAACAGCACCGACCTCGAGCCCATCGGATCCATGATCGGCAACGCCAAGCTCGTGGGGCTGGGTGAGGCTACCCACGGCACCCATGAATTCCAGACCATGAAGCACCGGATCGTGGAATACCTCGTGGCCAAAAAGGGATTCACGGTGTTCGCCATAGAAGAAGACTTCAACGACGCCACCATCCTGAACGACTATGTGGTGAACGGGAAAGGCAACCCCGAAAAGACCCTCTCTAAGCTGGATGTCCAATGGTGGGACACAGAAGAGGTCTTGTCCCTGCTCCGTTGGATGCGTAACTGGAATGCTGATGGGAATCACCCGCACAAGGTGTCCTTCTGGGGCATGGATAACCGGAGTTTCCGTGGGCCGTACCAGGTGTTCCACCCCTGGCTGGTCCGCGCCATGCCCGCTTTTGCAGAACGCATGAAGGCAGAAGGGGTCGATGAGGAATTCGCCAACTTGGTCACTGACAACCGCAGAAAGGCCTCCAAAGAGCAGATTCAAAAAGCCCGAAACCTGATGCGCTCCTTGCTGTCGGAATTGGATGCCTATGCCAAGTCCCACCCGGCGGAAGCTCTCGATGACATCCGGTTGAACGTGGAGATGGGCCGCAACTATCTGGACGATGTGGCTGACCTTGACAACTGGGACACCCGCGATCGGCTCATGGCCGAAAACACCCTGGCCTTCCTGGCCCGAGCCGGACATGGTGCCAAAGGTATTGTGTGGGCCCACAATGGCCATGTCGCTTCGAAGGCCGATCGCAATGGGACGGGCACCACCGTCACGATGGGCCAGCACTTTCGCAGGGCCCTCGGTTCGGATTACTTTGCCTTCGGTTTCACCTTTGATCGAGGCACCTTCCTCGCCTACGATGCCCCATTCTTCGGAGTGCGCGGGATCATGGCGTTTGAGGTTGGACCCGCATCCGTGAATTCCATCGATGCCGCCTTTGCCAAGGTGCATCAGTCCACCTTCGTGTTGAATCTGCGGGCACTCCCCGACCCCGGCCCGGCGAAGGCCTGGTTTGATCAGGAGCGGCCCATGTGGTCCCTCGGCGGGGGGTTCAACCCTCTGGCACCGGAATACACGATCCATGCCCCTGAGGTCTCTGCCCCCAGCGCCTACGACGCGCTCATTCATATCGAACGCACTACGCCGATTCGGCTAAACGCCACGCGATGGTCGATCGCCGATCTCCCGTTGCCGGGAAAAATCCCCGCGCCAACCAATCTGAACTTCAAGGATTTCAATAAAGATGGAGTAGCCAAGGGTTGGCAAACCACTGCCTATGGATCCGCGCAGGCAAGCCAGGAATCGACTTCCTCAGTCGCTGGCAAAGCCCTGGCCGTGAGCCAACCAGATAGCAGCACGGTCGTCACCATGCATCCTTTCAAAGATGCCCCTGATAGGGTCCCAGTGTTGGCCCAAGTAGTGGATCCGGCTTCCTACCGGGGCAAAACGGTGATTCTTACTGCTTGGGTTCAGAAAGGGGATGGGGCCGGCGAAGGTGAAATTCGGCTCTGGGGGCGTGTCCGTCGATCACAAGCACTGGGCGACTACCAGGTCGATCTGAGGAAAATTTCCGAGCAGAACGGCTGGGCCAAGCTTGAAGTCGAAGTCAATGTGGCGTCCGATGCCACTGAGTTGGCCTACGGACTGTCCCTTATCGGTCCATCAGCAGTGCAAGTAAGGGACTTTTCCATCAAATGCGATTCCGCGCCTGCACCAATTGCGGGTTCCCCAAAATCTCAAGCACAGGTACGGAAACACTGAGATCTGCTCGGTCCGGCCTCCGGAATCCCTTGCGCTCGGTCGATCTCGCCCCGCGCGTGCTGCCCTGCCCAACCTGCTCGACGGAGTCTCCGCCGGATGGGTCCTTCGGGCTTCACGCGCTCCCCGCTACGCTCAGGTGCCTCGGGGTTATGCCCGGGCACGCCGGCTAAGCCTAGGGCTCCTCTCTCCTCGTGCTAGGGCTGTCCTCGACCTACCCGTTTTCTTCTTGAAGCCTTTGGACATACTTACTGGCCTGCCCTCGCTTCCAGTTCGTGGAATAAACAAAGCGTCTGATACCACCCCCTGATGCATTGGGTATTCCCGCGCTTGCCGCAAGCCTCACATGTGTTTTCGCTGGCAATCTCGGCGGCATTAATGAGGTCATGTACTTCGGCAGAACCACCTTCCACATAAAAAGCAAGGGTTCCGAATTTCTCCTTCACCTGGACCACCCTTATGGGGCCATGTCCATCCGCGATGCGTGTTCTCGCGATGCCCTCAAGCGCTACGCACAATGACCACAGGATCTCGAACCACCCTTCGCCAACCCCGAGGGAGATGAACTCTCCGGTGCCGAATAGGATCGGGTGACGTTCCCCCCATGATTAGCCCGGTCTTTGTGTGGAATCCAGGTTGATTGGGGTGGTGTTGCTGGGCTGAGCGGAGGGAGCCGGAGGCGACCGGAGCTCAGCCCATCGGCGCGCAAACTCCGCCGGGGGAAGGCCCCCGAGCGATGTGTGTGGTCGACGGTGGTTGTAGTCACGTAGCCATCCTCGGGTCACCTGCCGGGCCTCCGCAAGGTCCCTGAACCAATTTTCGTTCAGGCATTCATCCCTGAACCGTCCGTTGAAGCTTTCGCAGGTGCCGTTCTGCATCGGCCTGCCCGGCTTTATCAGGTGATGCGTGATTCCCCGCCCGTGTCGCCATTGGTCGAAGGCTCTCGATGTGAACTCCGGCCCGTTGTCGCTCACCACTACCTCCGGCATCCCCCGGCGGCGAATCAGGTCCTCCAGCACCCGCACGACTCTCAGGCTCGGCAGGCTGAAGTCAACCTCGATGGCCAAGCCCTCGCGGGTGAACACGTCCACCACATTCAGGGTTCTGATGGCCCTGCCTTCGGCCAGGGCATCGGATACGAAATCCATGGCCCATTGCTGATTGGGCCGCACGGGCGGCTGCAGCGCCTGGCGCGGGGCTCCCTTCATGCGCTTCCGGGTGCGCTTTCTCACCCAGAGTCCCTCCTCGTTGTAGAGACGCTCCACCCGCTTGTGATTCACCATGAATCCCTCCCGCCTCAGCAGCAGATAGAGCCTTGGAGATCCGAACCGTTTCCGTTCTGCCGCCAACTCCAGGAGCCGCTTCCGCAGCCCAGGAACTTCCTTGCGGCGGCTTCGATACCGACAAGTACACCTCGGCATGTCCACAACCTGGCAAGCCCGCCTTTCGCTCACCCGGAAGACCCGCCGCAAGGACGCCACGGCCTTCCGGAGGTCGGCGGGCCTCAGAATTTTTTTCGCAGGAGGAACCTCAGGGCCTCGATGTCCACGTCCCGCTGTCCCAGCATCCGCAGGAGCTTGGCATTCTCGATCTCCAGATGCTTCAGGCGCCGGGCATCCGAGACCTCCAGGCCCCCATACTTGGCCTTCCATCGGTAGAAGGTCTGGTCCGAGATCCCAAGTCGGCGACTGATGTCCGCCGTCTTTGTCCCTGCCTCATGCTCCTTCAGCGCGTGGATGATCTGCTCCTCGCTGAACCGGCTTTTCCTCATGGCTCCTCCTCTGCTCGATTGAGGTGGATTCCACAGAATAATCGGACTAATTTACGGGGAGAACGTCACGGGAATTCCTTCTTGAATGGATGCCAATCCACTCCTGACATCCGCATCTTCAGACTCCCCTATCGTTGCAACCCATGAGTGGCGTCAGCATGGAAACGAGGGCCTTGAATTCCCAGTGGCAATCGCCAGGCTTGCATGACTCGGACCGGGGGCACCTTTATCCAACGGGTGCCGCTGCCAAGGTGATCACAGCCCCGTCAGGACATCCTCCGCATGGGCCAACGCGGACTCGAGGTTGGCCATCGTTTCGTCCAGGCTGTCGCTGAAATCCCGCAGTGTTGACCGCTGCTCCATGACCAAGTCCTTGATGTATCGGATACAGCTTTCGGCATGGGTGATGGGATCACGGTGACGCAGCGCTTCCGCGAGGAAGCAGGCCTCATCGTGGCCTTGGCCGGCGAATCTAGAGCAAACAGGACAGGGCCCCAGGCCGCAAAGGGCAGAATCTGGGCCGCCCCACTGGATCATTTCCAGGACGGTCTCCATGCGTTGGGCCCGCAGCCCCAATCGAACCAGCGAGCGCCCAAGCGGATTCAGACTCTCACCGCGGGTGACCCTGTTCCCCACCAGATCTTCCTTTTCGCCCATGGCTCCACCTCCGGTCACAAGAAGCCTGCATGATCCGAGTTGAAAAGGGAGCCCAGGCAATCGGGGTGGCGTCGCCTCCCAGGATGCCGCCATCACCCCGATCGTCTTTAGCACCTATGGCTAGACGGCCTTGGCCGGGATGGTGTCCACCCCATACAGCAAGCCGCGCTTGGCCGCCGCCCAGGCCCAGTAAGGTGCCTGGGTCCGCGAAATCTCCATAGCACCTTCCACGCGAAGAACGACGAAACGCCCAGACGGGATTTGCGGCAAGGCGTACGGGGCCTGGTCCTCAAGCAGCCTGAACATGTCGTCGGATTGGCCAAGGAGCAGGATCAGTCCACAATTGGTGCAGGCAACCCACAGGTCCTGCCGGTTGTCGGCAAAGGCTTCAGGCGGGCAACACTTCAGGCGAAGGCTCTCGTATTCCTCAGCCTTCTCGGGAGAAGGACTGCCAGCCATGTCTGCCGCCAGTTCGGCAGCCTTGCGCAAACGGAAATCCTGATTCTTGTCATCCATATAGTTTGCTTTCAGCACCGCCCAGAGCGTATTCCAGCGCTCGATCCAGTGAGGTGCTGCACCCACCGCGGTAAGAACTTCTGCCTGATCCCAAAGCGCTCCAGGGCCCCAGGCTGCCCGCAACGATTCGATCGTTGCGCCAACTTCAGCACTGGGAGGGGCCGGCAATGCCTGTCGGTTAGGGTCGTACATCGGGATGAGAGAAGGGCGAGGCGGGTTGTTCATGGGGGCTCCTTAACGCCGGCTGCGTGGTTGTGGTAGTTCAGTGAGGTCGTTGCTTGTTCGGGTTCGGGTTGCATCAGGTCGTGGGCCTGATGCCTTCGCGGATGGGTAGATCACCGGATCTGGAATGGCTTGGTCCCCTGTGACCAGTTGCCACACCCACGACGCCAGACGATCCCACCAGGAGGTGCCGAGCGTCCTGGGGACGGGACGCATGACCTTGAAGGTGTCCCGCTTTCTTTGGATTGGCCTGGGGACCCAGTTTGCAGGGAGCATTCGGCCACAACGAAGTCCAGGGATACCACCCATGCTTCGCAACCACGGGATGCTTCGCCCGAGCTTGGCGCCACGGATTCGGGCACCGGATGAGTGGATCCAGGTCATCCCGGCGGCACGCCCTTCCTTCCAGCGGATATCGCATGACCATCCGCGGACCTGGAGTTCTTGAAGCAATTTGATGCTTCTGTAGCCTAGGGCTTCGCACTCGGCCATCTGTTTCAAGAGGTCGTCCTTCCACCGTGGTCGTGGATTCTTGGGGTGTCGTGGTGGTGAGGGGTTTCGTTGCTGATAGCGCCCATGGGGCCGGGTAATGCGCTCGGGGCTGGGAGTGCTCTGAAGGCGGAAGGTCTGTTCGCATTCACGCATCACCTGCTCGAACCAACCTCCAGTCCCGCAATCTCTCGCGTGAGGCAGACCCATCCCAGCCGATGCGGCTCGCGACAAAATGGACATGGTCGTGGGTTGTATCTGCATGTCTCACTGCGACCCAGGCCTGCCAGCCGAGCTTGTCTGCCAGCCTTGTCCCGACATGCAGCCACTGTTCTGCACCAAGAACCTCACCTTCTGGGCAGCTCGCCCAGGCGTGATGGATGGCATGCATGACATCGGGACGGCGAGCTCGAAGGGCGCACAAAACTTCGGAAATGTCTTCGGGTGTTACCTCAAGCAGCGTCCCACCGAGGAGCTGGCCTCGCATTCCGGCTCCCCGCTTGGCCTTGAAGATGTAGTCCACGGTGGCCGCGGGGGAGCCGGTGACCTTTTTCAGTTTGCCGATCATCGCGTCAACCTTTGCTGGATCTCGTGGACAAGGGAAAGTGCCTCTGCCGCCGATTCCGCGTTCATTCCATGGCCATGGAAAATGCGAACGAGCTGATTCAAATTGCTGCCCAGGGCGCCGAGCTCCCGGCTGAGTTGGGGGTCCCGTGATCCTGGGCCAGGCAAGGGACCCGCGGCTCTAGCGAGGAGGTAAACGAGGCGGCTCACAGAAACCCCCATAGCCTCTGCTTGTTCCTTCCATGCCGATTTATCGATGGCTCGAACGGACACGATCACTTTCTGAGTGCGGGCTTCCCGGGGCGAATTCCAGCGCGGCATACGTCTCCCTTCAGATAGGCCATGGGCCTGCGATGGAGGCTGTTCACCAGGGCCTGCCGATCGCCAACAACATCAGCCTGCCGTCGCTCAAATCCTAAAATCCAGGCCTATTTGATGCGCCATTGCCGCTCACAGGAACATGTGTTGACCCGCAAGGCGAATGTTCTTTTGGCCCAGACCCCCCGGATCTGGTTTCTTTTTTCGCAAGCAAGGCAAACGGAATCCAGATGGGTGCCCCATTGGATCCTTTGCAGGTACAGCCACTCAATTCCCTCAGGTAGCTTCCGGCTCCTCTGGGCTCATGTGATCAAGATCTAACGAGTCCGAGTCAAGGTACTCCGATGCGGTCATGTCTGAGTAAAAGGCCATTCGTCCGCCACACGTGATGAACGTCCCCTTGGGGGGGATTTTTGCCAACCACGCGTCCAAAACATCTGATCGATCTCGGGCGGGGGCTTCATCCTTGAGGATGAACCAGATGAAAATATTGACCTGCGCGGCGCCCCAGGAAGGGGTCGCCTGAATTCGAATCTCTTCGAGTTCGCTGAACACAAGAGCATCAGCCGCGTTGGAATCAGCAAGGCGCGACAACCGGTTTCTCAATGGCTTGAACCAAGGGGTGAACTCATCGGGCAGTGCTGCACGAAAACGTTTCCGGGCTAGCCGCTTCCCCAGCAGGCGTCGATCAGAATCATCACTGCATCCAGGGTGTCTTGCCCATGTACTCAGTAGTGATTTTTCTACCGTCATGACCCTGTCAAGATCCGCTGCAAGCTTTGCCGCATGCAGGCTCGGAACAGTCGCGTATTGGGGCCGAGCACCTAGAATGACTTCTCGGAATTCTAGATCGGGAAGTTGAACCAGCGGGGCAGCCTCCACGAAGGGTCTTCCAGCCGCCGGGCGAACGATATCGCAGCTCTGTGAAACCACCATGAGCCCTTCGACGGTTTGCGCCACGACTTCAGCCAGAGGGTCTTCGGCAACCGCGTCCATGCTTGCCTGGGCGAGCGGCATGGTGGCCAGGATTCGATAGATGAAGTCCTGTGTCCCTAAGACACAATCGCCCTGCCGCCAATCCAAAGCCGGGTCAGCCGGTGAACTCAGTGGCGATGGGACCATTACGCCTTTCCTGCCCTCGAGACACGGGCAGGCCTGCCTGCCTGCGGTGAAACGCCTTGAATGGCGTCATTCTTGAGAGCAAGACGTCCCTCGAACGGAAGGGGACGGCGAATTTCCTTGGCTTCCCCTGACAAACGGGTGGGCCTTGGATGCTGTTCGATGCTTCGGAGCCCCGCAGTCCTTTGGGTTGCTTCTTGGATGCGATCCAGCGAGATCAGGTCCTTGATGGAAGGCCCCTGCGAAGCATCCAAAAGGAGCGCTCGCGTTGCCGATGCACTCCCTCGATCCGCAAGTCGAACGACCTGCAAGATCTGCTGAAGGCGTTCTTCATGAACGGGGCGCATCTTTCGCCCTGCTTCCCAAAGGTGCAGGGTGCGACGGTCGACTCCCATGGTTTCGGCCAATTGCTCCCAGGTCAGGCCTGACCTTCGGCGAAGCTCCGAAACCGGCGCTTCAGTAGCGGGCTGTTCGATTGTGGAGCCCTGGGTGGTAGATAGGCTGGAGAATGAAGGTCTTCGCAGGACGTTTGCACTTGTACTTTGTGCAAGCCCAATCCCGCTCAGGATGAAGACTGAGTTGGGGCCACGCGTGGGTGGAACGTCGAGAACTGCCATTGGAAGGATGAACATGGTTCATCATCCTCCGAAGTGAGTGAGAAATGAATCTGTAACACCCCATCGGAAAAAGGTGTAAATGCGTTCCACCAGGCCGGTCGCACTGACGATTAGGCTCTTTGGATCGAAAGGGACTAGCAATTCTGAGCTGGCATCAAGGTCAAGAATCCATGATCGGTGAGGCTCCACCGGGATTGCATTGGGGTCTGTGGTCGCGTTCATCGGCAGGAGCCCCCATCGAGCCACCAGTTGCCCCTCGGCCGTTGTGAAAAGCGCTTCTGTCAGAACTTGGCCAGTGTTTCCCCAAACTTCTTGGTCGGCGCCTAGGCCAAGGATCTCCGGGCGAAAGAAATCCTGGATTCGATCAAGATCCGCCCCGCGCAGGCGGTCAATGTACCGAATCCCCAGACGACTCACATGCGTCGGGCCCACATGCTTTTCAAGCGCTAGGCAGGCTTCTGAGATCCGGTGAAGGAACTCAGAGCGATTACTGTATCGGGTGGTCTCGATGGCCAGAAAATCCTGGGTCAGAACCAAGTGCCAAGCGCCATCGGCAGAACTGAATCGGAAACTACGGGTTGCGGGAATGAGTGAGATTGGAATGTCTGACCCGGGTGCCTGGATCTGAAACGGTTGGATCAACTGCTGGGCCATGATCGGGTATTGCTTCCGAACTTCCTCCTGGAACCCAGCAACGAATTCTTCTTTGCCAATCGACATGATTGGGGGGAACCGAACCTGGCAGATGGCGCGGTCGAGTGGAGCGTTCTTCAGAGGCACTTCGGGCGGGGTCGGAGCGAAGAGTGGGTTCATGGGGGGGCCTCGAATCAAAAGTATAGGCCGATCTATCGGCAATGCGAAAAGAAGTGTGAAATATGGCATTGACACCCTTGCCAAACCTCGTACACCATTGATCTGTGGCAAGAGGTTCGCCTCTCCACAAGATCTTTGAGGCACATACAAAAAGCCGCCCTGGTGGGCGGCGGAAATCCGGGGTCCTTGACGCCCTTGGATCAGGCGGGACCTTTCTTGTTGCGTGGAACCACAAGAATTGATCAACCCGACTGCTCCCGTCAAGGGAAAGGAGGGTGTTCCATGTCTATGGACGACTTCCAGGCCCCCCCTGGTTATCGCTGGGTATTTTGCAAGTGTTTCAAACACTGGCGATCTGGCGAATTGGTCTATCGCAAGGACGGCGGATATTTTCGCTTCCTTGTGAGGGCCTGACCGGGGTGGATGAGGGGGAAGGCTTCGGCCTTCCCCCAGCTTCCAGGGTTTTTGGTGTATGCCTCGCACCCACAACTCTTTTTTCGGAGGTGCCCCATGGGCAAGTCCCCACTCAAACCCGGTTCTCCGGCCCCCAAATCGGGCCAGTACCAGAACACCGCGACAAAGAATGAAGTAACGGCCACCAAGGGAGCCCCGCTTCCCCCCACACCGAAGGCCGGCCAGGCCTATAAGTTGGTCGACGCTACCAAACACAAGACCAACAAATAGTTGCCATGCCCGTTCGATGAAGCGGCCCGGATTCCCGGGCCGCTTTTATATGGGCTTCCGTGCGTTAAATACTTCTCATGGTGTTTATGTCCCACTTCAATAGAGCGTTTTCGGAAGACCATCGAACGAACAGCCAGTAACGGGTACTCAGGCTCCCAGAATCGTAATGGTGCCATTGCGGATCTATGCGGTAAAATCGCTTTTGAGTTCAAGTCCTCGGCACTGATGCGGTTAACTCCGATGCGCAACACATATTTTCGTGACCAGTAGAGCAGTAACTGAGGATTCCATGGGCATAAGCAAGAATGAAATCGAGTCAATCGTGGTTGGAGTTCTATCGGTTAACCGATACGGCCTTGAAAAGGCGTATGCCCTCCTTCCGGCTCTGGAGAATGGCGGTCTCTTGGATTCAGAATTGGTCGCTGCAATGGACATTGAAGATTTGATTATCGGGTTGGAGGCCGCAGGTTACCGACGTGGTCGGCTCATGACCAAGATGGCTAGTCGATACCTTGCCCTCATGCTTGCGGTGAAAAGTGGCGATCTAGATTCATTTGGGGATTTACTACGGAGTGGGGAAACCGAGATGGCCGCTGATCTTCTTTGCAAAGTCTGGGGGATCGGTCCGAGTGTTGCCCATTCGGCAATTTTGTTGATTCGGTCATAAAGCCGATTCTTCATTCGGTCCTATGACGATTGGTGGGCAGGCTCACAGTAAGTCTTGCGTGGAATGGGTATGAGAGTTGGATATACATGAGCTGGATCCAGCCCGAGGTTTATCGGCCTTACCATCCCCGGGATAGCTGTTCCTTCACCGACTGAGGATCCAGGACCAAAGAGCAGGTTTCCCAATCGGCATCCTCAACCTTGCTGTACTTGGCATCGAAGGGATTGCGGGTTGCGGTGGTGCGATCAATGAGCTGGCGGGCTTCCTGTTCATCTTCCAGAGCGATGGTCACCCACACGTCCTCCAGTGTGTCCGGGATCTGCCCGAAGAGCTGATGGATGGATTCGAGGCGGTCAGCTAGCACCTGATGCACCCGGTCTTCCACTGAGTCCCTGTAGCGGAGGTTGGCGATCCAGATTTCACTGCGGACTTGGCCAATACGCTGGATGCGACCCTTTCGCTGTTCCAGGCGGGTGGGGTTCCAGGGCAAATCAATATTGATCAGCGTGCCCAGCCGCTGGAGGTTGAGACCTTCTGAAGCGGCATCTGTGCCCAGAAGGATCTTGAGCTCACCGGCCTGAACCCGGGCTTTGATGATCTCTCGCTTGCAGCGCTGGAATTTACCGTCCCGCCAGAACCCGGACCGATTGCTCCCTGCGTATAGCCCGATTTCCATCCCGGCGAACTCGGATCGCATGGCCAGTTCGTCGCCGACCCACCGGACCGTATCGTAATACTGGGAAAACAGGATGCACCCCAGGTCGAGCCAGCGTTTCTCCAGGCCAGCCAGGGTGCCCAGCAGGTAGCTGACCAGGGCCTCCAGCTTCGGATCGTTGTTCCCGCCCTGACGAAGCAGCTCAAGGCACCTCTTCAGGGAAGCGACTTCCTTAGCCGTGAAATCCTTGAAATCCGATGAGGTATGGCCATTCCGGCCTTGCAGACCACTAT
This sequence comes from uncultured Holophagaceae bacterium, assembly GCA_963751095.1. Taxonomy (GTDB): domain Bacteria; phylum Acidobacteriota; class Holophagae; order Holophagales; family Holophagaceae; genus Geothrix. Next base: position 128,923 of record CAVVTK010000007.1, on the reverse strand, counting down.
CCTCGTCGTCCGTATCGTCATCATCTTCATCATTCAGGTCATCTGGTTCATACCCAAGAAGCTTCTCGACGGTCTTCCGGCCGGCCTCCATGGAGCTGCCTAGGCGGCGGAGCAGCAGGGTCTTGAAGAACCCAGCCCCTTTCACGCGCTTCTGCAGCAGCCGGCAGAACTCTTCAGCCTCGACATAGGCGTCCCGGAGGTACCCGCCGAGGCCCAAGGAGTTGCTTGGGTCTTCACCGAACAGCCGAACCGCGACCCTAGGAAGGAAATAGCCCCCGGTCGCTGGGTTGATGGTGGCTTCAAGATAGCTCCGGGTGCGGCGAACAATGCACCGAAGGAGCGGATTGAATTTCTCCCCGTAGCCCGGCAGCACGTTGTTCTGAAGCTGAACTTTGCGCAAGGCCGGTGGAATCCGGTCAAGGACCTCGTGCCGGAATTGCCATTCCTGATCGTCCAGGTCCAGGTTCCGCCTGATGCTGTCAAAGGCTGGGCCTTCAAACCGCGATGGAAGGGGATCACGGACGAACTGCCAACCCGCCACGATTTCGGTCGGAACCTGCTCCTCGCCATTGGCGATGGCCAGGCATTCACTGGCATGAAACCAGGGACTGGTCCGGGTCCACCCTCCAAGAACGCCATCATTGCCCTGCGAGAGGATGTCCAGCAGGTCCCAGGCTTCTAAGGGGTGGAGCTGTACCGGGGTTGCTGTCGCCAGCAGCATGCTCTTTGTCTGGGGGCCTAGCTCTTTCAGAAAGGCCATGAGTTTGTTGGGTTCGGCCCGCTCATCAACTTCTTCCGGGCTGGCATCCACTTTGGGGACTTTGCGACGGCGGGCCCGGTGGGCTTCATCCACGATCACGCAGGTGTAGCGGAGGCTCCGCAACTGCTGCAGAGCTTCCGGCATTCCACGAACGACCAATCCCTGGGAGACCAGGCCAATCCGGCGGGGGCACTTGCCCAGGGATTTAATGCCATCGGATGGGTATTCCAGGTCGTTTTCATCAATCCAGGCCTTGCCATTCCACCTGGCGGAAGGAAGCTGCAACAACTCCATCATTTCGTCCTGCCACTGCTGCAACAGGGGTTTGGGTGCGAGCACCAGGATCGGACCGCCTTCGGGGTCTTCCAGGGCCATCAGCAACGCCGCCATCGCCAACTGAATGGTTTTCCCGAGCCCCACCTGATCCGCCAGAACAAGCCGTGCACCGCCGAGTCGATGGCGCTCAAGCGCGAGCCGGGCGAAGTATTTCTGGTGCGGCCATAGACCCTGTTCCCTTCGGTACACCGGTGTTTCGATGGCGGCTGCAGCGGCGGCCACAATTGGATCCACCGTTGCCTTCCACTCTGCTGGTTCGATCACCCGGCGCGTCAGGATGCGCTTCACATCCTGCACGATGAAGGGGCAGACGGCGAGATCCATGGCTCTCCGATCGTTCCACAGCGCGTCGAATTCCTCCTGCACCCAGGCAATGGTTTCCGGAGAGTCGTCTTCCCAAAGCAGCTCGTAATTTACCTTCCAGGCAGAAGCACTCTCATTGACGCTTCCCAGGAAGGCTGTTGCAGCCCCGTCTGCATGCCGAATCACCCCAGCCTTGCCGTGAATCAAACCAAAGGCCGAATCAGGTAATACCCGGACCTCCAGCTTGCCGGTCGTCAATGCCTCATAGAGGGCACGGTAGCGGGGCATGGCACTTGGTGGGGCATCCTCGGGCTGCCCTGCGCACCAGCTTCGGCGAAGCGCGCTTTGCGCCGCGGCGGCCGTAACCAGGTCCTGTGGATCAAGATCTGAATTGCAGATGATTCTCACCGCTCCTTGCACCTTGCTGAGAGCTTCCCCGGCCACTTCGAACAGGCTGGAGCGGAAATACCCTGCAATTCGATCGTAGGATACGGCACCCTCCAGCCGCTGGTTCAGGACGGCATGGTCGAGGCGGCTGCGGCGGCTAGAGTGGCGCTGGATCATCTGGCCTCTGTTTAGGCGTGGTCGTTGCGCAGGCGTCCGGCCAGAATGCGGGCGGCCTCGGAATCTTCAAGCCACTCTTCCATCCCTACCGCGTTGCCCAACTGGGCAAACCATTCCAGCAAGCCTATGAAACCCTCGCGTTGGGTCCAATAGCCTTGGCCGAAGGTATCGCGTAGATACTGCCGGCCGGGCTCTGGACTGTTATCAGCAGATGTCGTTTCGCTAATGGCGAACATCAAGTGACGGAGGTGTGAGGCCGCGAACGGGTGTAAGGTTCCAGCACTGGCACGGCCGCGGCGTAGTGGCAATCCTGTGGCGTTAGAGGCGGCCCCTCCGATGTTGGCAAGGAGACTCCCCGCCAAACCCGATGGGGTGAACATGCGAGCGCCGTTGGCCTTGTCGGATTTGAGCAGCGGTCGGATGTCGGCAACACCAAATCCACGGGCCAGTTCCTCATACATGCCCTTACGTCGCTCTCCCCTCGATTCAATGTCCAGCGCCCGTAGGTAGTACCGCTCCGTAAGCGAAAGGGAACGCCAGGAGCCATCAAGGCCACGTGGGACAAGGTAATCGCAGGCAATGCCGAGGGCTCGCTCGATTACGGTCTGGAAGTCGCTCTTTTCATTAGGTTCACGAACCGCGAATACTTCGTGCTCCACGTCGCGACCGTCAATGTTGCCGTATTGAGTGAGTACCTTCAGTGCAGAGGCGTACGCTGCAAGTTGGTAGTCAGCGTCATTAAAGTTTGGCTCGCCATCTTCATCGAGTGCTTGCATGGAAGCGATCTGGTGTTTTACCTCATCTTCTACTAATGGATAAACCTCATCCAGGAAACCAGGTTCCGAGATGGTGCGTTTGCGCAGGACAAGACAAACAGTTCCCTGAACATAGTTGCCTTTTTTAATTCCCCCTATGGAGGTTTCTGTGCTGATGGTCCAAGCGGCGGTTGCCTTTAGTCCTGCTGCCCAAAGGATCATGCCAAGGTCCGCCCACACGGCTGGGTTTTTGTGAGTGAACATCACCATCTGCACACCGTTGTCGGGCATGTTCGAAGCTAGATTTCGGTATATTTCGACCATAGAACGTCGAAAATCCTCCCCATCACCGCGCACCGCCAGTTCAGAACGGGCGTCGGGAATCCAATTAGGGAAAGCCTTGGCCAGTCGCTTGTCATACCACGCGAGAAAATAATCACCAAGTTCATGGTAATTAACTGCATCTGCATAGGGTGGGTCCGTGATCCAAATATCACAGACTTCTGTGAGGTCTCTCGCATCCGCAACAGTAACTTTTTTATTACCAGCAATAATGGAAGCCTTGTTGAGAGAAAGTTGAGCTGATTTTAACGCCCCAAGTGAACGCGTTGAATAATTAAACAGGGTGTTTAGTGCTTGATTTAGAAATGTATTTTTCCCACCACCGATACCGCCTCCCTGACTTGAGAGCCAACAACTCAGCCTGGAGTCCCAGTCAGCCAGACGGCCCATGTTTAACATCGATGCAGCCATCACTGCCTTACTTGAACTCTGCGAGGACTTCTCTGCCAGAAGTCCATGAAGTAGCAGTTGACGGGGGGTAAATAGATGGTGCCATCTGGAACAGCCGCGTTCCCGAATGGGTTGATCGGTGTTGTAGCCACTATCAATTGTCTTGGATGGTAAAAACCCTTCGCGCTGCCAGTCGTCAAAGCGTTCATGAAGTAAATTAACCACCTTTTTTTCGCGCAATATATCAGCCTCATTTGGAGCTGCATATCGACGGATTATTTTCGTGGTTACCTTACCCATCGAGTTCGTTTTTGTTACTGTCTTAACCCATCGAATACAGTAGAGCCGTTCCTGAAACACATCATTTGGACGAGGAACAATATCTTCATTCGTCCAACGGCGCAGTCCATGTGGCCCACGCAATGCTTCCACGGACCAAGATCTGTCGGAGTTGAAGGGGTCTACTACTCTGCTTTCTACTATTGTGGCGCCAGACTTGTTGGTTTTAGCATTGAACAGTTCAAACTCGCTCGTCGGAAGAGATACGACTTCCGGCACTAGGTGATCTGATGACTCATCTCGTCGCCACTTTACGACAACGTTGGTTTTATTCGCAATTACCCAACTAGGCGCTAGTGGAATGAAATAGTCACAGCCTTCTGGTTTGACTTCAACACAGTAGAGGAATGCATCGGCGCGCTCACCCTGATTATTGTGTTCGATACCCCAGGATGTGACCTTCTCGTCGGCCGACCGGAAAGCATCGGCCTGGGCTTTCATAACTAAATCTTGATCATCCTTTCCCCCACCGAGAAGATTCAGACTTGCCCATGTGAGCAGTCCAGCAACGGGATTCAGGTCAGACCCAAATGCTTCACACCCAATTCGAGCAGCTTCAAATGGTATCCTGATTATCGGCCAGGCTCCGCCTAAAGGGTGAGATGACAAGTCTCGCAATTGATGGCGCTTGGATCTTTGGAGAGGTTTGACAGGATTTGTCCAATGCCTGGAGTCACCTTGGATGCGGTTTCCCGGTCCGAGGAGGTTCCATGGTCTACAGCCCTACCCAGTTCCAAAAAGGCCTCTCCCTGCCTTCTTTCCTGGAGCGGTATGGCACAGAGGAGGGTTGTGTCCGCGCCCTGTTCGCGGTCAGGTGGCCCAAGGGCTTCGAGTGCCCCGAGTGTGGGGGGCACGAATACTGTGTGCTGGAAGGCCGTCGGCTGTACCAGTGCAATGCCTGCCACCGGCAGACCAGCGTCACAGCAGGCACCATCTTCCACAAGACCTACCTTCCGCTGACGAAGTGGTTCCTGGCCATGCACCTACTCACCCAGGGCAAGCACTCTCTGTCGGCCCTGGAACTCAAGCGCCAGATCGGGGTCAGCTACGAGACTGCCTGGAAGGTGAAGCACAAGCTCATGCAGGTGATGCTGGAGCGCGAGCGGGGCCGGGTCCTATCGGAGCGGGTCGAGGCGGATGACGCCTACATGGGCGGCGAGCGTCACGGGGGCAAGCGCGGACGCGGGGCGCCCGGGAAGGCCCCCATGCTCGCCGCCGTCCAAACCTCCCCGGAGGACGACCCATCCGAGCGCAGAGTGGTCTACCTGAAGGTCCAGGCCGTCCCGAACTTCAAGAAGAGGACCGTAAAACGCTGGGCTAAGCGCAGCCTGGCAACGGCCTCCACGGTGCTGACCGACGGCATGCGCAGCTTCAATGCCATCAGTGAAGTGGTCGAGGACCACCAGCCCCTGGTGATGAAAGGGGGCTGGCGCAACTCCCGGCACCCGGCCTTCAAGTGGGTCAACACGATCCTCGGCAACCTGAAGGGCAACATCCTCGGTGTCTGCCGCTGGATCAGCGCCAGGCACCTTCCCCGCTACCTCGCGGAGTTCCAGTGGCGGTTCAATCGCCGGTTCGATCTGGAGGGCATCCTGGTTCGCCTGCTACGTGCTGCCAGCCTTACCCCGCCCATGCCTCAACGGTTCCTGGTTTTGGCGGAGGTGGGCCGATAATCAGGTTGACTTTTAACAGGTCACTTGTGAGAATGAATTATCTATAAAATACCAATGAGGCATATATGGGCATTCGCCGTTTTCACTTTGACGCACTTGTCCTTCCCTTGGTCATGTTGCTCGCCCTAGCCTGCGGTGGGGGCGGCGGAGCCAGCCCAGCCCCGGTGGTACCGCCAGTGATCGTGTCGCCGGCGGTGACCACTCAACCTGCTGATCAAACAGTTCTGGCAGGAACCACAGTGACCTTTTCCGTCGCAGCCAGCGGTACGCCAGTGTTCACATACCGTTGGGAGCGTAGCGCTAACGGGGGTCAATGGCAGGCCATGGTTGGCGCCACCCAAGCCCAGTTGATGTTCACGGCCCAGGCGACGGACACCGGTTCGCGCTTCCGGGCCGTAGTCAGCAACAGCAGTGGCAACGCCATCAGTGAGGCTGCTGTGCTCACGGTACAGACTGTACCGGTTTTCACCGCGCAGCCCCTGGCACAGACTGTCCTAGCTGGCGCCGTGGTGACCTTCCAGGCAATGGCCAGCGGCAATCCCTCGCCGGCCCTGCAATGGCAGCGAAGTGCGGACGGTGTGCTCTGGACTCCTCTCACCGGTGAGACCAGCGCGCAGCTCGCCTTCACGGCCCAGCCCTCCGACGACGGTTCCCAGTTCCGGGCCAGCGCAGGGAATGGCGTCGGCAGCGCCGCGGTCAGTGACGTAGCCAGGCTCTCAGTCCACTACGCCCCAAGCTTAGCGAGCCAGCCGAGAAGCCAGAGTGTTATCGCCGGAAGCATGGTGACCTTCACCACAGTGGCCAGCGGGAATCCTGCGCCGATTTTGCAGTGGGAGCGTAGCTTCGACGGCCTATTATGGCTGGCCATCGGCGGCGAGACCCGTGAATCCTATACCCTGCCGGCCACCCAGGGCCTCGACGACGGCAGCCAGTTCCGGGTGGTGGCCAGCAATTCGGTGTCTTCAATCACGAGTCAGTCGGCGACTCTGACAGTACAGACCGCACTGCCCGCCGGCATGGTTCGGGTGCGGGGCGTGCTGAGCCTACCCACCTCCACCTCGGACACCCCGGCCGACTATGTGGTTTACAACCCACTGCAGTCGGTGATGCCGCAACTTGACGGAACCTTTGACATCGCCATCGCCGAACACGATTGGACTGTCACCTACGCGGTGCACAAGTCTGCCAAGAGAATCTATGCCGTGGTCACCGCCAACGGTGCGGACCCACTGCTTATCGACAGTGGCTCTACGGCTCGGGCCCTGGTCCACATGAACGCCGTTCTGGTGCCCCAAAATCGCGAGGACCAGTCCCGAATCTTTAGTTTGATATGTTCCGACGAGGCGGTCGCGAACCTGTCCGTCGTGCTGGAAACCGTCTTTGCCTCCGCTGAGGATCCGTTGGCCGACCCGCGGCTGCTGGAATCTGCTCGGGACGCGGCGCTGTCGATTCTGACCACACTGCGCACCGAGGCCGCTTCGGCCTCTCCGGCTTTACGCAACGAAAAGGCCCCGCTCGCTGCCGCAACCGCACCCCTTTCGTCCATGCGCATCTTGAACATGGATATGGCTGCTCTGAATATCAAGGCGAGTTCGGGAAACAACTTCATGATCGAACCTGCGGAGGTTGGCATTGGCGGGTTTCGGACCAATGTCGATTGGGTAGTCAAGATCATCGAGCTTGATCCTCTGAAAGTCCGTTGGGTCGGGAATAATCCTCAACTGCCACAATCACCCTCGAATCCCGAAGACATCGACGCATTGAGACTGGTCGGCGGGTTTGAAAAGAAGGTTTTAGTCAATGGCAGTGTGGCGGATGGGGGTCTGAATTACTTCATTGATCCCCTTGGCCATGCACTTGAGGAATTAGGAGAGGTCATTTTCCCATCGGTCGGCATCACCTTGCCTCATGACGGGATCTACGCAGTGGTGGCATTGAGTGGCAGCAGGTTCGGAGACGATGCGGAGTATGTCTCAGTTCGGGGTTGGCAGCGGACGCTATGGGATGAAGCAATGTCCATCAATATTATTAACGCTGCCTTGGATGTGATCGGAGTGGGGGTCACCATTGGCAGTTTTGGAACAGTCAACCAGGAGGACTTCAAGAGTGTGGTGAAAGCCACTTACCCGCTCATATTGAACAAAGTTCAGCTTTCCGACAATCATGGCGCAACCTTTTTTGCCGAATGCGCAGGTTTGGCCGCTGGTGAATTCATCGATTTTCTTCAACCGAAAAATATTCTCAGGAAGGATTTTCTCGGCAATTTCAGTGACCGTGGCATCAGATCTATGCTCGGATTCGGCCTGAGCACCGTCACCAGTGTTTTTGATGTTTTTTCAGGCTCGGTTTCGGCCTCGTCCCGGATCCTCAACTGGGGGTTCAACGTCACTCCCAAGGAAGTCGCATACTTGGTGGTCAGCCCGCCTCTTGACCAAACGGCACCTTCCATTCCTACCGGACTTTCGGCATCACTGACATCACTCAATCGGGTCAGCCTTGCATGGACTCCTGCCGTCGACGATGTGAATGTGGCGGGCTACCGTGTGTACCGGAATGACCTGTTCCTCGCGAATACGACCGCAACAACCTGGATCGATTCGATAACTGGGGACGCCCGCCAGTATTGTTACAAAGTCGCCGCCTTTGACGGCACAAACAACATTTCTGCACCCAGCGCACCTCGGTGCCCAAGTCCGGGCATCGCTCCTGTCCCGCCGGAAAGTCTCACGGCCACCGCACAGACCTCGGGCACCATCTTGCTGAGCTGGGTGGATCGTTCGGACAACGAGTCAGGCTACTTGATCGAGCGGAAAATCGGCGCGACTGGCACCTTCGTCCAGATCGCGGCACCTAGCGCCATCGCGGGCACAGGGGCCACCGGCTCCTATCTGGATCGTAATCTCGTCCTGGACGAGACCTATTGCTACCGTCTACGTGCCTTCAACGACTTCGGGCAGACCCCCTACAGCGCGGAGGCGTGCGCGGTCGCCCAGTCCTCGTCCGTGGCCAAGCCAAGCGCCTTCACCTTGACGGCTGCGCCTGCTGCGTGTGAGCAGAACTCACCAGTGGTGCGTCTCTCCTGGACTCCTTCAGCGAATGTCACCACCTACGACATTTACCGGAATGGCGCGCTCTACAAAGTCAGCGCCACCATCGGCACCACCTTTATCAACATGGCCAACCTCAACCCCGGCGAGCATTACACCTACCAAGTTATGGCACGCAACCTGAACGGCAGCACTGGTTCAACCATTGTCGAGGTCATCATTCCCGTAGACGTCTGCACCGCCGCCCTGCCTACGGTCCCAACCGGTACGACCCCGGGCGAGGTCACGCCACCTGGGCCAACCCTGGCCAGCACGACCGTGACCCTAGGCTGGGCCCAAGTCCCACGGGCCACTACCTACAATGTCACTGTTCGGGATGTCAGCACCGGCGCACTGGTGACGGATGCGAAGCTCCCCGGCCTGACCTATTCGATCGCCCTTGATGCCGGCAAAGCCTACCGCTGGAGTGTTGCCGCCGGCAACAGCGCTGGCTTCTCCGCCTTTTCCGATCGACTGTATTTCCAAACCCCTGGCCAAAGCTCCCCTGCGGCACCTACGGGCCTGGCCCCCGGGGCCCCAATCTCCCCCGGCACCACCATAACCACCCTCACCCCCACCCTCACCTGGGGCCAGGTGACTGGCGCCACCGGGTATTCGGTAGTCCTGATCCAGTCTGTCAGCCGTGCCGTAATCATGGCCAAGTCCGTGGCATCCATGTCTATTCTATGCCCCGTCCTGGAGACAGGGGTTCCCTACGCTTGGTCCGTCTCGGCAACCAACGCCTCCGGCACCAGCGCCTCGGCCACCACTCAATTCTTCACGGTCACCCAAGCGGCGGTGCCGCCCGTGCCCACCGGCCTCAGTCCGGCCGGCGCGTCCTCGCCGGGCGCCACCGTTGCCACCCTCACCCCGACCCTCACCTGGAATCCCGCCAGCGGCGCCACCAGCTATGGCGTGGTCATCCTCAACGCCGCCAGCGGCGCCACCGTGCTGACCCAGAGCGTGGCCAGTCCTGCCTTGACCTGTCCGACCCTACAGAACGGCGTGACCTACGCTTGGTCTGTGTCTGCCTCCAACGCAGCAGGCACCAGCGCCGCTGCGACCTTGCAGTTCTTCACGGTCACCCAAGCGGCAGTGCCGCCCGTGCCCACCGGCCTCAGTCCGGCCGGCGCGTCCTCGCCGGGCGCCACCGTTGCCACCCTCACTCCGACCCTCACCTGGAATCCCGCCAGCGGCGCCACCAGCTATGGCGTGGTCATCCTCAACGCCGCCAGCGGCGCCACCGTGCTGACCCAGAGCGTGGCCAGTCCTGCCTTGACCTGTCCGACCCTACAGAACGGCGTGACCTACGCTTGGTCTGTGTCTGCCTCCAACGCAGCAGGCACCAGCGCCGCTGCGACCTTGCAGTTCTTCACGGTCACCCAAGCGGCAGTGCCGCCCGTGCCCACCGGCCTCAGTCCGGCCGGCGCGTCCTCGCCGGGCGCCACCGTTGCCACCCTCACTCCGACCCTCACCTGGAATCCCGCCAGCGGCGCCACCAGCTATGGCGTGGTCATCCTCAACGCCGCCAGCGGCGCCACCGTGCTGACCCAGAGCGTGGCCAGTCCTGCCTTGACCTGTCCGACCCTACAGAACGGCGTGACCTACGCTTGGTCTGTGTCTGCCTCCAACGCAGCAGGCACCAGCGCCGCTGCGACCTTGCAGTTCTTCACGGTCACCCAAGCGGCAGTGCCGCCCGTGCCCACCGGCCTCAGTCCGGCCGGCGCGTCCTCGCCGGGCGCCACCGTTGCCACCCTCACTCCGACCCTCACCTGGAATCCCGCCAGCGGCGCCACCAGCTATGGCGTGGTCATCCTCAACGCCGCCAGCGGCGCCACCGTGCTGACCCAGAGCGTGGCCAGTCCTGCCTTGACCTGTCCGACCCTACAGAACGGCGTGACCTACGCCTGGTCTGTGTCTGCCTCCAACGCAGCAGGCACCAGCGCCGCTGCGACCTTGCAGTTCTTCACGGTCACCCAAGCGGCAGTGCCGCCCGTGCCCACCGGCCTCAGTCCGGCCGGCGCGTCCTCGCCGGGCGCCACCGTTGCCACCCTCACTCCGACCCTCACCTGGAATCCCGCCAGCGGCGCCACCAGCTATGGCGTGGTCATCCTCAACGCCGCCAGCGGCGCCACCGTGCTGACCCAGAGCGTGGCCAGTCCTGCCTTGACCTGTCCGACCCTACAGAACGGCGTGACCTACGCTTGGTCTGTGTCTGCCTCCAACGCAGCAGGCACCAGCGCCGCTGCGACCTTGCAGTTCTTCACGGTCACCCAAGCGGCAGTGCCGCCCGTGCCCACCGGCGTGAGCCCGGGATCCTCCTCCTCGCCTGGTACCACGGTGACCACGCTCACGCCCACCCTCACCTGGAATGTGGCTACCGGTGCGACCAGCTATTCCGTGGTCGTCCTCAACGCTTCAACCGGCTCGACCGTGCTGACCCAGACTGTGAGCTCCCCTGCCCTGACCTGCTCAACGCTGCAGAGTGGTGTGACCTACCTATGGAATGTCTCCGCAAGCAACACTGCGGGCTCCAGCCTTGCCTCGCCCGGCGTCTACTTTAATGTGCAGGTGACCCCACCAGCGCCTTCCATCAGCGGGCTTAACCCGAACCCCGTGCCTAGGTCCGCCTCAGCCACAACCTTGGTCATCTATGGCAGCAACTTCGTCACCGGCTCCACAGTTGTGCTGAATGATTTGGTCTATGGCGGTGGTCCCTACGTCAAGACCCCCACCTACAACAGCTCAGGCCAGCTCACTATCAGTGCAAACTTCACCACCACCGCCTCAACCTGGTCGGTCCAGGTGGTGAATCCTGGAGGTGTGGTTAAATCCACCACATTCAACTTCCAAGTCCAATAAATAGGTAGGTTATGCGCACCGCTACTTTGACCTATCAGGGAGGCAGGTTGGTGGTGGTCCAGGGCATTCGCGTGGCTGACACGAGTGACGAATCCACCCTGCATCTATTTGCGCACTCGGATCGCGTAATTCCTTTGCGATATTTTTCGCAGTGTCCCCCGATGATTTTTGCGAAGGGCGATCAGGGGCCTACGGAATTGAGATCCCTTGGGCTGTTAACGCTGGCGAGAGATGCCGAGACGGGAGAATTGATTGCCACTGAAGAGCAATACGGCGATATGGGAGTCAAAGTCCTGTTGTTCATCGATACATATGATGAGACCGACCTGAAAGCGCGAGGCCAATATTTCCTGCCGGAGAGTCATGACAGCCGCCTTCCATACGCTTGCCACCCAACTCCCCACGGTGGTGCTGCCTTTGGTCTGGTCGTATTCCTCCCCGGATTCTCGTGCTTTCTGAGATCCACCAGCGGGGTAGTGGCCAAATTGACACTTAGCCCGAACGATGTGTTTTCCATCATTCCGTGCAGCCGTGAGGAATTGCTCATGCTGTCAATGGATGAATGACGCACAACCATGTTGTGCAGTGTATTCATATGAAGGGCGTTACAAGGTTGTTCAAGGGTCTACTGGAAGGATGCCTACCCCGCGTAACTAAAGTTTGAGGTCCTTGAAATTAGGATTCGTCAGTGGAGAACGCCGAGAACATCAACCGGCATCTGATGGAATCAACATTGAACCAAAGAATTATGCGACAAGACTACAACCATCGCTTTGTTTGGATGCCAATTAGTCCACCGTAGAACCGATCGTGAGACCTCCTTACAAAACCACCCCAAAGGGGTTCTCACCAACCGTAGTAGCAAACGCGCCACCAGCCCGCTGAACCGAAGCTTCAGCGGCGAGGCGGGCGCCGAGAAAACGCCAGACCGGAAGGGCGTCAAGCGAGGTTGCCAGCAGGCCAGTCACTGAATCTGTAACGTTCAGAATGGCTGGCATGGTGCCCTTGAGCTTCTCAGCCACTGGGCCCAGGTGGCCATGCACGTTATTCATGGTCTGGCCTAGAACATTGTTCATCCCGTCGAACATGCCCTTTAAATCTTCCGTCGCCCGCTCACCCGTGACCTGCCCAAACTTGGCGGCCCCTTCCGCCATGCTGGACTGCAGGTGCTTTGAGGCGAATTCCCAACCACCAGCCACGACATTGTCGAAGAAGGGCAGGGCAACCTCCGCCACGCAGAGGTAGAGAATCATCTCCCGACCAGCCGGAAGGGCGAGCAACTGGGCCACCTTCTCCCGGACCGTACCTTCGAAGAGCTTGTTGGTCATGTACGACACACCGATGATCTTGAGGACGGCATCAATTGCCTGTGGCCGATCACTTTCGAAGGCATGGCCACCTGGTTTGCCTCCGGTGAACCACGAAAAAGCGTTTGAAATTCCTGCGTAGGTGGCCAGTGTGGCATCGGCCAGATCCAATTTGTCCGCGACCCAGATGGTTCGCCGCGCTGGTTCCGAGTTGGCTGCCTCTACCATGGCCGAGTTAAGCTCAGCCGACTCGAAGACCCCGAGTCGCTGGGCTGCTCCGTTCAGGTCTCGGTAGTAAGTAAAGGGTGGGGCTTTGGGGAGGTTCTCGAACAGAAGACGGCAAACCTTCACCGTAAAGTCCTTCTCCTGGAATTGCTGAAGACTTGTAGTGACCGGATCGTTCATGGATTCTCTCCAGGTGGTTCATAGCGCCGGAATCGAAATTTCAGATGCCCAGTGATTTCACGAATGTATGGATTTCAGCCGCCGCGTTCCTCACGCTTCCCTTGAGGGCATCGGCATCCGAGAACCCTACGCCTTTCACCGAAACTGACCGGGAGCCATACAGCTTCTGGTTCACCATGTCGATGCACTTCATGTCGAGGCTGAGGGCGGTGGTTCGCAAACCTTCGCCCTGTTCGGAAACGGTGGTCTTTTGCGAACCACGTACCAGGAAAATCACATCAACTTGATCACTCAAGCGCAGTCTCTTAGCCTGGGCCCAATCACCACTGAAGAGTTTCGCGGCGCTGCCGTCTCCCTGGAAATCCGGTCGAAAGAGGCCTTCGGTTGTCTCGACTCCCTTCTCCTTGAAGGCGGAGGAGATGCTCTCCTTTAGGGCATCGGCGCTGTCACTCATGCCAAGGACGAGCAGGGCGGCTGATTTTCGGGTTCCAGACTTGTGCGCCACGGGATTTACATAACGATCCCGGTAGTTCTTCTCCTGGGCTTCTAACTGCTTCTTCTCGGCATCCGCCCCTGCGGACTTCGCCGTCTCCTGGGCTTCCTTTTCAGTGGCAAGTTTCCTCGCCTCGACATCTTTGCGATGCCGGCCCACTTCCTCGACGATCTGTTGGTTTGCGGGCTTCAATTCCTCGCCCGTCAGAGGGTCGAACCCTGAGGTGGAGAAGAGGGTGATCTCTCCAGTGGATGAGCGGGCGTACCAAACCTTCGGCTGGCCGGTCTGTGGGTCAAAGAAGGAGATATCGGAGACCGATTGAAACACAAGCGGTTTGGCAACATCCCCACGCTTCATCCGTTCCAGGTTCGCGACCACCAGGGGCGTCACCGGGTTCAGCTTAATGCCGTACTTGGGATCAAAGCCCTCGGTATCGAAAAATCGGACACCTTCCGGAGTTACAGCATAGTACTTAGCGGCCTTCAAGGTGTTACCGGTGTGGTGGAAGTAGGTGTCCTTGGTCGTGAAATACAAGGCTAGGAAATAGGCTGAGGTATAACAAATGACAATGCCCCAGGCCACGTTCTTCGAAAGCTTTCCGAGCCCCTTGAAGAGCGGGATCTTTCCGATCTCGCGGAGGGCAAGAAAGAAGGGGACCATGACGATCACCAGGATGCCCTTCACCAGATACTGGCTCATTCCAGTGGCATCCACAAACTTGTCCACGACAAAGTTGAAGGTGCCGAAGATGAGGAAGTCCTTCAGCCAACCGAAGAGGATGACGCAGAGCAACAACAGGGCGAAGAGGGCCAAGGCGATGAAGGCGAGTCGACCCCAACGGCTCTTGGGTTCGACTGGCTCACTTGGTTCATTCCAGGTGACCATTGGAAAACTCCTCGATAAATGATTTAGTTGATGCCTTACCTGCGTTACTTGGAATTCTTCAGTGAATTGGGAATATATTTGGAGTCTTTGTGCTCATAAATCACTCAAAGGCACTATTCAAACCGCCCACCTCAGTCGCTGAAAACCTAATCAGAAACACGCGATTTGGCCTAAATCGCTGGATGGCTTCACAAAGTTTAACGGCAGGTCAATCAGTCCCACAGAAACTTTCTGACCTTCTGATAGCCAATTATTCCTATTTCAAAAAAACGTCTGTCCTAGAAATGGTGTGATCAGTTGCAAATTATTTTTTACCCATAGGAATTCCGGTGAACCCCACAGAGAAAAGTTCGATCTTTACAGGTGCCGATTCCCGAAATCGCAACATCTCCATGGCGAAACTCACGGTACTAGGTGGGATCATTTCTGACTCCTTGGACTCCACCCAAAAAGGAACTATAACGGTCTGACGGACACCGGGAGCTAGCCTCACGAATTGAGCTGAATTATGTTCTCTCTTCTGGATGAAATGCAGCGGCAGACCAGTTATCTGACCAGCTCTCCAGGAACGACCTTCTGAGTCCATAATCGACACAATAGGAGCCTCCAGAATCATCCCATTGCTATTACAGGCTAAGTATTCTTCTTTATTGGATTTGTTTTCTAAGCTCAGTGTAAGGTAGGCCCAGAGTCGGTTACGCTCTCGACGCACAGAGATTGAATCGACTCCGACGATCAGGAAGTCATTCTGATACATCCGCACATTTAGAGTTCCTGGTGGCCTTGTGGCAGATCCCGTTGTCGCAGGGTTTGAGTTGGTGGTTGATACATCTCGGCGCAATAGGGCCGAGGTAGCATCCGACTTCGCCATGGACATTGAGACGGCTGCCTGGATGGCGGCACTCTTGGTGTTGAGGGCCTTGACCGCCAATCGCAGCGATCCTTCGATATCCGTCACGGTTCCCGTAATTAGGATGTTTACACCCGCGATGCGACCCAACTCGGCAGCCGTTTTTTCATCAACCACCCCGGAGGTCTGGAATTTATGTTCTGCCAACAGGGCCTTCAGATGACCCCGGTCGATCACCTTGAACCCACCGGGAGCATTGACTAGGGCGATGGACAATTCCTCGGCGTAGTAGCGACCAAGTTCGGTGACCCTTCCCTGGAGATCCGTGAAATCCACAACAGCCACCGTGGCGTCAGGCAAGGTGGCGATCTTGACGGCCAGTCGCGCAGCGACCTTTTCAATCTCGGCCTCCTGTGCACCAAGACCCGCTGAACAGGCGAGAGCCAGGCCAAACAGGGTTGTCCTCAGACCTCTAAACATGCTGTCTCCGGAAAAGACCACTCTATATCAAATGCTAGGTGATACTCCATCTCCGGGTTGACTATCCCATCACAGGCTCAGGGCCCCAACCTAAACGCTGGGTTATTGGGCGACTGCGAACCCTGACCACCTGAGTCGCCGGTAGCCGAACGGAAGGAGTAGTCACTTCCCCATAGGGATTCCAGAGAGACCAACGGAGAATGCCTCTGATTTGGAAGGAGCTGATTCCTTATATCGAAGCATTTCAAAAGCAAAACTAGCGGTAGATGGGCCTGTTAGTTCAGCAGAGGCTCCGTCCACGGTAAAGCTCAGAAGGACAGTTTGGCGGGCACCCGGAGCGAGGCGAACAAATCTGCTTAGAACTGCAGGGGCAGAACTATCGGCCCAAGTCCTTTGCAGACCCGTGATCTGCCGCCATTTCCAACCACGACCTAACGTGTCCATCATGGAAGGGTAGGTGTCATCCGTCCTGCCTCTGTTGGAAGCTACCAGCAAATCAGTGCCGGATTTGTTCTCCAGAGTAAGTGAGAGATATGCGTATGCTCCCCTCTTCTCGCGCCGCACTGACACCGACTCCACACCCACGATGAGGAAGTCGTTCTGGAACATCCGGACATTGGGAGCGCCGCTAGGTTGACGCTGCGCGCCCGACCCCGACAGAGATCCTGAACCGGTTTCAGACTGGGAAATATCCCTTCGAAGGAGCGCCGAAGTGGTATCCGACTTCAACAAGGACACTGAGACGGCTGCCTGGATGGCAGCGCTCTTGGTGTTGAGGGCCTTGACCGCCAACCTCGGCGAACCTTCGATATCCGTCACGGTCCCCGTGATCAAGATGTTCACACCCGCGATGCGACCCAGCTCGGCGGCCGTTTTTTCGTCGACCACCCCGGAGGTCTGGAATTTATGTTCCGCGAGCAAGGCTTTTAGATGACCCCGGTCGATCACCTTGAACCCACCGGGAGCATTGACCAGGGCGATGGACAACTCCTCGGCGTAGTAGCGACCAAGTTCGGTGACCCTTCCCTGGAGATCCGTGAAATCCACAACAGCCACCGTGGCGTCAGGCAAGGTGGCGATCTTGACGGCCAGTCGTGCAGCGACCTTGTCCATCTCGGCCTCTTGCGCACCAAGCGTCGCTGAAGAAGCGAGAATAAGGCTGAACAGGGTTGACCTCAGACCTCGTATCATTCTGTCTCCGGAAAAGACCACTCTATATCAAACGGGAGGAGATACTCCATCTCCTGGTTGACTATCCTTTTCCTGCATCGGGGCCCCTGACCCCCAAGCGCTGGGTATTTGGCGGAAGCCAGCAGCCAACACTGATCACCTGAGCCGCGGTGGAGGGGACAAGGGTCAGCCCTGCCGCCATAACGCGCAGGATTTCCACATTTAGGCTATCCCGGCCGGTATGGGCTCCGTCCGTCGATGATCTGGGAAACAGGGGACTCGCAGTTACTCAGGAAGGGCTATCGTGGACAGCCTAGGTGGTTCAGCCTTATTTGCCGTTGAGTTGAGTCTTCTTTGGCATCGCGGCATTGGATTTACCCCCTGCCTTGAGCTTGATTCGCTCCCCAACCTTTGGCTTTCCGCCCTTCAATGCAGCGGCGATCCAATCGGCCGTAGCCTGGGAGGCCTCTCCCAAAATTCCGTCAGGTTTATATTGGATGTAGACGTCCTTCACCTTCCCTAGACTGTGACCCAGCAATGTTTCGCCAACACTGTCGGGGAACCCTAGTTCACCACAGTGGCTTCGGAAGGTGCGGCGGAGATCGTGGAGAGTGGGGACCTCGCTCTTCACGGCCTCCAGCTTGGCCCATTCACGAATGCGGTCCCAACTTTTCCCGACGCCCTTGTACCGGCCACCGGTCACTGCACTCGGAAAGACATGAGTGCCGATTTTATGGGCCTCACGTCGTTTCAGGATCTTCTTGAGGTGGGTATTCAAGGGGAGCACCTTCGGTTTCGAACCGCCGGCATCTGTCTTGTGGAAATCAAATCGCATCACGTTGCGATTTCCGTCAATGGCATCCCAGGTCAGATCCAACGCTTCTCCGCTTCGAAGACCTGACAACGCAATGAACCGAACCAAATCAGCGAAACTCTCATCGAGCCTCTTCTCAAGCACAAGGTCTGTGAGGGCCTTTTCCAGCCGTGCGAATTCGCCAACCGAAAACGTTCTCTGCTTTCCTGTTTCGGCGGGTCGCTTGAACTTGTGGCAAGGATTCACGGTATCGCGCTTGCCTTCGGTTTCAGCAATAGTGAGGAGGCGACTTAGGACAGCAACGGCTCGGTTGGCCTGGGTTGGGGTGGATTGCAAGGCTTTGTGAAAGTCCCGCACATCGTCCAATGTGAGGTCCTTCGCCAGCCGTTTCCCCAGCCGAGGCAGGATGCATGTTTTTATGATCGACTTGTAGCTGGCCGCCGTACTGGGCTTCAGGCTGCCCGAGTAATTGGTTTCCCAGTTTTTAACCACAGTAGCCATGTCCGGGGCTGTGGTTTTTTGCTTAAGGTGCGCCAGGATATCGATCCCATCTTTGTGGAGACTTCGAAGTTCCTTGGCCTTCTCCCTGGCGGATTCCTCATTCATCGTCTTGCTGCTTCCAAGGGTCGCAATCACCTTCTTGCCGTGCCGGTCGAATTGAACGATCCAGGACTTCTTACCCTTGGGTGTAACCCTGATGCCGAACCCTGGGATATCTGCATCCCATACTTTCCGGTCGTTGGGTCCAGGCTTGAGGCGCTCGACAAAGTAGTCGCTCAGGCGTTGTCCGCTGCGATTGGCCATGTCATTTGCTCCACGACACTTTCACGGCACTATGACACAACCTTCCACGATCTCCAAGGATCTCCAAGGAATGCATAACAACCCTTAAAACAATAATATCAAAATATCCGTGGAGATCCCTAGATATTATCTGATTTGATTGAAAATCCATGTGTCGGCGGTTCGATTCCGTCTCCAGGCACCAAAGCATTGGGCCCCCGCCAGGGGGCCCAATGCTTTGGAGAGACGGGATCGAAATCACACCCTGTTTCGGGGGCTCCAGCGGTCGCCCCTGGGGCTGGTTTAAGCTGGTGCTTCTTCCCCGTGGAGTTCCCATGCCTCTGCTTTTCCTCGCCATGCCTGCCCTGGTGGCCGTCCAGGCCCCCGCATCGACATCCAAAACCGTGGACCGGGTTCAGGACCTCTTCGAGGCGATTCCGGAGGCCTTCATCGACGGGAGGCGCGACGTGATGCCCGGGCTGGTGGCCAAAGCGAAGGCGGGCTGGGAGCAGGCGCGGCCCGAGCTCCTGAAGGCCCTGGGGGAATCCGAGGCCGCGGCCATCGACCGGCAGGTCGGGGCCATGGTCAAGATGTCGCCCCGCGAGCAGGCGGTGGGCGCCCTGGGTGTCTCCACGGCCCTGAGCCGGATCCAGGGCAAGTCCCGCCAGCAGGACCTGGTGAATGCGGATCGGACGGTGATGCTGGCCTGGTGCCTGGTGGATTCGGGCCAGCTCAATCCCCTGCCCGCCGTGGCCCAATCCTTCAAACCCGTCATCGATGGAGACCAGGGCCATCACGCATTGGCGGTCCTGGCCGTGCGGGACGCCCTGAAGCGGTTCCAGGAGAGTCAGCAGAAGAGCCAGGCGGCTGGGGCGAAGAAGGCCCTGAAGGACCTCATGAAGCTGGTGGATGTATTCGAAAAGCCCTGACGCCTCATTGAAGAATTAGGAAGGCCCCCATCGCGGGGGCCTTCCTGTTCAGGGGCGTGATGGAGGTCTATTCGCCCGCGGGCCGGTAGTCATCGGCCAGGGTCACGGGCACCTTGGCCTTGATCTCGGACAGGATGCTGGCCTGGATATCCGCCATCCGCTTCTGCTTGAGGCTCTGGGCCACCTGGGCCTTCACGGCCTCGAAGGGAGGGATGCCCTGGGCCTGGCCCGCGGCCTTCATGCGCTCGACCTGCTCCTGGTAGAAGGCCTTGACCTGCTCGTCCGTGGGTTCGGCAGTGGTCGTGCGGCGCTTGGCCAGGGCTTGGAAATAGACGCTGGCCTGCTGCTGCTCCAGCTGGCGCTTGACGCTGGGGTCCTGGTCCAGCCCGGTCTGCCTGGCGTAGGCGCTGATGGCCCGGGAGGTGGCGAGGCGGTTGGCGAGGCTGGCCCGTTCCTCCCGGGCGGCGGGGTCCGAGAGGAAGGCCTGGGCCTCCTTGGGATCCGCCGAGAGGGTCTTCACCACGTCCTGGAACTCGGCCTCGGTGATCTTCTCGCCGCCGACATTGGCGATCACGCGGCTCGTGTCCGGCTTGCCGGTCTTGCAGGCCAGGGACAGCAGGAGGGCCGAACCTGCGAGGAGGGCGGCGGAATGGGTCAGCTTGGACATGGAAGCGCTCCGAAAGGCATCAGAAGCTCCAGAATGACAGGTCCAGGAGGATCCCATGAGCCGAATTAGCGACCTCGAAGGCCTGGAATTGGCTGTCTACAGCGCCACCTGGTGCCCAGATTGCCGACGTCTGGAGGCCTGGCTGGCGGAGCACCAGGTGGCCCATGCCAAGGTGGACATCGAGACTGTGCCCGGGGCCGCCGAGAAGCTGGAGGCCGAGACCGGAAAGCGGGCCATCCCCTTCGTGCTGGTGAACGGGGGGCGCTGGGTCCGGGGCTACCACAAGGAGCTGCCCCAGCGGCTGGACGGGGATCTGCTGGTCGAGGAGCTGCTGGCGGCGGGGAAGTAACCCGCCCCGGACACGCGCCTGATGCTCACCGGTGCGGGTGCCCCGCTCGGAGCAGCCCACCGGGCTGCCCGCTCGCGACCCGCATCCGGTTCGCGGGTCCGGGGCTACCACAAGGAGCTGCCCCAGCGGCTGGACGGGGATCTGCTGGTCGAGGAGCTGCTGGCGGCGGGGAAGTAACCCGCCCTGGACACGCGCCTGATGCTCGCCGGTGCGGGGGCCCCGCTCGGAGCAGCCCACTGGGCTCTGTTCCGCGACCCACTTGGTCGGGAGGTGGTCGGTCCGGTCTGCGCGTGGCACACTAGGAGGTTCTCCGGGAGTCCTCTGTGGCCAGCATTTTCTCCAGCCAGTTCTGGTCCAATTTGTTCAATTCCGACCTTGCCATCGACCTCGGCACGGCCTCGACCCTGATCCACACCAAGCAGGCGGGGCGCATCGTCATTTATGAGCCCTCCATCGTGGCCGTGAACACGCTCACCCACGAGGTGGAGGCGGTGGGCGACGAGGCCAAGCAGCTGCTGGGCCGCGCCCCCCAGGGCGTGCGCACCATCCGGCCCATGAAGGACGGCATGATCTTCGAGGTGGATGCCGCCGAGAAGATGTTGGCCGCGTTCATCCTGAAGGCCCGGCCCAACCGCGGCATTGCCCGCACCCGCATCGTGGTCAGCGTGCCGCCCCGGGCCCACCAGGTGGCCCGTCGCGCCGTGAAGCAGGTCTGCTACGACGCCAAGGCCGGCGAGGTGTTCCTGGTCGACCAGACCATGGTGGCCGCCATCGGGGCGGGCCTCGCCATCAACGAGAAGCGCGGCTGCATGATCGTGGACATCGGCGGCGGCACCACGGACGTGGCCGTCATCAGCTACAACGGCAAGGTGTTCTCGGACTCCATCCTCATCGCCGGCGACGAGATGGACGAGGCCGTCATCAAGTACATCCGCGAGAAGTACAACGTCCTGATCTCCGAGGCTTCGGCCGAAGAGGTGAAGTGGACGCTGGGCTCGGCCTTCCCCTCCGAGCTGACCCGCACCATGGAAGTGAGCGGCCGCGACCAGTTCGAGGGCCTGCCCAAGACGCTCACCCTGAACGACGCCGAGATCCGCGAAGCCCTGGCCGAGCCCATCGGCGCCATCATCGACCTGGTGCGCAAGGCCCTCAACGAGACCCCGCCCCAGCTCGCGGCGGACCTCATCGACCGCGGCATCTGCCTGACGGGCGGCGGATCGCTCATCCAGGGACTGGACGAACGCCTGCGCAAGGAGACCCACCTGCCGGTCTTCCGGGCGGAGGATCCCCAGACCGCCGTGGTGCGAGGCACCGCGCTGCTGCTGGAGAACATCCCGCTGCTGCGCCGCATCCAGATCCTCGACTAGGCGGGGAGGGCGCATGGTCGTCCGGGCGGCCAGATGGAGTTGGAGCCGCGCGGGGTTGCAGCGCCTGGCCCTGGCCCTCCTCTGGCTGGGCCACGGCACCTGGGTACTGCTGGGGCCGAATCCCGCCCGTCACTGGACGACCTTCACCGACGTCATCTCGCGCCCCACCCAGTCCATCGCCGCCCGGTGGGAGGGCTGGCGGGCCGCCCGCCGGGATTCCGGGCGCAGCCTGGCGGAGCTGCGCGCCGAGAACGCGCGGCTGGGGGCCGAGCTGGCCCAGTTCCGCACCCAGCAGGCCCAGCAGGCCCCGCGGCTGGCCGAGGCCGACGAGGCGGTGCGCATGCTCGGCCTGAAGCAGCAGATCCCGCTCGAGCTGAAGTCGGCGCGGGTGCTCTTCGCGACGCGCCCGGCCACCTTCGGCGGCCTGATCCTGGACCGGGGCCAGGACCTGGGGCTCGAGCCGGACCAGGGGGTCCTGGTGCCCGAGGGCATCGTGGGCCGCCTCTGGTCCGTCGGCCCCACCCAGTCGAAGGTGCTGCCGGCCGACGCCCCCAACGCCTCGGTGGCCGTCATGCTCATGCGCAGCCGGGCCACGGGCGTCCTCCAGGGGCTGGGCTCGGGGCGGGCGCTGATCCGCTACGTGAGCAACCAGGAGGTCGTGCAGGCGGGCGAGGCGGTCCTCACCAGCGGGCTGGACCGGGTCTTCCCCCGGGGCCTGCTCGTGGGCTACGTGGCCGAGGTGGCCAAGGGCGACCTGGAGCTGCGGGTGCTCGTCCACCTCTCGGCGCCCCTCGACCGGGTGAATGCCGTCCTGGTGCTGCCGCCCCAGCCGCCGCTGGAAGTTCAATCGCCCTTCGTGGCGCCGGAGTCGAAACCGCAGCAGCGGAAGCGGGGTGCGCCATGAGGCTCGCGGCCCCCACCCTCACCCGTCAGAACCTGGTCTGCGCCGCCACGCTGGGCCTCGTCGCGCTTAGTGCGCCGTTCCCGGGCCTCCAGTCCATCTTCCACGCGGCGCTGGTGCTGGCGCTGGCGCCGAGGGCCGGCTCTCCGTTGTTCGGCGCCCTGTGGGCCCTGGCCGCGGGCTGGACCCTGGAGGGCTCCCTGCGCCTCTACCCCCATCTTGGCGGAACGGCCTGGGCGGACCTGACCCTGGCCCTGCTGGCCGGCTGGATGGCCGGACGCTGGCCCCTGGAGGGCCTCAAGGGCTGGCTGGCGCGCCTCGCCGCGCTGAGCGTCCTCCACGCCCTCCTGGTGCATGGGGCCGTGTGCCTCGCCACCACTTCGCATCCCTGGGGCTGGGGCTGGTTCTGGGCTCTCGTGACCGTGCCCCTCTGGGGCTGGCTGGCCTGGCGCCTGCTCCACGCGGGCACCGGGACCGGGCGGCGCTGAGCCATGGATCCCCGGCAGCGCCCCCTCCTGCGCCGAAGGCTCGGAGCCTTCAAGGTGATGACCTGGGGCCTGGTGGCCTTCCTGGTCCTCATCTATGCGTGGCTGCAGCTGGTACGGTACCTGGGAGTTCAAGCAGCTGGCCTTGCAGCAGGCGGTGAAGATCCGCCCGATCCCGGCGCCGCGCGGCCTGGTGCTGGATCGCAACGGCCACCGGCTGGTGGACAACCGCCGGGCCCTGCACCTGGTCATCCAGCGGGAGGACCTGCCCACCCGGCCCGAGGTGGTGGCTTCGCTAGCCGCGGCGCTGCAGGTGGATCCGGCGGCCCTGACCCGGAAGATCCAGAGCTACCGCCTGGCGGGCAAGGGTCGGCCCCTGGTTCTGAAGGAGAACCTCGACGAGGCGGGCATCGCCATCGCCGAGCGCATCCGGGCCCGCTTCCCCTTCCTGGGCGTGGAGGTGGCGCCCCGCCGGGTCTACCTGGGCGACGAGCTGGCGGGCCACGTACTCGGCTACGTGGGGGAAGTGGACGAGCCCCTGATGAAGGCCAAGCCCGACCTCTACCGCCTCGGCGAGACCATCGGCAAGGAGGGCTTCGAGGCCAGCGGCAACGACAAGCTGAAGGGCCTGGATGGCCAGAAGCGCATCCTGGTGGACCAGCTGGGCACGGAAGTCGCCAACTTCGGCCAGGAGGACGCCACGGCCGGCCGCAGCCTCTACCTGACCCTCGACGCGGGCATGCAGAAGATCGCCCAGGATGCCATGGGCGAGGAGGCCGGGGCCGTGGTGGTGCTGGATCTGCGGGATGGCGGCGTGCTGGCGATGTACTCCAGCCCCTCCTACGACCCGAACCTCTTCCTGAACCGGCTCAGCCAGGACATGGTGGACCGCTACCTGGCCAACAACCTCACCAAGCCCATGGTGAACCGGCCCATCCAGGGCATCTACGCGCCGGGCTCCACTTTCAAGCTGCTGGTGGCCCTGGCGGCCCTGGAGAAGGGCATCGCCACGCCCCAAACGGCCATCTACTGCGCCGGGAAGAAGAACTTCTACGGCCGGGATTTTCGCTGCGACAAGCCCACGGGCCACGGCAGCCTCGCCATGGTGCAGGCCATCGCCCAGAGCTGCGATGTCTACTTCTACGAGCTGGCCTCCCGCATGGATGTGGACGACATCTACGCCACCGCGGAGAAGTACGGTCTCACGGAGCGCACCGGCATCGACCTGCCCCAGGAGAAGCGCACCCGCATCCCCAGCCGGGCCTGGAAGAAGAAGGCCGCGCCGAAGGATCCCAAGTGGTATGCCGGCGAGACCATCAGCGTGGGCATCGGCCAGGGCGCCGTGGGCGTGACGCCGCTGGGCCTGGCGCGCTTCTACGCCCTGCTGGCCACCAGGGGGAAACTGCTCACGCCCCACCTCTTCTACGGCTTCCGGGATGACGAGAGCAACGAGCTGCAGCCCGCGCCGGCCCCGGCCTTCAAGGACACGCCGCTCGATTCGAAGCACTGGGCGACCCTGGACGAGGGCCTCGCCGAAGTGGTGAAAAGCGGTACGGCCGGCGCCAATCCCTTCATCCGCGAGATCGCCAAGCTCGTCCCCTTCTCAGGCAAGACCGGTACCGCCCAGGTGGCCACCTTCGTGGACAAGGCCCACTACGCGCGCCAGGCCAAGAAGCTCAAGGACCACGCCCTCTTCGCGGGCTACGCGCCGCGGGAGCACCCCCAGATCGCCTTTGCCGTGGTGGTGGAGAATGCGGGCTTCGGCTCCACCGCCGCCGCCCCCGTGGCCGCCAAGCTCGTGAAGTACTGGTGCTTGGACCGGCTCACCAACCCCCTGCCGGCACCCCGGGGCCGGATGGTGGATCCCTTCGCGCCCCAGCCCAAGGAGGCCCCGGAATGAGGGAACGCTTCCGCGCCCTGGATTCGCGCCTGCTCTGGGTGATCCTGGCCCTCATCGCGCTGGGGACGCTGACCCTCTACTCGGCCGGCCGCAACACGGCCCAGGCCACGATCTGGCTCAAGCAGAGCCTCTGGAACCTGATCGGCCTGTCCCTGATGCTGCTGCTGGCCACGGTGGATCCCAGGCGCGTCTTCCGCTACAGCTTCCCCTCGTACCTGCTGGGCCTCGTGGCCCTGGCCGCGGTGCTGGTGATCGGCAAGAAGATCGGCGGGGCCACCCGCTGGTTCGTCATCGCCGGGCAGACCTTCCAGCCTTCCGAGCTGATGAAGTGGGTGACCCTGCTCTATGTCTCCCACCGCCTGGGCTCGAAGGGCGCCGACAGCGTCGGCAAGCTCGAGCTCTTCGGGGCCGTGGGGCTGGTGGTGTTCCCCATGCTGCTCATCCAGCGCCAGCCCGATCTCGGCATGGCCCTCAGCTTCCTGCCGATCCTGCTGCTCATCCCCCTGATGAAGGGCCTGCGGGCCCGCTGGGTGGTGGCGCTCCTGCTCCTGGTGGGCGTCGGCGGCTTCGGCGCCTGGAAGGTCGCGCTCAAGCCCTACCAGAAGCAGCGCGTCCTGATCTTCCTGGATCCCTCCGCCGACCTGCAGGGCAAGGGCTACCAGGTCAACCAGAGCCGCATCGCCATCGGCTCTGGCGGCCTCATCGGGAAGGGCTTCACCAGCGGCTCCCAGACCCAGCTCAACTTCCTCCCCGTGAAGACCACGGACTTCGCGTTCAGCGTGTGGGCGGAGGAGCGGGGTTTCGTGGGCGTCCTGCTCGCCCTGGGCCTCTTCGGCCTGCTGCTGAGCCGCATCCTGGACGCGGCCCGCGAGGCGCACACCTATGCCGAGGCCTACTTCTGCGCCGGAGCCGCCGGCATCTTCTCCCTGCACCTGCTGGTGAACGTGGGCATGGTGGCCGGGGCCCTGCCCAACAAGGGCATGGTGCTCCCCTTCTTCAGCGCCGGCGGCAGCAGTACCCTGAGCTTCTTCCTGGCCCTGGGCCTCATCATGGGCGTGCTGCACCGGGCGAGGGTGAAATGAGGGACCTGCAACTGGAGATGAAGCGTCTCGCGGATGAGCTCCGCGGGCACCGATACCGGTACTACATCCTGGACCAGCCCACCATTTCTGACGTTGAATACGACTGGCTGGAACGGAAGCTCCGCGAGCTGGAGGCTGCCCACCCCGATCTTGCAGATCCGAATAGTCCAACCATGCGGGTGGGCGCTCCCCCTCTGGATGGGTTCCTGAAAGTCCAGCACCGCACACCGATGTACAGTCTGGACAACGTCTACACACTCGAGGAATTTGGTGACTGGGTCAGTCGGCTGGAGCGCCTCGTTGGTCGTCCGGCTGATCAAATCCGGTTTTTCGCTGAACCCAAATTCGACGGACTGAGCCTAAGCCTGCTTTATGAAAATCGGCAGTTGGTCCGGGCTCTCACGCGAGGTGATGGTGTTACGGGTGAGGACGTTACGGTAAATGCACGCACCATTGCTAGCATTCCTCTCACCCTGCCGCCTGTCGCGCCTGAAGTCCTCGAGGTTCGCGGTGAAGTCTTCATGTCGCGGAAGCGCTGGGAGATCCTCAACAAACAACGAGCAAATGCTGGACTGCCACTGTTCGCCAATCCCAGAAACACCGCAAGCGGGACCATGAAGCTCCTGGACAGTGCCGAGGTGGCACGCCGAGGCCTGGAGTTCGTCCCCTGGCAGGTGCTAGGAGATCTCCGGAGTCGAACAGCATTCGCCAGACTGATGGAGCTGGTGGGCTGGATCAACGACTGGGACTTTGGTCGCTTACCCAACATGATTGAAGCTCCGGGCGTCGGCTTTATGGTTGATCGGATCAAGGAATGGTCCGATTGGCGCAAGACGATTCCATATGACGTCGATGGGGTGGTGATCAAGGTTGCTGATCTGGACCTCCAGGAGCAGCTTGGATTCACCGACCGCGTGCCCCGCTGGGCCATCGCCTTCAAGTTCCCCGCCACCCAGGTGACCACCACGGTGCTGGGCATCACCTGGCAGGTGGGGCGCAGCGGCAAGCTCACGCCGGTGGCGGAGCTGGAGGCGGTGGAGGTGGCCGGCTCCACCGTGCGCCGGGCCACCCTGCACAATGCCGACGAGCTGGCGCGCCTGGGCCTGAAGGTCGGGCATCGCGTGTTCATCGAGAAGGGCGGGGAAGTGATCCCGA
This sequence comes from uncultured Holophagaceae bacterium, assembly GCA_963751095.1. GTDB lineage: Bacteria > Acidobacteriota > Holophagae > Holophagales > Holophagaceae > Geothrix. The sequence goes on along the minus strand of CAVVTK010000007.1, from coordinate 101,491 downwards.
AGGTGGTTGCCCTGGTGCCAGGCGAAGAGGCGCGCGACCTGCCGGCGACGGTGATCCCCACCGCGTGCCCCGAGTGCGGCGGCGACGTCGGCAAGATGGATGACGCCGAGGTGGCCATCCGCTGCCTCAATCCCGAGTGCCCCGCCAAGCTGGCGGCCCGCCTGCTGCACTTCGGCGGCCGCTCCGCCCTGGACATCGAGGGCCTGGGCGAGGCCCTGGTGGAGCAGGTGGTGGCTTCCCGCCGCTTCGAGCAGCCCTGGGAGCTGTTCAGCCTGCTGCAGGAGCCCCTGCTGGGGCTGGCCTATGTCTCCAGCCTGGACCGCATGGCTGAGAAGTCCGCCCAGAACCTCTTGCAGGCCCTGGATGAGGCCCGCATGAAGCCACTGGCCCGGTGGATTCACGCCCTGGGCGTCCCCATGGTGGGGGCTCGGACCGCGGAGCTGCTGGCGGAGGCCTACCCGTCCCTGGAGGCCCTGTGGACAGCGGACGAGCTGCGCCTGCAGGCCGTGGAGGAGGTGGGACCCAAAGTGGCGGCCGCCCTGCGCGCCTTCGTGGCGCTGCACCCGGAGCTGCCCGGGCGGCTCGGGGTGCTGGGCGTGCGGCCCGCGCCGCCGACTCGGCGGGGTATGTCCGGGCTGCCGCTGGCCGGTGAAGTCGCCGTGGTGACCGGAACGCTGCCTACCCTGTCCCGGGAGGAGGCCGAGGCCTGGCTGAAACGCCTGGGCGCCAAAGTCACGGGCAGCGTGTCGCCGAAGACGACCTTCCTCTTGGCGGGGGAGAAGGCCGGCTCCAAGCTGGCCAAGGCCGAGGCTCTAGGCGTCCCAGTACGCGACGAGGCCTGGCTCCGGGGGCTGGAGGCTTGATCCTGGACGCACTGGCCACGGGGGAAAAAGGCCTGGACTGGGGGGCCGGCCCGTCCCATGATCGGACAACCATCGTCCGGAACCCCCCGTGCTGACGCGCCTTGGCAAGTTCGAAATCGTCCGGCTGCTGGCTCAGGGAAGCATGGGCGAGGTCTACGTGGGCCGGGATCCCATCATCGGCCGCGAGGTGGCCATCAAGGTCATCCACACGGCGGCCGGCATGGGCCCCCAGGCCCGGGAGCGCTTCGCCACCGAGGCCCGCGCGGCCGGGGTGCTGAACCACCCCAACATCGTGACCGTCCACGAACTGGGTGAGGAGCAAGGGGTTCTCTACCTGGCCATGGAGCTGGTGAAGGGCGAGGATCTTGGCACCCTCATCCGGGCCGGGACCCTGTCGCCACGGGACACCCTCGAGGTGCTGGCCCAGGTCTGCGACGGGCTGGCCATGGCCCACCGCCACCAGATCCTGCACCGGGACATCAAGCCCTCGAACATCCGGGTGGTGTGGGATGGCAAGAGCCTCCAGGCCAAGGTGCTGGATTTCGGCGTGGCCAAGATCATCAACACAGACACCACGGACGAGGGCACGGTCTTCGGCACCGTGAACTACATGGCGCCCGAGTATCTGCAGAGTGGCCGCCCCGACTCCCGCAGCGATCTCTTCGCCGTGGGCGTGATCCTCTACGAGGCCCTGGCGGGCATCCCGCCTTTCGATGGCCCCAGCCCCGGCTCGGTCATCTACCGACTGCTTCACGAGACGCCCCCACCCCTGCCGCCCACCGCTTTCCAGGGCATCAGCCGGGACGTGCAGGGCATCCTGCACCACGCCCTGGCCAAAGATCCGGCCAACCGCTTCCAGACTGCGGAGGACTTGGCGGCGGTCCTGCGAGCGGCCAAGGAGACGGCCTGGCGCTGGGAGCAGGAGCGCCCCACGGTGGCCCTCAAGATCAAGGGGCTGGTGTCCCCGAACCGTGGGCCCACGCCGCCTACGCCGCCCCGGGGCATATCCGTGGCGCGCTCGGCCTCGCATCCTGCTCCGGCGAAGCAGAGCGGCACTTCGGGCTCGGGTTCCATCATCCGTCCGGTGACGGCGCCGCGCAGCGCGGGCCGCGACGCCCAGGCCCCCTCAGGCACCGGCCCCTACGGCCGGGCCGAGGTCCGCCAGGATGTGCTGGAGACCACCAAGCACCAGCTGCTCCAGGCCCTGGAGATCGACCCCAGGAACGCCAAGGCCCACGCCATGCTGCTGGTCACCCACTATCGCCTGGGGCGGATGGATGCCGTGATGCAGACCCTGCGCCAAGCCCGGGACCGCGGCCTCCCCTCGGCGGACCTCCGGGCTGTGCCCCGATGCAGCCAGATGGTGACGGAAGAAATGCAGACCTGCCGCCTGCCCCTGGATCTGCACGGAGAGTTCCTGGAGTATCTCGGGCTATGAAGTTTTTTCGCAGGCTCAACCGTCGAGGAGGAGCTGGGCTCGAAGGGACGTATCAGGTGATGTCATGCTCCAGAAGCTGGGCCGGTTCGAGATCCTGAACCCCCGGGCCTACGCCCTCAAGGCCATCGCCCTCTGCGGGCTGGGCCGTTACCAGGAGATGCCGGGCGTTCTCGATTGGGACCGCTGAGGCCGGGGCAGGGTGCTTGGCAGCAGCGCAGGGCTCAGAGGGACTGAACCTCCCTCAACAACCATTCCCCCTGGACCCTTCGCCAGGACAGGCGGAACCCACGGTGCGAGGCATCCTCGGGCAGCAGCCCGCCGCTGCGGCCGGTGAGGATCAGGTCCACCTCCTGGACAGCCTCGTTCCCCCGCACGGCGACCTCGTTGCGGACCACGGTCACGCCGACCTTTTCCCGCCGGAAGGTGCCCATGAGGAACAGCCGGGTTGTGGCCCGGTCCAGGCCCTCCGGGCCTCGAAAGGCCGGGTCCAGGGGCGCCGTAGCCGCGGCGGCGTCCCCGATTTCCACCGCCGCGCGGCAGGTCTCGAAGGCCTTCCGCACCTGGTCCTCGGGCTTGGCAGATTGGCAAGCCACGAGGGCCGCCAGGACGCAAACCGAGGCAATCCTTTTCCTCATGGGCCCACCCCATCACACTGGACGATCACGGAAGGATAGCGCCATGGACCACAAAGGCCGCTTCGACACGCTCTGCATCCACGCCGGCCAGGCGCCGGATCCCACCAACGGGGCGATCATGACGCCCGTCTATTTCACCAGCACCTACATCCAGGAAGGGCTGGGCCTCAACAAGGGCTTCGACTACGCCCGCGTGCGCAACCCCACCCGCGACGCGGTGGAGGCCAACCTGGCGGCCCTGGAGGGCGGCGCCCACGGCATGGCCTTCGGATCGGGCATGGCGGCGGTGCAGGCCATCTTCGAGCAGCTCAGCAGCGGCGATCATGTGGTGCTGGGCGACAACGTCTACGGCGGTACCTTCCGGCTCCTCGACAAGGTGATGACCCGCTTCGGGCTCACCTACACCCAGGTGGATACTGGTGACCTGGCGGCCTTCAAGGCCTCCCTGCGGCCCAACACGAAGCTGGTGATGCTGGAGACGCCCACCAATCCCATGCTGGGCATCACGGACATTCCCGGCGTGCGCCAGGTGATGACCCTGATGGGTTGCACCGCCGTGCTGGCCGTGGACAACACCTTCGCCACGCCCTTCAACCAGCGGCCCCTGGAGCTGGGCGCCGACCTCGTCTTCCACTCCACGACGAAGTACCTGAACGGCCACAGCGACTCCATCGGCGGCATCGCCATCACCAACCGCGAGGATCTCGCCGAGGGCCTGCGCTTCCACCAGAAGGCCGCCGGCGGCATCCTCTCGCCCATGGAAGCCTGGCTCATCCTGCGCGGCACCAAGACCCTGCACCTGCGCATGGAGCGCCACAACGCCAGCGCGCTCACCATCGCCCGCTGGCTGGAGGGCCGGAAGGATTTGAAGGCCGTCTACTACCCGGGGCTGGAATCCCACCCCCAGCACGCCCTGGCCAAGCAGCAGATGAAGGGCTTCTCCGGCATCGTGAGCTTCGACACCGGCGACGCCGAGCGCACCAGGCGCATGGCCTCGGCGTTCAAGGTGTTCGCGCTGGCCGAGAGCCTGGGCGGCGTGGAGAGCCTGGTCTGCCACCCCGCCAGCATGACCCACGGCAGCGTGCCCGAGGCCGACCGCCAGCGCCTGGGCATCAACGACAACCTGCTGCGCCTGAGCGTCGGCGTGGAGGACGTCCGCGACCTGATCGACGACCTGGATCGCGTGCTGAAGGTCTAAGGAATAAAAGCGGAACACAGAGCACGCAGAAATCCCACAGAAGACACAGAGGAGAACATCAACCGGCTGTTCTCTGTGTCTTCTGTGGCCCTCTGCGGCTTCTGTGTTCCAGCATCCTTGATGCTCAGCCCAGCCCATGCGCCAGGTACAGCTCGGGATAGCTGCGGGTTTCCGCGCGGTCGGGGGCGAGGCCCAGGCTTTCCATGGCGACGCGGATGGCCTGGGGCTCCCCCTCAAGCTCCAGGTAGCAGCCGAAGGGCGTCTCATCGAGGCAGGCCTCCAGCTCGGCCCGCTCCCACACGGCGCGCACCTTCTCCATGCGCAGGACGGGCGAGTAGCCGAGGGCGCGGAGGATGGCTTCCAGGGCCTCGGGATTCTGGATGCCGCTTTCCTGCTCAGGTCGGATCTTCAGGAGGGGGTCCGGCACTTTGGGACCCTTCCAGGTGAGGCGTGACTGGCCTGCGTAGGATCGCGTGCGCAGGGCCGAGCCCGCGGCGCGAAGCTCCCCGTCCCGGTCCCAGAGCACGCTGACCTCGGCCTGGGCCGGATGGACTTCCTGGAAGCCCAGGGCCTCCAGCAGGGACCGGTAGGGACCCGTGGCCGGGATGCGCAGTTTCAGCTCGGTCTCGATGGCGGATTTGTGCTTCATCTGGGACCGGCCTCCCGCCGGGGTGGGGCATGATGGTGCAAAGGCACCGGAAACCTTGTGATCCCCCAACGGTACATCATCGCCAGCCTCTTCATCGCCGCCATGCTGCTGCTCTTCGCGGTGGTGCAGGCGCCGCGGCCGGTCAGTGCCGGGGGCGTCGCGGCGGTGGAGTCGCCCGTGATCATGAACCTGGGAGGCTACGAGGCCCAGACGGAGTTGCGCCTGACGGATGGCTGGGCGCCGCGTTTCCAGGGCACCCGGGATCCGGATCAGCCGGAAGCCTGGCCCTTCGAGGGCGGCTTCGGCACACCCTGGGAGCCGGCCTCACCCTACCTGGCGGACCAGGGGCTCGCGCTGAACGGCCCGGGGGGGCGCAGCGAGGTGGTGCTGTGGCGGGGGCTGGAGTGGCGGCACTATCGCTTTGACGCCCCGCTGTGCTCGGCCCGCCTGGATCCCGCCAAGGGCAGCCGGCTGCTGGTGACGCTGCAGATGGGGCCGGCCCGCTTCGAGACCCGGCTGCTGGAAGTGCCGGAAGGCCGCGTGCTGTGGTCGGCACAGTCCGGCCCCTGGAGCCGCTTCAGCTGGGACGGCAGGGCCGTGCTGATCGGGCTCGTGGAGCCAGGCGAAGGCCGCGGCGAGTCGAGGCTGCTGCTCAGTGCGCTCTCCGGGGACACAGAGCCAGGCGAACCGACGCTCGCGGCCTGGGATGAGGCCGACCTGCCGGCGCCGCCTAGGGGTGTCGCCACCAAGGCCGAGGCCCTCTCCGAGGACGGTCAGGACCTGCCGGGCCAGCGGGTCGAGATTCCCTGGCATGCCGGAGACCGCGTGTGGATGCCCCGCGGGGACCGCCTCTGGCATGGAGGGGCACAAGGCTGGACGCTCTGGGGGCTGGAGGGGCCTCGCTGGCGCCGCCTGGCCGCCGGCCCCGGCGTGCTGAATGCCCACCCGCCCCAGCGCATGGCCCTGGTGGAGGCCCTTCCGGGCGAGGGGATGATCCGCAAGCAATGCTCTCTGGCCAAGGCCGACTGGACCGAGGTGGCTCCCGAAGCGCTGCCCTGGCCGGCCTGGGATGCCGCCTGGGCCTGGCGGGAGAGCGGCGCCTTCGACGCCTGGGATCAGCGCTGGAACGAGAGCGCCCTGCCGCCCGAGCGGCAGCGGCAGGCGCTGTTCGAATCCTTCCGGGGCGAGTGGCGCTCGGCCATGGGACTAAGGGCCTCGGTGAAGGGTTGGCTGCCGCGGGGGCCGGAGATCGCGCTGCGGGAGCCCTCTGGCGTGGCCTGGATCTGGGTGGGGGACCGGGTTCTGATGGTCCGTCTCGTGGAGGTCGAGCGAGTCCGGATTCTCAAGAAGCTGCTGCGCTGAAGCGAACCATTGTTATCGAAGTGCACATTTCTGGTAGCGTTGTGCCCAGCCACTCTTTCTTCCTCCCGGCTTCCCGAGGTTTCCGATGCCGCGTCTCCTCCTCGTGGACGACAATCCCAGCATTCACCGGATTGCCGAATCCCTCCTGGCTCCCACGGATGTGGAGCTCATCTGCGTGGATTCCGCCGCGGAGGCCCTGGATCGCCTGGAGCGGGGCGAGCGCTTCGATGTGGCCCTGGTGGACACGGCCATGCCCGGCATGGACGGCTGGACCCTGCTGGCGCGACTGCGCGCCACGGAGGCCACAGCCCGGATGCCCATCGCGCTGATGGCCGGGGTGCTGGATCCGGTGGATCCCTCCAAGCTGGCAAAGGCTCCCATCCAGGGCTTCCTGAAAAAGCCCATCGAGCTGCGGGAGCTGGGCGACCGGGTGAAGGCCCTGCTGGCCACCCCCGTGGTGGTGTCTCCCTCCCCCTTCAGCACGGTGCCGGCGACCTCCGCCCGGGATCTGGTGAAGCGGGCCGAGGAGGCTCTGCCCGAACTGAGGCCCGAGGCCGTGGTTCCCTTCGGTTCCTTTGAGGTGCCGGACCTGTCCGCGCCGGATCCCGAGGAGGATCTGCTCGTCCTGACTTCTGAGGACCTCTGGCCGGAGGACGCCGGGCCGGTCCACCTGGACTCGGCCCTGGCCGCGCCTGTTCATCCGGACGTCCAGCTCGAACTGGAGGAGCTGGATCTCGACAGCCTCCAGGACCTGACCGCCGAGGCCCTGCCCCCCACGGAGGTTTCTGAGCCGTTGCTTCCGCCCTTCAGTCCTGAGGCTGCGCTCGCCGAAGACGACGAGGTGCTGGTGACTCTCTCGGGTCTGGAGGAGCTGGAAACCCTTCCTGCTGATTTCCAGATGGCGCTCCCGGAGCCTGAACCTGCCCCAGCCGTGGCTCTGGCTGAGGCTGATGATGACTTCGCAGGCCTTCCAGCTGCGGCCTCCCTCCTCGGCGGGGCAGCCGTGGCGGCGGTGGCTGGCCTGGTGGCGCATGAGGCCGGGCCGGAAACGCCTGAGCCTGCACTGGCAATCCCAGCATCTGCCCCGGTTCCGCCCGTCGAAGCCGAGGCGCCTGCCGCAGGCGGTCAGGCGCCTGCCGCTCCTGGTCAGGCGGTCCCCCCTTCCGCGGTGCCCGTCTCCTCCGAGCAGGCACAGGCCCTGGTGCAGGCCCTTCTGGCCGACCCAGTGCTGGTGGACGCCCTGGTCAAGGCCGTGGTGGCCCGCATGGGGGATCAGGTGGTGCGAGAGATCGCCTGGGAAGTCATGCCGGATCTGGCGGGAAGATTGCAACAATAGGCGCATGAAGCGCTCTGTCCCCCTGTCTCCCAGGCTGTCCACCAGGTTCCCCTCATGATCACCGGCTACAACACGGATGTGCGCCACGGGAACCGGGTCTTCCATGTCCAGACCGAGGACAAGGGTCTGTCCAACCCAAAGATCGAAACCCTCATCTACGTGGGGGGCGAGATCCTGGACAGCTACCGTTCATCCTACGAGGACCTGACGGCCGCTCCGCCGGTCACCGAGTCGGTGATCCAGGCGCGCATGGATGAGCAGCACCGCGCCGTCATCCGCGACATCAAGAACGGGAAGTACGACCTCACCCCTCCGGACCTGCTGGAGCAGCAGGCCTTCAACGACCGTCCCCTGGACCAGGCCATCCTGGAGTTCCTCCAGCAGGAGGGTGATGTGGACACCCTTGAGTTGGTGCTGGACCAGCCCCTGAAGCCAGCTTTTGGAAGCCTGTTCAGGGTGCAGGTGCGCGCGCGGCTCTGCCAGAGCCAGAATCCGGTCCCTGGCGCCGAGGTGGCGGTGAAGCTCGTGTCCAGCCTCAAAAAGGCCACGGGCCTGCTCTCAGGAAGAACGGGGGAGGATGGCTTCTTCACCGGGGAGGTCCAGCTACCTCCGAGCCAACCTGGCCAGTGTGCCGTGGTGGTCAGCTGTACCAGCGACCAGGGCTTTGACGAGGTGAAGGCCGCCGTGGTGGCCGTCTAAATTGTCTCGATATTAATTTAGACAATTCTTCAAACCGGATTATCATGGTCTCCAGGCGGGAGAGCATGAGCAAAGTCGAGCCGGAACTGCTGAGCATCGGAGATATCTGTTCGGAGACCGGGCTCTCGGCGGACGTGGTGCGGGTCTGGGAGCGCCGCTACGGGTTTCCGGTGCCGGTCCGGCTACCCTCAGGCCATCGGCGCTACCGGCAGGAGGACCTGCACCAGCTGAGGCTCATGGCTGAGGCGGTTGCCCAGGGACACCGCCCTTCACAGGTCGCCAGGAGCGGCGAGGCGGCCCTGAAGCGGCTGCTCATTCCCAAGGACAATCCGCGGGTGGAGTGTCTGTTCGAGGCCGTCGCGGCCCTGGACACCGACCGGATGCGCGCACTCCTGCGGGAGTCCATCGAGCAGATGGGCTGGAAGCCCTTCCTCCAGCAGGTGGTGGCCCCTCTGCTCGACCGGGTGGGCATGGCCTGGGCGGAAGGCGCCATCGACATCCACCATGAGCACCTGGTCACCGAGGTGCTGGAGGACCTGCTGCGGCAGCTGCGCCTGGACTGCCGGATCGTGCCGGGCCTCGGCTCCGTGCTGCTGAGCACCCTGCCGGGCGAGCGACATCGGCTGGGACTGCTCATGGCCGCCCTGGCCTACGCTTCCCAGGGTGTCCGGACCGAGTTGCTGGGCGTGGACCTCCCCGTGGCGAGCATCGCCCAGGCGGCCCGGGCGCTGAAGGTGGACCGCGTCGCGGTCAGCCTGTCCATCCAGAGCTCGGGGGAGACCACCCGGCGTCTGCTCATGGACCTGAAAGACCGGCTGCCCGCTGGATGCCATCTGCTCATCGGAGGGCAGGGCGCGGTCCGGACGAGGAAGATCGAGGGTGTCGAACGCATGAGCGGGCTGGAAGTGCTCTGAGCGGCCTCAGTCGTCGTGCGAGGCGTCCTGGTCCGATGGGGCCCACTGCCGCTTCAGGCGATGGAGCAGGAGGCGCAGCTCCAGCAGCAGCGGACGGGCCGCCAGAAAACACAGGAAGCCGGCGAGGGGCACTGTCACCTTGAAGCCGATGTGCCGGAACCCGAGGGCGCCCACCACGCCGCCACCCAGGAAGGACGCGAGGATCAGGAGCAGCAGGGTCAGCTTCTGGCGGTTGGCCACGATGCGCTCGCGGCCGTGGCGGTTGTGGACGTTCACGTAGGTGAGTTTGCTCAGCTCGATGCCGATGTCAGTTACGGTGCCTGTCAGGTGGGTGGTGCGCACGGCTGCGCCGGAGATGATGGAGGTCACGGCGTTGTGCAGGCCCATGATGAAGCAGAGCAGCATGACGGTCATGGGCAGCGTGAACTTGATCTCCTGCTGGAGGCGGTTCCCCATGAAGCCGAAGATCAGCATCAACACGGCCTCAAGCGCCAGCGTGAGCGCGTAGCGGCTGCGCATTCGGTGCCGCTGGCCGAAGCTGATGAGCGTGGTGCAGACGAAGGCGCCGCCCAGGAAGCTGAGCATCATGGCCAGGGCCGCCAGGGCCGTGGTGAGGTCTCCCGCGGCCAGTTCGTCGGCCATGGAGGAGACGACGCCGGTCATGTGGGAGGTGTAGTGGCTGACCGCCAGGAAGCCGCCGGCATTCACTGCGCCGGCCACGAAGGCCATGGCCCAGGCCAGCTGGCGGTTGAGGGTCTCCGAGCGCAGGGCCCCCTCGCGCACCAGCAGCTTCTCCTGGATCGGCAGCGTGGCCAGGGCCGTTTCCACCGCCGCCTGGAGCTGCTGGCCGTCGAGACGGTTCCTGAGCAGCCGCCGCAGGTAGCGGGCCACGATCAGCTGGATGGTTCGGGGGATGCGGCGCATCGAGGGGTCAGTGTACCGGGTCGGGAGTCGCTCTCCAGCCTCCGGCTCTAGCTTGTAGACTCATCCCATGCGAAAGATCCTTCTCCTCCACACCGGCGGCACCCTCGGCATGGCCCCCAGCGGGGAACCGGCCTCGCTGGCACCCGGGAAGTTCCTGGACCATCTGCTGGAGCAGGTGCCGGAGCTGGGCCAGCTGGCGGAGCTGTCGGTGGAGGTGCCCTTCAACCAGGATTCGGCCTGCATGGAACCCGCGAACATCCTGGCGCTGACGCGGCGGGTGCGGGCGGCGGCTGGAAGCTTCGATGGCTTCGTCATCATCCATGGCACGGACACCATGGCCTTCACGGCCTCGGTGCTGGGCTTCCTGCTGGCGGATCTGGGCAAGCCCGTGGTGCTCACGGGCAGCCAGCGGCCCCTCGCGTTCGTGCGCAGCGACGCCCGCAGCAACCTGGTCAACGCCGTGGACCTGGCCTGCCGCGCCATCCCCGAAGTGGGCATCTGCTTCGGCACCCACTGGCTGCGGGGCGTGGCCGCCGACAAGCTGAGCGTGAGCCAGTTCGAGGCCTTCCAGAGCCCCAACCTGCCGCCCCTGGCGGAGATCGGCGCCGAGATCCGCCTGCACCCCGAGGCGGGCCAGTTCAGCCGACAGGTTCCCGCCGGGCTGGGCGCCGAGCTGGACCTCACCGTCCGCACGGTCACGCCCCATCCGGGCATGGCCTGGTTCCCCGCGCCCACCGGGGCCCGGGCCGTCCTCATCCAGGCCTTCGGCGCCGGCAACCTGCCCATGGACCGCCCCGACCTGCAGGCCTTCCTGAAGGACTGCCGCCAGCGCCAGTTGCCCGTGGTGGTGACCTCCCAGTGCCCCCATGGCGGCGTCGATCTGTCCGCCTATGAGATGGGGCGCAAGCTGGAGGACCTGGGCGCCATCTCCGGCGGCCTGCACAACCGCTGGGCCGCCCTGGCCAAGCTGGGCCTGGTGCTGGGCGCCGGGGGCGGCATCGCGGAAGCACGCGCGGCGTTCCAAGGGGCCTGGGCCGGCGAGCCGACGCCGGAGGGAGCCTGGCCCCAGGCCTGAGCTTTCAGACGGAGCCCGCTAGAATGAAGGTTTCCGGGAACCACAGATGCTTGATGCCAACCTCCTCCGCAACGACCTCGACGCCGTGGCGGCCCGCCTGTCCGAGCGGGGCTACATGCTGGATCGGGCCCGCTACCAGGAGCTGGATCAGGCCCGCCGCGTGGCGCTGCAGGAAGCCGAGGCGCTGAAGGCCGAGCGCAACCGTGTCAGCGAGGAAGTGGGGCGCCTCAAGCGGGCCAAGGAGAATGCGGATCACCTCATCGCCCAGCAGCGCGAGGTCGGCGACAAGCTGAAGGCATTGGAAGCCGCCGAGCGCGAGGTCGAAGCGGCCTTCAAGGACTTCCTGGCGGGCCTCCCCAACCCGCCCCATGCCAGCGTGCCGAGCGGCCGCGACGAGCACGCCAACGTCGAGATCAAGCGCTGGGGTCAGATCCCGAAGATCGATGCACCCAAGGATCACGTGGAACTGGGCACGGCATTAGGCATCCTTGATCTGGATCGCGCCGCCAAGATCAGCGGCGCGCGCTTCTCGGTGCTGAAGGGGCAGGGCGCGAAGTTAGAACGCGCCCTCATCGCCTTCATGCTCGACCGCCAGACCGCCGCGGGCTACCTCGAAGTCATCCCGCCCTACCTGGTCAATGCCGAGAGCATGTACGGCACGGGCCAGCTGCCCAAGTTCGAGCAGGATCTCTTCAAGACACCCCACGGAGACAGTTCGCTGTATCTCATCCCCACGGCGGAAGTCCCCGTCACCAACCTCTACCGCGACGAGATCCTGCCTGCGGAAGCGCTGCCCATGCGCCACTGCGCCTTCACCCCCTGCTTCCGCAGCGAGGCCGGCAGCTATGGCAGGGACACCAAGGGCATCATCCGCCAGCACCAGTTCCACAAGGTGGAGCTGGTGACCTTCGCCGCCGCGGACCAGGCGGAGGCCGAGCTGGAAAAACTAACCGCGGATGCGGAGGCCATCCTGGAGGCCCTCGGCCTGCCCTACCGCCGCGTGCTGCTCTGCACCGGCGACATGGGCTTCAGCAGCCAGAAGACCTACGACCTGGAGGTGTGGCTGCCTTCGCAGAACACCTACCGCGAGATCAGCTCCTGCAGCTGGTTCGGCGACTTCCAGGCCCGGCGCGCCAACATCCGCGCCAAGGGCAAGGAGGGCAAGCCCGCCTTCGCCCACACGCTGAACGGCAGCGGCCTGGCCGTGGGCCGCACCTGGGTGGCCATCCTGGAGAACTGCCAGCAGCCCGACGGCAGCATCGTGGTGCCCGAGGCGCTGCGGCCCTTCATGGGCGCAGAGGTGATCCGCTGACGGCGAGCTCGCTGCTTTGCGCGGAAGGTCTGGGCCTTCTGCGTGGGGGAAAGCGGGTGCTGGATGACGTATCTTTTTCCATCGCTCCAGGCGAAGCCTGGGGCGTCATCGGCACCAGCGGTTCCGGAAAAACCACCCTGCTGAACCTGCTGCTGGGCCTGCTGGAACCGAGCGGGGGCAGCATCTCCTTCCAGGGTGCGCCCTGGTCGCCCCTGCCCGAGCGGGAGCGGAGGCCTCGGCGTCCCTGCATCCAGGCGGTCTTCCAGGATGCCCAGGCCAGCCTGCCGCCCCACCGGACTGGCTGGGAGATCCTCCAGGAGCCGCTGGAGGTCTGGAACCGGGGGACAGTCGACACCCGGCGGGAGGCCGCCGCCCGCATGGCAGCCAAGGTGAAGTTCCCGGAAGCGGCCCTGGATCAGCACCCCGGAGTCTGGTCCGGCGGCCTGGCCCAGCGGCTGGCCCTGGGGCGGGCCCTCATGCTGGAGCCAGCCCTGCTGGTGCTGGACGAGCCCTTCTCGGCCCTGGATCCGACCCTGGGTGGCCACCTGCTTTCGCTGCTGTTGTCGCTGAAAGCCGAAGGCATCGCGCTGCTCCTCGTGAGCCACGATCCGGAGCCGGTGCGGATCCTCTGCGATCAGCTGCTCGTGCTGCGGGATGGCGAAGCGCTGTGCCAGGGGCCAGCCGCGGCCCTGCTGTCCAGGCCACCCCATCCCCATCTGGGGGAGCTCCTGGAGGCCGTGCCCCGGCTGGCGCTCTGCTGAGCGGCAGTCTGGGCGCTAGTCTTCCATCTGCACGGACACGGCGGCGGTGTTCACGTAGATGCCACCGAAGTGGCCCCAGAAGCTGCTGAAGCCGGGCCGCAGGCGACCCTGCTGATCCAGGGACTGCAACTCCGCGGAGAGCAACTTCTGGGCCTCGGTGGTCTGCAGGTCCTGGAGGAGGCTGCGGCGGGTCTCGAAGGTGAGGGCCGGAGCAGGCTCGCGGGAGGCGATGCGGGCCATCCAGAGCTTGCCATCCTGGGTCCAGAGCACGGGGGTGGTCTGGCCCGCGGCCGTCTCCAGGAGGGCCTTGCGGATGCCGGGGTGGGTGGCGAGGTCGCGCAGGCCGCTGAGGGGGGCGGCAGCCTGGTCGGTGACGGGACCCACGGCCTGGAAACCACCGGCCTTGAGCGCCTGCTGGGCCTTGGCCACGGCCTGCTTGCGGGCCTCCTCCAAGCGATAGGCGGCCAGGACCTTGGCGCGGACTTCCTTGAAGGGGGGCACGGCTTCGGGCAGTTCCTCCTGGACGCGGAAGAGCAGGTGCCGCCCCCCAAAGGCCTGGGGCTTCGACACGTCGCCCACCTTCATGCGGAAGGCCTCGGCGGCGATCTGGGGCAGCTCGGGCAGGCCCTCCACCTGGGCCGAGGGCTCGTTGCTGAAGGGCTGGCTGAGCTGGGCGGGGCTGCCCAGGCTCTTGGCGGCGGCGGCGAGATCGCCGCCGTTGGCCCGCTTGCGGATCTGCTCGAGGCGCTCCTGGGCGCGGGAGTTGAAGCGGCTGCCGGAGATCTCGCTCGCCAGCTGGGCCTTCAGGTCCTCGAATTTCTTCTCGCGGCGGCCTTCCAGCTTGATGAGGTGGATGCCGAACTGGGTGCGCACGGGCTGGCTGATCTCGCCGGGCTTCAGGGCCGCGGCGGCCTCGGAGAAGGGCTTGACCATCTTGGAGGACGTGAACCACCCCAGGTCGCCGCCGTTGCCCTTGGCGCTGGGGTCCTCGCTCTGCTCCTCGGCGGTCTTGGCGAAATCCAGGCCCTTGACCAGGCGCTGGCGCAGCAGCTGGGCCTTGGTGGTGGCCTCCTGCATCTGGGTGTCGCCCTCGGCCTTGAACAGGATGTGGCGGGCCTTGAACTCGGTGGTGTCGCCCTTCCGGGCCTCGAAAGCGGCCTTCAGGGCGGCCTCGTCGGGTTCGATGTCCTTGCCCAGGGCGGCGCGGTCCACGGCCACGAACTGGATTACGCGGCGGGGCGGCTGGAGGAAGCGCTCGCCGCCGGCCTTGTAGAAGGCCTCGAGGGTGGCGTCGCCGGGATCGGCCACGGTGCTGGCATCCACGGGCAGGGCCACCTGCTGGAAGGCGACCTTCTCGCTGCGGAGGCGGTGTTCCTGGGCGATCCAGGCCTCGTCCACGGGCACCTGCAGGGCGGCCTGCTGGACCAGCTTGGTGCGCAGCAGCTCGGAGCGGATGGCCCGCTCCTGCATGGCGGGGTTGAACCCGGTCTCCTGGAAGATCTGCTTCAGCTCGGCGTTGGACTTCAGGCCGCCCTTGGTGTCCAGCAGCATGGGGTACTGGCGGAGGAAGGCCCGGAGGCGGGCGCCGACCTCCTCGTCGGTCACCACCACATGGTGCCGCTCGGCCAGCTCCTCCATGAGCTTCTGGTTCATGAGGTCGCGGAGGGCCTGGGACTGGACGAAGGGCTTGAGGGCCTCGGGGCTGGCCTGCTTCCCGTAGCGCTGGTAGAGCTCCTGCATGTGCTCGGCCAGCTCACGCATCAGCACCTCATGGCCATAGACCCGGGCGACCACGGTGTCCGCGGAGACCGCCCCCCCCGTGGGCGCCAGGTAGGCGACCAGCCCGAGGAGCACGACGATCATCACCGCGGCCATGGGCGTGCGGTTGGATTTGAAAACCTGGCGGAAAGAACGAAGCATGCGTGGCTCCAGGGTACGGACCTCTCAGATTACCTCGGGAACCCCATTGGATTACACTGGAATGCTGGAGAGGTTGAATGGCCGTCTTGCCCGTGCTCACCTGGGGGGATCCCCGCCTCAAGAAGAACAGCGAGGATGTCGGGGACTGGACGCCCGAGCTGGAACAGCTCGTGGCGGACATGTTCGAGACCGCCCTCGACGAAGAGGGGGTCGGCCTCGCGGCGCCCCAGATCGGCCGGAACATCAATCTGGCCGTGATCGACTGCTCCTGCGGCGAGGATCCGGCCCAGCAGATCGTGCTCATCAACCCCGAGATCACGCTCGAGGAGGGTTCCCAGGTGGGCCCGGAGGGCTGCCTCTCCATCCCGGGCATCCGCGAAGTGCTGGAGCGCCCCCAGAAGGTGACCATCCGCAACCGGGCCAAGGACGGCAGCTGGCACGAGCTGGCCGGGGAAGATCTCATGGCCCGGGCCTTCTGCCATGAGATCGACCACCTGCGGGGCCGGCTCTTCGTGGAGTATTTCGGCCCCGTGAAGCGGCAGCTCCTCCAGAAGAAGTATCAGAAGCAGGGCCGGGGATGACCCGCATCGCGTTCCTGGGGACACCACGGGCTGCCGTTCCGGCCTTGCGGGCCCTCGCGGAGGAAGGCGTCGAGGCGGTGTTCAGCAATCCGGACCGGCCCGCGGGCCGGGGGCGCCACCTGGAGGCCCCGCCGGTGAAGGTGACGGCCCAGGAGCTGGGGCTGGCCATTCATCAGCCCCTGAGCTGGAAAACCCCGGAGACACGGGCGCTCTGGGAAGGCCTGGGGATCGACCTGGCCGTGGTGGTCGCCTACGGCCACCTCCTGCCCCGGTGGATGCTGGATTCCTGCCCGGGCGGGGTCTGGAACCTGCACTTCAGCCTGCTGCCCCGCTGGCGGGGCGCGGCCCCCGTGAACCACGCCCTGCTGGCCGGGGACGAGGAGATCGGCGTCAGCCTCATGCGCCTCACACCTGGCATGGACGAGGGTCCTGTGCTGGCCCAGAGCCACCGCGCCATCAGCCAGAAGGACACCGCCGAGGGGCTGCTGGCCGCGCTGGCCCTGGATGCGGCGGATTTGCTTCTCGACGAGCTGCCCAAGCTGCTCTGCGGCTGCGCCCAGCCGGTGGAGCAGCAGCACGAGCGGGCCACCTATGCCCCGAAGCTTCACAAGGAGATGGCCCGCCTGGACTGGCGCCGCCCTGCGGCGGACCTGCACCGGCAGGTGCGCGCCCTGTGGCCCTGGCCCGGCTCCGAGCTGCAGATGGAGGGCCAGGCCCTCAAGGTCTGCGGCGTGGGCGCCCTGCGGGCCTGCTACCGGGATCCCGGGCAGCTGGTCTGGAGCAGGGAGGGCGCCTGGCTCACCACCTCTGATGGCGCGCTGGAGCTCACCCAGCTCCAGCGTCCCGGCAAGCCCGTCCAGCCCGCCCTCCAGGCCCTGCAGCCCTGGGGCCTCAGTGGCAACCGGATGCTCGGGACCGCGGGAGCCTGAGACCGGTGTCACTTTGGAAATCCGCGGGGGATGCCGAAGGTGTCTATATAGTCGATTCAGATCATTCCAACCGTCGTGAATGTCAGGTTCCCCAGCAGGGGGCGCAGGGGAGGTTGATGGTGCGGGGCCGCTGGTCAGCGTGGATGGACTGGATGGTTCCGGAGGCCTCCCTGCCCCTGGAGCGGCAGTTCTTCCAGTGGCTCTGCCTGCTGGGCGGTGCGCTCTCGCTCCTGGTGATTCTTCCCGTGAACAACTATCAGGGCCTGAGCCCCTGGGTGAACCGCTGGATCGTCGTCTTTGGCCTGCTGTCCCTGGGCCTCGCCTGGGCGGCGAAGCGGGGGCGCTACCTTCACAAGACCATGGCGTTCGCGCTCGTGGCCTGCCTGGACCTCATCTGGTTTCCCAACGGGGGTTCTCAGGGCAGCATCGGGCTCTACTTCTTCCTGGCCGTGCTGTTCGTGGTGCTCTTCTTCAAAGGCATGCCGCGCCTGGCCGGGATGCTCCTGCTGCTAGCGAACATCGTCGGCCTGCTCCTTGTGGAGCAGACCTGGCCTCATCTGGTCACCCTCTTTTCCAGCCCGGCGGAGCGCTTCGTGGACCTCTATGCGGGGTACATGATCTGCCTGCCGACCTGCGCCCTGATGCTCTGGGTGGTTCAGAGGGGATCCGACCGGGAACGGGATCGGCTCGCAGAGTCCGAAGCCATGCATCGGGAGTTCCTGGAGCGCCAGGGCGAGGGCTTCTCCATGGTCGATGCCCAGGAGCGGTTCCAGATGGCCAATCCAGTGGCCGAGCAGATCTTCGGCGTGCCGCCTGGGGGCCTGGTGGGCCACTCGCTCTTTGAGTTTCTACCGGAGGACCAGCTGGCGCTGATCCGCGATGAGACCAACCTCAGGTCCCTGGGGCTTGCGAGTACCTACGAGCTCCTCATCCGGCGTGCGGATGGCGCACTCCGGACCCTCCTGGTCACTGCCACGCCCAGGGTTGGCCGGAATGACGAGCCGCTGCAGGTGCTCGGTGTCTTCCGGGACATCACAGAGCGCAAAGAGGTCGAGGATCGCTTGCGGGAGAGCGAGTCCAGGTTCCGCACCTACATCGAGCAGTCCATCGACGTCATCTTCACGCTCGACGCCGAGGGGCGGTTCTTCTTCGTCTCCCCCGCCTGGGAGCGCCATTTCGCCATTCCCGCTGACGCGGTGGTTGGCAAATCCTTCGCACACTTCGTCCATCCCGAGGATGTCCAGCCCTGCGGGGAACACCTCGCGCGCGTCCTTGCCTCGGGACGGGGAGAGACGAGCCCCCCCTACCGGGTCAGGCATGCCGATGGGACCTGGCGGTGGTTCCAGGCGAACGGAACCCAGATGAGCACACCCGGCGGGCCGCGCTACATGGGCGTGGCCCACGACATCACCGAGCGCAAGCAGGCGGAAGAGGCGATCCTGGAGAGCGAAGAGCGGTACCGCACGCAGTTCGACCGCGCGAGCGAGGGCATCTTCACTCTTTCCCCCGAGGGCGACCTCCTCGAGGTCAACGAGGCATTGGCCAGGATGCATGGCTATAGCCGGGAGGAGATGCTCGGCCTGAACCTGAGGGACCTGGACGCACCGGACACTTCCCGGCTGACCTCGGAACGGATGCGGCGGCTCCTCGCGGGAGAGGCGCTGACCTTTGAGGTGGAGCACTACCACAAGGATGGCCACACCTTCCCGCTCGAAGTCTCGGCGAGCCTGGTGTCCACGGGGGGGCGGGCCAGGCTCCTCGCCTTCCATCGCGACATCACCGAGCGCAAGCGGGCCGAGGAGACGGCGCGGCTCCTGGTGCAGGAGAAACAGCAGACTCAGAAGATGGAGAGTCTTGGCAGTCTCGCGGGAGGTGTCGCCCATGATTTCAACAACATGCTTGCCGGGATCATGGGCTACGCGGACCTGCTGGTGTCCGGTGAACCTGACCCGATCCGCCAGAAGTACCTCAAGGCGATTCTTTCGGCCGCCTCGCGTTCAGGCGAGCTGACCCAGAAGCTCCTGGCCTTCGGGCGCCGGGGCAAAAACCTGGTGGAACCCCTGGACCTGCCGGTGATGGTCGCCGATTGCCTGGAGATGATCCGGCCTTCCATGAGCCCCGACCTGAAGGTGGTGGTCGCTATGGAGGATTGCCCGGCGGTGGATGGTGACCCCTCGCAGATCCACCAGGTGCTCGTGAACCTGTGCATCAACGCCATGGAGGCCATGCCCGAGCGGGGGGTTCTGACGATCTCCTCTTGCGTTCGAGACCTGGCGGAGACCACCCATCCGGGCCTGCCGGTCCCGGCGGGAAGATATGTGGAACTGATGGTTGCGGACACCGGCGTGGGCATGACCCCGGAGATCCAGCAGCGGATCTTCGAGCCCTTCTTCACGACCAAGAACTCCTCTGCTGTGTCCGGGACGGGCCTCGGCCTCTCTACGGTCTACGGCATCATCCACTCCCACGGAGGGGCCATCACCGTTTCCAGCAGCAAGGGCAAAGGAAGCACCTTCCTGGTGTACCTGCCGGTGGGCCGGGCGCCCTCAGTCCCAGGGGAGGCCGCCCCGGGGAGGGCCCAGGGGGAGGGCCTCATCCTGCTGGTGGAGGATGAACTGATGCTCCGCGAGCTGGGTGTGTCGGCGCTCGAGTCCCTCGGTTACGAGGTGGCGACCGCGGGTGATGGGCTGGAGGCCGTGGAGGGGTTCGGGCGTCTCCATGAGCGGCTCTCCGCGGTGGTGCTCGACCTGAAGATGCCGCGGATGGGTGGGCGGGAGGCCTTCATGGAGTTCCGCAGGATCGATCCGGGGGTGCCCGTGCTTATCTGCACCGGCTACGGCGAAAACGAAGAGGTGCAAGAGCTGCTGACACTGGGTGCCCGGGGGATGCTGGCGAAGCCCTACCAGATCTCGGCGCTGGCGGCGAAGCTCCGGCATGTGGTGGCCAGATAGCTACCAGGCCAATTCGCGTTCGATCGGCAAGGATCCACCACGACGACACGGAGCATGGGCACACGGGTGGCACCGGGCTCGGATGCTCCCGAAAGGATCCGGGCCCAGTGCCTCCCGTGGCTTCCGGCATGGCCGGAAGCGGCCTTCGGCCTGCCCATGGCAGAGGAACACGGAGGCCTCCGTGCCACCTCCGTGGGCTCTGTGCCTCCGTGGTGAATCACTATTATTGAATGCGAGCTGGTATCAGGCCAGCCGCGCCGCCACATCGCGATAGTCGGGATCCATCTCGTAGACCGCCTTAAATTCTTCGGCGGCCATGCTGGTGTGGCCCTGCTGGAGGTAGATCTCGGCCAGGTCGTAGCGGAGGCCGATGCTGTCCTCCGGGGGGAAGCCCGGGGCCAGGATGCCCTGGCGCAGCCACTCCACCGCGGCGGCGAGGTCGCCCCGGGCCTGCTCGCAGATGCTGAGCATGGAGCAGCACTCCAGGGTGCGCTCGGGGTCCCCCATGGCGATCTTGAACTCCTCGAGGGCCGGGTCGATGAGCATCATCTCCTTGTAGGCGATGCCCAGGTTGTAGTGGGTGTCGTAGTCGTCGCCCTTGACCTGCTTCTCCACGCCCTCGCGGAAGGCGCTGAACAGCTCGTCGACGCTCTGGATCTTCTCCACCACGTGGGTGGCGTCGTGCATCTCTTCGCCCTCGCCGCTGTCCATGAGGGCGGTGCCGAGAACATCCGTGAGATCGAAGAAGGAGTTGGCGAAGTCGCTCTCGTCGAGGGCGCTGGCCTTGGGGAGGTGTCCCAGCTTTTGCAGCGCGGCTTCCGCGCGGGCGAGGCGGGACTGCAGCTCGGGGTGCCCCGGGAACTGCTGGAGGGCGGCCTCGATCTCGATTTTCGCTTCCTCGGGGCTGCCATAGTCCAGCTGGAAGTCGATGTCGCCCAGCAGGTTTTCGATATCCTCGGTCACCGCCTCGGGAACTGCAGCCACGGCGGGGATCGGCGCGGGCACCGGAGCCGGTCCGGCGAGGCCGGCCTCGGGCAGCTCGGGCAGCTCCGGCAGGGCGGAAAGGGCATCGATGACATCCTGCCCCAGCTGCCGCGTGGGCATGGGGGGCAGGGGCGCGGTGGGCGCGGAAGTGGAGCCTGCCACCTCGGGTGTGAGGTCCGTGAGCGTCGCGTCCATCCAGCTCAGGTCGGAGGGCTCCAGCGCGGGGTGCTCCTGGCTCGGCGGCACCGGGGACAGGGCGGGAGGCGCGAAGGGGTCCGGCGGCAGCGCGCCCAGGTCCGGGAGGAGGGGCAGACCCTCGTCCAAGCCATCACCCAGGGCGATGGGCTCGATGGCCGGAAGGGCGACCGGTCGTGGGGACGGCACCTCGAAGCCAGGAAGGTCGAGGCCGATCAGCATGTCCAGGTCGTCCGCCGGCGGCGGCGGGATGGGTTGGGTCGGCGCCGAGGGCGGCGGTGGCGGGGCGGGCAGCCCGATGGCGGCGCGGGAGGCGGGGGGCGGCAGCACGCCCGGCTCTGGCAGCCCCATCGCACGGCGGTGGATGCGCGTGGAACCCGGGAAGAGCTGTTCCGCCAGGTCCAGCAGGTGCGCGGCTTCCCGCTTCCGGTCCAGCTGGACCAGGGCCTGGGCGCTCTGGACGTACTGCATCTGCACCTGGGTGAGGCGGCCTGTGGTGCGATGAACGGCGACGATGGCCTCGATGATGGTGAGGTCGGCGGGGTCCAGCTCCAGGGCCTTCTTGTAGGTCTCGATGGCCCGCTCGGGGCTGCCGCCCCGCAGCATGGCCTCGGCTTCACGCGAGAACTGCTCGATGCGCAGGCGACGGACCGGATCCACCTCGGTCTCGCCGCCATGGCGGGTGATCTCCTGGGGCGCCCTGGCCTCGAAACCCGCCGGGAGGCCCGAGGGGGCGAAGGTGGCCGGTGCCGGTGCGGCGGCGCCGGGCACCACGCCCATGCCCTGCAGCTGGGCCGCGAGGTGGCTGATGAGGGACTGGTCGTTGTTCTGGTAGGCGATGCCGTAGGCGCTCTGGAGCGCCTGCACCTGGTCGGTGCGGTTCCCGCTCTGGTGGGCGATCTCGGCGAGCAGGATCCAGCCTTCGACGCCGATGTTCCCCTGGAGCGCGGTCCGCAGGCTGCGGCCGATGACATCGCCGGAGCCGCGGCGGGCGAGTTCGCGGGCGATGGGCGCGAAGAGGCGCAGGCCCTCTTCCGCGCGATCCGCGTTGACCAGGTTCCGCAGGGCCTTCTCACAGAGGGGCAGGGACTTCTCGGGCAATTGGGCCACTTCCGCCAGCGCCTCGAGGGCGCGGTCCGGGTGGCCGCTGCGCAGCTCGATCTCGGCCAGGGCCTCCAGCAGCTCGGTGTTGCGGGGATTGGTGGTGAGCCCCTCGCGCAGGTGCTGGGCGGCGGTGGTGTAGTCGCCCTGGATGACGCCCAGGCGGCTCTGCGTCAGGTAGACCTGAGGCGTTGAGATCATCGACTTGGCGCGCTCGAGGATCTGGTTGGCCTCGCCGTGCATCTGCTCCATGGCCAGGGACTCGGCCACCTCGAGGTAGATGCCCGCGGCGCGGTCCTTCATGCCCTCCTTGTTGTAGAGGTCCGCCAGCTTGACCTTCATCTTCAGGTTCTTGGGGTCCAGGTCGACGACCTTGTTGAACTCCTCCAGGGCGCGCTTGATGAGGCCCTTCTTCTGGAAGTGCTCCGCCACCTGCAGGTGCACCTTCACCGCGTCGCTGGTCTTGTTCATCTGGCGGTAGAGGTCCGCCAGGCGCTGGGCCGCGTCGATGTCCTCGGGGGCGTTGCGCACCACCTTCTGGAAGATGGCCGCGGCGCGGGCGTGGAAGCCGTCCCGCTCATAGGCCCCGCCCAGGCGCTTGTGGATCTCCACGCCCTCCTTCACCCGCCCGATCTGGACGCTGAGGTCGCCGATCTGGTTCAGGGTGTTGTAGTCCTTCGGGTTGTCGTCGACGAGTTTCTGGAACTCGTCGATGGCCCGCTCCACCCTGCCCGCCGTCAAGAGCTTGTCGGCTTCCTTCTTGACTTTGACGCGATCAATGGCCATTCAGCTGCCTCGGGATGCCGGACTTGGAGTTCGGAAAGTTTAGGCCCGGCGGGTGGGGTGGGCCTAGCGAAAATGTCCACCGGTGAAGCTGTGGGGCAGCAGATTTTCCAGTCGGTGGAGGTGGCGGGAGTGGCGGTTGGCCAGGAGCACCGGCAGCTCGCCCGCGAACTCGATCAGGGCCTGACGGCAGGCGCCGCAGGGCGGCGTGAGCTCAGCCACATCGGTCACCACCACCGCGGCCACCAGGCCGCCGGGCTGCAACCCCGCGGCCACGGCCGCGCTCAGGGCGCCGCGCTCGGCACAGAGGCAGACGGGGTAGGCGGCGTTTTCCACGTTGCAGCCGCCGAACACGGCGCCGGTGGCGGTCAGCAGCGCCGCGCCCACCTGGAACCGGGAATAGGGGGCATGGGCGTGGTCCCGGGCCTTCCAGGCGGCGTCGAGCAGCGGAGCCCAGGCCGGGGATTGCGGATCGTCGAACACCAGCGCCTCCAGAGGCTTTCAGCTTAACTGAGCTGCCGGCGTCGCGCCTTCTCCGGTTCCCGCGGCCTGGGCCAGGGCGAGCGCCCTCCAGCACGGCGTGGGGCCGTGGACCTCCCGGATCCCCTCAGGCCCCTGCACCTCCAGGCTGATGTCCCGTTTCTGGAGCCGGGCCTGGAGCACCGCCCCGGACAGACGCTCCAGCTCCCGCTCGAATGGCCGCCCTGCAACCCAGGCCGAGAGGTCCAGACGCAGGTGCAGGCCCAGGGGCCGCTCCTCCTCGAAGGTGCGCACCCAGGGCTGGCTGCGCTGGGCGGTGCGCTTCCAGTGGACCCGGCCCGGCGAATCCCCCAGCCGCAGGGGCCTGGCCCCCTCGGGGCTGCTGGCGCCCTCCTGGGCCAGGGTGCGATGCCCCTCACCCCGCCAGCTGGCCGGCTGGGCGGGGGGCGTGCGGGGATGGGGCAGCACCAGGACCTGCTGATCCAGGTCGATGAAGCGGGATTTCTCCAGGAGCCCGAAGGGGAAGCGGGTCCGGAGTTCAAGCGCCCGCAGGCGGGTCCAACCCCGGCGGGCGGCCCGGGCCTGGAGGACCACGGTCGTCTCACCCTCCCGGCTGGCGACGCCCAGGAAGCTCGGCTCCACGGTGCCGTCGTCCAGCACCAGGTGCAGCTCCAGGCCCCGGATCCTGCCCCGGCCCGCGTCGCGCAGGCGCAGGCGGAGCCCGCCGCGCACCCGGGCGAAGAGGTTGCCCTCCTCCAGGCTGACCACCCGCAGCCCCTGCAGGGCGCGGCGGCTCAGGATGCCCGAGACCAGGAAGAGGCCCAGCATCAGGGAGAACACCAGGTAGAGCAGGTTGTTGCCGGTGTTGACGGAGAAGGCGCCGACCGCCAGCAGGGCCAGCAGGTACTGCAGGCCGAGCCCCGTGAGGGACAGGCGGAGGTGGTGGTCGCTCCAGAGGCGCATGGCTTCAGGCTACAGGCTTCGGGCTACAGGCTACAGACTCCGGGCTACAGGGGGCTCGGCGGCCTGCGGCCCCCGAGTTTGGCCGAGCCTGCGGCGCGGTGCACTTCCTGAGGCCTGAAGCCTGCAGCCTGAAGCCCACCCATCAGTCTCCCCAGCGGCGCCTTCGGCACCGCTGATAGCATGAACCTTCTCCCAAGGTCCCCATGTTCGAGCGCCTCTTCCGCACCAAGTCCCTGGAGCAGCTGCGTGCCAGCGCGGAGGAGCCGGAGCACCAGCTCAAGAAGAACTTGGGCGCCTTCGACCTCACCATGTTCGGCATCGGCGCCATCATCGGCGCCGGCATCTTCTCCAGCATCGGCACCGCCGCCGCCGGGAACATGGCCGATGGCCGCCTGCCCGCGGGGCCCGGCCTGGTGATCTCCATCCTCGTGGTGGCCCTCATCTGCGGCTTCACGGCCCTGGCCTACGCGGAGCTGGCCTCCATGATCCCCGTGTCGGGCAGCGCCTACACCTATGCCTACGCCACCCTGGGCGAACTGATGGCCTGGATCATCGGCTGGGACCTGCTGCTGGAGTACGCCATCTCCAACGTGGCCGTGGCCATCTCCTGGGGCGACTACGCCCGCAGCTTCTTCTCCACGGTCTTCCACGTGAACATCCCCGGCTGGCTGGGCATGGATCCGCGCTCCGCCATGAAGCTGGTGGAGGGCGTGCCCGCCATGGAGCTCTCCGCCAAGCTGCACGCCCTGGCCCAGGCCAAGGCGGGCCTGCTGAACGGGGCCGCCACCTTCGCCAACTGGGAGGTGGTGAAGGCCGCGCCCACGATCGCCGGCATGCCCATCACCATCAACTTCCTGGCGGTGGTCATCACGGCCCTCATCACCTGGCTCTGCTACATCGGCATCAAGGAGAGCGCCCGGGTCAACAGCGTCATGGTGGTCATCAAGGTGATGATCCTGCTGGCGGTGGTGGGCCTCGGCATCAAGTTCATCGACCCGGGCAACTGGCATCCCTTCGTGCCCCACGGCTGGAAGGGCATCCAGGCGGGTGCGGCCATCATCTTCTTCGCCTTCATCGGCTTCGATGCCGTGAGCACCACGGCGGAGGAATGCCGCAATCCCGGCAAGGACCTGCCCAGGGGCATCCTGGGCTCGCTGGTGATCTGCACCTTCATCTACGCGGCCGTGGCCCTGGTGGTGACGGGCATGCTGCACTACACCAGGCTCGGCGGCATCGCCGATCCCCTGGCCTACATCTTCACCCAACACCACATGGGCGGCATCGCGGCCGTCATCAGCTTCGGCGCCGTTATCGCCACCACCGCGGCCCTGCTCGTCTACCAGGTGGGCCAGCCCCGCATCTTCATGAGCATGAGCCGCGACGGCCTGCTGGGCCCCTGGTTCGGCAAGGTGCACCCCAAGTTCAAGACGCCTGGCCACGCCACCGTGCTCACGGGCTTCCTTGTGGCCATCCCGGCGGCCCTCCTGAACATCGACGAGGTGGTGGAACTGGCCAACATCGGTACCCTGTTCGCCTTCGTCATCGTCTGCCTCGCCGTGCTCCTGCTCCGCAAGCGCCGTCCCGAGGCCCCGCGGAAGTTCCTCATGCCCTTCGCCTGGTTTGTGGCGCCGGCGGGCATCATCGGCTGCTTCTGGATCGCCAAGGGCCTGCCCGCCCTAACCTGGTACCGCTTCTTCGGCTGGCTGGGCATCGGCCTGGTGATCTACTTCCTCTACGGGGCGCGGAAGAGCCGCCTGGCGGCCTCGACTGGGGCATGATGTAGGGGTCATGTTCACTGGCCTGATTCGTCATCTCGGCACCCTTGAAGCCCGCACGTCCCGTCCCGGCGGGGCGCGACTGCGCATCGCGGCCCCGGCAGACCTGCTGGCCCGCGCCGAGCTGGGCGCCAGCATCGCCGTGAACGGGGCCTGCCTCACCAGCGTGGCGGTGGATGGCCGCGCCTGGGAGGCGGAGCTCAGCGAGGAGACCCTCGACAAGACCACCCTGGGTCGCCTGGCGCTGGGCGCGACGCTGCACCTGGAACCGGCTCTGCGCGTGGGTGATCCCCTGGATGGCCACCTGGTGTCGGGCCACGTGGACGGCCTCGGCCAGCTGGTGTCGCGTCCCCACGCCCAGGGCGGCGTGGCCGAGGGCATCTGGCGCTTCAGCATGCCTCAGGCGCTGGCGCCCATGACCGCGCCCAAGGGCTCGATCGCCGTGGAGGGCATCTCGCTCACGGTGGTGGATTGCGGTACCGATTGGTTCACGGTGGCGCTCATCCCTGAGACCGTCCGGAACACGGCCCTGAACGGAATGCGCCCCGGCGATCCCGTGAACCTGGAAGCCGATCCCGTGGGCCGCTTCGTGGCCCGGGCCCTGGCGTTGCGGAGCAGCGACGAGAAGCTGACGAAGTTCGCGCGGGGTGGATGGGGCGCCTGATCCGCGGACGCAGTTCCAGCCTTAGGATCCAGGCCCCGCGTGGGTTTTGACGGCCAGTTCCGGGAGGGTTACATTGGCCCTAACTGAACCCTGGTCGTTCCGAGGCCCCCGTGTCCATCCGAGTCCGCTTCCTGGTTCTGTCCCTGGGCCTTGCCGTGGAATTGGGCTGCCTCGATCCCGCCGTAGTGCAGGAGAGGCTGCGGACCTTCGAGGCCGGAGTGCTGGAAGGGATCCAGGATGGCCGGACCACCCGTCAAGAGGTCCTGCTCCGGCTCGGCGGACCCTCTGCGGCCTTCGAGGAAGGCCGGATCCTCACCTACGACTTCGTGATGGAGCCGTCGGGTGAATGGCGCCGGGTGGGTGCCATCGCCGCGCACGACTGGTCCTACGCCTGGCCGCGCACCGCCTCCCTGGTGCTGGTGTTCAGTCCGGAGGACCGCTTGGTCCGGCACAACCTGGTGAAGGACCGCCGTGCGGCCGACCCCCTTCCTCGCGAAACCGCCGCGCCGCCCCAGGGCCAGGTCCCGTAGGAGCCCATCTTGGATCAGCCACCCGCCTCCCGCTTCGTGATGCCGGGGCAGCGCCCGGCCCTTTGGTGGTGCGGCCTCTTCCTGGCGGTGGCGATGCTGGCGGGCTGCACACCGCCCCTGTTGAGGCAGGCGCATCCAGCCGAACTGCAGGCGGAGTGGCTGGCCTTCCTGGTGGACGGAAAGACCACCCGCGAGGAGGTGCTGCTCCGGCTCGGAACCCCCAGCGCCCACTTCGAAGGTGAGCGGATCATCACCTACGCGTTCTCCCGCAGTTCCACCGGTGGGTGGGTCCGGGAAGGGCGAACCAGGGCCGGGGGAACGACCATGGTCCGGGCTGATTCCTTTGTGCCTGCGTACCGGAGTTACCGGGTCAGCAACCTGGTGCTGGCCTTCGCGGTCGATGGCCGGCTGGCCCGCCACAGCCTGGTGGTGCAGGAGTGAGCCGCCGGATCCGCCTCGTCCTTGGCGCCCTGCTCTTGTCCAGCCAGGTCGGCTGCCTGATCTGGCCCTTTCCCACGGGGCAGCTTCTCTCCGGGCGCGGGCGGATCACCCCGCAGTACGCCGGGCCGCTGAAGGTGGGTCAGTCCACCCGCGAGGAGGTGCTGCTCCACCTGGGCGAGCCCGACGAAGTGTTGGAGGGAGGCAGCGTCTTCATCTACCGCTGGACCGAGGCGCAGGGGTTCCTTGCCGTGGGTGGCTATGGATCGGGCGTGCTGATCCCCTTTCCCGGCCACCGCGCGGTCAGGCTCGAATTCGATGCCGACGCCCGCCTTCTGCGGCTGAGCTTCGAGCGTGGTGGCCCCGCCCCGACCCCGGAGCCAGCCTCGACTCGCAGCGGTTCCACCTCGGTGCCCTCCCGGGCGATGCCCGCCCTTCCAGGTCTCTCATACCAATTCGCGTTCGATCGTCAAGGATCCACCACGGAGACACGGAGCCTCCCGTGGCTTCCGGGATGGCCGGAAGCGGCCTTCGGCCTGCCCATGGCAGAGGAACACGGAGGCCTCCGTGCCTCCGTGGTGCATCTCTATTATTGAATGCGAGCTGGTCTCAAGCCCGTGGCAGCTGTGCAGGGGCTTGCGGACGCTGGGGTGAGGCGGCGCTAGGCGCGCTGCCGGGAGCGGTGCGCCGCCACCTTCATGCGGTTGCCGCACACGGCCATGGAACACCAGCGCCGTCGCGGGCCCCGCTTGATGTCCGCAAAGACCAGCGTGCATGCTGGGTTCTCGCACTTCCGCACCTCCCCGGGCCGGCGCTGGGCGAGCAGATCCGCGCACACAGCCGCCAGCTCTGCCAGCAGCGAGCCTGGCTCGCGTGGGTGCCGCTGTACGCGAATTTCGAGTCCTCCCGGCCCGCGCTTGATGGATTGATTCAGCGGGCTTGCCTCAAGCCAGGCATTCAGCCTTTGCAGGTCCGAAGCCTGCACCGCCCGGTCGCCCTCAGCCAGCCAGCGCTGCAGGAGCTCTCTGAACCACTCCCTCAGTTCCCGCACGTCGGCAGCCAGGCGGTCCAGTTGCTTGGGGGTAAAGGAGGCCACTGCGGTGGCGTGGGCAGGAGGGACGACGGCCGTCCGTGCAAGCCAGCTGACCAGGGCCGAGCCGTCGTGGATGAAGTCGAGCCGGACGCCAGCCGGGGCCAGCACGGTGTTCAGGAAGTCCAGCGCAGCGTGATCGCCGATTTGCACCGGCTCAAAGGTCGGCGGGGGCGCGCAGGTCAGCAGGGTCTTGGTCATGGGCCATTCATGGGCTGCTTTGCCCGGATCAGGCTAGCACACGAGTAACTAAAAAAAAGCCATTGACAGGTTACAGATCAAGAGTAACCTAATAATATGTCGTAAATGGTTACGTCATGATCATCCCCCTCGCACCATTCCTACCAGGAGCCCCCATGCTGTCCCTTTCCTCTCACGTCCCACCTCTGCGCAGGCTGGTCCTCCTGGGCAGCCTGGTCGCTGGCCAGGTGGCACCTTCCAGTGCACTCGCGGCTGAGGCCCCGGCCCTGCCGGTGGTCCACGCCCGCACGACGACGGTCGACGGCCAAAAGGTCTTCTACCGCGAAGCCGGCGACCCGAAGGCCCCCGCCATCGTCCTGCTGCACGGATTCCCATCGTCCTCGCACATGTACCGTGAGCTCATCCTCCGCCTGGCCGGCCAGTTCCATGTGGTGGCGCCGGACTACATCGGCTTCGGCTATTCCGCGGCGCCTTCTCCCGACACCTTCAGCTACACCTTCGACCACCTGGCCAGCACGGTGCAAGGCCTCCTGGACCAGATCGGCGTGCGTGACACGGTCTACTACATGCAGGACTACGGTGGTCCCGTGGGGCTGCGCCTGGCCTCGGCCCACCCAAAGCGCGTCAGGGGCCTGGTGTTCCAGAACGCCAACGCCTACCTCGATGGCGTGGGCAAGCCACTGGCGGACGTGTTCCTGCCGCTCTGGAAAGAGCAGAACCCTGCGACCTTGGCTGCCGCGCGTGGCTTCCTCAAGCCGGAGACCACCCGCTTCCAGTACACCTACGGAGCCCAGGATGCGGCCTCGCTCAATCCCGACGCCTGGACCCACGACCAGGCCCTGCTGGACCGCCCAGGCAACGAGGCCATCCAGCTGGCCCTGTTCGTGGACTACAAGAACAACGTCGGGCTGTTTGGCGCCTGGCAGGCGTACTTCCGGGAGGCCCAACCCCGCACCCTGGTGATCTGGGGGAAGAACGACCCGTTTTTCGTGGTCGCCGGGGCCGAGGCGTTCAAGCGGGACCTGCCCGAAGCAGACATCACCTTCGTGGAAGGCGGCCACTTCGCGCTGGAAGAGCATGCCCCCGCCATCGCCGAGCGGATCATCCGCGCCTTCGCGACCCGCACCAGCGTCCCGGTCCACTAGTCCGTCCGCCCACTCTGCGGAATCGGGTTCCTGATCCGATCACCCTTTCTTCCCCTGCCAAGGAGCGGCCTCAATGCTTTCCACTCAGCACTCTCCTCAATCCATCCAGTTCAAACTTGAATCCACCGCGATCCTCAAAGCGATCCTCCTGGGCGGCGTCCTGGTGGGTGCGCTCGACGCGACCGATGGCGTTGCCTATTTCGGCCTGACCGCTGGCAGGAATCCGATTCAGGTGCTGCAGTTCATCGCCAGCGGCGCCCTCGGTCCCGCGGCCTTCACGGGTGGCCTGCCGGCGGCGGCGCTCGGGGCGCTGATCCACTTCGGGCTCTCCTTCGGGTTCACGGCCCTGTTCGTTCTCGGGTGGATCCGCTTTGCCGTCGTTCGCGAGCACTGGATCGCCGCGGGCCTGGCCTGGGGGGTCGCCGTGTGGACCCTGATGAATCCGATTGTCCTGCCCTTGACCCACGTACCACCCTCCCCGATCACGCTCCTGTCCGCGCTCCATGGCCTCCTGGGTCATGCCCTCACGGTAGGCCTCGCCGCAGCCTACGCGGCCCACCGGACGCTCCGGCCGGCCGGGAGCCACGCCTGATCCGAGCCTTCGGAACGCCATGACCCCCCTCTGCCTCCCACCCAGCCAAACCTTGAAAGGACTGCCATGAAACTCCTGTTCGTGAAGGGCTCGCCCCGAGCCGAGAAATCCACCTCTGCGCATGTGGCGGAATCCTTCCTTGCCGCCTACCGCTCGCAGCACCCCGAGGCTGAAATCGAAGAGATGGACCTGTGGCAGGAGCCCTTGCCCGAATTCGATGGCGACAAGGCGGCGGCCAAGATGTCCTTCTTCGGCGAAGGAACCCTCGAAGGCCCCCGGAAAACGGCCTGGGACCAGATCGTCGCGCTGACCAGTCGGTTCACCAGCGCCGATGACTTCCTGTTCACGGTGCCCATGTGGAACGGTGGCATTCCGTACCGGCTCAAGTTGTACATTGACCTCCTGACCCAGCCTGGGCTCGTGTTCGGCTTTGATCCCGCGGCGGGCTACTCGGGTCTCCTGAAGGGGAAACGTGCCACGGCCATCTACACCAGCGGGGTCTACGCCGAAGGGGTGTCGTCAGCCTTCGGCACCGACCACCACGCCACCTACTTCGATGACTGGCTGCGCTTCATCGGCATCACAGAGATCAGCACGGTGAGGTTCCAGCCCACCCTCCTCACGGCGGATCCGGCCGCGGGTCTGGCGGCCGCACAGGCCGCCGCGGCGAAGGCTGGGTCGCGCTGACGGGTCAGCCCATGGTGTTTGCGCGGGAGAGGACGGGTTCCGGCTACTCCCGCGCACCCTTCCGGATGCGGTCCATCTCGCGCTTCTGCTCCCGCTGCTTCAGGGCCTCGCGCTTGTCGCCCACGGCCTTGCCTTCAGCCAGGGCCACCTTTACCTTGATCATGCCCTTGTCGTTGAGGTAGATGGCCAGGGGGATGATGGTGAGGCCCTTGCGCACGACCTTGGCGGTGATCTTGGTGATCTCGGACTTGTGCAGCAGCAGCTTGCGGGCCCGCAGGGGCTCGTGGTTGGCGTAGGTGCCGAACTCGTAGGGGGAGATGTGGGCCTGCTTCAGCCACAACTCACCACCCACGGCGTCCACATAGGCGTCCTGCAGCTGGCCCAGGCCCGCCCGCAGAGCCTTCACCTCAGTGCCCTGCAGGGCGATCCCCGCCTCCCAGGTCTCGAGGACGTGGTAGTTGTGCAGGGCCTTGCGGTTGCGGACGAGATCTTCACCCATCCCACCAGTGTATCCACCGGTACACTGGATCTTTTGGGACTCACCGATGCTGCAGAAGCTCCTCGCCCCCATCGTCGCCTGGATGGTAGCCGTCATGGCCGCCATGGGCCCCCTGGGCGTCATGCTGCTCATGGCCATCGAAAGCGCCTGCATCCCGCTGCCCAGCGAAGTGATCATGCCCTTCGCGGGCTATCTGGCCTTCAAGGGCCAGCTCACCTTCTTCGGGTTGGGCGCGGGCAATCCCGTGGCGCAGATCTGGATTGCGGGCATCTTCGGAGCCCTGGGCTGCAACCTGGGCAGCATCCCCGCCTACGAGGTGGGCGCCTGGGGCGGGCGCCGGGCCGTGGAGAAGTACGGCCGCTACATTTGGCTGCACACGGGCCACCTGGACCAGGCCCACCGCTTCTTCGAGCGCTTCGGCACCTGGGCCATCTTCATCGGCCGCCTGCTGCCGGTGGTGCGCACCTTCATCGCCCTGCCCGCGGGCATCGCGAAGATGGACCGCACCCGCTTCCACCTCTACACCTTCGCCGGCAGCCTGCCCTGGTGCCTGGCGCTCGCCTGGATCGGTTTCAAGCTCGGCGAGAAGTGGAACACCCTCGGCACCACCTTCCACAAGCTGGATGCCGTCATCGGCGTGCTGCTCCTCGCGGGGGTGGCATGGTTCGTGTACGACCACGTCAAGAACCGGGCGAAAGGGTGAGTGCAATCAGGCTCTAGAGCCTGGCAGCCACCGCATCCAGGTGCTCCTTCAGATCCCTCATGCTGAAGGGCTTGGGGATGAGGGTGACGCCGGGGTAGGTGCGGGCCAGCTCCAGGGCCGCCTGATCGACGCGGCCCGTGGCCAGGAACACCGCGAGATCGGGGTGCCGGTCGCGGAGCAGGGGAAGGGTGCCATGCCCGCCCAGGCCGGGCATGTTCATGTCGAGGATAATGACCTGGGGCACCTTCCCGGCGGCCAGGCGCCCGAGCGCCTCTTCGCCGCTGCAGGCCAGCGTGACGCGGTGTCCCAGGC
This sequence comes from uncultured Holophagaceae bacterium, assembly GCA_963751095.1. Classification (GTDB taxonomy): domain Bacteria; phylum Acidobacteriota; class Holophagae; order Holophagales; family Holophagaceae; genus Geothrix. Next base: position 68,802 of record CAVVTK010000007.1, on the reverse strand, counting down.
AGCGGATCACCGGCCCCAGGGTCGCGCGGATCAACTCGTCATCATCCACCAGCAGGACGTCCAGGGAATGGGTCGGTTCGCCGGGTCCGCCCTGGGGTGGCGGGGTCTCTTCGACCACCGTGAAGTCGATGGCGGGGAACCGGAGGGTGACGCGGGTACCTTTGCCGGGCTCGCTGTGCAACTCCATGGTGCCCTGGTGGGCGTTCACGGTGCTGTAGACGATGGAGAGCCCCAGGCCCGTGCCTTTGTCCGGGGGCTTGGTGGTGAAGAAGGGATCCAGGGCCCGCTCCAGAACCTCCTTCGGCATGCCCATGCCCGTATCCTCCACCTCGAGCTCGACCCAGCCCGGCTGCCCCGGGCGGGTGCGGAGGTGGAGCTCGCCGCCCTCCGGCATCGCATCGACGGCATTGAGGCACAAATTCATGACCGCATGGACAAGGGCGCTGGAATCGCCGCGGATGAGTGGCAGTTGCGAGGTCAGTTCCATGGCGCACTGGACCCGCCCGAGGGTGGTGCGTTCCAGCAGCTGAACTTCCTCCTGGATCAGGATGTTCAGGTCGACCACCTTGCTCTCGGACAAGTCCTGACGGGCGAAATCCAGCAGGCGGCGGACCAGGCCACCGCCTCGCTGGCAGGCCCGGGCGATGATGGAGAAGGCCTGCTGGGCCGGGGAGTCCGCGGGGTGGAGCTCCTGGTGCATGGAGGCCATGCCGAGGATGGAGCCGAGCACGTTGTTCATGTCGTGGGCGACGCCGCCGGCAAGACTTCCCAGGCTTTCCATCTTCTGCGAGCGCTGCAGCTGGCGCTCCAGCTGCAGGCGCGTCTCCTCAGCCTTCCTGAGGTTGGTGATGTCGAGGTGGGACACGACGAGCCGGGCAGGACCATGGCCCTGGAAGGGGGTGACGAAGGCCTGGAACCAGCGCTCCTGGCCAGGGGAGTGGCAGGGATACTCCAGGGCGAAGTCCGGTAGCTCCCCCAGCAGCACGGCCTGCATCCCATCCGCCATGGCGTGGGCCGTGCCGGCATCGGCACCTGTCGCTTTCGCGCAGACCTCGAGGTAGTTGACGCCTGCCCACGCGTAACTGGCGGGCAGGCCATTGGCCGTGGCGAACGCCAGCCAGGCCCTGTTGACCTTCAGGATCCGCCCCTCACCATCCAGAACGGCGAGGCTGTGCCGCAGGGCATCGAGGATCCGGTCGGCGAAGCGCTCGGAGTCGCGGAGCGCCTGTTGCGCCTCCATCCGTTCGGAGATGTCCCGGGAGTTGACCACGATGGCCCGGACGGAAGGCGTGTCCAGGAGGTTGACGGCCACCGCCTCCATCCAGATCCAGGAGCCGTCCTTGCGCGCGTAGCGGTACTCCGCCCGCAGCGGCTTCCCCGGCTGGGCAAGGCAGGCCTGGAAGGTCTCCGCCACCCGGGGCGCATCTTCCGGGTGGAAGAAGTCGAAAGTGTTGCGCCCGTCCATCTCCTCGGGGCTGAAGCCATGCAGGCGCTGGGCCGCCGGCGAGTTGTAGATGAGGCGCCCCTCCTCGTCGAGGAGAGAGAGGATGTCCCAGGAGTAGGCCAGGAGGGCCTCCAGGCGTTCGTGGCTCAGGCCCACCGGCGGCGGGTCGGCCATTGAACGCATCTGCTCCGGGTTTGACATCGCTGGCACCTGATGGGTGCCTGACTATATACCCGGGCCAAAGGCTACTTCATCACAGTCTCAGCGTGCGAACCGGTCCGTGGCCGCGACGAGCGCGCGCGAAATGCCTGAGTCGAAGGCACTGTGGCCAGCATCCGGCACGATAACGAGATCCGCCTCGGTCCAGGCCTTGGAGAGGGCCCAGGCGCTCTCGATGGGACACACCATGTCGTAGCGGCCCTGGATGATGGCGCCGGGGATGCCCCTGAGCTTAGGTGCATCGCGCAGCAGCTGGGCCTCGTCCATCCAGCCCTTGTTCAGGAAGTAGTGGCACTCGATGCGGGCGAAGGCCAGCGTGGTGGCCTCGTCGCCGTAGGAGGCGATGAAGTCGGGATCGGGGATGAGCTTGCTGGTGGCGCCCTCCCAGATGCTCCAGGCCTTCGCAGCGGGCAGGTTTACGGCCGGATCCGCGCTCAACAGGCGCTTGGCGTAGGCCTGCAGAAAGTCGCCGCGCTCCGCCTCGGGGATGGCGTTGCGGTAGGGCTCCCAGGCATCGGGGAAGATGCGGCTGGCGCCCTCCTGGTAGAGCCAGTCCACCTCGCGCTGGCGCAGCAGGAAGATGCCGCGGAGGATCAGCTCGGTCACGCGCTCTGAGTGCTTCTCCGCGTAGGCCAGGCCCAGCGTGGCGCCCCAGGAACCGCCGAAGACCATCCAGCGCTCGATGCCCAGGTGCTCGCGGATGCGCTCGAGGTCGGCCACCAGGTCCCAGGTGCTGTTCTCCCGCACGTCTGCGTAGGGCGTGCTCGCGCCGCAGCCGCGCTGGTCGAAGAGGATGATGCGGTACTTCTCCGGATCGAAGTAGCGGCGGTGCTTGGGGCTGGTGCCGCCGCCGGGGCCGCCGTGCAGGAACACGACGGGCTTGCCATCGGGATTGCCGCTCTCCTCCACATGCAGCTCGTGCAGGTCCGACACCCTCAGACGCTGGACCCGGTAGGGCTCGATGGGTGGGTAGAGCCAGCTGACAGGATCCTTGCGCAGCGACATGGGCAACCCCTACACGAAGAACAGCGCCGCGGCCCCGGCGAGGGCCAGCAGTGTCCCGAGGATGGCATGACCGCCCACCTTCTCCTTGAAGACAAAGTGGGACACGGGCAGCAGGAGGACGGGCGACAGGGACATGAGGGTGGCGGCCACGCCCATGGGGGCCTTGGCGATGGCGATGAGGGAGAGCACCACGCCCAGCACCGGGCCGGTCACCGCGCCCAGCCCGATGAAGGCCGTGGCCCGGCCATCACGCAGGGCGCCGAGCGTTCCCCGCAGGCGGCCCGTGGCGCCGAACCAGAGCAGGAGGGCCGCCACGCCGGCGGTGACGCGGATGAGGTTGGCGGAGATGGGCGGGAAGTCGCCCGCCAGGCCGAACTTGCTGAAGACCAGGCCGATGGACTGGCCCAGGGCGCCGCCGATGCCCAGCAGGATGCCGCGCCACAGGTGGGGATGATCTTCGTGGTCGCCGCCGCCCCACACCACCCAGCCGATGCCGCCCAGGGTGACGGCCATGGCCAGGAGCTTGGGCAGGGTCAGGGCCTGGCCCAGGAACAGCCAGGCCAGCAGTGCGCTGAAGATGGGCGAGAGCGTCATGAGCAGCATGGCGAGCCGGGCGCCGATGAGCACGAAGGCCTCGAAGAGCACCGCGTCGCCCAGGGCGAAGCCGATGAGCCCCGACACGCCCAGCCAGCCCAGGCGGGTGCCGCCGGCCTGCATCGGGAAGAGGCTGCCGTAGACCACCTGATGCACCAGCAGCAGGGTGGCCCAGGCCATGAGCAGGCGCCCGAGGTTCACCGCTGCGGAACCTACGCGCCGCCCTGCCACCGTGAAACAGATCGAGTTCAGGGACCAGCAGAGTGAGGTGAGGAGGGCGGCGCTTTCGCCGAGGTAGGGCAAGGAGACTCCGCAGCGTTCCCCGGGAACGGCGGGGCTATACGCATCATCATACGATGCCAGCGGTCCCCGGCCTTAAACGAACATCTGCAGGATGCCATTGCTCATGAGCATGCCGCGGGCGCCGAGACGCACGTGGTCGCCCTCCCAGATCACCAAGTCCTCCTTGGCGAGGCTGCGCAGGTGGGCTTCCCAGGCATCGCAGAGGGGGCGCAGGTTCCGGTGGTCGGCTTCGTGGCGCAGCGCCCCCCAGTCGAGGCCACGGTGCATGCGCAACCCCAGGAGGGGGATCTCGGACAGGCTCTCCGCGGCATCCAGATCCTGAACGTCCGTTTCGCCACGGCCTTCGGCCCAGGCGGGGATGACGCTGGACTCGATCCACCGGAACGGGCCCAGCTGGGAGGCGGCACTGGGCCCCAGGCCCAGGTAGGGACGGCGTTCCCAGTAGCGGGTGTTGTGGATGGACTCGGCGCCGGGGCGGGCGTAGTTGCTGATCTCGTAGGGCAGGAGGCCCTGCGTGGGCAGCTCCGACTGGAGGGCCTCGAACACGTCGGCTACCTCGTCCTCGGTGGGCAGGGTGAGCCGCCCGGCATCGATCTCGCCCCGCAGGGCGCAGGCCTTGTCCAGGTCGAGCAGGTAGATGCTCAGGTGCTCGAGGCCCGTGGCGGCGAGCGTGCGGGCGTCTGCCACCACCTTGGACAGTGACTGTCCGGGAATACCCACCATGAGGTCGGCGCTGCGGCGCTGGAAGCCGGCCCGCTCCGCCAGGTGGAGGGATTCGAGGGCCTGGGCCGAGCCGTGGATGCGGCCCAGCCGGGCCAGTAGGGTGTCGTCCAGGGCCTGCACGCCCAGGCTGATGCGATCCCAGCCCAGGCCGCGAGCCTGGCTCAGCCAGGCCAGGTCCACGGTGCCGGGGTTGGCTTCCAGCGTGGCCTCCATCAGGGGCCCCAGGTCGAAGGCCTGCCGCAGAGCCGCCGTGAGCGCCTCCAGCTCGTCCGCCGCCAGCAGTGAAGGGGTGCCACCCCCCAGGTAGAGCGTGTCCACCGCCGGCCGCCCCAGGGCCCGGCCCCAGGCGGCTACCTCGGAGATGAGGCGTTGAACCGTTTCCGGCTGGCGGGCCCGGTCCCGCGTGGTGGTGAAGGAGCAGTAGGTGCAGCGATCCAGGCAGAAGGGCACGTGGAGGTAGAGGCCCAGGGGCTCGGCCTGGGCCGCGCTCCGGAGCTCCGGCAGCCGGCGCTCTAGCTCAGGGTTCAACCATCACCTGCTTCATGGCCTGGCGCAGCGCCTTCACTTCGGCAGGGAAGCGCCAGGGAGCCTGCAGGGGTTCCGCAGCCTGCTCCAGGGCCTGGTAGCGGTGCTGCAGGAGGGTCCGGTGCTCGGGACACAGGGCCTTTCCGGTGCCCATGTGCTGCTCGAGCAGTTCCAGGTTCTGGCGCAGGCGCACCGCCTGGGGATGGTAGAGGAAGACGTTCAGGACCAGGTGGCCAAAGCCCGCTCCCAGGAGGATGAAGCCCGCGACCAGGGGAAGCCTGGGGGCCGATCGGAACCCGAGGGCGAGCCACCAGCCCAGCAGCCCCATCAGGGCCACCGACAGGAGGGGCACGGCGGGCATCGCCCAGAGGCCGTTGCCCCAGAGGCAGTCGTAGATGAGGGAATCGGCCACGGCCTCCAGAGTCGGGCGGTCCCCCTCGGAACGCGCCTTGGCCAGGCGCCGGTTCAGGGCCTCCCAGGCCTGCCGCTGGGCCGGGCTGAGCTGAACTTCGCGATGCCCGCCCTTGTTGGCGCTCTGGCGGACCAGTTCCGGCCGCCCCAGGTGGCCGGGCTCGACGGCCTGGGGTGGGGGCGCCTCCAGTACCTCCGCACCCGGAGGGGGCGGGGTGTTGGTGATCTGGACCTGGCCGTGGGCGTCCCGCCACCGGTAAGTGCGCGGAGCGGCCTGGCCCAGTAGGACCAGGGTCGCCAGGGCCACCGCGGCGATCACCGCGAGGCCTCAGAAGTGGGCATCGAGGGCCTCGCACCAGAAGTGGTAGACCATCTGGTGGACCTCCTGGATGCGGGCCGTGACGGTGGAGGGCACCACCAGTGCCTCGTCCATGAGCCCCGCGAGCTTGCCGCCATCCCGGCCCAGCAGGCCCAGGGTGCGGATGCCCAGCTCCTTCGCCGAGGCCACGGCGCGGATCACGTTGGAGCTGTTCCCGCTGGTGCTGATGCCGATGAGCAGGTCGCCCGGGCGGCCCAGGGCCTCCACCTGGCGGGAGAAGATCTGGTCGAAGCCGTAGTCGTTGCCGATGGCGGTGAGGGCCGAGGTGTCCGTGGTGAGGGCGATACCCGCCAGGGCCCGCCGCTCCTTGACGTAGCGCCCGCTGAGTTCGGCGGCCAGGTGCTGGGCGTCGGCGGCGCTGCCCCCGTTGCCGCAGACCAGGATCCGCCCGCCCCGGCGGAGCCGCTCGGCCATGTCGTCGGCCTGGGCGACGATGCGATCCATCTCCCGGTCGAAAAAGACCTGCTTCAGCTGGATGGCCGCCTGGACGTGCTGGAGAAGGGTCTGCTTCATGGCGGCAATTGTGACAGCAAATCCCCTCCCTAGATCCGGCGGAGGGTGGCAGACTGCGTGTGAATGCCCATCGACAGGTTCGGGTCCCATGCAATGGATTGCCCTCAAGCACGCGCTGCTGTCCCACCTCCCCGTGGCCACGGGCCTATTGCTTCCATGGGCCCTGCTCGCCTCCCAGCGCCCGGGGCGGGGGATCCGCCCCTGGTGGACCGTGGCCCGCTATCTGGGTTGGGCCGGACTTCTCGGCACGCTCTGCGCCTTCGTGAGCGGCTTCGCTACAGGCCGCTTCCTGGCGCTGATTCCTCCCCACCGTCTCCTGCCCGTGCTGCCCCATGGCCCGGGACCTGAAGCACTCCTGTTCCGCCATGCGCTGTGGGGACTGGGCTCGCTCGTCGTGGGCGTTGGCGCCACCTGGGCCATGAACCGCCCGCGCCGGGATCATGAAAGCCTCGGCTTCCTGGCGCTGCTCCTGGGGCTGGCCTGGTCCGCCGTGCTGCTGGTCGTGGGCGAGGGGGGCTACCGCTTGGCCCATGGTTCCGTCCGGACGGTGGCTCCAGCGCCGGCCGCCGTCGCGTTGCCCGCGCCCAGGCCCGACCTGGACCCAGAGAGCAGGTTGCCGATCCGCGCCCTGGATTACGCCTCCCTGGAGGCCATCCATCCCGAGCCCGTGAAGTCCCCGGCCCATGGCGGCCGCTGGATCCGCGCCTGGGTCAGCCCCGAAGCCGCCGCGGCCTACCGGGCGGGCCAGCCCCTGCCCCAGGGAACCCTGGTCGTGCTCAGCTCCGCCGAGGACCGTTGGGGCCGCCCCGGCGTGGAAGCCGGTCCGATCCACGCGCTGGAGATGAAGGCCTCAGGGCCCTCGCTGACCTTCTACTGGGCCCGCGTCCCCATGGAGCGCCGCCCCGACTTCGGCGGGGAGTCCCGCGTCTACTGGCGGGGCCAGGACGCCCATTTGGAGGCCTGCCGGACCTGCCATGCCGGCGGGATGGCAGATCCCTCGCAGCGAAGCCGCTGGCGCGCCAAGCGGGTCGTGGTGGCGGAATAGAAAGGCCGGCCCGGAGGCCGGCCTTTCGCGTGGCTAAGGGGCTAATCGATGGTGAATTCGCCCGTGTCGATGATGGTGATTTCTGCAGGGAGGAAGCGGGCGTCGTAGCCCTTCTCCTTCAGCAGGTGGTAGGCCAGCTCACCACGGATGCCGGTGGAGCAGAGACAGATGATCTTCTTGTCCTTGGGAACCTCTGATAGTCGGCCCAGGAGCTGCGGCTCAGGAATGAGCAGCGCACCCTTGATGGTGCCGTTCTTGGTTTCATCGGGGTTCCGTACATCGAGAATCACCACGCCACGATCCGTGGGGGCCAGTTCGGCCAGCTTGGTGAACTCCGCCGGCGAGATGGAACCCGGCCGGGGCTTGGGCACGAAGACGGCCTTGGCTGCGAGGGTTCCGGTCTCGACGGGCAGGGCCGCGGCCTGCCAGGCCTTGATGCCGCCGGAAAGAATGTTCACGCCGGCGTAGCCAGCTTTCACGAACTGGGTGGCCACGGTCTTGGCAGTGTCGCCGCCGGTCTCATCCACCACCACGACGGGTGGCTTCAGCTTGGCGGCGGGGAAGGTCTTGAGGAACTCGGCGATCTTGGTGGGATCGACCGCCACGGCACCCTTCACGAAGCTCCTGGCGGCTTCGGCGGCGGGACGGGCATCCAGCACCACCAGCGGGGTCTGCGTGTCGAAATAGGCCGCCTTGAGGGAGGTGGGGCTCAGCACGCCATAACCCTTCTTGGTCCAAGCAGGCATGCCCTCGACGAAGACCTTGGCGTTGGCGTAGCCGAGGGCCTTGGCCTTGGTGAGGGAGCCGGGGCTCATGTTGCAGGTCTTGCCGCTGCAGTAGAAGATCACCAGCGCGGCTTTGTCGGCCGGCAGCTTGTCCAGGTTCTTGTCGAAGGCGGGAAAGGGCAGGTTCACGGCCGTGGGAATGGCGCCCTCCATGAAGCGGGGCGCGGGCCGGGAGTCGAACAGGAAGTACTTCCCCTTCTCGGGGCCCATGGCGACGAGCTTCTGCATTTCGTCGAGGGTGATGGTCTCGTTCGCTGCCAGCTTGACGGGGGGCTTGGCGTAGACGCCCACGGCGGTCTTCACGCCGTCCTTCTCCGTGAACTGGACGCGCACCTCATGGCCCTTGGCGATCCCCTTGAACGCCGCTTCCACATCGGCAGCAGGCTCGGGGGTGACCACATTCACCGTGGCCTTGTCGTAGCGCAGCACTTCGACGCGCTCATCGATCCGGAGCTGGAAGGAATGGTTCTTGATGGCCAGGTTGTCGAAGTGGCCCCGGAGGTTGTCGGCGGCAGTGGTGTGACAGGTGGCGCAGATTTTCGCGGAGGCCGGCCTGGGCGCTGGCGCGTCGGCGGCGCAGAGGGCCGTCGCGCAGGCGAGCGGCAGGAAATATCGGTGCAGGTTCTTCATAGACTCTCCCTTGGTCGTGAACAGTAAAAGTCTAGGGTTGTATTCCCATGAAGCCGGAAAGTTGTGATGACGGTCTACAGCCACTCCAGTGGCGACTTCACGCCACCCGAAGGGGGCCTGAAGCAGGCGCGACACCCTCGCCTGGGCCGTTACGCAGACCTACGCATCAGAGAAAAGGAAGCCACCGATGAACACCGATGAAAGATGGTCAGGCGGTCATGCCTGCACCAAGGCGATGAGCGAGGCCGGGAAAGCGGGAAGTGGAGAGTGCGTGGAAGGCAGTGCAGGCGAGGCCGAGTTGCGCCTGGGGTTGGGCCGATGATTGATGTGTAGGCTGTTGAAGTTTGCTAGAACCAGTCTGCACGGGCTTCAGCACGGACAGAAGAATCTGGATCCAGTTTCATTCTCTCCTGAACCACCTTGGCTTCCGGGTGGTGGTTGAACTGCCTTAGTGCGAATGCAACCCACCGCCGAACCCAAGCATCAGGGTCATGTTCTAGCTTGGCGATTTCGGGAATTGAAATGGGGTTGCCAATGAGTGCGAGTGCGTGAACACACTGTCCTCTGATTCCGGGATCACCATCTACAAGCCTGCTGGTTAGAGGGCCAACATCACTTCGCCTAACGAGTTTTTTCTTTGCCAGCGAGGAGACAACCAAGTCGTTGTTACCCATTGTGGTAATCAGAACCTGGGGGTCATCCGGCAGATTTGCATAAATGGCACTATCAACGCGGTGTGCATGCCAAAAAATAAGGGTCAGAGCAAAGCCTACAAACATGAAAGAACCGATGATGAGCCATCTGTCCTTGGTACGCATCGGCCGAAGATTCATAGGTAAAGCCTAACTTGGCATCAGGCAGGTGCGATGGCTGGAGATCAATCGCTGCCAGCGTGAGGGACATTCAGTACTACGAGGGCAAGAATATGGTGCCCATCCTCCCACGAACCCTTTCGGCCAACCAGTGTCACGGAGTCTTCACCGCCGAGGCAAGCCCGCCTGACCAGCCGCCGCGAATCCCAATCACCAACTTTCCTAATCAGTACTCATCAGCTTTTATCGGTGTTCATCGGTGTTCATCGGTGGTTAAACAGACCTTCTGCTTTTTTCTGTGTCCTCTGTGGCTCTCTGCGTCCTCTGCGTTCCAACTCCCTGACGTCGAGTGAGTCCTCACACCAGAACGGCTACTCGGCTTCGACCAGGACTTCCCGAGGCTTGCCGGCGCCGCGGTCGGGGCCGACGATGCCCTCTTCTTCCATGCGGTCGATGAGGCGTGCGGCCCGGCCATAGCCCAGGTTCAGCTTGCGCTGCAGGAGACTGGTGCTGGCCTTGCGCTCCCGGCGCACAACCGCGAGGGCCCGGGCGTAGATGTCGTCGACGCCGTTCATTTCCACCTCGTCGAAGAGGGCGGTCTCCTCCTCGGTCTCCATGGCGCTGACGAGGGACTGGTTGTAGTCGGGGCGGCCCCGCTCGCGCAGCCAGGTGACCAGGCGCAGGGTCTCCTCCTCGCTGAGGAAGGGGGCGTGGATTCGCCGGGGATGGCTGGCGCCGTTGGGCAGGTAGAGCGCGTCGCCCGCGCCCAGCAGCTGCTCGCCGCCACTGCAATCCAGAATGGTGCGGCTGTCGATCTTGGTGCGCACGCGGTAGCTGAGGCGGCTGGGCAGGTTGGCCTTGATGACGCCTGTGACCACGTCCACGGAGGGCCGCTGCGTGGCGAGGATGAGGTGGATGCCCACGGCCCGGGCCTTCTGGGCGATGCGCGCGATGCTGTCCTCCACCTCGCTGCGGGCCACCATCATCAGGTCCGCCAGCTCGTCGATGACCACCAGCACGTAGGGCAGGTGCTCCAGCACCGCGGGGCGGTCCGGCCAGCGGGGGTTGGGCGTCCGGTCCGCCAGGTCCATCATGCCGCCGGCCTCGGCGATCTTGGCGTTGAAGCTCTTCAGATCGCGCACGCTCAGCAGGGCCAGACGGCGGTAGCGGTCCTCCATCTGGGCCACCACCCACTTGAGGACGCGGCCCGCCTCCTTCATGTCCGTGACCACCGGGGCCCACAGGTGCGGGATGTCCTCGTAGACGCCCAGCTCCACCATCTTGGGATCGACCAGGATCAGCTTCACCTCGTCGGGCATGGCCCGCACCAGGCAGGAGCAGATCATGGCGTTCACGCCCACGCTCTTGCCGCTGCCGGTGCTGCCGCCGATGAGCAGGTGGGGCATCTTGTTGAGGTCGGCCACCACGGGCCGCCCCGCGATGTCCTTGCCGAGCGCGAGCTGCAGCAGGCCGCCCGCGTCGCGGAAGGCGGGGCTGTCGATGACCTCGCGGAAGGTGATGATCTCCCGCTTGGGATTGGGCACCTCGATGCCCACCAGGTTCTTGCCGGGGATGCGGTCCATGCGCACGGCCTCGGCCTGCAGGGCCAGGGCCAGGTCCTCCTCCATGCCGAGGATGCGCGACAGCGGAATGCCCGCATCGGGCTGGAACTCGAAGACCGTGACTACGGGCCCGGGCTGCATGCCGGTGACCAGGCCCTTGATCTTGAATTCGGACAGCTTCTGTCCAATCTTCTCCTTGATCACCTCCAGCATGGCCAGGTCGACCTTGGCGTGCTGGCCCGGAGGGTCGAAGAGGCGGCGGGGCGGCAGGGACTCGCGTTCGGTGACCGGCGGCTGGGCGGGCTCCGGCGGCAGGGGAGGCAGGGGCCGTGACGGCGTGGGCTCCGTAAGGGGCAGGGGCGGCTGGACGATCTCGCGGCCGAAGCGATCCTTGACGACCTGGGCCCGCGCCACGGTGGGCCTGGGTTTGGGCGGGGGTGGCGCGGCGGCCAGCAGCTTGGCGCGGAAGGCGGCGGTGGGCTCGGCGCCGGTGGCCACCGGTCCGGCCACCGGGAGGGTCTGCGCCTCGAGGAGGGTCGAGGCGGCGTCCAGGTTCATGGACTGGATGGAGGGCAGCAGGTCCTCGGCCCGGATGAGGGGCTGCTTGCGCTTCGCCTCGGCGGTCTCCAACTCGGCCCGCAGCAGGGATTCCCGCTGGTCCTCCAGGGCCTGCTGGCGCTGGGCCAGAGCCTGGAGCGCGATGGCATCGCCCGCGTCGATGTCCGGCTGCTCTGGGTTCCGGCCCCGCAGGAAGGGCCGCTTCACCATGGACAGGAACCCCTGGAAGCCCTTGGCGGGCATGGGCCTCATCCATGGCCAGGCCTTCTCCCCGAACCAGCGGGTGAGGAGGCGGCCCACGGCGCGGGTGAGGGCGGGGGCCAGCACCAGCGAGCTGAGGGTGACCACGATGAGCAGCAGCAGGGGCAGGCCCACAGGCCCCAGGAAGCGCCGCTCCACAGGCCAGAGGGCGCTGCCCAGCCAGCCGCCCCAGCGGAGCTGCAGGGTGCCGCCCTCAGGCAGGCCGGCCCAGGTGCGGTTGCCGAAGGCGCCGAGGGCGGTCCAGAAGGACAGGGCCAGGCCCAGCCAGGCCAGCCGCCCGGGCCAGTGGCGGCCATCGCGGGGCCAGGCCTCCCAGATCAGGTAGGGCGGCACGATCCAGGCGCCGATGCCCATGAGGGTCTGCAGCAGGCCCGCCATGGTCGCGCCGACGGTGCCGCACAGGTTCTGCACGGCGGCGACGGCGGCCCCCTGCGTGAAGGGGTGCGGATCCAGGGGGTGGTAGCTGGCCAGGGAGAGCAGCAGCACCAGGGCCGTGAAACCCAAGCTCGCCCTCAGCATCCAGCGGCCGATTCCCTGCAACGCGACTCCCAGAAATGAACCCCAGTGTAGCCCACCGGCTGCGGATTCAGCGGGCCTGCGCGAGGGATCCGTTCAGCAGGGCCAGGCGATGCCGGGGGTCCCAGGCGGGCTTGCCGAGGTCGCGCAGGATCGTGCCCACGGACACGAAGGTCCACCCCTCCTTCCGGGCCCGGTCCATGAAGGCGCCGAGGCCATCCGTGGGGCGGTCGCCCTCATCGCGGCCAGAGCCCAGGTGCATGAGGACGATGAGGCCATCGCCATCGCGGCCCAGGCGCTGCTGCAGGCGGGCCACGATGGCCTCGCCGCTGCGGTAGAGCTTACGCTCCTTGGGCGTGGCCCAGTCGAGGGTATCGGCCCCCTCGCTCCAGCCTACGTGGCGGTAGCCCAGCTCCTCCGCCCAGCGGCGGATCTCCGCCGTGTGCTCGCCGTAGGGGGCTCGCCAGTAGGGATCCATGGGGCGCCCCAGCAGGCTCACCAGGGCCGCGTCGGCGTCGAGCAGCTGGCGCTGGATGCGCTCGCGGGTCCACTTGGGATCGCGCTTCATGCCGGGGGCGAAGTGCGGGTGGTCCATGGTGTGGTTGCCCAGCTCGTGGCCCTCGGCGGCCATGCGCTTCACCAGCGCGGGATAGCGCCGGATGAAGGCCCCCGTGAGGAACAGGGTGGTGCGCACGTCGCGGGCCTTCAGCAGGTCGAGCACCTCGGCGGCCACTTCGGCGCTGGAGCCGCCGTCGAAGCTGAGCAGGAGGCGCTTCTGCCCTCCCGGACCCCGGGTGAGGTTCAGGGCCTCGCCCATGCCGGGCCAGGCGGAACCGACACCTGCGGGGATCCTGACCGGGGCGATGGTGGTGGCGGGCGCAGGCGCGGTGGGCACCGGCAGCGGCGTCACGGACTCGGCGGCGATCGGCGTGAAGAGTGATGCCCGCGGGCGGAGGCCACTCGGCGCCTCCGCGGCGCCGGGCAGGTCACGGCCCTTGCGGTCCGGGATCGGTGCCATGGGCAGGGGCCGCAGCCGCGCTTCGGCGCGGGCCTTCGGGGCTGATGCCGAGGTGGGTGGAACGGGAACGGATTCGACCGGCCGGCCGAGTTTCCGCGCCAGGCTCGGGGCCGCGGGGACGGGCCGGGGACGGGGCGCCAGGGAGAAGGTGAAGCGGGCCAGTTCCCTCCCGTCGGCCGTCCGCAGGATGGCCGTCTCGCCTTCAGGGGGGCGGAAGAACTCCCACCGGACCGGACCGATTTCCGCAAACCGCCGCTCCCGGATGGAGCGCCCCTCCAGGACCAGCTCGGTGGGCTCGGAGACTTCGCCTTCCACCACGGCCAGCCCGCCGATGGGGTGCCAGGTCCACTCACCCACCGTCGGCGACTGGGCCGTCGTCGGCGGCGGTGGGACCTGCCCGGACCGGTCGGAACGGCCGCAGGCTGCCAGGAACAGCAGCAGGGCTGCAGCATGGCGCAGGGTCATCGCGGCACGTCAGCGCGACACAGGGCCCAGTAGTTGGCCTTCTCCCGGATCTTCACCCAACGGGGCTCAAGGGCTGCGCCCTTGAGGTAGAAAAGGGCCTGCTCGGCCAGGACTTCGGCGGTGGGGTTGCGCCCGGCCAGAGGCGGAAGCTCGTTCAGCAGGCGGTAGTCCAGGGTGGCCACCCAGGCATCGAGGGCCTGGGCGAAGGCCGCCTCGTCCGCCTCGGACGCTAGGTCCGCGCAAGCCTCCACCTCCCAGTTGTGCCCGTGGCGCTCCTCCTGGAAGCCCGGCAGGTCGTGGAAGTGGTCGGCCACGAAGGGGCGCCGGAGGGAGAGGGTGAAGGACATGGAGAAGTATATCCATTCCGTCCCGGTTCCTAATTTCCCCGGAACTCCACATCGATCTCGATGCGCAGGGCCTGCAAATAGGCCTCCATGGTGCGCAGGCGGGGTTCCGCCATCCGACGCCCGGTGGCGGTCTTCATGAGCGCGGGGAGCTTCAGGAGCTTCTTCTCGAAGTGATCCAGGGTCCAGGCCTTGTCGTTCAGGTCCCGGTTGCGGGCGAAGGGATCCAGGGGGTGCCAGAGGCCCGCGTTGAAGCTGCCCCCCGTGGCGAAGACCCGGGCCACGCCGATGGCCCCCAGGGCCTCCAGCCGGTCCGCGTCCTGCACCACGGCGGCCTCCAGGCTGAGGGGCTTCCCGCCGCCGGTCCAGCTGTGGCTGGCCACGGCCGCGGCCACGGCCTCCGCCTTGTCCTCCAGGCCCGGGGTCTCGCGGCACCAGAGGGGCACCAGCTCCGCCGCCATCTGGGCCGTCTTGGACGATTCCGGGTGGTTCTTGGGGCGGTAGACCAGGTCGTGGAGCAGGGCCGCCGCCAGGCAGACCTCCTGGTCGGCGCCCTCCGCCTGGGCCAGGGTCTGGGCCAGGGTGGCCGTGCGGAGGATGTGGCCCAGGTCGTGGGCCGCGTCCCGGGGGGCGGGCTCGGCGGCCAGGTGGGCTTTCAGGCGGGCGATGAGGGGGACATACCAGGGAAAGGCGAAGGGGAGGGGCATGACTCAAGGCTACCTGGACCTCCCACCTGGGAGGAGCCTCGGGGGCGCTACCATGGGGGATTCTGGCCCGGAGCCCCCATGCGCCTGTTGCCCTCGATCTTCCTGAGTCTCTGCCTGGCCCTGCCAGCCCTGGCCCAGCGGGCGGATCCCTCCTTCGATCCCAAGAAGGACGTGACCCTGGACTTCCAGAAAGGGGCCGTGGTGGTGGGCGTGCCCGCAGGCGCGCACCTCAAGGCTGCCTTCATGGCGGTGGTGAAGAAGGAAGGCCCCGGCACCCTGGTGATGGGCAAGCTGCCGCCCACCACCGCCAAGGATGAGGTCGGGGATGGCATCTGGCACGGCACCGTGAGCGTGCCCGTGAGCGGCGAGGGCCTCTCTGGCAAGGTGAAGCTGTATGTGACCTACCAGCCCTGTACCGAGGGCGAGGGTGGCGTCTGCTACCCGCCGACCACGCGGTGGATTCAGGTGGTGGCCGAGCTGATTCCGGTCGCTGCGCGGGCGGCAACACCTGCGGTCTTGCCGTTAGAAAAACCTGAAGAGGTGTCGAAGGCCGAGGTTTCTGCGGTGCCCATCTCGCGGCCGGAGGTTCCGGCCGCGCCGGCGTCCACCGGCCTGCTGCTGTCGCTGCTGCTGGTCTTCCTGGCGGGCATGGCGGCTTCGCTGACCCCCTGTGTCTATCCAATGATCCCCATCACCATGGCCATCGTGGGGGCGAAGGGTGGCGGTAAGGCCCGGGGCTTCGCGCTGTCCGTCATGCTGGTGCTGGGCATGGCGGTCACCTACACAACCCTGGGGGTGCTGGCGGCCAAGAGCGGCGCGGCCTTCGGGGCCTTCGCGCAGACGCCCGCCTTCCTCATCCCAGTCTCCCTGCTCTTCGCGGCCTTCGCGTTCTCCCTGTTCGGCGCCTTCGAGATCAGCTTGCCGCCGAGCCTGGCTGCGAAGCTGCAGGGCGATGGCTCCCGCCAGGGTTTCGGCGGCGCTTTCCTCATGGGCCTGGTGCTGGGCCCCCTTTCTGCGCCCTGCGTGGGGCCGGTCATCGGCGCCGTGCTGGTGGGCATCGCCCAGAAGGGGGATGTCTTCCTGGGTGGCCTCCAGCTCTTCGTGTTCTCCCTCGGCATGGGCGTGCTGTTCATGGCCGTGGGCACCTTCTCCGCCGCCCTGCCCAAGAGCGGTGAATGGCTCACGCGCTTCAAGCAGATCATGGGCCTGGTGGTGCTGGGCTTCGCGGCCTGGAACGTGCGGCTCCTCGTCCCGGCCTGGGGCAACTTCGCGCTCTGGGCTTTTGTCCTGCTGGCGGGTGCGGCGGTCTTCGGCCTGTTCGAAACGGCCGATGACCTGGTGGGGCAGTTCCGCAAGGGGTTGGCCATTCTCCTGCTGGCCCTGGGCGTGCTGCTGTCGGTGCGGGCGGTGGAGGGCTTCCTTCAGGTGGACCTGCTGCCCCGGGGCGGCGCCCCTGCGGCCGCTAAGGAGGAACACGCCGGCTGGCTGGAGCAGGACCTGGAAGGGGCGCTGGTTAGGGCCAAGGCCGAGAAGAAGCTCGTGCTGGTGGACATCTACGCGGAGTGGTGCGCCCAGTGCAAAGAGCTGGACGAGAAGACCTGGCCTGATGCGGGCGTGAAGCAGTGGCTCGCCCAGAACGCCGTGGCCATCCGCATCGACACCGATGCCAAGCGCAAGGACCTGGCCGCGAAGCTGCAGATCCGCAGCTACCCGACGGTGCTCCTGCTGGATGCCGACGGCCGCGAACTGCGCCGCCTCCTGGGCTTCGAGAAACCAGCAACGATGCTCTCCTGGCTCCAGGCCAAATGAAAAGGGCCCGCAATCGCGGGCCCTTTTCCTAACTGAATTCGCGCAGCGAATTCAGCATGTGGCGCCTACTTCCCCAGAAGCTTCTCCAGCGTCTTCTCCAGGTTCGTGCCGCGCAGGTCGCCGCCGCTGGCGACGATTTTGCCGTCGGGCCCGATGAGCAGGGGCTTGGGGATGCCCTTCACGCCGTAGGCGTCGCTGAGGGGGTTCTGGAAGCCGTTCTCGATGAAGGCGTGCTTCCAGGGCATGGGCGTGGCGGCCTGGGCGCGGAAGGGCGCGATGTGCTCGACCTTGCGGTCGAAGGAGAGGGAGAGGATCTCGAAGGGCTTGGTCTTGAACTTGGCCCAGGCGGCGTGCATGGCGGGCATCTCCACGCGGCAGGGGCCGCACCAGGTGGCCCAGAAATCCACGAGCAGGTAGCGGCCCTTGAAGCTCTCCAGGGTGTAGGTGGTCTTCGCGTCCCCGAGGGCCTTCAGGCTGAAGGCGGGCGCGGGCCGGCCGATGGCGGTCTTCTGCTCGGCCTCTAGGAGTTCCTTGGCCTGCTTGGCCTGCCGGGTGTCGCCGAACTCGGACTGCAGGATGTCGTTGGCGGACCGCCAGGCGGCCTCGTCCTTCGCATCCAGGCGGTCCCAGAAATATTCGAAGAGCAGGTGGCGGCGGATGGCCGGATCGGGATGTTTGGCCCGGGCCTCGGTCACGTAGGGCCCCCAGCCCTTCGCGCTCTCGTCGGCCAGCTCGAGGATCAGGGCGGTCTCCAGGCTCCAGGCCGGGGCCGTGGCTGGCACTTCCTTCCGCATCTGGTCGATGAAGGCCGGTGTACAGGTCCAGCTTGGCCAGCTGCAGGTGGTAGAGCTTACTCACCAGCAGGGCCTGGCGCACCTCGGGCCGCTGCTCGACCGCGAGCCGGGCCTCCAGGTCCACCAACTCCTTCGTGCAGTCGCCGCGGAAGTCCTTGGTGTTCTTCCCCGCCTGGACATGGGTGGTCCGGGCCTCCATCACCGACTTGGCCTTGGCGTGAGCCGCGTCCATGATGGCCTGGGCCTCGCCGGCCGGGGCCTGCAGCACGGGCAGGGCCGTCATCAGGAAGATCAGGGGCAGGGGCATGCGTCCTCCAGAAGGCGCGGGGCCTCATGGAACAGGATACATCGGAAGTTGATGCTACTGCTGGGCGGGCTTGACCGGCTCGGGCACGGGCACAGGTGGGATCCTTTCGATGATGGCCCGCTTTATGGCCTCTCCGACAAAACCCTCCTTGTAGCCGAGGTGCTGCTGGGCCAAGTTCCCCTCGCGATCAATGACGAACAACACTGGGAGGGAATGAACGATATCCATGAAATTAGATGGTCCCTCCTTGCCCAGGCCGGGTAGGTGGACCGGCATCTTGCTGACCTCGAAGAATTGCCGGTTTCGGTTTACGAATTTGTTGATCGCGCGCCAACCACCTTCGATCCCGCCGCCGTCCTGTTGGTTTTCGTCGAAGTTCACAGCCAGCACATCGAAGCCGAACTGGTTCCGCTTGGGGTAAAGAGCCGCCAACTCCATCAGCATCTTGGCGGAAGGTTCACACCGCACACTCCAAAGTCCGACCAAGACCACCTTGCCGCGGAGGCTCAATAGGGAGGTTCCCTTTGCATGTTCGTCGTAGGCGGCAAAAGCCGCTACCGACTTGCGTTGTCCCACGGGAAAGAACTGACTCCCTTGCTGGTAGTAAGTGTTGAGGGCGGCATTGGCGCCCATTGCCCCACCCGTTGTATTCGGGCTCCATGCACCATAGGAGAGGCGGGTCTTCTCCCTTTCCACCCGAGGGCAGATGGCACCTCCAGGTTCATTGGCGTTCATGTAAATGCCTTGCGATCTCAATGAGAGGCTCAAAGTAGTAAACAAAAATACGGATGCATAACGATTCATGTTGGAACCTCATGAGAATTTGACGACCACATTATCAGGAAAATCGAATGAGCTCCAGCCCAGCCTCAGTCCGGCTCAGGTACCAGGTGAGGGCCCGGCCATCCACGAGGCGCACCTCGGCGTCGGGGAAGCGCTTCTGCAGCTCGGCCTGGTGGCGGCGGTTGAAGGCGTAGGGCTCGCTGGGCAGCAGGATGAGCTGGGGTGCGAGGTCCCGCAGCTCCTCCTCGGACAGCACCGGGTAGCGGTCGGGGCCGATGGGGGTGAGGTTGCCCTGACGCAGGAGGTCGCCGAGGTAGGTGTCCGGTCCTGCGCTCATCCAGGGCTCTCTCCAGACCAGGGCCAGGGTGCGCGGGCCCCTGCGGCGCCGACCCTTCAGCGAGGTCTCCAGCGCCGTCGCCCGAAGCTCGGCGGCCTCCGGCACACCCAGCCTCGCGCCCAGCTGGCGGAGCGCCGCGGCGCAGTCCTTCACGCTGCGGATTTCGAGGGCCAGCCAGGAAAGGCCCAGGGCCGTCAGGGCTTCGGCCACCGCCTTCGGGTTCTCGTCGCGCTCGAGGATCACCAGGTCCGGCGCCAGGTCGCGGATGCGGGCCAGGTCCGGATCCTTGGTGCCCCCCACGGTGGGCACGGAGTTGCGGATCCAGCGGGGCTCGATGCAGTAGCGGGTGCGGCCCACGAGCTGCGCCGCCAGGCCCCACTGCACGAGGAGCTCGGTGACGGACGGCACCAGGCTCACGATGCGTTGAGGCGTTCCCGGGCCACGGCTGGGCGAAGGGCTCGGGGGGCGCACGCGCCCCCCGAGTAGGGCTGAAGCCTCTGGGGGCAAATCCGTTTCAGCCCTGTCGGTTTTGCTTACTCCAGAAGGGTGCCGTTGCCCTTCTGGAGCGTGGCGGAACCGCAGGCCCGAGTGGGGATCCACGATCTTCCCCAGCCCCGTGGGACAGAGATCCAGCAGGGGACAGGCGCCGCAGTCGGGGCGGCGGGCATCGCAGACGCGGCGACCGTGGAAGATGAGCTGGTGGTGCAGCTCGATCCAGTCCTCCCGCGGGAAGTGGCGGCAGAGATCGGCCTCCACCTTCTCCGGCGTGGTGGCCTTGGACAGCCCCAGGCGCCGCGCCACGCGGAAGATGTGGGTGTCCACGGCCAGGGCGGGCACGCCGAAGGCATTGGCCAGCACCACGTTGGCGGTCTTCTGGCCCACGCCCGGCAGGGCGCCCAGGGCTGCTGGGTCCGAAGGCACCGCGCCGCCATGCCGCGCCAGCAGGGCCTGGCCCAGGCCGATGAGGTTCCGGGCCTTGTTGTGATAGAAGCCCGTGGAACGGATGAGACCTTCCAGCTCCTCCAGGCGGGCCCCCGCCAGGCTGGCAGCATCCGGAAAGCGGGCGAAGAGGGCCGGGGTGGTGAGGTTCACCCGGGCATCCGTGCACTGGGCGCTCAGGATGGTGGCCACCACCAGCTGGAAGGGGTCCGCGTGGTCCAGGGCGCAGCGGGCATCGGGATAGGCCACACGGAAGCGGGCTTGAAGCTCTCCGGGCTTGGGCTTGGGAAGGCTCATGGAATCAGCATAGGAGGGCGCCGGGGGCGGGAGGGCGGTAGGATTCGATAAACTACAGCTTGAGGTGCCGCATGCCCACCACCCTGACGGGAAAGCTCGACTGCCAGGAAACCGCCCGCCACTACTTCGAGCTGGTGCGCTCCAACGTGAAGAAACTGGGCTTCTCCCCCGGCCTGGGCATCGTCCTGGGCAGCCAGGATACGGGCAGCCTCACCTACCAGCGCTGGCTCATGAAGGACTGCGAGGATGCGGGCATCAACGCCGCGGACCTGCGCGTGGAGAACGGCATGCAGCTGGTGAAGCTGGTGGCCCGCCTCAACCAGGATGAGAAGACTCACGGCGTGTTCATCTTCTACCCCCTGCGCTATCAGGAGATCAAGGACGACGAGGTGATGGACCTGGTAGATCCCGGCAAGGACATCGAGGGCCTGCACGCCATCAACATCGGCTTCCTGAACAAGTACCGGAAGCGCATGGATGATGGCACCCAGCACCGCTGCATGACGCCCTGCACGGCCCGGGCCATCGTGAAGACACTGAAACGGGGCTTCGGCGAGGCCTGGCTGGCGGGGAAGACCGTGCTCGTCATCAACGACAGCCTGCGCATCGGCCGCCCCCTCACGGCCATGGTGGCGAACCTGAAGGCCACGCCCATCCTCTGCCACGCGAACACCAACAAGGAGCACCTGGAGGGCTTCATCCGCATGGCCGATGTCATCGTCAGCGCCGTGCCGGCCCCGGGCTACCAGATCAACACCGACTGGATCAAGGATGGCGCCCTCTGCTTCGACCTGAGCGGCGAGGGCAACTTCGACTACGAGGCCCTGGTCCGCCGGGGCATCCCCTACACCGACACCACCAAGAACAGCGTGGGCAAGGTCACCCGGGCGATGGCCCTGCTGAACCTGACCTACGCAGCGGGGCTGGAGTAGGGGGGCAGGGCCCTCAAGGAGTTGCGATGCGCCCCTTTGCCCCCATCCTGCTCGCCCTGGCGGTTCATGCCTGGGGCCTGGGCCAGGCCACGAGCCCTGCGGCGGCCGAGCCGGCTCCTGTGGAATTCTCGAGCCTGCGGTTCCGCCATCGGCCCGCCCCGCCACCCTATCCTCCCCTCGCCCGGATCGCCCGTGTCCAGGGCAGGGTGGTCATGGGGCTCACGGTTGATGAGAAGGGGCGGGTGGAGCGCGCCGAGGCCGAGGACGGGCCGTTCCTCCTGCGGCCAGCTGCAGAGGTACTCTGCCGGGAATGGCGCTTCGATCCGGTCCTGGTCAACGACCAACCCGCCCGCGTGAGGGTCCGGGTGGGCATCCCCTTCCGTCTGGAGGATGTGCCGGACCATCCAGGCTCGGCCCAGGCTCCCCAGGTTGTCCTGGAGCTCGGAGATGTCCGATCCAACACTTCGGTGCCAGTGGATGCGGCACTCGTCCAGGCCGAAGCCAAGACCGCTCTCGCCCGGCTCGGCATGGCCCTGGTCGCCTCGTCTGAGGTGAACCAGGATCTGGCCTTCCATTTGAAGCTGCAGGTCCAGACGCTTCGCACCCAGGACGGCATTCACATCCACAACGTCCGTCTGCGGGGGTCCCTGTTCAGAGATCGAGACCTGCAGGCGGATGAGCCCGGAAAACCTGCGCGCCTCATCCAGGTGGGCCACATCCTGGCCCAGCGGGGCGAAGCGGAGTTCCAGGAGAGCGTGATCCAAACCGTGCGGAGGTCTCTCCGCGAACTGGTGGTTCCACCTGCGCCTCCACCGAAGCCCGAGCGGGGGAAGGCTGCCGTGGCCCAGATTCCGGGCCAGCCACCTAGCCCCTCCGGCACCGCCAAGGGTGCGGCCGTGGACTTCGACTTCAGCCAGATCAAGATCCGGCGGCAACCTCCTGCGCCACGCTACCCTGAGGACGCCAAAGCACGTCGCGTCCAGGGGACGGTCGTCCTCGAGCTCACCATCGATCCGACTGGCCGCCCAGCGCGGGCGGAGGCCCTGGAAGGCCCGGTCGAACTGCTCATGACCGCCATCCGGTACGCGCTGGATTGGGAGTTCGAACCGGCCCGCCTCAACGGGGTGCCCCAGTACGCCCGGTTCAAGCTGACCATGCCCTTCCGGCTTCGCTAGGGTGCATCCGCGTCATCAAAACCTGGCGGTAAGGACCAGACCGACGTTGCTGCGGCGCCTTGGCGTGAGCCCGCTGGCGAAGGGCCGCTCCAGGTGCTCGCCCTCCAGGCTCACGACCCATCGGGGGTGGAAGGCCCAGCCGACCCGGAGGCGGGGGCCCAAGAAGGCGCCTTCGCCCTGGGGGGCCTCGACGATGGCGCCGAGGCCAAGGAACAGCTCGTTGGCGGTGGCACTGGCGTCCGCCACAAAGCGCAGGGCGTTGTCGCCATCATCCCAGTGTCGGACACCCAGGCCGACGCCCAGGTGGAGGTGGGCGAAGTCGCCGCGGTCCTTTACCTGCAGCTCCGTGATGGGCACGGTGAACTCGGCGGCCGTGGCCCGGGGCTGGCGGATCACGGAGACCAGGGTGGACTGGGCGGCGAGGGGCAGGGCGGAGAGCAGGAGGAGGGGCAGGAGTCGGCGCATGGTGAGGCTACGGACCGATCCGGGACGGTTTAGCGCCCCCGCCACTCCTCGGCCAGCAGCGCGTACACGGCATGGTCCACGAAGCGGTCGTCGAGGCGCTCCGCCTGGCGCAGGGTGCCCTCGTGGCGGAACCCCAGCCGGCGGGGGATGGCGCGGCTGCGGTGGTTGCGCACACCGGCGCGGATCTCGATGCGGTTGAGCTGCAGGATGCGGAAACCACGCCTTAACAGCGCCTTCACGGCGGCGGTCATCAGACCGTGACCCTCGGCCTCCTGGGCCAGCCAGTACCCGATGGCGGCGCTGCGGTGGGCGGCGTCGATCCATACGAAGCCGGCGACTCCGACGAGCTGACCCTTCCACCAGAGGCCGAAGGACTGGGCCAGACCCGCGCGGGCCTGGGCCCGCACTCGCAGGATGTAGGCCCGGGAATCCTGCACACTGAGGTTGGTCGCGGGCCAGGGCAGCCAGCGCCGCAGGCGGGCGCGGTTGGTCTCCACGAGGGCGAAGAGGTCCTTCGCATCGCGCAGGTTCAGCGGTCGCAGCTCCAGGCCGCGGCCTGCTTTCAGGGCATCGGCCATGGCCCCGCCCTCACTTCCCGGCGGGATCTTGCAGCGCCGCGGCCCGGCCGGCGCGCCACAGCACCAGGAGCTGGTCCAGCAGGTCGCCGAAGCGATCCAGGTGCATGGCGTTGGGGCCGTCGCTGTGGGCCTTCTCGGGGCAGTCGTGCACCTCGAAGAAGAAGCCGTCCACGCAGGTGGCCGCGGCCCGCGCCAGGGTGTGGATCATCTCCCGGGCGCCACCGGTGGCATTCCCGAGGGCGCCCGGCTTCTGCACGCTGTGGGTGGCGTCGAAGATGACGGGGCAGCCGGTCTTGCGCAGGTGGGGGAAGCTCTGGAAGTCCACGGCTAGGTTGCCGTAGCCGAAGGTAGTGCCACGCTCGGTGACCCAGACGGGACCGTGACCCGGGACGGACTGGAGCTTCTCCACGCCGTGTTTGAGATCCCAGGGGGCCAGGAACTGGCCCTTCTTGAGGTTTACTGTGCGGCCCGTGCTGGCGGCGGCCACGAGCAGGTCCGTCTGGCGGCAGAGGAAGGCGGGGATCTGGAGCACGTCCACGGCCTGGGCCGCCGGGGCGCACTGGTCGCTCTCGTGCACGTCGGTCAGCACCGGTACGCCGTAGCGGCTGCGCACTTCGGCAAGGATATCCAGACCGCCCTCCATGCCCGGCCCGCGGTGGCTGCTCGCGCTGGTGCGGTTGGCCTTGTCGAAACTGGATTTGTAGATGAAGGGGATGCCCCGGGCCTCAGCCAGGTCCCGCAGGGCGCCGGCCATGAGGTGGGCGTGATCCCGGCTCTCGATGACGCAGGGCCCCGCGATGAGGAAGAAGCTCTGGTCGGTGAAGGGTCGGGCGAAGTCCATGGGCACCTCGCCCCCAGTTTAACGCCCCCGGGGCGCATTGACGGGTTGTCATCCTTCCTGTTGAAACCACTGTCATAATGTTCACCAGAGCCCCCTCCCCACTTGTCCGGAGCCCCCATGGCGAAGCTGCTGATGGAAGACGACCTGAACCGCCGCCTGGTAGCCCTGCTCCAGAAGGACGGCCGCATGAGCCACGCCGAGTTGGCGGAGCGCCTGGGCGTGAGCCGGCCCACGGTCATCGACCGGGTGAAGCGCCTGGAGGCGGATGGGGTGCTCGGCGGCTACGCGGCCCGGGTTTCGCCCGCCGCCGTGAACAAGCCCACGGTGGCCTTTGTGGCCGTGCGTTACAAGGACAACAACGAGGCCATCGAGCAGCGCTTCATCAAGGCCCTGGAGGAGGAGCCGGACATCCTGGAGGCCCACACGATCGCGGGCGACGATGCCCTCCTGCTGAAGATCGTCGCGGACACGCCCGCGGGTATCGCCGAGCGGCTGCGCCGCATCCGCGTGCTGGGGCTCATGGTCACCACGCGCACCACGATGGTGCTGGAGACCCACTGGGAGAAGGCCGGACCCAGTCCCTTCCCCATCGAAGGGCCGACCAAGAAGGTCAAGAAGTGATCGCACCTTGGCAGGCACGCTGATGCTCGCCTGGCTCGCCTACCTCACCGTGGCCGTGGTGTGGGGCTCCACCTACTTCGCCATCGCCCTGGGACTCGCCTCCTTCACGCCCTACGGCATGGTGGCCGCGCGGTTCTCCGTGGCGGCAGTGCTGGCGCTGGCGCTGGGCCGGCTCCGTGGGGAGGCCTGGCCGCCCCGGCGCGAGGTGTTTCATCTCATGGTGGTGGGCGCCCTGCTGCTGGGCGGCTCGAACGCCCTGGTGTCCTACGCCGAGCTGCACGTTTCCACAGGCCTCGTGGCCGTGCTGGCCGCCCTGGTGCCGCTTTGGCTGGCCGTGTTCTCCATCGCGAAGGAACCCCTCGGGCCCAAGGGCTGGGCCGGCATCGCCCTGGGCATCGCGGGTGTGGCCGTGCTGGTGTGGCCCAGCGGTGGCCTGCGCATCCATCCCGGCGGCCTGGCGGCCATGGTGGCGGCGCCGCTCATCTGGGCCTGGGGCACCCTCCACGGCAAGCACTTCGTCCATGGCGGTGGGCTCATGACCAACGTGGGCCTCCAGATGCTCACCGCGGCGCTCATCGGCATGGCCGTGGCCCCGCTCTCGGGGGGCTTCCTGCGGGGGCCCCTCACGTCCAAGGCGCTCTGGGCCGTGGGCTACCTGGCCCTCTTCGGCTCCCTGCTGGCCTTCTCCGCCTACATCTACCTCGCCAAGGCCTGGCCGCCCGCGAAGATGGGCACATACGCCTACCTGAATCCCCTGGTCGCGGTGCTGCTCGGCAGCCTCATCCTGCACGAGGCCTTCGGTGTCCGCGAAGTCCTCGGCATGACCATCATCCTGGCGGCGGTGGCACTGGTGCAGCTGCGGCAGAGGGTGGTGGTGGATTCCTGAAGCGGCTACGTGCCACTGCGGAACAGCCGCCACGCCGCCGCACCCAGCACCAGCAGCGCCAGGCCCGCGATCCACGGCATCCAGGGGCGGGCCCGCTGGTCCGTGCCTTCCACGCGGGGGAGGCCCTGGTCATCTGGTTCCCGGGCCCCGAGGCTGAGGGGGGCGCGGCTGGCCAGGGCGCGAATGGAGGGCAGGGCGCCGAGGCTGCCGGGCGCGCGCTTGGCCTCGCCGCCCAGGTGCAGGGCGTAGACCTGCCCCGCCTCTGCGGGGAAGATCAGGGTCTGCCGGCGGACCAGGATGCGGGCCCCCTGGGGCGAGGCCCCTTCGGGCAGGGTGATGGTGAGGGTCTTCGCCTGGACGGGCGCCAGCGCGATGCGGGTGGCCTTCGTGTTCAGGGCCGGGAGATTCCATACCAGGTCGCTGCAGGACCAGCCACGGTCTTCGTCGGTGGTTTCGCCGAGGCGGAGCTCGGGGTGCAGGGGCGCGGCGGGCGGCGTGAGCACCAGGTCCAGGCCCACGATGCGTTCTGTATCTGGCAGCGTCAGACGCCAGGTGTGGGGCTTGCCAGGCTCCGGCGCAAACGCCCCGTCCAGGGCCAGCTCGGCTTCCAGGGCCTCGGGCCGGGCCTCGGCGCGGGCGGAGAGACTGCGGATCCGCGGTGCCTCGCCCTGCGACGCGAGCAGGGTCAGGCGGTAGCGGTGGCCATCCCAGGGCAGCTCGAGGCTGCGGCGGCTGCCGGATGGCGAGAGGTCGTAGAGGTGCAGCGGCGACACAGGGTCGTAGGCGATGAAGCCGCCACCCTCGCGCTGCCGTTCGGCCTTCACCAGCGCCACCCAGGGGGCTCGGCCCTCCAGGTCGAGGTCGAGCTTCAACGATTCACGCTCGCCCACCTGCCAGCCCTCGGGGAGCTTCAGCGAGAATTCGACCGTGGGACGGCCTTCGGCATCCCTGCCCGTCAGCAGGTTCTCCAGGGGCAGGCTGCGCGATTCCCAGAGGCCTTCGCGGGCTTCGATGAAGGGGATGCTGTGTCCCGCGGCATCGCCGATCCAGGCCCCTGACCGCTGCCGCTGGCTCTCCGCATCCAGAGGCAGCCGCGCCCAGCCGCTGGCGGGCGCGGGCGAGATGGGGCGGCGGTGGAGGGAGGCGCGATCCTCCCGGGCGCAGGCCAGGCTGAGGATCAGAAGGAGCGTGGCGCGCTTCATGAGGCCTCCCCCGCGCGCTTGCGGTTGGCGAGGATGGCCGCAGCCATGCCGATGGCGCCAACGCCGAGGAAGGCGAGGGCCCGCAGGGGCGTGTCGGCTCCGGCCAGATCCGCCGCGATGAGCTTGAAGCTGGCGAGCCCCATCCAGACGTAGCCCGCGATCATCAGGGCCCGGCGGGCCTCATCCCGCTGACCGAGGCCGCGCATCCACTGCCAGGCGCCGGACAGCGCCCAGACCAGCGTCATGGCGATGGAGGCGGCGCGGGAGGGGCCGTAGCCGAAGCCAGGGCGGGCGGGCGTCTGCAGTCGCTGGACCAGGCGGGCCGCCTCGAAGGCCAGCGTGACATTGGCGGTGACTTGCAGGGCCACGAAGGAAATCATGCCCAGGGGGCCGCCTCGACGCGTAAGCATCCACCAGGCGGCGGCGGCCAGGGCTCCTTCAGCGAAGGCGGGATTGAGGAAGGGCGTGTGCGCCTGGCTGCGGAAGAAGAGCCCATCGAGGCCATGGAAGGCCCAGCGCAGGGTGGTGGCCATGGCCAGGGCCGCGGCCAGCCAGCGCAGCGCGGTGGCCTCTTCGGCGAAGTCGCTGTCCTCGGCCTTGAGCGAGGCCCAGGCCAGCCCCAGGGCGAAGGCGCCCCACAGTGGGCCCACCCAGGCCCAGGCCAGGGCCACGGGTACTGCCAGGGCCAGGTGCCCGGCGATGAGGGCCAGCAGGCCCCAGTCGGCCCGGCGGCTTCCCATGCGCTGCCTCAGCGGCTGGACGAGCAGCAGGTTCAGGGCCGCCACGGCGATCACGGGTGCGGCGAAGGTCTCGACCGCCAGACCCATGCGCTTCCAGAGCAGCCAGGCATAAGAGGTGGCGAGGATCGAGGCCAGCAGCCAGAGGATCGTGGGCGTACCGGGAACTTCCTCGGTGCCCGGCAGCCAGGCCCACAGGCCCGCGAGGGCCAGATGCAGGACCAGGAGCCACGACAAGGTGGTGGCATCGGCCTTCATGACCTCGGCGCAGGCGGGCAGCAGCAGCAGCCACACGCCCACGAGGGCCGTCCAGCGGGCCCCGTGCCAGGAGCCACCCGTCCGGGCCAGGTAGGGCACGGCGAGGGCAGCGGCCATCAGCACGGCGAGATACACCGTCAGGGCCACCTCGTGGTGCCCCCCCTGGCTGAAGACCAGGGGCGCCACCAGGCCCGACACCAGGGCCACGGTCAGGGCCCCGCCACTGCGGCCCCGGGCGGCGAGTCCGCCGGCCAGCAGGGTGACGAGGGCCGTGGCCGCCAGGCCCATGGGGGCGGCGTAGAAGTGGTATTCCATGGCGCCGGCGCGGAAGGAGAATTGCAGGGTGCCGAGGCCCGCCAGCAGGAGCGCCACGCCCAGGCGGCGGCTGTCGCCCAGGATCAGCTTTCCGGCGAAGGCGGCGATGGCGCCGCCCGCCAGCAGGCCCAGGACGAAGCGCAGCTCCGCGCCCACCCAGCCTTGTTGGATGGCCCAGCGGAAGAAGAAGATGGTGCCGAGGAGAAAGATGGAGGCCGCGATGCCGGCGATCCACACCACCGGCGAGATCTCCTTGCGGGGGACTGCGGGGCGCACGATGGGACGGGGCAGGGGACGGGCCGCGGGAGCCGCCTGTTGCGCCAGAGCCTGGGCCGCGGGCGCCTGCTGCCGCTGCAGCAGCCAGGCCACCTGGGCCTCCAGGCGGGCCACGCGGTCGGCGAGCTCGGGCTGGGCGTTGGGATCCTGCGGGGCCTGGGGTTCCATGGCGACTCCATACGGAAGCGTATGGAATCTTCGGCGATGCATTCGAGACTGTCAAGAGTTGGCTGGTCACGGAAGACACAGGAACCCACAGAAGCCCCTGAAGAGGGCGCTTCCCTCACATCAAAGTCTTTCCTGGTTATCGGCGAGTCTCGGCTTCAGATCAAAGGCCAAAGCAGGAACGCAGAGGACACAGAAACCCCACAGAGGGCACAGAAGGGGCCGTGCTCCTCGCCGCGCGGGTCCGCCGAAGGCGGCTTCCGGCGCAGCCGGAAGTGATCCAGGGGGCGCTTGATCCGCGTGCAAAGGCGCGGCCTTGGCGCCCCCTGGATGCAACCCGAGCTAACAGTGCTGGGGCCTCCCTGCTTTCCTCTGTGTCCTCTGAGGCCCTCTGTGGTCTCTGTGTTCCGCTTTTCTTTCCTGGAGTCCCCAGCGGAGCCGGTGTTTAGGCTGAGCCTTGCCGACAATCAGGAAGTCCTTTTCCGCGCCTTTCGCGACCAGCGTCCGACCAACTGGTCTCAGCCGACGACGCGATTCCGTCCTTCCGCCTTGGCCCGGTAGAGGGCCTTGTCGGCCCTTGAGAGAAGGCGCTCCAGGGAGTCCTCGGGGCCTTCCCAGGAAGCCAGGCCGATGCTCAGGGTGACGCGGTCATTGGCGGGTAGGCCGGGGATCGGATCGGTGGCCACCTGCTCGCGCAGGCGCTCGGCCAGGGCCCTGGTGCCTTCCAGATCGGTCTGGGGGCAGTAGGCCAGGAACTCCTCGCCGCCGATGCGGCCCAACTGGTCCACCTTGCGCAACCCGAAGGCCATGCGCTGGGCCATGACGCCCAGCACCTGATCTCCGGCGGCGTGGCCGAAGCGGTCGTTTACGGCCTTGAAGTGGTCCAGGTCCACCAGCATGACCGACACCCCCTGGCCGAAGCGCCCGCACTGGTCCAGCTCCATGCCGAGCATGTCGAGGATGTGCTTCCGGTTGTAGAGGCCCGTGAGGGGATCGCGGATGGCCTGGTGGTAGAGGCGCAGGCGGGAGTCCTCCAAGCTCAGCAGGCGGCCCAGTTCCTCGGCGGCGATCTCGAAGAGCCGCTCGTGGTCTTCGGCGGCCCGCCGCTCCGTGATGAAGGCCAGCGCGCCGATGACGGGATAGCCGGGCATGCTGGCCGGGAACACGCGGAGGATGGGATCGCGGAGGCTCCGCCGCCGCTCGTCCTCGTCCGCGGCGGGGTGCCAGTGGCAGTCGGGCGGGGCCTGGAAGAGCCCCTGGTCGGCCATGGCCTGCTGCAGGGCCTGACGGTCCTCGGCCCCGGCGGAAGAACCATGGACGCCGTGGCACCAGAGGCCATCCTCGCCCTGGTAGGTCACCAGCAGGGCACCGGGGAGCACCAGCTCCTGAAGGATCTCGATGAAGCCCTGGATGAGCCGGGAGGTATCGTGCTCGGCGGTGTAGAGGCGGGCGACGGAATCCCGGAGGGCCGTCTCGATGAGGCGCTGTTCCAGGGCCAGGGCAAGCCGCCGCTGAATGGCATCCACCCCGAAGTTCTCCTGGGCCAGCTTGGGAACGGCGTGGGCGGTGTGGGGACGGGAGGACTGGCGGGCCAGGGCGGTGGCCACTTCCACCACATGATCCAGATCGCGCCCCTTCACCAGGAAGCGGTCGGCGCCGCAGGTCTTGGCCCAGAACCGGGCCAGACCAGCGCCCTGGGCGGTGAGGAGCAGGACGGGCAGGTGGCGCGTGGCCCGGTCATCCTTCACCAGGCGGCAGAACTGATACCCGTCGAGGAGGGGCATCACGCAGTCGCTCACCACCACGTCCGGGAACTCCGTAGCCAGGACGATGAGGGCCTCGGCTCCGTTGCGGGCCTCGATGGTCAGGTGCCCGTGCCGCTGGAAGAGGTGCCGGAGGAGGCTCAGCTGGATGGGGTTGTCGTCCACCAGGAGGACCTGGAGCGACTGGGGACCCTTCGGTGTGGCAGCAGTCATAAGTACCATTTATCGAACAGGGTGGGCCGCAGCATGAACAGGAGGGACTCGCGGGTGGTGAGCATGTCCGTGGGATGCTGAAGCAGGGAGTACGCCCCATCATGACCGCGGACCTCGAAAATCGACAAGTGAAGAGCTTCTAGCCGTGGATGCCCCGCTGCTGCTCGCCCTGACCCGCGCCTGGCTGCGGGAGCGCGGCGACCTGCCTGTGGAAGCGATCTGGACCTCGGGCCGCGCCCTGGGCCTGAAGTGGGCCGGGCGCCGGGTCGCCGAAGCGTGGGTGCTGCTGCTACAGCCCAAGCCGGAGCTGTGGCTGCTGGGGGTGGACCATCCGGCCTGGAAGCGCCTGCAGGCGGAGGCGACCAAGGACAGCGGCAAGCTCTGGAGCCCCTGGTTCCAGGGCGCGAGGCTGCAGGCGGTGGAGGGCGATCCCCGCGAGCGCTGGGTGGGCCTCCACTTCCAGCGGCGCGCTATCACCGGGCGGCTGGAGTCGCTGCGCCTCGCCTTCCAGGCCATCCCGGGGCGGCCTGGCATCCGCGTGGACGGCGTGGATACGCAGGTGCCGAGGCTGGGTCTGGGCGTGCCCTTTCCAGCGACACCGCCCCAGCCCGTGGAAGAGCCGCCGCCCTTCCGTCGCTGGCGGGAGCGCTGGGGCGATCAGTTGGAGGCCGCCCTTGCCGGGGAGCTCCCCGAGGTGCTGGAAGGCGAGGGGGATCTGCTGATCCGGCACCGGACCTGGTCCGAGGGGCGGGCCGAGCAGCTCATCCTGGTCCCCGCCCTGGCCGCCGCCGAACGGCGGCGCCAGGCCGAATCCGCGCGCCTGGACCGCCTGGCCCTGGCCCTGGCCCGGGATCGCGCGAGGCATGCCGCGCAGCTGCCCCTAAAGGAACAGGCCCGCCGGGTGTCGGGAGAGCTCTACCGCCTGAAGGGCGGCACGCGGGAGGTGACGCTGCTGGACGGCACCCGGATCGCGCTGCCAGACGGGACCTCCACCGAGGCTGCGGTGCAGCTCTGGTTCGGGGTCGCGAAGAAGGCCGAGCGGGGGCTGGCCCGGGTGTCCGAACTGGAGGCCGAGCTGGTGCGGGAGCGGGCCGCCTGGCTGAAGCGCGCGGAACTGGAGGGGGAATCCCTTGCGCCGGACCCGCCGCCTGCGAGACAACCAAGGGGGAAGCAGCCCACGAAGGACAAGGGGACGAAGCGGATGCAGGCGGGTGAAGGCAAGCGCAAGGATGGCAAGGGCACAGCCTTCCGCAGCGTCATGGTGGATGGCTTCGAGGTGCTCATCGGCAAGGGCGACGCCGAGAACGACCAGCTCACCTTCAAGGTGGCTGAGAACCTGGACTTCTGGTTCCACGTGGCCAGCGTGCCCGGCAGCCACGTGGTCATCCGCAATCCCGACAAGTTGAGCGACCTGCCCCGCAGCGTCATCGAGCGCGCCGCAGAGCTGGCCGCCTATCACAGCAAGGCCCGGGACGGCGGCAAGGTGGAAGTCCACATGGCCCGCATCGCCGACATCAGCAAGCCCCGCGGCTTCGCACCGGGGAAGGTCATCCTGAAAAAGTGGGTTGGGATCCGCGTCTACCCGAAGCCGTGAAACAGTCCTTAGCCCTCAGTCCTCAGGAGCTTGGCGGCCTGCGGCCGCCAAGTAGGCTGCGCCCGGAGGGCGCAGTGCCTTTACTGGAGCCTGAGGACTGAAGCCTGAAGCCAGCCCCTACTCCACCCTCACCGCGAAGGGCTTGAACCCAGCCTTCTTCAGCTTCTCGGCGGTCTTGTCGGCGGTGGCGCGATCCGATGGTTTCGTGAGGCGCACTTTCAGCTGGCCCTTCTCCTTCACCGTGGTGGTGGCGAAGCCCGCAGCCTTGGCCTTGTCGGCCACCCGCTTGGCTTCAGCCGCCTCCGCGGTGGCCACCAGTTGGAGGGTCCAGGCTTCGGGCTCGGCGGGCTTCTCCGCAGCCTTGGTCACGGCCTTCGGCTCGGGCTTGGACTCTTCCTTCGGGGTGGTGGCATCCACCTTCGGCGAGGGCACCAGCTTGTCGGGGCCGTCGCCTTCGAAGATCTTGAGCTGGTCCAGCAGGGGCTCCGGCAGATCCTTCAGCTCCTCCTCCATGCCCTTCTGCGCGGGGCGGCGCAGGGCCGCGCTCTGCTTCCCCACCTGCACGCCCAGGACGAAGGCCAGGGTCAGCAGGCCCACGCCCACGCCCGCCACCCAGAGGAGTGACTGGCTCTGGATGCTGATCTGGTCGCGCTGATTCACGTGGCACCTCCGCCTAACGCACGCTGCACGTGCTCCGGCGCGCTCCGGTTGCCGAGGCGGAGCCTCCCTGTGCCGCGCCCTGCGGGCTTCGGCTGCGCCAAAGTGGCACTTCCCTCCTGCTTCATGCTCATCGAGGATCCAGCCTAACCTCTTCCAGGAGCACCGCGAACTGGCTGCCGCTGCTGGCGGGGGCGGTGACGAGTGTGAGGTCCGAGGACTCCAGTAGGGCTGCGGCGAGCAGCTGGCCGCCGGAGCCGCCGAACTCGCCCCACAGCCGCTTGGGGTGCTGCGCGGTGGGCCATTCCGGATGGGCGTCCGCCAACTGCAGCTCCAGGGTGTCCAGGCGCCTGAGGCCGTTCGCGCCACCCACCCGGCGCAGGGGAGTGGCGTTGCCCAGCGCGGTGACGGCGCGGGCCAGGGCCTGGCTGCGACCTTGGGGCGTGTCCTCGGAGGAGGAATGGGAGGCCAGGGCACGGAGCGCCGCGCGAGGGCGGACCCCCCGGGACAGCGCATGGTCCCTGGTTTCCAGCACGAATGCCTGGGCGCCTTCGCCTGGCAGAAAGCCGCGGCCGGAACCGACCTCGGGGTCACCGTGGCGGGCCAGCATGCGGGCGCCCCGGCAGAGGTCCAGCAGGAGGGGGAAGAGGCCATCGGTGCCGATCACCAGGGCCGCGTCCGCCAGGCCCAGGCGGAGCCAGCGCGAGGCCTGCTCCAGGGCGGCGAAGGTGGCATTCTCCCGGTCCACGATGGTCGCGCTGGGGCCCTTGAGGCCGTAGGCCAGGGCCAGGTGGCCGCTGGCGGCGTTGGCCACGCAGTTGGGGAAGACCAGGGGCGAGGCGCCTTCAGGCCCGCGCAGGAGATAGGGCCGCATGAAGGCCTCGCTGGCCTCGCTGCCGCCCGTGAGCGAACCCACGGCCACGGCGATGCGCTCGCCCATTGTCCGCGGATCGAGCCCCGCATCGGCGAAGGCCTGATGGGCGGCCACCCAGGCGAACCGGCAGGGCCGGTCCAGGCGGCGCAGCTGCATGGGCGGGATGATGCCCACGGGGTTGAAGGCCGTGCAGGCGGCGCCGCGGCCCTGGCCCAGGGCTTCGGGAAGGTCCGCGAAGTAGGGCGTGTCCGCGGCCAGGCTGGCGCGAGCCGCCTCGACGCCATCCCCGCAGGGCAGCACCAGGCCGAGGCCCGTGATGACGAGGTCGGTGCCGCTCATCGGCCCTCCCATCGACGCAGAGCCAGGCTCGTGTTGTTGCCCCCAAAGGCGAACGCGTTCACCAGCGCCGCGCGAACCCGCCGCTGCCTGGCCTCCCTCGGCGTGCAGTCCAGGTCGCAGCTGGGATCGGGCTCTTCCAGGCGGAGGGTGGGGCTCACCACCTGATCCCGCAGAGCCAGGATGGCGGCGGCGGCGCCGAAGGCCCCGGCGGCCCCCAGGGTGTGCCCGAACTGGCTCTTGGTGCTGGTGACCGAGATGGCGTCGGCGGCCGTCCCCAGCGCGCGGCGGATGGCCAGGCACTCGGCGCCGTCATTGGCGGGGGTGGCCGTACCGTGAGCGGAGATCAGATCGATGTCGGAGGCCGCGAGAGCTCCGGTGCGCAGGGCCATGGCCATGGCCCGGGCCGCACCCTCGCCTTCCGGGTGGGGGGCGGTGGGGTGGTGGGCGTCCATGCTGGCGCCGTAGCCCAGCACCTCGGCGTAGATGGTGGCCCCGCGGGCCTGGGCCCCGGCCAGGGTCTCCAACACCAGCTGGACCGCGCCCTCCCCCAGGTTCAGGCCGGCGCGGTCACGGCTGAAGGGGCGGCATTTCTTCGCGTCCACGGCCTTGAGGCAGGAGAAGCCGGCGTAGGTGGTGCGGCAAAGGCTCTCGGCGCCCCCGGCCACGGCAAGGTCGAGCTCGCCGGCCACCAGGCGCTCCCAGGCCTGCCCGATGGCCAGCAGGCTGGAGGAGCAGGCGTTCATGACCGTGCCCCGGGGACCCTGGGCGCCCACCCGGCGGGCCAGGGCATCCGTGACGGTGCTGGGGCTCTGGTAGGCGGCCTCGGAGGCTTGGCCCCGGCGCCCGGCCAGGCGTTCCTCCAGGAAGGCCTCCGCCACGGGCAGGCCACTGGTGCCGGCCCCCTGGAAGACGCCGATGCGCTCGGGATCGCCCGCGGGCTGGAAGCCCTCCAGGGCCTCCTCCAGGGCGCGCAGCGCCATGCGCTCGCAGAGGGTCTGGTGGCGGCCCGGATCCATGGCCACCTGCCCGGCGACCTGGGCCGGCTCCAGGGGCAGGGCGAGGCGGGTGAGGGGCCCCAGGCCATCCTTCCCCTCGAGCATGGCGGACCAGGTGCCCTCCCGGTGCAGGGCCAGGGAGGACACGATGCCAAGGCCCGTCACCACCACCCTGTTCATAGGCGCTTGACCAGCAGGGCGGCGGTGCAGAGGTCCCGTCCCTCGCAGCTCACCGTGCCCCGGATTTTCATCATCCCAGCGAAGGCGCCTTCAGACCGGACCTCCAGACGCAGGCGGTCGCCAGGCAGGGCGGGGGCCTTGAACCGGGCATCCTGCACCCCGGCCAGGAAGATGGCCGCCCCGTGCAGGGGCTCGGCTTCCAGGAAGCCCCCGGCCTGGGCCAGCATCTCCAGCAGGAGCACGCCAGGCACCAGGGGGCGGCCCTCAAAGTGGCCCTGCAGATAGGGCTCGCCGATGGTGACGAGCTTCTCAGCCACCACGCGCACCCCCGGCTCACGCTCAAGCACCCGGTCCACCAGCAGGAAGGGGTAGCGGTGCGGCAGGTGGGCCGGGATGTCCGTCATGGCTATGCCTTGGCGTGCTCGGCGATGAAATCGGTGAGGGCCTGCACGGACTTGAAGGCCTTGAGGCCCGCGGCCTCGTCTTCGATCTTCACGCCGAAGACCTGCTCGATGCCCAGCACCAGCTCCAGGGCGTCGATGGAATCCAGGCCCAGCCCCTCGCCGAACAGGGGGGCCCCGTCCTCGATCTGGTCCGGCGTCATCCCCTCGAGCTTCAGGCGCTCGATGATCATCTCTTTGACGCGCAGCTTGAGGTCGCTCATGGGTTTCCCCTCAGGAGGGTGGAAGGCCGATTCTATCCCGAACCCCAGGGTCCAGGTCGCTTGTGATCTTGACAGGGCTCCCGCCGCTGCAAAGGGCGCTAAGCTGAAACCTCGCGGAATTCTCCGCCCGAGAGCGCCATGGCCCATCCCGCATCGCCCTTCCTGTCGGTCCTGATCCTGCTGTTGGTCGCCGCCGTGACGGCCGCAGCCATCCTCGTGCTGTCGGGCTGGGTACTGCCCATGCTGAAGCCGAACAATCCGCAGGAAGCCAAGCTGCGGGTCTACGAGTGCGGCGTCCCGCCCCTCCAGACCGGCGCCCGGCACAAGTATTCGGTGAAGTTCTACCTGACCGCCATGCTCTTCATCCTGTTCGACGTGGAAGCCGCCTTCCTGCTGCCCTGGGCCGTGAACTTCAAGACGGCCCTCTGGACCTTCGCCGCCATGCTGAGTTTCATGGCCACCCTGCTGGTGGGCTTCATCTATGCCTGGGGCAAGGGCGCCTTCGAGTGGGAGCGCTGACATGGCTGAGCTGGACATCAACGATGCCGTGCTGACCACCCGCCTGGATGCGGTGGTCAACTGGGGTCGCAAGAACAGCCTGTGGCCCATGCCCTTCGGCGTGGCCTGCTGCGCCATCGAGTTCATGAGCATGATGTCGTCGAAGTACGACCTCAGCCGCTTCGGCGCCGAAGCCATGCGCTTCAGTCCGCGCCAGAGCGACATGATGCTGATCCTCGGCACCATCACCAACAAGATGGCCCCGGTGCTGCGGACCATCTACGCCCAGATGGCCGAACCCAAGTGGGTGATCTCCGTGGGCGTCTGCGCCAGCTCGGGCGGAATGTACCGCACCTACGCGACCTTACAGGGCGTGGATCGCATCATCCCCGTGGACGTCTATGTGCCGGGCTGCCCGCCCCGCCCTGAGAGCATCATCTACGGCGTGATGAAGCTGCAGGAGCAGATCGAAAAGGAATCGCTCTCCATGCGCAAGGATCACATCGCGCGGTTCTACGAAAGCCTGGAGCGGCAGGACGCCCTGCAGGCGGCGAAGGGCCTCACCAGCCAGCAGACCATCCGCGAGATGTTGATGGACGCCGGCGAGCGCGGCGTGGGCACGATCTTCTAGCTGAGGCCGCCATGATCATCGAGCACATCGACGCACAGCTTCCCGGAACTGTCACCGACCGGCACGACTTCCGGGGCGACCAGACCATCGTCATCGCCCGGGAGAACCTGCTGGCCGTGGTGGACCTGCTCCATCGCGAGGGCTTCCAGTTCCTGGTGGACATCACCGCCGTGGATTGGCCCGAGCGGCCGAATGTTCAGGGCGGCGGAGCCGCCGGGCGCTTCGACGTGGTATACCACTGGCTCAACCTGGCCAGCCAGGAGCGCCTGCGGGTGAAGGTGCCCGTGGCCGACGGCGAGTCCGTGGCCAGCCTGGCCGGCCTGTTCAAGACCGCCAACTGGTTCGAGCGCGAAGTCTTCGACCTCTTCGGCATCCGCTTCGAGGGCCACCCCGACCTGCGGCGCCTGCTCACCTGGGATGACTTCCAGGGCCACGCCCTGCGCAAGGACTTCCCCCTGGATGGCGGCGATGTCTTCTGCATGGAAGGCTGCACCGCCCCCTACAACAACGGCGAACGGAGCTAGACCATGGAATCCATCGCCATGACCCGGCAGCAGCTCGACGGCGACAAGATGATCGTCAACATGGGGCCGTCGCACCCCACCACCCACGGCACGCTCCGCATCGTGCTGGAACTCGAGGGCGAGACCATCACCAAGGCCACGCCCGAGATGGGTTACCTCCACCGCGGCGTGGAGAAGCTGGGCGAGAGCCTCAGCTACCAGCAGTTCATCCCCCTGACGGACCGGCTGAACTACTGCAGCTCCATCATGAACAACGTGGGCTACACCACGGCGGTGGAGAAGCTGCTGGGCATCGAGATCCCCAAGCGCGCCCAGCAGATCCGGGTGCTGGTCTCCGAGCTGGCCCGCATCGCCGACCACCTGGTGTGCGTGGGCGTGAACGCCGTGGACATCGGCGCCTTCACGGCCTTCCTCTACCTCTTCCGCCAGCGGGAGACCATCTACGACCTGTTCGAGATGGCCGCGGGCCAGCGCCTGCACACCAGCTTCACCCGCATCGGCGGGCTCTTCCGGGACATTCCCGAGGGTTTCGTGCCCCTCACTGAGCGCTTCCTGGTGGAGTGCGAGGCGAGCCTCGTTGAGATGGAGAACCTGCTCACCCACAACCCCATCTGGCACGACCGCACCAAGGGCGTTGGCGCCATCAGCCCGGAGGATGCGGTGAATTGGGGCTACACCGGCCCCTGCCTCCGCGCTGCGGGCGTGCCCCAGGACCTGCGCAAGGCCCAGCCCTACCTGGGCTACGAGACCTACGACTTCGACATCCCCATCGGCACCACCGGCGACGTGTTCGATCGCTACCTGGTGCGCACCGAGGAGATGCGGCAGAGCCTGCGCATCATCCGCCAGGTGCTGGACCGCCTCGAACCCGGCCCCGTCATGGTGGATGATCCCAAGATCGCCCTGCCGTCCAAGGAGAAGGTCTACACCCGCATGGAGAGCCTCATCCACCACTTCAAGCTCATCATGCACGGCATGGAGATGCCCGT
Organism: uncultured Holophagaceae bacterium; assembly: GCA_963751095.1. Classification (GTDB taxonomy): domain Bacteria; phylum Acidobacteriota; class Holophagae; order Holophagales; family Holophagaceae; genus Geothrix. Next base: position 30,345 of record CAVVTK010000007.1, on the reverse strand, counting down.
GGGCGAGGTCTACAGCGCCACCGAAGCCGCCAACGGCGAGCTGGGCTTCTACATCGTGAGCGATGGCGGCAAGAACCCCTACCGCATCCGCGTCCGTCCCCCCTGCCTCCCCATCTTCAGCAGCTTCGAGGAGCAGGTGAAGGGTGGGCTGATCGCTGATGCGGTCGCTGTCCTCGGCGCGATGAATGTGATTGCGGGCGAGTTGGACCGCTGAGGCGCCAAGGACGGCGAGCGGGCGAAGCCCGCTGCTGGTCTGGATGCCATGAGGCCGAAGCAGGGAGGCTCCGACTCCGCGAGGCGGTAGCCGAGCGGGAGCGCGAAAAGCGTGCGATGGACGGAGGGAGGCCGGCCGTGCGCGCAGCACCCGAGAATCTGGAGGGCGATCCCTGCGGCCACACACAGCGTGGCCTATATTGAAACCCGGATTGGACAGACCACCCGAAGGCGCTGGGTAACCTGGGCGTAACTGCCCTGGAAGGTCTTTGCTGTGGATGTGATGGTCTGCCCTACGATTCTCAATCCTCTGAAGGCCACTTTGGTTGAGGCCTCACAGCTTCCTGTGCCTCGGTGACGAGAACTATCAGGGATTACGCCGGACACGGTTTCGCCCTAGCTCACGATCTAGCTCTCTCGAGTCTGGAATGAAGCGGACCAATTCACTCAGGACGCTGATCTGGCCCGTCTGCTCGTCCAGGTAATCAGTCTTAATTAGACCGACAGAAGGGGCGAAATAACTGTAGGTTTCTGAGTTATATGCCTTCCCATCGATCACGCCATGCTGTTTTGTCTGAACCACAATCACATCGCGGTAGGTGCCAAGACCGATCGTGACGTCGGTCCTACGAATGATTGTGCTGACCGTAGTCAAGTGTCCGTTTGCGTCGCCTTCCTTCTTTGTCCAAGTTGAACCAATCCGTATCGGGAATTTCAATTCACAGGTCATTTTCTCTTTGGCCTTGTCCTGCTTCAGCCAACTCCAGGATGAGACGCAGAACACTCCCTGGGCATTCACTCGAATACGTTTTCCGGTGGGGAAGTCCATTGTCTGGCCGTTGTAGGTTGTGTAGGCCGTGCTTTCGATCACGTAGGACTTGTCTGAGTTGTTGTACTTCCTGACATGGTGAGTACTCCTGCTGGTTACACCACGGATGGGCCCCGTTTTGTATTCCCACGCCATTCCCACCGCCAAGGGGTAATAGCTGGCATCCAGCAGGGGCGGCTGAGGGTCCTGTGCTATCAAGGTCCCGGCGAGGGTCAGTAGACAGAGGGAGATCATAGGTTTCATGGTCAGGTCCGATGTTGGTAGCGCAAACAGAATTCCAGCGACGGGGCCGCCTGTCCATCACTCGACGGTTGCACCTTCTAGACGTGATCGCCATAGAGGTTGTTCACTCGGGATGAACCGGGAAGCTGTTGTTGCGACGCAGCAGTTTTCGGTGAGGCAGCCTGGATGGACCTTCACAGCTCAGCCAAGACATGCCCGTTCAGTCGAGGAGTTTTTGTCCGAAGGGGCCGCCGCCTTGGATGGGCGGTTAAACAGGTGACCCGGGCCGCTGATATCAGCGCCTGAACGGCCTACAAGTGGTTGGCCTGGTTCCTATTCACCCCATCTGCAACTCCGCCAGCTGTGCTCGATGGTCGTTGCGCAGGCGCTCCAGGATGCCGAGGAGGGCGTCCCGTTCCTCGGCGCTGAGGCAGCGGTCCACCTGCTGGCAGAGGGCGTTGTGGCGGGCGAACATCCTGGCCTCCAGGGCCAGGCCCTTGGGAGTGATCTGGACGCGGCTGCCCCGACGGTCGGCGGGATTCTCGCAGCGCTTGACCAGGCCCCGGGCTTCCAGGCGGTTCACGAGGCGGGGCACGTCAGCAAAGCGGTAGATCATGCGGCAGCGCAGCTCCTTCACCAGGTAGCCATCTCTAGGCCCGCCCTTGAGGATGCGCAGCACGTTGAACTGCTGGTCCGACAGGCCCTCGGGTTCGTACAGGCACTCGTCGAAGAGGCGGGCCACGTATTCCCGCGTGAGAAGCAGGGCCAGGGCCACCTCGTGGCCCGGCTCGAGGGGCTTGGTGATCTGGAGTTCCTCGCGGATGTGCATGAACGGCTCCGTTCCGAGCAGAATGACAGATTTTCAAAAAAAGAAGTTGCAACACTCGAATCTTGGTCTAGACTTTAATGCATGGTGAAACACCTATTCCTTGGAGGTTCCATGCGCCGCCCCTTCCGTGCCGTTCTTGCCATCCTCGCCCTGGCGGCCCTGCCCGCCCTGGCCCAGGACACCTACAAGATCGATCCCGTCCACAGCGAGATCAGCTTCAAGATCCGCCACCTCCTGGCCAAGACCAGCGGCCGCTTCGCGAAGTTCGGGGGCACCATCAAGGTCGATGCCGCCGACATCAGCAAGTCCAGCGTCGAGGTCAGCATCGATGCGGCCAGCATCAACACCGACAACGAGGGCCGCGACAAGCACCTGAAGACCGCCGATTTCTTCGATGTGGAGAAGTTCCCCACCATCACCTTCAAGAGCACCTCGGTGAAGGAAGTGGCCAAGGGCAAGCTGGAAGTGACCGGTGACTTCACCCTGCGCGGCGTCACCAAGAAGATCACCTTCCCCATCACCAACGCGGGCACCGGGCCGGGCATGAAGCCGGGCGCCGTGGTGGCCGGCTTCATCGATGGTGCGGTGACCATCAACCGCAATGATTACGGTATCAAGACCTACCCCGGCGCCCTGGGCGACGAGGTGGCCATCACCCTGAACATCGAGGCGGGCAAGGTCGAAGAACCCAAGAAGTAAGGGGGCCGTATGAGCGAAGGATTCCCGAAGGTCCCCGCCAAGGTCCCGGCTGTGTTGGATCTGGAGCCTGGAACCTACTTCTGGTGCACCTGCGGCCTCAGCGCCAAACAGCCCTTCTGCGACGGAGCCCACAAGGTCTGCGACCTGCGTCCCATGAAGGTGGAAGTCACGGAGGCCGGCAGGAAGGCCCTCTGCCAGTGCAAGCACACCAGGACCGCCCCGTTCTGCGACGGAAGCCACTGCAACCTCTGAGGGGACCCGCTCGTGATGGGGGGCACCGGGTTTACCGGCGCCTCCCATCTTCGTTTACGGCTAAACTGAGCCCTCATGCGAGCGCGCCCATGAACCATCCTCAGCCTCCCGAAACCTCGAATGAACCCCTGGCCCCGGGCCAGCGGCTGCCCGAATCCGAGCGCAGGGAGTTCGGCCCTGAAGCCATCGCCGAGATCCAGGCGATCATGGCGAAGTATCCCGACAAGCTTGCCGCCACGCTCCCCGCCTTGCACATCGCCCAGCGCGAGTTCGGCTTCGTGAGTCTCTCGGCCATGAAGGCCGTGGCCAAGGCCATCGGCATTCCCGAAGGACACGTCTTCGGCGTCGCCACCTTCTACACCATGTACCAGAAGGCGCCAGTCGGGAAATACCACTTCTCGGTCTGCACCAACATCAGCTGCGCCCTGCGCGGGGCCGCCCAGCTGCTGGAGAAGGTCTGCGAGAAGACCGGCGTGCAGCCGGGGGCGGGCCCAAGCCCCGACGGCATGTGGAGCGTGGAGGAGGTGGAGTGCCTGGCCGGCTGCGGCGTCGCGCCCTGCATCCAGGTGAACCACGACGTCTACGACGAGCTGGTGGACGAGCAGAAGCTGATCGATGTGATGGAAGCCTGCAAGCGGGGCGAGTACCGCCCCTGGGCTGAGTAGCGGAGGAGAGACCATGGCCGCCATTCGCACCAAGCCCGACCACCACACCTACACCTTCCCAGGCTTCGGCTCGGAAAAGTTCCCGAACCTGCTGCTCCGGGGCGCGGGCGACTTGAACAACTGGCATCTCAAGGTCTACGAGCAGCAGCACGAAGGCTACGTGGCCATGAAGGCCGCGCTGAAGATGGAACCCGTGGCCGTGACCGAGGAGGTCAAGACCTCGGGCCTCCGGGGCCGCGGCGGCGCGGGCTTCCCCTGCGGCCTCAAGTGGTCCTTCATGCCCAAGGACACGGCGGACCGCAAGTTCACCCGGTACCTGGTCTGCAACGCCGACGAAGGCGAGCCCGGCACCTTCAAGGACCGTGTCATCCTCGAGTACAACCCCCACCAGCTCATCGAAGGCATGATCATCGGCGGCTGGGCCATGCAGTGTGTGACCGGCTACGTCTACGTCCGCGGCGAGTTCCTCTGGCTCATCGAGAAGCTCGAGGCCGCCATCCAGGAAGCCCGCGATGCCGGCTACCTCGGCAAGAACATCCTCGGCACAGGCTGGGACTACGACATCCTCGTGCACCGGGGTGCCGGCGCCTACATCTGCGGCGAGGAGACGGCGCTGCTGAACTCGCTGGAAGGCCGCCGTGGCGAGCCCCGCGTCAAGCCGCCCTTCCCGGCGGCCAAGGGCGCCTTCGGCCAGCCCACCACCATCAACAACGTGGAGACCCTGGCCGCGGTACCGCCCATCATGCGCATGGGCGGCGCTGAGTATGCCAAGATCGGGTCCCCCAAGAACTCCGGCACCCGCATCTTCGGCGTCAGCGGCCACGTGAAGCGCCCCGGCATCTACGAGCTGCCCATGGGCACGCCCATGAACTTCCTGGTGGAGGAGCTCTGCGGCGGTTCCAGTACGGGCCGCAAGATCAAGGCCATCATTCCCGGCGGCGCCAGCTGCCCCATGCTGGACGAGAAGGACTTCGACGTCCCCATGGACTTCGACAACCTGAGAGCCCGGGGCTCCATGGGGGGATCCGGGGGCCTCATCGTCATGGACGAGGACACCTGCATCGTCCAGGCCACGCTGCGGCTCATCCGGTTCTACGCCCACGAGAGCTGCGGCCAGTGCACGCCCTGCCGGGAAGGCTGCAACTGGCTGGAGATGATCCTGTACCGCATCGAGCACGGACAGGGGCGCATGGAGGACCTGGACCTCATCGCCAGCCTCACGCCGCGCATCGGCATGCGGACGCTGTGCCCCCTGGGCGACGCCGCCTGCGGGCCCGTGGATTCAGCCCTGCAGAAGTTCCGCCACGAGTTCGAGCATCACATCACTCACAAGACTTGCTACGCCACGGGCTCCCGCCTGCTCTCGAAGGTGGGGGCACACTAGGCTTTGCCGTTCCCTATCTCCGAAAATGGGCGCCTATGGCGCCCATTTTCGGAGCAGGAGGAAGGAGTCCATGCGCTGGTTATTGCCGCTTCTCCTCGCCGTTGGTCTGCAGGCCCAGGAGGTCTTCCTGGTGCAGCCCTACCTGCAGCTGGGTGATGCGCCGAAGGTGGCGACCCGGGAGCAACTGGACCTGCTCTGGCATGCGGGGGACGAGGAGGCTGCCTGGTCCGTGGAGGTGCGCGGCGCGCAGGGCTGGACGGTCCAGGCGCCGCCCGCCTTCCGCCGGCTGGAGGCCCCGCCCCTGGCCCCCCATCGGGTCTACCGGGTCACGCTGCGGAACCTGAGGCCGGGTGCGGCCGTGCCATACCGCGTGAAGCGGAACGGCGTGGTGGTCTTCGAGGCCGAGGCCCAGACCCGCAAGCCGGGGGCCCACCGCATGGTCGTGTTCGGCGATGCCGCGGATGGCTCGAGGGAACAGTCGGCCATCGCCAAGGCGGTGCTGGCGGCCTGGCCCGATGCCGTGTTCATCACTGGGGACCTGGTCTATGGCCGGGGCCGCGCTTCCGAGTACCGCGCCCACTTCTTCCCGGTCTACAACGGCGAGGCGGCGCCCCTGATGCGGCGGGTACCATTCCTGGGCGTGATGGGCAACCACGACGTACCCTTCGCTGGCTATCCGGACGCCTCGGCCTACTTCGCCTACTGGTCCCAGCCCCTGAACGGACCCGCCCTGCAGCCCGGCGAAAAGAACGCCGCCCCGGTGAAGCCTGGTGAGCACGATGCCATCGTGGCGGCCTCGGGCCCGGCCTTTCCCCGCATGGCCAGCTTCAGCTTCGACTACGGGCGGGTCCACTGGACGGTGCTGGACTCCAACGGCTATGCGGACTGGGACAGCCCCCAGCTGAGGGTCTGGCTGGAGGCCGACCTCCGGGCTGCGAAGGGCGCCGCCTGGCGCATCGTGGCCCTGCATCACCCGCTCTTCCAGAGTGCGCGGAGCCACTTCGATGACCAGTGGATGCGGCCCATCAGCCCGCTCCTGGAGCAGTACGGCGTCGACCTGGTGCTGGCAGGCCATGTGCACAACTACCAGCGCACGGCGCCCCTGTGCTTCCGGCCCACCCGGGTTGGCCTGCGCGGCAAGCCGGTGGCGGGCGAGTTCACGGTGGACCAGGCCTTCGACGGCAGGACGGTCACCCGGGCCCGGGGGCCCATCCACATCGTCACCGGCGCTGGCGGCGCCGAGCTCTACGACCCCTGGCAGACCGACGCCAAGGCCAGCTGGCAGCCCTGGACCCGCGCCTTCGTCTCCGACAAGCACTCCTTCACGGTGCTGGACGTGGCCGCGAAGGCCCTCACGCTGCGCCAGCTCGATGCCGAGGGCCACGAGCTGGACGCCATCACGCTGACGAAATAGCTTCCCCGACCAGCCCGGGGGCGACGATGTTCGGCCTGGGAGGCTCCTGAGGGCTGACGCACGCCTCCGGCCCGATCCATGTGGGCCCCGAAGCGCTGGGTGGGCCCTCAGTGGCGCTCATATTCCAGGCCCAGCAGGGCGCAGAGCGTCCTTTTCAACCAGGTGTAGGGGACAAGGATGATGCCCCAGAACCGGCTCCTGTTCCGGCGGTCCGCCCAGCGCTTCCGGCGGTCATGGAAGCCGGGTTCGAATGGTAAGACCTGCTGCTTTCGGCGATTCATGGGGCACCTGGCGAGGGTGAGAGGTCGGGATCAGCCAATGCTACTTCCCGAACGTGATCGAGTAGGTCAGGGGCTTGGGCAGCTGGGGGCTCTTCACCGTGGCGGTCATGGTGAGGGACTTGCCGTCAGGGCTCAGCTTGAAGAGGTTGGTGCGCTCGCCCTCGTCGTTCTTGAAGGTCTGGATGAGCTGATCCTTGCTGACCTGGGCGGCCACCTGGAACTTGTCGCCGTCCTCGCGGGTCCAGGGGGCGGACTTGCCATCAGGAGGCATGTGGATGGCGTCGCGCTCGTCGAGCTTGATGAGCACTTCCTGGGCCGTGAGGGTAATGACGACCTTCCTGTAGGCGGGATTCAGCTTGGTGAGGCGGCCCCGGGCGATGGGCCGCTTGATGAAGTTCATGTCCGCCACGGTGCTGTTGATGGCCGCGGCGATGTCATCGGTCCGGACCTGGGTCCAGGTGCCGGAGAGGGAATTGTCCTGGGCCATGAGGGAGATGGCCGCGAAGGCGGGGACGAGGAACAGCCGGGCTGAGCGCATGGGGACTCCGTGTGGGGTGGGTGGTCCCAACCATAGCAGTTCTTCTCGCAGAAATGGCCCCGGATGGGGCCATTTCTGCGCAGGTCAAAGGGCTCAGCCGATGGTCGCCACCATCACCGCCTTGATGGTGTGCATGCGGTTCTCGGCCTCGTCGAAGACCACGCTGTGGCGGCTGCGGAAGACCTCGTCGGTGACCTCGCGGATGTCGAACCCAAGGGCCTTCTGCTCCTTGGCCAGCTTGGTCTCGAAGTCGTGGAAGGCAGGCAGGCAGTGGAGGAACTTCACGTCGGCGTTGCCGGTCTTCTGGATCATCTCCATGGTGACCTTGAAGGGGGTGAGCAGCTTCACGCGAGCAGGGATCTGGTCCTCTTCGCCCATGCTGGCCCAGACGTCGGTGTAGATGACGTCGGCGCCCTTCACGGCCTCATCCACGTTGTCGGTGACCTCGATGGTGGCGCCGGTGAGCTGGGCGGCTTCGCGGGCGGCAGCGAGCACCGCCGGATCCGGCGCCAGCTCCTTGGGCCCCAGGGCCACCATGTGCATGCCGGTCTTGGCGGCGCCGTACATCAGGGCGTAGCTCATGTTGTTGCGGATGTCGCCGCAGAACACCAGCTTCACCTTGTGCAGAGGCTTGGCCACGTGCTCCTCGATGGTGAGGAAGTCTGCCAGGATCTGGGTGGGGTGGTCGGTGTCGGTGAGGCCATTCCACACGGGCACACCGCTGAACTTGGCCAGGGCTTCCACGACCTCCTGCTTGTAGCCGCGGTACTCGATGCCGTCGTAGAAGCGGCCCAGCACCTTGGCGCTGTCCTCGATGGATTCTTTCTTGCCGATCTGGGAGCTGGCGCTGTCCAGGAAGGTCACATGCGCGCCTTCTTCGAGCGCGCCCACTTCGAAGGCGCAGCGGGTGCGGGTGCTGGTCTTCTCGAAGAGCAGCACGATGTTCTTGCCCTTGAGCAGGTGGTTGAAGACACCCATGCGCTTCTTGGCCTTCAGATCCCGGGACAGGTCCAGGAGGTAGCGCACCTCCTCCGGGGAGAAGTCCATGAGCGTGAGAAAGCTGCGACCCTTGAGATTGACGGCCATGTGGTCCTCCGGAACAGGTGTAGGGCCCAGAGTAGCGCCGGGCCTTCGGCCAAGGCCTTTGAAAACGCCATACGGGGCTTGGGATTTACAAAGCGTCAGGGACCGGCTCGAACTCCATCAGCAGCTGGCCCTTAGTGACCGTGTCGCCGGGGGCCACGTGGACGGCCTTCACCGTGACGTCGTCGTGGGCGGTGATGTGGTTCTGCATCTTCATGGCCTCGAGGATCAGGAGGTCCTGGCCCCGGCGGACCTGGTCCCCGGGCCGCGCGATGGGCGCGAGGATGAGGCCCGGGATGATGGCCGTGAGGCGGCTGGGATCCTTGGGCTGGTAGGGCTTCCGGTGGGCGTACTTCTTGGTGAGGGTGGTCTCGTACACCGTGTCGTTGAGGCTGATCGTCTGGCGGGCGGGCTTCTGGGCGGGGGTCATGGCGTCTCGGCTTGGGATGGGCGGTCGGGAGGGCGGGGCGGGCCTCAGAAGGGCGGCACGCCGTGCTTCCGGCTCGGCCGAAGCTCCTGCTTTTCGGCGCTGATCTCCAGCGCGTGGAGCAGGAAGTCTCGGGTCTGGTGGGGCGCGATGACCGCGTCCACGTGCCCGTTGGCGGCGGCCACGTAGGGGCTGGCGAACTTCTCCGTATATTCCTTCACCTTCTCCTTGCGGAAGGCCTCGGGATCGGCAGCCGCGGCGATCTCGCCCTTGAAGATGATGTTGGCGGCGCCCTCGGGGCCCATGACGGCGATCTCGGCGCAGGGCCAGGCGAAGACGAAGTCGGCGCCCAGGTGCCGCGAGCACATGGCGATGTAGCCGCCGCCGTAGGCCTTGCGCAGGATGACGGTGATCTTGGGCACCGTGGCCTCGCTGTAGGCGTAGAGCAGCTTGGCGCCGTGGCGGATGACGCCGGCGTGCTCCTGGTCGATGCCCGGCAGGTAGCCCGGCAGGTCCACGAAGGTGACCAGGGGAATGTTGAAGGCGTCGCAGAAGCGGATGAAGCGGGCGGCCTTGTCCGAACTGTCCACATCCAGCACGCCGGCCAGCACCTTGGGCTGGTTGGCGACCATGCCCACGGTGCGGCCGTCCATGCGGGCGAAGCCCACCACGATGTTGGCCGCCCAGAGGGCCTGGACCTCCATGAAGTCGGAGCCGTCGCACACGGCGCGGATCACGTCCCGCACGTCGTAGGGCTTGTTGGATTCCGCCGGGATGATGTGCTCCAGGCCGATCTCGCCGCGCGAGGGGATGACGCTGAAGGCGTCGGCCTTCTTGCGGTTGTTCCAGGGGATGTAGGTCACCAGCCGCTTTACCTGCTCGAAGCACTCGGCCTCGCTCTGGGCGTAGAAGTGGGCGTTCCCCGTCAGCTCGGCCTGCACCCGGGCGCCGCCGAGATCCTCCATGGAGATCTCCTCGCCCAGGACGGTCTTGATGACCTCGGGGCCGGTGATGAACATCTTGGAGATCTTGTCCACGACGAACACGAAGTCCGTGAGGGCCGGGGAGTACACGGCGCCGCCGGCGCAGGGGCCCAGGATGATCGATATCTGGGGGATGACCCCCGAGGCCAGGGTGTTGCGGTAGAAGATCTCGCCGTAGCCCGCCAGGGAGTTCACGCCCTCCTGGATGCGGGCGCCGCCCGAATCATTGATGCCGATGAGGGGGATGCCCAGCTTGATGGCATGGTCCATGATCTTGGTGATCTTGCGGGCGTGGGCCAGGCCCAGGGAGCCGCCGGCCACGGTGAAATCCTGGGCGAAGATGGCCACGGGGTGGCCCAGGATGGTGCCGGTGCCGGTGATGACGCCATCGCCCGGCAGCTGCTTCTTCTCCATGCCGAAGTCGGAGCACTTGTGCTCCACGAAGAGGTCGTATTCGTGGAAGGAGTCCTGATCCAGGATGGCCGTGATGCGCTCCCGGGCCAGGAGCTTGCCCTGGGCAGCCTGCTTGCGGGCCGCCTCCGGGTGGGGCTCGGTGGCCTCGGCGTGCTTGGCAGCGTGATCCTTCATCTTCTTGGGCAGGGACATGGAAAATCCTCGGAGCAGTGTTTGAAGCGAGAGCCAGGCCTGGCCTGTAGATTGTAAGATGACTCAAGCATCAGAAATAAATCATGCCAGGGGGTGGCTGAGGCATTCATCACGGTTCGGATGGACTTGGCCTTGGATTCACCCTGGCGTGCCCTCCGCTTCGCCTTATAGTCAGAACCACGATTCTTTATCCACCACGAAGGGCCCGGGAGGCGCACATGCGGCCACTGAAGCAGCTGATCGATGCCAAGCCGTCCACCATCACGGTGGGGCCGGACGACACCGTGTTCACCGCGCTGAACCTGCTCGCGCAGTTCGACATCGGCGCCCTCCTGGTGCTGGAGCAGGGCAAGCTGGTGGGGATCTTCTCGGAGCGGGACTACGCCCGCAAGATCGTCCTGAAGGGGAAGGCCTCCAAGGACACCCCCGTGCGGGAGATCATGAGCGACCGGCTCAGCTGCGTGACCCTCAGCCAGACCGTCGAGGAGTGCATGGCCCTCATGACCGACAAGCACATCCGCCACCTGCCTGTGATCGGGACCAACCAGGAGGTGCTGGGCATCATCTCCATCGGCGACCTGGTGAAGGAAGTCATCTCCGACCAGAAGTTCACCATCGAGCAGCTGGTGTCCTACATCCAGAACTGAACGCCTGGCAGGCTCAGCTTTTCGGCTTCTGGCTCTCCCGCCAGGCCGCGATGAGCTTGGCCTCCTGCTCGGCGGTGGGCGGAGCGAGCCTGGTGCGGCCCTTCTCTACCTTCTCCTGGGTCTTGAACCAGGCCAGGGTGTCCGTCACGGTCTCGGCGGCGGGGCGAAACTTCAGCCCGGCCTTCACGGCGCGGTCGTTGCGCCAGGTGGAGAAGCCCTTGGTCTCGCCCAGGTAGGGGGCCCAGATGGGGAAGTCCACCCCCTCCTGCTTGACGACGAACTCGGCGGGGATCCAGACAGGCTTGGCGCTGGGGTTGCCGGCCTTCTGGCAGGCGGCGATGAGGTCGCCCCAGGGCAGCTTCTTCTCGGGGCCGCAGGCGTTGAAGGCGCCCGTGGTGCCCTGTTCCACCAGGTGGACCAGCCAGGCGGCCAGATCCCGCACATCGATGATCTGCACCGGGTCCGTGGGGGCGCCGGGCACCGCGATCTCGCCGCCCTTGTCGAAGCGCACCGGCCAGTAGGTGAAGCGGCCGGTGGGATCGTCGGGGCCCACGATGTAGCCGGGCCGGATGACGGTGGTGCGGCCCGGCATGGCCTTCGCCGCCGCCTGCTCGCAGAGGGCCTTCAGGGCGCCGTAATACTCGTAGCTCTTGCCCATGGTCTCGAGGGTGGGGTCGGGCATGGTGGCCAGGGGCGCATCCTCGTTGCCGTTCTCCGGGTTGGGTTCCTTGTAGGCGCTGATGCTGGAGATGTAGAGGTACTGCTTGGCGCGGGGCGCCAGCAGGGCGGCGGAGGCGCCCACCATGCGCGGGTAGTAGCCGCTGTTGTCGATGACGGCGTCCCAGGTGCCGGTCTCCAGCTCCTTCAGGCCGTCGCCCTTCTTGGGATCGCGGTCGCCGTGCAGCCTGGCCACGCCGGGGAAGAGGTCGGGGCGCGTCTTCCCGCGGTTGAACATGGTCACCTGGTGGCCGCGGGCCTGGGCGATCTCGATGGTGGCGGGGCCCAGGAAGCCGGTGCCGCCGAGGATGAGGATGCGCTTGGGTTTCACGGCCGGGGCGGCGGACAGGTCGAGGCCCGTGGCCGCCAGGGCGGTGGCGGCGGCGGACCACTGGATGAACTCGCGGCGGGACACGGTCATGGGGACCTCCGAGTGGGCGGATATTGGGATGGGAGTTGATACCTCGTGAACCGATATATACTCCTTATAGTCCCCTTCGCAACACCCAACATCAATCAATGACCTGCTTTTCTTTGGTGTGAAGCTGCCATGAAAGCTAACCGCGAAATCTGCGAAACGCCCTTCGGGCGCGCGAAATGCGAATGGGCAATATCCCGCCTCCGCTCGCCGGGCGGATCCGCCGGCTCTCTAAGGACGGCAGAGCCGCCCCGTGAGCGGCCAGCCACGCCAAGCGCGGCTGGGGGCCGCAGGCCCAGGCGTCTCATCCCAGCTGTCTCGGCGCCTTTTCGCGTATTTCGCGGTTCCATGTTTTTTGTTGAGTCTGGCCGACGCTCAGGTTGCCTGTCGCAGGAGCGCCTATGACCCCCGCCCGCCTGCTCCGCCATCTGGTCCTGCTGGACGAGGGCGAAACCCCGGCCCTGCTCTGGTCCACGGCCTACTTCTTCCTGCTGCTCTTCGGCTTCTACCTGCTGCGGCCCGTGCGCGAGGCCATCGGCATCGCCCGGGGCGCGGACAAGCTGCCCTGGTTGATGACGGGCACCCTGCTGGTCATGGTGCTGGCCAATCCGGCCTTCGCCGCCCTGGTGTCGAAGCTGCCGCGCCGGCGCTTCATCCCTGGGGCCTACCGGTTCTTCGCGATCACCATGCTGGCCTTCTTCCTGGCCTTCCGCTTCCTGCCCCACCGCAGCCCGGCGCTGGGCTACGCCTTCTACATCTGGCTCAGCGTCTTCAACCTCTTCGTGGTGTCCGTGTTCTGGGGCCTGATGTCGGACGTGTGGTCCGAGGGCCAGGGCAAGCGGCTCTTCGGCTTCATCGCCACCGGCGGCACCCTGGGCGCCATCGCCGGGGCGGCGCTCACGGGCGTGCTGACCAAGGGCGTCGCCATCGGAGGCGTGGCGGTGAAGGTGGACCCGCTGTCCCTGCTGCTGCTGTCCATGGTCACGCTGGAGCTGGCGGTGCAGTGCGTGAAGCGGCTGGCGGCCATCTTCCAGCTGGGCGACGTGGCCCATGGCGCCCGGGAACCGGGTCCAGGGCCGCTCGAAGGCCTGCGCCTCATTGCGACCTCGCGGTACCTGCAGCTCATCTGCGCCTACATGCTGCTCTTCACCATCACCAGCACTTTCCTCTACCTGCAGCAGGGCAGCATCGTCGAGCGGGCCTTCAGCGGCACCGCCGCCCGCACGGCGGCCTTCGCCCGCATCGACCTCTGGGTGAACGTGCTCACCCTGGCCACGCAGGTCTTCCTCACGGGCCGGATCATCACCGCCCTGGGCATCCCCTTCGTGCTGGCGATCCTGCCCGTGCTGACCCTGGCGGGTTTCGGCGCGCTGTGGATCTGGCCCACCTTCGGCGTGATGGCCCTCTTCCAGATCCTGCGCCGCGGCCTGCACTACGCCGTGGACCGCCCCGCCCGGGAGATCCTCTACATCCCGCTGGGCCCTGAGGAACGCTACAAGTCGAAGCCCTTCATCGACACCTTCGTCTATCGCGGCGGCGACTTGCTGGGCGTGTGGGCTCCCACGGCCCTGGCGATCGTGGCCGTTCCCGTGGCACTGGCGGCCGTGGGCTGCTCGGGCCTGTGGATCGGGAGCAGCCTGAGCCTCGGACGTCACGTGAAGACGAGGGCCTCCGCGGATCCGGGTTGACTTTTCGGGGACTTCCCGGATGATTGCGAACATGCCGTTTTCGTTGAACCCCATGCCGTCCCGGTCCGCCAGCCCCGCTGGCGAGGGCAGCCTGCGCATGGTCAACACCAACGGCATTACCACCACCACGCACACCACCGTGCGGGGCACCTGACCTGATTCCCACCCTTCAGATCTCAGCCCCGCGAACCCCACGCGGGGCTTTTTCGTTTCCCCGGAGCCCCCATGCAGCCCAGCCCCATCCGCGTCATGAAGTTCGGCGGCACCAGCCTGGCCGATGCGGACCGGTTCCGCACCGTGGCCGACCTGGTGGCAGGCGCCGGTGCGACTCACCGCGTCTGCGTGGTGGCGTCGGCCATGGCCGGCATCACGAACCTGCTGCTGCACGGGGGGCGCGTCCCCAACCGCGATGAGGCGGATCGGCTGCTCGAGGGCTTCCGGGATCGACACGCCGGGGTGGTCGCGGACCTGGCGGAGGATCTGGGCGCCGAGGCCGGCCCGGTGCGAGGCGAGCTGGAGGGCCTCGAGGCCGTGGGCCGCCGCCTCCTGCATGGCATGGCGCTGCTGGAGGAGGGCCCGCCCTCCGTGCTGGCCCAGGTTTCCAGCCTGGGCGAGCGGGCCTCCGCGGCGATCCTGGTGGCCCTGCTGAAGGCCCGGGGCCTGGCGCCGCAGTACCTCGATCCCGCCGAGCATATCAAGGTGGAGGGTGATCCCCTGCAGGCCCGCCCCCGCATGGCCGACATCGAGGCCCGGTTTGCTGAGGTCCAAGCTGGAACCGGCAGGCTCTGGGTGCTGCCGGGCTTCTTTGGCGGCGATGCCCAGGGCCGCATCCTCTCCCTGGGACGGGGCGGCTCGGACCACAGCGCGGCCTTGGCCGCCGCGGCGCTCCACGCCGATCTGCTGGAGATCTGGACCGACGTGGCCGGCCTCTACAGCGCCGATCCCTCGCTGGTGCCCGAGGCCTTCCCGCTGCCCGAGGCCAGCTTCGAGGAGGCCATGGAGCTGTCCTTCTTCGGGGCCAAGGTCCTCCACCCGAAGACCATCCCGCCCGTGCGCGAGCGGGGCATCCCCGTGCGGGTATGCAGCAGCTTCGATCCCCTCCACCCCGGCACCGTGATCCGCGAAGAAGTGCCGCCGCCGCCCAGTGGCGTGCGGGGCCTCTCCTTCCTGCGCGACCTCACGGTGGTGAACCTCACGGGCCCGGGCATGCCCGGCGTGCCTGGTATCGCGGGCCGCGTGTTCGGGGCCCTGGCGCGGCGGGGCATCTCCGTGGTGCTCATCACGCAGAGCTCGTCAGAACTCTCCATCTGCTTCGCCGTGCGCCGGGCCGATGGTCCGGGCGCGGTGGTGGCCATTCAGGAGGCCTTCCCGGCGGAGCTGTCGGCGGGCTTCATCGACCCCGTGGCCCTGCGGCCGGGGCTGGCCGTGCTCAGCATCGTGGGCGACGGCATGCGCACCCGGCCCGGCGTGGCGGGCACCTTCTTCGACGCGCTGGCGGAGGTGGGCTGCAACGTGGTGGCCATCGCCCAGGGCGCCAGCGAGCGCATCATCTCGGCCGTGGTGGAAGAAGCTGAGGGCGCCCGGGCCATGGCCCACATCCACCGGCGCTTCTTCCAGACCCAGGTGGTGGTGGACGTGCACCTGCTGGGCGCGGGCAATGTGGGCGGCAGCCTGCTGGGCCAGATCCAGCGCCAGCACGACCAGCTGCTGGGTCTGGGCCTGGACCTGCGTGTGACCACCGTGGCCACCAGCCGCCGCATGAAGACCAATGTGAAGGGCCTTGATCTGACGTGCTGGCGGGAGGACCTGGCCCAGGGCGATCCCATGGACCTGGACCTGCTGCTGGAATCGGTGCGCACGGGGCCGCCCGCCTTGTCCGTGCTGGTGGATTGCAGCACCAGCGACGAGCTGGCCGCCCGCTACCCCGACATGTTCGATGCGGGCTGCCACGTGGTGACCGCCAACAAGAAGGCCAACAGCAGCACCCAGAGCTTCTACCGCGAGCTGCGCCAGCGCTCTTCCCGTCGGGGCCTGCGCTTCCTCTACGAGGCGAACGTGGGCGCGGGCCTGCCCATCATCGACACGGTGAAGAACCTGGTCATGACCGGGGACCGCGTGCTGCGGGCCGAGGGCATCCTGTCGGGCTCCATGTCGTACATCCTGGGCCTGCTGGGTGAGGGCGTGGCCCTCTCCGAGGCGGTGGGGCGTGCCAAGGAAAGTGGCTTCACCGAGCCCGATCCCCGGGACGACCTCAGCGGCATGGACGTGGCCCGCAAGCTGCTCATCCTGGCCCGGGAGCTGGGCCTGGAGCTGGAGCTCGAGGATGTGGCGGTGGAGGGGCTGCTGCCTGCGGGCTTCGATGCCACCGGTGATATCCCCTCGTTCATGGCGCGACTGCCGCAGCTGGATGCGTCCTTCCGCGAGCGGCTGGCCGCGCTCAAGGCCGAGGGGAAGACCTTGCGCTACGTGGGCTCGCTGTCGGAAGGTGGCTGCCGCGTGGGCCTGCTGCCCGTGGATGCGGACCATCCCTTCATCGCCATCAAGGGTGGCGAGAACGCATTGGCCCTGCTCACCGAGCGCTACCAGCCGCACCCCATGGTCATCCGCGGCTATGGCGCCGGGGCCGAGGTCACGGCGGCGGGCGTGCTGGCGGACATCCTGCGGCTGGTGCCGCCGGGTGCCCGTCCATCCCGGAGGCTGTGATGGCGGATCTCTTGGGCTTTCCGTCCTCGGGCCTGGTGGCCTACGCCCCCGCCAGCATCGGCAACGTGGCCGCGGGCTTCGACCTGCTGGGCGCCGCTCTGGCGCCCCTGGATGGCAGCCTGCTCGGGGACCTGGTGCATGTGGACCACGCGGCGGAGGCCTCGTTTCGAGTCACCGGCCCCTTCGCTTCTGCGCTGACGGACGACACCCGTCCCAACCTCGCGCTGCGGGCCCGGGACCTCTTCGTGGAAGCCGTTCGTGCGGGCGGCGACGAGGTCGGCCCCTTCGCCATCACCCTGGAGAAGCGCCTGCCCGTGGCCAGTGGTCTGGGTTCCAGCGCCAGTTCCATCGTGGCCACCCTGGTGGCGCTGCAGGCCCTCTGCGGTGAGCCCCTGAGCGGCAGCGACCTGCTGGATCTGGCGGGGCAGGCGGAGGGCCTCACCAGCGGCGGCCGGCACCTCGACAACGTGGCACCTTCGCTGCTGGGGGGGCTCCAGCTGATGGTGCCGGGGCGGGACGGCGCGCCCGCCACCCGTCGGCTGCCCTGGCCTGCGGACCTGCTGCTGGTGGTGGTGCACCCGGACTACCAGCTGTCCACGGCGAAGAGCCGCGGCGCGCTGCCGGAGCGCCCGGACTGGCACGCCACCGTGGACTTCGCCGGCAACCTGGCGAGCCTGGTGCAGGCCCTCCACAGCGGGGACCGAGCGCTCCTCGCCCGCTGCCTGCGGGATCCCATCGTGGAGGTTCACCGGGCGCCGCTGGTGCCGGGTTTCCACGCGGCCCAGGCCGCGGCGAAGCAGCTCGGCGCCCTGGGCTGCAGCCTGTCGGGCTCGGGGCCTTCGGTGTTCGCCGTGGCCGAGGACGAAGGTCAGGCCGCGCTGATTGTCGAAGCGATCCGCAAGGCTTTCGCAGGTGTCGGGCTGGATAGCCAGGGCTGGCTCTGCGCCCTGGATCCCGACGGCGCCCGCGTCATCACTCCTGGTTCGCATCATCCGTCGCGCGAGGCCCACCCATGAGACTGGTCAGCACACGCACCCCCGACCTTGCCGCGACCTTCGTTGAGGCCGCACAGGCGGGCCTCGCCCCCGATGGCGGCCTCTTCGTGCCGGTGGAGATTCCGCGTTTCGCGGACGTGCCCGACCTGCTCAGGCTGGACTTCGCGACCCGTTCCACGGAGATCCTCCATCGCCTGCTGGGCGACGAGTTCCCGCGTGCCGTGGTGGAAGATCTCGCGCGCTCCGCCTTCACCTTCCCGGCGCCGCTGGTGCCGGTGGATGGGCGCAGCTCGGCCCTGGAGCTCTTCCACGGGCCCACCCTGGCCTTCAAGGACTTCGGCGCGCGCTTCCTGGCCCGCGTGCTGGCCCTGGGTGCGGAAGGCCACCGCCGCACGGTGCTGACCGCCACCTCCGGTGACACGGGCGCCGCCGTGGCCCAGGCTTTCCACGGCCTACCCGGCGTGCAGGTGGTGGTGCTCTACCCGGCGGGCCGCGTGTCGCCCCTGCAGGAGCGTCAGTTCGCCACCTGCGGCGGCAACGTGCTGGCGCTCGCCGTGGACGGCGCCTTTGACGACTGCCAGCGGCTGGTGAAGGGGGCCTTCGAGGATGCAGAGCTGGTTTCGCGTCTGGGCCTGACGTCCGCCAACAGCATCAACATCGCGCGGCTCCTGGCCCAGACGCTCTATTACTTCGAGGCCGCGGCACAAGTTGAAAGCGACGCGCCCCTGGTGGTCTCTGTGCCCAGCGGCAACTTCGGCAACCTCACCGCGGGGCTCTGGGCGCAGCGGATGGGTGCTCCCATTTCCACCTTCGTGGCCGCCACCAATGCCAATCGGGTGGTGCCGGACTACCTCGACACCGGCGTGTACCGGCCCAAGGCCTCGGTGGCCACGCTGTCCAACGCCATGGACGTCGGTTCCCCCAGCAACTGGGAGCGCATCTTCGCGCTGTTCGGCGGCGACCACGACGCCATGGCCGCCGCCCTGCGCTGGGGCAGCTGCACCGATGCAGAGACCGAACGGATCGTCATCGACCTGGATCGCGCGGGCTACCTGGCGGATCCCCACGGTGCCGTGGCGTACCAGGTGCTGCAGGCGAACCTGCGCGACGGCGAGCAGGGCATCTTCCTCGCCACCGCCCACCCCGCGAAGTTCATGGAAGCCCTGGCCCCGGCCCTGGGCCGTCAGCTCCCGCTGCCGAAGGCGCTCAGCGATCTGCTGGAGCTGCCGCTGCTGAATGAGCCGCTGGCCGCGGATCAGGCAGCACTCAGGCGGCGCTTGAGCTGAGAATTACTTCGCCTGCAGGCTCTCGATGTGGCCCGTCAGGTTGGCCACGCGGATGCGGACCACGGGTTCCTGGCTGTTGTTCAGGCTTAGGAAGAAGGGGCCCCACACGGGCATGTCCTTCAGGCCGTGGGTCTGGGTGCCCACCTCGCCGCGGATCACCTTGGACACGTGGTCCTTGGGGAAGGCGCCCTTGTTCTGGGCGGCCAGCATGGTCAGATCGGGCACCGCCGTCTTCAGGTGCTGGGCCACCGGGCCATCACCGAGACCCTTGGGCCCGTGGCAGCTGGCGCAGTAGGCCAGGTACATCTCCGAGCCCGAGGCCGGCGAGGTGTAGCGGGCGGGGACCTTCTTGATGGCGGGGTTCTGGGCCAGGACGGGCAGGGTCAGGGCAGTGGCGAGCAGGAGCAGGGCGGCGCGACGGGGCATGGAGTCTCCAAAGAGATGGATGCAAGGGGGAGGATGCCGTTCGGAAATATTAAAAACGACATCTATATCATGTTCGGCTCCCGCGGCGGAGTTGGCCAGTGACGGGGCGCACAGATACCGCCCCAGAGGAGTAGCCACACCTCGGCGGTGGCGACCGACCAAACCCGATCTTCGACCCAAGGTGGGGGTCAGATCCCATCCGCGATGAGCACCGCCGGGGTGAAGGGCAGGCCCTTGGCTTCGGCTGGCGTCTTCATCCCCCAGAGGGCCAGGCGGTCGGCGTAGGGCGCCCACAGCTCGGGCCGGGCCTTCACGGCCTTCAGGGGCGGATGGAGCCAGAGGGCGCCGGGCAGGTCGGCCAGTTCCTCTGCCGTGAGGTCCAGGGCCTCGTCGGTCTCCCAAAGAAAGCCGCAGCGGGCGGTTTCGCAGGCGGCCCACAGCTGCAGGACCTCGCTGTGCTCGAAACTGCTGAACAGCACCCGATCCAGGGCCTCGGCGGCCTCCACCGCGGCCAGGGCCTGCTGCCAGCCGGGCTCGCCCTTCAGCTCAACGTTGATGAGCCTCGCGGGCAGTTCGAGGGCATCCGCCAGGTGGGGCACGACCTCGCCGTTCTTCAGGAGGGGCAGCTCGGCTGCCTTCATCTGCCGCAGGTGCCCAGTGCCTTTGGCCGTTCGGGCGAGATCCTCGTCGTGCAGCACCAGGCAGACGCCATCCCTGGTCGGCTGGACGTCCAGCTCGAAGCCGTCCATGCCCGCGGCCAGGGCCGCGCGGAAGGCCTCCAGGCTGTTTTCCAGGTGCTTCGAGGACAGGCCCCGGTGGCCAAGGACGAGGGGGCGGGTGGAGGGCATGGCGACTCCCGGATCAGAGGTTGATTCTGCCTGGAAAGCTTGTGATCCGGGGGCACCAGCACGGGATTCCACTCTTGGCCGCCTTTCGCCGATGAGAGGGACCTGTACTTGGATGGCGAGGGGGAGGAACCAGGGATGCGGATCCTGCTGGTGGATGGCGATGCGGACCTGCTCCAGGTGACCAGGCGCGCCTTCTGGAAGCGCCACCGCTCCTGGGAGGTCCTTCTGGCCCAGACCGGGGCCGAAGCCCTCCAGGTGCTGGCCCGTGATCCGGTGGACATCGTGATCTCGGACATGGCGCTGCCGGACATGGAGGGCGCCGAGCTGATCCACCAGGTAAGGATCCTCCAGCCCGGGGCGGTGCGCATCGCGCTGGCGGGCGACCCCCTCGCCGAGTGGCTGGAGAAGGCGGAGGGGGACCTGCACCGGCTCTTCATCAAGCCGCTGGAGCCGGACTTCCTCATCGGGGCCGTCGAAAGCCTGGACATCGAGGACGATGAAACGAACGTCCGGGCGGTGCGCGCCTTCGTGGGCGGCCTGGGCCGGATCCCGAGCCTGCCTAGTCTCTACTCTGAGCTGGTGGCGCTCCTGCAGCGTGAGGACGCTGGCATGAACGAGGTGGCCCGCCTCATCCGCAAGGACCTTGGCGTGGCGAGCCAGGTGCTGAAGCTGGCCAACTCAGTCCACTGCGCCTCGGATCGGCCCGTGGCGGAGCTGGGTCGGGCCGTGGCCATGCTGGGCGTGGATTCGCTGAGGTCCCTGGTGCTGTTCCGGGGGCTCATCTCCGGCGTGGATTCCCCCCGGCCCCAGGGCCTCGATCTGGAGAAGCTGTGGTTCCATTCCTTCGAGGTGGCCACGGGGGTCCGCAAGCTGGTGGTTCTGGAGGGCGAAACGCAGCTTGCTGACCTCGCCTTCTCCGTGGGACTGCTGCATGACATCGGGCTGGTGGTGCTGGCCACCGACCCTGCGGGTCGCTACCGGGCCATCCTGGAGCAGGCGCAGACGAGCCGGACCCCGCTGGCGGTGCTCGAGCACGACACCTATGGGGTGGACCACGCCCAGGTGGGTGCCCACCTGCTCAACCTCTGGGGGCTGCCGCCCGCCTTCTGCCGCCCGGTCCGCGAGCACCACGCGCCGCCTTCGGGGGGCGAGGGCTTCCCGCTGTCCGCCGCCCTGCACCTGGCGGACGCCCGCCACGGCGGGGGCAAGACCGCGGGCATCTTCGCGGATGGAAGGTGGGGTCTGCATCCCCACGTGCTGAACGATCCCGGGCGCTTCGCCCGCTGGAAGGCCTGTCTGGCCTTGGACGACGAGGGTTCCGTCTAGAGCACTTTGCCGGGATTGAAGATGTTCTGCGGATCCAGGGCCTGCTTGATGGCGCGCAGGGCCCGCAGCTGGGCCGGATCAGCCAGTGCCAGGAAGGCCTTGCGCTTGGCCAGGCCGATGCCGTGTTCGCCGCTGAGGGTGCCGCCCAGGCTCAGCGCGAGCCTGAAGAGGTCCATGAGCTGGCGCTCTAGCAGCCCAGGATCGGTCTCGCCGGCGGCCAGCAGGTTCACGTGCAGGTTGCCGTCGCCCAGGTGGCCGTAGGTGACGGCGGGAATCCCGAGGCGGTCGAGCCCGGTGAAGAACTCCCGCAGGCGGCTGCGGGGCACCACGATGTCCTCGCTGACCTTCTTCGGGTGACGTTCCTTCAGGAAGGCGCTGGTCATGCGGCGCACGGCCCAGATGCCTTGGCGCTGACGCGCGTCCGAGGCCACCTCCAGGCCATCGGCCAGGGGGCCCAGCAGGTCGAGCAGGCCCTCAAGGAAGGGTTCCGACGAGCAGCCGCGCTCATCGAATTCGAGGATGGCCAGGGCCTCGCCCGGCAGGCGCCGGGCCTCCTCGGGGCCGTGGGCGCGCAACTCCGCCAGCACGGCTGGATCGAAGAACTCGAAGGCGCTGGGCAGGTAGCCCGCGCCGCAGAGACGTCCGGGCAGGTCCAGCAGATCCTCCCAGCGCTTCACGGGAAGCAGGAGGGTGGTGAACTCCCGGGGCAGAGGCGTGAGCCGCAGGGTGGCGCCCACGATGAACCCGAAGAGACCCTCGCTGCCGACGAGCAGTTGGCCGAGGTTGGGGCCGGCATTGGCCTTCACGCTGCTGATGCCAAAGGTGTGGAGCTCGCCATCCTCGAGCAGAGCCTCCACGGCCAGGACCCAGTGGCGGGTCATCCCGTACTTGCAGGCATTCGGCCCGCCGGCGTTCGTGGCCAGGGTGCCCCCGAGGGCGCAGCTCTCCCAGGAGTTCGGGTCCGGCGGGTAGAAGAGCCCCTGGGCTTCGGCCGCCGCCTTCACGTCGCGCAGGGGGGCGCTAGCCGGAGCGCGGAGGCAGAGGTCCTGGGGCGACACCTGGATCTCGCCGGGCCACTCGGAGAAGTCCACCACCACGGTCCGTTCGGTGGGGAGGCAGCCGCCCGCCTTGCCAGTGCCGGCCCCCCGGGGCACGAGCCCGAAGCCCTCCGTCTTGGCTTGGCGGACCAGCTCGCGGAGGGCCAAGGGGCCATGGGGTTTCACCACCGCCAGGGGCGGAATACCGCGCAGGTGGGATTCGTCCTGGAGGAAGGGCGCCAGATCGCCCGGGTCCGTGAGGACCCTGGCCTCGGGTATTTCCAGGAAGGCGTGCATGGATCCAGTGTGACGGAAGGTGGTCCGCCCAGGTAAGCTGGCCCACATGTCTCCGTCCTATGCGCTGTCTCCCCGGGCCCGCCGGGGCCGGTATTTGCAGATCCTGGGCCATGTGACACCTTGGCTGGTGCTGCTGCTGGGGCTTGGCGGGACGGCCTGGGCCTGGCAGGCCCTTCGGTGGCAGGAGCGGTCCTTCCAGGCGGGTCGGCTGGACAGCGCCCTGGCCCAGACCATCGAGGCCGTGGACCATCGGATCGAGGAGCAGACCAAGCTCCTGCACGCTTCCCGAGGCCTCGTCGTGGGCCGGCCCCGGCTAAGCGCCGAGGATTGGCGATCCTTTGTCACGAGCCTGGAGCCCCGGCGTCTGTCCCCTGGAACGCGGCTCATGGCCTATTTCCCCTGCGAGGCCCTGGAAGGACGCCGTGGCGCTGTGCCCTTGTTGGAGCCCTCGGACGCAATGGCCTCTCCGGCGACCCAGGGCGAGGGCTTGCGCAGGCTTCCGGGATTTCAGGAAGCAGCCTCCCGGGCCCGGGATACGGGCGAACTCGCCATCACGGGGCGCATGGACCTGCCCGGGGAGCAGGCGGGCTCCGTGGCACTTCTGCTCCCGGTGTTTCGCGATTTCAAGGTGCCGCTGGACACCGAAGCCCGCCGCGCGGGTTTCCAGGGCCTGGTGGTCTGCCTGGCCCATAGCGGCGAGATGTTCCGGCCCATGTACGGCGCCAGCCCCATCCCGGACCTGGATGTGGAGATCTATGACGATCCATCGTGCCGCGAGAGCGGGCTGATCTACGACCGGGACCTCTGCGTCTCCATGGGGGGCCAAGCCATCGCGCGGCGCCCCGGGTCCAGGAAGGCGCCCCTGATGGTCGGCGGACGGACCTGGGCGCTGGCGGTCGGCTTCATTCCTTCACTGGTGCCCTTCCGAAGTGACCGTCCCGCGGTGGTGGCGATCGGGGGAGCCCTGGCGAGCCTCCTGGCCTTCGGCCTGACCCTGTTCATGGCCCACGGCCGCACGAAGCTGGAGGGACTGACGCATCAACTCCAGGAGAGCGAGGCCAGGTTCCGCTCGGTGGCGGAGACCGCCTCCTGCGCGATCTTCATCTATTCCGACCGCATCGAGTACATGAACGAGGCCGGCTCGAGGATCACCGGGTTCTCCCTGGGTGAGATCGTCGGCCGGCCCTTCTCGAAGCTGGTGCATCCCCTGGACCAGGACCTGGTGTCTGCGCGAGCCAGGGCCCGGCTCCGGGGGGACTCCGTCCCCCTCCGGTACGAGTTCAGGCTCCAGACCAAGCAGGGCGAGACCCGCTGGATCGATTTCGCCGCGGGAACGGTGACCCTGGGGGACCGGGTGTACGGACTGGGCACGGCCTTCGACGTCACGGAGCGGGTGAAGGCCAATGACGCCCGCCTCAAGGTCGAACGCAAGCTGCTGGAGGCGCAGCGGCTGGAGAGCCTCGGCCTGCTGGCCGGGGGCGTGGCCCACGACTTCAATAACCTGCTGACGGTCATCCAGGGCAATGCGGGCATGATGCGCGAGGCCGCGGATGAACCCGAGGTGGCGCAGACCTGTCTCTGGAACATCGAGGAGACCTGCCGGCGGGCCTCGGACCTTGTGCGCCAGATGCTCGCCTACTCGGGGCGGAGCGACATCCAGTTCCAGCTGCTGGACCTGAACCGCCTCATCCAGGACATCGCCCAGCTGCTCAGCGTGTCCATCTCGAAGTCCATCACCCTGCAGTATGACCTGGCCGCGGCGCTGCCCCCGGTCTCCGCTGACGCCGCCCAGCTGCAGCAGGTGGTGATGAACCTGGTCACCAACGCAGCGGAAGCCATCGGCGAGGGAGCGGGCACCGTGACCCTGCGGTCGGGGGCCCGCGCCCTTGGCGAAGCAGACGTGACTGGCCTGCGCGTGGCCGAGGCCCTGAACCCCGGACCCTTTGTCTTCCTGGAGGTGGTGGATACCGGCTCAGGCATGGACTCCGAAACCCAGGCACGCATTTTCGACCCCTTCTTCACCACCAAGTTCACGGGCCGCGGCCTCGGCCTGGCGGCCATGCAAGGCATCGTCCGGGCCCACGGGGGGGGCGTGGACATCCAGAGCCGGCCCGGCGCGGGGACCCTGTTCCGGGTCTACCTGCCTGCGCAGAGCGGCATGATCCCGCTGGCTGAGACTGTTGAATCCCCGGCAACGCAAGCGAGGGT
Organism: uncultured Holophagaceae bacterium; assembly: GCA_963751095.1. GTDB lineage: Bacteria > Acidobacteriota > Holophagae > Holophagales > Holophagaceae > Geothrix. The sequence continues at coordinate 5,324 of CAVVTK010000007.1, read as the reverse complement.
GGTCGGGACGGGCCTCGTGCTGGTGGCCGACGACGAGCCGGGCATCCGCGATTTCGCCCGGCGCATCCTGGAACGAACCGGGTTCGAAGTCATCGTCGCAGAGGATGGCGTGGAGGCGCTCGAGCATGTCCGCACCCACTTGCAGGAATTGCGCCTCGTGCTGCTGGACCTGACCATGCCCAAGCTGGGGGGGGAGGAGGCTCTGGCAGACATGCGGGCCCTGGGTTTCAATGGCCCGGTCATCCGCTGGAGCGGGTATGCCCTGAACGAGTCGGCGCCGGACCCCAGGGCCCCCTTCCTGCGGAAGCCGTTCAGCGCGGAGGAGCTGTTGGCGGTGGTGGGGAAGGTCCTGAAATGAGCTGGACTTGTGTCAGTTGACCAGCGTCCCCACGGGCTCGCCATTGACGGCGGCCACCAGGTTGCCGGGCTTGTTCATGTCGAAGACGAGGATGGGCAGCTTGTTGTCCATGCACAGCGCAATCGCCGGGGCGTCCATGACCTTCAGCCCCTTCTCCAGCACGTCCTGAAAGCTGATGTGGTCGAAGCGCGTGGCGGTGGGATCCTTCTTGGGATCGGCCGTGTAGATGCCATCCACGTTGGTGGCCTTCATGACCACCTCGGCGTTGACCTCGTTGGCACGGAGCGCGGCGGCGGTGTCGGTGCTGAAGTAGGGATTGCCGGTGCCGGCGCCGAAGATGACCACGCGGCCCTTCTCCAGGTGACGCGTGGCCCGGCGGCGGATGTAGGTCTCGGTGACCTTGGGCATCTCCAGGCCGGACAGGGTGCGGGTGTGCACGCCCTTGTGCTCCAGGGCATCCTGCAGGGCCAGGGCATTGATCATGGTGGCCAGCATGCCCATGTGGTCGGCGGTGGTGCGGTCCATGCCCTTGGTGGCGCCCGCCACGCCGCGGAAGATGTTGCCGCCGCCGATGACCAGGGCCACCTCCACGCCCATCTCGCGGATGGTCTTCACCTGGTCCGCGATCATGGACACCACGGCCGGGTCGATGCCGCCCTTCTGCTCGCCCATGAGGGCCTCGCCGGAGAGCTTGAGGAGGATGCGCTTGAATCTCATGCTGACTCCCATGGTTCCACTGGAATTCCGTTCCCACCTACAAAAGAGGCGGCCGAAAGGGCCGCCTCTTTTGTAGCAGGTAAAAAGCCTACTTGGCGGCGGCGACTTCCGCGGCGAAGTTCTCGCTGCGCTTCTCCAGGCCCTCGCCCATGATGTACTTGGTGAAGCGGCGGATGCTGAGCTTCTCCCCGATCTCCGCGGTCTTCTGGGACAGGTACTGCTGGATGGTGAGGTCGGGATTCATGATGAAGGGCTGCTCGAGGAGGCAGACCTCCTTGAAGATGCTGTTCATCTTGCCCTCGACGATGCGCTCGACGATGTTGGCGGGCTTGCCGGTGGCCAGGGCCTGCTCGGTGGCGATGCGCTTCTCGGTGTCCAGGAAGTCCTGGGTGACCTCGTCCTTGGTGACGAAGCGGGGCGCGGGGTCGGCGGCCGCGATGTGCATCGCGATCTCCTTCACCAGGCGCTGGAAGGCCTCATTGCGGGCCACGAAATCCGTCTCAGAGTTCACTTCGACCAGCACACCCACGCGGCCGCCGGGGTGGATGTAGGCCTCCACGATGCCTTCGGCGGCGATGCGGTCGGCCTTCTTGGCGGAAGCCGCCAGGCCCTTCTTGCGCAGCCACTCGTTGGCGGCTTCCATGTCGCCGTTGCTCTCTTCCAGGGCCTTCTTGCAGTCCATCATGCCGAGGCCGGTCTTCTCGCGCAGTGCCTTCACGTCTAGGGCGGTGAATGCCATGTGTAACTCCATATCCTGTTCGTCTCGAACTGCCCGGAATCGCGAACCGATTCCGAGTGAGGCAAAGACTAATTCTCGGAACCCTCACCCATCTTCTCGGCCATCATCTTCTTCATGTCGTCGCTGTCGCCCTTGTCCCGGAAGGACTGGCGCCCTTCGAGGATGGAGTCGGCCACGCGCTCCGAGAAGAGCAGGATGGAGCGGATCGCGTCGTCATTGGCGGGGATCACGTAGTCCACCATGTCGGGATCGCAGTTGGTGTCCACGATGCCCACGACCTTGATGCCGATCTTCTTGGCCTCGGTGACGGCGATGTCCTCGCGGTGCGGATCGATGACGAAGATGACGTCGGGCAGCGCGCGCATGTCGCGGATGCCGTGGAAGGAGGCCTCCAGCTTCAGGCGGGTGCGGTTCAGGGTGAGCAGTTCCTTCTTGGAGAGCAGGGCGGTGCGGGCGGGATCGGCCAGGGTGGCCTCGATCTCGCGGAACTTCTCCAGGCTCTTCTTGATGGTGGCGAAGTTGGTCAGCATGCCGCCCAGCCAGCGGTTGTTCACGTAGAAGGCGCCGCAGCGGGCGGCCTGTTCGGCGATGAGCTCCTGGGCCTGGGGCTTGGTGGCCACGAAGAGGAAATTCTTCCCCTCGCCGGCGGACTTCGTGAGGAAGTTGGCCGCGGTGTTCCAGAGGCGCAGGGTCTTCTGGAGGTCGATGATGTAGATGCTGTTGCGCGCCCCGAAGATGTACTTCTTCATCTTGGGGTTCCAACGCTTGGTCTGGTGTCCGAAATGGGCACCGGCCTCGAGGAGTTCCTTCATCTGGATGGCAGCCATGCTGGCCTCCCTGGTCAAGCGGCGATGTTTGAAGGACGCCGCGGGTGGGATGAAAGGCGGGGTTTCCGCCTCGAATCGGCCGCCTTTCCTGCAGATGCCGGGGGCGGCCCGGTAAAGCCCAGGGGGCCGCAGCCCCCTGGTAAGTCTTTTTCTGTAGCTTTTTCGGCGCAGCCGAAAAAGCTTAGCGCTTGCTGAACTGGAAGCGGCGACGGGCGGCCTTGCGACCGGGCTTCTTGCGCTCCTTCATGCGGGGGTCGCGGGTCAGGAGACCGGCGCCGCGCAGGAGGGACTTGAGCTGGTCGTTATAGCCAAGCAGGGCGCGGGAGATGCCCATGCGGATGGCCGAGGCCTGGCCGGCGGGGCCGCCGCCGCACACGCTGATGATCATGTCGAACTTGCCGTCGAGGTCGGCCAGCACCAGGGGCTGGTGGACCATCATGCGGAGCACGGCGTTGGGGAAGTAGTTCTCCAGGCTGCGGCCGTTGACGGTGATCTTGCCGGTGCCGGGGCGCAGGAAGGCGCGGGCGGCCGCGCTCTTGCGGCGACCGGTTCCGTAGTTCTGGGAAATGGCCATGGGGTCCTCGCCTCTACTTCTGGATGGTCAGGATCTGGGGCTGCTGGGCGGACTGATCGTGCTCGGGGCCCGCGTAGACCTTGAGCTTGCGATACATCGCCCGGCCGAGGGGGCCCTTGGGCAGCATGCCCTTGACCGCGCTCTCGATGATGCGCTCGGGGAAGGTCGCCTTCAGCACTTCGGCGCGCACTTCCTTCATGGAGCCGGGCTGAGTGGTGGTGCGGCGGTACATCTTCTGCACGCCCTTCTTGCCGGTCAGGACGGCCTTCTCGGCGTTGATGACGATGACGTGGTCGCCGGTGTCGAGGAAGGGGGTCCAGGTCGGCTTGTTCTTGCCGGAGAGGACATCCGCCACGGCGGTGCTCAGGCGGCCCACGGCAACGCCGGTGGCGTCCACCAGGAACCACTGGCGCTTGAGATCATTGGCTTTCGGGAAGTACGTGCTCATGGCCTGCTCCGGAATCACGATCGATCCGCAAACACACCACCCCATGGGTGGAGAATTCACAGAAGGGAAAGCTTATCGCTGGCGGCCCGGAGGGTCAAGCCGGGATTTCTAGCTGGGGCTTCCTGTGAGGTGCCACAGCTCCTGGGCGATGCGGGAGGCGGCCATGCCGTCCACCAGGGCCATGCCGTCGCGCACCTGCTCCTGGCGGTTGTCCTGGCCTTCGGGCCCCAGCCACTGGGCCAGGGCCTCGCGCACGATGGCCAGGTCCGCCTCGGGGCCCACGCCCAGGTCGAAGCAGCCATTGGCCAGGGCCAGGTCGGAGAGGATGGCGTGCTGGCGGTCGTTCTGTCCCCAGACGGTGGCGGGAACGCCCATGCAGAGGGATTCGGCGAGGGTCACCCCGGCCGAGCACCAGATGGCGTCGAAATCAGGGATGCGGCGGGTGAGGCCCGGCAGGCTGCGGACCACGGTGCAGCCGGGAAAGGGCTCCCCCTGGATGCCGTTGGGGGCGAGCACCGTGCAGGCGCCGCGCCAGCGATCCTCGGAGGCGAGCCGGGCCAGGGTGTCGTAGGCCTTCTGGGCGAGGTTGGGTCCGTCGCTGCCGCCGAAGGTGACCAGCAGCTTGTGGACGGCCAGGGGCTGGAGCGGCATCCGCTTGGGCCTCAGGCCCAGGGCCGCCTTGTCCACCACGATGAAGTGCGAACCGCGCAGCACGCGGCAACCTGCAGAGCGCGTCTCGAAGGGACGGACCTTCCGGCCATCCACCACCTTCACCGGATGGTCCGGCCAGCGCACACCCTCGAGGAAGGGCTGGAAGAGGAGGTCCGCCGATTCATGGGCGTCGGTGTCGTCCTCCATCACGGCCACCTTCAGGGGGCGAAGGGCCTGGAGGAAGGCCGGGGTGGTGTCCCACTGATCGACCAGGACCACGGCGGCGCGGGCCTTGAGCGCCTCGGGCAGGGGCGCGTGGAGCTCCCCGCCGAGGTAGCTCGCCTCGCAGGCCAGAGGCTGGTCCAGGAAGGGATGGGTACCGCCCCCCACGCGGCGGGCGCGATCGTCGCCCGTGATGGCGAGGCAGGCCTGGCCGCCGAGGCCGCGCCAGGCCTCCTGCAGGGCGAGCGCCCGGGCCACATGGCCCAGCCCAAGGCGCAGATCGGCGTGGACGCGGAGGATCAGCAGGGGGGACATGATCCGGAGAGTCTACCCGTCCTTTCAATGGGCGGGGAAGGGGATGCTCTGGGGGGCTCTTCGTGGAATGCTGGATGCATCCACTGGAGATCGACATGTCCGATGCTTTCCTGACGCCCGCCCCCGGCGCCAAGGCCGCCAAGCTCTGCGGCATCCTGGCCATCGTCTTCGCTCTGACCTGCGTCGGCTTCCCCGTCGCCATCGTCCTCGGCATCGTCGCGCTGGTGCAGCAGGCCAAGGCCAAGCGCCTCGCCAAGGCGGAGCCGCAGACCTACCTGCCCGTGCCGGCCACGGGGCTGGTCACGGGCATCATCGGGCTGGTGCTTCCGGTTCTGATGCTCCCCTTCGTGGGCATCGTCAGCGCCATCGCCATCCCGGCCTTCCTGGGCCAGCGCGACCGAGCCCGGGAGATGGCCGTGCAGGCCATGGTCGAGGCGGCGCGGCAGCAGGCGGAACTCATCGTGACGGACCTG
>CAVVTK010000006.1:0-8450 GCA_963751095.1 uncultured Holophagaceae bacterium | reverse complement strand
GCGTATCCACCGACTGCCCACCTCAACGGTATCCATCGACTCGATGGCGTTGTTGATCAAATTGAGCAGAACCTGCTGCACCAAGATCCGATCGCCCAGCACCCAGCGCGCCCCCGGAAAGGCTTCGGGCAGGAGCCGAACGCTGCGGCGCTTCATCTCTGTGCGGATCCAGCGTCAGGACTTCCCGGATGGTTTGATGGATATCCATCGCGACGAGATGAGGTCGCGCCTTTCGAGCCAAGGTCTGAAGCCCGCGAATAACCCCCGCTGCGCGTGTGCCTTCGGACAGAATACATTGCAATACTTCGCGTGTCTCGTCGATATCGGGAAACATCACGGCGCAGAAAATTCAAACCAGCACCTGCGTTCGTGACAATCGCCGCCAGCGGTTGGTTGATTTCATGCGCGATCGGCGGGCCACAGGGCCAGGAGCAGGCCGGCCCAGAGCAGATCCGGCGGGGCTTCCAACAGGGCCAGGGTGCGGCGGGAGCCCAGGCCAGGGCCGCCCCGCCACGCGAGCAGGGGGGCCGTCAGCAGGAGGGCGCCGATGGCCAGGAGGGTCGGACCCAGGGCGGCCCAGGGGAAGGGCGGCGGGGCGGCCTGCCGCCAGACGGCGCCTGGAAGACTCAGGGCCAGGGCCAGTCCCAGGCCCCAGAGGGCCAGACCCATGATGATCCGGGTCATCACTGGCTCCAGCGCCAGCCGGCGGCTCCCGGTGTGTGCAGGTAGAGGCCCATGGAGCTGGGCTCCACCTGGAGGTTCCGGTCCACCCAGATCGCGCTTCGGAAATCCAGCAGGGGCAGGGCGGCGGGGTTCCGGGCCCAGAGGGACTGGAGGTTGCCCCAGTCGAAGTCGCCGGGCTGCTGGAGGCGGGCGCTGAGCTCCGCCACCCGGGCGTGCTTCCAGCCCGTGAAGTTCATGGGACCGCCGGGCTCCATGTATTCCAGCACCGACCAGGGGTGGGGGTCGAAGACCACCATGGAACAGGCCAGCTGGAAGTCCCCCTTCTGGAGGCATTCCACCAGGAGACCCTGTTCGAGGGGGAGCAGCTGGAGATCGAAGCCGTCCCTGCGGGCGCGCTCCCGGAGTGCGAGCAGGAGCTTCTCGATGGACTCATCCCCCGCCGCGTAGTGCAGCCGCCAGGCCCCGGGGCCCTTGGGTGCCGCTGTTCCTGCCTCGATGGTCCGGACCTCGAAGCCGAGGGTTTCGGGCCAGAGGCCGCGGCTTGGCCGGGCATTCTGGCCGAGCAGCTGGGGTGGGAAGGCGTCCTTCCGCCACCGCTCCAGCAGCTGGAGGGGACCCACGCCGGCCTGGCTCCAGACCACCAGCTGGGCGTTCATGGGCTGGGTCACCAGCCGGTGGGTGGGCGGGACCTCGGCCTGGCGCCGGGTGGCGGGGGCACCGATGTGGAGCCACCCCTTCTGGAGGGCGGTCATGACCGCGGCCGTGTCCGGGAGGAGGCGGAAGCGGATGCCGTCGACCCGGGGCTTCAGGAAGTGGTCCCGGCGCGTGAAGACCCAGGCGCCCGGTTCCTTCCGGAAGGCGAAGGGGCCGGAACCACGGTCCGGGTGCCCGCTTTGGGCGATGGGGATGCGGGCCAGCTCCATGAGGAGGCGGCCTGAAGGCTTCCGCGAGCGGATCCAGGGCCGGCCCTGGTCCACGCCCACCTCTGCGCCAGCGAGGATGGCCCGCTTGGTGGCGCTGGCCTGGGGCTGCCGCAGCAGCTCCCGGAGGGTCCAGATCACGTCCTCGGTCCCCACGGTGGTGCCATCCGTGAACCGGGCGTCGGCGCGGAGGGTGAACAGGAGCGACCCGTCCTTCCGGAGCTTCCAGCTGGTGGCCAGCCTGGGAACCACCTTGCCGTCGGTCCCCAGGCCCACCAGACTGTCGCCCGCCAGGGACTGGAGGATCCACTGCTCGTAGCTCTCACCATGGATGAAGTCGAGGGGGCCGGGATCCCGGGCCAGGGACTCCTCCACCACCTGGGCCGCCAGGGGGATCGGGGTCAAGCTCAGGGGGAGGATCAGGCTGAGGGCCAGGAGGAGGCGGTGCATGGGGTATCCACGAGATTTCCTCCAGGATGCCCCGGCTGGCGGCGGCGAGAAAGACGCATCGTTGCGCCAGGGTCGATTGGTGTTGCTACTCTGATTGGCTGGAGGCCCGCTTGGCGGATCTTTCGAAGTCGAAGCTCTGGTGGTGGTGGCCCCTCATGGCGCGCCACCGGCGCACCCTCTACTGGGGGCTGGCGGCCACGGTCTGGTGCAGTGTGGCCGCCTCGGTGGTGCCCTACTGGTCCGGCCGGGCCGTGAACGCCCTGGAGCGCGGCGACTGGCACGGCTCTCGGGTCTTTCTGCTCTGGATGCTGGGCTTCACGGCTGCGGCGGGCATCGGCCGCTACCTCATGCGGAACACCCTCATTGGCCTCAGCCGAGAGGTGGAGCGGGAACAGCGGGAATCCCTCTACAGCTTCCTCCTGGCCCGGCCCTTCGCGTTCTACGAGCGGCAGCGGGTGGGCGATCTCATGAGCCGGGTGGGCGATGACGTGGGCACGGTCCGCATGGCCACGGGCCCGGGCCTCATGAGCTTCCTGCAGGTGCTGTCCATCCTGCCGGTGACGCTGGGGCTGATGTTCCACACCAGCTGGCGGCTCACCCTGGCGGTGATGCTGCCCTTCTCCTTCCTGGCGCTGGGCTTCTACATCATCGGGAAGTGGAGCCACATGGTGCAGCAGAGGCTGCAGCTGGCGTTCTCGGCCCTCTCCACCTTCAGCCACGAGACCATCAGCGGCGAGCGGGTGGTGCAGGCCTTCGGGCTGGAGGAGGCCCGGGTGGCGCAGTTCGGGGCCCTCAGCCGCCGCCACGCCATGCTCAGCATGAAGCAGTCGGTGATCTTCAGCGCCTATGCGCCGCTGTCCGCCTTCATCGGGGGCGTGTCCGCCCTGATCCTGGTGGCCTACGGGGGCAGCCTGGTGGTGAAGGGGGTGCTGACGCTGGGTGATCTCACGGCCTTCACCGGGTTCCTGGTGGCCCTGGCCTGGCCCATGATGAGCCTGGGCTGGTCGGCGAACCTGTTCCAGCGGGCCAAGGCCGGGCAGGAGCGCCTGGATCAGCTGCTGCACAGCCCGGAAGCTTCGCTGCCGCGGGCCGAGACCATCACCCTGCCGGAAGTTCCGGCTTCGCTGAAGCTCGAGGCGGTGACGCACCGCTTCGAGACCGGGCGCGGCCTCGGCCCCCTGGACCTCGCCCTGACCCCCGGGGACAGCCTGGCGGTGGTGGGCGGCATCGGCTCGGGCAAGACCTTGCTGCTGCAGGTGCTCGCCGGGCTGCGGGAGCCCCAGTCGGGACGGATGCTCGTGGACGGGGAGCCCCTGTGCGCCCGGACCCTGCGTCGCCACTGGGCGGGTTTGGGCTGGGTACCCCAGGAGGCCTTCCTGTTCTCGGACACCCTGCGCGTGAATTTGAGCATGGGGCGGCCTGACGCCACGGAAGAGGAGATCTGGGAGATCGCCCGGGTGGTGGCCATGGATGACCTGATCCGCCGGCTGCCGGATGGGCTGGACACCGTGGTGGGTGAGCGGGGCGTCATCCTCAGCGGCGGCGAGCGCCAGCGCACGGCCCTGGCCCGGGCCCTCCTCCGCCGCCCGCGGCTCCTGCTGCTGGACGACGCGCTGTCCGCGGTGGATGCCGAGACCGAGAGCCGGATCCTGGAGAACCTGCGCGGCTTCCTGGGCACCTCGACGCTGGTGCTTGCCACTCACCGGGTCTTCGTGGCCGAGACCTGCGCCCGGGTGCTGGTGCTGGAGGAGGGCCGGATGATCCAGGTGGGCGAGCCGGAGACCCTGGCCGCTCAGCCCGGCCTGTTCGCCAGGCTCAAGCGGCTGCAGAGCCTGGAGCGGGAGCTGGTCCGCGGGGCCTGATACGGGACCTAGGCGCCTTCCCTGAAGGTGACTTTGTTGATCTCGGCGAAGGTCGTGATTCCCATCCTGACCTTCTCGATGGCGCTCTCCCGGAGGAACTGCATGCCGCCCCGCCGGGCGGCGGCCTTCACCTCGCGGGTGGGGGCCCGCTGGACCAGCAGCTCGCGGATCTCGTCGTTGAGGCCCATGAACTCGATGATGGCCTGCCGGCCGCGGAAGCCAGTGCCATGGCAGTCCACGCAGCCCACCTTGTCGAAGAGGGCGGCGCTGCGAAGCCAGGCTTCGTCCACGCCGTTCTCCTCCAGCTCCTGGGGAGTTGGTTTGGGGGCGGGGCGCTTGCACTTGGGGCAGAGCACGCGCACGAGGCGCTGGGCCAGGATGCAGTTGAGGGACGACACGAAGTTGTGGACCTCGACGCCCATGTGCTGGAAGCGGCCCAGCACGTCCAGCACGTTGTTGGCGTGGACCGTGGTGAACACGAGGTGGCCCGTGAGGGCGGACTGGATGGCGATCTGGGCGGTCTCGGGGTCGCGGATCTCGCCCACGAGGATCTTGTCCGGGTCGTGGCGCAGGATGGAGCGCAGGCCCAGGGCGAAGGTGAGGCCCTTCTTCTCGTTCACGGGAATCTGGGTGACGCCCTCGAGCTGGTACTCGACGGGGTCCTCGATGGTGATGATCTTGTCCTCGGGTGACTTGATCTCGCTGAGCACGGCGTAGAGGGTGGTGGTCTTGCCGGATCCCGTGGGGCCGGTCACCAGGAACATGCCGTAGGGCTCGCGAGAGAATCGGCGCAGGCGCTTCAGCTCGTTTTCGGAGAAGCCGAGGATTTCCAGCGAGAGCGCCTGGAACTCCTCCGTGAGGTTTTCCTTGTCCAGGATGCGGATGACCGCATCCTCGCCGTGGATGGTGGGCATGATGCTCACGCGGAAGTCGATGGCCCGGCCCCGCACCTTGAGCTTGAAGCGGCCATCCTGGGGCTTGCGCTTCTCGGCGATGTCCAACTCGGACATGACCTTCACGCGGCTGATGATGGGCGAGGCGAAGCGCCGGTCGATGGGATCGGCCGCGGGATAGAGGCTGCCGTCGATGCGGTACTTGATCTGGAAGCCCGTGGACATGGTCTCCAGGTGGATGTCAGATGCACGGCGCTGGAGGGCGTTGAAGATGGTGGTGTCCACCAGGCGGACGATGGGGGCCTCGTCCTTGTCGGTCAGCCGCTCCAGGTCGAGCACTTCGTCGTCCAGGTCTTCTTCGTGGAGCACCTGGATCTTGAGGGCCTCGCCGGCTTCGTCCATGACCTTCTGGCCGCTCTCGGACTTCTTGAGCACTTCCTGGATCTGGGCCAGGGGGGCGCCGGCGAAGCGGAGGGGGCGCTTCAGCCTCAGCCGGAGCATGTCCTGGGTGGGGATGTCCAAGGGGTCGGCCATGGCCAGCCACAGGACGCCCTCCCGCTCCTGCACCGGCACGAAGTGGTGCTTGAACATCAGGTCCAGCGGCAGGGCCTGGAACAAGGCGAAGTCCACGGGCTCCCGCGTGAGGTCCAGGGTCGGGTAGAGCTCCCTGGCGGGCCTGAAGTCGGTCATGGTCTGATCGCCCGTGGCGACGGCATCCGAAGGAACCGGGGGGTTTGATGTGGACATGGAAGCATCCTAGCGGAAGCGCCCATCACTCGAGTGGCCAGAATCGGACATGGGTCACAAAGGACGCGAGGATCGGCTTCCAGCGTTGACCTGCGCGGGATCGGCACTCCACAATGACCTGTCCTGGAGGCTCCATGCGCGGGTACGCGTCCATCCTGCTGCTGATCCTGGTAGCAGTGGCCCTGCCGATCATCATCTGGAATCTGTCGTGGCTGCTGCGCCCCAGCTGGCCCAGCGCGGCGAAATACTCGTCGTACGAGTGCGGCATCACCACCACGAGCGAAGCGCGGGAGAAGTTCTCCGTGCGCTACTACCTGGTGGCCGTGATGTTCCTCGTGTTCGACGTGGAAACGGTCTTCCTGATGCCCTGGGCCATCCAGATGAAGGAACTGGCCGTCTTCGGCGCCATCGAGCTGGGCCTGTTCCTCTTCCTGCTGCTGTTCGGCTACGGCTACATCTGGTCCAAGGGAGCCCTCACATGGGAGTAAGCCTCAACCAACCCTCCGCCCTTGAGCAGATCCTCATCACCACCAAGGTGGAGAAGGTCATGAACTGGTCCCGCGCCACCAGCGTGTGGCCCGTGACCTTCGGCCTGGCCTGCTGCGCCATCGAGATGATGGCCGCCGGCGCCAGCCGCTTCGACTTCGACCGCTTCGGCGCCGGCATCTTCCGCGCCACGCCCCGTCAGGCCGACCTGATGATCATCGCCGGCACGGTCACCTACAAGATGGCCCCCGTGATCAAGACCCTCTACGACCAGATGCCCGAGCCCAAGTGGGTGATCGCCATGGGCTCCTGCGCCACCGCGGGCGGGCCCTTCGACTCGTACCACACCATCCAGGGCGTGGACAAGATCATCCCCGTGGACGTCTTCATCCCCGGCTGTCCGCCCCGGCCCGAATCACTGATCTACGGCTTCATGAAGCTGCAGGACAAGATCATGACCAGCAGCCTGGCCGACCGGTACAAGGACATCTTCGAGGAGGTGGGCTGATGTCGGACGAGACCCTCCCCCAGCCGCCTGAGACTCCGGAAGTGCCGGCCGGTCCCTATGTCTACGACTACGCCGCGTCCCCTCAGCGCCAGGTCGTCATGCCGAAGACCGTGCCCCTGCCCAGCCTGAGGACCTACGAGGCCGAGGTGAAGGCGGCGGCGGCGGCCGACGAGGCCAAGTGGCAGAAGATGCTGGCCGATTTCGAGACCGCCAAGGCCAAGGCCGAAGCTGAAGGCAAGGAGGCTCCCAAGCCCCCCGTCCGTCCAGTGCCGCGCAAGGATGACAACGACATGAAGACCCCCTGGCCCCAGGAGGCCAAGGATGATGACCTGCACCGCCTGCAGGAGCGCCTGGGCAGCAAGGTCGAGGAGATCTTCGAGCAGGCCGGCGAGCTCACCTGCCAGGTTTCCAAGGAGGCGATCCTCGAAGCCCTCCAGCTCTGCCGCCAGGACATCGCGCTGAACTACGAAATGCTCGCCGACCAGACCGCCACGCACTATCCCGCAGCCACCGGCTTCGCCTTCAGTGTGGTCTACCACCTGACCAGCATCAGCCGCCGGAAGCGCCTCCGCCTCCGCCTCCTCGTGCCCGATGGGTTCAGCCCCGAGAGCGCTTGCGCCGTCTATCCCAGCGCCAACTGGATGGAGCGCGAGATCTACGACATGCTAGGCATCCGCTTCGCCAACCACCCCGACATGACCCGCATCCTCTGCCCCGAGGACTGGGAAGGCCACCCGCTCCGCAAGGACTACCCCGTGGTCGGCTGGGGGCAGCGCGACATCGCGTTCCGCGAGGATCGCGGCGGCATGCTCGAGCGCATCGCCCTCCAGAAGGCCGGCCAGCTGGGCATCAACCTGAAGCAGCCCAAGGCGGAGTGATCCATGTTCAAGAACGAGGAAATGGAGATCAACCTGGGGCCGCAGCACCCGTCCACGCACGGTGTGCTCCGGGTGAAGCTGCGGCTGGATGGCGAGACCATCACCCACTGCCGGCCCATGATCGGCTACCTGCATCGGGGCGTGGAGAAGATCTGCGAGAACCAGACCTTCTTCCAGGGCCAGGTCTGGACCGACCGCATGGACTACTGCTCGGCCGTGGCCAACAACCTGGGCTGGGCAGAAGCCAACGAGAAGCTCTTCGGCATCACGGTGCCCCGGCGCGCCCAGTACATCCGCACGATGCTGAACGAGTTCAACCGCCTGGCCTCGCACCTGATCTGGCTGGCGACGCACGCCCTGGACATCGGGGCCATGACGGTCTTCCTCTACGCGTTCCGCGAGCGCGAGGACATCCTCGACATGAACGAGGCCTTCTGCGGCTCGCGCCTCACCACCACGGCCTTCCGCATCGGCGGCCTGCGCGAGGACCTGCCTCCAGGCTTCGAGAAGCTGGTGAAGAAGTTCCTGGCCAAGTTCCCCGACTGCATCGCGGAATACGAGAACCTCCTGAACGAGAACCGCATCTGGAAGAAGCGCACCATCGGCGTGGCCAAGCTCAGCGCCGAGGACGCCATCGCCATGGGCGTCACGGGCCCCGTGCTCCGCGCGGCGGGCGTGCCCTACGACATCCGCAAGGCCTTCCCCTACGCCGCCTACGCCGAGATGAACTTCGACGTGCCGATCCGCACCGAGGCCGACACCTACGCCCGGTACCTGGTCCGCATGGACGAGATGCGGCAGAGTGCCCGCATCATCCAGCAGTGCATGGACGGCATGCCCGAAGGCCCGGTCATGGCCAAGCTGCCCAAGATCCTGAAGGCCGAGGTCAACGAGGTCTACCACGCGACCGAGGCCCCGAAGGGCGAGATCGGCTACTACCTCGTGGGCGAGAAGGGCAGCGGCAATCCCTACCGCTTCCACGTGCGGGCCCCCGGCTTCATCAACCTCCAAGCCCTGCCCAA
>CAVVTK010000005.1:0-51451 GCA_963751095.1 uncultured Holophagaceae bacterium | reverse complement strand
ATCCGGGAGTCGGAACCGCCGGGGTGGGGCCGAGGCGAACAGCTTTTCCCGCGACCAGCCGCAGGGCAGCGACCTTGGCCCGCGACTTGAGTTCGGCTGCCGACACAACCTCGTCAACGAGGCCGGTCGCCAGCGCCTCGTACGCGGGCGACGGCTTTGCCCAGAGGAAGTGGTCCAGCGCGGCGGTAGCCCCGATCAACCGGGGCAGGCGGACGACCCCCCAGCCGGGAATCGTGCCCAGTCCGGTTTCCGGCAGCCCGAGCTGGGTGGCCGCGGCATCACTGGCCAGCCGCCAGTGGCAGGCGAGGGCGAGTTCGAATCCGCCGCCGGCGCACGCGCCGTGGATGGCGCAGACCACCCGGACCACCAGGTTGGCGACTTCCTGGAAGTGTTGGTAATTTTTGGCACAACATCAAAAGAAGGAAATGCAACAACAGCTGGGCTTGCCATTGGCGTTAGCCTGGTACTTATTCACCTGGTAGCTATACCCATCACAGGTACATCTGTAAATCCTGCACGCAGCATCGGGCCAGCAATTTTTGCCGGAGGAAAAGCATTAAACCAGCTCTGGCTGTTTTTAGTGGCACCGGTAGTTGGCGGTTTGCTGGGCGCTTTTATCTGGAAATATTTACTGGAAACTAAAGAAAAACGGATGAAAGAAGAAATCGACCTGCTCACCAAGGAATTCGACCGCAAGATTCGCCTGCGAAAAGAACAGATTCAAACGCTGCAGAATCATCTGACCGAAGTGGCCCATCGTGCTCAGGAATTTGAAAATCTCAGCAGGCAGACTCAGGACGAAAGCAAATCCCTGCAGGGCACCCTTGATAAGACCACACGAAACCTGCAAACCACCGAAAATGAATTGACTGTCCAAATGGAGGAAAACCAATCGCTCGCCAAACAGATTGCCAAGCTGCAGAATCCGTGGATCTGCTGGTGGAAACCCGAGCGAGCTGCAGAAGGCCAAACGCTCGATTCAGGCCCTGCAGAAAGTCATTACGCACCAGGCCGCGGATCTACAGATAACCAAGGGCGAACTGCAAAAACATCAGGAACTCGAAAAACAGTTCGGACGCTGAACCGGATCACGGACGAAATTCAGGAATTCCGAGAGCTCATTTGCCTGCCTGAAGCCGTCGAGGCCACCACCCGGATCGCGTTGCAGGACTTCAGCGAACCGCAGGAAGATGAACGTTTTGAGTTTATCAGCACGATCCGTCCTAAACCGACTCGCCGGAACGGGTAAACACGATGAACCCAAACCCGTCCTGGAAAGCCCGGCCGAATCGAAGCCCCAGCCGGTCCAAATTACCGCCTCGCCGCGGGCGGAAAGTTTGATGGTCCAATTGCACGAGCAAACCGAAAACCTGCGAAAAGCACACGAACCGATTCGCCCTGCTTCGGGATCAGAAAGCAATCCGCCCCGCAGGCATGTTCCCGGCTTTGATCAGCCGTGCCCCCGGCCCCGGCACCATTCACCGGCGGCATTTCGCCTGAAGCCTCAGCCGCACCGGCCGGAACAAACAGAAGCCCGCATGTCGGTCGCAAAAGAAGCCGAACGAGTTCGCTGAACAACCCCGGTCAATCCGGAAGAACGTCATCGCCAATATGTTCGGCGACCGGGGCCAGAATCAAAAACAGCTTCGCAGTTTTCTGCACCGCAAATTAAGCATTCTCGGCGGAAAAGGCGAATAACAGAACGTCCCTGACGTGCACATCCATCGGCCGGCGGAAGCCATCCTTTCGCCGCCCGTTTTTATTCGTTAATGAATCAGTCTTTTTTTCAGCAGACGCACTGCGAGTTTGCCGGTACAGAAGATAAACACAAAGATAAACAGCAAATCACACAGCAGAGTCACCCCGTAGGTATTCGAGCAGATTGACGTCATGATCCGAACCGAATGCGTCAGGGGCATGAGTTCGGAGACCCAGCGAATGCTTGCCGGGAGATTTTCCACCGGAAACACCACCCCGGAAAAGAAAAACATCGGGCTGATGAAACCGGTCATGTAAAAATTGAAGTGATTGATCGATTTGACAAACGAAGTCACCAGCAGCGACAGCGTCGCGAACATAAAAGCGTTGAGAAAGCCGATCACCGGCGCCGCCAGGGCCTGCGGAAGCGGCAACAATCCCGAACGCGACACAATGCACAGTACCACAAAGGAAAAGAAAAAACCCTTGGTGGCGGCCCAGAACATCTCCCCGACAATCAGATTGTTGACGGTAATCGGAGCGGCCAGCATGCCGTCGTAGACCTTTTGAAATTCAGGGCGGATGATGACTTAAAGGTGCATACCAAACGCCGCCGTCCACATGGAAGCGGTTACCAGCAGGCCGACGGCCAGAAATTCAATGTACTTTTGCCCCTGGATCGGATCGGTGATATACTGACCCAGCCCCAGTCCGACGCCCGCCAGGAAAATCAGCGGCTCCAGAAACGGCGGAAATCCGTTGCTGAGCAGATTCTGCGAATATACCCGTACATGCCGAAACCATACACTGTGGATGCGTTTGAACAGGGATGGACAGGGTGGCGTTTTATTGTCGTTCATTCAGGGACCGTCCTGTGGCTTTGAGGAAGACGTCTTCCAGTGTCGATTGCCTGAGAAAGTACCGGTCCGATACCGATTTGATCGGCCAGTTCCTTCAAATCCTCGATCTGGTCGGAATAATAGCGGCCCGCCGAGCCGGCGGTGTCAAAACGAATCGATTTCGGAATGGGCATCGTCCGAGAAGCACAATCCCGGTTCGCTTCCGGCAATTCCAGGACATACGCTTCGATCGAATCCCGCATCAGATCAAGCGGGGATCCTTCCATGATTTTACGGCCGCGATCCATAATCATCAATTGATCGCAAAGCTGAGTGACTCCTCCATATAATGCGTTGTCAGCAGCAGGGTCATGCCTGCATCGCAGAGCTGCCGGAGTTTTTCCAGATCAAATGGCGAACCTGCGGGTCCAGGCCCGTTGTCGGCTCATCCAAAATCAGCAGACGCGGATGATGCAGCAAGGCCCGCGCAGTGGCCTGCCCTGCATCCCGCCGGAAAGGTGTCGAATCGGGGCGTTTCGTTTTTTCCGTCAGTTCGAGGGCAGAAGTTCGGCGATTCGCTCCGCCGCTTTTTTTCGGAAGATTGTAAAAGCGGGCGAATAAAAACAGATTCTGAGACACATTCAGCTCTTCATCCAGATTGTTTTCCTGGGGCACCACGCCGGATAAAAATTTGATATCCAGTTCCTGCCGGTTGGATCATACCGAATACATTCATGACCGAATCCGGACGGGCGTCGCGCAGGCCGCGTCCGTAAATCATTTTCATCAAGGTGGTTTTGCCCGCACCGTTGGGGCCGAGAAATCCGTAACAGCTTCCCTCCGCGACCGAAAAACTGACATCCTCAACCGCAGGCAGGGAGCCGTAGTGTTATTATCTTTCGGATCTCAAGGATCGGATGGTCCACCGTAAATCCCTTTGTGTTAACAGGCGCGTGATCAGGTCAGCTCAGTTTCGCGGTAACGTCGCGGATCAGTCCATGCAGAACACCCTCGGCCAGATCCGACAATTCCGGCTCCGGTCGTTCTGCCCGCATCATTGATGCCAGAATGCCGAGTGCGGTTTTTTTATTGGACGACAATCGACTGAACGTCTTTTCGGCATGGGTGAGTTTCCCGTCCGCCATTTGACGCAGATAAAGAATACAGGTCTTGATGATATCCCGTTCGCTGACCGTCGCGGTCGCTGTGCCGTGCTCCGGTTCATTCGGAATCGCCGTCTGATGCAGAATATTCTGCGTCAGATTGTGGGTTTCCTTCATCATCTGATCGATCATGCTCTCTTCCATCTCATCGATGGGAGCCAGTTTCAGTTCCTCTTCGTCCTCGGATTTCGGAAGCGGGATATAGCACTTGTGTTTACAAAAAGGACAACTGCCCCATTTGCCGCCCGCCCCGTCCGGGGCCTTGATCTTTTGTTTGCAGGATTCGCAGTGAAAACTGGTTACGACATGCTAAACCTCCCGAATCACTCGGATCGAGCAATTCATCTGCTCAACCGGTTGCCGTTCCTGTCTTCGCCACCCCCGGCAAGGCTGCGCCCTGGGGCCCGCGGCGCCTGCACCAGTTCCTCGATGGCCTGCCCGAGACCGGGCCGCAGGTCCTCGCCCTGGGGGGCGTGGACCCCCAGAACACGGCTTCACTCCAGCACCCCCGCCTGGCCGGCCTCGCCGCCATCCGCCCGTTCTGGACTGGCGATCCCGCCAGGGCCGTGGCCCGGTTCCGGGAACACTGAGAGTGCCTGGCAATACCCTGGCGAGGTGAGCGTATCCTCTCCCCATGTTCAGGGATCTGAGGGAGAGGGTCAGCGCGCCGCGCCGCATGGTGGCCTGGGGCCTGCTGGCACTGCTGCTGGTGGCGGCGGCCTTCGTGCTGCCACGCTTGTCGCCGCACCCCGCCATCCATCGCGCCGCCGACCTGCTCCTCTGGGCTGTTCTGTCCTATGGGGCCATCCGGCTCATCTCCTTCCTGCTGCTCGACCCCCTGCTGAGCCAGCGCCAGACCGCCACGCCGGGCTTCGCCAGGGATCTTATCGTCGTGGCCCTGTATCTGGTGGCCGCGGGCGGCATCCTGCGCGAAGTCCTGCAGGTGGGCCTGGGCCAGCTGCTCGGCACTGGTGCCATCGCCGCTGCGGTGGTGGGCCTCAGCCTCCAGGAGGTGCTGGGCAACCTCTTCGCGGGGATCTCCCTGCACCTGGATCCGGCCTTCCGCGAAGGGGACTGGGTGGAGATCACCGGCAACCTGCGGGGCGGGCCGGGCCGCGAAACCCTGATCGGCCAGGTGGAAGCCATGACCTGGCGCACGGTGCAGCTGCGCACCGAGAACGGGGACATGGACATCCTGCCCAACCGCGTCATCGCCCAGGCGGTGGTGACGAACCTCTACGTGCCCTCGGGGCTGCATCGGCGCACGGCCAGGGTCATCGTTGAGCCCAGGCCCGACCTGCACGTGGCCATCGAACGGCTGACCCGGGCCCTCGCGGGCCTGCCCCATCACCCGCCGCACCATCCCGAAGTGGTGGTCCACAGCTCTGACCTGGGCGGGGCGGTGCTGGAGATGCGCTTCTGGGCCCTGGGCTTCCGGCACGGCCGCCAGGCCGCCTTCCAGGCCACGCGGCTGGCGGCCACGGTGCTGCCGCGGGAAGGTTTCCGGCTGATGGGCCCGCACGGTCCCACGCCCCTGGTCGCTTTTCCGGAGCCGGTGCCCGGCACGTCGCTGATGGGCGACATCGTCCGCGAGCTGGGCCTGCCCGAGCACTGGATCGAGGACCTGCGCCCCCACCTGCGGCGGCGCCTGCTGGCCCCCGGGGAAGGCGTCATCCGCGAAGGCGACCCCGGCAATTCGCTCTTCGCCGTCCACCGCGGCACCCTCCAGGTGGTTCGCGCCGAGGAGCGCCTGGAGCCCTACACGGGGCTGTTCTGGAAGCCCCTGGCGGATCTGGGGCCGGGCCAGTGGTTCGGCGAGGCCAGCCTGCTGACCGGCGCTCCCCGCAATGCCACGGTGGTGGCCGCCACGGAGGCTGAAGTCCTCGAGCTGCCCAAGGAGGCCTTCGAGGCCTCCCTGAAGCGCGAGCCGGAGCTGCTGGAGCGGCTGGTGGACCTGATGGAACGCCGGGAGTCGCAGACCGCAGAGGTGACGCTGCCTAAGGAGGGCCGCCGCTCCCAGTGGGCGCGCCAGGTGCGGGCCTGGTTCGGCCTGGGCTGACCCGAGAGCCCCACTGCTATCCTGATGCCCGGGAGGAGCCATGGACTTGCCGGACCATCTGCACCATCTGGTGAGTGAGCTGGGCGACTCCCTGGTGAAGGCTTTGTCCGAGGACGACCACTGCCGCGACCTCGCCTTCCAGATCCAGGCCAAGGGCTATGGGCTGATGCTCATCCTGGAGGCCTCCCCCATGAGCATCGGCCCCCGGGAAGCCTCGGATTCCCAGGACGCGGAAGCGCCCCAGCCCTTCTCCGAGGACGACCTGCACCTGATGAAGTCCTTCAAGATCCGGATGGACTGAGGATGGCTGCCCCCTGGGACGCCCCGGCCCCCGAAGCCGGACCGGGCTCGCGTCCCAACGCCGCGGGCCTCGGCCGTGCAGAACTGGGCTCGCTGCTGGCGGGCCTGGGTGAGCCTGCCTGGCGCGGGAAGCAGGTCTTCTCCGGCCTGCTCTGCCAGCGGTGGACGACCTGGGATCAGTTCACGAACCTTTCGAAGGCCCTCCGCAGTCGGCTTGAAGCCGAGGTGGATCTGCGCTGGCCGGCCATCGTCCAGAGCCAGTCCTCCTCGGACGGCTCCACCAAGCATGTGTTCGGGCTGCTCGACGGTCGCCAGATCGAAGGCGTGCACATGCCCTACGAGGATCGGGTCACCCTCTGCCTCTCCAGCCAGGTGGGCTGCGCCATGGGCTGCACCTTCTGCGCCACGGGCCAGATGGGCATCATCCGCAACCTCACGGCGGCCGAGATCGTGGGCCAGGTGGTGGCCATGCTGAACCACCACGGCCACGCGGAAGGCCGCCCCATAAATTTGGTATTCATGGGCATGGGCGAGCCGCTGCACAACTTCGACCACCTCATGGCCGCCTTCGCCGCGCTGACCGATCCGGAGGGCCTCGCCATCCCGCCCCGCCGCATCACCGTGTCCACCTCGGGCCTGGTGAGCGGCATCGACCGGCTGGGCGCCTTCACCCGCCGGCCGCGGCTGGCCCTCAGCCTTAACGGCACCACGGACGCGCACCGCTCGGCCATCATGCCCGTGAACCGCGTCTGGAACCTCGAGGCCCTGGCGGCGGCCCTGGGCCGCTTCCCCCTGCAGTCCGGCGAGCGCGTCACCCTGGAATACGTGCTGCTGAAAGGCGTGACGGATGGCCTGGAGGACGGTCGCCGGCTGGTCGCCTTCGCCCGCCGCTTCCCGGCCAAGGTGAACCTCATCCCCTTCAACCCCCATGAAGGATCCGGCTTCGAGCCGCCGGACGAGTCCCGCATCGGGGCCCTCCTGCGGCTGCTGTCAGAGGCCGAGATCCCGGCCACGGTGCGCCGCAGCCGGGGCCAGGATGTGGCCGGCGCCTGTGGCCAGCTGGTGCGCGAAGGACGTTTCACCCGGCCCATAAAGCCTGAAGCCTGAAGCCTGGGGCCTTTTTTCCGTCATGCTGGACGAGTGCAGCCCACGCCCAAGCCCTTCTTCGAGACCCTCCACGTCCTCCTCGACGCGGAAGGGGAGATCACGTTCGGCGAGCTGCTGGATGCCGCCGGGGAGCAGACCTACGGATTCCTGGTCCTGCTTCTGTCCCTGCCGAGCCTGATCCCGGGCCTGAACCTCGGGCTGGCCCCGGTGGGCGGCATCGGCCTCATCGGTCTGGGTGCCCAGATGGCCTGGGGCATTCCCCATCCCTGGGTACCTGCCCGGATCCAGGCCCAGCCCATCCACAAGGGCCGGATCAAGGATGCCCTCGCCAAGTTCGAGGCCCAGCTCGGCCGCTTCCGCTGGCGTGGAGCAGTACAGAGGCCCCTGAGCCACCGCTGGATGGGGGCCTGCATCGCCTGGACGGGCTTCCTGCTGGCCATTCCCGTGCCCCTCCCCTTCGGCAACCAGCTGCCCGCGGCCATCCTCTGCCTCCTCGGCGCAGCCCTGCTGGAGGAGCGGCCCGCCTGGGCCTGGATCGGCGCAGCGGCCTCCATGGGCAACACGATCTACTTCGCATCCAGCTTCGGCTTCGCCACCCGCGCCATCCTCAAGGCCTTCCACGCGCTGGTCCACTGATGCGGATCGACGCGCTCACCCTCTTCCCCGAATTCTTCGAGGCGGCCCGCCTGGGCATCACCGGCCGCGCCTTCCGCGAGCTGGGTCACGGCCTGCACACCCACAACTACCGGCCCTTCTCCGGCAACGCCTTCGGCCACGTGGACGATGCCCCCTTCGGCGGCGGCCCCGGCATGGTGCTGCGCCCCGAGGTGCTGCGCGACACCCTGGCCTCGGTGCCGCGGCAGGGCTCGGGCCGCGTCATCCACTTCAGCCCCGCCGCCCCGCCCCTCACCCACGCCAAGGTGCTGGAGCTGGCCCGGCTCGACCAGCTGATCCTGGTCTGCACGCGCTACGAGGGGCTGGACCAGCGGGCCGTGGAGGCCTGCATCGACGAGGAGTACAGCATCGGTGAGGCGGTGCTCAGCGGCGGCGAGCTGCCTGCCCTCTTCCTCATCGACGCCGTCTGCCGCTGGCTGCCCGGCGTGCTGGGCAATGAAGCCTCCGCCGAACAGGACAGCTTCGCCACGGGCCTGCTGGACCACCCGCACTATACGCGGCCAGCCAGCTTCGAAGGCATGGAGGTGCCCGCCATTCTCCAGGGCGGCGACCATGGGGCCATCCGGCTCTGGCGCCTCCGCGAGGCCATGGCGCGCACCAGGCGGCTGCGGCCCGACCTGTGGGCAGCCTACTTGAAGGAGCGGCTATCCGACCTGGACCGCCCCGCCCAGTGGTGCGCCTGGCAGGTAGAGCACCCTGGAGACTGGGGACGGCCAAAGCCCAAGGGGTGGAAGGGGTGGAGGCGCGAATGAGCGCTTCCCTTCCGGCCTGTTTCCGATACACTGGTGGACTCCCCGTCTGGGGACTTTCGAGCCATGTCCGCCGAACTCGGTATGGGACCGCTGGCCCAGGAGCCCACATGAGCCACATCATCGACCAGCTCGAAGCCAGCCTGCTTCGCCACGACCTGCCCCGCATCCAGCCCGGCGACACCGTCAAGGTGCACGTCAAGGTGAAGGAAGGCGAGAAGGAGCGTATCCAGCTCTTCCAGGGCATCGTCATCGGCATCAAGGGCGGTGGCATGCGCACCTCCTTCACCGTCCGCAAGGTCGCGAGCGGCGTGGGTGTCGAGCGCATCTTCCCCCTCAACAGCCCCACCATCGACAAGCTGGAAGTTCTCCGCCACGGCAAGGTCCGTCGCGCCAAGCTCTATTTCCTGCGCGAGAAGCTCGGCAAGGCCGGTCGCCTCAAGGAGCGCCGTACCGACGGCGGCGAGTAGACTCCGTTCACCTTCGGAAAAGGCGCCCAGTCGGGCGCCTTTTCATTGTCGAATAATCTTCGAACCAAAACGAATTAACTCAAACTAGATCTTAATTTCTAGATGGGCTTTTTCTGCACTAAACATGCCTCCTCCCTGGCCTCCTGTGGGAATATGGGTCCGGGCACCTGAGCTGGTCCAGCCATGGCAGCCATTCCCGGAGGAATCATGAAAACCTCGTCGCTTCACATCCTGACCATCCTGGCCGCAGCCATGTCCCTGCAGGCAGAAGCGCCCAGGTATGGCGTGCAGGGCCTGGTGAACATCCCCCTCGGGGACCTGAAGACCTACGTGGACAGCAAGCCCGGCCCCGGGGTTGGCGTCCATGGCACCTTCGACCTGGGCGATGGACACATGGTGCGCCCCCGGCTCGACTACAGCATCTATCCGGAAGCCTCCTTCGCCACGGTGAAGCAGACGGCCTCCTACCTGAGCCTGGGCGGCGACTACCTCTACTTCGTCGCCGGCAAGCCGGAGGGGCTCTACCTCACGGCCGGCCTATCGGCCGTCCGCTGGTCCTTCGAACACAAGGACCCCATCTCCAAGGTGAGCAGCAACACCACCAAGGCAGGCCTGGCCTTCGGCGTGGGCTACCAGTGGAACGCAACCGTGGGCACCGAGGCCCGCTGGCTGCACTCCCAGGTGGCCAGTGGCTTCACGGCGGATGCCCTGCAGGCGGGGATCACGATCCGGTTCTGACCAGCGTCACAGCCCCGGAATCACTCTCCCTGCTAGCCTTCGGAGGCGTCAACACTGGAGAGGCTCCGCCATGTTCAAGGCACGGGTGGCATTGTCCATGGGGTTCCTCTGGCTGTGTGGCTGCAGCACGGGGCCCGACGGCTACACGGCCTCGGACAAGGACATGACCCCATACGTCCTGAAGGTGTCCGGGGATGGGCAGGCTCTTCCTGCGGGCCAGGTGGCCCCAGTCCGCTTCTCGGTGCAACTCAAGATGGACGTGGGCCAGATCACCAGCTGGGAGCTGCATAGGGTGACCATCAGTGCCCCCTCCTCGGGGGCCGGCGGGACCTTTCTCGACGATGGGGAACCCAATGTGTTCATTTCAGAAGGGATGCATGGCGCCACGATCCACTCGGGGCCCTCTGGCCTAATCACTTTTCCGCGGTTCCAGGCGAACGATATTGCAGGTTCCTATGAAGTCACGGTCGTGGCCTTCCCGACCTACTATCCAGACAAACCGGGAACCATCAAGTTCACCGTGACAAATCAGTAGGGCGGTCTCTCCTTCGGCCTTCGAGTGCCGCGGTTCCCGCTTTCAGTTCCGTCATGGACGCTCTGCGCCGCGCCACTCCGCCCTTCGCACGGCTTCGACCAGGGCCCGGTTCTGCGGATCGGTCAGCCAGGCGGTCGCCAGCTGCATGGCCAGCCGCTGACCGGCCTCGATGTCGGAGGGGTAGTGGACCCCGCCGATCACCCGGTCGACTCCCACCAGTCGCCCCTGGGCCAGCAGGGCCTCCCGCCGCTCCGGGAGCAGGTCGGCCAACACCATGGCATAGGCCAGTCCACGGGTCGCGTGGCCACTGGGATAGGAGGGGCTCGGCTCGCGCTCGATGGCGGGCTGGACGCTGGGATCTGCCTGGTAGGGACGGGGGCGCATGAAGTGCTTCTTGAGGGCATCGGTCACGACCTTGATGTCCTTGCCGACACGGTCAATGAGCGCGGCCGTCATGGGATACCGGACGCCATCCATGGGAACACCCATGGCCTGCGCATAGGCTCCCAGGCCGAGTTTCACTTCCGAAAGGGCGCGCGCCACCTCCGCCGGAGTTCGGGTCCTCTGATGCCACAGCACAATGGCCAGATCGGCCTTGCCCCCATCCGAATCCGCGGTGGGAAAGGCCCCGAGGAAGTCGGCCCACTGCTTGGTCTGGGGTGTCGCCACCGGGATCTGCGCCCGCAGGGATGGCGCGCCGGGCAGCAACAGCACCAGGGCCAGAATCGGGGCCTTGAAGGACCTGCGCATGAAACCTCCAGAATGTGTCCAGTATGGGGGGACCCCTGTGACGGGCTTGTGATACCAGCTCGCATTCAATAATAGTGATTCACCACGGAGGCACAGAGCCCACGGAGGTGGCACGGAGGCCTCCGTGTTCCTCTGCCATGGGCAGGCCGAAGGCCGCTTCCGGCCATGCCGGAAGCCACGGGAGGCACTGGGCCCGGATCCTTTCGGGAGCATCCGAGCCCGGTGCCACCCGTGTGCCCATGCTCCGTGTCTCCGTGGTGGATCCTTAACGATCGAACGCGAATTGGTATGAAACCTAGAGCCCGTAATCCTTCCAGCGCCGGGCCACCCGATCCCTGAGTTCGTCGGGGAACACCAGGTCACGCGGCCACTCCCGGGCATAGCCGTCCCAGGGGCGGTTCTTGCGGGTGGCGTCGATGCCCACCTTGCTGCCGAAGGCGAAGCGGTCGGCGGCGTGGTCCAGCACGTCCAGCGGTCCCTCGGTGAACAGCATGTCGCGCCTGGGATCCACGTTGCTGGTGAGCCGGAAGAGCACCTCATTCATATCATGGGGATCGATGTCCTCGTCCACCACCACGATGCCCTTGGTGAACATGATCTGGCCCGTGCCCCAGATGGCGTTCATCACCTTCTGCGCGTGGCCTGGGTATTCCTTCTTCATGGAGAGGATCACGAGGTTGTGGAAGGCGCCGGCCGCGGGCAGGTGCATGTCGCGGATCTCGGGCAGCACCATGCGCAGCAACGGCAGGAAGATGCGCTCCGTGGCCAGACCCAGGTAGGCGTCCTCCTGGGGCGGCCGACCCACGATGGTGGCTGGGAACACGGGGTTCTTCCGCATGGTGATGGCTTCCACGTGCATCACCGGATAGTCGTCCGCCAGGGAGTAGTAGCCCGTGTGATCGCCGAAGGGGCCCTCGCGGCGCAGCTCGCCGGGGTTCACGTAGCCCTCGATGACGAGCTCCGAATCGGCTGGCACCTCCAGGTCGTTGGTCACGCACTGGACCATCTCGATACCTTCGCCCCGCAGGAAACCCGCGAACATCACCTCGCTGAGGAAGGGCGGCAGGGGCGCCGTGGCGGCGTAGGTTAGCGCCGGGTCACCACCGAAGCTCACGGCCACGGGCATGCGCTCGCTCTTGTCGTACCCATGGCGGTTGCGGGCGCCGTCGTGGTGCAGTTGGGTGTGGAAGCCCAGGGTGCGGTCATCGTAGACCTGCAGGCGATAGAGGCCCACGTTGCGGTGGCCCGTCTGCTTGTTGCGGGTGTGGCTCATCCCGAGGGTGATGAACGGGCCGCCATCCTCGGGCCAGGTGGTGAGCACCGGCAGCTCTGTGAGCTTCACCTGATCGCCCTTCAGCACGATCTCCTGGCAGATGCCCTTGCGCACGGTCTTGGGCATCCAGTTGCTCACTTCCGCCAGCACAGGCAGCTTGGCCAGCTTCTCGAAAAAGCCCGTGCCGGGCTTGGGCATGGCCTCCTGCACCAGCTTCTCGATGCGGTCCGCGATGGCATCCAGGCCGCGGGGTTCCTTATCCACGCCCAGGGCCATCTCCATGCGCTTCAGGCTGCCGAAGGCATTCATGGCCACGGGCATGGCCTTGCCGGTGGGCTTCTCGAAGAACAGGGCCTTCCCGCCGCCGGGTTCCTTGGAGACCCGGTCGGCCACCGCGCCCATCTCCAGGTACGGATCGACTTCGGGCGCCACCCGGGCCAGTTCGCCCGCGGCCTCGAGCTGCTTCAGAAAGGTCTGGAAATCACGGCCCATGGGATGCTCCGACTCCGATCATCCCACCCGAAGGGGATTCCCCGGAACCCAATGCCCCTTCGTTCAGGAATTTCCCTTGAGAGGACAGGGGTTTTCCCGCATACTGATGGGCCTTGCCCTGGCCATGGGCTCCCAAGCGCGTCCGATGGACTGCCGCCCATGTGCCCCAACCAAAGAGGTTTTCATGTTCGCAATCATCAAGACCGGCGGGAAGCAGTACCGCGTCGCCGAGGGCGACGTCATCCGCGTCGAGACGCTGGAGCAGGATCCCAAGCAGGCCGTCACCTTCGACCAGGTGCTCCTCATCGACAACGATGGCGACCTGAAGATC
Source organism: uncultured Holophagaceae bacterium (assembly GCA_963751095.1). Taxonomy (GTDB): domain Bacteria; phylum Acidobacteriota; class Holophagae; order Holophagales; family Holophagaceae; genus Geothrix. Next base: position 38,272 of record CAVVTK010000005.1, on the reverse strand, counting down.
GGCAAGCCCACTGTCGCCGGCGCCACCGTCGAGGCCGTCGTCGTCACCCATGACCGCGCCAAGAAGGTGATCATCTTCAAGAAGAAGCGCACCACCACCTACCAGCGCACCCAGGGCCACCGCCAGAACTACACGGAAGTTCGGATCAAGAGCATCAAGGCCTAGCGCTGCTTTTTTCGCCGAAGGCGAAAAAAGTTTGGAAACGATATCAAAATCATTCTGAAGAGGTTCTTCCATGGCTCATAAAAAAGGCGTCGGTTCCAGCCGCAACGGTCGCGATTCCCACTCCCAGCGCCTCGGCGTGAAGGAGTTCGGCGGTGAGCAGGTCACCGGCGGCTCCATCCTCGTCCGCCAGCGCGGTACCAAGTTCAAGGCCGGCATCAACGTGGGCATGGGCAAGGATCACACCCTGTTCGCCCTCATCGACGGCAAGGTGCGCTTCCAGGACAAGGGCCAGAGCGGCCGCTTCATCCACATCGATCCGATCGAAGGTTGATTCCACAGCCAACGACTCCGGCGCGCAGCCTACTCGGCTGCGCGCCGTTTCGTACCCCAAGCACGCTTCCTAGGCCCAACCATGTTCCTTGACCAAGTCCAGCTCCGCGTCACTGCCGGTCACGGTGGTGCAGGCGCCATGAGCTTCCGCCGCGAGAAGTTCGCCCCCGAGGGTGGACCCGATGGCGGCGACGGCGGCAAGGGCGGTTCGATCACCCTCCGGGCCAACCGGGCCCTGAACACCCTCAATCCCTACCGCCAGAAGCGTGAGTTCACCGCCGAGCGCGGCCGCCAGGGCGAGGGCGGCATGCGCCACGGCAGCGATGGCGAGAGCATCCTGCTCGAAGTGCCCCTGGGCACGGTGGTGAAGGATGGCGAAACCGGCGAAGTGCTGGCCGAGCTCCTGGCCGACGGCGAAGATGTCTGCGTGGCCCGCGGCGGCCGCGGCGGCCTGGGCAACACGAACTTCAAGAGCTCCACCAACCGCACGCCCCGACACCACCAGCCCGGCGAAGAGGGCGAGGCACGCATCCTCGACCTGGAGCTGAAGCTCATCGCGGACGTGGGCCTGGTGGGCTATCCCAACGCCGGCAAGAGTACCCTGGTGAGCCGCCTCAGCGCGGCCCGGCCGAAGATCGCCAACTACCCCTTCACCACCCTCGAGCCCCAGCTCGGCGTGGTGAGCCTGGACCGCTTCGGGGGTGACCTGCTGGACAGCTGGGTCATCGCCGACATCCCGGGCCTCATCGAGGGCGCCGCCAGTGGCGCCGGGCTTGGCATCCAGTTCCTCCGCCACGTGGAGCGCACCCGCATGCTGCTGCACCTGGTGGATCTCTCCGATCCCATCGAGGAACCCGCCGACGCCGTGCGCATCATCGAGGGCGAGGTGCAGGCCTTCAGCCCCGTGCTGGCCGCCAAGCCCCGCTGGCTGGTGGGCACCAAGCTGGACGCCCTGCAGGATGACAGCCGCCGCGATGCCTTCGTGGCCCTCTGCGAGGCCCGGGGCCAGGAACCCATCTTCATCTCCGGCGTCACCGGCGAGGGGTTGCGCGAGCTGGCCTTCGCCGTGGACGATGCCCTGAAGGTGATGGCCGGACAGAAGAAGGCCACCCCCAAAAATGAGGCCTGGTAGTGCGCATCGGCCTCCTCGGGGGAGCGTTCAATCCCCCTCATGAAGGCCATCTCAAATTGGCGAAGCTCGCCCTGGATCATCTGGACCTGGACGAGCTGCGCTTCGTGCCCACCGCTCTCAGCCCCCACAAGCCCGACCCCGGAGGGCCCACTCCCGAAGCGCGTCTGCGCCTTATTGAGGAGGCCCTGGAGGACTGCGATGCCCGGTGCCGTGTAGAGCCGCTGGAGCTTCAGCGCGGCGGCACCAGCTACACCGTGGACACCCTGAAGGCGCTCGCCGAGCGGGAACCAGGCCACTCCTGGATCCTCCTCATGGGCAGCGACCAGCTGCCCGGCCTGCCCGCCTGGCGCCGGCCGGAGCGCATCTTCCAGCTGGCCGCCGCCGCCGTGGCGCTTCGCCCCGGCTTCCCCTTCCTGCTGCCCGAGGTACCGGGGCTCCACCCTTCCACCACCTGGAGCGGCCACCCCGGCGAGCTGGTGGCCCTGCCCGCCACCGAGCTGGACCTGGCTTCCTCGGATCTCCGGACGCATCTGCATGCCTCGCCGGACGAGGACCCCGGGGGAATTCCGTCCCGGGTTCTAGGTACCATCCGAACCGAAAACCTGTATCGTTAGTCTGCTCTGGAGCCCGCATGACCCTTGATTCCCGGCTCGCGACCGTGGTCGACGCCGCCCGGTCCAAGAAAGCCTTCCGCATCCGCCTCGTGGACGTGAGCCAGATCGCCAGCTTCACCGACACCATGGCCTTCATGAGCGGCGGCAGCGATCGCCAGAACCGCGCCATCGCCGAAGCCATCGAGGATGCCCTGAAGCTGGCCGATGAGCGCCCCATCTCCCGCGAGGGCGAGACCAACGGCAACTGGGTCCTCCTGGACTACGGCAACCTCGTGGTCCATGTCATGGACGAGGAGACCCGCCGCCACTACAACCTTGAAGGTCTCTGGAGCACCGGCCGCGAGCTCGAGCTGCCCGCTGAGGCCCACCCCGATTCCGAAGTCCGCTCCTAGGAGACGACCTCCATGCCCATCAGCCAGATCAACCCCTATGAAGCGATGCAGGCCCGGCTTCGCGTGGCCGCCCAGCTCTACGGCCTGGACGACGCCCTCTTCAAGGTGTTCATGGCCCCCAACCGGTCCATGATCGTGAGCCTGCCCGTGCTCATGGACAATGGGCAATGGGAGGTCTTCACCGGCTACCGCGTCCAGCACAACGTGGCGCGGGGCCCCGCCAAGGGCGGCATCCGCTACGACCTGAACGTCAGCCTGGAGGAGATCAAGGCCCTGGCCGCCTGGATGACCTGGAAGTGCGCCGTGGTGGACGTGCCCTTCGGCGGTGGCAAGGGTGGCATCGTGTGCGACCCCAACCGCCTCAGCGTGGGCGAGAAGGAGCGGCTCACTCGCCGGTACATCGCCGAGATCATGGACATCATCGGCCCCGACCGCGACGTGCCGGCGCCCGACATGGGCACCGACGCCCAGACCATGGCCTGGGTGCTCGACACCTACAACATGCACGTCCGGCGCACGGAGAACGCCGTGGTGACCGGCAAGCCCCTGGGCCTAGGCGGCAGCCTGGGACGCAATGAGGCCACTGGCCGCGGCGTCCTCATCACCGCCCGCGAGGCCATGCAGCGCCTGGGCAAGCCCCTGGCCGGCGCCACCGTGGCCGTGCAGGGCTTCGGCAACGTAGGCAGTCAGGCCGCGCGCCTGCTGCACGAGGCCGGCGCCCGCATCGTGGCCGTCAGCGACCTCCGGGGCGCCATCAAGAACGACCGCGGTCTCGACATCCACGCGCTGCTGAAGCACGTGGCCGAAGCGAAGACCGTCACCGGCTTCAAGGGCTCGGAACCCATGGAGGCCGCCTCACTGCTGACCCACGCCGTGGACATCCTGGTGCCAGCCGCCTCCGAGAACCAGATCACCGAGGAGAACGCGGCCCACGTGCGAGCCAAGGTCATCGTCGAGGGCGCCAATGGGCCCACCACCCCCGAGGCCGATCCCATCCTGCTGGAGCACGGGGTCCTCGTGGTCCCAGACATCCTGGCCAACGTCGGCGGCGTCACCGTCAGCTACTTCGAGTGGGTGCAGAACCGCCAGGGATTCTACTGGCGCGAACGCGAGGTCAACGAACGGCTCGTGGACTACATGACCCACGCCTTCCAGGCCACCTTCGCCACCACCGACAAGTACAAGACCAACCCCCGCATCGGCGCCTATATCCTGGCCCTCGACCGCGTCGCCCAGGCCATGAAGTACCGCGGATTCTACGCCTAGCCCTGCGAGCAGTTAGAATGGAGGTGAGCCCACCTCCCCGAGTCTGCCCTTGGCCCGCACGCGTTTCCAGGATCCCTCGACCACCGTCCCGCTCCGGGCCCTGCCGGCCGCCGCTTTGCGGGCCGTGCTCTCCGAGGGCTACTCGGGACGGCAGTTCAAGCGCGACCTGACGGCGGGCTTTTTGGTGGGCATCGTGGCCCTGCCCCTGGCCATGGCCCTGGCCATCGCCGTGGGCGTACCGCCCCAGCAAGGCCTCTACACCGCCATCATCGCCGGGTTCATCACGGCCCTGCTGGGCGGTTCCAGGATCCAGGTGGCCGGGCCCACGGCGGCCTTCATCGTGGTACTGGCCCCCCTCTACGTGAAGTTCGGGCTCGCGGGCCTGTTGATGTCCGGCCTGCTGGCCGGGCTCATGCTCATCGGCATGGGCCTGCTTCGCATGGGCAAGCTCATCGAGTTCATCCCCTTCCCGGTCACCACCGGCTTCACCTCGGGCATCGCCACCGTGATCGCCGTCCTCCAAATCAAGGACCTGCTGGGGCTCAAGCTCGACCACGTCCCGGACCATTTCATGGAGCGCCTCGGCGCCATGGGGCGCGCCTGGCACACGGTCTCGCCCTGGGAACTGCTCATCAGCCTGGGCACCCTGGCCATCCTCCTCATCCCCCGGCTGCCCAAGCGGCGCCTGGTGCGCCTCCCGAAGCTCCTGCGGAAGATCCCCGCGCCGCTCCTGGCCCTGCCCCTGGCGGCCGCGACCGCCTGGATTCTGGGGCGCTGGGTTCCGGGCTTCGCCGTGGACACCATCGGCAGCCGCTTCCACACCATGGTGAACGGGCATCTGGTGGCCGGCATCCCCCAGGTGCTGCCTTCCTTTCTGTGGCCCTGGAGTGCACCCGGCGCCGATGGCCAGGCCATGGGCCTGAGCCTCGGCACCATCCGGCTGCTGCTGCCCAGCGCCTTTGCCGTGGCCATGCTGGGGGCCATCGAGTCCCTGCTCTCCGCCGTGGTGGCCGACGGCATGGCCCGCACCCGCCACGATCCGGATGCCGAGCTGCTGGCCCTGGGCGTGGGCAACGTCATCGCCCCCTTCTTCGGTGGCATCCCCGCCACCGGCGCCATCGCCCGCACGGCCACCAACTTCCGCTTCGGGGGGCGCACGCCCGTGGCCGCCATGGCCCACGCCCTGACCATCCTGCTCGCCATCCTGCTGCTGGCGCCCCTCATCAGCTTCCTGCCCATGGCCAGCCTGGCGGCCCTGCTGCTGCTGGTGGCCTGGAACATGTCCGAGGCGGAGCACTTCCTCCACACCCTCCGCGTCGCCCCCAAGAGCGACGTGGCCGTGCTGCTCACCTGCTTCTTCCTCACCGTCGTGTTCGACATGGTGATCGCGGTGACCGTCGGCATCGTGCTGGCTTCGCTGCTCTTCATGCGGCGCATGGCCACGGTGGCCGAGGGGCACGTGAGCCATCCGGATCACCGCGCCCTGCCCGGGCCCCTGCCGGAGGGCGTCGTCATCTACGACCTGTCAGGCCCTCTCTTCTTCGGCGCGGCGGAGCGCGCTCTGAACGCCATGCGGGCCATCGCCGCCGACGTGCGCGTGATCATCTTCCGCATGGAGCAGGTGCCCAGCGCCGATGTGAGCGGCCTGGTGGCCATGGAGGGTGTCCTGCGCGAGATGGAGCGCCAGAACATCAAGGCCATCTTCGTGGGGCTGCATGGCCAAGCCCTCAGTGTCTTCGAGCGCGGCGGCCTCCGCGACAAGGAGGGCGAAGTCGCCTTCTGCGCCACCATGGTCGAGGCCTTCAAGGTCATGGACGCGAAGCTGCATACCTACAAGCGCCGGAACCTCGGTCCCATCAGCTTCCAGGTCCTGCACCGCGAGAAGGCCCGGAAGGCCCTTTCGGATCAGAACAGGCGCAGCAGCGCGACGTAGCCGTTGACGGTCCGGACGCCGGCGATGTCGCTCTGCAGGCCGATGCCCAGGTCCAGGCGCACGGACGTGAACCACCAGAAGCCCGGCAGGTCACCGGTGAGGCCGAGGCCCGACACCCCGTAGGTCTTCCCATCATCGAGGCCCCGGGCCCGGGCGTGCTCGAGGCTCACCGAGAGCCGCAGGTTCGGTCCCGTGGGAATGGCGAGCGCGGTCTTGGCGAAGGCCACCTGGTCGGCGACGATGGCGTTAGAACGGATGCCGGCAATGCGGACCATCGAGCCCAGTCCGCCCACCTTCAGGGAGTTGAACCGATCAAAGGCGCGGCCCCCCACCCAGCCGATTTCGCCGTGGAACCAGAACCCGGGCTTCACTTCGCGGTCCAGGCCGAGGCCGCCGCCCCAGCGCCGGAAGTCCCCGCCCTCGGGCACCACCTGAGGATTCTCCGCCGTGCCGTAGGTGCCCTCGGGTCGCTTCCCCCAGCCATGGAAGCCCCGGAGCTGGAAGCCCCGGAACAGCCAGGAACCCTGCAGGGTGCCCACCTTCGTGAGTCCGGAGGGCGGCAGGGCGTAGCCCGGCGTGCGGTACTTGGTCTCGCCTTCGCTGTAGTCGTCGTAAAGGAAGTCACCGCGACCCTCCAGGCGGAAGCCCAGGCCGAGATCGCGGCCCAGCTCGAAGCCGGCCATGCCGAAGCGCCGCCCCACGCCATCCTTGTCGGCCAGCTTCCCGTCGATCACAGGCCGGTCCGTGGCTTTCAAGAGCAGCCCCATGGCATTGGCGCTCACATCGAACCCGCCGAGTGCGCTGGGAATGGCGAGGTTGACCGTGTTGAAGACGCCCGCCACGAGGGCGTTCACTTGCACGCCCTTGCCGAAGGCGTTGTAGTCGAAATACACAAAACCGCCCAAGGGCACTACCGGGGGCGTAAGGCCCGGATCCACCAGCACCAGCCCCGCCAGGGCGCGGCCACTGCTCTTGGCTTTCTCGTCGATCTTTCGGGTGCCATCCTCCTGGCGCGTGAAGTAGCGGGCCCCCTCCGGCGTCACCTTGAGCATGGTGGCGCTCGAGGTGCGGGCTACCTCCCGCTCGGCCAGGAACCGCTCGCTGTTCAGAGTGAAGTCGCGGTAGGTGAAGCGCCGCTGCACCTGCACCACACCATCGGTGCTCACCCAGCGCTCATAGGTCTTCACGGCCACAGGACGCCAGACCCCCGGCGCCACGGCGCCGTAGGTGAGGATCTCGCGCTCGCTCTTCACGGTGCCCGGCAGGTCATTGCGCTCGCGCCGCTCCTCGAGGATCCTTCCGGTGGCCTCCTCCACTTCCAGTTCCCCCGCGTAGGCCAGGGGATCCGGGCTCACCGGCTCGAAGCGCAGCAGGCGCCGGCCTGGGCCCGCGGGCCCGCCGTCCCGGTAGCGGTACCGCTCCGCCAGGCTGAGGGCCACGGGCAGGGACACGGACTGGCGGCTTTCGATGAGGGGCAGCTGCACTTCGCCCGCGAGGTTGGCCTTCACGCCGTTCAGCCGGACTTCCTTCTGCAGCAGCTCGGGCCAGTCCCCGGCCTGCTCGAAGTAGCCGAAGGTGAAGCCGATGTCTCCGCCGGGGCCCCGCGAACCCTGGATGTGCAGATCCAGATCCGCCTTGGCCTGGAGGGTACGGACGGCCGCCCTTGAGCGCAGCTGGGCGGCCCGGACCTGGGCCAGCAGCGCGCCCACGTCGTAGGCGTCCGCGGCGGTCACCGCCACCTCGTGGCGCTCCTTCGGCAGGGGCACGACGGCCCAGGCGCCCTCGGCGAAGGTCCAGCGCCGGGCTTCGCCGGCCCGGTTGCGCAGGGTGAGGTCGCCCACCCCGCCTTCCACTTCCAGGAAGCCCGGGGGGATGAGGGCGGCGAGCTGCGCGGAGGGGCCCCCCGCTGGCACCACCAGACGGCCGCCGTCGCCCATCAGGGTGGAAGCCTGGGCAGCGGGATCCTTCGGCAGCCAGAGGGTCCAGGGGCGGCCCGGGAAGGTCTCCTGGGCCTGGGCCAGCTGGGTGCGCCAGGCGGCGCTGTCCAGATTCAGATCGGAGGGCAGAAGGGCCCCGCCATCCACCGCGCCCCAGGCCGTCTCATCCAGGATGGAGGCCGCCTTGGGATCGAAGGCCACGTAGAGGCGCTGGCCCGGAGCCTGGGCCCTGAGGGCCTGGGCCGCCGCCAGCAGGAGGGGGATCCTGGCCACCCCGAGGGGCAGGCGGAGCCGCACGGCCGTGGCCTCCCGGAGCGGCGCCACCAGGGGGATCCAGCGCTGCCGGGCGGCCTCCACCTGGGTGGCGTCCCGGTTGTCCTTGGGCAGCAGGGCGGCGGAGTCGGCCGTGGTCAGGTCCAGGTCCACGGGCGGCGCCTCGCCCACCCGCAGGGGGGCCATTGGAGGCGCCTGGGCGGCCAACGACAGCGTCAGCGTGGGAATCAGGGCGAGGAAGGAGCGCGGCACAATGCCTCCATATCAGGGAAGGCTACCGCGCCGACCCCGTCCCGGGTTATCCGGTATCCTCGAAGGTCTATGCGATTCACGGTCCGACTCACTCATGCCAACGGGGAAGTGCTGGTGCGCGAGTTCGAGGCGGACAGCGCAGAGGCCCTTCGCACCCGTGTCCTCGCCGAGGGCGGGTTCCCCCTGGAGATCACCCGGACCGACACCGCCTTCCGCAGCCGCAGCCAGCTCAGGACCGAGTCCCTGGTGCTCTTCAACCAGGAGCTGCTGGCCCTGCTGAGGGCGGGCATCCCCCTCCTGCAGTCCCTGGAGCTGCTGGTGGGCCACGGCAAGGATGTCCAGCTGCGCCGCAGCCTCACCCAGGTGGTGGACCTGGTGCGTGAGGGCATGTCCTTTTCCGACGCCCTGGAGCAGGCGGGTTCCTTCCCGCCCATCTACCGCAGCAACGTGGTCGCAGGTGAGCGCAGCGGCACCCTGCCGGAGGTGCTGGCCCGCTGGCTGTCCTTCCAGAAGTTCGCGCAAGTCAGCCGCCGTCGCATCATCGAGGCCCTCTTCTACCCCACCTTCCTGGTGCTGGTCCTGATCCTGGCCCTGGGCGTGATCTTCAACGTGGTGCTGCCCCGCTTCGCCGAGTTCTATGCCGGCGGGGACATCGAGATGCCTTTCTTCACCCGGATCCTGCTGGGCGCCGGCAAGTTCGTCAGCTCCACCCTCTGGCTGCAGGGCGTCATCCTCATCGGCCTGGTGGTCCTCGGCCGCTGGATGGTGGCCTCCGAGGCTGGACGCAAGCTGGCCGAGCGGCTGCTGCTGATGCTCCCCAAGGTGGGCACCCTGTACCGCATGTACCACTCCAGCGTCTTCTGCCGAACCCTGGGCGTGCTGCTGTCCGGCGGCCTGCCCGTCGTGCAGGCCCTGGAGGTGGTGCAGCGCACCAGCCCCAGCGAGCGCATGAAGGCCGGGCTGCTCACGATCACGGACAAGGTCCGGGCGGGCAGCAGCCTCCACCTGGCCCTGGAGCAGGCCAAGGTCCTGGATCCCCTGGCCGTGGAGATGATCCGCGTGGGCGAGCAGAGCAGCGCCCTCCCCGAGATGCTCGACCACGTGGCGAACTTCTTCGATTCCGAGGTCGAGAAGGCCACCACCGCCGTCACCAGCCTCATCGGCCCCGTACTCATCCTCTTCATGGGCGTGGTCGTCCTGGGCCTCCTCCTCGCCATCTACGTGCCGCTCTTCAACGCCAGCAGCATGGTCAGGTGAGCCCTACCGGTACCTGCGTTTGAGCCACTTCTGCGGATCCTGGGGCTGGGCCTGGTGGCGGATCTCGAAGCCCAGGCGCGGGCCATCCACCGTGTCGCCCACGGCGCCCACGGCCTCCCCGGCCTTGAGCACCTGGCCCTTGGCGACGCCCAGGCCCAGGAGGTGGGTGTAGAGGGTGAACCAGCCACCGCCATGGTCGAGGATCACCATAGGGCCATAGCTCTGGTAGTAGTCCGCGAAGGCCACCTTGCCATCGGCCACCGCCACCACGTTGGCACCCCCCGGGGCGCCGATGAGCAGGCCGCTCTGCATGGTCTTGGTCTTGAAGCGCGGGTGCAGGTGCTCCCCGAAACCCACCGCCAGCGTGCCCTCCACGGGCTGGGGCAGCTCGCCGCGCAGGCTGGCGAAGGCCACGGCGGGCTCGAAGGCCTCGCCCTTCGGCTTGGCGAGCAGGCCCGCCAGCAGCCGCTCCAGCTGGACGGCCTCCTCCGCCAGCTCCGCCTGGGCCTGCTTCTGTGCCGCCTCGTCCTTCTGCAGGCCATCGAGGAAGCTGTTGAGCTTCTCCTCCTGAAGCCGCAGGGCGGCTTGGAGCTGGGCGGCCTCCCGCTCCTCCATGGCCAGGCGCCCGAGAACCTCCTTCAGGGCCTTTTCCTTGGAGGCCAGGTCCCCCTGCAGGCGCTGGATCTGGCCCAGCTGCTTACGCTCCTGCAGGCGAGCCCAGGCCAGCATGCGGCCCCGCACCAGCCAGGCCTCCAGGTCCTTGAAGGTGACATAGAGCGCCACGTCACCCCAGGGTCCCAGCGCCTGCATCCAGCGCACCTGCTTGCGGAGGCTCCCCTGGAGCCGCTGCATCTCGACCTGGATCCGGGTCCGCTCGCGGCCGATGACCTGCACCTCGTTCTGGGCCTGGTCCCGACGCAGGCGTGCGCCCTCCACCTGGGCCTTGGCCCGGTCCCGCTGCAGCGAGATGCCCTGGATCTCCACCAGCACGCCCTTGCGGCGCTTCTTCAGGGCGGCCAGCTGCTGGTCCACCTGGCCCAACCGACCCTGGATCGCGGCCAGTTTCTGCCGCAGCTCCGCCGGATCCTGGGCGCTCTGGGCCGCGAGGATCGCCGTGAGGAGGACTGCGGCCAGCGGTCGCACGATGCTACTTCTTTCCACCCGCCGGAAGCAGCATGGCCAGGGCGCCCAGCACCAGCGGTCCGCCGATGGACAGGGGCAGCGCCAGTGGCGAGAAGGGATCCGAGGGCAGCTGGGCCATGGGCAGCAGGCGAACCATCACCTCCAGCACCTTCACCTGGCCGGTGCTCCAGCCCAGGTCCTGGCCGAAGTCCAGGAAGAAGCTGAGGCGGGGCCCCAGCTCCCGGAGCAGCAGGGTGAAGAGCAGGGCCAGGCCGGCGCTGGATTTGAGCAGCCGCGAGAGCAGCACGGCCCACAGCAGCATCTGGAGGCCCAGCAGGAGTCCGTGCAGATCCGCGCGGAGCAACTCGGGGGGCCAGGCTTCGCCGATGAGCCGCCAGCTCAGGGCCCAGACGGGGATCAGCGCCACTTGTGACAGGAAGAGGCCATGGGCGAAACCCAGCCCCGTCCCCACGAAGAAGCCCTTGAAGCGCTCACCGCGGGCCGCCGCAGCCGTCCACTGGCTCACGGGACCGAAGGCGCCCAGCAGCACCACCAGGGACACCACCCAGTACATCACGCCCTGCAGGTTGCCTACCGCGTAGGAACGCAGCGAGTCGGCGCCCAGGGGGATGGCCGTGCCGAAGAGCAGGATCTGCGAGCCGCCTTCCCCCTGCTGGCCCCGCACCGCCATGACCACGAGTCCTGTGGCGAACAGGCAGGCCAGCGCCCAGCCGATGCGCAGCTTCGAACTTCCGAAACGATCCATGCCAGCTCCAGACGGAATGGATCGATGATACCCCGCCGGCCGTGGGTTCTCGGCGAGCCAGGACAGGACGCCCTGTCCTGGCTCAGAGGGACTTACCAGAGCTTGGAGCCCGCGACGAGGCAGGGGCTTGAGAGGAGCACAGGGCGCCCATTGCCCAAGGCGCCATCCCGGTTGTCGCCCCAGGCGTACAGGGTCCCGTCAGACTTCAGGGCCACGCTGAAGTAGCCGCCGGTAGCCATGGCCTTGAGCCCGGTGGGACCCAGCGTGCGGACGGGAGCGGGCTGGTTCAGGCTCGCGCCATCGCCTAGCTGGCCATGGGCATCATTCCCCCAGCTCCAGGCACTGCCATCGGCCTTGACTATGCCCGCATGGAAGTAGCCAGAGGCGCAACCCATGGCCCCGCTGGGCGGGATCACCTGAATGGGCACGGCTGAATCCACGCCCGTGCCATCGCCCAGCTGACCTTGGGCGTTGGAACCCCAGGCCCACACGGACCCATCATCCCGGACGGCCAGGCTGTGGTCATAACCGGCGGACAGGCATACCACGTTGGTGAGGCCGGGGACCTGGACAGGCTGGAGCCGGTCGGCCAGCGTGCCGTCCCCCAGTTGGCCGCTGAAGTTCGCACCCCACGCCCAGACCGTGCCATCGGATTTGAGAGCCAGGGAGTGGCCACCACCGGCCACGACGGCTTTCACACCGGTCAGTCCGGACACGGAAACCGGCGCCAGGCCGTCGTTGACGGTGCCATCGCCCAGCTGGCCGAACCAGTTGGCGCCCCAGGCCTGCACGGTGCCATCGGAGAGGGCCACCAGGCTGTGATCTCCGCCGCCCGCCACCTGGATGGCCGAGCCGATGCCTGCGACCTGCATGGGCACCAGGCTGTTCTCCCGGGAACCACTCCCCAGCTGCCCCGCCTCGTTGTCCCCCCAGGTCCACACGGAGCCATCCTGCTTCACCACCAGGGAGTGCGCGCCCCCCGCGCTCGCCGACTTGACGCCTCCAAGACCCGCCACCTGATGTGGGGCACTCTGATTCTTGGTGGAGCCATTCCCAACCTGGCCCCAGCCATTCGACCCCCAGGACCACACGGTGCCATCCGCCTTCAGGGCTAGCGTATGGGCGAAGCCTGCGGACACCGTGGTCACGCTGTTGAGGCCGGTCACGACAACCGGAAGGTTGGATTCGAGCATGAACCCATCACCCAGCTGCCCCACCCAGTTGCCACCCCAGGCCAGGACTTCGCCCGTATCCATCAGGGCCAGGGAATGGGCGAAGCCGGCGCCGGTGAACACGGCATCCACCACGCCCGACACCTGCTTCGGCGCCAGCTGGTTCTGGGTCTGGGCCGCACCGGTCTGGTAGGCCCCGTTGTAGCCCCAGGACCAGAGCGTCCCATCCAGCTTTGTGGCCAGGGCGTGATAGGCTCCGCCGACCAGCGAGGCCACCCCCGTGAGCCCTGAGGCCTTCACGGGCACGTTTCGATCTACCGTGGTGCCATCACCCAGCTCGCCGGATTCATTGGCGCCAAAGCCCCAGACCGTGCCATCGGTCTTGAGGAGAAGGCTGTGCCAGTCTCCCGCCTGCACCGAGGCCACGCCCGACAGACCCGGGATCTTGACCGGGAGAGGCTGATCCAGATTGGTTCCTTCGCCGAGCTGACCATAGTAGTTGCCACCCCACCCCCAGACAGACCCGTCAGCTTTCAAGGCCAGGCTGTGTGAACCGCCCGCCGCAACCGCCACGACACCGTCCAGCCCGGAAACCTGGACCGGAGCAGCCTGATCCGCGCCGCTGCCATCCCCCAGCTGCCCCGCCCAGTTGGCGCCCCAGGACCACACGGTGCCATCGGCCTTCAGGGCCATGCAGTGGTAGCCGCTCGTGGATAGCGCCACCACCTGGCTGAGGCCAGCCACCGCGCCAGGCACGTTGCGCTTGGTATTGGTGCCATCCCCCAGCTGTCCTGACCAGTTGGCGCCCCAGGACCACACGGTGCCGTCGGATTTCAGGGCCAGGTTGTGGAAGGGGCCCGCCGAGACGGACACCATGCCCGCCAGACCGGTGACCTGCATCTGGGTGGCCCGGTCGGTGAACGTGCCATCGCCGAGCTGGCCGTAGTGGTTGCCGCCCCAGGTCCAGACAGTTCCGTCCTCCCGGATGGCAATGGAGTGTTCCGAACCGCCCGCCAGGGGCACCGAGGGGTGATTGACCAGAGTGGCCGTGGCGGTGCCGCCGTTGGCGGTCACCGTCAGCATCAGGCGGGTGGCGCCGGTCCGCGGGAGCGCCTTGGGCACGCCGCTCTGGATGGAGACGTTCCCGGGCTGGATGACACCAGCACCGCCGGAAAAAGTCGCCGTCACCGTGGGGCCACTGAAGAAGGAACTCTGCGACGAGACCGCCGTGAACCCCGCAATGCCCGCAGGCGCCTGGGATCCTGGGCCGGGGGTTGAAGAGCCGCCGCAGTACGCCAGGCCAAGGCACAAAGTGGCCACAGTGGCGAGCCTGGAGACGGGAAGGGCGAGGGAAGTCAACATGGGATCCTCCTGTGCATACAAGGTCCGGCAAAGGCCCTCCGTGCCAAGCGGAGGATCCGCAGAGCACGGGCACGCACTGGGCGCCGTCGAACCCCCGAGTTAGACATCAGCTGTGGGGCTTCTTTCGTTGTCGGCAGCCTTCGGTCAGACCTTTAGCCTCGCAGCCACGGAAAAATCACAGGGGTCCCCTGATCCCATGGTCAGGTGCTCAGCCATGCTCCAGGCGGCGAAGGAGGGCTTCCCGCACCGATTCCAGCCGGGCCGGCTCCACCGCCACGAAGACGGAATCGTCACCTGCCAGGGTTCCCACCTGCCCCTCGGCCGGATCAGCGTCCAGCGCAAGCCCCAGGGCCTGGGCGAACCCGGGTGCCGTTCGGAGGACCAGGAGATTCGGCGGCACCACCAGCACCGTGGCCTCCGGAAGCCTGCGGACGGCGCCCTCGGACCGGATATAGCGGCCCTGCACCTTGTGGACCCCGAGGCGCTTCAGCCGCCGTGACAGGGTGGACTGGGTCAACTCGTGGCCCAGGGTCGCGAGCTGCGCCAGCAACTCGGTCTGGTCAGAGATGACATGCGTCTCCAGCAGCTGGAGGATGAGCGGGTCCAGGTCCATGCACAAATGCTGCATGAATATGCATGACCTTGCAACTCAGGACCAGAAGAATTCAATGATTTTTGAAAATAGCGCTTGAACCAGGGGAAAAACATGTGCATATTATGCATGTTTGCGCTTGGTTATGCGATTCCATGCGCTCATATGCACAGGATGCCAGCATGCCCATCGCGCCCCAGGCCCCCGCCCTGCTCCCCACCTATCCCCCCTTTCCGGTCCCGCTCACCGGTGGGAAGGGAGACCAGGTGTTCGACGCCCTGGGTGGAAGCTGGTGGGACTTCTACGGCGGTCACTGCGTGTGCGCCACGGGCCACAGCCACCCCAAGGTGGTGAAGGCGATCGCCGACCAGGCGGCCACCTTGCTGTTCTACTCCGCCGCCGCCGCCCTGCCGGTGCGCGATCAGGCCGCTGCGGCCATCACCGCCTTCGCCGGCATGGACTCGGTCTTCTTCTGCAACAGCGGGGCTGAGGCCAACGAGAACGCCCTGAAGCTGGCGCTGCTACTCACCGGCCGCAAGCAGCTCGCGGCCTTCGAGGGCGGCTGGCACGGCCGCACCCTGCTGGCCCTCTCCGTCACCGATGATCCCAAGATCACCGCGCCCTTCGCCGATCAGCTGGCGCCCTGCCTGCGCCTGCCTTTTGGCGATCTCGCGGCCCTGGCCGCCACGGACTTCTCCGGCCTAGCCGGCGTCATCCTCGAGCCCATCCAGAGCATGGCCGGCATCAAGACCGCCTCCCGCGCGTGGTTCCAGGCCCTGCGGGACAAGTGCGACGACGCGGGCACCCTGCTCATCTTCGACGAGATCCAGACCGGCATGGGCCGCCTGGGCACCCCCTTCGCCGCCCAGTTCTACGGCGTGCGGCCCGATCTCATCACGTCTGCCAAGGGACTGGCTTCGGGTGTGCCCATGGGCGCCCTGCTCATGACCGCCGCCGTGGCCGCCAAGCTCAAGGGCGGCGATCTGGGCAGCACCTTCGGCGGCGGCCCCCTGGCCTGCGCCGCGCTGCTGGCCACGGTGGACGTCATCGAGGCGGAAGGGTTGATGGCCCGGGCTGCCAAAGCCGCTGCGCGGCTTCGGCAGGAGCTGAAGGATTCCATCGTCAGTGAAGTCCTCGGCGAGGGCCTGCTGCTGGGCCTGCGCAGCGCCCACGCCGCCGCCCTCAAGAAGCACCTCCTCGCCCACCACCTCCTCGTGGGCGGTTCAGGCGACCCCACGGTGCTGCGCCTCATGCCCCCCCTCAACGTCAGCGACACCGCCCTCGACGCACTCATCACCGCCATCCATGCCTTCGTGCCGGAGCAGAAATGAAGCACTTCACCCGCATCTCGGACCTGGGCCCCGATGGGGTCAAGGAGATCCTCGCCACTGCCGCAACCTGGAAGCGCAACCGGCCCGGCGCCATCTTCATCGACCGCATCCTGGGCATGGTCTTCTTCAACCCCAGCCTGCGCACCCGGGCCAGCTTCGAGGCGGCCCTGCTGCGCCACGGCGGCCACGCCATCGTACTGGAAGTGGGCGCGGGCACCTGGAAGCTCGAGGACCGCGACGGCGCCATCATGAACGAGGACCGCGCCGAGCACGTGCGCGAGGGCGTGCCCGTGCTGGGCCGCTACGCCGACCTGCTGGCCGTCCGCACCTTCAGCCACGGCAACGGGGATGCGGAAGACGAGCTCGATCCCGTCATCAACGCCTTCCGGCGCTTCTCCACCGTGCCCGTGCTCAGCATGGAGAGCGCCCGGGAACACCCGCACCAGGGCCTGGCGGACCTGCTCACCATCCAGGAGGCCCACGGCAGCACGAAGGTGCCCGTGACGCTGACCTGGGCGCCCCACATCAAGCCCCTGCCCAAGGCCGTGCCCAACTCCTTCCTGCTCACGGCCGCGGCTTGCGGCGCCGAGATCCGCGTGGCCCACCCCAAGGGCTACGAGCTGAGTGCCGAAGTTCGCGCCGAGGCCGAGGCCTATGCTGCGGCCACCGGCGGGAAGATCGTCTACACGAACGACCAGGACGCCGCCCTGGAGGGCAGCGCCGCCGTCTACGCCAAGGCCTGGGGCCCCTCCACGCAGTCCGGCCTCCCTGCCGCGCCCATGGCCGACCTCGGCGCCTGGATGCCCACCGCCGCCCACATGCAGAGGGCCGCGAAGGAGGCCATCTTCACCCACTGCCTGCCCGTGCGCCGCAACCTCGAGGTCCATGACAGCGTGCTCGACGGTCCCTGGAGCCGCGTCGTGGACGAGGCCGAGAACCGCTTCCACGTGCAGCGGGCCACCATCCACGCCCTGCTGTCGCAGTCCTAGTCCCCCGTCCCGAGGTTACAGATGCCGCTCTCCCCCAATCCCTACGCCGCCCTCAAGGAAGCCTCCCAGTACGTGCGGCTGTTCCGCGGCAAGACCTTCGTGATCAAGGTGGGCGGCGAGGTCATCGCCGAACCCAAGATCCGCAAAGCCCTCTGCGAGCAGATCGCGCTGCTCTGGTCCTTCTCCATCAAGGTGGTGGTGGTCCACGGCGGCGGCGCCGAACTGGATGCCGTCTGCGCCTCCATGAACATCCCCGTGGAGAAGGTGGCGGGCCGGCGCGTGACGAGTCCCCAGGTGCTGGACGCCGCCAAGATGGTCTTCGCCGGCCAGGTGCACATGGACCTGCTCTCGGAGCTGCAGGCCGCGGGCGTGCCCGCCGTGGGCCTCACCGGTCTCGATGCGGGCCTCGTGAAGGCCCACCGCCGCCCGCCCGTGGCCGTAATCCCCGATGGTGCCACCGAGGCCCAGCTGGTGGACTACGGCCTGGTGGGCGACATTGACGCCATCGATCCCCATGTTCTCAGCCACCTGCTCGAGGGGGGGTTCGTGCCGGTGGTGGCGCCGCTCTCCGGGGGGGAGGACGGCGCCATTTACAACACCAACGCGGACACCATCGCCGCCAGTCTGGCCACCGCAGTTGGCGCGGAGAAGCTGTTCTTCCTGCTCTCGGTGCCGGGCCTGTTGAAGGATGTGGCCAAGCCCTCGTCCCTCATCCCCCACGCCACCCTGGAGGAGCTGGCGGGCCTCGAGGCCAAGGGCGTGATCACCGGGGGCATGCGCCCCAAGCTCACGGCCGTGAAGGCCGCGCTCCTGGGCGGCGTGCCCAGCGCCCACCTGGTGAGCGGCCTGGCCCCGGACGCCCTGCTGGCGGAGATCTTCACCAACGAGGGCAGCGGAACGATGATCGTGGCCCCCGCGGCCGTGGTAGCCGGATGAGCCCCGCCGAACTCCTCACGCTCCTGGTCGGCACGCCCAGCGTGTCCGGCGAGGAGGGTCCGCTGGCGGATCTGGCGCAGGATCTCCTCGCCGCCCAGGGCTTCCAGGTCCAGCGCCAGGGACACAACCTCTGGTTCAGCTTCGGGAAGAAGGGCGGCTCGCGCCTCCTGCTCAACTCGCACCTCGACACGGTGCCCCCCTGCGCGGGCTGGGAGGGGGACCCCTTCACGCCCGTCTGGAATGGCGCGCGCCTCCAGGGCCTCGGGGCCAATGACGCCAAGGGCTGCGTGGCGGCCCTCCTGCTGGCCGCCTTCGAGCTGTCGAATCTGAACCTCAACGGAGAAGTGGTGGTGGCCCTCAGCGCCGAGGAAGAGACCGGCGGCCAGGGCATCGCCACCATCCTGGGGCAGCTCGGCCCCTTCGATGGCGCCGTGGTGGGCGAACCCACGGGCCTGCGCATCTGTGCCGCCCAGCGGGGCCTCCTGATCCTCAAGTGCACGGCCCGGGGCCAGAGCGGCCACGTGGCCAACGCCCAGATGCTGGGCGCCGAAAACGCCATCCACAAGGCGGCCCGCGACATCGCCAGGATCGCCGCCATGGAGTTTCCCGCCCACCCCCTGCTGGGCTCGCAGAAGGCCCAGGTCACCCAGATCCAAGGCGGCCTGCGGCGCAACCAGGTGCCCGATGCTTGCGATTTTTTCGTGGACCTGCGCACCAGCCCCGAGCAGGACCACGATGCCCTCGCCGCGGGCTTCCAGCGGCAGCTGGAGAGCGAGGTGGCCATCCACTCCAAGCGCTACTTGGCCAAGGGCACGGATCCCGCGCACCCCATCGTCCGCGCCGCCCTCGCGGCGGCCGGCAAGGCCGGTCCCGTGGGCTCCGGCACCACCTCGGACTGGGCCTTCCTGGGGAACATCCCGGCGGTCAAGGCCGGACCCGGCGACACCTTCCGCAGCCACACCCCCAACGAGTATCTGACCCTGCCCGAGCTGGAAGCAGGCGTCGCCTTTTACTCCCAGCTGGTCTCCACCTTCTTCAAGCTGCAGGTGCCCCATGAGGCATAAACCGTCTGTGACAAAAGCAGAAACGCAGAGGACACGGAAATCCACAGAAGACACAGAGAAAAGCATAGGCATGGCGGGAGGCCTGCTCACCGATGGCGGACCTTTCGCGATCTGTTCTCTGTGTCCTCCCTTGTTCTCTGTGTCCTCTGCGTTCCGCTTTTCCGATTTCCGGGTGGTTCGATGACTTCGACGAATGAACGGCTCTGGGCCAAGGACCTCCCCCTGGACGTGGCCATCCACCGCTTCACGGTGGGCGAGGATCCGGACACGGACCTGACCCTGCTGCCCTGGGACTGCCTGGGCAGCGCCGCCCACGCGAAGATGCTGGCCGCCACGGGCCTGCTGGATCCTTCCGACGCCACAGCCCTGGTGCGGGGCCTGAAGCGCATTTCGAACCTGGCCCGGCAGAACGCCTTCCCCATTCCACCCCATCTGGAGGACGGCCACACCGCCATCGAAGCCGACCTCACCCGCAGCCTCGGCGCCGTGGGCCAGCGCATCCACCTGGGCCGCTCCCGCAACGACCAGGTGATCCTGGCCTTAAGGCTCTACCTGCGGGACGCCCTGCTGCGCCTGGGCCTGCGAGTGTCCGACCTGGCCGGGGCCTTCCTGGCCTTCGCCCAGGCGAACCAGGACGTGCCCCTGCCGGGCTACACCCACCTGCGGCGGGCCATGCCCAGCACCTTCGGCATGTGGGCCGCGGCCTTCGCCGAAGGCCTGCTCGAGGAACTGGAAGCCCTGCAGTCCGTCCACCAGCGCCTGGATCGCTGCCCTTTGGGGTCCGCCGCGGGCTTCGGCGTGCCTCTGCCCATCGACCGCGAACTCACGGCGAAGCTGCTGGGCTTCTCCAAGGTGCAGCGCAGCCCCATCGATGTGCAGAACAGCCGCGGTCGTCACGAGACGGCCATGCTGCAGTGGGCCGCCTCCACCGGGGGCGTCATCGAGAAGTTCCTGTGGGATGTCTCGTTCTACAGCACCGAGGAGTTCGGCTTCCTCAAGCTGCCAGACGCCTTCACCACCGGCTCGAGCATCATGCCCCAGAAGAAGAACCCCGACGTGGTGGAGCTGGCCCGGGGCCGCTGCCGCGAGCTGCGGGGCACGGCGGGCCTGGTGGAGCAGGTCGCCTCGGGCCTACCCTCCAGCTACCACCGGGATCTGCAGCTGCTCAAGCGGCCCGTCATCCTGGGCCTGCGCCAGGCCGACGAGCTCTTCGGGGTGCTGGTGCGGCTCATCCCCGCCCTTCAAGTGAACGCGGCGGCCACCACCGCCGCCAGCACAGACGAGCTCTACGCGGCCCACCAGGCCTATGTCTACGTGCAGGGCGGCCTGCCTTTCCGCGAGGCCTACCGCAAGGTGGCCCAGCAGCTGCAGGACGGCACCTTCACCCCGGACCGCGCCGCCCTCACCGCCACGCACCTCGGTGGCGCCGGCAACCTGGGCCTAAACGACCTCGCCGCAGAGCTCACCGCAGCGCGGGCCTGGATCGAGGCCAAGCGTGAGGTCCATGCGGAAGTGGAGGCGGCGCTATGGGCGAACTGATAACGGATCACCACCAAGACACCAAGACACCAAGAAAAACCAACGGTACTCGCTCTTGCAGTTCTTCTCGGTATCGCCTGCGGCAATACGCGAGACACAAGGAAAATGGGTGCCTTGGTGCCTTAGTGGTAAATCTTGTCGCTTTTTCTTTGAAAGGCCTCACATGACGAAGCTCGCCGTCCTCGCGTTCTCCGGCGGTCTCGACACCTCCTTCTGCGTGTTCTACCTCAAGGAGCAGGGCTACGACGTGGCCACGGTCACCGTGAACACCGGCGGTTTCTCGCCGGAGGAACTGGCGCGCATCGAAGCCGCCTCGCCGAAGCTGGGGGCCCTCAGCCACACCACCGTGGACGCCCGCGCCGGGCTCTTCGACGGCTACCTGCGCTACCTGGTCTACGGCAACGTGCTGCGGGGCCAGCTGTACCCGCTGTCCGTGTCCGCCGAACGGGTCTGCCAGGCCCGGGCCGTGGCGGAGCTGGCCAAGGCCATGGGCGCCGCCGCCATCGCCCACGGCTCCACCGGCGCGGGCAATGACCAGGTGCGCTTCGACGTGGCCTTCCGCGCCCTCGCTCCCGAGCTGGAGATCCTCACGCCCATCCGTGATCTGGGCCTATCGAGGGCCGAGGAGATGGCCTACTGCGCCGAACGCGGCCTCGTCTTCCCCGAGAAGACCAGGGACTACTCCATCAACGAAGGCATGTGGGGCACCAGCGTGGGGGGCCGCGAAACCCTGGACGCCTGGAACACGCTGCCCGAGGCGGCCTTCCCGGGCGGCGTCATCGGCGCCCTGGCGCCCAAGACCCTGACCATCAGCTTCGATGAAGGCGTGCCGGTGGCCCTGGATGGCAACGCCATGGACCCCGTCACCCTCGTCGCCCAGCTGAATGCCATCGGGCGCCCCTACGGCATCGGCCGCGGCGTGCACCTGGGCGACACCATCCTGGGCATCAAGGGCCGCGTGGGCTTCGAGGCCCCGGCGGCGCACCTGCTCATCGGCGCCCACCGTGAGCTGGAGAAGCTGGTGCTGAGCGGCAAGCAGCTCTTCTGGAAGGAATCCCTGGGCAACCTCTACGGCAGCTTGCTGCACGAGGGCCACTTCTTCGACCCCCTGGCCCGCGACCTGGAGGCCTTCCTGCAGTCCAGCCAGGATCGTGTCCGCGGGGACGTGCGCCTCACCCTGCACCCCCGCGCCTTCGTGGTGGAGGGTGTGCAGTCCCCCTACTCGCTGATGGACCCGCGGATCGCCACCTATGGCGAAGCCAACAAGCTGTGGACCGGCGCCGAGGCCGCTGGCTTCGCCAAGGTCTTCGGGGTCCAGCAGACCCTCACCCTCAAAGCCAAGCCCAACTGATCACCCGAGGCACCCATGAGAATCCACGTCGACAAGCTCGCCTCGGTCACCCGCAACCTGCGACTGGGCCGCACCCTCACCCTCGGCAACGAGATCCTTCTTGAAGAAGGCTCCGTCATCGCCTGCAAGGTGCGGGGCGAGAAGAGCACCTACAACCAGCTGGAGGATCCCCATGGCCGCATGAGCACCCTCCATGACGGCGACATCCTCGTGGGCGCCCTGGGCCACCGCAATGCCCTGCAGGGCTACGAAGGTGTCATGCCCAAGACCCTGAAGCCCGGCGACACCGTGAACCTGCTGAACATGGGCGGTGTCCTCGGCCAGTGCCTCTCGCACAACCCCGACGTGGGCAAACCCTTCGAGCTGGAGGTGCTGGGCCAGGTGCTGGTGTTCCCCGAATTCCAGTCCCGGGCCGGCCAGCCCGCGCACATCCGCATGGGCGCCCTCAAGGGCACGGGCCTCGTGGCCCACTGCCCCGTGGTCTACGTGGCAGGCACCTGCATGAACGCAGGCAAGACCGCCGCTGCCTGCGCCACCATCCGCCAGCTGAGCCGGGCAGGCTACCGCGTGGGCGCCTGCAAGCTCACGGGGGTCTCCCTCATGCGCGATGCGCTCGCCATGCGGGACTACGGCGCGGAGGTGGCCCTCGATTTCACCGATGCGGGCATCGTCTGCACGGATACGGGCAGCGCCGCGGGCGTGTCGCACATCATCTTCTCGGAGCTGGCCTCCCATGGCGTGGATGTCATCGTGGCGGAAACCGGCGACGGCATCATGGGCGAGTACGGCGTGCAGGCCATCCTGCAGGATGTCGAGCTCATGGCGCTGAGCGGCGTGTTCATCGTCTGCGCCAACGACCCCGTGGGCGCGGCCGGGGCCGTCCACAACCTGACCTCCGCTTACGGCATCAAGACCGACCTGGTGGCCGGCCCTGCCACGGACAACCGCGTGGGCGAGCGCTTCGTGGCCACCCTGGGCCTGCCCGCCCGCAATGCCCGGGCCGACGCCGAGGCCCTCGGCAAGTTCGTGCTCGATCTCATCGAACCCAAGATCTCGGCCAAAGCATGAGCCAGGTCGATGTCCTCATCCTCGGTGCCTCCGGCTACGGCGGCGGGGAACTGCTGCGGTGGCTCTCCAACCATCCGGCCGTGGCCTCCATCAGGGGCACGGCTCGCAGCCACGCGGGCAAGCCCTTCCATGCTCAGCACCCGAACCTGCGCGGCCTGGTCGACGGCACCTTCGAGGCGGCCCCGGACTGGGCGGCCCTGGCCCGGAGCGAGTCCCCCGTGCTGTTCGCGGCCCTGCCTCATGGCGAGTTCGCCAAGCAGTGGCCCGACTTCCAAAGTGAGTGGGACCGCCTGGGACTGACCGACCGGCTCACCGTCATCGACCTCTCCAACGACTTCCGCCTCGATCCCACGTGGGTCTACGGCCTAGTGGACTGGCAGCCCGAGCGCATGAAGGGCGCCAAGCGCATCGCCAATCCCGGCTGTTTCGCCACGGCCCTGCAACTGGCCCTGCTGCCCCTGGCCCAGTGGCAGCCCGCCTTCGTGGCCGTCACCGCCGCCACCGGTTCGTCGGGTTCCGGCGCCGCTCCCTCGGACACCACGCACCACCCCACCCGCGCCCACGACTTCCGTGCGTACAAGGTGCTCGAGCACCAGCACGAGGCCGAGGTGATGCGCACCCTTGCCCGCGCCGGCTGGGAGGTGCCGCTCAGCTTCGTCCCCCAGAGCGCGCCCATGGTGCGGGGCATCTTCGCCACCCTGCAATTCCCGCTACCCGCGGGAATTGAAGAAGGGGCTCTGCGCGCCCTCTACGAAGATTTTTTCAGAGACCGCTTCCTCATTCGCATCGTGGAAGGTTCGCCCCGCGTCGCCGCCACCACGGGCAGCGCCTTCGCGGACATCGGTGTCGCCGCCAAGAACGGTCACGGCGCCGTCCTGGTCGCCCTCGACAACCTCGGCAAGGGCATGGCCACCCAGGCCGTGCAAAACCTGAATCTGGCGCTGGGACTGCCGGAGTGGACGGGGCTAATGGCGGCGGGAGGCTGGCCCATTTGATCGGGCTCAGAGCAGTTGACTCAGCAGTGTCAGCGCCGGAACGGTCACGGGCCGAACCATGGTGAAGCAGTCCACGTCCTCGTAAGGCAGGTGGATCACCGCCTGGAAGGCGTGGGCCGCGCCGGTCTGCTCCTGAAAGTGGCGCAGAGCCGGGGACAGCTTGGTGGCGCTGGCCTTCACCTCCACCAGGAACCAGGGCTGCTGATCCTTCACCACCAGGAAGTCCACCTCGCGCTTCTGCTTGTCGCGCAGGTAGCGCAGCTCGAAGTCGCCGAACCCCAGGTCCGTCCAGCCTTCCACGGCCTTCAGCAGGTGGCAGGCCACCAGTGTCTCCGCCCGGGCGCCCTCGTCCGCCACGCCACTCCAGTCGCGCAGGAACCACTTGGGCTCCTTGCGCAGGGCCTTGGCCACATGGGTGAACCAGGGGCGCACGAGGAAACCGTAGTGGAGCCGCCCGAGCAGGTCCACCCAGCGGCGCACGGTGTCCACCGCAACCCCCAGATCCCCCGCCAGGTTGGAGTAGATCAGCTGCTGCCCGCTGCGCTCGGCCAGGATGCGCATGAGGGTCTCCAGGGTGCCCAGCTCCTGCACCCGCGTCACCTCGCGCAGATCCTCCCGGGCGAGCTGATCATGGCGCAGGGACTGCCAGCGGTGCGTGAACCGCGCATCCCGCCGCAGGAAGGGCTCAGGGAAGCCCCCATGGGTCCACAGCGCCGCCCAGTCCTCGGGCTGGATGGGCACGGGAGGGCGGATCTCCCGCTCGGGCAGGCCCACTCGCTCGCATTCGGCCACGGACCAGGGGTGCATCCGATAGAGGAGATACCGCCCCATGAGGCTGTCGCCACCCCGGCGGAAGATGTCCAGCCGCGAGCTGCCTGTCACCAGCACCTGGGCCCGGTCGCCGTAGGTGTCGAAGAACCCCTTGAGCAGCCCTTTCCAGCGGGCGTGCTTGTGCAGCTCGTCCAGCACCACCAGAGGAGGCTGGGCCCGCAAGCGATCCAGTCCAAGCCGGTCGGCCAAAGCAACTGGTCCCTTCAGCAGCAGCCGACGGTCATCCTGGTTGTCCCAGTTCAGGTAGGCGCCTCCCAGGGAGCGGCACGCCGTGGTCTTCCCCACCTGCCGCGGCCCGCTCACCAGCGCCATCTGTCGGTGCCGCGCGAAGTGGTCCTCCAGCAGGGTCGAGTAGAAACGGGGGCGATCCGCCATAGGACCATGATCGTCATCATCGTAAAATGGTCAAGACCATTCGACGATTGATAGGCATTTGGTTACGAAAGAAGCCTTCCCAATCGCCCCTACCTGACCACCACCCACGCCTTCCGCCCCTTCTTCAGGGCGCGGAGGAGGGCGGCCATGGCTTCGGCGGCGTCGGTGGAGGTCTGGGTGCCGGTCTTCTCGTCCAGGAGCATGACCTGGCCGGGGGCCACGGGGGGCAGGGCGAAGGCGGGAAACTCCCCGGAGTCCTGGTCCATGGACTCAGGTCGGGGTCGCCGGGCGACTTCCTCCATGAACCCGGTGCCGCTGTCCAGGCCAGCCAGGCTCACGCCGTAGTGCTTGGCCAGGGCGCCCAGGGTGACGGCGCTGGGGCGGGTGCGGCCCACTTCCCAACTGCTGATCATGGCCTGCTCGCAGCCCAGGGCCTGGCTCACTTCCACCTGGGTGAGGCCGGACTGTTTGCGCAGCCAGCGCAGGCGCTCTGCCAGCGTGCGCGGCTGGGTCGGCATGGGCGAGGTCTCGTAGGGGCCGCGGGTGGGCATGGCTCCATTGAAGCCCGGGAGCGGCGGTTCGTCCAGAGATGCTGTCGCAATTCCTGCATTTGTATGGAAAGAGCCGGACGCGAATTTTGCCATCACCACATATCCACAGCCCCGCGGTTCCGCTAGAAATAGAGGTATCCACTGAATCCCATGACCCGCGACGACCGAGACCTCCCCGCCGAACCCGGGACGATGCCATCCTGGGCCCGGTCTGCGGACTGCGTGGCGGTGGACCGCTACCTGCTGGGGCCGGAGCTGGGCCGGGGCGGCATGGGGCGGGTGCACGCGGCCTGGGACCCGGTGCTCAAGCGCGTGGTGGCCGTGAAGCTGCTGCTGGGCCACGACCCCGACCTGCACCTGCGCCTGCTGCGGGAGGCCCGCACCCAGGCCAGGCTCGACCACCCGGGCATCTGCCGCATCCACGACCTGGGCCACGCCGAGGGCCGGCCCTACATCGCCATGCAGCTGGTGCAGGGGCGATCCCTGGTGGACCTGCATCCCGAGCTGGACTTCCGGGCCATGGCCGCGGTGCTGGCGGACGTGGCGGATGCCATCTACGCCGCGCACCATGCGGGCCTCATCCACCGGGACCTGAAGCCGGCGAACATCCTGGTGGAGACCCGCCCGGATGGCACCCTGCATCCCTGCGTGGTGGACTTCGGCCTGGCCCGGGATCTCATGGCCCTGGACCAGACGCTGTCCTGGGCCGTCATGGGCACGCCCGCCTTCATGAGCCCCGAGCAGACGCAGGGCGAGGCCCTGGGGCCCGCCACGGACATCTACAGCCTGGGCGCCACCCTCTACGCGCTCATCACCGGCCAGCCACCCTACGAGGGCTCTACGCTGGCCGGCCTCATCACGAACCAGTCGGATTCGGGCGTGCGGGCCGTGCGGCGGCTCAACGCGGCGGTGCCCAGGGACCTGGAGACCATCACCCTGAAGTGCCTGGAGCGGGAGCCCGTCAGGCGCTACGCGACGGCCCGGGCGCTGGCGGAGGACCTGCGCCGCTACCTGGCCCACGAGCCCATCCTGGCGCGCCCGGTGGGACCCTTCGGCCGGCTGTGGCGCTGGTCGAAGCGCCGCCCTGCCCTGGCCGCCACCGCCGCGACGGGCATCCTTGCCGCGGTGCTGCTGATGGCCTGGAACGGCCACATCCGCGCCACCTCGCGGTTGCGGGAGCAGGCGGCGCAGCGCTTCGCCCTGGAGATCCGCGACGCCGAGCACCTGCTGCGTATCGAGCGCATGATGCCGCTCCACGACATCCGGCCCGCGGAGGCGCGGCTGCGGGCGCGCATGGCGGCGATCCAGAAGGAGATGGCCGGGCTGGGGAGGTCCGCCCAGGGGCCCGGCCAGTACGCCCTGGGCCGGGGGCATCTGGCCCTGCGGGAATATGCCGAGGCGACCCGGGATCTGGAAACGGCCTGGGCGAGTGGCTTCCAGGCGCCGGAGGTGGCCTATGGGCTGGGCATCACCAGGCTCCGCCACCACGAGGACCAGCGGCTCCAGAGCATCGCCCACCACGATCCCGTGGAGGCCCGGCGGCAGCTGAAGCGGGAGCTGGTGCCGCCCGCCCTGGCCTGGCTGGCCCGGGCCAGGGGGGCGACCATTGACCACCCGGACTACGGGGCGGGGCTGGCGGCCCAGGCCGAAGGTCGGCATGCCGAGGCGGATCGCCACTACGCCAGGGCCCTGGAGCAGGCGCCCTGGCTGTATGAAGCCTGGATCGCCCGGGCCCTCAGCGTAATGGACGGGATCTATGCCACGGGGGCCCCGCCCACCCTGGAGGCAGGCCGGCAGGCCCTAGCGACGAGCGAGAGCTACCTGCGGCAGGCCCAGCAGCTGGCCCCCAGCGACGATGAGGCGCTGTACCAGCACGCCTACCTGATCATGGGCGCCGCCGTCTCCCGGGCAGCCCGGAACGAGCGGAGCATCCAGCCCATCCAGGCGGCCCACCGCCTCCTGGAGCAAGGCCTCGCGATCCGCCCGGATTCGGAGCGGATCCGGGTCTTCCTGCCCAACATCACCCTGCAGATGGGCTTCCTCTTGCTGTCCACCGGCGGTGATCCGGCCCCCATGGTCGCGCGGACCGCCCTGCAGCTGGAGGGCACGGCCTCGCGTGAAGCGTGGACCCAGGAAATGGACTGGACCATCACCAAGGGCACCCTGCACCACCTCTGGTGGGTGGTGGCCGAAGCGGACCAGCGGTTCGGGCGAAACCCAGAACAGGCCCTCGCCCACGCAAAGCGATGGCGGGACCAGGTCGCCCCGGACATCCACCACGCGTTCACGCGGCTGATCGAGGCGAAGGCCCTGGCGGACCGGGGAGGCGATCCGGCGCCGCTCTACCAGGAAGCCGTGGCCAGTCTGGAGACCATCCACGCCGCCCCAGAAGGCATGAGCAATCCCTTCTGGCACAGCACCCTGGGGCAGGCCCTCTTCGAGCAGGGTCAGTGGCAGTGGGCCCATCGGCAGGGGGGCCGGGCGGCGCTGGAGGCGGCGCTCACGCACCTGGAAGGCAACCTCACGCGGGACGCCCGCTTCGCCTACACCTTCTACCACCTGCCCCGGGCCCACGCCCTGCTGGCCCGCATGGCCCTGGCCGCAGGCCGCGATCCCCGTCCCCACGCGCAGGCCGCGGTCGCCCGGGGGAAGCAGGGCCAGGCCATCAATCCCGGGAACGGCCACCTGCACCTCGCCGCCGCCGATGCGCACCTGGCCGAGGGGCAGGTGAAGGCCGCCCGCGGCGAGGATCCGCTCCCAACCTGGGCGGAGTGCCGCGCGGCCCTCACCCAAGGGGACCGCGCCAATCCCCGGGACTACCGCCTGAAGCTGCTGCGGGCGGAGCTGGAGCTCGCCGAGGCCCAGGCCGGCGGGGATCGCGCGGCCCACCGGCGGGCGGCGGAGGCGGCCTGTCGGGCCGGCCTGGGACTGAAGCGGGACGAGCCAGAGTTCCGCAGGCTGCTGGCCCGCCTCGCAGCCCCGGTGGACGAGCCCCTTCGCTCGGCCCGCTGAGCGGCCCGCCCTTCTCGACTCTTAGGTCCTTTTATAGACAACACTTCGGGCTGTGGGATGATGGTCTCCCTTCTCCGGAGCACCCATGAATCCATCCCTTCTCACCCGCGAGGCCCTGGGCCAGTTCGCCAGAGAAAGCCGCGCAGCTTTCGAGGCGGAGCTGAGGACCCTGGTGGAGATCCCCTCCATCAGCGCCGACCCCGCCCGGCAGGGCGATGTGCGCCGCGTGGCGGAGGCCGCCCGGGCCCTCTTCGAGCGGCACGGCGGCAAAGCCGAGATCCTGGAGACCAGCGGCAATCCGCTCATCCACGGCTGGTTCGGCGAGGATCCCAGCCTGCCCACCATCACGGTCTACAACCACATGGACGTGCAGCCCGCCAACGAGCCGGAGTGGACGGCGGAGCCCTTCACCTTCGTGGTGGACGGCGACACCTACCGCGGCCGCGGCAGCACCGATGACAAGGGTCCGGCGGTGACGGCCTTCTTCGGCGCCCTGGCGGCCCGCCGCGCGGGCGTGCCCCTCAACATCCACTTCCTCTGGGAGACCGAAGAAGAGATCGGCTCCCCCAGCTTCGCGGGGGGCCTGAACCGCCACAAGGACCGCTTCCGCACCGACGCCATCGTGGTGAGCGACACGGTCTGGATCACCCGCGGCAAGCCCAGCACGCCCGCGGGTCTGCGCGGCCTCAAGGGCTTCCGCCTCACGCTGGAGACCGCGGATCACGACCTGCATAGCGGCGTGGTGGGTGGCGCGGCACGCAACCCGCTCTCCGAGCTCATCAAGG
This sequence comes from uncultured Holophagaceae bacterium, assembly GCA_963751095.1. Lineage (GTDB taxonomy): Bacteria > Acidobacteriota > Holophagae > Holophagales > Holophagaceae > Geothrix. Next base: position 8,880 of record CAVVTK010000005.1, on the reverse strand, counting down.
TGGTGGCCGCCATGATGGACGGCGAGACCGGCAAGGTGAAGATTCCGGGCTTCTACGACGAGGTGGTGAAGCCCTCCAAGCAGGAACTGGAAGAGTGGGCGAACGCGGGCTTCAGCGTGGAGACCTTCAAGAAGGACCACATGATCACCGGCATGCGCACCGAGGATCCCCTCAAGGTCATGAAGCGCGTGTGGGGCCGACCCACCATGGAAGTGCACGGTGTCGTCGGCGGCTACACGGGCCCCGGCATCAAGAGCGCCGTACCGCCCCGGGCCGAGGTGAAGATGAGCTGCCGCCTGGTGCCCGACATGGACGAGCACAAGACCATCGGCCGCATCCGCGCCTTCGTGAACGAGCACTTCCCCGATGTGCAGTTCCACGAGGAGCATGGCCTCGCGCCCTTCAAGGGCCATGTCACCGGCCCCTACGCCGAGGCCATCAAGGACGCCTACAAGTTCGCCTTCAACGCCCCCTGCAGCTTCACCCGCGAAGGCGGCAGCATCGGCGCCGTGAAGACCATGGAGGACATCCTCGGCTGCGAGGTGTTCTTCCTCGGCCTCAGCCTGCCCAGCCACGGCTACCACGCCCCCAATGAGAACTACGACTGGGAGCAGGCCGGCGGTGGCATCGCCGCGTTTGCGCACTACTTCCAGACGGTGAGCGGGATCAAGAACTGAAAGCCGTTCCCTGCGAAGATCGCCGGCCGTTGGCCGGCGATCTTCGTTAGAACGTGCCTTGAACGAGGCCGCCATCGACCAGCAGGCTCTGGCCGGTGAGGTAGCTTGCGGGTGTGCTGCACAGGAAGGCGATGACGGCCCCCACTTCGGCGGGTTCGCCGATGCGCCTGGCGGGAATGGCGGCGGCCTGGCGGCGGAAGTGTTCCTCCACGGTGATGCCCTCGGCCTGGGACTTCACCTCCGCCAGGTGCAGCTGGCGATCTGTCATCACGTGGCCCGGCAGCAGGGCATTGACGGTGATCCCGTCTGCCGCGGTCTCCAGGGCCAGGGTGCGGGTGAGACCCGACAGCCCTGCGCGCAGCGTGGAGCTGATGGTGAGCAGGGGGTAGGGCTGCTTGGCCACCAGGCTCGTGATGTGGACGATGCGGCCCCACTTCCGCGCCTTCATGGCCGGCAGCACCAGGCGGGTCATGCGCACCACGTTCAGCAGGGTGGAATCCACGCCGGAGGTCCAGTCCTCATCGCTGAGGTGATCGAAAGTCGCGGCCTTGGGACCACCCGTGTTGGTGATGAGGATGTCCACCGGGCCAAGGGCCGCCACGGTGGCGGCGTGCCAGCGCGCCAGGTCACCGGCGCTGGAGATGTCCGCCGCCACTGCCAGGGCGCGCACTCCCAGAGCCTCCAGCTCCGCCCGAGTCGCCTCCAGGGCCTCGGCGCCCCGGCCGCAGATGGACACCGCGCAGCCCTCCGCGGCCAGCGCCAGGGCCGTCGCCCGGCCCAGGCCCTTGCTGCCCGCCGCCACCATCGCCACCTTGCCCTGAATGCCCAGGTCCATGTCGTCCTCCACGCCCCCAGCATAAGGGGTTCCGCGGATTGCTATGCTCTTGGCATGAACGCCAACCGGATCCCGCTGGTCCTGCTGCTGCTCACCGCCGCGGCCTTCCTCCTGCTCGGCTGGCATCCCCGGGCGGACCGCTTCACCTGGCTCATGGAGAACGTCCCGGTGATCATCGGGGTGCCGGTGCTGGCGCTCACCCATCGCCGCTTCCGACTCACGAACCTGCTCTATGCCCTGATCGCCCTCCACGGCCTGGTGCTCATGGTGGGTGGGCACTGGACCTATGCGGAGGTGCCCGCGGGCCACTGGGTGAAGGACTGGCTGCACCTGGCGCGCAATCCCTACGACCGGCTGGGCCACCTCTTCCAGGGGTTCGTGCCGGTGCTGATCTTCCGGGAAGTGCTTCTGCGGAAAGGCGTGCTGAAGCCTGGGGGCTGGTCCGTGGTGGTGCTGATCCTCATGGTGCTGGGGCTCAGCGCGGCCTACGAGCTGCTGGAGTGGCAGACCGCCGTGTGGACCGGCAGCTCGGCCGATGCCTTCCTGGGCACCCAGGGCGACCCCTGGGACACCCAGTGGGACATGGCCTGCGCCCTGATCGGGGCCGGGCTGGCCCTGGGGACCGTCTCGGGGATGCAGGACCGACAGATCGGCCATTTATCGCAGAAGACTTTAGGCCGGGCCGGAAAAGACCGATCTATACTTTAAGGCCTAAGGCCTAATTACCAGGGGGTGCCCATGGTCAGGGGGGAGCAGTCCCGTTCCGATGGACTTGTCACCCACTTCGCCCCAGCGGGGCGCTCCACTCCGGAAGAACTGCGCCTGGAGGCCGAGGCCTGCCTGGCCCATCCGGTGGCCCGGTTCCTCGTGGAGGCTCTGGATGGCCTGGTGCTGATTCTCGACGGCAACCGCCAGGTGCTGGCCACCAACGACCGCGTGCTCGAGGTGGTGGATCCCGAGGACGGGACGCCCTTCGGTCGCCGGCCGGGGGAGCTGTTCGGCTGCGTCCACGCGCCCGAAGGGCCAGCCGGCTGCGGGACCAGCCATGCCTGCGCCCACTGCGGGGCCGTGCTCGCCATCCTGGAGGCCCAGCACAAGGCAACCGCGGTCCGATCCGAGTGTCTGCTCACCCTCCGCCGCGGCGACCACCACGAGAGTGCCGAGTTCGAGATCGTGGCCAGCCCCCTGACGGTGGGCCCGCACCGGTTCATCGCCGTGGTGCTGCACGATCTCAGCGCCATCAAGCGGCGGGAGGCCCTGGAGCGGCTGTTCCACCACGATGTGGCCAACCTCATGCAGGGCATCCGGGGCTGGGCGGACCTGCTTGCCTCCGGCGCCAGCACCTCCAGGGACGTGGCCCAGAAGCTCGCGCACCTGACCGACCTGCTGGACCGGGAGCTGAAGAGCCACCGGGCCATGGCGCAGGCCGAACACGGCGAGCTGAAGCCAAAGATCCGCGCCCTCCTCCCCCTGGAAATCCTGGTGGATGTCGGGGACCTGCTGTGTCGTCATGCCCTGGCCCGGGACCGGCTGGTGGAGATCCTGCCCGCCCCGGAGGAGGTGATCTACACCGATCCCGAGCTGCTCTCGAGGATCGTCCTCAACATGGCTGTGAACGCCGTGGAAGCCTCCTTCGCGGGCGAGACCATCACCCTCTCCGCGCGGATCGAGGGCCGGGACATGAGGTTCGCGGTCCACAATCCGGGAGTCATCCCGGAGGACCTCCACAGTCGCATCTTCCAGCGCTCCTTCAGCACCAAGAGCAGCGCTGGCCGGGGCCTCGGCACCTATGCCATGAAGCTCTTCGGGGAGACCGTGCTGCATGGGAAGGTGGGCTTCGACACGGGAGCCGAGGGCACCACCTTCTGGATCCGGATCGCCCGCTAGGCAGGTTCCATGGATCTCCCCACCTCGGCGCGCGGCGCGGCCGGAGGCGGACAGCCCTGGGCCTGGCCCAGGCCCTTGAGGTAGGCCCGGCGCACGATGCCCGCGGCGATGGCCCTGGTGACCTGCCGCGAGGCCCGCTCAGCTCCCGTCAGCTTCCGCACCCACCCCCGGAAGGGGATCAGCGCCTCGGCGCTGCTCTTCACGGCGCCCACCGCCGCCTCGTCAAGCTCAGCCCTTCCGCGTTCGGCCAGGCTGGGGGCGGATCCCTTGGGGGCATCCAGATCCTCGCCCAGGGCCGTGTCCAGGGCCTGGACCTCGGCTGCAATCCCAGCGCAGGTGGGATCCGCCGGCGGCGCATAGGGTGCCTTCAGGGCCGACAGCAGCGCCGCCGGGATCTTGGTGTGCAGCAGATTGAGATCATTCAGCGGCGTGGCCGCGGCTCCGGCCAGCTGGTGGACCACCGGCGGCGTCGCTTCGGGCTTGGAGCAGGCCACCAGCGCCAGGAGGAAGGTCAGGGCAAGGCCGGGGGTTCGCATGGCTTCGGAGTATATCGGGATCGCCCACTCTGGCCTCGGGGGCCACTGCTACCCTCGAGGCATGCTCGCCCTGGAACTCGACTCCCTCACCAAGCGGTTCGGCGACAAGACAGCGGTGGACGGCCTGAGCCTGACCCTCGAGCCCGGGGCCTTCCTGGGCCTGCTGGGCCGCAACGGCGCCGGAAAATCCACCACCCTGAAGATGGTCACGGGCTTGCTGAAGCCGACGACCGGCCGCATCCGAGTCCTGGGCCTGGATCTCGAAGCCGATCCACTGGCGGTGAAGCGGCAGATCGGCGCCATACCCGAGGACATGGCCCTGCTGGACATGCTCACGGGCCCCCAGTACCTGCGCTTCGTGGGCCGCATGTACGGCATGCCCGACGCCCTCATCGACGGGCGGCGCGAGGAGCTCTTCGACAAGCTGGATCTCACCGTGGCGCCGAAGCAGCTCATCGCCGACTACAGCTTCGGCATGAAGAAGAAGGTGGCCCTCTGCGCCGCGCTCATCCACGGCCCACGGGTGGTCTTCCTCGACGAGCCCTTCGAAGGCATCGACCCCGTCACCAGCCGCACGATCAAGGACATTCTCCACAGCCTGCAGCAGAGTGGGGTGACCCTGGTCCTCACCAGCCACATCCTCGAGGTGGTGGAGCGGCTCTGTCCCCTCATCGCCATCCTCGATGACGGACGCCTCAAGGGCTTCGGCCCCCTGGAGGACTTGCGGCGCGGCGGCGAAAGCCTCGAACAGCTCTTCGTCAACCTGGTGGGCGGCACCCAAAAGGGCAGCCTCTCATGGCTCTAGGCCCCTTCCGCGCCCTGCTGGCGGCCCACGGCCAGACCGCCTGGAACCAGTCCGCCCGCGAGCTGGGCAGGCAGGGCCAGTGGGCCCTGGTGCTCACCGTGCTGATCGCCGCCACCTTCGGCGCGGGGATGCTCCTCCTGGGCACGGGGGCCCTCGGCTGGGTGCTTGGCGGCGCCCTGGACCGCCCGCTCCTGCCCCTGGTGCTCGGCGGCTCACTCACCCTGGTGGGCTTCGGGGGCGGGCTCACGGGCGGTGTCCTGGGCGGGGCGCGCCAGCTGGCCTGGGAGTCCTACCGCGGCTTCCCCCTGCGAACCTCCACCCTGTACGGCGCCGAGCTGGTGGCCGGCTTCGGCGACCTGCTCCCCCTCGCCCTGGGGAGCGCCACCGCCGGCCTGCTGGTGGGCCTGGGGCTTCGCGTGCCCGTCACACTGCCCCTGGTGCCCCTCCTCTGGCTGGAAACCGTGCTCACCCTGCTGGCGGTCCAGCTGCTCATCGAGGGCTTGGCGGGGGCGCTGGTCCGGCGGCTGCGCTCGCTCCTCATCGCGCTGGGTGTCCTGGTCTGGCTGGGCAGCACCCTCCTGGGTGGACGGATCCCGTCCAAGTCCCCCTCGGCCCGTTCTGCCCCCATCTCCTCCGCCCAGGTCGAGCGCCTGCGGGCCATCGGCAATCAAGTGGGCGCAGCGATGGCCTTCCTCCCCGCCACCGCCTCTGCGCGCAGCCTCCTGCTGGCCCGCCAGGGGCGCTGGGGCGCGGCCCTCGGAGCCCATGCCTATCCGCTGGGCGTCCTCGCGCTGCTCATGCTGATGGGCGCCCAGCTCATGCGCCGCGAGGCCGAGGCCGAACGCCGTCCCGAGAAGAGCGCCCGGAGGCAGCGGCTCTGGTCCTTCAACCACCCCGCCGAAGGCATCGGCCGGCTGCACTTCCAGACCATCATGCGCAGCCACCTGGGCCGCTTCGGCTTCCTCATGCCCCTCCTGACCCTGGTGCTGCTGAAGGGACCCCTCACCCACGTCGCCGCCAAGGCGCTGTGGACGGTTCCCGCGGCCTTCGCCTATCTCTCGCTCGTGGGGAACAATTTCACGTTCAACCAGTTCGGCCTCGACCGCCACGGCGTGAAGGGCCTGCTGCTCCTCCCCGTGGCGTCCAGGGATCTCCTGAAGGGTAAGCTCCTGGGCATGGCCGCCCACCAGGGCCTGCAGGCCCTCCTCCTCGCGGGACTGCTGGGCCTGGTGGACCACGCGCGGCCCGACCTGCTGCTCGCCGGGATCCTGCTGATGGCCTGCATCTTCCTGGCCCAGGCCGCGGTGGGCCAGTGGACCTCCGCCTGGGCCCCGCGCCCCATGGTCATGGACAGCCTCAAGAACAACAACATGCCTTTCACCATGGGCCTGCTGAGCATCGCCACCTCCGGTCTCTGGACGAGCCTCTACGGAGGTCTCTATGTCCTCACGGCCTGGCTGGCGCCCGGCTGGCTGCTGCCGGTCCTGGCCCTGGCCTTCGCCCTGACCCTGGCCGCCCACCTGGCCATCCTCCCCCAGGCCGCCGCCTTCCTGGATCGCCGCCGCGAGGTGCTGGTGGAGCGGCTGGGATGATGGATCTGGCGGGACTCCAACTGGCCGCCAAGCTGCGGGGCACGCTGCTGAGCGGCGTCACGGCGGGCCTGAACGACGGCCTGCTGCTGGTGGAGCGCTTCCAGGCCCATGGCCTGCCCCAGGTGGCAGTGCTGGGACGCGGGGCGTCGGACCTGCTCGAGCCTCTGGAAGCGGTGGAGCGGGCCCAGGCCGGGGGACTCCAGCTGAACCTCCTGGCCCTGGTGCCGCTGCCCGGATGCGACCTTCCCGCCGCCCTGGATTTCCACCGCCGCCGCCTCGGCGCCCTGGTGGCGGCCCTGGATGCCGGCCTGCCCTGGCTGGATGGCAAGCCCATGCTGGCGCGCCGACTGCCCGGCCGGATCCACTGCACCGCGCCGGCGACCCTCGCCAAAGCCCCCATGGGACCGCTGGAAAAATCTGAGTTGAAGGCCTTCCTGGCCGACTGGGAGAAGGACCGCCGCAAGAGGGTGTTCCGCCGTCCCGAGTGGCGCGAGGCCCGGGACCACGCGGAACAGGGCGGCTTCGAGACCGAGCTCTGGCCCGGCGTGCCGCTGCCTGAAGGGGCTGAACTGCAGGTGCCGCCCCTGGAGCTGCCCTGCGCCACGCCCCTGACCGATGCCCTCCGGGCGGCGCTGCGCGTCGCGACCGGCACCCCGGTGCCCCTCCTCCCACTGTCGGCGGATCCCGCCCCTTTGCACGCCCTGCGCCGGCTCACGCCGGAGATCGCCGCCTTCCGGGGGCCAGTGCGAGCCTGGGAGCTGGCCTTGGCGAACCTAGCGCGCCTGCCGGGTCCGCCCCATTTCTGCGCGCGCTGCTGAGAGGGCACCCTCTGAGGGCGCCTTCTGAGAAGATGGGGCACCATGCGCCCCCACATCGGCAAGTTCGAGATCGTTCGTCTCCTGGGCCAGGGCGCCATGGGCGAGGTCTACCTGGGCCGGGATCCTGGCATCGGGCGGGAGGTCGCCATCAAGACCATTCGGCCCGCCCTCATTGGGCTCGATGCAGGCGGCGATGTCCGGGACCGCTTCGCGCGGGAAGCGAAAGCCGCGGGCCTGCTCCACCACCCGAACGTAGTCACGGTCTTCGAATTCGGTACCGATGGCGACCTGCTCTACCTGGTCATGGAATTCGTGCCGGGTGACGACCTGAGCACGTTGATGGCGCGGGACGAATTGAACCCCTCCGAGCTGCTCGAGATCCTGGCCCAGGTCTGCGAGGGGCTGGCCCAGGCCCACAAGCACGGCATCATCCACCGCGACATCAAGCCCACCAACGTCATGGTGCAACGTGAGGACGGCGACCTGCGGGCCAAGGTCATGGATTTCGGCGTGGCCAAGCTGAGCGGCGGCGACATGACCCAGACGGGCCAGGTGGTGGGCACCCTCGCCTACATGGCACCGGAGTACCTGCGCACGGGCCGGGCCGAGCCCGCCTCCGACCTCTTTTCCGTGGGTGTCATGCTGCACGAGGGCCTCTGCGGCGAGAGACCCTTCAGCGGTGGCACCACGGGCGCCATGGTCTACACCATCATCCACGACGAGCCTCGCTCCCTGGAGGACACGGTCTTCGAGGGCGTGAGCCCCTCGGTGAAGGCCCTGGCTGCGCGCCTGCTCGCCAAGGATCCCGCGGCCCGGTTTCCGAGCGCGGCCGATGCCGCCAAGGCCCTGCGGGCCGCCAGGAACCCCACCTGGATCGCCCCCCTCGACGATGCCACGGTGGCCCTGCCGGGCCGCACGGGTAGCCGGACAGGCCCCACCACCGGCAGCCCGAAGTCGAGGCGTCCCTGGGTGCTGGCCACCCTCGGCCTCAGCATGATACTGGCAGCCGCCGTGGGCTACCGGGTGCTGCGGCGTCCCCCGGTACCGCCCTTGCCCCAGGTGAATGCCCGCATCAATGATGTCGTGCTGAATGAGGCCGCCAGCCAGCTGGACGCGCACCCCGAGCACGCCCTGAATCTGGCGCAGGAGATCATCGACGCCACGCCGGACGCGGTGCCGGTGGACCCGGACGCCTACGCCCTGAAGATCGCCGCCCTCTACAGGATGAACCTGCTGGAGCTGCTCGAGTCCGCCGCCAACGAGGCCCGGGAGCGAAAGGTCGATGGCCGGGAGCTGCTCAAGAACGCCAAGTTCAGGGCCATGCTGGACCACGAGAAGACGAGGAAGAAACTGTCGCCGGAGCTGAGGGGACGGCTCCTCCAGGGCCTCTGACGTGCCCCGCAGAAAGGGCATGAACCCCAGTGCCGGCGGTTCATGCCCTGCTTGCGTCTCGCGGGTTACTTGACCACGAGCGTTCGCATCATGTCGTGCTCTTCATGCTCAAGGATGTGGCAGTGCCAGACGTACTCTTGGCCGCCGGTGCGCGGGCTGGCCGGCACGGTGAAGGGCACCTTGGGCAGATCGAACTTCATGATCACCGTCGTCACCTCGCCCGGGTGCATCTTGACCGTCTCCTTCCAGCCCACTTCCGTGGGCTCGGGCCCGCGTGCAGGCATGGTCGGATAGTAGGCGGGGACCGCGGGGGTGCCGGCAGGGGTGTTCGCGTAGGC
>CAVVTK010000004.1:0-218302 GCA_963751095.1 uncultured Holophagaceae bacterium | reverse complement strand
ACGTCTACCTTGATGCCAGTTACGTATTGCAGCCAGGACTTGGCCTTCTCCACGTCGATGCGGACCGCCTCGCCGGCGCCGGCGATGGGGTTCACGAAGCCGAGCACCTCAACGGCCTGGCCGGTGGGGATGCGGTCATTCTCGGAAACGACGATGTGGTAGAACGGGCGCTTCTTGGCACCATTGCGAGCAAGACGGATCGAAAGCATGGGCACTCCCTGAGCAGGAAAGTGTATCGTGGAAGGGCTCATTTCCCAAGCCATAATTCAAGGCTCGAAGGCCGAAGGCGGGAAGCTCCCCTCCAGTACCGCCTGCCGCTCGCGGATGTTCCGGCGCAGGGTGGGCCACCGGGGATGCTCCCTTACCTTGGCCAGGAAGGGGGACCGCTCGTACCAGGCGGCGCAGCTGAAGCCCTGCACGAAGGCCCGGGTGGCGCAGTCCACCCCGCGGTCGGCATCCCCGAGGATGGCGTAGGCTTCGGCCTCCTTGAAGGTCCACTCGCCGTCCGGGATGCGGAGCTTGCCCCGGATCTCATCCATTTCGCGCAGCTCGATCAGGCCGTCTTTCGACCTGCCCTCGAGGTAGGCGCGGTACACACGGCACAGATCGCGGAAGTGGGTCGGCATCATGCCGGGGTCGCTTCCGGCTCTCATGAACCCGAGGGCCAGCTTGTCCTGCCCCTGGAGGAGGGCGAAGTAGCCCTTGTAGAAGAGGATGCTGGCGTCCTGGCGGAGGGAGCCCACCCTCGCGAGTTCCAGGCCGAAAGCATCCAGATCACCCAGGTACAGGTAGGTGGTCTCCGCGAACCAGGCGGAAGGCGAGGCCAGTGGGCCCAGCAGTCTGCCCCGCCGGGCCAGGGCCCGGCGGGCGCCTTCTAGCAGGCCCGAGGTCCGGCTGGCGTAGGCGATGCCGAGATACAGATCAGGCGGGCCCGGCCGGAGCCGGGTGGCCTCCTTGAGTGCCTGCAGGGCCATGCTTTGGTTTCCCGTATCGGTCAGCATCATCGACCAGAGGAACGTGGCCCTCGGGTGGCCGGGGACCAGGTCCGCGGCCTTCTGGAAGGCGTGGTGCGTGCGGGAATTCAGGCCGACGCCGGCCTGCTGGGGATCCACCCACAGGCTGCGATAGAGGTGATCTCCCAGGATGGTCCAGCCGGTGGCGCACTGGGGCTGGGCCTCGACGAACCGCTGGGAAGCCTCCAGGTGGGCGGCGGCGCTCTGGTCGTCGCGGATGGACAGGCTCTCCAGCAGGAGCCAGAAGTGCTGAGAGGAGGTGGGGAGCAGGGCATCCAGCTGGCGGAATCGCAGGGCCAGGGGCCAGCGCTGGACGAGCTGCCTCATGGCGCGCAGGGGATCCTGCGGACCCACCACGTCCTGCGTCCAGGGTCTGCCGGACTGGAACTGGCCCACCGTGTTCCACTCCAGGGTCAGGGACAGCTGGTCTCCGCTTCGGCGGCCCGAGAATCGGAGCAGCCGGGTGCCGGAAGGCAGCCGCTGGAGGTCTTCCCGTGACGGGACAGTGGCGGCATGGGTGACGGTGGCACCGGAAAGGACCTCCATGCAGTCTGTGAGGAGGGTTTCCATGCCCGGGCCCACGTTCTTCCCCTGATCATCCAGGGGCGACGCCAGGATCAGGATGCGCGCCGAGGACTCGCGCCGGGAGAAGGTCGCCACCGCCGCCACCAGACCGATCAGGACCAGGGCCAGGGAGACCCAGACGCCGGGGCGGACCATGGTTGAGCGGAAAAGGGCCATGGGTTCCTAGAAGGGAAGGTTGGGGCCGCCGCCCATCTTGGACATGCGCTGCATGCGGGCCATGAACCTGGGATCGTTCATCTGGCCCATCATCTTCTTGGTTTCCATGAACTGCTTCAGCAGCTGATTGATTTCGTGGACTGGGCGGCCGCAGCCCGCGGCGATGCGACGCTTGCGCTTGCCATCCAGCAGGTTGTGGTTGTTCCGCTCGGCCGGGGTCATGGAGTTGATGATGGCCTCCAGGTGCTTGATGCGCTTGTCCGTGGCCACCGTGGCCAGCTGCTCCTTGATCTGCCCCATGCCCGGCATGAAGCCGAGGATTTTCTGCATGGAGCCCAGCTTCTGCACCTGCTGGAACTGCTTCCTCATGTCTTCAAGCGTGAACTGGTTCTTGGCCAGGCGCTTGGCCATGACCTCGGCTTCCTTTTCGTCGAGTTTGTCCTTGGCATGCTCGATGAAGCTGAGCACGTCGCCCATGCCCAGGATGCGCTGCGCCATGCGATCGGGATGGAAGCGCTGGAAGTCCTCCAGCTTCTCGCCTTCGCCCACGAACTTGAGGGGCTGGCCCGTGGCCTGCTTGATGCTGAAGGCCGCGCCGCCGCGGGTGTCGCCGTCGGTCTTGGTGAGCACCACGCCGGTGATGCCCAGCTTCTCGTGGAAGGCCGTGGCGCTGCGCACCGCATCCTGGCCTGTCATGGCGTCGGCCACGAAGAGGATTTCATCGGGCGAGGTGGCGGCCTTGATCCGGACCAGCTCCTCCATCAGGGGCTCGTCCAGGTGCAGGCGGCCGGCGGTGTCCAGCACCACCACGTCCCAGCCCTTCAGTCTGGCTTCGGCTACGGCAGCGGCGCAGATGGCGACGGGATCCTTCTCCTCCGTGTGGAAGGAGGGCACGCCGGCATCCTTGGCCACCACGTGCAGCTGCTCGATGGCGGCCGGACGGTAGACGTCCGCCGGCACCAGCAACGGAGAGCGCCCGAGCTTTTTGAGGAAGACCGCCAGCTTGCCGCAGCTGGTGGTTTTGCCCGCGCCCTGCAGGCCCACCATCATCACCACCGTGGGCGGCTTCGACGCGAAGGCAATGGGATGTTCGGGGGCCTGGCCGCCCATGATCTCCACCAGCTCGCGGTGGACGATGTCGATGAAGGCCTGGGTCGGGTCGAGGCCCTGCATGACCTCGGTGCCCAGGGCCTTCTCCTTCACGCGCTGGAGGAAGGTGCGGGCCACGCTCACGTGGACATCGGCCTCCAGCAGGGCCATGCGCACCTCGCGCAGCACGGCCTCGAGGTTGGCTTCGGTCAGCTTCGACTGGCCCCGGAGGGCCTTCATGGCCTGGCTGAGCTTCTGGGTAAGACTGTCGAACATGGGACTCCGGTGGGGACCAAACGACCATTGTAGGTGGCGTCGAGGACTTTCCCCCTGTGGAAACAGGATCCTCAGGCATAATCCTGACCGATGGAGTCGGGATAATGCCCAACCACCTTTCCGGAAGCCTCAGCCCCTATCTGCTCCAGCACGCCCACAACCCCGTGGCCTGGCATCCCTGGGGCGAAGCGGCCCTGGCGAGGGCCCGGGCGGAGCAGAAACCCATCTTCCTCAGCATTGGTTACAGCGCCTGCCACTGGTGCCATGTCATGGAGCGGGAGAGCTTCGAGAACCCCGCCGTCGCCGAAGTGCTGAACGCGCACTTCGTGAGCATCAAGGTGGATCGCGAGGAGCGGCCTGACCTGGATGATCTCTACATGGACGCTGTGCAGACCCTGACGGGGCGGGGCGGCTGGCCTATGAGCGTGTGGCTCACCCCGGACCTGCAGCCCTTCTACGGTGGCACCTACTTCCCCCCCGAATCCCGCGGCGGCATGCCGGGGTTCATCCCTCTGCTTCAACGCATCGCCCAGCTGTGGCAGGACGATCGGGATGGGGTGGTGGGGCAGGCGGCGGCGCTCGCCACGGAACTGCGTCGCCAGGCCGAGGTGGAGGCAGGCGAGGGGCGGCCGGATGATGCCGTCCTGGAGGCGGCGCTGGTCCAGCTGCGCCGGGGTTTCGATGCGGAGTGGGGTGGCTTTGGGCCGGCCCCCAAGTTTCCCCAGCAGATGGCGGTGGACCTGCTCCTGGCCAGGGGCACCGGGGCGGACCGGGCCATGGCCTTCCGCACCCTGAATGCCATGTGGGAAGGCGGCATGTACGACCACCTGGGCGGCGGCTTCGCGCGCTACAGCGTGGACGGCCGGTGGCTGGTGCCCCACTTCGAGAAGATGCTCTACGACAATGCCCAGCTGGCCGGCTGCTATCTCACGGCCTTCCAGGCGACTGGCGAGCCCCGTTACGCGGGGGTGGCCCGGGAGACTCTGGACTACCTGCTGCGGGACCTGCGCGACCCCAGTGGTGGCTTCCATTCCAGTGAGGATGCGGACAGCGAAGGCGAAGAGGGCAAGTTCTACGCGTTCACCCCCGCCGAGGTGCGGGAAGCCCTCGGGTCGGCGGACGGGGAGCGGTTCTGCGCGGCCTTCGGCATCACGCCGGGAGGGAACTTCGAGCATGGGGCCAGCGTTGTCCACCGCTTTTCCTGTCCTCGGGAAGGTTCGCTTTCTGAAGAAGAAGACCAACGGCTGCGGGAGAAGCTCCGGCTCTGGCGGGATCGGCGCGTGCGGCCGGCCAAGGACGACAAGGCGCTGGCCGCCTGGAATGGCCTCGTCCTGTCGGCCCTGGCGCGGGGCTTCCAGGTGCTGGGTGAGGCGCGGTATCTGAAGGCGGCCCAGGCCTGCGCGGCCTTCCTCCGCGCAGAGCTCTGGCACGAAGGGCGACTGCTGCGGGTGTGGCGCCAGGGCCGGGCGCACACGGCCGCCTTCCTCGAGGACCATGCGGCCATCGTGGAGGGGTTAGTGGACCTCTTCGAGGCGGACTTCGACCCGGCCTGGCTGCGCTGGGCCGAGACGCTCGGGGAGGTGATGCTGGCGCGGTTCCATGATCCGGTCGGGGGCGGGTTCTACAGCACCGAGGCGGACCAGCCGGACCTCCTCTTCCGGCAGAAGCCGGGCTTCGACAACGCCATTCCCAGCGGCAACACCCTGGCAGCCCGGGCCCTGCTCCGGCTATCCCGCCACCTGCAGCGGGAGGACTTCCGGGCCGCGGCCGAGGGAACGCTCCAGTGCTTCGGGCCCTGGATGGCGCGGGCCCCCCGGGCCTTTCTCGGCCTGCTCGGGGTGCTGGATCTGGTCGGGCGGGAGCACCTGGATGTCGCCCTGTCAGGCGATCCCGGGGATCCCCTCGTGCGGGACATGCTCCGCGAGGTGCACCGCCGCTTCCTGCCGGGCCGAGTGCTCTCGGTCTCCGGCGATCAGCTGCTGCCGCTGCATGAAGGCCGGGGCCTGAGTCCCGGAAGACCCCTTGCGTTCGTGTGCCGGGGCAAGACCTGCGCGGCCCCGGTGGGAACCAGCCAGGAACTTGGGGAACTGCTGCAGGCCGCCCCGGTCCCGATGTGATCCCATCCCCTCCGGCTGGGAGATACACTGGATTTACCATCCAGCCCCATCTGAACAGGAACCTGGGATCTGTCGGATCCGGGCGCGGCATGGCAGACAAGGGGCAGCCATGAAGACCTTCGTGCTCAAGATCGACCCGCTGACCGGCGAGGAATACTACGAGGTCTACGTCCGGGGGCGGCAGCTTCTGAACAATGCCCACCTGAACAAGGCCTCGGCGTTCACCAAGGAGGAGCGGCTGAGCCTGGGGCTGGACGGGATGCTGCGGCCCGGTGTCGCGACGCTTGAGTCCCAGCTGGACCGCACCTACGAGGCCTTCCTGCGGAAACCCGATGACATGGAGCGCTACATCTACCTCTCGGGCCTCCTGGACCGCAACGAGGTCCTGTTCTACCGCCTCCTCCAGGACCACCTGGACGAGATGGTCCCTATCATCTATACCCCGACGGTGGGCCAGGCCTGCATGCAGCTGAGCCACATCCAGCGCCGCTTCCGGGGCATCTACATCACGCCCGAGAACATCGCGAACATTGACCAGATCTTCCACGGGCTGTCCCAGCCCCAGGTGAACCTCATCGTGGTGACCGACGGCGAGCGCATCCTGGGCCTGGGCGACCTGGGCTCGGACGGCATGGGCATTCCCGTGGGCAAGGTGAGTCTCTACGTGGCCGCCGGCGGCGTACATCCCGGCGTCACCCTCCCCATCACCTTGGACGTGGGAACCAACAACCCTCGCCTGCTGGAGGATCCCCTCTACCTGGGCATCCGCAAGCCGCGCTTGCGGGGGACCGAATACGAGGAGCTGGTGGAGAAGTTCGTCCTCGGCGTGAAGCGGAACTTCCCGGGCGCCCTGCTCCAGTGGGAGGATTTCGCCAAGCAGACCGCCTTCAAGAACCTCGACCGGTACCGCGAGCGAATCCTCTCCTTCAACGATGACATCCAGGGCACCGGCTCCACGTCCCTGGCGGCCCTGATGACGGCCATGCGCATCAAGCAGAGCCGCTTCCAGGATGAGCGCTTTGTCATTGTCGGCATGGGTCAGGCAGGCACCGGCATCGCCCTGAACATCCTCGCCATGCTGAAGGAGGAGGGTCTCTCCGCCGAGGAAGCCCGCAAGCGCATCTTCGCCGTGGACATGCAGGGCCTGCTCCTCGAAGGCGATCCCCTGCTGGAGGGCCCGCAGGAGCCGCTGGCCCAGCGCCGCGCCTCGGTCGAGGGCTGGAAGCTGGACGACCCCTCCCGCATCGGCCTGGAAGACGTCATCCGCAACGCGCACCCCACGGTGCTCATCGGCGTCACCGCCCAGCCGGGCCTCTTCAGCGAGGCCATCCTGGCGGAGACCGCCAAGCATTCAGAGCGCCCCATCGTGCTCGCCCTGTCCAACCCCACCCACAAGTGCGAGTGCTCGCCCGAGGCCGTGTGGAAGGCTACGGACGGCAAGGGCCTGGTGGCCACGGGCAGCCCCTTCGAGCCCATGGGCTGGAAGGGCCATACTCTCCAGGCCTCCCAGTGCAACAACATGTATATCTTCCCGGGTGTTGGTCTCGGGGCCCTGGTCTGCAAGGCCACCCGCGTGACGGACGGCATGTTCCTGGCGGCCAGCAAGGCCATCAGCGAGTTCGTGACGCCAGAGCAGGAGGCCATGGGGCTGCTGCTGCCGGCCATGAAGGACATCCGTCAGGTGTCCGCCGCCGTGGCCAAGGCGGTGGGCATCGAGGCCCGCAATGCGGGCCTGGGGCGTCTCCTCGACGATGACCAGATCGGCGCCGTGGTGACCAAGGCCCAGTGGGTGCCGGCCTACCCGGCCTACCGGCCCGGGACTTTGCGGTACGAAGATTGAGCGCTGGTTTCCCCGAGGGCCTGGCCTAGCCTGGGGGGTGGGAAGAGCCTCTCTTTCCTCCCACGGGGCGACCGTTTTCGCCAGCCCCTTCCGGCCAGCGCTTCACAGGGCCGAGACTCCTGGGCACCCTTCGGGGTGCCCTTTCCATGGTCCGGGGATTCCGTGCTGCGCGCAGGCATGAAAAGGCCCGGCATGGCCGGGCCCGCTTGGAGAGATCGACTGGATCAGGCGGCGTGGACGCGGCGGCTACGGTGCATCACTTCGGCTTCGAGCTCGGCTTCGAGGGCCTGGACCTGGCGGAGCACGGCGAGGCCGCTTGGGGAACTGCTCATCTGGCGCTCGAGTTGGTTGAACACTTCATGCAGGCGCTCGGCGGTGGTCCAAAAGGCGGGGTTGTGCTGCCGGGCGGTGATGTCCATGTGCATGGTGGCTCCGTGGGCTTCCTGGACAACATGATCGTGTTTGCTTGTGATTTAGGCTAGTGATAGGCATCACAAGAAATGTCATGAGTTACGGAGATTTTTGTCACGGTTCGCGTGACAATTTATGGAGTCATTGAAAAACATGACATCCAGGTCGTCCAAGGGCCTGATCAGGCCCTGCGGCTGGCCAGCAGGTGGCCGATGGCCACGGCCGCCGCGTCGGCCGCGTCGGCCGCCAGGGGCTCCTTCAAGTTCAGCAGGGTCATCACCATCTTCCCCACCTGGCCCTTGTCCGCCCAGCCATAGCCACTGACGGCCTTCTTCACCTGCATGGGGTTGTAGTCACCCACCGGCAGCCCGTGCAGGGCCGCGGTCAGCAGGATGCCCCCGCGGATCTGGCCGAGCTTCAGGGCCGTGGCGGCATTCTTCTCCACGAAGGGGGATTCCACGGCCATGAAGCCGGGCTGGTGGGCGGCGATGGCCTCGGACAGGCGGCGGTGGATGAGCAGGGCCCGCTGGTCGAAGTCGGCGCCCCGGGGGTTGCGGATGACCCCCGCCTCCACCAGGGTGAGCCGGGACCCGAAGCGCTCCACCACGGCCCAGCCGCAGGCCAGGGAGCCTGGGTCCACCCCCAGGCAGCGCACGGGCGAGGGCGGGACGATCACCGGCTCTTCCGCTTGCCGGTGCCCCGGACGGTACCTTTGGGCGGTTTTGGGCTGGCTTCCCGGGCCTTGGTGCCAGGAACACGGGCTTTCTTCGGGGGCCGCCCCTTGGGAGCGGCCTCGCGACGGTTCCGTTCTCCGCCCGCCCTGGTCTCGCGCCTGGCCTTGGGCTTCTCCAGATCACCTTCTCGCAGCACCGCAGGCGCTGCGAGCGTCGGCACGAATTGGATGGCCTTGCCATGGGCATCCTGGCCCTTGGCCTCGGTGACCCAGGCGCTGACGCGCCGGAGGTCCTCATCCACGGTGGTGATCTCCACTTCCACCGCATCGCCGATGGTGAGCACCACCATGCCCCGCTGGCCCGTGGCTTTGGTGCGGTGCTCGTCCACCCAGAAGTTGCCGCCCAGGGCCGCCAGGGGCACGCCCACCTCCACGAAGGGGGACTCCAGCGTGACGAACATGACCTTGGCGGAGAAGCCCTGGATGCGGCCCTTGAAGCGCTGGCCAATGCGGGTCTTCATGAGCAGGCAGGCCTTCCACTTGTCGTTTTCGCGCTCGGCCTCGGTGGCCTTCTGCTCGCAGTCGCTGGCGCCCTTGGCGAGCACGGCCAGCTGGCTGTGCAGGCCCTCGGGCAGCTTCTGGCCCCGGAGCACCTTGCGCAGCAGGCGGTGGACGATGAGATCGGGATAGCGCCGGATGGGGCTCGTGAAGTGCAGGTAGTCCTGCAACGCCAGGCCCGAGTGGCCGATGTTGTCGACGTTGTACTCGGCCTTCTTCAGGCTGCGGAGCAGCAGCGTGTTGATCATGGCCTCCAGGGGCCCGCCCCGGATCTTGTCGAGCATGGCATTGAGGTGCTCGGGCGTGGGTGTCTCCTTGGGTTTGAGCAGGCCGAAGGTGCGCGCGACTTCGGCGAAGATCTCCAGCTTCAGCGCGTCGGGCTCGTCATGGATGCGGTAGATGGAGGGGATCTTCTTCCGGGTGAAGAAGCGCGCCACCGTCTCGTTCGCCAGCAGCATGAACTCCTCGATCATGCGGTGGGCATCGTGGCGCGGATAGCGCCGCGCGTCGATGGGCCGCCCTTCCTCGTCGAAGATGAACTCGGCCTCTTCCGTGTCCAGGTTCATGGCGCCGCGGCCCAGGCGAATCTGGGTGAGGCGGCGGGACAGCACCAGGGCCTCGTCCAGCAGGTCGCACAAGGGGTCGCCCAGTTCGGCCCGCTTGCGCTTCGACAGGTCGATGCAGGCTTCCTTCACTTCGTCATAGGTGAGCCGCTTCGCACTGCGGATGACGCTTTCCGAAAGCCGTGTCTCCACCACCTCGAGCTCCTGCGAGAGCGTCATCCAGGCCGTCATGGTGAGCCGGTCCACGCCTTCGCGCAGGCTGCAGAGGTCGCCGCTGAGGCGCTCCGGAATCATGGGAATGGCCTCGTCCGGGAAGTAGACCGAGGTGCCCCGCAGGCGGGCCTCCTCGTCCAGAGGACCCCCCTCGGCCACGTAGTGGCTCACGTCGGCGATGTGGACGCCCAGGAGCCAGCCGCCGCCCTCGGATTTGGGCAGCACCTCCAGGCTGATGGCATCGTCGAAATCCTTGGCCGTGGGTGGATCCACCGTGCAGGTGAGGGTCTCGCGGAGGTCCTGTCGATCCTTGATCCAATCCGCGGGGATGGCCGTGGGAAAGGGGGCCAGCTCACGCATCACGGCATCGGGGAAGGCCGTGCGCAGGTTGAAGAGAGCCGCCGTGAGCCTGTTTTCGATCTTCAGGTCGGTCTTCTTCCCCAGCCTGGCGACCACGACACCCCGCAGTTGCTTGGCCTCGGGGTCGGCATCCAGCTTCACGCTCACCAGCTCGCCGTCCTCGGCCAGATCCGTGGGCGGCACGGAGATGATCTGGGCCAGGCGCGGCTCCAGGGGCACCACCCGCCAGCCCCAGGGCTGCTTCTGCAGGGTGCCGGGCAGGGGGGCGTCCCCGCGGCCCTTGATCTCGAGCACCCGGGCCTTGAGGCGACCGTCCCAGCCCTCCCCATTGACCTCGGCCACAACGCGGTCGCCGTGGATGGCACCATGGGCATCCCGCCAGTCCACCAGCAGGTCCATGCGGGGCCCTTTGGGTGCCCCCAGGATCCTCAGGAAGCCCCCCGCGCCCTCGGGGTGGCCCAGGAAGGTGGCCTCGAAGGTCTCGTACGGACGAAGCCCCGAGGCCATGGGCTTCGGGGCTTCGCGCGAGGGCCGTCGGTCGGGGGTGCGGGCCGGACTGCGGACGGGGATGCGGGGAGTGGAACGGCGGGTCATGCCTTCAGGGTACAGGCCCCGGGGCGATCAGGCCTTCTTTCCCTTTTTGGTGGGCTTGGTCGTGGGAGCCGTGACTTTGCCGCTCAGGACGTCGAGCTGGTGCTGGACCTTCTTGTTCTCGGGGTCGAGGACGGCCAGGCGGTTCAGCCACTGGGCCTTGCCGGATTTCTCGGTAAAGCGCTCGAGGTAGGCGGGGGTGGAGATGACCGCTTCCACCCACTTGGTCTTCTCGCCCTTGCCGGCCTTGTAGTCGGCGATCTGATCGGCTTCGCTCTTGAGTTTGTCCTCCATCACCTTCACGAGCGGGTCATAGGCCTCGTTCTCGCGCTTGGTGACATCCAGGTACGTCTGGAAGAACTTCATCCACTTCGCGCAGTCCACCACTTCCTTCTCGACCCCGAGAGCCAGGTCCAGCTCCTGGCGCTCACCCGGGTCCAGGGCGCTCTTGCCCTTCAGCTCCTTGATGCGGGCGTCGTTTTCGTCCAGCACCTGCTGGGCACGAGCGCCGGCCTGCTTGTAGTACGCCACGGTCTGGGTGAACGGTTCCTTCACGCCGGCGTAGCATTCATTGGCCAGGGACTTGGCAGTCCTCGCGTACTCCAACGCCTTCTCCCAGGCACCGGCAGAGTCGGCGGCCTCGGTCGCCAGGCGCAGCGCCTCGGCCATGTCGAGGTTGGCCGCGCAACTCTGGACGAGGGTCGAGTTGTCCTTCTTGTCAAAGGTGGGGCGGGCGGGCGGCAGCAGGGCCTCGGCCCGCTTCATGGCCTCGGGGTACTTGAACTCGGCCAGCAGCTGTTCAACCGCGGGCCGCTCGGTTTTCACGCGGTCGCCGAGGGACGGCGCCTGGGCCTGGAGGGCCGCACATACGAGGACGGAGCAGAGGAGGGCGGGTGTGCGCATCGTGTGGACCAATGATGAGAAGGGGGGAGACCCCTGGGAGAAACTTGGATTGTCGCGGGATTCTCGGGACTTGCCTAGTCCCGTCTGGCCGCCCTCACCCCCCTGCTGGCCGGCAGGAGGTTCTTCGGACCGGCCCCGATTGGTCTGACCAGGGCATGTGATCAGGGTCACCCCATGGTTTCGGAGAGGCCGCGGATCTCGGCCTTGATCCTGTCCATCTCCTCACGCTCGATCCTCCGCGCGGGGACCCCGCCCCGCGAACCCCGCCGGGTGGCGGAACAGGCTGCGGGGCAGCCTGTGGAGCCGGGGCCCCCGGCGAGGGTGAGCATCAAGACCGTAGGCGGGGTCACCCCATGGTTTCGGAGAGGCCGCGGATCTCGGCCTTGATCCTGTCCATCTCCTCACGCTCGATCCTCCGCGCGGGGACCCCGCCCCGCGAACCCCGCCGGGTGGCGGAACAGGCTGCGGGGCAGCCTGTGGAGCCGGGGCCCCCGGCGAGGGTGAGCATCAAGACCGTAGGCGGGGTCACCCCATGGTTTCGGAGAGGCCGCGGATCTCGGCCTTGATCCTGTCCATCTCCTCACGCTCGATCCTCCGCGCGGGGACCCCGCCCCAGGTCTCCCCTGCCCCCACCCGGCTCCCGGGCAGCACCACGCTCTCGGGCAGAATGGTGGCGTCATCGCCGATGATGACGTCCCCCATGACGCAGCAGGCCAGGCCCAGGGTCGCTCGGTGGCCCACGATGACCGGGGCGATGACCAGGTTGCCGCCGCCTCCGTAGTGGGCGAAGATGCGCACGCTGCCGCCCAGTGCCGCGTCGTCGCCGACGCTGATGAGCTGGGGATCGCTGATGTATTCGGTGTTGATGAAGGCGTGGCGGCCGATCTTCATGCCCATGGCCTTCAGGAACCAGACCCCGAAGGGGGTGAGCGTCACGAAGGGCAGGAAGGTGAATCGAACCAGATAGAAGAGCCCGTTGTGGAGAAACCAGGGCAGGGCATGCAGCGTGTAGTAGCCGCCCTTGAAGGGCTTCACCCGGGTGGGGAGGATCCAGTTGTAGAGGGGGACGACCAGCAGGAGTGCCAGGCCGAAGATGAAGAAGCAGAGGGCCAGGGCGAATCCCGATACGATCCAGGGCAGGGGGCCGGTCAAGGGGGCCGCCCAGGCATGGAGGCGGGACCAGATCCACAGCGCTGGGGCCAGGGCCAGGCCCAGGGCGGTGGAGGCGAGGGTGTACATGAGGAGGACCGCCAAGCCGTAGGCGAGGCGCGAAAAGCGGCGCAGCAGACGGTCCAGCCAGTTCTTGGGGGGTGGATTCTTGGTCTGGTCCTTGGCGAAAGGCTGCATGCGCATGCCTCCAGCGTAACGAATAGGATGGAGCTATGGATCTGGTTCTGCTGCGCCTCTCCGCCCTCGGCGACATCCTCCGGGTGCTGCCCGCCTGGGCCAACCTGCATGCCGCGTTCCCGGGAGCCCGCTTCAGGGCCGTAGTGGAGGACCGCCACGCCTTTCTGCTGGAGCCGCTCCCCTGGCTGGAGCCCGTGGTCGTGAAGCGCCGGCGCCTGTCGAATCCCCTCTCAGCCCTGGGTGAGTTGCGGCGCGTGGCCGCGCTTGTCCGAGGTGCCGAAGCCAGCCTGGATTTCCATGGCATCCTCAAGGCCGCGCTCATCCCAAAGTTGGCACCCATCCCCGAGCGGTGGGGGGATGGCGTCACCAAGGAGTTTGCCGGGGCCCTGCAGACGCACCCTCTGCCCTTCCGCCATCAGACGCGGTACGACCAGGCGCTCGGCCTGGCGGAGGCTTTCGGCCGGAGCCGCGGCATCCAGGGGCTTGGGCAGTTCCATCCCGTCCTGAAATCGGTGGATCTCCCGGATCCAGGTGACATCTGGCGCCAGGGCGTGAAGCCCCGGGTCGTGCTGGTGCCCGGCGCCTCCCGGCGCGGGGCCATCAAGCGCTGGCCCCTCCGGCACTGGCTGACCCTGGCTGCTGAACTCAAGGGGCGCTTCGACCTCCGCTGGTCCCTGGGGCCGGAGGAGGAGGATCTCCGGACCTGGCTTCCCGAGGCCACGGGCGTGGAGGCCCTGCCCCGGCTTGATTTCTGGCGGCTGGCCTCGGCCCTCCGGCAGGCGGACCGCGTGGTCGCGCCGGACACCGGCCTGCTGCACCTGGCCGTGGTCATGGGGGTTCCCGCCCTGGGGCTCTACGGTTCCAGCGATCCCGTGGTCGCAGGGCTGCCCAAGGGCGCGGGCCAGGTCCTTCGCACCGGCATCGCGTGTGCCCCCTGCCGGGAGCGGGCCTGCCAGCGCCGTCAGTGCCTGGAGGAGCTCCTGCCGACGGCGGTCTCCGAGGCGCTGTCGCAGGGGCCGGCCGCTAGTGGAGGTTGAACTTGAACGTCCCCTCATGGCACTCGAGACACTTCACTGCCGACGGCAGATGCTGGCGGTGGCAGTCCGTGCAGGGAATCTCGCCCAGGTGTGAATCGTGGGGATTGGGTTTGGCGTCCTTCGTCAGGGCCTTCATGGCGGGGTAGTCGCCATGGCAGGTCATGCAGGACTCTGAGGCGACCGCCTTCTTGGTGGGCTTCTCCTCCTGATGGCAGTCATAGCAATGCACCCCCGCCTTGGTGTGATGGCTCGGGAGTGTCCTCTTCCCTTCCTGGGAATGGAGGGGCAGGCCGCAAAGCAGACCCAAGGTGGCGATGGCGAGGCAGGTTTTTGCACTGAGCATGGCGATTCCAGTGGGTTTCAGGGCGTTGAAGTCGAAGTGCCTGGGGCCAGTTTACAGGAGGTGGGGTCGGCTCCCTACGGCCCGTTGATTTCGCAGGCACCGGGGGGCTTGGTCCAGCCGTGACCTACATCACCATTCTTTCCATACGACAGATGGCCCGGGTGACAGGGTGTACGATCATGACCCATGGGGCGTCTAATCTGTATCCCCCACTGGACTCATTGCAAGTCTGCATCGTGAAAGCCGGAACACGATGACCTTCTTGGTGTGGTCATCCTTCGAAAGGATTCCCCATGGGAACTCGCCATGCCCGCCTGATCTCCGCTCTGCTCCTGGCGGTGGGAGTCTGCGGTCTCGGAGCCCTGCGCGCCCAGACGGCCCAGCCCCGGGCCAAGGTGCCCGCCATCATCCCTGGCTACCAGCCCCAGGTCCAGGTCAAGGGGCCCATCGATCTCATCGGCACTGACGCGCTCTCCGACCTGGGGGACGAATGGTCCGCCGCCTTCAGGAAGGCCCATCCGGAGGCCAACCTGATCTACCGGTCCAAGCTGACCACGGAGGCCATCAAGGGCTTCCTGGATGGTTCGAGCCTCCTCATCATCTCGGCCCGGGAGTTCGCGCCGGACGAGAACAAGGCCTTCCAGGCCAAGTTCGGCTACATGCCCATGCGCATCCCGGTCTGCCTCGACGCCAACATCGTCTTCGTCAACAAGAACAACCCCATCACCTCCATCACCATGGAACAGCTCGACGCCATCTATTCCAAGGCGCGGTTGGGCGGATCAAAAACCCCGGCCGCCGTCTGGGGCGACCTGGGCCTCAAGGGCGAGTGGACGAAGCTCCCCATCCAGGCCTATACCCGCGCAGCAGGATCCGCCACCCGCTCTTCCATCGCGGAGAAGGTCCTGCTTAATGGCGAGTTCCGGCCGGGCATCCTGGACCGGGACGATGGCTCCGCCCTGGCCGAGGCCGTGATGACCGATCAGGCCGGCATCGCCATCGGCACCATGTCGTCCTGGTACTTCGCCAACAAGGTGCTCCCGGTGGTTCCCTACCACGGCGAGGATGCCCGGTTCCCGAACCAGGAGAACGTCACCACCAGCAAGTACCCCATGCCCCGGCTCTACTACGCCTACCTGAACCGGACGCCCGGCGCCCCCCTGCCGCCCCCCGTCAACGAGCTCATCCACTTCATCCTCACCAGGGAGGGGCAGAACGCCGTCGCCGATTCCGGGCTCCTCCCCGGACCCCCGGAATTCATCCAGATCGCCCTCAAGCGCCTGAGCCGCTGAACGGTCCCACTGGAAGCGAAGCGGCCCCATCCGGGGCCGCTTCATCGTTCAGGCGCGCCGCCAGCCCACGCTGCCGTCCTTGCGGTCCTCCAGGACGATGCCCAGGGCCTTCAGCTGCTCGCGCACGCGATCCGCCTCGGCCCAGTTCCTGGCTGCCTTGGCGGCCCTCCGCGCTTCGATGAGGGCTTCCACTTCGGCGTCCAGGCTGTCGGTGGCCTGCGGCCAGGCTGAGAAGATGGCGTCCGTCTCATCGAGGAAGGCCACCACGGCATCCCGTTCCTCGCGGGAGAGGGCGAGGTGGTCATCCTGGGCGTTCAGGTCGCTCACCAGGGTGAAGATGGCCGCCAGGGCCTCGGGCGTGTTCAGGTCGTCCGCCATGGCGGCCCAGAAGACCGCGCGGGCCTGCTCCAGTCGCGCCAGCGGATCCACAGCCTCCTTCCAGGGGCCGCCGCCAGGCTGTCCCTCGCCCTCCATGCGGGTGCGGAAGGCCCGGATGCGCTTGAGCGAATTCTCGGCGGCGCGGAGCCCCTCGAAGCTGAAGTTCAGCACCTTGCGGTAGTGGTTGCTCTGGATGGCATAGCGCAAGGCGATGGGATCCACGCCCTTGTCGATGAGATCGTGGAGGGTGAAAAAGTTGCCCAGGCTCTTGGCCATCTTCTGACCCTCGACCATGAGGAATTCGCCGTGGACCCAGTGGTTGACCCACTGGTGGCCCAGGCAGCCCTCGCTCTGGGCGATCTCGTTCTCGTGGTGGGGGAAGATGAGGTCGACCCCGCCGCTGTGGATGTCCACCCGCTCACCCAGCAGTTCCAGGCCCATGGCCGAGCACTCAATGTGCCAGCCGGGGCGCCCGGGCCCCCATGGGCTGTCCCACCAGGGCTCACCAGGCCTGGTGGCCTTCCACAGCACGAAGTCGGTGACAGAGTCGCGCTCGTATTCGTCCGCATCCACCGAGGCGCCGGCCTGCATCCCGGCGCGGTCCAGGTGAGCCAGGCAGCCGTACTGGGGCAGCCCGGCGATGCGGTAGTAGACGCTGCCCTCGCGGACATAGGCCAGCCCCTTGGCCTCGAGCGCCTGGATCAGTTGGATCATCTGGGGGACATAGGCGGTGGCCCTGGGCAGGAAGTCCGCCCGCTGGATGCGCAGGGTCTCCAGGTCCTCCAGGAAAATGGCCGTGAACCGCTCCGTGAGCGCCGTCATGGCCTCGTGCCGCTCAGTGTTGGAGGCGTCCGGAGGCAGGCCACCCTGGGAATCGCGAATGATCTTGTCCTCCACGTCCGTGATGTTCATGCAATGCGTGACATCATGGCCGGCCGCCTGGAAGGCCCGCTTCAGCAGGTCCTGGAAGAGAAAGGTTCTCAGGTTGCCGATGTGTGCGTAGTTGTAGACCGTGGGCCCACAGGTGTACAAGGAGATCTGTCCATCCTGGATCGGGACCACGGGATCGACCCGCCGGGTCAGGGTATTGAACAGGGCCAGGGTTCGCCGCATCTTCTTCATGGTTCTAGCAAACCATCTTTTCCCTTCGATCCAAAGCCTCCCGGAGACCCGATGAGTCTGTTCGGCGGCAGCAAGCAGGACGAGGCGCTGGCCGAGCGTGACGATCGTCTGCGGAAGCTGGACGCCGAATGCCGTTCGGTCCAGGCCCGGCTGGAGGGCACCCAGGAACTGGTCCGCCACCTGGATGAGGATCGGGACCTCCTGTTGAGCGCTCTTGAACGCATGCGCCCAGGCGGTTCCGACCAGGCCCTGGCCCAGATCCTGTTCGATGTCAGCTTCAAGCCGCTCGGCCTCGCCTGCTTCTACGTGGCCGTGGCGGACTGGGAGCAGGACCAGCTCCAGTTCGTGCTGTACCACGAGGGCGGGCGGGCCCGGAACCACCCCTCCCGCCGCCTCTCGGACCGGGCAGGTCTTTCAGAGCGCGTGCTGGCGGGCCGACGTTCGGTCTACATCCGCACCCTGGAAGAGGGACATGCGGCGGGCAGCCTGCTGACCGCTGCTGAGCAGGCCACGGGCCTCATTCCCCACTCCTGGTACGGGGTGCCGCTAGGGTGGGGAACCCGTCCGGCGGGACTGGTGAGCTTCCAGAGCTTCCAGACGGACGCCTTCAGCGAGGCGCGCCGTCGCGTCATGGATGCGCTGGCAGGTCTCATGTCGACCTGCATGGGCAGTCCAGACCCGTCTCAGCGCCCCTGAACCAGGGCCAGCAGATCGTCGGGCAGCACCCGGGCGCGGTTGTCCGAGCCCGCCACCAGGTGGACGCTCTCCCCCTCGGCCAGCAGGACGCCGTCCCGCTCGATGCGGTACCCGAAGATGATGCGGCGGCGCCCCGTCTCCACGAGAGATGTCCGCACCTGGACCAGCTCGTCGTAGCGGGCCGGTGCCCGGAAGCGCACCCGGATCTCGTTCACCACCAGGCGCACGCCCCGGGCCTCCCAGTCCGCGTAGCTCTGGCCCATCTGGCGCAGGAAGTCGCTGCGACCCAGCTCCATCCACACGGGATAGGTCGCGTGGTGGACGATCCCCATGGCGTCGGTTTCGGCATAGCGCACTCGGAGTTCGGTCAGGGATTCCATTTCCCGAGCGTACACGAAGAAGCCCCGCGGGTGCGGGGCTTGGGCTGGCTGGACTCGGGCTCCCGGTTACTCGACGGTGACGCGGACGTGATCGCCCTTGTCCGTGGTGATCTCCAGCAGCAGGTCGCCCGCCTTGGCGTCGGACAGCAGCTTCTGGAGCTGTTCGGGCTTCATGCCCCTCTTGGTTTCGCCGTTGACCTTGATCTCGCCCTCGCCGGCCATGTCGAGGACGCCCTTGGCCAGGCTGATGGGCATGCGGATGTGGACTTCGGTGGGCCCATCCACGCCCTTCTGCTTGTGGTGGCTCTGCATCACCGACTTGGAGACGATGTCCACCTTGATGAACCGCGCGTTCTGAGCGGCCAGGGGGAGACTGAGGCTGGCCGCCAGGGCCAGCGGGATCATGATGGCGCGCATGGGCGGCCTCCTTGGAAGGATTGGGGTTCGGCACTCGCCGGGTCGCTTGGGATTACGGGCTGCTGATCGAGGGGATTAGCCCGGGTATCCTGAAACCTGGAACGAAACCTGATCTGCCCCCATCCAATTCCTTGCGGCCCGCCCGCCATCTTCCGGAGTCTCTGCATGAAAGCCCTCGCCGCCCTGCTTCTGATCGCCGCCCCGGCCTTCGCCCAGGGGCCCGTCAAGTGGGAGCACGACTACCAGTCCGCCCTCAAGCGGGCCAAGGCCGAGAAGAAGGTCGTCTTCATGGATCTCTGGACCGAGTGGTGCGGCCCCTGCCTCCATCTCCAGAAGAACGTGTTCCCCACGCCCGAGGCCCAGGCCGCCCTCGCCAAGGTGGTGCCCTTCTCCGCCCTGGTCCAGAAGCGGGACGGCACGCCGGTGGCAGAAGGCACCAAGCTTTCCGAGACCTTCAAGCTGACCGCCTTCCCCACCATGGTGATCCTCGATGCCCAGGGCAAGGAACTCCGCCGCCAGGTGGGCGCCTTCCGCAGTGGCGCCGAGTTCGCCACCTGGCTGAACGCGAAGTAGGGAAGGCCCTCCCCTCGTCAGTGCATGCGCGGCGGCCTCCGGGCCGCCGCGGTGTTTCACCACGCCAAGGGAACTCACGGCCGGTCAAATATCCTTCACCCCCCCCGGCGTCTTCGGGGGCTTGGGCAGGCGCTGTTTGAGACCCTCCAGCTCGTCCTGCTGGGCGCCCATGCTGGGGCGGGGCGGGGGCGGCGGTGGCGGCTTCTTCGGGTTGGGCGGCGGGGGCGGCTGGGCGTCCTTCACCAGGGTCTGCAGGTCGTGGATGGCCTCCTGCTGACCGGGCTGCTCCAGGAGCAGGCGCTCCAGCAGGGCGCGGGCCTCCGCTGGTCGGCTGGATTCCAGGTGGGCGCGGGCCGCCAGCAGCAGGGCCGGGGCGCGCCACATGGGGATCGGCCGTGGCGAACCCTGGCCCACCAGGGGCGCCAGGGTCTTCAGGGCGTCCTCCGGGAACCCGGTCCGCAGGTCGATCTGCGCCGCCAGCAGCACGTGGGCCGGCCGGGCATCGCCCGGGCGCCACTTCCGGGCGCCGGGGAGGTCGCCGCCCTCGATGGCCCGCTGGGCCAGCCAGGCCTTCACCGCGGGCGGGGCCCAGATGGTGCCCTGGGCCTGCAGGCGGGACGCACCCAGGCCCAGCAGGAGCAGGAGGATCGGCCGCCAGCGGGCCAGGGTTTTGCCCGAGAAGAGGAGCCACAGCGCCAGCCCCGCCAGGGCCAGCCACGCGCCCACCTCGGGGTGGGCCGGCTGCAGGGAGCGTCGGGCGGGCAGGGGCAGCCTGCCGGCGGCCAGGGCCTGGAGGCCCGCGGCGGCATCCTCGCCATTCTTGAACACCTGGCCCTGGGTGGCCTGGGCCAGGCGGGCCAGGAATTCCGGATGGGCGGTGCTGGTGGCCGGTTCGGGACCCGGGGCCACGGTAGTCTGGGCCTGGGCCGGCACAGCCTGGGCTCGGACCGGCACGGCATGGGCCTGGCCGTCCCCGTAGGCCAGCACGCAGACCGGGATCCTCGCCCGCTTGAGGGGCTCCAGGGCATGGTTCAGGGCCTCCTCTGGCGCCTCCCAGGTCTCCTCACCATCGCTGAGGAGCAGGATCACGGCGGGCAGGTCGCGGTCCACCTGGGCCGCCACCTGAGGCAGGCCCCGGCCCAGGCTGGTGCCGGGCGAGCCGACCTCGCCGGGCACCACGGCCCGCAGGGCCTCCCGCAGCAGGGTGCGGTCCTCGCCGGGCGGATGGATGGGGATGTCATCGCCCGTGAGCAGGTCCAGGCCCCAGCGGATGCCGGGCTGGGGTTGCGACCAGATGCGGTCCAGGGCGGTCACGGCGGCCTCCCAGCGGGTACGGCCCTCCGCATCGGGCACCGTCATCGAGCGGCTGGCATCCAGCACCACATGCACGGTCAGCCTCGGGAACTCCGGCAGACCCCAGCGGGGTTCCGCCAGGCCGATCCCGAGTCCGGCGACCATCAGCGCCAGGCCCAGCCCCTGCCAGAGCGGCCGTTGCCCCACCACCTGCACGCCGAGGCCCGGCCGCAGGTGGGCACGCAGGGCCAGGGCCAGGATGACGAGAATCCCCACACCAGAAGGCGCGAGCAGCCAGGGGTGGGAAAAGGGCAAAGAGGGCATCAGCGCTTCTTGACCCGGCTGAACCGGACCATGGAGGCCCGGGCGCGGGGGGCCAGCTCCGGGGGCGGTTTGGGGATGAAGGACAGCAAGCCGCGATCCACCTTGGCGATCTGGTTCCGGAATTCCTGGTACAGCGCACCCATGGCGATCGGGAGCAGGGTGGCCACCAGGGAGCGGTCCTCCGGGGAGGCCGGGCCCCAATGGTGGATCGCCCCCCAGGTCATGGACTGCATCTCCGCCCACTGGTCCCGCAGCCGGCGCTCCCGCTTCAGAGCGCGGGCATCGTCGAATTCGGGCATGATCCCGAGATCCACCGCCACAATGCTGCCCACGAGCAGCAACAAATCCTGGTGCGCCCACAGGGCCGCCGCAAGGTTGTCGTGGACATCCAGCTCCAGGGTCGGCAGGGGCGGCGTGGGAAGGTCTTCGCTCCAGCGGTAGAGCGCGGTGCATAGCCGCGCCAACTCCCGGGCCTGGGCCGGGTTCCAGTCCGGCAGTTCCTCCATACCCGACTCGAACAGGATGAAGGCGCATTCCCGGCCATCGCGGGCCGGGGACCATGTCCAATGGGGCATCAGGGCGCGCTTCATGGCCGCATAGCGCTGCACCAGCGGGAGGGCCGTGGCCAGGGGACGCGTGCTGCGCCGGGCCTCCAGGGCTTTCTGGAGATCCTCGGCCAGATTCGCGGGCAAGGCCGCGCCCCGGGGGCCCGCAGGCAGCGGATAGGCTTCACCCATGAAGGCGCGGTAGTCCGGCACGGGCCAGTTCAGGGGATCGCTACCGGCTGCGGTGGCGGCCGCATCCAGCGCCTTGTGGAGGCGGTGCAGCAGCGAGGCCAGCTCTTCGGTGTAGTCCTTGGCCGAAGCCGCGTGATCCGTGTAGGCCTTCTGCATCATCAGATGGAACTGCACGAGGAGGTCCACGCCTTCCTGGAGCAGGTGTAGCACCCGGGCCTCCCGATCGACATGCCGCTCCAGGGCCCCGTCCGACAGAAAGCGGTCCATGCGCCAACCTGCCAGGTCAAGGTGGTGCCAAAGCTTGTCGAGCACGGGCGGCGTCAGAGTGGGCCGGGCTGGAAAGGCAGGCAGGGGCGGCAGGATCGCATGCTGGCTCATGACCACCTGCTGCAGGATGGGCAGGGCCACCTTGGTTTCGGCCTTGGGCCAGGGCTCGGCCGAGATGGACCAGTCGTTGAAGAGGGCATCCAGCCACAGCTCCAGGTCCATCTCCAGGTGCACGCGATTCGCGTCCGCCGTGGGCTGCACCGGCAAGGCCGCCAACCCGGCCGCCGCGGCCCAGGCCAGCGTCTGCACGGGCCGCGCGGCGCGGCGGTGGAACAGCTGGTGCGAGGCCGCCCTCGCCACCGCCTGCGGCAGGCGGGGGGCGGGGATGCGGGGCGCCCGCGGAGTCGCGAGTTTAGCCATCAGGCCTCCCAGGCCGCGTCCAACGCGGCATCGAGCTTGGTTTCGAGCGCGGCGAGCGGGTAGCACAGCGTCAGAATCAAGTCGCGGGATGGGTGGTTCCTGCCGAGAGGGCGCATGGTCAGCCAGGTCAGTCGGGTAGACGGGCTTCCACGGCCCGCATCAGGGATCCAACCTCCTGGATCACCTTGTGGCGATCCAAGCGGTCGCCGGCGTCTTCCTCGAAGGCTTCGTACCGGAACTGCACGCCAAAGGCGCTGTAGGCCGCCAGGCCGCGGAACGCGATGACCTCGGCGCCTGCTTCCTCCAGTGCCAAGAGCAGCCGACCGAGATCGTGCGTGTGGGGATATTCGGCCCCCAGCGCCGAGAGCCACGCCTTCAGCGCTTTCTCGATGGCCTGCTGGGCGTGAAACCCGACAATCTCATCGGCGAACAAGGGCGAATCCACCATGCCCTGGAGCGCCTGCCAGTCCTTTAAGGCCATGGCGAAGATCCGCCGGACTTCAGGAGGCGCGTTCATAGAGGATCCTTCCTTCCTGAAGCGCCCGGGCGATGATGTGGTTCTTTGAGCCGCGCCAGGTCTCGATTTCCTCTGGGGTGTAGAGCAGCAGATCCTTGGACACCGCCACATGGCCGAGGGCGCAGTAGAGGCGGCCCAGGCGGGCCCGGCGGCCTTCCAGGGGATCGGCTTCGCCCACGATGAGCAGATCCAGATCCGAATCCTCCCGTGCATCGCCCCGGGCCTGGGATCCGAAGAGGACGATCATTTGCGGGTGCACCTCGCGAATGATGGTGTCGCGGATCTCCGCGAGCTGAGCTTCCTGGGCTGGGTTCATGGGGTGGGTTCCAGGTTCATCATAGCGTTGAGGGTTTTCTGCGGTGTGGGTCTGTGGCCATCAGGCCTCCCAGGCCGCGTCCACGGCGGCATCCAGTTCGGTTTCGAGGGTGACGATCTGGCTGCGCAGTTCCAGGATCGGCTCGCGGGCCTCGCGCCAGGCCCGCTTCAGGAACTCGCGGTCGCCCAGGGTGGGTTCCTTCAGCTGCTTGTTGCGCCGCTTCAGCGCCTCGGCCAGCGCCGTGGCTTCATCCAGATCCCAGAAGGATTCCAGTTTTTCGCCGACGGTGGCGAGTTGCCAGGGTGCGTCCTGGCGCAGGAAGCGGAGGAAGGTGCGGCGGTGGGATTCTGTGGCGGCAGCGTGTTTCAGGAGG
Organism: uncultured Holophagaceae bacterium; assembly: GCA_963751095.1. GTDB lineage: Bacteria > Acidobacteriota > Holophagae > Holophagales > Holophagaceae > Geothrix. The sequence continues at coordinate 195,122 of CAVVTK010000004.1, read as the reverse complement.
CGCTCCGCAAGTTGCGCAACCTTCTGCGAGGGTTGCGGTATGAAAAGCTTTTCGACGGTGTTTGCCTTCAATTCAAGGGTTCCGCCGCGCAACCCCGAGGCGATTTCACTCACATAGCCCCAGTACGATTTCGAATTTAAAATTCCAAGAAGGAAGTGGTCTTGCTGTGGGATCGCGAAGCATTTGTCATTGATGTAGAAATTTTCCACATCTAGGCACCATCTGGAGGTCTTGGAGAGGATCGGCCAAACAATTTTGGGTTGATTCCAGAATTTCTCGTAGCCCTCCTGACCTTGCTGCAATTCGAACCAAGATTGTTGGGTGGCTCTGTGATCCAAGCCGATGGTTTTGTCTTGCTTCACGAAGCTACGGAAGGGCCCCAAATACCTAGCCACGGCGGGGAAGCGGTCCTGGAACTCGGACTCGGTGTAGCGGTTCTTCGGTGTGAAAATAAGGAAGCGAGGATCGTCCTGGCGAAGGGACCAGCGGCGCACCTCGTCCCCGATGGCCAGGGGCTTGAGGAGGTGGGCGGCTTCTGGATTTTTCGCCACCAATGCGTCGCGCTGGGTCTGGTCAAGCCAGAATGCGTCATTGAGGCCAGTCTTGATGCCCCAGCAGATGGGTGTCTCGCCCAGGTACTCGCGCAGGCTAATGCCTCTCTGCTTGCGTGTAGCCGAGGCACTGCCCTTGATCTCATCCAGCAGCAGCCAACCCTCGTCGCTGAGCTGGCCGGCGGGTACTCGGTGGCCGTGGGCCGCCTCCAGGGTTTCGAGACCGCTGTCGCTCGCGGGCAGGCGCGGGATTCGTGTGAAGCGAAGCTCATCGGCGGTTTCGTCATCCGCCCGCCTGGCCAGCAGGATCATCGGGTAAGTGGTCGCATCCTCGAACACAGGCAGTTCGCCGAAATCCAGCAGGCGGTCGAGCTGGAAGTGGGCCTTCAGGAAGGCGCGGGAGGGCTGGCCGTACTGGGCGCGCAGCCACTTGTTGCTGACGATGATGCCGTAGCGCCCGCCGGGCTTCAGCAGCTGGGCGCTGAGCTGGAAGAAGTAGCAGTAGAGGTCGGCCCGCTCCTGGTGGACGTCAGGGAAGGCCACCTTGAGATGCGGTTTCTGCTCCTTGAACAGCTCCATGCGCACGTAGGGCGGGTTGCCGATGACGGCATCGAAGCCCTCTAGGCCGGGGAAGAGCTTCCGCCAATCGGCGGTGAGGCTGTTGGTCACGCGGATCTGGTCGCCCAGGTTGGCGAGCTTGCGGCCCGGCGTGGCGCTTTCCAGCCACAGCGACAGCTGGGCCAGCAGGGCCGCTTCGGCGTGCAGATCCACTCCGTAGAAGCAGCGCTCCAGCGGCGGCAGGTCCCTCAAGCCCGCCAGGGCCCGGCTGCGGGGCGTGTCCTGAAGGATCTGGAAGCCGGGCATGTCGTCGTGAACCGTATCCTCGGGCACATCGAGCAGCGAGGATGCCGCCGCCAGGGCCTGGCGGTAGGCGGGCTCCAGCAGCTCGCGCAGCACCCGCAGGCCCATGGCGAGGAAGGCGCCGCTGCCGCAGGCGGGGTCCACAACGCGCAGATCGGCCACGGCGTTCCAGGTGGCGTGGAAGCTGTGCAGGAGCCACGGGGCGGAATCACCGTCGGGGCGGGGCCCCAGGGCCTTCACGGTGGATTGAAGGGCCTCGGCCGCGCAGCGCTCCACCAGGGGCCGCAGCGTGTGGCGGCAGATGTAGCGCGTCACCCAATCCGGCGTGTAGTAGATGCCGTCGCTGTGGCGGGTGTCCTGGCGCTCACCGCGCGCGGCATCCAGATCGCCCAGGCTGGATTCAAAGCAGTGGCCCAGCACGCTGATGGGCAGCTCGGTGACGAAATCGCGGTCGGCCAGGTGCAGCAGCTGCTTGGCCAGATCCTCCGTGAGGGCGAAGCCGGGGCCATCCACGGTCTCGTCCTTGCGGAACAGCCCGCCGTTGAAGGCCTGGATCTCCAGCACGGCATAGCCGCCGCGGAACTCGCGGCGGAAGCCCTTGTCCAGGCTCTGGAAGAGCATCTGGAGGTTGCGGTGGAGGGGTTTTTCCTCCAGGTGCCCGGTGTGTTCCTGCAAGTCCGCCAGCAGGCCATCCGGCAGCAGGTGGCGGCTTTGCGCGAACCCGGCGAACAGGGTGCGGTTCAGCAGCTTCTGGGCGGCCAGCAGGGCCTTGGCGGGGGCCTGGGGATCATTCTGGTCCTCCAGCAGGCGCTGGTAGTGGCCCTGGGCCACATCGCGGACGGCACGGAACTCCTGGTAGAAGGCGCGGGTGATGCGCTCCTGCTCCAGGGGCGCCGCCTGGATTTGTTCCAGCAGCCGGGGCCGCTGGCCGGGCCGGGCCGGAACCAGGTTGGCGGGGCTGAGGAAGAAGGCCAGCTCCTGGAGCACGCGCTCGCGGTCCTCGTGCTGGAGCCGGTGGAACTCGAACACCCAGGCCTTGAGCTGCCGCGTTTCCCGGGCGTAGAGCCGGATCTCGCGGAAGTTCGACACGAGGATGAATTCGGTGTGGGCGTGTTTCTCGGCGTACGAGAACCCCTGCTGCACCGGGGACATGGCATAGGCGCCCTTGGGGGCCTTGTCCAGATCGGTGCCACCGTCCTTCAGTTCAAGCACGGCGTAGGTGGCCGCCTCGCCCACGGCCCCGCCGAAGCGGCCGAAGGAGGCGTCGGGCCGGTCGCTGTCGGCCTCGGTCTTGTGCTCCTCTCGCATGGTGTAGGGCTGATCCGCGGGCACCGATCCGTTGGGGAGGTAGCCCAGGCCCTGATGGAACAGGAGGTTCAGGAACTGGCTCCGGTTCGCCTGTTCCTTGATGACAGCGCCCTGGTAATTGTCCAGACGATCCGCCCATTCCAGGGCCGCGGCCCGGAGGGCATCGGGGACCTCCACCTGGGTGAGCAGCTGGTCCAGCCGGGAGGGGGCGATGAGCGGATTCAAGGGCATGGGTCAGTTTCCTACAATCCAGGCGGGCCGGGGCCTGCCGCGCTTGAAGGCCAGATCCACCGCCAGGGGGAGGGCCAGCAGCGCGGCGGCCAGGAGGCACCACAGGGCCAGGGGCCGGCCTTCGGTGGGTGGATCCACGGGCAGCTGCGTCTTCTCCAGACGATCCACGGAGGCCAGGCTGTTCTCGAGACCGGCCGGGTCTTCGGCGCTGAAGGACTCCCCGCCGGTGAGGTGGGCGACCTGCTGCAGGGTGGCGTGGTCCACCTCCACCCGCAGGCGGGCGAAGCCGCCGCCCTCCAGGGGCACCAGGCTCTCACCATTGCTGCCCAGCGCCACCGCGTGGATGCGGATGCCGTTGCGACGGGCTTCCTCCGCCGCCTCCAGGGGCGTCACCCGGCCCCGGTTCTGCACGCCGTCCGTGATCAGCAGGATCACGCGGCTGCGGGCCGGGCTGTCCTCCAGCCGCCGCACGGCGGTCATGAGGGCCGAGCCGATGGCCGTGCCGTCATCCCGGCTGTCGATGTCCAGGCGCGCCAGCATGCGCAGCAGGCGCAGGTGATCGGCGGTGAGGGGGCTCAGGGTCACGGGATGGGCGCTGAACAGGATGAGGGCGAAGCGGTCGTCCGGGCGCCGCAGCACGAACTGGGCGAGGGTGCGCCGGGCGGCGTGCCAGCGGTCCTCGTCGGGCCGGTCGAGGATCCGCATGCTGCTGCTGCCGTCCAGCACCACGGCCAGATCCACCACGGGGGCCACGCCCCGCAGCGGGGTGCGCCACTCGGGACCGGCGGCGGCGAGGCCCAGGGCCAGAGCCAGCAGGATGGGGATCCAGTGAGAGGTGAGGCGACCCAGCCGGCTGGAGGGCCGAGAGGAGGGGATGCCCCAGCGGTAGACCACCCGCCAGGCCCAGACCACGAGCGGCACCGCCAGCAGCATCAGCAGGGGATGGCGGAGGGCGATCATGGCCGGACCTGGCCCGGGGCCTTCGCCGCATGGATCACGGCTACCAGCTGCTCAGTCGAGGGGAAGGGCGGTTCGGACCGGCCGAAACGGGCCGCATCCAGGCTGCGGAGCCACTGTACCCAGGGGCCCAGGGCCCGATCCTGGAAGTCTGTCGTGCCCCAGGCCCTGGCCTCCTCGCCGAAGCGCGCGGCCAGCAGGTCCCGGCCCAGGCCGTGGGCGGCATCCAGCGTGGCCCGCTCGCGGTCGGACGGAGGCCAGTGGTGGGTGAAGGCGTGGATCGCATGGACCAGCCGACGCCGGGTGGAGCCCTTTCGCCAGCGGTGGACGCCCCAGCCGGCGAGGGCCACGGGCGGCACCAGCAGCAGGCTGGCCCAGGCCCAGGGGAAGGGGATGGCGGGCAGGCGGTCGTCGTTGCCCCCGCCGAAACCCACCCAGGGGCCGCCATAGGGGATGCTGCGGGGCACCCACAAGCGCAGCTCAGGGCTGCGCTGCCCGTTGCCCAGGTCCAGGGCGGGGACCACCGCCAGACCGGGTTCCAGGGCCTGCACCTGGAAGCGCCAGCCGCGGCCGTCCGGCAGCGGCTCCAGGGCGCGCAGATGCAGAGGTCCCAGGCGGTCCTCCACTGTGGGGCGGGGCGGGGCGGGGTTCGCGGGATCCTCCTCGCGCAGCTCCAGCACCAGCAGCTCACCCAGCTTCGGCTGGGCCGGCGCCTTCCAGGCGGGTGCGGCTCCGAGCTCAAGAGCCGATGCCATCAGGCAGGCCATCTTTCCAATACTCGGAATTCGCGTGCGAATTCCGAGCCGGCCCGGGCGAGTGGAGGAGCCTGCCGCCATCAGGCACCCCCCGTCCGCAGCCAGCCGTTCAGCTTCACCACGGGATCCTCCAGCAGATCCCAGCGCTGCCGCTCGATGGCCGGGCTGAAGCCGGGATCGGGCCAGGTCATGCCCTTCCGGTCCGCGTGATCCTCGGGCTGGAACCACACCAGGCGATGACGGGTGGCCAGGGGCTTCAGCAGGGGCGCCACGCCCTGCAGTCCCGAGCCGTTGCTGAAGAGCCATAACCGGTGCCCCTTGCCGTGCTCGCCCCAGTGGCCCAGGGCCTCGCGCCAGGAGGCCTCGGTGGGGAGGGAGGGGCCGCGCTCAGCCAGGGTCTCCAGAATGCGCAGGCCGTGGATGCGGCCGCGCTTGGGGGCGATGCGCAGGGCCGGGGTGCGGTGGTCGCCGGGCACGATCAGGCCCAGGCGGTCGCCCGTGGCTTGCAGGGTGGCGAAGGCCGCGCCGCAGAGCTCCATGGCCCAGCGCAGGGGCGACACGGGATCACCCAGGAACATGGAGGGCGAAGGATCGACCACCAGCCACAGCACCAGGTCGCGGCTGCTCTCGAAGCGCTTCATGATCGGTTCGCCCGTGCGGGCGGTCAGGGGCCAGTTGATGAAGCGGGGATCGTCACCGGGCACGTAGGGCCGATTCTCCACGAACGTGAGCCCCGTGCCCTTGACCTTCGAGGGATGCAGACCCTCGGTGCCGCCGCCGAGCCGCCCGCGCAGGCGCAGCGGCAGGCGTCGCAGGCGGGCGAGGAAGCGGGCGGGCAGGGGCATGGGGCCCAGTATGGATTAGATCGCAGGCGAGGAGCGCTCCAGGCTGATGAGGCCCTGGGCCTCGCCCTGCTTGAGGTCGGCCACCGCCAGCGTGTAGCACGCGTGAGGGTCGGCCCAGGAGGCCAAGCCACCCTGGATGCCTACCCAGCGGTTCCTGCCCTCTGCCTTCGCCACGTAGAGCGCCGCATCTGCCAGGGCCAGGGCCTGCTCCCACGAAAGTGCCTGGGGCAGGGCGGGGTGGAAGGGCAGCAGGCTGAAGCCGATGGAGAGGGTCTTGCGAAGGATGTGGCCATCCGGCAGGAGGAACTCCGCCCCCTCCAGCGCGGCTCGAAGCTTTTCGGCCACCACCGGGCCGTCCTCCCGGTGCTTGAGCCAGGCGACAGCGACGAATTCCTCGCCGCCCCACCGGACCAGCTTGTCCTGCCGTCTGAGGGAGGCGGACAGCAGGCGGGCGGCCTGCTGCAGCACGGCATCACCCGCTGCGTGGCCGTGGGTGTCATTCACCTGCTTGAAGAAATCCAGATCCATCATGAACAGGCCGATGGCCGCTTTCGGCGCGGGCTTGCGGCCCGAGGCCAGATCGGCGACATCCCGATCCATGCGGGCCGTCTCCACTGGCATGAATTCCTGCAGGAACCGGCGGTTGTGCAGCTTCGTGAGCGTATCCCTCACCACGAGATCGGAGAGCTTGAGGCTCAACAGGATGGCTTGCCGGCGGGCGCGCCGCTGGTCAAGGCTGATCACCAGGACGGCCAGTCCGTAGATGGCGAAGGAGGTTGCAAGGATGTCGGCCCCCCACGGGGGGCGGGTGTCCGTGAGGGCCCGGAAGAACAGCACGCCCACGGGCGGAAGCCAGTAGAGGGTGTAGACGGTGGGGCTGAACCCAAGGCTCATGACGGCGCCCGACACCATCCCCGAGGTGATGACCGCCAGGATGGCGAGGCGGGCCGTGTCCATGTGAGGCCAGGCCAGGAACACCATGGCGCCCAAGGTGCAAGAGGTGAGGGCCACGCCGAGCGCAAACCCCAGGAACTGGATCCGGAGCGGCGCCAGCTCATCGCGCTGGTGGGCGGGTGCCATGGACACCACCCATCGGGCGACACTCACGCCAGCCAGGACCACGAAGAGGATTCGGATCCGGCCATCGGCATGGTAGGCCGGGCGCATGGCCCAGAAGATCACGCTGAGGAGCACCAGCAGGAGGACGATGGCCACGCGGCTGCGCTCGTAGAGATCGCTCACCACCTGGGCCGTGACCTGAAGCTCTCGGGATGGATCCCGGCCCTCACTGGTATCGGATGAGTCATTGGCAGTCGCAGAAGACCGGAGCATGCCGCCCATGTTGACAGGAGTCAGGTAGAGGATCAGCAGTTACGATGAGGAGCCTTACCACTTCACCCTTACGCGGTAGGTCAGCGTGGCACCGCCCTCGGCGGGGACGGTGACCTTGAAGCGGGCGGTGCCCGAGGCCTCCTTGATCGCGGGCTGGTTGCTCTGCAGCACCTCCCAGTCGCCGGGCATGGGCTCTAGCAGGCTCACGGTGACGGCCTCCTTCTTGGCGTTCTTCAGCTCCACCTCGAAGGCGGATTCGTAGACGTAGCCGAACTTCCCCTGGCGGCCCAGGCTCTTGAAATCGGACTGTTTCCGTTTGGCGGTGACATCGAAGGCATCGCCCAGCTTCATGCGCACCAGCTCGTTCTTGGGCGTGTGGTCCACGTTGTCCTCGCCCACGAACTGGGCGCGGCCCTCGCTGTCGCGCTTGTAGACGCGGATGATGCCCTTCGGCAGGGGCATGCCCAGGCGGCTGGTCTCCTTGTTGTCGAACTCCACGAACACGCCCACCTTCTGCTTCTCGCCCAGGTCGCCGTAGCTGCCGGAGTAGTAGTGGTTCTGCCCCTGCAGCAGGTATTCCTTGCGCACCGGCACGGTGCTGGCGCTGAGCAGGGCCACCTGCTTGGTCTGGTTCACGGCCAAGGTGGTGGGGCGATCCAGGGTGTAGAGGTGGTATTCGAAGAGGCTTTCCTCGGCCATCTTCGGGGCGGCGGCATCCATCTTGGCCATCATGGCCACCCCGCCCCTCAGACGCTCCGGTCGCTCCTTCGCGCGGTTCACATCCCCCGCCACCAGCTGCAGGGTGGCATTGGGGTAGGCGGCGCCGCTCTGGTTGGTGAGGGTCACCCAGCCGCTGAGGTCGAGGGTCTTCTCGTCAGAGGCCAGATTGGCCACATAGTCGGCCCGCCAGGATAGGCCGCCGGTGAGGTAGCTCAGCTCCAACTGCTGGGCCTTGTCCGCGCCGCTGTTCAGGCTGATCACCAGCGTGGGCCGGGCCCGTAGGTTGCCGGGCACCTTGGGATACACGATGCGGCCGGGTACGCTGGTCTCGATGCGGTCGGCGAACTGCAGCACCGTGCCGTTGTTGGTGGCCAGCACCGTGGCCTCCTCGCGGACCTCCTTCGAGCCCGCGCCGTCGGCGTTGGGCACGCTGCGCACGATGGTCACCTTCTCGCCCACGTATTTCTCCAGCAGCTTCTGGGGCGTGAGCAGGTCGAAGTCGAAGTTCTGCTCGCTCACCCAGAAATCCTTCGCGTGGGTGAGGCTGCGCAGCAGGGCCGTCTCGGGCCGGATCTGCGCCGACACCTCCTGGAAGGCTAGGCGTGCCTCACCCTTCGGAAGGCGCACTTCGCGGGTGTCCTTCACCAGGGCCAGGTTGTCGTTGTAGATCGTCACCGCCAGCCCCTTCTGGTCCTTCAGCGTGGTGGGCGTCTCCTGCGCGACGAGCAGCGCAGGCAGGGCGGCGAGGAGCAGGGTGGGACGCATGGGAACTCCTGAGTGGGTGCCGGGCAGGAAAGGGGCCCGATACCTGGTCATGTCGTGAGGGACGACATCCTTTCATGGGAAAGCAACAGAATGGAAATAAGCGGAGGACGGCGGAGGAGCTGAGGAGAGCGGAGGAAAAGCAAAAAACCTTCTTTCTCCGCTTTCCTCCGCCTCTCTGCTTTCCTCCGCTTTCAAAATTCCTTTGCCTTTTTCCAGCTCAGGCCAGTCCACCGTTCGCCGCCAGCTCCTGGATGCGTGCCAGGGCGGTGTCCAGCTGGCCCTGCAGGAGTTTCTCGGCGCCCATCATCTGCATCATCATCGGGATGTCGGCCTCGTCCACCAGGCGCAGGGTGCTGCCTGCGCCGGCGGCGGCGATCTCGAAGCGCAGCTCGTGGTCGAACAGCTTCTTGGCGCCGGGCACAAGGCTCACCAGCTGGCCGGGGGTGCGGGTCTTGGCGACCAGCTCCTGGGGCATCTTCATGCCCATGACCTCGATGACGTAGCTGTGCGCGTCAGCCGTGCCCTGGAAGTTCAGGGCGGCGGGTTCCAGGAAGGCGCGGTGCTTCGACAGGTCGGAAAGGAAGGCGTACAGCGAGTCTGCAGAGACAGGCAAGGTGGCCGTAGCGGTTTGAATGGTGGTCATGAAGGCTCCGGGGGCTGAAGAAGCATCGAACCATGAAGGCGCACCAGCGGCGAGGCCCTACTCCTGGGCAAGGCGGGATCCCGCCTCAGCGGGTGCGTTCACCGAAGAACGCCGTACCGATGCGGATCTGATCGGTGCCCGCGGCGATGGCGGGCTCGAGGTCGTCGCTCATGCCCATGCTCAGCCGCAGGACGCAACCCAGGTCCTGCTGCAGGCGGTCGCGCAGAGCGGCCATCTGGACGAAGGCGCCCTCGTCCTCGGGCGGGGGAATCGCCATGAGGCCGTGCAGGGGCAGCCGCGCATCATTGCCTAGGGCTTCGATCAGCGCCGGCAGGTCCGCTTCGGTGCAGCCGCCCAGCTTGGTGGCTTCGCCCCAGAGGTCCACCTGGATCCAGACGGGTCGCACCACGCCGAGTTCTTCTGCGAGGTGGCGCAGGCGCTCGGCCAGCTCGGGGCGGTCGAGGCTCTGGATCTCGCTGAAGTGCTGCAGGGCTGCCTTGGCCTTGTTGCGCTGAAGGGGCCCCAGTAGCACGAAGCCCAGCTCCGGCAGGGCGGCGGCCTTGCCGGCGCCTTCCTGCACGTAGTTCTCGCCGAAGCGCGTGAACCCCAGATCCGCAGCTTCGTGGATAAGGGACAGTGGCTGCTTCTTGGAGACGGGCAGCAGTTCGATGGTGGCGGAATCACGGCCGGCGACCTCGCAGGCGCGCTGGATGCGGGCCCGCAGGCCCTCGATGCGCTGCGACAGGCTCACGGCAGGAAGAGGGTCCGCTGGCAGGACTCGCAGGTGATGATGGTCTTGCCCTCCTTCAGCTGGAAGAGCATGGGGCCGCGGAGCTTCACGTTGCAGCCCGAGCAGGCGCCGTTCTCAACCACCACCACGGCCCGGCCCTGGCGGGCGCCGGCCAGGCGGTGGAAGCGGGCCACTTCGGGCGGAGGCAGCTTCGCCTCCAGGCCTGCCTTTTTGGCCAGGAGCTGTTTCCGGCCCTCCACCTGGTTGGCGTGTTCATCCAGGAAGACTGCATGCAACTCGTCGAACTGGGCCTGGGCGGCCGCGCGCTCGGTTTCCAGGGCGCTGAGGGCCAGGTCCAGAGCCTGGACGGTGATCTCCAGGGCCTTGAGGGGCTTGGAAACGGCAGCCTTGAGGCGTTCCTTCTCGTCCAGCTCGCGGATGGCGGCGGTGTACTGCAGCTTCTGGCTGGTGGTCTTCACGGCCGCGCGGGCCCGGTCTTCGTCCTTCTGGGCCTGAATGAACTCCTTCGACTTCACCGCGATCTGGGCCTTGGCAGTGTCGAGAGCCTTGGTCTTCTCGGCGATCTGCTTCTCGGTCGACTTGACCCTGGCATCCAGGGCGGCCAGATCCGGCGGAAGGGCCGATAACTCCCGCTGGATGGTGGCCAGGTAGTCCAGGGTGGCTTGCAGGTCGCGCAGGGTGGTGAGTTGTTCCATGAATTGAGGCTACACCCCTGAGAGGTCTCCGCAGGGGCTTTCCATTTGTAAGAGAAAACGAAGAAAATCTTCCTATAATTATTCATATTTGACATCAAATTAAGAAAACAGGCTTGACTCCCCCTGGCGTGAATGGGAGACTTGGCACTCGCTGTTGGTGAGTGCTAACAGCCTCGATCGTTCCCAACCTCAATCCTTTCTCAAGGAGGTCCCATGGCCATCCAGCCCCTGTCCGATCGCGTCGTACTGAAGCGCGTCGACGCCGCCGAAACCGTCAAGGGCGGCATCATCATCCCCGACACCGCCAAAGAGAAGCCCATGGAGGCCGAGGTGGTGGCCGTCGGCGAAGGCAAGATCAACGAGAACGGAACCCGCAACCCCATGTCCGTGAAGGCCGGCCAGAAGGTGCTGATCGGCAAGTACAGCGGCACGGAAGTGAAGATCGACGGCATCGACCACGTCATCGTGCGCGAAGACGAAATCCTCGCGATCGTCAGCTAACGACCCTCAAAACGAGATCTAAGGAGACACACATGGCCAAGTCCATCATCTATGCCGAAGACGCCCGCCAGGCGATTCTGCGCGGCGTGAACAAGCTCGCCGACGCGGTGCAGGTCACCCTCGGCCCCAAGGGCCGCAACGTCCTCATCGAGAAGAAGTTCGGCTCCCCGCTCATGACCAAGGACGGCGTCACTGTCGCCAAGGAGATCGAGCTCAAGGACAAGCACGAGAACATGGGCGCCCAGCTCGTGCGTGAGGTCGCCTCCAAGACCTCCGACGTGGCCGGCGATGGCACCACCACCGCCACCGTGCTGGCCCGCGCCATCTACCGCGAGGGCATCAAGGCCGTCGTGAGCGGCGCCAACACCATGGAGATCAAGAAGGGCATCGACCTCGCCGTCGACACCGTGGTGGCCGCCATTGACGAGATCAAGAAGCCCGTCGAAGGCAACGCCATCGCCCAGGTCGGCACCATCTCGGCCAACGGCGATGCCGAGATCGGCAAGATCATCGCCGAGGCCATGGCCAAGGTGGGCAAGGATGGCGTCATCACGGTGGAAGAGGCCAAGGGCCGTGACACCGAGCTGACCGTGGTCGAGGGCATGCAGTTCGACCGCGGCTACCTCAGCCCCTACTTCGTGACCAACCCCGACCAGATGAAGGTCGAGCTGGAGAACCCCTACATCCTCGCCTACGAGAAGAAGGTCTCCAACATGCGCGACCTCCTGCCTCTGCTGGAGCAGGTCGTCAACAGCCGCCGCCCTCTGCTGATCATCGCCGAGGACGTGGACGGTGAAGCGCTGGCCACCCTGGTGGTGAACAAGATCCGCGGCACCCTGAACGTGGCTGCCGTGAAGGCTCCCGGCTTTGGTGACCGCCGCAAGGCCATGCTGGAGGACATCGCCGTCCTGACCGGCGGCAAGGCCATCAGCGAGGATCTGGGCCTCAAGCTCGAGAACCTCACCCTGGCTGACCTCGGCAGCGCCAAGAAGATCGTCATCGACAAGGAGAACACCACCATCGTCGAAGGCGCCGGTGCCACGGAGGCCATCCAGGGCCGCGTGAAGCAGATCCGCGCCCAGGTCGAGGTCTCCACCAGCGACTACGACAAGGAGAAGCTGCAGGAGCGCCTGGCCAAGCTCGTGGGCGGCGTCGCCGTCATCAAGGTGGGCGCGGCCTCCGAGACCGAGATGAAGGAGAAGAAGGCCCGCGTGGAAGACGCCATGCACGCCACCAAGGCCGCCGTCGAGGACGGCATCGTGGCCGGCGGCGGCGTCGCGCTGCTCCGCAGCCTGACCAAGCTCGCCACCCTGAAGCTCACCGGCGACCAGGCCACCGGCGTGGACATCGTCCGCAAGTCCCTGGAGGAGCCCCTCCGCCAGATCGCCAACAACGCCGGCGTCGAAGGCTCCGTGGTCGTCAACGCTGTCCGCGAGGGCAAGGACAACTACGGCTACAACGCCGCCACCAACGAGTACGGCGATATGGTGAAGTTCGGCGTGGTCGATCCCGCCAAGGTGACCAAGTCCGCCCTGCGCAATGCGGCTTCCGTCGCCTCGATGATGCTGACCACCGAAGCCATCATTACCGAGATCCCCGAGCCCAAGTCCGCGCCTGCCGGCGGCCCCGGCGGCATGGGCGGCATGGAAGACATGTATTAATCAGCCGCGACCCGCGGTTCCTGGAAAGGCCCTGCTTGCGCGGGGCCTTTTCTATTCCAGGCGGGCGTTGCCATTCGGAAAGCGTTCCCTGGCTGCGGAGGGCTTTTCTTTCCACTTCGATGAGCGTGTTTCGTGGCGGGCGATTCCTGAACACCTGGGGATGAAGGTGTCAGGTGAGTTCGGAATCCTCTGGTCCCAAACGTCGTCCGCCGGACGCATCTGAGCAGGCAAGAGGACCCTCAAGGCCGGTATTCCCTGAGAACTAAACACACCCGGGAATCCACAATCTGTCGAGGCACCGGGGCGCGAATCTTACTAATGACAACTATGTCATTTTTAATCACTACCGATGGGTTGACTATAAAAAACCAGGATGCATGCTTCCAGCCGAACCCCCGGGAATCCCTCTCGAGGTGGATTGACAAGGCAGGAGCACCCATGGGCATGGGCCTTCTCGTTGATGCCACGCGCTGCATCGGCTGCGGCGCCTGCAGTTCCGCTTGCAAGGAGCAGAACAGGCTGCCGGGCAAGGTGGAGGAGGTGCTGACGGCCTACACCTGGACCACGCTCCAGTCGCGGGAGGGCCTGAATGTTCGGCGCATGTGCATGCACTGCGAAGTGCCCACCTGTGCCTCGGTCTGCCCGGTCGCGGCCCTGACGAAGACGGCGGATGGTCCCGTGGTCTACGATGCGCAGCGCTGCATGGGGTGCCGCTACTGCATGATGGCCTGCCCCTTCGAGGTCCCGAAGTACCAGTGGGACCGGCCCGTCCCCGTCATCGGCAAGTGCATCCTGTGCGCGGGCCGAATCCAGGAGGGCAAGCCCACGGCCTGCGCGGAGGCCTGCCCGGCGGAGGCCACCCTCTTCGGCAAGAAGGAGGACCTGATCTGGGAGGCCAGGACCCGGCTCCGGCAGAAGCCCGGTGAATACGTGAACCAGATCTACGGCTTCACGGAAGCCGGCGGCACCTCGGTGCTGGTGCTTTCCAGCGTGCCCTTCGACAAGCTGGGCCTGAAGTCGAACCTGCCCGCGGAACCGCCTGCCATGCGCACCTGGCAGGTGCTCTCCAACATCCCGGACTTCATCGGCGTATGGGGCGTCTTCCTCTATGGCGTGCACTGGATCACGGCCCGTCGCGAGGATGTGGCCACAGCGGACAACCACGAAAACGGTCGGGAGGTCCGGTCATGAACACTGTCGCTGCGCTGGCGCCTCGCCGTTTCCGTCCTGGGTTCTGGACCGCGGTCGCGGCCATCCTCTTCCTGGCCTTCTGTGCTGTCACGGTCATCCGCTTCACCAAGGGCCTGGGTGCCGTCACGCACCTGAGCGACCAGTTCCCCTGGGGCCTCTGGATCGGCTTCGACCTGCTCTGCGGCGTGGGACTGGCTGCGGGGGCCTTCACCCTCACGGCCGTGGTGCATCTCTTCAACCTCAAGCGCTTCGAGCCCATCGTGCGCCCCACGATCCTCACCGGCTTCCTCGGATACGCCTTCGTGATCGTGGCCCTGCTGCTGGATCTGGGCCAGCCCTGGCGCATTTGGCACGCCATCATCTACTGGAATCCCCACTCCGTCATGTTCGAGGTGGCCTGGTGCGTGATGCTCTACACCACGGTGCTGGCCGTGGAATTCTCACCGGTGGTGTTCGAGAAATTCGGCTTCCACGCTCCGGCGCGGATCATCCACCGGCTCATCACGCCCCTGGTCATCCTGGGCGTGATCCTTTCGACCCTGCACCAGTCCTCGCTGGGCTCCCTCTACCTCATCGTGCCGAGCAAGCTCCACCCGCTCTGGTACTCCCCTATGCTGCCCCTCCATTTCTACATCTCGGCCATCGGGGCGGGCATCGGCATGGTGATCCTGGAGTCCTACCTCAGCGGCCGGGCCTTCCGCCGCCACCTGGAGATGGACCTGCTCGAGCCCCTGGCCCGGGGCATGGTCGTGGCGCTGGGCATCTACGGTCTGATGCGCCTGCAGGCCATCCGCCGCAACCACGCCTTCGGCAGCATCCTGGAGTTCGGCTACGAGGGGAAGATGTTCCTTCTCGAGTTCCTGCTGCTCGTGATCCTGCCGGTGTCGCTGATGTCATTCAAGCGGCTGCGCAGCAACCCGGACTGGCTGGTGGGCAGCGCCTTCATGGCCGTGCTGGGCTTCGTGATGAACCGCCTCAACGTGAGCATCACGGGAATGGAGGCGGCTTCAGGCACCCGCTACCTGCCATCGGGCATGGAGATCATCGTCTCCGTGGGTCTCGTGGCAACCGGCATGGCGGTCTTCGCCTTCGCCGTGCGCATGTTCCCGATCTTCCCCGACGGACCCGTCGACCATGGCTCGGAGCCGGAAGAGGGGGCCTGAGCCATGCGTACCCGCATCGGCACCCGTCTGATCCTCGGCGCCGGCCTCGCGACGGCGCTGGTGATCGGGGGCATGTCTGTGACCATCCTCCGCTCCCACACAGCCCAGCTGCTCGCAGAACGGACCCGGAGCGCCGACCAGCTGAGCGAGACCATCAAGAGCGCCACCCACTTCGACATGCTGGAGAACCGGCGGGAGAACCTGCACCGCCAGATCCGGGCGGTGGGTAGCCTACAGGATGAGGGCATCCGCAAAGTCCGCGTCTTCAACAAGGAGGGGCGGATCATGTTCTCCTCGGCCAGCGGGGAGATCGGCACCAGCCTGGATCCCAAGGGCGAGGCCTGCTACGCCTGCCATGCGGAGGGGCATCCCCTCGAGCGGCTGGACATCCAGGCCCGGGCCCGGACCTTCCGCGCCGCAGACGGGACCCGCGTCCTGGGGGTCATCAACCCCATCCCCAATGAGCCATCCTGCTCCACGGCGGCCTGCCATGCCCACAACGCCAGGCAGAGCCTCCTCGGCGTGCTGGATGTGAATGTCTCCCTGGCGGAGGTGGATCGGCAGATCGCCCACAGCCGCCTCGTGATCACGGCCTCCGCCGTCCTGGCCATCCTGGCCGG
This sequence comes from uncultured Holophagaceae bacterium, assembly GCA_963751095.1. Lineage (GTDB taxonomy): Bacteria > Acidobacteriota > Holophagae > Holophagales > Holophagaceae > Geothrix. Next base: position 179,572 of record CAVVTK010000004.1, on the reverse strand, counting down.
CAGCCTCATGCTCTGGTGGCTCAACCGCCGCCTGGTGGTCCGGCCGGTGGCGACCCTTGTCGAGGGCACCCGTCGCGTCATGGAGGGTGACCTGGGGGTCACCATCCCCGTCAGCGGACGGCACGAACTGGGAGTCCTTGCCCGGGCCTTCAACGAGATGACGCAGGCGCTGGCGGAGACCCAGCGCCAGCTGGCCCAGGCCGATAAGCTCGCCTCCGTGGGCCGTCTGGCCGCCGGCGTGGCCCATGAGATCAACAACCCGCTGACCGGCGTGCTGAGCTACGCCTCCCTGCTGCGCAAGCGCATGGAGCATGATGTGCCGGCCTGCGAGGACCTGGACGTGATCGTGCGGGAGACCGTCCGCTGCCGCGGCATCATCCGCGAGCTCCTGGACTTCGCCCGGCCTGCGGCCCCGGTCCGGAAGCCCATGGACCTCAATGACGTGGTGAGACGCTCCGTCTCGGTGGTGATGACCCAGCTGAGCCTGAATCAAGTGAACCTGTCCCTGGATCTGGCGGCCGATCTGCCTCAGGTCCAGGCGGACCCGAACCAGCTCCAGCAGGTGGTCGTGAACCTCCTGCTGAACGCGGCGGATGCCATCGAAGGCGAGGGCGGCCAGATCCGGGCCAGCACGAGGGCCGCGGTCCCCAACGTGGTCGAATTCCTGCTGGAGGATAGCGGGCGGGGAATTTCGGATGAGGACCTGCCCAGGATCTTCGAACCTTTCTTCACCACCAAGGGCAACCGCGGCACGGGCCTGGGGCTGGCGGTCAGCTGGGGCATCGTGGAGGCCCACGGCGGCTCGCTGGAGGTCCAGAGCCAGTCCGGCCGGGGCACCAGCTTCACCCTCCGCCTGCCGACCGCTCCAGGGGCCGAAGGCGGAGCACCAATCTTTCCCACCCTCACCTAGGAGGTCGCCATGACCGCTGTCCTGATCCTTTTCATGTTTGTGGCCTTCGTGGGCATCGACTTCGTGGTGCGCACCTCGCTCCGGCGAATGCGGGAGAACCGGGAACGCCTGGCGCGCGAAGCCGTGCTCCACAGTGCCATCCGCCTGGACTTCACCCACGAGGCCAAGAGCCTCAAGCGGGTCGTGGTCCCGAATCCCAAGGCCCGCATCCTGGCGGTGGATGACGAGGCCGTGGTACTGGATTCCTTCCGCCGCATCCTCGTCCTCGAGGGCTTCAGCGTGGATACCGTCGAACACGGCCCTGAGGCTCTTGGCCTGGTGCAGCGCAACGACTACGACTTCGTCTTCACCGACCTCAAGATGCCGGACATGGACGGCGTGGAGGTGGTGAAGGCCGTGAAGCACCTGCGCCCGGACGTGGATGTGGTCGTCATCACCGGCTACGGCAGCATCGAGACCGCAGTCCAGACGCTGCAGCACGGCGCCTGCGAGTACGTGCAGAAGCCCTTCACGGCCGATGAACTCGGCGACTTCGCCAGAAAGCTCCTGATCAAGCGAGAGGCCCGCCTGGAAGCCGCTCGCCGCCCGAATGTCCGCATGGTCTCGCCCGAGATGGCCGATGTGGTGCCTGCCACCGAGTTCTGCGTGCCGGGCGGCGCCTTCATCTCCGCGGGCCACGCCTGGGTGCGCATCGAGCCCGAAGGCCAGGTCCGCATCGGCATCGACGACTTCATCCGGAAGGCCCTGGGTACGGTCAAGGAGGTCAAGCTGCCCGAGCGCGGCAGGGCCGTGAAGGCGGGCGACACGCTGTTCACCCTGAAGGGGGCGACCGGCACTGTTCATGTGGCCGCGCCGCTGTCGGGCCGCATCGAGCACGACAACGCCGGCCTCAAGACCGATCCCGGCGAGCTCATCCGCAGCCCCTATGACCGCGGCTGGGTCTGCCTCTTGACGCCCAGCGACCTCGCCTCGGAGCTGTCGGGCCTCAAGATCGGCAAGCCCGTCATCGACTGGTACCAGGAGGAGATCACCCGGCTCCGGACGGCAAACGGCCCCCAGGGCGCGGGCCCGCTGGATTGGAGGGTCTTCGAACAGCAGTTCCTCGGCGCGGATGTGCACGCCAAGGCATAGGCTGATTCATCTTCCGGCTACGTGGGCTTCCGGGCCTCCGTAGCCGTCTCCGGCGTGGTAGCTGGAGCGCACCAGCGGCGCGGATTCCACGCGCTGGAAGCCCATCTCCAGGCCCTTCCGCCGGTACAGATCGAACTCGGCGGGTTCCACGAACCGATGCAGGGGAAGGTGGTGTTCGGAGGGGGGAAGGTACTGGCCGATGGTGGCCACGTCCACGCGGTTTTCCCGCCAGTCGGTCATCAGCTCCAGCACTTGCTCGGCCGTTTCCCCCAGGCCCACCATGATGCCGCTCTTCACGCGCAGGGCAGGGGCGTGCTGGTCCCGCCAGGCCGCCGTCCGGCGCAGCAGCTCCAGGCTCTGTCCGTAGTCGGCGTCCGGCCGCACCCGCTTATAGAGGTGGGGCACGGTCTCCACGTTGTGGTTGAGCACGTTGGGCCGGGCCTCCAGCACGGTCCGCAGGGCCGCTTCGTCGCCGCGGAAATCCGGGATGAGCACCTCGATGCCGCTGTGCGGGGAGAGGCTGCGGATCCACTGGATGGTCTGGGCGAAATGGGCTGAACCCCCGTCCGGCAGGTCGTCCCGGTTCACCGAAGTGACCACGGCGAACCGCAGGCCCAGGCGCGCCACGGCTTCGGCCACCCGCTGGGGCTCCTGGGGATCCAGCTCGCCGGGGCGCCCCTTGCCCACGTTGCAGAACCCGCAGTGCCGAGTGCAGATGTCGCCCATGAGCATGAAGGTGGCCGTGCGGTGGATGCTCCAGCACTCATGCAGGTTGGGGCAGCGGGCCTCCTCGCAGACCGTCACCAGACGCTGCTCCCGGATGAGCCCCTCGACTTCAGCCACCACCTCCGGGGCTGGGACGCGGATCTTCAGCCAAGCGGGGCGGGGACCGGGGAGGACGGGAGGGCGAGCCATGGCCCTTCATTGTCACCTTTCGTTACATCATTGCCACCGTCCAATTGATGGGCTCTGCTATGAACGAGTGTCCTGTTTGGTTTGGAAGGCAAAAAAAATAACCACCGATGAGATCGGTGGTTTGAATGGCTCTTTCGGTGGAGCTGCCCAGGCCCATTCACCGGCTAGAATGGAGCCATGTCCGAGACCCCCATGGAACTCCCAGAACCGGTGGCTGAAGTCGTGCCCGCGCCCGAGGCCCCCAGGACCTTCGAGTCCCCCAAGGGCTTCGAAACGAAGTTCCGGGGCTTGGCCCTGCACCTCACAGCCTTCGAAGGGCCCCTGGACCTGCTGATGCACCTCATCCAGGAGCAGAAGCTGGACATCCTGAACCTGCCGATGGCGGAGGTCACCCAGCAGTACATGGACTACCTGCGGCTCATGGAGGAGCTGAACCTGGAGATCGCGGCGGAGTTCGTGGCCATGGCCGCGCAGCTGCTCCAGATCAAGTCGCGGCTGATGCTGCCCCGCCCGCCCGAGGCCTGCGGCGAGGAGGATCCTCGCGAGGCCCTGGTGCAGCGCCTGCTTGACTACCAGCAGGTGAAGCTCGCCGCCGCCCAGCTGTCGGACCGGGAGTCCGACTGGCAGAAGATCGCCTTCGCGCCGGGAATCGATCTGGAGGATCACAAGCGCGTGGAGGACGAACCCATCCGCGCCACCCTCTTCGATCTGCTGGGTGCCTACCGCGAGGCCCTGAAGCGGCTCATGCCGCCGCCGCCCGTGGAGGTCCGCACCCAGCCCAAGTCCCTCGAGCAGCGGGTCATGGAGGTCATGCGTGATCTGCAGGATGGTCTCTGGAAGCCCTTCCAGGGGTTGCTCGGCCAGGCGCGCTCCCGCGACGAGCTGGTGCTCACCTTCCTCGCCCTGCTGGAACTGGTCCGCACAGGCCGCATCGCCCTGGTCCAGGGAGAGACCTTCGGCGAGATTCGCGTCAAGGCCGCCGAGGCCGCATGAGCGGCGGGCCTGAAGCCCTCCGGTCGGCCGTTCGCACCGGGCACCTCCTTGGCATGGCCCTCTGCTTCGGTACGCCGGTCCTGGTCGCTGCGCTGATCCTGACTGGAACGGTGCCCCCGGGCCGAGAGCCTCTTGGGGGGATCTCCCAGCAGGTGGGGTACCTCTTGACGGGCTTGGTGTTCCTGTCCGCCGCCTGGGTCTGGTGGCGCAGCGGCAGGGTCCTGGGTGGGTTCCGGGAGCTGCCTGACGCCAGCCGGCCCTCCACGGTCCTCCGGGAGAGCCTGCTGTATGCCGCGGCCTTCGAGGTCAGCAGCCTCTGCGGCCTGGCCTACTGGATGCTCGTGGGTGCCCAGGCGGTCCGCCATGTCTGGGGTTTCATCCTCCTGACCCCGGTGCTGTTCCTGGCCCTTGTGCCCGGATATGACAGGTGGGCAAAGCCGCTGGAGGACTGAGCCGTCCAGGTATGCTGGGAAGGCGTCCTCCCGAGGAAGGTTCATGTCTGACCCTGAGACCCTCGATCCCTCCTCATCGTCGCCTGACGACACGGTTCGTCTGCCTGCCGGGCTGCCGGCCAGTCTCGGTGCCACCCAGCAGCTTCCGGTGGGGAACTCGATGGCCGCCGCTGATCAGACGCTGAAGCTGACGCGCCCGAGGATGGATGTGCCACCCATTCGCGTGCAGAGGGTGGATCAACCAGCCGGAGCGGAAGGGCAAACGCAGGATCAGCCGCTTCGCCCCGCGGCCCCGAAACCCTTCGACTGGAGGTGGCCCCTGGGCCTCGGCGCCTTGGTGGTGCTGGGGGCAGCGGCCTTCCTGGTGTTCTCCAAGGGGCCCGTGCCCCCCTCCGCGCGTTCCTCGGCCGGGCCTGGCGCCGGCAACCCGGAGACGACCAGCACCGCCGGGTCGCTACCACCCGACGTCCAGGCCTACCTGGCGCAGGCCAAAGCCGGCGACACCCACGCCATGCGCATGCTCGGCGCCATGTACCTGCAGGGTCTCAACGTACCCAAGGACCGCGAGAAGGGGCTCTCCTGGTACCGGAAAGCCGCGGAGATGGGCAGCGGCGCGGCCCGGTCGGAACTGAACCAGATCGAGGGCGGTCGCTGATCACTGGCCTTCGAGTGACGGAGCCTCCCGCCAGGCCAGAACCTTCCGCGAAGCTGCGTCCCCGATGGCGTTCGCCAGCTCGGAGGGATCGGCCTCCCGCACTTTGGTGGCGCTGCCGAAGGTCTGCAGCAGTTTTTTGGCGGTGACCGGCCCGATCCCGGGGATCTGAGTCAGCTCGGTCTGGAGGGTCCGCTTGGCCCGCAGGGCCCGGTGGTAGGTGATGGCGAAGCGGTGCGCCTCATCGCGGATGCGCTGCAGGAGCTGCAGTACCGGTGAGGACTTCGGGATCTTCAGCGGTTCGCTGGAGCCGGGCCGAAACACCAACTCCTCCTTCTTGGCGAGGCTCGCCAGTTCCAGCTGTTCCAGGCCAAGCTCCTGAAGGGCGGCTTCCGCAGCGTGCAACTGCCCCAACCCGCCGTCGATCAGAACAAGATCCGAGAATTCCTGCTTTTCATCTCGCATGCGCTTGTAGCGCCGCGTCACCGCCTCCTGCATGTTGGCGAAATCATCGTTCTGCTCGTTGGTCATCTTGAAGCGGCGGTAGCGGGCCTTGTCGGGCACGCCATCGCTGAATACCACGCAGCTGGCCACCACTTCGCGGCCCTGGCCGTGGCTGATGTCGAAGCACTCCAGGCGGCGGGGCAGGTGGCTGAGGCCCAGGAATGCCTGGAGTCCTTCCAGCACCGCCTCGTTGAGCCGGGCGGGTTCGAATTTGCGTTCCAGGGCCAGCCGGGCGTTTTCCTGGGCCATGGCCAGCAGATCGACCTTCTCGCCCTTCTGGGGGATGTGGATGCGCGCCTTGGTGCCGCGCAGCTCCGAGAGCCACTGCAGGATGAGATCCCGGTCCGCAGGCTCGACCTCCGCCAGGATCTTCGCGGGTACGGGATCCGCGCTGTAGACCCGCTGCAGCACTTGGGCCAGCACCGCCCCGTCGAAGGCCTCCACCTCATCCAGCAGGTATTCCTGCCGCCCCATCATGCGGCCCTCCCTCAGCATCAGCCGGTGCACGCAGGCGCGGCCATCCAGCACGGCGCTGCCGTAGACATCCGTATCGTCCAGGTCCGCGCTGGCGGCCTTCTGGCGCGTGAACCAGGCATCCACCTGCTGCAGCGCGTCCCGGTGCTGGGCGGCCTGTTCGAAGGCGGCGGCTTCGGCGGCCTTCCACATGGCCGCTTCCAGGCGGGCTTTCAGCTCATCGCGCTTGCCCTCCAGGAATAGTCGGGCCTCCTTGGCCTGCTCGCGGTAGGCCTCCTGGCCCACGGCGGCGATGCAGGGCGCGGTGCAGCGGTGCAGCTGGTACTTGAGGCAGGCCCGGCCCCGCTTGCCGTCGATGTCGATGTCGCAGTCGCGGATCTGGAAGAAGCGGTAGACCAGCTCCGCCGTGCGGTAGGCCGTGCTGGCCGGGAAGAAGGGGCCGAAGTAGAGGCTGCCGTCCTTGCGCACCTTGCGGGTGACGAAGACCTTGGGGAAGGCCTCCTTCCAGGTGAGCTTCACGTAGGGGTAGCTCTTGTCGTCCTTGAGCAGGATGTTGAAGGGCGGCCAGTGCTCCTTGATGAGGTTGTTCTCGAGGATGAGAGCCTCCAGCTCCGTCTCGCAGACGATGAGCTCGATGTCCCAGATCCGGGCGACGAGGCGGCGCGTCTTGACGTCCAGCCGCGTTTGCTGGAAGTAGGACTTCACGCGGTTCCGCAGCACCTTGGCCTTGCCCACGTAGAGCAGGTTGCCGCCCTCGTCACGGTAGAGGTAGCAGCCGGGGCGCAGAGGGAGGTCCCCGAGCTTCCGTTTCAGGAACGGGGACTTCTCGAGGTTGGTGCGGATGGCGGCCACGGGCGGCTCAGCGGGTCCGCGTGAGGCCGACGACCAGGGCCACGGGCAGCAGCAGCAGGGCCAGGATGAACCAGCTGAGGCCATGGGCGAAATTGAGCGTCCAGCCCAGGCCGAGCCGCTTGGGCACCCAGAGGGCGGGATCCTCCGCGTTCACGTAGAATAGGCCCCAGCGGTAGTGCTCGCTGCGGTCATCGTCCCGCAGGGCCTGTTTCAGCTGCCGCACCATGAGCACGACGCCGAGGATGGTCAGGGCCAGGAAGCCGCCGATCATCCAGGCAATCACGCCCTGGCCGTGGCGCGGGATCAAGAGGCCACCCGTCATCATCCCCAGCAGGCCCAGGGTGATCAGGCCCCGCAACGGGGCCATGGCCGCGCTCTTGCGGCCATCCGGATCCTGATCCGAACCCACGAAGGCCCGGCCCGTGAGCAGCAGGACTGTCCAGATCGCCGCGGGCAGGCCGAAGGCCAGCCAGGGATAGCCCGCCTGGGAAGTCCGGCCATTGGCCAAGCCGCGGGCATCGAAGTGGGTGGGGATGGGATCCGGCAGGCCGGCCATCAGGCTGGGAAGGGCGAGCGCCAAGGCCAGGGCGCCCGCCAGGGGGAGCAGATCCCACGGGGAGAACCAGGGCGCTGGGGGGGGATCGACTTGTTCCATGGCCCCAATCTACCGCCGGGTTTGCCACACTGGAACCATGCTGAACCTCGAGACCTTCCCCGTGGGCCCCCTGGGCTGCAACTGCTCGCTACTGTGGGAGCCCGACACGGGGCTCGGTGTGGTGGTGGACCCCGGCGGGGACGGGGCGAAGATCCGCAAGCGGGTGGAGACCCTCGGCTTCAAGGTCACGGCCCTGCTCCACACCCATGCCCACTTCGACCACGTGGGCGCCACCCGGGAGCTGCAGGACCTGTGGCAGTGCCCGGCCCACCTGCACGGCGATGACACCTTCCTGATCGAGGCCCTGCCCCAGCAGACCGGCATGTTCGGCATGCCCGCCATCCCCCAGCCCGAGATGACGGGCCTGGGCGCCGGGGACCAGTACCTGGACCTGACGACGCTGCACACCCCAGGCCACACGCCGGGTTCCTGCTGCTTCCATGGCGCCTTCGCCCAGGGGCAGGTGCTCCTGGCGGGCGACACGCTGTTCCGCGGCGGCGTGGGCCGCACGGATCTCTGGGGCGGCAGCTGGGACCTGCTGGAGCAGAGCATCCGCCGGGAACTCTACGTCCTGGATGGCACGACGCTGGTCATTCCGGGCCATGGTCCCGCCACCACCCTGGGGGCGGAGGCGGAGACCAATCCCTTCGTTCGAAAGTAGCCTAGCGGCCGAACCGGAAGACGGCGCTGACGGTCACCCAGGTGAGGCTGTCCATCTCGAATCCATCAGCCCCGCTCTTGTCCACCGATACGCTGTTGGCGTGGCCCTCGAGGCTGAACACGCGGTTGAAGTTGTAGCCGCCGCCGATGCGGAAGCCCAGCTTCCCGGACTGGTTCGCCTCATAGTCGGGCACGCCCGTCAGCTCGTACTTGGCCTTGATCTTGTTGATGTTCAGGCCCACGAGGAAGTAGCCGCCGCGGGTGGGGGAGGTGGCGTTGAAGACGTAGTCGGCCCCGAACTGCGTGATGCCGAAGCTGTTCTGTTGCGTGTCCCCGTAGATCGTCTGCTCTTTGCTTGCGAAGCCGTTCACGTTCAGCATGAGGCGCATCTGGTGGTGGGACGTGAAGTTGAAATCCAGATGGCCGCCGAAGTGGAGGCCCACGCCGTCGTTGGCCCCCACGTAGTAGCCTCCGATCTTCTTGTCGGCGAAGTCGCCGGTCGGCAGGCTGAGGCCGGTCTGCAGGCCACCGTTGATGGTGGTGGTCTGGGCAGCCAGGGATGAACCGGCCACCAGGGCAAGTGCGAGAAGGGTGTGGCGCATGAGGCCTCCTGTAAAAAGACGACTCTAGCATAGCCGAGAAATGGGTTGTCTTTAAACGATCCGATCCTGGCATGATGGGGCCTCTCGAGGAGCCACCATGGACGCCCTGCTTGCCTCATTCGGTCTGCTCGGCCCTCTCGTCATCTTCGCGGTGATCTGGGCCCTCAGCTGCCTCAAGGTCATCAACGAGTACGAGCGGGCCGTGGTTTTCACCCTCGGCAAGGTGAGCAACACCCCCAAGGGACCCGGCCTCGTGTTCATCTGGCGGCCGTTCCAGAAGGCGGTGATCGTGTCGCTGCGCACCACGGTGCTGGAGGTGCCCAGCCAGGACATCATCACCCGCGACAACGTGAGCCTGAAGGTCAGCGCCGTCGTCTATTCCAAGGTGCTGGATCCCAAGCAGGCCATCGTCGGCGTGGAGAACTACTACTACGCCACCAGCCAGATCGCCCAGACCACGCTGCGCTCCATCCTCGGCGAAGTCAGCCTGGACGAACTGCTGGCGGACCGGGAGAAGCTCAGCATGCGCCTGCGGGAGATCATCGACCGTTCCACGGAACCCTGGGGCGTGGAGGTGAACAGCGTCGAACTGAAGAGCGTGGACCTGCCCGAGCAGATCCAGCGCGCCATGGGCAAGCAGGCCGAGGCCGAGCGCGAGAAGCGCGCCAAGATCATCGCCGCCGAAGGTGAGCTGATGGCGTCGCAGCAGCTGCTGGAGGCCGCCAACAAAATCAGCCAGAACCCCACCGCCATCCAGATGCGTTACCTGCAGACCCTCACCGAGATCGCGGTCGAGAAGAACAGCACCATCGTCTTCCCGCTTCCCATGGAGCTCATGAAGGCCTTCGAGAAATTCACGAAGGATTGAGCGGTTTCCATCCACGCCACGCTGCGGCCTCCGCCTTCGCCAGGGCGGAGGCCGCGGTGTTTCCGGAGCCATAGGCCAGCGTGTCCACGGCGTCCGCAAGGCTGGCCAGGGCCTCCATCCGCTCGGGACGCAGCGTGCCCAGACGTTGGAGCCAGGACCGGGCCGTCTCTCCGGGGCGGGGTGGGGCCCAGGCCCGGGTGGCCCGGAGCAATGGACGCAGTGCGCCAATCCGCCCGGGGCTGTCCGCAGGCGACTGCCAGCGGTCGCGGGTGCGCCACAGCAGCCAGGCCGACGCCAGGATGCCAAGGCCCCACAGCGCGGCGGTCGGCGGGGCCTTCCAGCGCCACTGCCAGCCCTGGAGCCGCTCCTGAAGCCAGGACAGGCCCACCTGCTGGTCCTGGTCCGAGAAACGCACCACGTGGCGCTCCCAGCGGTAGCGGACGGCATCGAGCCAGCGTGCCAGGACGCTGAGCTCGCTGGCCCCCGAAGCCGTGGCCGCCGGCCCCTGGGGCGTGGGATCCACAGTCCACCAACGGCCCTCGTGCCAGTATTCCACCCAGCTGTGGGCCTCGTTCTGACTCACCCGGAAGTAGCCCCCCTCCGGGATCCAGGGCCCCAGCCGGTAGCCGTTCACCACCCGAGCGGGCACGCCCCGGGCGCGCAGCATGAGGGCCATGGCGGAAGCAAAGTATTCACAGTGCCCCGCCTGGGTTCGTTCGAGGAAATCCTCGAGGGGGTTGGCGGCCTTTCCGGAAGGATTGTCCAGGGTGTAGGCGAAGCGGCGGAGGCCGGCTTCCAGGATCTGGGCCAGCTGCGGCGTGGACAGGATCCCAGAGGCGAGGCGGAAGCTGGCGCGTCGGGCCGCGTCGTGCTCTGGCTCCATGCGGGTCAGCAGCTCCAGGCGGCGAGGGGACAGGAAGGGCTCCCGTATTTCGAGCTGCTCCGGGTTCCAGCTCACGCTCACGGGGGCCGTGCGGGCCCTTGGGAACCGCCACCGGATGCTGGCCCCGGCACCTGGCGCGAAGAGGAGGTCGGCCGGCTCCAGGCGGGTCAACCCGGCGGGCAGGGTGAGGATGCCATGGGGCGTGGGCGTGAAGAGGAACTCGGCGTGGAGGTCGGGCTTGCGGCCTGGCATGGCGAAGGATGCTGGCCGGGTGAGGTCGGTGGGCTCCCAGCGGGGGCCCTGGACGGCCTCTAAAGTGATTCCGCGTAGCAGCTCGAGTCCCCGCAGCCACTGGGGATTCGTGGCCGGATCCGTGCCCGGGGGCGGCAGGATCCTCACCGCCACCTCCGGATTGGGCTCGATGGGACCCCCACTCGACAGGTCGAGCCGATCGCCGAGGCCCGCCTGGCCGAAACTCCGGGACAGGCCCGGGAAGAGGCCGGGCCGGAGACCCAGGCTCAGGCGGGGCATGATCACGAAGAACCCGGCGCCCAGGAGCAGGGCCGCGCCCACCCAGAGGGGAACGCGGGCATAAGGGGGGCTGGACAGGCTGCCCCGGCGGAGGGCGGCGGCGGGCTCCCAGCTCTGCTGCAGCAGGGCCAGGGTGGCCGCCATGGACCAACCCAGGGTCCAGACCAGGAAGAGGATGTCCGTGGTGCCGATGGCGGTGGTGAGGAACAGCAGGAAGCTCATCAGCAGCAGCTGGCGCCGGTGGGAGGGTTCCCGGGGCAGGATGAGCCGCACCCCGGCCAGGACGAACAGGGTGTGGATGGCCACGATGAAGAGGCCGCGGCCCCGGGCGAGATCCCCTAGGAAGAAGAGCAGGGCCCCCACCTCCAGCCAGCGGTGGCGGCGGCTGAAGTCCCACCGGAAGGTCTCCACGATGCCGGCCGTCACCAGCGGGATCGCCATGACAAGCAGCTCGGCGGGCTCGTAGATGCCCGTGGACACGGTGGCGCCCAGGGCCACCCACAGGGGCAGATGGTCGATCCAGCGGCCCCATCTCACGGCCACACCCAGCTCCCCAGCACCCGCGACTCCGAGGCCCCCGTGACTTCGGGGAGGTGGCCGGGCAGGCCCATTGCCGAGGCGGCCCCCAGCAGGGCCCAGCTCACGGCCTCCCTGGCTCCTGAGGGGAAGGCAGGGTCGTCTTCCAGGATCAGGTGCAGCCGCTCGGCCAGCTCCGCGCGCAGTCGCCGGTGTCGGGCGCCGCCGCCGCTCACCAGTCCCCGCAGGCCCTCAGGCCAGGGCCTGGTTCGGGTGGCTTCCACGGCAACGGTGGTGGCCGTGAAGGCCGCCAGCGTCGCCAGGCGATCGGGCAGAGGCAGGGACTCCAGGAGGGGGCGCTCAGCCTCGAACCAGGTCGCCCCGAATACCTCGCGACCGGTGGACTTGGGCGGCTGGGTCAGGAAATACGGATGGGACAGCCAGCGGGACAGGAGGGTCGCCGCGACGGTCCCCGTGGCATGGGCGCCTTCAGGATCGAAGGGGAGGTCCAGCCACAGCCTGGCGGCCAGATCCAGCAGGGACATGCCGGGCCCCGTGTCCCAGGCCCGGGTGGAGGTCCCGTCCCACACCGCGAGGTTGGCGATGCCGCCCAGGTTGAGGGCGAGCCAGGGCCCAGGCCCGTGCAGCCAGCGTTCCGGCAGGGGAACCAGCGGCGCGCCCTGGCCGCCCACGGCGAGGTCGCGGCGGCGGAGATCCCAGACCACGGGGCAGCCCAGGGTCTCGACCAGCACATAGGGATCCGCCAGCTGCAGGCTCGCGCCGCGCTCTGGGTGATGCTGCACGGTCTGGCCATGCAGGGAGGCAAGATCAGGCTGGAGGCCCAGGGAGTCGCACAGCTGCCGGGCCGCCAGGGCATGGTGGTCGCCCAGGCGGCGCTGGAGGATGCAGAGGCCCGCCGGATCCAGGCGGTTGGAGGCGGCCTCCAGCACCTGCCCGCGGAGCCCTTCGGCATAGGGCAGGGCTAAGTGACCCAGGAAGCGACGGAACGGATGTCCCGTTTCGAAGGCGGCAGGGTCCACCTCGATGGCCACGGCATCCACGCCGTCGGCGCTGGTGCCCGACATCAGGCCCAGCACGCGCCAGGGCTGGTCGGCCGGGATCGGGATGCGTGGCTGCATGGGGTGATGATGCCAGCAAGGAACGCCATCCGGGGGACCGCCTGGCCGCTGCTCGCGCCCGCCCCCCGGTCTGGAACGGCGGTTGGCCGAAAACCAGCGCCCGCGTCCTACTCCCGGCCCCAGGTCGGGATTACCCTGAATGCCTCGGGGGTTCCCATGACGATGCTCTTCGTCCTTCTCATCATCGGGGTCGTGATCTACCTGGCCATGCGCGGCAGGCAGGACCATCCCGAGCAGCTGGGCGCCTCGCGCCGCGGCCTGCCCACCGGCCCCCTGGAACCCCACACCTTCCCGTGCCCCTATCCCAAGTGCCCCACCTGCGGCGCCTCGGGGGATCGGATGAAGCAGGAGTGGGATGGCCTGCGCTCCGTCAAGTGGACCTGCGGCTATTGCGGTGCCCTGGCCGGTCTGCAGTCCCTCAAGGACGAGGAGCTGCCACCTTCGGCCCGCCGGCAGCTGGGCCTGGACGGCCCCATGCAGGGCTCCATCCCCATGCAGCAGGGAGGCTACGGCCAGCCGGGCGGCGGCATGGGTGGCCTGCTCACCGGCATGATGCTCGGCAGCATGATGGGCGGCGGCCACCACCATGACCGTTCGGATGGCGGAGACGGCTGGACCGGCGGTTCCTCGGACAGCTCCTCGAGCGACTGGGGCGAATCCAGCTCCGGCTCCAGCGACTGGGGTGACTCCGGGGGTGATTCCGGCGGTGGCGATTCCGGCGGAGACTGGTAGGCCCAGGCGCAGTCCAACCTGCGCTGACGAGTGCCCTCCGCGGTTTTGGAGGGCACTGGGCCATCGCAAGGAATGGCGACCGAATGATCGTCATTGTCCGCTGTGAAATTTTAATTGATTCATCTGGCGGGATGCCCATGATGAGTCCACTTCTTTTCATAGTCGGCCATCCGATGGTGGCCATTCTTCTGGGAGCGGCCAACATGAGCCGTCGCTTGCGGTATCTATCCTTGCTTCTCGCCTCTGGGGCCGTGCTCTCGGCCCAGACTACCGGCGCCCTCCAGGGCAGGGTGCTCGATCCCAAGGGGCGGCCGGTGCCTGGCGCCAAGGTGACCCTGAGTGGGCCATCCATCCAGGGCGGCCGGAACGCCGTCACCGACGAATCTGGCAACTACCGGATCGGCCTGCTTCCGCCGGGCCCCTGCACCATCACGGCCACGAAGGAGGGACTGAACACCGCCAAGTCCCAGGTTCAGCTCGGCCTGGATCGCACGGCGACCGTGGACCTCACCATGAACGCGGTGGCCGCGGCCATCGTGGAAGTGACGGAGGCCAGTTCAGCCGTGGATCTCAAGGCCACCACTTCGGGTGCCAACTTCAGCAGCGAAACGATCCTGAATCTGCCGACTACCCGGGACTATTCCAGCATCGCCCTGCTCTCCCCAGGCGTGACGGCGGACAACGCGGGCTTCAAGGTCTATGGCTCCTCCGGCGCGGAGAACAACTTCGTGGTGGACGGCATCAACACCACCAACGTGGAGTACGGCACCCAGGGCAAGACCATTCCTCAGGAGTTCATCCAGGAGTTCCAGGTCAAGACTGGCGGCTACGAGGCCGAGTACGGGAAGGCCACCGGCGGCATCATCAACGTCATCACCAAGTCGGGCGGCAACGAGTTCACGGGGGATGTTTTCGCCTATTCCGAGGGCCGCTACTTCAAGAGCGGTAACCAGCACGCCAACGATGACAACCTCAAAACCAAGCCCCTCCAGCTTGAGAACCGGAAACTCGAGTTCGGCTTCGATGTCGGGGGACCGATCATCAAGGACAAGCTGTGGTTCTTCACGGCCTACAGCAGGAGCACCCAGAACCAGGAAGCCCAGGTGCGCATTCCTGGGCCTGACCTCGGGCTCAAGGCGCCCACGGATTCCACCCGTGACCTCTACGCGATGAAGCTCACCTGGAAGTTCGCGGAAAACCAGACCCTCATCGCCTCGGTGCTTGGCGATCCCCAGAAGGTGACTGGCGATGTCCGGAAATCAGCCCAGGGACCAGCTTCCACCTGGGACGGCGTGCAGAAGGTGGGCGGAACAGATCTGAGCCTGCGCTACGAGCTGACTGGACAGTCCTGGTTCGTCCAGGTGCAGGCGAGCCAGCATGAGGAGAAGAACTCCATCCTGGCCGGGCCCGCTGGTGCCTCTCTGGTCCAAACCATCAACGCCGTTACCAGCGGGGTCACTGGCGGGTTTGGCAAGTTCGACGACAAGGACTTCACCCGCAACAACTTCGCAGGTTCTGCCACCTGGTATCTGGGGCCCCACGAGCTCAAGGGCGGCTTCGATCTGCAGACGGACAAGGCGAAGATCCAGCGGGGCTACTCCGGCGGTCAGCAGGTGACCGACTACAGGAACGGGATTTTCTCCCACTACTACTGGACCGTGGCCGGTTCGAACGTGAACAACGCCCCCAGCATCACCTTCAACGCCTCGCCGAAGCACGAGAGCGCCGGCTACTTTGTGCAGGACAAGTGGTCCGTCACACAGGCGATGACGCTGAACTTGGGCCTCCGCCTCGACACCACCAAGATCAAGGATCAACACGGCGTCACCAAGATCGAGCTGAAGGACCAGTGGGCGCCTCGTCTGGGGCTGGTCTGGGACTGGGCCGGGAAGGGCCAGGACAAGGTCTACCTGAGCCTGTCGCGCTTCTACGAGCAGGTGCCTTTGGATCTCGTCATCCGCTCTTTCAGCGACGAGAGCAACCCCACCATCTTCAATTTCAGTCCCACGAGCCTGATTCCCGATCCCGCGGCAGGCACCAGCGCCATCGTGGGCTCGTACATCGAGCCCGTGGATCCCGACCTGAAGGGCCAGTACTCGGATGAGTTGATCCTGGGCGCCGAGACCACTGTGGCGTCCAACTACATCCTGGGCGCCAAGTACATTCGCCGCTATGTGGGGAGGGCCATCGAGGATTCCCTCGACGTGAACAGCACAGCCGGCGACTACTTCATCATGAACCCCGGCTTCAGCCAGACCGGCAAGCAGTACCCCCGGGCTGTGCGGGACTACAAGGGCTTCGAGGTCAGCGTGCAGAAGAAGTTCGCCGACCACTACACCTGGCAGGCCTCGTACCTCTGGAGCAAGCTCGACGGCAACTACGAAGGCGCCTACCAGGGCGTGGGCGGACCGGATGGCACGGGCCAGCTGGATCCGAACATCAACTCCGCCTTCGACGAGCCAGCCTTCATCGTCAACAGCTACGGCCGGCTCAGCGGGGATCGCACGCATCAACTCAAGGCCAATGGGTACTACGAGTGGGACTTCGGGCTCACCCTGGGGGCCTCCTTCACCTACGCCACGGGCACGCCGGTCAACCGGCTTGGCTACGCCGATCAGGTTCTGCCTTTTCCCTACACGCGCTACGAACTCTTCCTCACGCCGCGGGGCTCCGAAGGCCGGACGCCGGACACCACGAAGCTGGACGTGAATGCGAGCTACACCCTCCGGTTCACCGGGAAGTTGGGCCTCCGGTTCATGCTCGACATCACCAACCTGCTGAACAGCCAGTCCGCCACGGCCCTGGATCAGCGCTACAACTTCAGCGGCCTCGACGTAGGCCAGACGAATCAGTATTTCAAGGCGCCCACCACGTTCCAGCCCCCACGGTCCGTGCGGCTGGGCGTGCGCTTCAGCTTCTGATTTGTCCCATCAGGATGGCGAGAGCGGCCCGCTAGCGGGCCGCTCTTCTCGTACCGCCTAGAGCACCTTCGGCACCACGAAGTACCCCCGGTCCTGCGCCGGGGCATTGGCCAGGGCTTCGGCCTGCGTGAAGCTCGCCTGCGCCGCGTCCTCGCGCCGGGGCAGGGGCTGTCCGTGGCCCAGGAACAGGGGCTCGACTTCATCGAGGGGCAGCTCATCCAGGCTGGCGGCGTGCGTGAGCATCTGCGCCATGGCCAGGCGCATGGGCTCGATCTCCTGGTCCTGGAGGCTCAGGTGGGCCAGCGCGGCGCACCTCAGGACATCCTCGCGCGTCACGTCCATCTCAGGCTCCCAGTTTCAGGTCGGCATCGGCGTTCTGGCTCAGGGGCTCAGGGTCGGGCTCCAGCAGGGCCCCCGCGGCGGCGATCATGGCCCCGTTGTCGGTGCACAGGCGCGGTTCCGGGATGGCGAGCCGGAGGCCCACGCGGGTGGCCATGGCCGCGGCCTCGACTCGCAGCCTTGAGTTGCAGGCGACGCCACCGCTGATGACCAGGCTGCGGGCGCCATGCTCCCGCGCCAGGTCGGGAATGGGCTTCAGCAGCCAGCCGGCGATGGCCTCCTGGAGGCTGCGGCAGAGCTCCTGCACCTCGGGGTCCGCGGCCCCGGCTTCGGCCAGGCGGGGATTCCGCTCCACCCGCAGCTTCACGCCGGTCTTGAGGCCGGAGAAGCTCCAGGAGGCCCTGCCATCGCGGAATTTCGGCGGCGTGAAGGGACCCCCGGCACGGGCGGCCGCCTGGGCGCAGGCATCCACCAGGGGCCCTCCGGGATAGCCCAGGTTCAGCATCCGCGCGGTCTTGTCGAAGGCCTCGCCGGCGGCATCGTCGCGGGTCTTCTGGAGCAGGTGGAGCGAGGTCCAGTCTTGGGCGAGGTACAGGTGGGTGTGACCACCCGAGACGAGCAGCACCAGGGCCGGGAAGGCCAGATCGGGGGCGGCGAAGCGGGCGGCGTTGAGGTGCCCCAGCAGGTGGTGGACGCCCACCCAGGGAATTCCGTGGCGCCAGGCCACCGCCTTGCTGGCGCTGAAGGTTGCCAGCAGGCTGCCGACCAGTCCCGGCCCCCGGGTCACCGCGATGCGATCCAGGTCCTGGAGGTTCACGCTGGCCTGTGCGAGCGCCCCCGCGATCACAGACCGCACCTGAAGCAGATGCTCCCGGGCGGCGAGCTCGGGGACCACGCCGCCAAAGGGACCATGGATGGCATCCTGGCTTTCCCGCACCAGGGAGCGGAGCACCGGACCGGCGACCGTCTCCTCCACCACGGCGGCGGAGCAGTCGTCGCAAGAGGATTCAAGGCCCAGGATGATCATTGGCCAAGTGTATCCTGGCCACCCATGAACTTAATTCCCACGCGCATCCAGCTGAACCGGCCCCTGCCGCCCCTGACCTATCTGGCGCCCCAGGGCCTGCCTGAGGGTGTACGGGTGCAGGTGAGGGTGCGCAACAGCCTGGCCGTGGGACTGGTCATGGGGGCTGACCCCGCGCCCCCCGCGGCGAAGCTGCGGCCCATCGAAGCCGTGCTGGATCCCTTCCCGCTGCTGCCGACAAAGCTGCGGGAGCTGCAATCCTTCGCCGCCCGCTACTACGGCTGCCTCGAGGCCCATCTGCTGCCCCTGAGCCTGCCCTCGTCCATGCTCCCCAACTGGGAGGCCGACGAGGATGGGCAGCGGCTGTCCTTCCAGCGCGATCGGGGCGCCTGGGAGGGGCTGGCCGACCTGGGTGAGGCCTGGCACCGCGACCCCGCCATCCTCCCGACGCTGTTGCATCGATCTGCACTGCGGGGTTCCGGGTTCACGGAAGTGCGCCTTACCGGGGCACCCCATCCGCCCAGGGTGACACCCTCCCAGGCCAAGGTGCTGCTGACCCTGGAAGACGCTGGCGGCGCCCTGATGGAACCGGAGCTGCTGGCCTCGGCTGGAGTCGGCGCCTCGGTCTTGGGCACGCTGGAGAAGCGAGGTCTCGTCCAGCGCATGAAGCGGATGGATCTGCTGGGGCAGCGCCGCGAGGCTGGGCTGGACCGGACGGTGACGTTGACTGCCGAGCAGCAGTCGGCCTTCGATGCCGTGGCGACGGGCATCTTTGGTGTCCATCTTCTCCAGGGCGTCACGGGCTCGGGCAAGACCGAGGTCTACCTGGCCTTGGCCGAGCGGGTGCTGGCCGCAGGTCGGCGGGTGCTCTGGCTGGTGCCGGAGATCGGGCTCACGGCACGGCTGCTGGATCGGTTGGAGGCGCGTTTCCCGGGCCGCGTGGCCGTGGGGCACGCAGGGCTGAACGCGGGCGAGCGCCACGGCGACGTGGTGCGCCTGCTCTTCAACGGAGCCGACCTCTTCGTGGGGGTGCGCAATGCCGTCCTGGCGCCATTGCGGGACATCGGCCTCATCGTGGTGGACGAGGAGCACGAGGGCTCGTACAAATCCGAGGAGCATCCGCGCATCCATGCCCGGGACCTGGCCATCAAGCGCGCCCAGCTCGAAGGCTGTCCCATCGTGCTGGGCAGCGCCACGCCCAGCCTTGAGAGCTGGCAGGCGGCCCAGAGCGGGCGGTACCAGCTGCTCCGGCTGCGGGAGCGGCCCGCGGGCATTGCGCTGCCGACCGTCGAGATCGTGGACCTCCGCGAGGCCTACCGGCAGGTGCGCCGGAAGGTCATCCTGGCGCCGCCGCTGATGCAGGCCATCACGGACACGCTGGTGAAGCGCGAGCAGGTGCTGCTGCTCCTGAACCGCCGGGGCTACGAGAACTTCTGGATGTGCCGAGCCTGCGGCCGGACGCTGGGCTGCCCGCACTGTGCCATCTCGCTCACCTACCACCGGGGCGACTTCCGCCTGCGCTGCCACCTCTGCGGCCACGAAACGGTGCCGCCGGAAGCCTGCCCCGACTGCGGCGCTGATCACCTGCGCGGCGTTGGGGAAGGCACCGAACAGGTGGAGGAGCACCTGAACCAGCTCTTCCCGGCCGCTCGGATCCTTCGCCTGGATCGGGACACCACGCGCCGCCGCGGTTCCTTCGAGGCGGGCCTGCTGGCCGCGGAGACCGGCCAGGTGGATATCCTGGTGGGCACCCAGATGCTGGCGAAGGGGCACACCTTTCCTGGGCTCACGCTGGTGGGCGTGCTCAACGCCGACCAGGGGCTGAAGGTCGCGGACTTCCGGGCCTCGGAGCGGACCTTCCAGCTGCTCACCCAGGTGGCTGGCCGGGCCGGTCGGGCCGAGCTGCCGGGTCGCGTGATCCTCCAGACCTATTCACCCGAACACCCAGCCATCACCTTCGCCCTGGCCCAGGATTTCGAGGGCTTCGCCGCCTCAGAGCTGCCCTTCCGCGAGGGCCTGGGCTATCCGCCCTTTACCGCCCTCTCCCTCTACCGCGCCGAGGCCGACTCGCCCCGCGAGGCGCGGGAGGCCCTGGATGCCTTTCGACAGCGGCTGTCCGTTCCGGGTCTGCGGGTGCTGGGCCCGCTGGAGGCGCCGGTCCCCAGGATCCGTGACCGCTGGCGCATGCACCTCCTGCTGAAGGGAGGGCGAGGCGCCCTAGGCGAAGTACTCGCCAGGCACCCCCTGGACCCGGCAGGTTCCATCAGCCTGGATCGGGATCCCATTCAGTTCGGATAATGTATAAAATTTATACACTTGTTGTTTCATCACCTGGATGATTCGAGGGTATTTTTATTTAAACTTTCTGTTAACAATAATTTGAATTCATTCGCCTAACTCCGTGTCCCTGGCCGATGCTTGGGACATCAACTGCAAGGGGTCAGTCATGCAGCGATTCGACCGAGGCTTCTCGATGCTCGAACTCCTGGTCGTGGTGGTGATCATTGGGGTCGTGGCCCTTGTGACGGGCACTTGGTACGGTGCCGCGCAGCCCGCCGCCGTGAAGGGCACCGTCAACTCGTTGGTGGGCGCCCTGGCCGATGCCCGCACTGTGGCCCAGTCGACAGGCAGGACCGTGACGCTCACGACCTCGGGGGACCAGCCGGATCTGACCATCACGTTCCCGTCCCAGGGCGATATTCTTCCCGCCCCGGCAAACCAGGCTCTCACCACATGGCGTAGGGATGCCGCCGGACGCGACGCCACGCGCTACTCCGGCATCGACTCCAGCGCGGCCTGGCCCGTCTACGCGCAGGCAGTGCCGAACCCTGATCCCCTGACCGGCGGGGTCACCGCCATCAAGAGCCTCTTCACCAACGGCGCCAACCCTGGCACTTCCGCAAAATTGTTCACCGGCACCGCGAACTCCAGCTTCTTTTTCGATTCCACCGGGCATGCGAGCGCGGACTTCTACATCTACGTCGCGGGCATGCGGAATGGCGCCTCCTACCGGAGCGCGCCGGCAGGTCTGGTGCTTGTGACCCGCGCTAATGGAATCCATGCCTTCTACAAACCCAACGCGGGCGACGCAGCCTCGCCTTGGCAGCGCCTCTAGGAGCTCCTCATGACGCCCCGAGCTTCCCGCCAGTCAGGCTTCACCCTGGTCGAGTTGTTGATGACCGCGCTCATCTTCGGCATCGGCCTACTGGGCCTGGCGGCACTTCAGGTCTCGACCCTGCGGAGCAATTCCGGCGGCCGCAACCGGGTGACCGCGACTGCCCTGGCAGAAGGTTGTCTAAGTGCTGCTCAGGCTGAAGGCAGTCTTTCTTGGTCCTTCGCGGCAGGTGCATTGGGAGCTACTGCCAATTTTGCAGGGGCCCGTCCTTACACAGGTGCCAATGCCAACGGTGTGTTCGGCCAGTTTGACGTCAATGGACAGCCCGTGCCACTTAATGACCCCGCTCAGGTGTTCACGGTCAGCTGGGCCCGGCTTGCACCCACCGACGCAACCCCCAAGTTGGCCATCACAAATATGAACATGAACGAATTCGTGGTCACCGTCACCTGGCAGGACCAGGTTGCAGGGGCGGATGGAACGAAACTCACGCCATCCACACTCACCCTCAGCCGTCTCATCCGCTACTAGGAGTGAAGCCATGACGCTAGGATTCTTCCGGTGGTCCCGTCCTCTCCAGAAGGGGTTTTCCCTTATCGAGATGCTGGTGGCCGTCATGTTCATCGGCATTCTTACCGCTGGAATGCTGCGGATCTACTCGGCCAATCTGGCCGGCTTCCAGCGTGTGAACGACACCATCGCCAGCCAGCGGCGAGGCCGCTGGGCCCTCGCGTCCCTCCAGGATGACGTGGCCTCGATCGGCTACTTTGCCTACGTCCCCTTCAATCAGCCAACGGGGTATTCCGTGGGACCCGGGACCCAAGAACCCTTCATGATCCTTCCGGCACCGACTGAGGTGAAGGTGCATGGGCCGGATCCAAGCAATCCGTCTCAGTCGAAGGATTTCTCTTTGTTCCCGGACGAGTTGCAGTTTGTGGGGGACATCCCCCTACCAATCCGGGCCACGGTCGATGCTTCCACCTCCACCTCAGCGGCTCTTGGTGTGTCCGTTCTCAGTGGCAATTTGTCGGATATTCAGCCTGGTGACGTGGTCGCGGTTCTGGATGCCGGATTTGAACAGTTCCAGGTCGCCTCTGTTTCGGGATCAATGCTTGGCGTGTCAGCCTCAGGGGCAGCCTTGGCAAGCATTTCTCAGGCTGGCGGGTACGCTCTTACGCCTTCCATTGGGACACATGCATCCAACACGCCAGTTGCCTTCTTCCGGCCGAATGTGGTGACTCGTTACTGCATTCAGGCTCGTGCCTGGGATCCTTCCAACCCTGGGATCACCGTGCCTTGCCTGGTTCGTCAGCAAACCTCTTATCCGGCCGGCGGGGCAACGATCATTTGGCCTGCGCCACCCCCCGCCCCTCAGCCCGCAGGGTTCACGACAGATGTGATCGCTGAAAACATCGAAGGCTTTACCGTCGACATCAGTTTTGATGGCGGTGGCAACTGGCTCAGGCAGGGCTCGGCGACCTGGGACGCCATCGTGGGCAAGATGGTTAAGCTGTCGCCAGGTGGTCGCCCGATCACTGCACGTGATCCCGGCAACCCTCTTTGGTTCCGGACCTTCCCCTGCATCATTCGCATGGATGTGGTCTCACGGTCCGCCGCGCCCCGCGCTGAGAATTCAAACGTTAGCGGCGTGGCAGCCTACGTGCGTAGGTCCCAGACTTTGATGGTCACTCCCCGCAACTTTGGCCTTCCGCTTAATTAGAGGTTCTCATGCGCTATGCAACCCCAGGCCCCGATCGAAAAAAGCAAGAGGGTGGTCTTACCATTATCATGGCGCTGGTGCTGGTGGGCGTCATGGGAGCCGCAACTTTCAGCTTGAGCCGCAACGCAATCCGCGAACTGTCCATGGCTGGAACCATCATTCAGGGAGAGAAGGCGGCAGCAGCTGCCGATGCTGGTTTGGACTGGGTCATCATCTGGGGCCAGGGTGGTGTGAACAATGCGGCTTTCACCGCTGCCGGTCCCTTGACCAGTCAGACGAGCCTCCTGAAGGGCATCAAAGACACCCTCGCCTCCACCACTGGGCTCTATCCTCCAGTGCTCATTTCTGGGGGTGGCAACTCCGCCATGTCCCTTTACCAGGGGAAGACCTTGGCCACTGCTGCCACCGACCAGAACTTTGACATTGAGGTCTGGTTCCTGGGCTCTCTGCCCGCCTCTCGTTCGGGTGGAGGTAGCTCGGACAATTCGGGTGCCTCTGGTGGAACCAAGGTCACCAGTTCGACAGGCGACTACTTCTGGCGCGTGGTATCCGTTGGCCACGCCACGCCGAAGGATGGACTGACCTATCAGGCTCAACGGGAATTGATCGCCACGATGCCGCCCTTCTGATCCTTTTGAACACTTCTTTTCGGGGGAACCCATGTTTTTCAAATTAAAACGCCTCAAAACTTTAATACTGGCTTTTTGTGCCGCCACTGCCCTTTTTGGCCAGGTGGACAGCAAACTCCTCACCAAAACGGACCTGCTCGATGTCTACAAAAACGGCGGGGCCACACCTGAGCTGCTCACGGTGTTCGACTTCTCCGGTTCGATGGTGAATTGTTTCTGGCACGCTCAGTACTGGACGGATCAGAACAGCGATTTTGGCAATCAGATGAGCATCGACCCGGCAACTGGTGTCGTATCACTCGATATCGGCAATGGCGTCACCGCCACAGGGTTCCTCGTGGAGCCTTCCGGCGCCAAAATTACTACCTTGCCCATCACGGAAGCCCTGGCCATGAAGGCCAGCCATGCCCGTCTGACGGCGTCGGTGACAGGAGTCATTTCTTCGAGTACCACAACGCAGACTTATTCCATCAGTAACGCTGCCTACAGCAACAGTCCGAAAAGAATCACGTACACCACGACCACCAGCAACACGATCCAAGTCGGCGACATCGTGACGGTCACTGGCCTCCTGCCCACGGCCTATAACGTCACATCCGCCACAGTTACGGCTGTGACCAGCACCAGTTTCACGGTGCGTGTGACCGCGAATCCCGGAACTTTGAAAACGAAGACCGGCCAAGTCACCGTGCAGCACATCACGACAATTAGTGGGACCTACACCCGCACCTTGGACATTCCCACACCCTGGACCATTCTCCAGGTGCCTACCTCATTGCCCTCCACGGGAACCGCCCCTGTTCCTGACTATTTCGTGGATCCTTCCAGCGGTTCCAACGTTGTGTTCGATACTTACTATTCTCTTGCTGCAAACCGGGTTCTCACCCCTGACGGAGGTGGCGGCTACACCCTCGGCTACTTCACCTACAACCCGGATTATTCCTTCTGGCTGTTCTGGGGCAATGTTGTCAAGGCCGATGACGGGAACAGCTTCGACCCCAACCCGCCCGGCGGTGTCAAGGATGACCGTAATCAGGCTCCGACTTCTGGGACCTTCTCGACGTCTGCAGGCACCTTTGCAGGGGCCCCCAACAATGGCACCTACCCTGGAGGCGGCGGTTTCATCGTCCCGGGTGTCTATGATCCGGCCTATGGATCGACCTCAACTCCTAGCGCCACGGTTTGGTCTAACAATCGAGGCACCACCTTCAACAACGGGATTCCCGTGGGGACCCGATCGCAGTTTCTCAAGAAAGCTGTACTCACGACTTGGCTTAGCAAGCAAGGCAGCGTGCTATGGGCATATCGGTTCTTGGACAATGCGAACGAGCCCAATGCCAGCCTGAAAAGCGATAATTTCAATTCAGGGCAGCGCGTTCTCACGCGATTCACATCAGTGAAGACCGGGATCCATGCCTCTGTCCAAACCATTCAACAGAAATTTCCGTCTGGGTCCACACCGCTGACAGGGGCCTTGGCCAATGCCTATGCTCAAATGGTCGAGTCGGCCACAAACTCAAGCATCTTCGACTATAGCCACACTGGGCTGGTCGATTCGCCATGCAGTTCGAGTTTTGTGGTCATCTTCACGGATGGCCTCGCCAATAACGAAAGCATTGGCTCCGGTGAGATTGCCACCAACGCCACCACGGCAGTCAACAACGAATCCGATATTCAGAACTTGGCTCCAGCAAACCTGAATGCGGGCAAATCAAATTACAACATTTGGAGTTTGGCTGCCGTGGCCGCCCATGGGGTTGCCAACGGGACGAACAACGCCAGCCAGCAGACCACCGGTACCGGGCTCCCAAGCGCTTACGCTCCATTCAGAGTCATGACTCGAGGCGCATCTGCTCCCGGTCGGAAAATCACTACGATGACGGTGGGATTGTCCTTGGCCGGCAGCAACACGACCGGTGTGAATGTTGGAGGTAAAGGCCCCCTGCTTCGGACCGCTCTGTATGGAGATCCCAAAGTTTCGACCTATGACCTCGCCCATTCTGTATCCGGCACGTCTCTGGTAGCCCCCACCGGTTCCGGCATCAAGACCAATTTTTTCGATGCCTCGGATCCAAATGCTCTAGTCGGTGCTCTCAAAGACATCATCAATCGCATCACCCAAGCGAACACCAGCATCGTGGCGCCTGCAGCGCCCCTGGTGGGCTTGAATCTTGGCAACCGGGTCTACCTGGGCCGGTTCGCTTCCACCAACGCGGGGGTTGGCTCGATCTGGCAGGGCGATCTGCTGATGGCCGGCCTGGGCATTCAATCTGATGGCACTGTTGGTCTCAAGGACAAGGGCGGAAGCTTCCAGACGGACATCAATGCCGACAATGCCGTAGCTTCCGCCTCGGCAGCGCTCAAGGCTCTTGGTTGGAAGAACCGCAAGGTCTATACCGCACTGCCAGGCACAACCACCCTGGTGCCTTTCACGGATTCAAATACTACGACGCTGACGCCCAAAGTCATGGGGGTCACTTCCGATCCCGAAGCTCAGAACCTCATCCGCTTCATCCAGGGTGCCGCCGATCCCACTGATCCCACCAACCCGGCCAATAGGCTTGACATCATGGGGGATATCATCAACAGTTCTCCCGCCGCGGTAGAGTACGATCCTGCTCTCCTCTCTTCGGCTGGAAGCACTGTGCTTAGCGATTTTTGGGCTGCAAATAGCAGCGATCCCTCCGCCAGGTTCCAAGTTATTTACGTTGGAGATAACCAAGGGCATTTTCACGCCTTTGGCGAAGTCAGCTACTTGGATGCCTCAGGTGTCCTGCAGGCGGCCATGGACGAACTGTGGAGCTTTGTGCCCTCGGAGCTATTGAATAGTCCTTCTGTTACCACCGTCATTCCCAAACTCAGCAAGCTCCAGGCCTCTGGAAATGATCACATCTACACTGTGGACGGCTCCCCGTATGTTTATTTCAAGGACTCGTCCGTTTCGGGCAGTCCTCTTGGCAACCGGCGTGTCAACAGCACAGATACCATCCGCGTCATCGTTGGCATGCGCAAGGGTGGCCGTAGCTACTATGCCTTCGACGTGGCCAACCCCGGATCTCCAGTACTTTCCTGGGTGTTGGACCCCAATACTTCTTCAGATCCCACAATCAAGACCATGGGTCTTGCCACGTCCACGCCTGCCGTGGCCCGGGTCGAGACTGGCAGCAGTCCAGCGGCGGTGAAGGACGTCCTCATTCTCGGCGGGGGCTACAGCAACAACGACCTGGATGCCCTGACAATAGGCAATAACTCAGGCCCTACGAAGCTGGGGCGATCCTTGCTTGCTATAGACGTGACCTCAGGCAGCCCGGTCAAACTCTATGACTTTGTTAACAACGGGACCTTGGCGGCTGACTTCCCGAACATGGGTGCCATCGGTGCCGGAGGCTTCCCCTTCGAGTTCTACGTCGGCTCCAAGAAGGCCCAGCGGGTCTATTTTGGGGACCTTTCCGGGGGGGTGTATGCCCTCGGATCCATGCAAACCCTCACCACGGCACCAGTGGGTTGGCGGGTGGATAGCTCCAACATCGATCAGTGGACCACCGATGGCTCGCTGAACGTGAGCTCCACCCCCGCGAACGCCGGTGTACGTTGGATCTACAAGGGTTTGACCACCGTTTCCGGCGGGAAGGTCATTGCTGCCTCGCCGATTTCATCCACGCCGGTGGCTTACCGCGTCCCCACGGCCATACCCGAGTTCCGGCGGCCTGCCACCAGCTCAAACGCGGCAAACATGATCCCGCCTGTTGTTGGCGTGACGTTTGGCACTGGCGACCGCAACGACCCCATGGATGCAGGTTCGGTCAAGCCTGTGGCCAGCAATCCACTGCGCCAGATCATGGTCTTCGATCGGCAAGACAGCGCCGACCTTCCGGGAGGGGGTACCTTCCCCAGCAACGTGAACACTTCGGCAGGAGCCATCACTGACGACCAACTGTCTGATCAGACAGCCACGGCGACGGTCGGCAACACGAGCTATCTGGGGAACAACCAGTATCTCGGCTATAAACTGCTATTCCACAAACTGACTGATATCGCCGACGCCACTCACCTCTTCTACGAGAAGTCCTATTTGAACTCCACCGTACTGAACGGGGCCTTGCTCTTTTCCACCTTCAAACCTGGGCGGACCGGAGTTGCAACCATCTGTGAGGGGGCCGGGAATACGCTGACCTTCCGCATGTGCGATGCACTGGCTCCCTTGTTCAATAAGGGGGAGATGGCGGTCGCTGATGCCCTGGCCGATAAACTCGCCACGGGATGTAACGGCTACATTTTCTCCTGGACCAACCTCGCGGGTGATCTCACGTCTATCGGCAGCCGTATGGTGATTCAGAGCGGCCAGGACACCCCTGTGACCGGAGGCGGAGCGGCCTCCAATAACGTCAAGATCCAGGATTTGATCGTCAAGTCAGGGACACAGTCTTTCGCGCCACGCGCCTGGCGCATCGTCCGGTAGCGCATTCCGCAATGCCACCCCCCAGGGGCCCGCAAGGGCCCCTTTTCATGGGCGAGGCCGGGGGAGGTGGTACGCTGGGGTGTGCCGGATCCTTCTCCCATCGCCCGTCTTCGACCTAAAAAGGCCTTTGGCCAGAACTTCCTGGTGAACGATGGTGCCATTGCCACCATCGTGGGGGCGGCGCTCGCATCGGCAGCTCCGCGCCTGCTGGAGATCGGGCCCGGGCCGGGGGTGCTGACAGAGCGCCTGCTGGCGGACGGGCGGCCCCTGTGGGCCGTGGACCTGGATCCCGAGGCCTGCGAACTGCTCCAGATGCGCTTCGGGGGCCGCCCGCAGTTCCATTTGCTGCTGGGCGATGCCGTCCGGATCCCGCTGCCGGAGGGCGAGCCCTGGTCGGTGATCGGCAACCTGCCCTACAACGCCGCCACACCCATCCTGGCGCGGCTGCTGACGGAGGGCATCGCCTGGGAGCGCATGGTGCTCATGTTCCAGCTGGAGGTGGCCCAGAAGCTCATGGGCGTGCCCGGCACGAAGGCTTATGGTCCGCTTTCCGTGCTGGCCCAGCTGTGCGCCCGGCTGACCCGGCTCGTGAAGCTGGGACCGGGCTCCTTCCGGCCGGCGCCCAAGGTGGACTCGGCGGTGGTGCTGTTCGAGCCCCGCGGAGATGCCCCTTCGCTGCCGGAGCGCAGGGCCCTGCTGCAGGTGCTCCACCGCTCCTTCGCCCACCGCCGGAAGACCCTGGCGAACAACTGGCAGGGCATCCTGCCTGCCGAAACCCTGACCAGCGTGGGCCTGGCTTCGGCGCTGCGCGCCGAAGTGATTGCGCCTTCGGCGTGGCTCATGGCGACCCGTGAATTGTTGAATCATCATCCCGAGGTGTTCCCATCGTCATGCCCGTAGCGTCTGAATTCGAAACCTGGGCCGAGGCCCCCGCCGCCGACGAGCTGCGCCTGATCCCCATCGGCGGGCTCGGCGAGTTCGGCATGAACGCGCTGGTGGTGCACAGCGCCCGCAGCCTCTTCCTGGTGGACTGCGGCCAGTTGTTCCCTTCCGACGACCAGCCGGGCATCGATTCCATCGTGCCGGACTTCGCCTACCTGGAGCCCTTCGCGGACCGGCTCCAGGCCGTGCTGCTCACCCATGGCCACGAGGATCACCTCGGCGCCCTGCCGTACTTCCTCCGGCGATGGCCGGTCCCCGTCTATGGCACGGCCTTCACGCTGGGCCTGCTGGAAGGCAAGCTCCGTGAACACGGCCTGGACACGGGACTGCTGCACGTGGTGCGGGACTACGGCCGGGTGAAGGTGGGCGATGGCGAGATCGAGGCCGAGTGGATCCCCGTGACCCACAGCATCCCGGATGCCTGCGCCCTGGCGCTGCACACGCCCCAGGGCGTGCTCATCCACTCGGGCGACTTCAAGCTGGATCCCGAGCCCCTGGATGGGCGCCACACGGGCCTGGAGCGGCTGCAGGCCCTGGGGGATGCCGGTGTGCGCCTGCTCATGGCCGACTCCACCAATGTGGGCCGGCCCGGGCGCTCCCCCTCGGAGGCCGTGTGTCGGGAAGGGCTGGAGGCCGCTTTCGAGCAGACGAAGGGCCGGCTCTTCGTCACTACCTTCAGCTCCAACATCCACCGCCTCCAGACGGTGGTGGACCTGGCCTATGAATTCCGCCGCCAGGTGGTGCTCCTGGGCCGCAGCCTGGACCGGAACCTGGCGCTGGCGCGCTCTCTCAAGCGGCTGGACCTGCCGGACGACCTCCTGGTGGATGTCAAGGATGCCCACCTCTTCCGCAAGGATGAACTGGTGGTGCTCTGCACCGGCAGCCAAGGCGAGCCCATGAGCGGGTTGGCGCGGTTGCTGCGGCGGGAGGTGAAGGGCCTGCCCATGGAGCCCGGCGACCGGCTGGTGGTAAGCGCCCGGGCCATTCCCGGCAACGAGGTGGCCATCTCGCGCATGCTCGACGCGGCGGAGCGCCTGGGTGCGGAGACTTCCAATGATGGCCTGGGTCCCGTCCATGCCTCGGGCCATGGCAGCCGGGAGGAGCTGGCCGACCTGATCCGCGCGGTTCGGCCCACGCAGATGGTCCCCGTCCATGGCACCTACCGGAACCTGCGGGCCCACAGCGCCCTGGCGGCTTCCCTGGGCTGGCCGCCCGAGCGGATCTCCCTGCTCGATGGCGGCCTCTGTCTTCGCCTCTTCCTGGATGGCCGGGTGGACATGCCGGGCGCTGTGCCCGTGGGCAAGTGCTTCGTCCATGAGGGCGTGGACCACATGGTGGATGCCCGCGTGGTGCAGGACCGCCTCATCCTCCAGGAGGACGGCGTCGTCTTCGCCACCCTGCTGGTGGATCCGCAGACGGGCGAGCTGGCGGCGACGCCCACCATCCTCAGCCGGGGCTTCGTGATGCTGTCCGATGACGAGGCCTATGCTGAACTGCTGGCAGGTGTGGCCCGGAAGGCCTATGAGGAGGCGCCCTCTGAGGTCCGCAGGAATGGCGAGGCCATCCGGGACACGCTCCGCCTGGCCCTGCGCCGGATCATCCGGAAGACCACGCAGACGCGGCCCCTGGTGATCCCGGTGATCCTGGAGGCGCCAGCAGGCTAGAAGCCGGGCCGGGTGCGGAAGGTGAAGGTCAGGCCGGCGAAGCGATCCGTGCCGAAGGCTTCGGAGCGGGTGGCCCCCAGCTGGAGTTCCAGGAGGAACCTCGAGTTGACCTTCCAGCCGGCGGTTCCGATCAAGGTGTCCGAGCTCTCCCCGGTCAGGTGATCCACGTCTCGGGTCGCCTCCAGCCCCCAGCGGGTGCGCTTCAGGTCGGCCTCCAGGCCCGCTGTTGCCGTCCAGTCGAGGAGAGATGCCTTCCCGCTCACCATGGAAGCGGAAATCCGTTCGAGCCTGCTCACCAGCCGGCCGGCCAGGGCCGCGAAGATCTCCGGGCTCACACCGCCCGCGCTATTCCGGATCCGGCTGACGTCCGTCTCCCCGTGCAGGGACCCGTAGTCGTAGTGGATGTAGGAGAAGTAGGGGCGCCACACCTCGCCGAGGTAGTCGAGGTTGGCGCCGATGCCCGTGTCGGTGACCCTCAGGTCCGCGTAGCCCGTCACGTAGACGATGCCGGTGGGCGTGGTGATGGGTCGGCTGGTGAAGCGGATCCGGTCGAACTCCGTGGTGCGCGTGGAGAACTCGAAGCCGAGCCGCCAGGAGCCCACGTCAAAGGCGGGCTGGAGGGCGTAGCGCTTGTAGGTCAGCAGGTCGGACATGTCCGTCTGGTCATACCGCAAGCCGAGGTCGAACGCGCCGAAGGAACGGTCGCCGCCCAGGCTGGTGGTGGTGGTCGTGGTGGTGGCCCCGTTCGGACTGGGGGCCTGGGCTGTGGAGGCAAGGTTCGACCGGACTCCGGAAAGGAACAGGGTGAATGATCCGCTCGGGCTCCAGGTGAGCTTGCCGTGGAGGTCTTGGCCCTCGGCGCTGTCGGCCAGCCCGCCCAGTTTGAGCGTGAGATTCGGGGGCCGAGAGGGAGCTGGCTCCAGCTCAGCATTCGATTGGGCCAGGACTGGCAGCGAAGCCGCGACCAGGAAGATCCATTTCACAGGTCACCTGTTCAGGAAGGGGGACAGTCGAGCGGAAGGCGGGGCTATCGGTCCTTCCGTTGTTCCTGGATGGCTTCCTGGATGGATTTCTGGAACTCGTCCACCAGCAGGATGAAGCGCCCCTGCTGGGCCGGCGTGAGGGAGCCCCGGATGTCCTCCTCGAAACGCTTCCGGGAGGCCTCCTGCTGCTGCCGGAGCACGGCAAGCTCCTCCACCACGGGCTGCAGCTTCCGGTTCTTCTCGTCCTCGCTGCCGGGGCCCATCAGCGTGGTGTTCATCTGGTGGCGGAGCTGGCCCATCAGCAGCCGGCGCGAAGCGGATTCCTCGTCGAAGAGGGCCCAGCGGTCGGCGATGGCATTGGCCTTCTCCTCAGGCAGGCCCAGGGCCCTCTGGAGCTTCCTCGACCTGAGCTCATGGAGCACCGCCACGATCCGCTCCCGGCGGGGACCGGCGCGGCGCTCCGGCGGATCCCTGAAGGCCCGCTCGGGGCGGACCCGGCCCTGGGCGCCCAGGGTGAGGGCGGTCAACGCAAGGAGCAGGAGGGTACGGATGGACATGGACGACTCCACTGGGAACTTAGCTCACTTTTTCACGGGTGGTTGGGCCTGCCGTTCACGGAGGGTCTGAAGGACGGCGTCGGCGTCCTGCTGCGAGAGGGCCGTCAGCTGGGCGACAGCATCCTCCGGATCCAGGAAGGGGACTTCCGGCTGGACCTCCTGGATTTCCGAGGGCGTCCGGGGCAGGGTGGCTTCCAGGAGGGGAGTGCGGTTGGCCCGCCCGGCCCAGAAGGCGCCGGCCCCAACGGCCATCAGCAGAGCTGCCGCTGCGGCCCAGGTGAAGGGGCCCATGCGCAGACGCAGGCGGGGGCGGGCGGGCAGCTTCCGGAGGATTCGGTCGGGGAGGCGCTCGAAGTAGCCGGCCGGGGCCAGGGCCTCGGGGCTCTCCTCCTGGGCAAGGTAGGCCACCCGGGCCTCGGCGCAGGCCCGGCAGACCTTCAGGTGGGCCTCCGCCTCAGGTCCCGGGTCGAGGGGGTCCGCCAGGACGGCTTCCATGGTGGGAAGGCAGGCGGGTGGGATGGGAAGGGGCTGGGTCATGCTCGGCCTCCTTTGACATGGCGGGTCAGGTTCTGGATGGCGTGGAAGATGTGGGCCTTCACGCTGCCCACCGAGGTGCCCATCTCCTGGGCGATCCGCTCGTATTTCCAATCGTGCTGGAGCTTGAGCGTCAGCGCCTGCTTCTGCCGCCTGGGCAGCTTGGGCAGGGCCTCCTGCAGCAGGCGGCGGGCCTCCTGGTCCATGAGCGCGGCGATCTGTGTCTCGTCCACCCGGAGGGCTGGATGCTCGAGTGTGCCCTCCGGGCCATCGAGGCTTTCGTGCTCCTTGGCGACCCGCTCGCGGTAGTTCAGGGCCTGGCGGGTGGCGATGGTGATGAGCCAGGTCCGGAACGAGGACTCGAAGCGGAAGCCGGGCAGGGCCCGGTAGACCCGGATGAAGGTCTCCTGCACCACGTCATCTGCGTCCTGGTGGTTCTTCAGGATGGAAAAGGCCTTGCCGTAGACATCCCTCGAGAAGAGGCGGACCAGGGCGCCGAAAGCGGCCTGATCGCCCTGCTGAGCCTCCTCCACCCAGGCCAGCACCTCCGGGGTGTGGTACGGCGAGCCCGGATCGGGGGTCCGATCACCGGTCGGGTTGGCCGTCTGGATCATTAGGGGCTCGCTCAAGGTGGCTATTGCCATCATGTTAGGCTCCGACGATCGGAATCAAGGAGAAACCGCCGTCACCGGATGGACCCGGCGTGGCCTCATGAGGTTGAATGGATAAGGATTTAGGGTTCGATTTCCAGGTACCAGTTGCAGCTTCAGGAGTCTCCATGCGAACGCGCGTCACCCCCCTCGTGACCGAGGCCCAGATACGGGCCCGGGTCCAGGAACTGGGGGCCCAGCTGACCAGGGACTATGCGGGGAAGGACCTGGTGGTCATCGGCCTCCTGAATGGCGTGTTCCCCTTCTTCGCCGATCTCGTCCGCGCCATGGACACGGACATCGACGTGAGCTTCATGCAGGTGTCCAGCTACGGCGGCGGCATGGAAAGCACCGGCGAGGTGCACATCCTCAAGGACCTGGACAGGAGCATCCAGGGGCGCCACGCCCTGGTGGTGGAGGACATCGTGGACACAGGGCTCACACTGTTCAAGGTGAGCAACCTGCTGAAGGATCGGGAGCCCTTGAGCCTGAAGATCTGTACCCTGCTGGACAAGCCCAGCCGCCGCAAGGTCGAGGTCCCCGTGGACTACATCGGCTTCACCATCGAGGATCACTTCGTCGTGGGCTACGGCCTCGACCTCGATGGCAAGCTCCGCAACCTGCCCTACGTTGGCGTGTACCACCCTTAAGCATCAGGGAGTTGGAACGCAGAGGACCCAGAGAACCACAGAGGACACAGAGGAAAAGCAGGCAAGGAGCCTTTTGGTCATGGACTCGAATCGGAACGGCGAGGAGCGAGGCGAGCGCGGGCCCTTCGCCGATCTGACCAGGGCCGTGATCCGGGCTGGAATCGAAGTTCAGAAGCGCCTTGGACCCTGGCTGCTCGAGTCTGCCTATGAAGCCTGTCTGGCCCATGAATTGGAGTTGGCAGGGCATATTGTGGAAAGGCAAGTTGCCGTGCCCATCCGGTACCGGGAGCTTGTGGTGCCAAATGCCTTTAGGTTGGATCTTCTGGTGGATGGCATGCTGGTGGTGGAACTGAAGGTGGCTGAAGCCCTCACCAAGGAACATGAGGCTCAGGTGCTGAGCTACTTGCGCTTCTCCGAGAAACCTGTGGGCCTGCTGATGAACTTCGCACTCCAACCGCTCGCCACTCGAGGCATCAGGCGTTTCCTCCTGACCTCTCCTCCTTCCTCTGCGTCCTCTGTGTGAACTCTGTGTCCTCTGCGTTCCGCTTGTTGCTTTTTCCTTTAGCCTTCTTGTTTGCGACAGGCTGTGGCTATCACCGCCTGGATCGCCAGCAGCGCTCCGCCGCCTGGGCGAAGCAGGGGGAGACCATTCGTCTGGCCCGGTTCCGCAACCTCACGCCGCGGCTCGGGCTGGAGGATCGCTTCACGAAGGCCCTGGAGAACCGCGTGGTGGCGGCCAGCCCGTGGCGGCTGGTGGCGCAGGGCGAGCCCTCCCGCTGGGTGCTTCAGGGAACCCTCGAAAGCTACGTGTCCCGGCCCATCGGCCTCACCCTCGGCAACGACAAGGCCAAGGCCAGCGCCGGGTCCGCCTCCCGCGTCGAAGTGGCCGTGGTGGCCAGCGTGGACCTGCTCGACGGGCAGACGGGCGTGGTGGTGCTCTCCCGCCGCGGCCTGACCTTCTCGAACCAGTACAGGGTGGACCAGAACTTTGCCAGCTTCGACAGCCGCGAACTGCAGGTGCTGGAAAGCCTGGCGGACGACTTCGCCGAGAGCTTCCTCACCCAGTTGCTGGAGGGCATCGACTGATGGCCGTGCCCGCCGCTTGGCTGAGTCAAGGCTTCGTCCTGCTGCACGGGGAGGACGGCGACGGCCGCCGCGAGGCCCTGGAAGCCTGGAAGCAGAAGCACGTCGATCCCGAGTGGGCCGACTTCTCACTCACGGTCTGTTCCGAAGGCTGCCCCTGGCCCGATGTCACGGCCGCGCTGCAGGAAGCGGCGCCCCTGGGCGCGGAAACCCGCACCGTCATCGTGCCCGCCGCCGACAACCTGTTCACCCGCGCCAAGGAATTGCCGGCAGTGGTCAGAGCGATCCTCGAGAAACCTCCGCCTGGCGTGAACCTGCTGCTGGTGGCCTGGACGACCCTGCCCGCCTCTCCTGGGAAGCCTCTGGGCGCCAAGCCCTGGACTGACTGGGCCAAGGCCGGACGGATCCTGAAGGTGGGCCAGATCGAGCACAAGGAGGTGCCTGCCTTCATCGAGAGCAGGGCCCGGGAATTGGGGCTCCGGCTCGACAGCGGCGGCGCCCGCCTGTTGCACGAACGTCTCTCCAACGAGAAGGTCATGGGCAGCCGGAAAAAGGCTGAGGGCGCCCACCCGGGCCTGATCCAGAGAACCCTCGAGGTCCTCCTGCTCATGGCGGGAGGTGAGCCCGTAACCGAAGCCATGGTGGACCAGGCCACCTTCCGCTTAGCCGGGGATCGGGCCTTCGCCTGGAAAAATGCCTGGATGCGGGGCGATCAGGCCGGGGCCCTGAAGGCCCTGCGGGAGGCGATGGAGGATGATCCGACCGCCACCACGCTGATGCTGCTGGCTCAGGTGCGGGGCGAGGTGGCCCGAGTGCTGGACTATCAGGATGCCCAGGCCCAGGGCCTCCAGGGGGCCGCGCTGCTGGCAGCTCTCGGCTTCAGTCCCAAACAGGCCTTTCTGGTCGAGGGCTTGGCCACCACGGCGCAGCGCCTCCGGGGGCCAGCCCTGAAGAAGCTCGTGGCCCGTGTGAACCAGGCGGAACGGGATCTCAAGGGCACCGGCCTGACGCGAAGCCAGGCGAGCCTGCTCGATCTGACCTTGGTCCTCTGCCGGGTCTGGGGGCGCTGAACCGTCCCCAGACCGCGTCAGGCTCCTCAGGCACCCATGGCCTGGGGCCGGTGCCAGCGGGGGCCGTCGGGGGTGTCAACGCGGCTGAGCATGCCGAGGTCGGTCAACAGGTCTAGGTGCGCGGCGATGCTCTCGCGGTAGCGGCCTCGGCTCTTGAACGCTTGGGCGACGGACTCCAGGGTCCACAGGCGGGCGGAGGAGGTGAGGACGGCGCGTAGGGCACCGAGCTGATCCTTGAGATCCTTGGGCCAGGGCTGGGGCTCCCGGGAAGGGCCCTTGGCTTCGGAGGCCAACGTTCCTTCCTCCTCCAACATGGGCTTAGCGACTGGTGCCACAGTCTCCGGGGCCTGGTACTCGGGGCGAAGCCAGCGGACGAAGCCCCGGGCTTCCTCCGCGGCGCGTTCCTTGTTCAGGGCCACCAGACGTTCCAGGATCTCGGCATCGCTGAGAGTCATCGGAGAAAAGGACTTTTTAACCACCGATGAACTCCGATGCACACCGATCAAAGAATGATTTTCAAAGCTGTTATCGGTGTTCATCGGTGTTAATCGGTGGTTCAAAGATCCCTGACCTTCGGACCAGCCGTACGCCTCGATCACAGCGGCGTCCAGCTCGTCGTGGAGCTGGCGGAGGATCTCGGTCTGGGCGACCTCATGCTGCTCGCGCTCCCGGTCGTTGAAGGGCTCCCCGGACCGCAGTTTGGCCAGAAGGTTATACATGCCGGTGATGGTCGCCCCCCGGCCCTGGGCGACCTTGCGGTGGGCATCCAGGCGCTCGGCGAGGTCGCGGATGACGGCCTTCTGGGGCTCGGTGGCCTCCGGGAAGGGGAAGGGATCGAAGCAACGGGACTTGGAGTAGCGCGGAGTGTTGCCAACGCCCATAAGGGCTCCTGCCGCCAGAGCCCAGGCCACATGAACACGGCTACCGAGGACCCCGAGGTGGAAGGCGTCCTCGATGGCGATGGCGATGAGCATGTTGTCCGGGACGGTGGCACCGTCCAGGAACATGAAGACCCGGTGCTTGGCGGTCTCGACGGTAGCGATGAAGCGCGGAAGGCCCACAAGGGCAGCGCGAAGCCCACCATTGGATCTTCCAAAGAGCCACCAGTTCTCTCGCCGTGATCTGTCGTTGTTCTGGTCCCGCTCAGGTTTCACATGCTCGTGGACATGTTGGTAGACCGCAGGATAGCGGTCACGAACCTGAGCTTCGCTCAGACCGAAGAGGTCGATGACCATGACTCCCCTAGGCGTGTCGGTGAGATCGCGCCCATGGCGATAGGGGTGAACCACCGCTGGACGGCCCCATCCGACCCACTGTTCTGCAGTGACGATGAACCCCGCCCCGTGCAGCTTCATCCCGGTATTGGACAACCGGTCGTTCGCCTTCAGGGCTCGGGCCTCCGTGACATTGGCCCCGACGCTCAGGTCCTCGTTGATGAGATCGACGCCCTGGCCCTCTACCTTCACGGCCTGGGCTTCCATCTCAGGGGTAGCACCATCGCCTTCTTCGACCACACGCCCAAGCCAGGGCTGCCCTTCCAGCCCACCCACGGTCATGGCGATGCGGACGGCGGCGCCTTCGTCAGTCCAGGGGTGATCCGCGATGGCCCAGAGGAGTTTCAGTGCAGGGGTTTCCTTTTCTTTTATCCCCGTGAATCCCCGTTTATCCCCGGCTGAATTGCTTTTTTTTGCCGGGGATGAACGGGGATGGACGGGGATGGAAACGGCGCAGTGATGGGTGATGACACCGCGCTGGCGCACCTGCCGCAAGCTGTTCGTCGTGATCAAGCCGAAGCGCCGGGTGCGGCCTGACCGCACGGCCACCGCTGCCTTGTGCCACCAGTAGAGGACGAAGTCCACGGTGTCGGGCACGTCGGGGTAGGCGGCGCGGAGGGCCTCGGCGTAGCCGTCGCCCAGAGCATCGCGCATCCGGGCGTTGCCCAGGAAGGGCGGGTTGCCGACGATGAAATCCGCCTCGGGCCATGCCGCCGGGCGCGGGTCCACCAGTTCGGTGATGGGCACCTGGGCGGACTCGTCCGGCACCTCGTTGCCGGTGACGGGGTGCACCCTGAACGTTCGGCCATCCCAGCGGCTGCGGTCGGTGGCCCTCGTGCCCGTCCACGTGAGCACGGCATCCCTGCACTGGATGTTGCCGTATGCCTGGAGCACGGGCTCGGGCGGGTTCATGTCCGGGTGTAGTCGATGGAACCACTGGAGGTGACTGATCCACAGCACCAAGTCGGTGATGGCGGCGGCCCAGGGCTTCACCTCCAGGCCCACGAACTGCCCGGGGGTGACCAGCACACCCTCCAGGGCCAGGGAGCGGCCCGTCTCGCCCAGGTCCACCAGGCGGCGCTGCACCTCACCCTCCAGGCGCTTCAGCACGTCGTAGGCCGTGGCCAGGAAGTTGCCGCTGCCGCAGGCGGGATCGAGCACGGTGACGTGGGCGAGGTGGCGCTGGAAGTCGTGGAGCACCTGCCGGGCCTTGGCCATGTCGGCATCGGTGGGGTTCGTGCCCAGCAACGCCATGGCCTCGGCCTGGGCCAGATCCCAGTCGGCGCGGAGGGGTTCTTCGAGAGCCGGGCGGAGCAGCCGCTCGACGTAGGCTCGGGGCGTGTAGTGGGCTCCCAGGCGGTGACGCTCGCGGGCATCCAGGGCGCTCTCCAACAGGGTGCCGAAGATACTGGGGTCCACCTCGGCCCAGTTGAAGGCGGCGGCCTGGGCCAGCCGGGCGATCTCGTCGGGGTTGAGGTCGAGGGCAAGGCTCTCGGAGAACAAGCCCCCGTTGAAGCGCAGCACCTTCAGCGGGCCCCAGAAGCCGCCGGTGTTCATGGCATCCCACAGGGACTCCATGCCCTTGGAGAAGGCCTCGGGGTGCTCCTTCCAGGCGCCCTCCAGGGCGTTCTGGAACAGCTTCTCGGGCAGGAGTCCCACGTCTTCGGCGAAGAACGTGAAGACCACCCGCATCAAGAACCGGGCGACCACCTCGGCAGGGAAGCGGGTCTCCAGGCTGCGGGCCAGCCCGCCCAGGGCGGCGGCCACGTCCCGGGTGACGGCGGTGCGGGACCGGGCGGGGTCGAGGCTCTGGGGGTCCAGCCAGATGGCCTTGAACCGCTCCTGGACCTTGGGATCCCGCAGATCCTCCATGGTGTAGCTGCGGCGGGCGCCATAGCCGCCGTAGGCGCCGGAGAAGCCATCCCAGACGTGGAAGGCGTGGCCGATGTCGCAGGTGATGACGAAGGGCGGGCGCTGGGGCAGGTTACGGGCGTAGTTCACGGCCTGCCCGAAGGCGGCCTCCATGTAGCGGTCGTAGGCCCGAGTGCCGCGCTGCGGGGCGGATCCCGGCTTGGACCGGGTGCTGCCCTGCTTGGCCTCGAGGACAAAGCTGCCATCGCGGTAGAGGTCGATGCTGCCGGTGGTGCTTGTGCCATCCAGGTGCGTGAGCTTGAGATCCTTCTCGAAGCAGTAGCTCGATGCCGCGTCCTTGGGCTCGGGCAGGGGCAGGTCCAGGGCCTCGCAGAAGTCCCGGAGGAAGGAATCCTTGTTGGCCCGCTCGTTTCCTGCGGAATCCAGCCAGCGTTCGATGAAGCCGGGAATGGTGAGGGGCATGGGCTTAGGTTAGCCGGGCGGATCCCCCGGGTGAACCGGACATTGATCACTTGAGCGTGGGCTTCGCCGGGCGGATCATGGGGGTCTGCATCCCGGAGGACCCATGTCTGAGTGTGTCGTTCCCGCCCTGACCTCATCAGAGGTGGTGGCGTCCAAGTCCGTTCTGCCTGAAGGCTGGAAGGCGGATTTGTCGAACTTGAAGGCCCTGGACCTGACGCTGCCGATCATGGAGCTGCTGCGGCGCACCACCAGCCGCCTGCCCCAGGATGTCATCGAGGCCATCGTGAAGGGCCGCGACGCCGAGGAAGAGGGCAGCCGCGCCTTCAACACCCTCAACGACATGGTGCGCAACATCAACCTGGCGGATGGCCAGGTGACGCCGCTCTGCCAGGACACGGGCTCCATCATCTTCTGGGTGCGGCACCCCTTCGGTCTGAGTCAGCGTGCTGCCAAGGCGCAGATTCGTGCCGCGGTCGTGGAGGCGACAAAGCGCTCCTGGCTTCGTCCCAACTGCGTGGAATCCCTTAGCGGCAAGAACAGCGGCACCAACATGGATCCCTTCCATGAGCACCATCCGGCCATCCATTTCGAGGAGTGGGACAAGCCTGAGATCGAGATCTCGGTCATGCAGAAGGGTGGCGGCTGCGAGAACGTGGGCGCCCAGTACCGCCTGCCGGACGCCGCGCTGGGCGCGGGCCGCGATATCAAGGGCGTGCGCAAGTGCATCATCGACGCGGTGGTGAAGGCCCAGGGCCAGGGCTGCAGCCCCGGCATCCTCGGCGTGGCCATCGGCGGCGACCGCGTCACGGGCTACGAGAAGAGCAAGGAACTCATCCTCCGCAAGTTGGGCACGGCCAATGCCGATCCCAAAATGGATGCCTTCGAGAAGGACCTCACGGCCGACCTCAACACTCTGGGCATCGGTCCCATGGGCTACGGCGGCGTCACTACGGCCCTCGGCATCCACGTGGAGGAGATGTACCGCCATCCCGCCAGCTTCTACGTGAGCATCAGCTACATGTGCTGGAGCAGCCGGCGCGGCACGGTCACCTTCCCGGCCAGCGGCCAGCCTTCCTACGACCTGTGAGGCTTCCATGATCCGACTCACCACGCCCATCACTGAAGACCAGATCCGCACACTCAAGGTGGGCGACGAGGTGCTACTCAACGGCCGCGTCGTCCTCAGCCGGGACATCGGCCATAAGTACATGAAGGAGCAGAAGCCCGAGTGGCTGAAACCCATCCTCGAGAACATGGTCATCTACCACTGCGGCCCGGTCGTGAAGAAGAACGCCGACGGCACCTGGTCCTTCGTGGCTGCCGGTCCCACCACCTCCATCCGTGAGGAGCCCTACCAGGCGGACGTCATCGAGACCTACAAGGTGCGCGGCGTCATCGGCAAGGGCGGCATGGGCAAGAAGACCAGCGAAGGCCTGCAGAAGACCGGCGCAGTCTACCTCCATGCCACCGGCGGCGCGGGCAGCCTGCTGGCCGAGCGCGTGAAGCGCGTGGTGGATGTGAAGATGCTCGAGGAGTTCGGCAGCCCCGAAGCCTTCTGGATCATCGAGGTGGAGGACTTCCCCCTGGTGGTCACCATGGATAGCCACGGCGGCAGCCTCCACGAGATTGTGGCCCAGCAGAGCCAGGAGCGCGCCAAGGCCTTGATGGCCTGACATTCCCAAAGCCCAAGCTGGTCGCGGAAGGCGCAGAATTCCACAGAAAACGCGGAAGGGGTCATCCTGCCTTTTCTCGCCTTCCGGGACTTTCCGTGTCTTCCGCGACCAGCGCTTTTCTTCGTTCCAATGGAGAGGAACCTCACTCGCGCTAGGCTGGAGGGATGGCCCAGACCTACCAGCAGCTCCGCCTCGACCTGGCCACGGCCCTGGCCGTCTTCCTCGACCCTGACGAGGCTCATGCGGAGTGCATCCGCTGGTTCGAGGAGGGTCTGGACCTGTCGCGCACCTGGATGGCAGCCCACGGCGGTGACAAGGTGCCCGCCGAGATTCGTCGGCAGGTGAGCGCCTGGGTGCGCCGACGCCGCAAGGGTGAGCCCTGGGCCTACATCCTGGGCTGGACCTACTTCCGCGACCGGCGCTTCAAGGTCAGTTCCGACACGCTCATCCCGCGCCCGGAGACCGAGCTGTTGGTGGAGGCGGCCCTGGACGTGGGCAGGCGCTTGAAGGTGGATCGCTGCGTGGATGTGGGGACGGGCAGCGGCATCATCGCTGCGAGCCTGGCCCTGGAGACCGACTGGCAGGTCACGGCCTCGGACCTGAGCCCCGGCGCCCTTGCCGTGGCCGCGGAGAATGCCCGGACCCTCGGGGCCCAGGTGTCCTTCCTGGAGGGGAACCTCCTGGAACCCCTGCCTGATCCGGTGGGTCTGGTGGTGGCAAACCTGCCCTATGTGGACCCCGCCGATCAGGCCACCCTCCAGCGGGAACTGGCCTTCGAGCCGGCCTCAGCTCTCTTCGCTCCGGATCGGGGTCTGGCCCTGTCCGAGACCCTGCTTCGGCAGGCTCGGGATCGGCAGGCGTCGGCCTGCCTGCTGGAGATCGGGGCCGGTCAGGGGGGCGAGTTGTGCCGCCGCGGCATGGGCATCGGTTGGAGCAAGGTCATGATTCATCAGGATCTTGCGGGTCACGATCGCATTCTGGTGGCCCTCTCCTGAGAGATTGGCACCGTCCTCGCCCCAAGAGGGCTTGGAGGTGCGTCATGAGGAAAATGCTGCCTATCGTCCTGCTCTTCGTGGGATTCGGCTGCTCCATCCCCAAGCGTCACGATGCCAACCTGGCCAAGAAGCCCGCCATCCCCTATGTGGACGAGGCGCCGCCGATGCAACCCCTGAGCGAGGGGAGCCTCTGGCGCGACCGGCCGATGATCGCGGACCTGCGGGCCTTCCGCGTCAATGATCTGGTGACCCTGAAGATCAGCGAGAGCACCAACGCCATCAGCAAGGCGGATGTCACGACGAGCCGAGTGGGCAGCAACAAGCTCAGCAGCCCCAACCTCTTCAGCGCGCTGGCCGGGTTCGGGATTGGGAGCAGCACCGCCGACAAGACTACGGGCAACACCAACAAGTACGCCGGGACCGGAACCACCGGACGCAGCGCCACCTTCACCACCACGGTCACGGCGCGGGTCGTCAAGGTCGTGGGCAACGGGAACCTGATCTTCGAGGGTTTCCGTGACATCCAGCTGAACAACGAGACGCAGCGGCTCTATGTGGCCGGCATGCTTGATCCCCACATGCTGGATGCCACCAATGCCATCACCTCAGGGCAGGTGGCCGAGCTGCGCATCGGGTATGGCGGCCAGGGCGTGGTCGATGAAACGCTGAAGCCGGGCTACATCAGCCGCCTGCTTGCCTACATCTGGCCGTTCTAGGGAGCTTCCATGCGCATCGCAGCCCTATTCCTCGCAGGCCTGACGCTCTTCGGCGCGGATATCGCCAAGCCCGAAAAGAAGATCGAGTCCAAGCTCCGGGATGTGGCCCGCCTCCAGGGCGTCCGGGGCAACCAGCTCCTGGGTTACGGCATGGTCGTGGGCCTGGATGGCACCGGCGATAAGGACCAGACCAAGTTCACGGTCCAGTCCCTGGCCAACCTCATGTCGCGCCAGGGCCTGACGGTCAATCCGACCACGATCAAGGTGAAGAATGTGGCGGCGGTCATGGTGACGGCGGAACTGCCCCCCTTCGCCCGGTCTGGATCGCGCCTGGACGTGACGGTTTCGAGCACGGGCGATGCCAAGTCGCTGGCCGGCGGGACCCTGTTGATGACCGCCATGCAGGGGCCCGACGGGCAGACCTATGCCGTGGCGCAGGGTCCCCTGCTGGTGGGCGGCTTCAGCGCCTCGGCCGGGGGAGCCTCCGTCACCAAGAACCACCCTACCGTGGGCCGCGTGCCGGACGGCGGCATCATCGAGCGTGAGGTGGGGGGTGACTTCAACGCCCGTCCCACGCTGCGGTACAGCCTTGTGGAAGAGGACTTCACCACCGCCATCCGCGTGGTGTACGCCATCAACGAGGAACTGGGGGAGAAATTGGCCCAGCCGCTGGACG
Organism: uncultured Holophagaceae bacterium; assembly: GCA_963751095.1. GTDB lineage: Bacteria > Acidobacteriota > Holophagae > Holophagales > Holophagaceae > Geothrix. The sequence continues at coordinate 136,095 of CAVVTK010000004.1, read as the reverse complement.
CCCGCACGGTGGAACTGAAGATCCCCAAGGAGTTCCAGGGGCGCGCCGTGGAGCTGGTGGCCCGGCTTGAGAACCTGAACATCCAGTTGCAACCCAAGGCGCGGGTGGTGGTGAACGAGCGCACGGGCACGGTGATCCTCGGTTCGGAAGTGCGGATCGGGGCCGTGAGCATCGTGCAGGGTGGCCTGAGCATCGTGGTGTCTTCGACGCCGCTGGTGAGCCAACCGGCCCCCTTCAGCCAGGGCAAGACCGTCCAGGCCACCAAGAAGGACGTGACGGCCGTCGAAGAGAAGCCCAAGACCGTGACCGTCGAGCCGGGCGTCAGCGTGGGCAAGCTGGCCGAGATGCTGAACGGCATGGGCGTGAGCCCCCGGGACATGGTGGCCATCCTGCAGGCCATCAAGGAAGCGGGCGCGCTCCAGGCCGAACTGAGGGTGCTGTGATCGCCCAGGGCCTGGCATCCATTGATTCGGTGACCCAGGCCCAGGGTGCCAAGGCCCTGCCCGACCAGACCGAGCGGACGGACAAGGCGGCCCGCCAATTTGAGGGACTCCTGATGAGCCTGCTCTTCCAGACCATGCGGAAGACGGTGCAACCCTCGGGATTGTTCGGCGAATCCGGGCAGTCACGATCCACCTATGAGTATTTGATGGACCAGGCGGTGGTGGATCAGGCCGTGTCCACGGGCCATGGATGGGGCCTGGCCGAGCGGCTGAAGGCCAGCTGGACCCGCCACGAAAAAACCGCGTATGAAAAAGAACTCCCAGTCGATTGAAGGTTCTTGGCAAACTGCCGATAGAACCTTGTCGAGGTAATCATGCGCATCAGCGGCAAACCGAGCGGTGTCGGAAGCACCCAGAGCGCGAGCGGACCCAAGCTGTCCGGCACGCCCGCCCCAGCTCCCGTCTCTTCGGTTGCTGGCTCGGATGCGGTCCAAGTCTCTTCAGAGGCACGGCTTGTGGCTGTGGCCCAGGAGGCTCTGGCCGTCGTCCCCGACATTCGGATGGAGAAGGTGGAAGCCATCAAGGTCCGGCTGGATGCGGATGCCTACAACCCCGATGGAGAGGCCGTGGCCGAAGGGCTCATCAAGGAACACATGGCGAAGGGACGCCATTCCTAGCCCTCAGGCCCTTGTCGTGAGGGCATGATCAGTCCGCTTGGACAGCGCCAGATCCTCCAGACCGCCGCGGTCGAGACGGTGCGGCAGGCCATGGAGGGCGGGTTCCAGGTGCAGCGGGAGCAGGCCCGCCGCCAGGCCTTCGACGCGAAGCTCGCCGAGGCCATGCTCGATGTGTCGGACGTGGCCGAGACGGATGTCCTGAAGCTGACAGAACAGGGCGCCCATGAGCAGGACCAGGGGGCTGGCCATGGCACCGGGGCCACCGAGGACCTCCCGGACGAGGAGGGCGGGGATGCCCCGGCAGAGGGTGCCGGGCCGCACCTAGACCTCTTGGCCTGAGGCTTGCCGGAAGAGGGCTACGGAGGTCTTCCATGCTGCACGCCGTGCCCGAACTCCTGGACGCGCTCGAGACACGATTGATCGAGGGTGAGGATCCGGCATCGCTCCTGTCCACCATCCGCTGGTCGGAGCTGGTGGGTTGGCCCGAGGACGCGGTGGCCGCCCGCATGCTGAAACAGCGCATCATCGCCATCCAGGCCCTGATCATGGGGCTGCAGTCCCCGTTGCGGGCAGCGTTCTCGGAGCTGTCTGACGCGCCCGTGTACGGGCGGGGGGGATTTCCCGCGGAGGCCCCGGTCCGCATGCAGCGGTTCCACGGAAAGGTCTAGCCATGCCCGGACTGAATGCCAGCCTCTACCTCGGGCTTTCCGGCCTCCAGGCCCAGCAATCGGCGCTGGGTGTTGTCGGCCAGAACATCGCGAACGTGAACACGCCGGGGTACACCCGGCAGCGGGCGGATCTGTCCTCCAACCTCTCGCTCAACGAAGGACAGCTCTATTTCGGCACCGGGGTCTCCCTGACCTCGGTGCAGGGCATCCGCGACCGGTTCCTGGATCTCCAGATCTACCGCGAGACCGCCAAACAGTCCGGCGCCTCGGATCGGTTCGCCGGCCTGAATGCGATTGCGACCAGCCTGGTCGACACAGGCAGCTCTGGGGTCGGGGCTCAGATCCAGGCCTTCTTCCAGGGGCTTCAGGATCTGTCAGCCCAGCCGCAAAGCGCCGCCCTCAGGACCAACCTGGTCAACAAGGCGCAAGGCATGGTCTCCGCCCTGAAATCGAGGTATCAGCTGCTCGAGGACCAGCGGAACAACGCGGATCAGGCCATCGGCAGCCTCGTGTCGGAGGTGAACACACTGACCGACCAGATCGCCAGTCTGAATCAGCGCATCATGACGGAGACCGTTCCCGGGGCCAACAACGATGCCCGCGACCAGAGGAAGGCCCTGACCGACAAGCTCTCGGCCTTGGTGGGCATCAACGTCTTCGAGAGTGCTACCGGCGAGTACCAGATCACCCTGGACTCTGGCATGGGCGTGCTGGTCAGCGGGACGAGCTCGTACCGGCTGAGGACTTCCCCCGGCGGGGCGCTCGACGGGAAATCCAGCGTGCTTTTGGATGTGGGAATTCCGCCACTGGATGTCACGTCCGGCATAAAGGATGGCCAGCTGGGCGCGAGGCTCGACCTGCGGGACAACCTCCTCCCCGGATTCCAGAGGCAGCTGGATCAGCTGGCCGCGGGCATCGTGCAGGGGGTGAACCAGCTGCACCGGACCGGCTACGCCGCGGATGGCGTCACCAATGCGGCCTCCGCCCCCCCGCACCCGCCATTGGCCTTCAACAACTACTTCTTCGTCGGCGATCCCGCCAACGCCAGCAATCCGGGGCTCCCCGCGGGAATCGGCTTCACCGGCAACTACAAGGGCATGGTGAGCAGCCTCGCCATCGACCCGAACATCGTGATGGACTCCTCGCTGATTGCCGCGGCAGGCGTGGGAGGGGCGAAGGGCGACAACGCCAATGCCCTGGCCATGGCCGCCCTGCAGACAGCAGCAGGTACGGTCGACCTGGACGGCAACGGGACTGGAGATTCCGGAACCACCTACAGCAACGTGGTGGGTCGCATGATCAGCGACGTGGGGAACAATGTGCAGCTCTACGACACGCAGACGACCGCCGAGCAGAACCTGCTGACAGCCCTCCAGAACCAGCGCGACAGCATTTCCGGGGTCAACCTCGACGAGGAGGCCTCCAGCATGATGACGCTGCAGCGGGGCTACCAGGCCTCGGCGCGCTTCATCAGCGTCATCAACCAGCTCACAGATCAATTGGTGAACCAGTTCGGCCGATAACCTAGGAAACGGGTGACCCATGTCCTTCCGAACCGCCAGCACGACCCAGCAGCGCCAGAGCCTCCTGGACCTCCAGCGCACCCAGGAGCGGCTGGCACAGAACCAAACCAGGATCACGACCGGCAGCCGCATCACCGGTCCTGGCGACGACCCCACCGCGTCCGCTGCGATCCTGGATTTCAATAACTCCATCCAGGTGAATACCCAGTTCATCAAGCAGGCCGATGCCGCGCTCTCCTACCTGACCCCCGCAGAGAACAATGTGGCCTCCGCCATCGAAGCCACCATGAGGCTCCAGGAACTGGCGATCGGCGGATCGACGGCCTCGATCTCCGAACTGGACGCCATCCGATCCAACCTGCTCTCAATGGCGAATGCCCAGTCGCAGGGGAAGTACCTCTTCGCGGGCACCGCCACGGACACCAAGCCCTTCGCACTCGCCAATCCGGCCGATCCCACGTCCCAGATCCTCTATCAGGGCAATTCCGGCCAGATCAAGGTGAACCTGGATGGGAACGCCACCAATCCGAACCAGGTCACCACAAACATCCCGGGCGACACGGTCTTCTTCGGCGCTGGCGGCATGGGTTCCAGCACGGACATCTTCCAGGCCATCACCGACCTCAAGGCGGCATTCACGGCCAACAATCCGGCGGCGGCGAAGGTGGCTGCCACGAACCTGGACCTCATCCTCGCGAACCTGAACAAGGCCCAGGCCGACCTGGGTGGTCGGCAGGCGGGGGTGACCAATCTCAAGGAAACCTACGCCAACTTCAACGCCACCCTAGAAAACCTGCAGTCGGCCCAGGAGGCGACCGACTATCCCAAGGTGATGACGGACGTCACGGCCGACGAGACACTGCGCTCGGTGACCTTGAGCACCATGGCAAAGGCCAGCAAGGCGAACCTCTTCGACTACCTGACCTGATCCAGGGAATCGAGATGCCTCTCGAGGGAGGCGAGGGCCCGTTTGCGATGGATCTCGCCCTTGGCGGCCTTGACGGCCCGCAATCCCCCCGAGCGCTTCAGGCCCCGTATGTCCAGATCGTTATCTGGGATAGCTGGCAGCAGGCCCAGCATGGCGTTGGTTGGGCCGAAATCCTTGCCGGATGAATGGGCCAGGTAGTGAAGGAGGCTCCCCAGGACCGTGTCCCGGGGGAAGGGCAGTGGGGCCCCGCCGCGGATCGCCCGATCCACGAAGTGGGCGGCGGCCAGCCCGGCCGCTGCGGATTCCAGGTAGCCCTCCACGCCGGAGAGCTGCCCCGCCACCCAGAGGTTCGGTACAGACTTGACAGCGAGTGTCGCATCCAAGAGAGACGGCGCCTGGAGGTAGGTGTTGCGGTGGATGCTGCCGAACCGCGCAAACTCAGCATGGGCGAGGCCTGGGATGAGCCTGAAGACCTCCTTCTGCGCGCCCCACTTCAGCCGGGTCTGGAATCCGACGAGGTTGAAGTGCTCTCCTGCGATGGTGTCCTGCCGCAACTGCACGATGGCATGGGGCCAGCGCCCGGTCCTGGGATTGTCCAGCCCCACGGGTTTCATGGGGCCGTGGCGGAGGGTCTCACGCCCGCGATCCGCCATGACTTCGATGGGCAGGCAGGCCTCGAAATAGGGTGTATCCACCTCGTGCAGGGGCACCCTTTCCGCCGAGAGCAGGGCGTCCAGAAAGGTCTCGTACTGCGGCTGATCGAGGGGGCAGTTGATGAAATCCGCTCCACCCTTGTCATACCTGGAGGCCTTCCAGGCGATCTCCATGTCGATGCTGTCGCGCTCGATGATGGGGGCGATGGCATCGTAGAAATGCAGGCATCCGCTTCCGGTGGTCCTTCCAAGCCAGTCAGCCAGGGGATCTGAGGTCAGGGGGCCGGTGGCGAGGATGGTCGGATGGTGAAGGTCCGGGGCTGAAACCTGGTCCTGCACCCACTCGATGTTCGGATGATGCTTGAGCGCCTCGGTCACGGCGGATGAGAACAGCTCCCGATCCACGGCGAGGCTGTTCCCGGCCGGCACGCGCGCGGCCTCGGCGCAGCGGAGGAGCAGGGAATCCATCCGACGCATTTCCGCCTTCAGGATGCCGGTGGCGGAGTTCGGATCGTCGCTCTTGAACGAGTTCGAGCAGACCATCTCCGCGGCCTGGTCGGTCCTGTGCGCCGGCGTGGTCCATTGCGGGCGCATTTCCGTGAGCCGGACCGAATGACCGCGGGAAGCCAGCTGCCAGGCGGCCTCTGACCCAGCCAACCCTGCACCGATGATGTGGATCAAGGCTTCCCCCAGGCCGCTGATTCTACGGCATGTCCCGAGTTCCTCGCTGGAGCATGTCCCTAGGGGTGTTGGCGGAGCCTAAGCCGAGCCTGCGTAGGCCATTCCGTTGGGTCGAGAGCACTGCGGCGTAAATTTTCTCTTGAACTAGGGGCGGTTGGTGTTAGTCTGAATGTCCTGCGCAGTTGAGGCTGTGGGGTGCAGGAGGAGGCTGAGAGGCCAAATCCACCATGCTGAGGAGCATGGGGGCGTCTTTGAAAACCGGATAGAAGATAGGAAGCCTTTGAGGGTTCTGTTCTGCGTCTTAAGGATGCGGGATGGAATTCAGAACAATTTTTCGACCAGAGCATTTTTCCCAAGCCTACGGGTTTGGGATAAGAGTTCAGAATGAAACTTGAGAGTTTGATCCTGGCTCAGAATGAACGCTGGCGGCGTGCCTAACACATGCAAGTCGGATGTGCCGCAAGGTGCATGGCAGACGGGTGAGTAACGCGTGGGGAATCTACCTCTTTGTGGGGAATAACGCTCCGAAAGGAGTGGTAATACCGCATGAGACCGTGGACTGGGATGTCCATGGTGAAACCTGGGGACCGTAAGGCCTGGGGCAAGGAGAGGATCCTGCGTCTGATTAGCTAGTTGGCGGGGTAATGGCCCACCAAGGCGACGATCAGTAGCCGGCCTGAGAGGGTGATCGGCCACACTGGAACTGAGACACGGTCCAGACTCCTACGGGAGGCAGCAGTGGGGAATTTTGCGCAATGGACGAAAGTCTGACGCAGCAACGCCGCGTGGGTGATGAAGGTCTTCGGACTGTAAAACCCTGTCGTCAGGGACGAAGATGTATACGTTAATAGCGTGTGCATTTGACGGTACCTGGAGAGGAAGCCCCGGCTAACTCTGTGCCAGCAGCCGCGGTAATACAGAGGGGGCAAGCGTTATTCGGAATTATTGGGCGTAAAGGGCGCGTAGGCGGTTTTTTAAGTCAGATGTGTAATCCCCGAGCTTAACTTGGGAACTGCATCTGAGACTGGAAGGCTAGAGTACTGGAGAGGGTGGTGGAATTCCTCGTGTAGCGGTGAAATGCGTAGAGATGAGGAGGAACACCAGTGGCGAAGGCGGCCACCTGGACAGTAACTGACGCTGAGGCGCGAAAGTGTGGGTAGCAAACAGGATTAGATACCCTGGTAGTCCACGCTGTAAACGATGAACACTTGGTGTGGAGGGAGTTGACCCCTTCCGTGCCGGAGCTAACGCGTTAAGTGTTCCGCCTGGGGAGTACGGTCGCAAGGCTGAAACTCAAAGGAATTGACGGGGGCCCGCACAAGCGGTGGAGCATGTGGTTTAATTCGACGCAACGCGAAGAACCTTACCTGGGCTTGAACTGCAGTGGACCGGTATAGAGATATGCCTTTTCGCAAGAACTGCTGCAGAGGTGCTGCATGGCTGTCGTCAGCTCGTGTCGTGAGATGTTGGGTTAAGTCCCGCAACGAGCGCAACCCTTACCCGTAGTTGCCAGCGCGTCATGGCGGGAACTCTACGGGGACTGCCCGGGTTAACCGGGAGGAAGGTGGGGATGATGTCAAGTCCTCATGGCCCTTATGTCCAGGGCTACACACGTGCTACAATGGGCGATACAAACCGTTGCAAAGTCGCGAGATGGAGCTAATCGGAGAAAGTCGTCCTCAGTTCGGATTGTAGTCTGCAACTCGACTACATGAAGGTGGAATCGCTAGTAATCGTGTATCAGAATGATACGGTGAATACGTTCCCGGGCCTTGTACACACCGCCCGTCACATCACGAAAGCCGGGAGCACTTGAAGAGGCTGTGGTAACCCGCAAGGGGGCTAGGTCTCAATGGTGAACTTGGTGATTGGGGTGAAGTCGTAACAAGGTAGCTGTAGGAGAACCTGTGGCTGGATCACCTCCTTTCTAAGGAGAGTCACTTTTAGGAGTGACGATAGGTCAACGCTTCCGATCGAAGTATCTATCCGGTTTTTAAAGACGCTCGTGCAATCTTTGACGAGCGTGTTTGGGCGTCTGTTTTTTGGGCCCGTAGCTCAGCGGTTGCGTGGGATGGTTTCGCGGGCAGGTTGCGAGTGCGGGTTTCCCGCGCGAGCAGCGAGGACCCGGGGGGACATCGCGAGCGAAGCGAGCAGGCGGTCCCCCCGGACAGCATCGGGGCCCGTAGCTCAGCTGGGAGAGCGCCTGGTTTGCATCCAGGAGGTCGTCGGTTCGATCCCGGTCGGGTCCACCACCATTTGCCAGGATTGGCAAATGGGACGGAATCGACGAAGTCGATAGCCGCCCGAAGGGCGCCGAGCAGGAAGCGAGGCGTCAGCATGGTGCCTGGCTACCAAACTAGGGGCCTATAGCTCAGTCTGGTTAGAGCGCACGCCTGATAAGCGTGAGGTCGGTGGTTCGAATCCACCTAGGCCCACCAGTTATGTATTTGAGTTGAGTTGAGACCCTGAGGGGTTTGAATCCAGCTCAAAGCCGGTTCAAGGATCGGTTGCCGAAAGGCGGAGTTGTTTGACATTTAAATAGAAGGAATAGAGAAGGGTATCCACGGCGTTGAAGTGACGTTGTGGGTTTAGCGAGGCAAATATAGCGAATCAATGCTTTTTGGGTTTGAAGTCAATGTTATTCATTGATGGAAGGCCAAGTTACAAAGGGTTGACGGTGGATGCCTTGGCAGATGACAGCGATGAAGGACGTGGTAAGCTGCGAAAAGTCTCGGGGAGTTGCACGCGAACGGTGATCCGGGAATGTCCGAATGGGGAAACCCGACTGGGTGAAAGCTCAGCCATCCCGAAGCTGAATACATAGGCTTCGGGAAGCGAACGTGGGGAAGTGAACCATCTCAGTACCCACAGGAACAGAAAACAACAGTGATTCCGGTAGTAGCGGCGAGCGAAACCGGAAGAGCCCAAACCTCATACGTGTAAGCGGCAGGCGTTGCGTATGGGGGGTCGTGGGACCTACAGGTTGAGGCTGCCCCTCAGCACAGAGTTACAAAACCTCTAGTTAGCGGAACGGCATGGAAAGGCCGGCGATACAGGGTGATAGCCCCTTATGCGAAAGCTACGAGGACTCTGAGTGGTGTTCCCAAGTATGTCGGGGCACGAGAAACCTTGACAGAATTTGCCGCGACCATGCGGTAAGGCTAAATATGTTCATCTGACCGATAGTGAACCAGTACCGTGAGGGAAAGGCGAAAAGAACCCCGATGAGGGGAGTGAAATAGAACCTGAAACCGTCAATCTACAAGCAGTGGAACCACCATGGTATATCCGGTGGAACCGCGTGCCTTTTGCATAATGAGCCGGCTAGTTATTTTCAGTGGCGAGGCGAAGCCGATGAGGCGGTGCCGTAGGGAAACCGAGTCTGAATAGGGCGACCAGTCGCTGGAAATAGACGCGAAACGGGATGATCTATCCTTGACCAGGATGAAGGTAGGGTGAAACCTATTGGAGGTCCGAACCAGTGTGGGTTGAAAACCGCTTGGATGAGTTGAGGATAGGGGTGAAAGGCCAATCAAATTCCGTGATAGCTCGTTCTCCCCGAAATAGCTTTAGGGCTAGCGTCGGATGTTTCGTCGTGCAGGTAGAGACCTGAATGGACTAGGGGGCTTACCAGCTTACTGAATCCAACCAATCTTCGAATGGCACGCCGTGAAGTCCGGCAGTCAGACTGCGGGTGATAAGATCCGTAGTCAAGAGGGAAAGAACCCAGATCGCCAGCTAAGGTCCCAAAATACATGCTAAGTGGAAAAGGATGTGGATGTGCTTAGACAGCCAGGAGGTTAGCTTAGAAGCAGCTATCCTTTAAAGAAAGCGTAATAGCTCACTGGTCAAGCGGGTCTGTGCCGACAATTCAACGGGGCTAAAGCATGTTACCGAAGCTGCGAACGTAAGTGGTAGGGGAGCATTCCCTACGTCTGTGAAGGTTGACCGTAAGGACAGCTGGAGACATGGGAAGAGACTCTGTCGGCATAAGTAGCGTAAAGACAGGCGAGAACCCTGTCCGCCGTAAGACTAAGGTTTCCAACGCAAGGTCAATCCGCGTTGGGTTAGTCGGACCCTAAGCCGAGGCCGAAAGGCGTAGGCGATGGAAGGCTGGTTAATATTCCAGCACCATGAGCATCTCGTTTGTACGATGCAGGGACGCAGGAAGGTAGGGACGCAGGGCTATGGAATGTCCTGCGAAAGACTCCAAGGGTGGTGCTTAGGGAAGTCCGGGCGCCATGAGCTCAAGGTTTCTGACGAAAAGTCCTGATCCTACACTGCCGAGAAAAGCTGCTAAGGAGAGGTGCTTGTGTCCGTACCGCAAACCGACACAGGTAGTCGAGGAGAGAATCCTCAGGCGTTTGAGAGAACTCTGCTGAAGGAACTCGGCAAATTAACCCCGTAACTTCGGGAGAAGGGGTACCACGGTAGGGTTCATAGCCCGAGGTGGTGGCACATAAATGTTCCAGGCGACTGTTTAACAAAAACACAGGTCTCTGCAAACTCCAAAGAGGAGGTATAGGGGCTGACGCCTGCCCGGTGCCGGAAGGTCAAGAGGAGTGGTCAGCGCAAGCGAAGCTACGAATTTAAGCCCCGGTGAACGGCGGCCGTAACTATAACGGTCCTAAGGTAGCGAAATTCCTTGTCGGGTAAGTTCCGACCTGCACGAATGGCGTAACGATCTGGAAACTGTCTCCAGCAGAGACTCAGCGAACTTGTAGCACCGGTGAAGATGCCGGTTACCCGCACTTAGACGGAAAGACCCCGTGCACCTTTACTACACCTTGACATTGAGGTTGGCGTTGGACTGTGCAGGATAGGTGGGAGACTATGAAACTGGCTCGTTAGGGTCGGTGGAGTCACCCTTGAGATACCACCCTGTTTAACGCTGATCTCTAACTCGCACCCGTGATCCGGGTGGAAGACAATGTCAGGCGGGTAGTTTGACTGGGGCGGTCGCCTCCTAAAGCGTAACGGAGGCGTACGAAGGTTCCCTCAGGCTGTTTGGAAATCAGCCGCAGAGCGCAATAGTATAAGGGAGCTTGACTGCGAGTCAGACACGACGAGCAGGTGCGAAAGCAGGTTATAGTGATCCGGTGGTCCCGAATGGAAGGGCCATCGCTCAACGGATAAAAGGTACGCCGGGGATAACAGGCTGATCTTGCCCAAGAGTTCATATCGACGGCAAGGTTTGGCACCTCGATGTCGACTCATCACATCCTGGGGCTGAAGCAGGTCCCAAGGGTTCGGCTGTTCGCCGATCAATAGTGGTACGTGAGTTGGGTTCAGAACGTCGCGAGACAGTTCGGTCCCTATCTAGTGTGGGCGCAGGAGATTTGAGAGGACCTGTCCTTAGTACGAGAGGACCGGGATGGACTGACCTCTGGTGTTCCAGTTGTGTTTCCAAATGCAATGCTGGGTAGCTATGTCGGGAAGTGAGAAGCGCTGAAAGCATCTAAGCGCGAAACACCCCTCAAGATGAGATCTCCCTATGAGACCCGTGGAAGACCACCACGTTGATAGGTCGCATGTGTAAGGCCGGTAACGGCTTAAGCTGAGCGATACTAATCGGTCCACAGACTTGACCTTTCATCAATCAATAACACTGAACTTCAATACCCCGATGCGCATACGCGCCTCGCCCAATCCCTTCTCAAACCTTCTTAAGCCTTCGTCGTGGCTTTTCCCCAAGTGTCACACCCGTTCCCATCCCGAACACGGCAGTTAAGACTTGGAGGGCCGATGATACTGCGCATCACATGCGTGGGAAAGTAGGTCGCTGCGACGTTAAAACGAACGGGTCACCCCACACGGTGACCCGTTTTTGCGTACCGAACCCCGGCATCCGCGGGGGATTTTTGTGATTCCCGCCGGATACACTGGAGCTACCGCATGGAGGCATAAATGGGCAAAGGTGTTTACACCTTCGGGGGTAACCGCAACGAGGGAAGCGCATCCATGCGCAACCTGCTTGGCGGGAAAGGCTGCAACCTGGCCGAGATGGCCGGCCTCGGCATCCCCGTCCCGCCTGGATTCACGCTGACCACCGAGCAGTGCAACGCCTACTACACCAATGGCCGGCAGCTGGTGGATGGCCTGAAGGCGGAAGTCATGGACGCCCTGCGCTGGCTGGAAAGCGTGCGCGGCTGTGGTTTTGGATCCACCGAAAATCCGCTGCTTCTCTCCGTGCGCTCCGGCGCGCGGGTCTCGATGCCCGGCATGATGGACACCGTCCTGAACCTCGGACTCAACGACAAGACTGTGCAGGCCCTCGAGAAGGCCAGCGGCAATCCACGCTTCGCCTGGGATTCCTACCGTCGCTTCATCACGATGTACAGCAACGTGGTGCTTGGGGTCGAGCACGCGCTCTTCGAAGCAGAACTGGAGCGCGCCAAGGAACGGCTCGGCAAGCACCTGGACACGGACCTGAGTGCGGAGGACTGGAAGGGACTCGTCTCCTCCTTCAAGGACATCGTCCTCGAGGAGACGGGGCTTCCGTTTCCTCAGGATCCGATGGACCAGCTCTGGGGCGCCATCCGCGCCGTCTTCGAGAGCTGGAACACCGGGCGCGCCATCACCTACCGCCGCCTCCACCGCATCCCCGATGACTGGGGCACCGGCGTCAACGTCCAGAGCATGGTCTTCGGGAACATGGGCGAGGACTGCGGAACGGGCGTGGCCTTCACCCGCGACCCTTCCACCGGTGAGCGCCTGTTCTACGGGGAGTACCTCATCAATGCCCAGGGCGAGGATGTGGTGGCGGGCATCCGGACGCCCCAGCCCATCACCCAATCCCAAGCCGAAGGCACGGGCCTGAAGAGCCTGGAGGAGGTCATGCCGGACTCCTTCAAGGAGCTGGATGCCACCTGCCAGCGGCTGGAGACCCACTTCAAGGACATGCAGGACATCGAGTTCACCATCGAGCGCGGAAAGCTCTTCCTGCTCCAGACGCGCAACGGCAAGCGCACCGCCATGGCCGGCATCCGCATCGCCATCGATCTGGTGGATGAGGGCCTCATCGACAGCCCGACCGCCCTCAAGCGCATTGATGCCGACAGCCTCTCCCAGTTGCTAGCCCCCGTCTTCGACCCCAAGGAGAAGGACCGCCTGCGCAAGGAGGGTAAGCTGCTCACGAAGGGGCTGAATGCGGGACCTGGCGCTGCCACCGGCCTCATCGCGCTGACTGCCGACCAGGCCGAGAAGATGGCCCAGGAGGGCCCTGTGGTGCTGGTGCGCGTGGAGACGAGTCCCGAGGACATCTCGGGCATGGTGGCCTCCCAGGGGATCCTCACCGCCCGCGGCGGCATGACCAGCCACGCGGCCGTCGTGGCCCGCGGCATGGGCAAGCCCTGTGTATGCGGCGCCTCTGCGGTCCAGATCGACCTGGCCCGGGGCATCGTGAGAGTCGGCGACAAGGAGCTGAAGGCAGGCCAGGACTGGATCTCCATGGATGGCTCCACCGGCGAGGTGTTCGTCGGCAAGCTCAGCGCCCATCCCTCCGAAGTCAACCAGGTTCTGGTCGATGGCCGCCTGAAGGCCGAGGACAGCGAGCTCTACCAGCGTTTCGCCAAGATCATGGCCTGGAGCCACGCGGCCAAGCGCCTCAAAGTCCGCACCAACGCGGACACGCCGCACGACGCGGCCGTGGCCCGAGCCTTCGGGGCCGAGGGCATCGGCCTCTGTCGCACAGAGCACATGTTCTTCGAGGGCGATCGCATCATCGCGGTGCGGGAGATGATCCTCGCCACGGACACCGAGGGCCGCAAGAAGGCGCTGGCCAAGCTGCTGCCCATGCAGCGCGAGGACTTCGAGGGCATCTTCGCGGCCATGAACGGCCTGCCCGTGAACATCCGGCTGCTGGATCCGCCCCTCCATGAGTTCCTGCCCCAGGATGAGCCGGGCCAGAAGGAGATGGCCGAAGTGCTGGGCGTGGACCTCGGCACCGTGGAACGCCGCGTGGCGCAGCTGCACGAGTTCAACCCCATGATGGGCCACCGGGGCTGCCGCCTGGGCATCACCTTCCCCGAGATCATCCGCATGCAGGTGCGTGCCATCGCCGAAGCCGCGCTGAACGTGGCTGCCAAGGGCATCACGGCCGTGCCCGAGATCATGGTGCCCCTCATCGGCACTGTGCGGGAGCTGGCCTACACCAAGACCGAGATGCTGGATGAGATCGCCCAGGTGAACAAGGAACGCGGCACCCAGTTCGCCTGTCCCATCGGCACCATGATCGAGATCCCCCGCGCGGCCATCACGTCGGACAAGATCGCCGCGGAGGCCGAGTTCTTCAGCTTCGGCACCAACGACCTCACCCAGATGGGCTTCGGCTTCAGCCGGGATGACGCCGGCAGCTTCCTGCCGGAATACGTCGGCAAGAAGATCCTGGAGGACGATCCCTTCCAGAGCCTGGATCAGGAGGGCATCGGTGAGCTGGTGCGCATCTCCTGCGAAAAGGGCCGCGCCACCCGTCCCGGCATCAAGCTGGGCGTCTGCGGCGAGCACGGCGGCGATCCCCGCAGCGTGGGCTTCTTCCACCGCGTGGGCCTCGACTATGTGAGCTGCAGCCCCTACCGCGTGCCCATCGCCACGCTCGCGGCGGCCCAGGCGGCGCTGGAGCAATAGGGCAGCCGATCGGCTATTCTGGAGAGGCCGCGCCTCGCGCGGCCTTTTTGTCGGATTCCCCCATGGCCAAGACCGTCAGTGACCAGCCCGAGATCATCTACTCGATGATGCGGGTCAGCAAGATCTACAACAACAAGCCCGTCATCAAGGACATCTCCCTCAGCTACTTCTACGGGGCCAAGATCGGTGTGCTGGGCCTCAACGGATCCGGCAAGAGCACGGTGCTGCGCATCATGGCGGGCGTCGATCACGACTTCAACGGCGAGGCCGTACTCAGCAAGGGCTACACCACGGGCATCCTGGACCAGGAACCCCAGCTCGATCCCGACAAGACTGTGCGGGAGATCGTCGAGGAGGGCGCCGCCGAGCAGGTGGGCTGGCTCAAGGACTACAACGCCATCAGCGATCAGTTCGCTGACCCCGACGCTGACATGGACGTGCTGCTGGCCAGGCAGGGCGAGCTGCAGGAGAAGATCGACGCCCACGACTGCTGGGATCTCGACTCGCGGCTAGAGCAGGCCATGGATGCCCTGCGCTGCCCCGATCCCGACACCAAGATCAGCGTGCTCTCCGGTGGCGAGCGCCGCCGCGTGGCTCTGTGCCGCCTGCTGCTGCAGAAGCCTGACATCCTGCTGCTGGACGAACCCACCAACCACCTGGATGCCGAGACCGTGGCCTGGCTGGAGAAGCACCTGCAGGACTACGCGGGCACGGTCATCGCCGTGACCCATGACCGCTATTTCCTGGATCACGTGGCCGAGTGGATCCTCGAACTGGATCGCGGCGAAGGCATCCCCTGGAAGGGCAACTACTCTAGCTGGCTCGAGCAGAAGCAGGGCCGACTGGCCCGCGAGGAGAAGTCCGACCAGAAGCGCCAGAAGACTCTGGAACGCGAGCTGGAGTGGATCCGCATGTCGCCCAAGGGCCAGCACGCCAAGAGCAAGGATCGCATCGCCAACTACGAGCGCCTCGCCGGCGAGGAAGGCCGCCAGAAGGAGCAGGAACTGGAGATCTACATCCCCAGCGGCCCACGCCTGGGGGACCTCGTGGCCGAGCTGAATGGCGTCTCCAAGGCCTATGGCGAGAGGGTGCTCTTCGAGAACCTGAGCTTCGCGATTCCGCGCGCAGGCATCCTGGGCGTCATCGGCCCCAACGGAGCCGGCAAGTCCACGCTGCTGCGGCTGCTGACGGGCCAGGAGCAGCCCGATGCGGGCACCATCCGCCTCGGCGAGACCGTGCGCATGGCCTATGTGGATCAGCTCCGGGCCAACCTACACCCCGACAAGAACGTGTTCGAGGCGGTGTCTGGCGGCTACGAGCAGATCGAGCTGGGTGGCAAGCTCATCAACGCCCGCGCCTGGCTGAGCCGCTTCGGCTTCAGTGGCGATTCCCAGCAGAAGAAGATCTCCGAGCTCAGCGGTGGCCAGCAGAACCGCCTCAACCTGGCGCTCACGCTGAAGAGCGAAGCCAACCTGCTGTTCTTCGACGAGCCCACCAACGACCTGGATGTGAACACCATGCGGGCGCTGGAAGAGGCCATCGAGTCGTTCGCCGGCAGCGCCGTCCTGGTGAGCCATGACCGCTGGTTCCTGGACCGCCTGGCCACCCACATCCTGGCCTTCGAGGGTGATTCCCAGGTGCAGTTCTTCGACGGCAACTACAGCCAGTACGAGGAGTACCGCAAGGACGTGCTGGGCCTGAAGCCCTTCGACCCGCACCGCATCAAGTACCGCAAGCTCACGCGATGACGGCCCCCGCTCCCCAGGCCTCCGGGCTCGCGTTCCTGACGGCCCTGGGCGGCCTCATCCTGGGGTGTGCTGCGCTGTGGCTGGGCTTGGCCGATGGCGCCGTGGCGCTCTGGGGTTTCGGCGCCGCTTGCCTCCTCCAGGTGCCGCCGGCCCTGAGCCTGCGCCAGCGCATCCTGGATGGTCTCGGCAATAGCGGCCTGGAGCGGGAGCGCCTCACGCTCCGGAGCGTCAGCTTTCTCCTGCGCCTCCTGGCTCTGGGGATGGTCATGGCCTCCACTTCGGCGCTGCTGGGGGAGCGCGCACCGCAGGTTGGGGTGCTTTCCCTGGGCCTGGCGATTCTGGCGGCGGGCTGCCTGGCTTTCCTGTGGCGTTCGAAGCTCCCCCTGGCGGGCCTCCACCCAGCCCTTGCCCTGGACACTGACCGGGCCCGCACCCTGTGCGCACTGGCGGCTTTGCTGGTGGCGGCCAGCCTCCTGGGCCGCTGGTTCCCCTGGGCCGATGCCTCGGCCGGCCTCGTGATGGCGATGGGATTGTTCCTGGAGGGGCGCACCATGGGCAGGGGCACCACCCTGGCGCCGGTCGCCTGCGGAGGGGGCTGCGGCGGCTGCGGGTGATGCGCGCCCTGGAGCTGTTCTCGGGCCTGGGGGGCTGGCGCTGCGCCCTCGGAGACCGGGGCAGGATGGTGGCCGCCTACGATGTCAGCGAGGCGGCCAACGCCACCTATGCGCTCAACCATGGGGATGTCCCGAAGGCCCGGGAGCTGGCCACCGTGCCCCTGGCGGAGCTGGCGGCCCATGAGGCGGACACCTGGCTGATGAGCCCGCCCTGCCAGCCCTTCTGCCGCATGGGCAACCACCAGGGCCTGGAGGACCGGCGCTCCCTGGCTTTCCTCCGCCTCATGGAGATATTCCGCGAGGCTCCGCCAGATCACCTGGTGCTCGAAAACGTGGACGGTTTCCTGGATTCAGACGCCCACGCGCTGCTGTCGGAGCGCATCCGCGCCCACGGCATGCACCAGCTAGATCTCCGGGCCTGCGCCAGTGGCTTCGGCCTGCCCAACCAGCGGCCCCGCGTGTTCATCGTGGCCTCGCGGAAGCCCCTGAAGGCCCTGCCGCAACCGCAGCTCCCGCCCCGCCCCATCGCAGAGTTCCTTGATGCGGTGGCGGACGAGGGGTTGTACCTCCGTGCATCGAGGGATGCCCGGCATCATCAGGGCCTGGATCTGGTCGAAGTGGGCGACCTGCGCAGCGCCTGCTTCATCGGCGGCTACGGCCGGCGCTTCGTGGGCAGCGGCTCCTTCCTGAAGACCCCCCGTGGCGTGCGCCGCTTCTCCCCCTCTGAGGTGGCGCGGTTGCTGGGCCTGCCGGAGGGTTTCCGGTTCCCCGAGGCGCTCTCCCTCGAGGCTCGCTACCGGCTGCTGGGCAACAGCCTCTCGATTCCCGTGGCGTCTTGGGCCCTGGATCATCTGTAGAATCAGGCCATGCGTCTCCTGCTATCCGCCTTCGCTCCGGAACTGGGCCCCCTTGCGGAAGCCACGCCGCCCGGCTGGGAGGTGGCCACGGTGGGTGTCGGCGCGGTCAGTGCGGCAGCGGCGACATCGGCTCTCGTGATGGACCGCTGGCCCGAGGCGGTGGTGTTCCTGGGGACCTGCGGGCGTTACGACGAACGACTTTCCCTCTTCGAGTGCCTATGGGCCACCGAGGCCATCGCCACCTCCCTGGAGGAACTGCGCGGAGGGGCCTACCGCCCGGGCACCGAGCGGCGCCGGTGGACAGCTTCTCTGCCCGGTGCCTTGCCCGGACATGCCGTCGTGGTGCCTCCGGCCATCACCTGTACTGCGGAGGGCGCCGCCCAACTTGCCTCGCTGGGCCCAGTGGAACACCTGGAACTCACGGGTGTATTCGAGGCCTGCCGGCTGGCCGGGGTGCCCTGTGGCGCGGCCCTGGTGGTGGTGAACGATGTGGGCCCCGAGGCCCAGGCGCAGTGGATCGCCAACCACGCGGAAGGCAGCCGCCGGCTGGTGGAGCGGCTCAGGGCGACGGGATTTTTCGAAGAGGCGTGAAGGTCGAGGAGCCGTCGCCAGTTTCGATGCGCCAGCCGCCCGCCACGGCAGACACGTGAACACCGCAGGAGGGCCCAGTGATCCACGGCATCAACCCCTCCCGGTGGAGGGCCGCCAGGGTTTCGGGATGCGGATGCTCGAAGCGGTTGCGGAGCCCGGCCGGAATGATGACCACTTCCGGTTTCAGGGCCGCCACCCAGGCCGGATCCGTGGCGTTGCGGCTGCCGTGGTGCCCGGTCTTCAGCAGGCGGTGGGGGAAGGAACCTGGATCACCGAGATCCAAAAGATCCCGCTCTTGGACGGCCAGCGCATCGCCCATGAGCCACAGCTCGCGGTCGCGCCAGGTCACGCGCAGCACAGCGGAGACCATATTGGCGTCCGGCAGGGCGAAGGCGCGGACGGGCCAGCGCACGCTGAAGGCGGCCTCGCCCCGGGACCAGGTGTCCCCCCGCAGCAGCCCGGCTGGGTTCACCGCGGTGGAGGGGGCGTAGGGCGCCCAGGGATCTTCTTCGTCCGAAGTGACGGGCACCGAGGTGGAGGTGATGGGCCAGAGGCGCGCCAGCGTGGCCCAGCCGCCGGCATGGTCGCCGTGGGCGTGGGTGAGCACCAGGTGCAGGGGCTCGCGCACGCCGCGCCGGCTCAGCACGCGCGCCAGGCGGCGCCCGGTCCAGGGACCCGGCCCCGTGTCGACCAGCGTGGCGTCGCCGCCGGGAACCCGCAGCAGCAGGGCATCACCCTGGCCGATGTCCACGGATTCCAGCGAGAGCGTGTCCGAGGCCCGGCCGGTCCCCCGGAAGGCGAGGAGTCCCGCGGAGAGCCCGACCAGCCCGAGGGTCAGGGCGCGGGTCCGCTTCAGCCGCCCCTGCAGATGGGCCAGGGCCAGCCAGCCCAGGGCCAGCAGCAGCCAGGGCCAGAGGATCCCCGTGGCCAGGGGCGCGATGCCGGTGAGGGCCGGCACGAGGCGATCGCCCATCCAGGTCAGCACCGCCCCAGCGCCCTCAGTGAGGCCTGGCAGGGGCACGAGGATCAGCGCCAGGCAGACCGGCGTGAGGAAGGCCACCAGGGGCAGCACCAGCAGGTTGGCGAGGATGCCCCACCAGGGCGCCCCACCATGCAGCAGCGCCAGCAGGGGCATCGTGGACAGCCAGGGGGCCGCGAGTCGGGCGAAGGGCAGGGCAAGGCGGCCCAGCAGCGGCGACAGCAGACCGGCCAGTGGTTCCGCGCCCCAAAGCAGGCCCAGCAGGGCCCACCAGGCCAGGAGGAAGCCCGGCTCCACGCCCGCCGCGGGATGCCCCAGCAGCCAGACCAGGAGGGCGCCGTGCAGGCCGGCCACGGGGGGCAGCTTCCAGCCGCTGCTGCGGCCGATGGCCCAGGCCACGCCCATGAAGAGGCCACGCCACACCGGGGCGGAGAAGCCCACCAGCGCCGAATACAGCAGCCCCGCCGCGATGGCGCCCAGGCCGGCGCCCCGCAGCCGCAGCCGGCGCAACAGGGCCTCGATGGCGGCCATGACCAGGGTCACCTGCAGGCCCGAAACCACCAGGATGTGGATCGTGCCGCTTTCGGCGAAGACGCTGAAGTGGGCCTCGTCCGCCGGCGGGATGCCCAGGGCGAGGGCGCCCCAGAGGTCCCTGGCCGTGGGGCCGAGGGGCAGGGCCTCGAAGCGGCGGAGGGCGAAAGCCTGCAAACGCAGGAGCAGAGAGGGACTGGCAGGGCCGGTGACCTCCAGCAACTGCGACGAGGCCAGGTGGATGCGGCGCGGCGAGGCGTCGCTGCGGGCCCGCCAGAGGGGCCGCTCAGCCAGGAAGACCGGCGCGGGCTGCACGGGCCGGACCTCGGCCCGGAGCCGCACGGGCGTGCCAGGTCCCGGCGGCGCCTGCTCGCCCTCAGCCGGGAGCGTCAGGGGCACGCTGAGGCCCCTCATGGCTTCCGGCGCGGTCAGGTCGATTTGGCTGTGCCGCCGTTCGCCCTGGAGGGTC
This sequence comes from uncultured Holophagaceae bacterium, assembly GCA_963751095.1. GTDB lineage: Bacteria > Acidobacteriota > Holophagae > Holophagales > Holophagaceae > Geothrix. Next base: position 116,108 of record CAVVTK010000004.1, on the reverse strand, counting down.
CATGGTGCGGAGATGCGCCCCTCCAGGGCCTGGAAGCCCACGGGCAGGGCGGTCTCCCACTGGGCCTTGCGGGCCAGACCCAGACTCGTGAGCCCCGCCAGCCCCAGGGCCAGCGGAACCACCACCCAGCGGCGGGTCCGGGCCAGGGGCAGGAAGGCCAGCCAGATCAGCGCGCCGGCCAGCACCCAGCCGGAGGTCATCCGGCCGTCCCACCGCTCGGGCAGCAGCCAGGGCACGGCGCAGGCCGCGGCCAGGGCCCAGGCCAGGGGCCAGAGCGAGGCTCCCGAAAGGCGCTGCCACAGGCCGGATCTGGAAAGCATCCGAAGAGTCTAGCGAGCCTGTCCAAACCTTGACAGGGGCCTCGGGCCTGGGGACTCTGATGGCTATGAACCCCGCCCGGGCCCTGCTGGTGGACGATGACCCGACCATCCTCGAGGTGGTGGGCACCCTGTTGTCCCGGCATGGCCACGAGGTGGTGGGCACGGGCTCCGGCCTGCGCGGGGCGCAGTTCCTGCGGGGCGAGCACTTCGACCTGGCCGTGGTGGACCTCATGCTGCCTGATCTCAGCGGGCTGGAGCTGGCGCGCCAGGCCGTGGCCAAGCCCGACACGGTGGTGGTGGTGCTGTCTGGCTCCACCTCCGTGGAGACGGCTCTCCAGGCCGTGAAAATGGGCATCTACGACTATGTGCCCAAGCCATTCCGGGCCGAGGAGCTGGAACACACCCTGCTCCGCGCCATCGAGAAGTCGCAGCTGAACCAGGAGAACAAGCGTCTGCGGGAGCAGATCCACGGGCAGGTGCCTGGCCCCCAGATGGTGGGCCGCTCGGATACCTGGCAGAACCTCCAGACGCTCCTGCGGCGCGTGGCGCCCTCGCCTTCCACGGTGCTCATCACGGGCCCGTCGGGAACCGGCAAGGAACTGGCCGCCAGGGCCATCCACCAGTGGAGCCCCCGGGCGAACGGGCCCTTCGTCCCCATCCACTGCGGCGCCATCCCGGAGAACCTGCTCGAGGACGAGCTGTTCGGCCACGTGCGCGGCGCCTACACGGATGCCCGCACGGACCGGCCCGGCCGCTTCCAGCAGGCCGAGGGCGGCACCCTCTTCCTCGACGAGATCGGCACCATGCCCATGAGCCTGCAGGTGAAACTGCTGCGGGTCATCCAGGAGCGGGAGTTCTCGCCCCTGGGCTCCACCCGCACGGTGAAGTCGGACTTCCGGCTGCTGGCGGCCACTAACGACGATCTGGGTAGCCTGGTGGAGCAGAAGCGGTTCCGCGAGGATCTGTTCTACCGGCTGAACGTGATTCCCATCCAGCTGCATCCCCTGCGGGAGCATCCCCAGGACATCCCCGTCCTGGTGGCGCACTTCGCGCGGAAGTTCTCGAAAGAGCTGGGCCTGCCCCTGAAGCAGGTGGAGCCGGCGGCCCTCCAGGCCCTGGAGGCCTACGGCTGGCCAGGCAATGTCCGCGAGCTGGAGAACGCCGTGGAACGGGCCATGGCGCTGGGCTCCGATCCCGAGCGGCTGCTGCTGCAGGACCTCCCCGCCTCTATCGCCGGCGTGCTGCCCTCCGTGGCCTTCCCAAGGCTGCCCCAGAACCAGGACCTGGGCCGCTTCCTGGAGGATCTCGAGCGCCACCTGATTCTGGAATCGCTCCAGGCCACCGGCTGGAACAAGAGCGAGACCGCCCGCCGCCTCGGCATGCGCCGGACGACCCTCCTGCACCGCCTGCGGGCCCTCGGTATCCCCATGGATCCCATGGGCGAGGCGGAAGCCACCCTGGCCCGGGAGTCCCCGTGATCCGTCATCCGCGACCGCTGATCTGTGTCTGGTTGCTGGCCTGCGGTCACCTGTGGTCCTGGTCACCCAAGGTCCACGAGGCCCAGACGGCCAAGGCCATCCGGCTGGTGCCGCACCGCATGGCGGCCCTGCTGAGGGCCCACCCCCAGGCCCTGCTGGAGGGCGCCCGGGGCGTGGCGAACGACCAGCCCCCCACGGTGGAGCAGGTGGAGGCCCAGTTCCGCACCGTCCTGCGCCTGAGCGAAGAACGCCGCCGCCCCGAGGACATCGTCCGCGACCTGGGGGTTCTGGCCCACCAGGTCCAACTGCTGACGGATCCCTCGGCCGTGACGGGGATGAGCCCACTCCGGGAAAGTTTCGAGGCCTATGCGGACGAGCACCAGGCCCACCTTCTGGTGACCCAGGAGCCCTACTGGGCGGCCAAGGGCAGCCTGGAGCCCGGTCCGGCCCTGCACCGGCTGCTGGCCGTCAAGCTGGAGCGGAACCGGCGCCTGCGGGACCACTTCGACGAGGGCTCCGGCCGGCGCATCGGGCCCTGGGATGACCTGTCGCTCCCCTTCGCCCAGATGCAGCTGGCTTTCTCCAATGGGGTCCACGCCACCGCCAACCTGTGGATCCTGATCTGGCGGGCGGCGGGGGACCAGTGGGAGATCCCGGCCGGACCCTGATCACAAGTCCCCCTGGTCCAAGGGGGCAAGGCGCTAGGCGAAACACGACTTTCGGGCTATCTTTCCAAGCATTCCTTTGGAGATGGATTATGGGTACCTACACCCGCCTCGGGTCCTACCTGCTGGCATCGGAGCTGGCCTCCGATCCCCTCGGTGCCATTCACCGGGCAGTCGTCATCGCCGGCAACGGCTTCGACCGCCACGTGCTGGTCCGGACTTTCTCGGAGGAGCTGTTCCAGGGCGGCATGAACACCCGTCTGGCGGAGGCGGGCCGGGTGGTTCCCCTCCTTGGGGGAGCCCGGATCTTCGGGTTGGGCTACCGGATCGAGAGCGGCAAGACGCCGCACGTGGCCTGGGACTATGTGCCCGGCCGGAGTCTCGCCCAGCTCATCGACAAGGCCAAGCAGGAGCAGATCCCCTTCGGCGTGGATCACGCCCTGACCGTGATCCAGGGCGTGGCCCAGGGCATCGTGCAGATGCAGGCCAAGGGCGTCAGCCACGGGATCCTCAGCCCCCACAGCGTGTGGGTGAGCTTCGAGGGTGCCACGCAGCTCGTGGATGCGCCCTACGCCGCCCTGACCAGGAGCCTGCTGGCCAAGACACCGGCCGCCAAGCACAAGCTCGGCGCCTACCTCCAGGGCCCGGAGAATGATGCGCTGCAGCAGGATCTCTTCGCCCTGGGCGCGGTGCTCTACGAACTGCTGACCTTCGAGCGCCTTCCCGTGGGTGGCGACCTCCAGGGCGCACTGGACCAGGCCACCCTCAAGGCCGCCCAGGAGGAAGCCCCGCTGCCGGCGGAGATTCGCGCCTTCCTCGGGCGCTTGCTGCTGGGCCGGCAGCCCTTCGCCACGGCGGAGGCCTTCAGCTCGGAGCTGGAGCGGGTCCTCTACGACGGCGAATACAGCCCGACCACCTTCAACATGGCCTTCTTCATGCACACGCTGTTCCGGGAGGAGAACGACCGGGATGCCACGGCCATGAAGGCGGAGAAGGCCGACAACTTCCTCGCCTACACCGCGGCCGGCGAGACGCTGCGGAGCGGCGCCACGCGGGTGGAGCACATCGACGGCCATGACGAGGCCCAGGCGAGCCAGAAGAACTCGACCCTGCTCATCGGTGGCGGGCTCGCGGCGGTCGTGATCCTTGGCCTGGGCTACATCTTCTTCGGTCGGGCCAAGGTGGATCCCGCCATGCAGAAGCAGCTGGCCGAGCTGCAGCTGCTCAAGGTTCAGATCGAGCAGCAGAAGTCCGACCTCGACGCCAAGGCCAAGGCCGAGACCGACAAGACGGTTCAGCTCCAGAAGCAGCTGACGGAAACCAAGTCCGTCGAGGACAAGGCCCGGATCCAGAAGCAGCTGGAGGAGGCGCAGGAACGCAAGCTCGAGCTGGAACGGCAGCAGAAGGCCGCCGAGCAGCGGCTGGCCGAGCAGAGGCAGAACGAGCAGAAGCTGGCTGAGCAGAAGAGGGCCGCGGAAGCCAAGCCCGCCCTGCCACCCCCGCCTGCTCCGGAGATCCCCAAGCCCCAGCCCATGCAGGAAGCGGCAAAGTCAGGCATTCCCACGCCTGCCACGACCCAGGCCGCCCCGACCGCGGCTCCCGCCAACGAGCCGGCCCGCGTGGTCACCCAGGGTCCCCTGGTCTTCCCGCTGCGCGCGGTCCAGATGGGCAAAGCCAACGAGGACCGAACCGTCCGCCTGAAGGTCTTCGTGGGCGAGCAGGGGCAGCCCCTCAAGGTCTCTGTGATCGAAGGAGTGGCCGGTGCCTGGGGCTACGACGAGGCGGCCATCGACGCCGCCAACAAGTCCACCTACAGCCCGGCGACCCGGGACGGCAAGCCAGTCAAGGGCTGGACTCCGGAGATCGCCTACAGGTTCCAGAAGCGCCGCTGATACGCTCCGGGGGGACCGCCTGCTCGCTCTGCTCGCGATGTCCCCCCGGACCCCCGCTTTACGGGTCGGGGAACCAGCCCCGTAAAGCCCATCACCCCACCACCGAAGGGCCGCCGACAGGCGGCCCTTCTAAGTCAGGGACTGGGCGGCACCGTTCGCCAGCCGGTCCACGCGTTCGTTCTCCGCGTGGCCCGCGTGGCCCTTCACCCAGCGGGCCTCCACGTGGTGTCTTGCCAGCTGCGCGTCGAGCGCTTGCCAGAGGTCCGCGTTCAGCACGGGCTTGCCGTCGGCTTTCTTCCAGCCGCGCCGCTTCCAGTCCTTCAGCCACGACGTGATGCCTTTCACCACGTACTGGCTGTCGCTCTGCAGCAGCACCTGGCATGGCTTCGTGAGCGCCTCCAGGCCCTTGATGGCGGCCATCAGCTCCATGCGGTTGTTGGTGGTGTCGGCCTCAGGGCCAGAGCCTTCCTTTTCCTGGAGGCCCGTGGCGAGGTGCACCCTCAGCAGGTACCCCCAGCCACCGGGACCGGGGTTCCCTAGACACGCGCCATCGCAATAGAGCTCGATCTTCATCCCACCAGGGTAGGCGATGTGGCAGCAACTTGAGCCACGGCCTTGCGCAGCAGCTCCACGCCCAGATCCAGATCCTCGGTGGTGAGATTCATGGCGGGGCGGAAGCGCAGGCCCTGCACGCCGGTGGAGAGGATCATCATGCCCAGGTCGTGGCCCTTGGCCACCACGGCGTTGCGCTGCTCCGGGGTGGCGATGTCGAGGGCGCAGAAGAGGCCGCGACCGCGGGGGTTCGAGGTGAGCTCGGGGAAATCGCGGTGGATTTCCTGCAGGCCCTTCAGCAGGCGCTCGCCCTGCGTCACGCCGTGATCGAGCAGATTCTCTTCGCGGATGACGTCGATGATGCGCGTGCCGCGCACCATGTCCACCAGGTTGCCGCCCCAGGTGCTGTTGATGCGGCTGGGCACCTTGAAGACGCAGTCCACCTCGTCGAGGCGCCGGCCCGCGGCGATGCCGCAGGTCTGGGTCTTCTTGCCGAAGGCGATGATGTCGGGCTGCACGTCGAACCACTGGTGCGCCCACCACTTGCCGGTGGCGCCGAAGCCCGTTTGCACTTCGTCGAAGATCAGCAGGAATTCATGACGGTCCGCCAGCACGCGCAGCTTGCGCAGGAACTCGCCCCGGAAGTGGTTGTCGCCGCCCTCACCCTGGATGGGTTCCACGATGAGGCAGCCGATGTCGTCCGGGTTCTGGGCCACGGCGGCTTCGATGGCGGCCACGGCCTCGGCTTCCGCCGCCTCGATCTTCGCCAGGTCCATGGGGAAGGTCAGCTTGGGGTTCGGCACGCGGGGCCAGGAGAACTTGGGGAAGTACTGGTATTTGCGGGGATCGGCGGTGTTGGTGAGGCTGAGCGTGTAGCCGCTGCGGCCGTGGAAGGCCTCACGGAAGTGGATCACCTGCGTGCCCTTCTCGCCCTTGCCCGCCGCCAGGTTCTTGCGCACCTTCCAGTCGAAGGCCGCCTTCAGGGCGTTCTCCACCGCCAGGGACCCGCCATCGATCCAGAACAGGTGGGGCAGGTAGTCCGGCGCCGCGTGGGTGCCGAAGGCCTCCACCCACTCCGCGAAAGCCGTGGTGTAGATGTCCGAGTTGGCCGGCTTGTTGACCGCGATCTCACCCAGCTGCTGGACGAAGGCCGCCTCTCGCAGGCGCGGGTGGTTGTGCCCCAGGGGGGTGGTGGCGAAGAAGGTGTAGAAATCCAGGTACTTGCGGCCATCCCGGGCGTCCACGATCCAGGAGCCCTGGGACTTCTCCAGGTCCATCACCAGGTGGAACCCGTCCACCAGCATGTGGCGGCCGAGGGTGTCGAAGACGGCGTTGGGATGGATGGGCTGACTGGACATGGCGGACCTCTGGATACGGTTCAGTGTATGTTTGGGCCTGAAGCGGAGACACGCATGATTCCCTGGATAGCGGTTCAGGAAGCGCCTCTGGACGCGATGGCTTTACGAAGTGTCATGGAAGATCCCCATGCCGGTGCCCTGGTGCTCTTCGAGGGCCGGGCCCGGGATCACCACGAAGGCCGTGCGGTGCTGGAGCTGGCCTACGAGGCCTACGCGCCCATGGCGGAGAAGGAACTGGGCCTGCTCCGCGAGAAGGCCATCGAGCGCTATGGCCTCACCCGCTGCGCCGTCCACCACCGCATCGGCGTGGTGCCTCTCACCGAAGCCGCCGTCATCGTCGCTACCAGCAGCGCCCACCGCGCCGAGAGCTTCCAGGCCGCCGCCTGGATCATGGACGAGATCAAGCAGCGCGTGCCCATCTGGAAGCGGGAGCGCTACAAGGATGGGAGCGAGAGCTGGGTGGAGTGCACGCACCGGTTCCAGATGTAGGGGCAGGCTTCAGACTTCAGGGCGCAAACCGCTGCGCGGTTTGTGCTAGAGCACGGGCCCAGCCCGCGCGCCTTGATGATGGACTTGCTAGGCGGCACCGTGTTGATTGGAAGGGCGGCCGTGCCACATCCGGCCTGGCCCCTGCTCGTCCGAAGTCCTAATATGGGGGGGATTTTCGACCTCACCTTTTCTGGGAGCTCCGATGAACCGCTTTCTCGCCGCCGGCCTGCTTGCTGCCGCGTCATCCCTCGCCCTTCTGGCCGATCCCCCCGCTCCTGGGGCCTCGCTTCCCGCTTCCCCCGAAATGAGCCCCAGAATGGTGCAAAAGGCCCCGCCACCGCCACCGCCCACCTGCACGGGTTGTGGCGCCAAGGCCAGTTCGAGCGGGAGCATCACCCATCGCTCCAACTGCCCTTATCTGCCCAAGAAGGAGCAGAAGAAGCGCTAACTTCGGCGGACAATTCCAGGATTATCGGATTTCGTACCCTTCTGCATGGATGGGACGGGGGTTCGGTGATTGCTTTTCGCTAAAATTTCGCCATACTTGAATCCCCCAGGAGATTCCGGTGCTGGCGATGTGGGTTCCCGAACTGCCGTTCCAGCTGGCCTGTGGCCGGGACGGGGCCCTGCGGGACCGGCCCTTGGCCTTCCTGAACCCCGAAAGCCCCCGCTCGCCCAGCCTCTGGTTCGTGAACCGCCGGGGCCGGGCGGAAGGGCTGGCCCCGGGCCTGCCCCTGGATCAGGCCCTGCGGGTGGCGCCGGGTCTGCGGGTGCTGGATCCGGCCCCCCAGGTCTGGTGGGAGGCCCAGGGCAGCCTCAGCGACTTCCTGCAGCACTGGACGCCCCAGGGCCAGCTGGGGCGCCTGGGCGAGGCCCTGGTGGAGCTCCAGGGCACCCAGCGCATCCATGGGCCCCTGGCGGATACCGCCGAGCGCATGCGTCGTGAGCTGGTCGTCCGACACGGCTGGGCCAGCCACGGGGGCCTGTCCCTGAGCGCCACCGCCGCCCAGCTGGCCGCCCGCGTCGAACATCAGCTGGAGCTGGTGGCCGATGGCGCCGAGAGCGCCTTCCTGGCCCCCCAGTCCCTGCGCCGCCTGCCGGACCTGGCCCCCCGCATCCGGGAGCGCTTCCAACGCCTGGGCCTGCGCAGCTTCGGCGACCTGCAGCCCGTGCCCCTGCCCGTGCTGGCGGAGCTGACGCACCCCAAGCTGGCGCCGGATCTGCGGGCCCGGGTCCGCGGCGAGGACCGGCCCCGACTGCCCCTGCTCACGGAGCGCCCCGGCCACGCCCGCCACGGCTGGCGGCTGCAGCCGCCCTGCCTGCCCGAGGAAGTGGCCCTGGCCGCCCGCTGCCTGGACTGGCTCTGGTCCGATGCCCGCCATCCCCGCCACCTGGTGCTGCGCTGGTGGGATGTGGATGGCGAACCCCACGCCTGGCATGCCTCGCCGGAGGACCTGACGGCCCCGCCCCTGATCCTGGCCCGGCGCCTCCAGCAGGCCTTCCTGGCGGGCGCCTCCCGGCGCCTCCTGGTGCGCGAGGTGGAGCTGCGCCTGGCCTGGGGCCTGGGCCGCGAGCGCAGCCTCTTCCAGGATCCGCTCCAGCAGCGCTTCGAGCGCCTCGAGCCCGTTCTCGCCCGGCTGCGCCAACGCTTCCCGGATCGGGCCGTCGTGCCGGGGTGGGTGGGGAGAGTCTTGAAACAAGCCAATAATAGCCTAATATTCATGGAGACCCGATGACTCCCACCCTCCACCGGGAAGGGCCCTTCCGGTTCTTCTTCTACAGCCATGAACCCCGCGAGCCACCCCATGTCCACGTCGAGCGCGACGATGCCATTGCCAAGATCTGGCTGCACGATGGCGCCATCGCGGACACGGGAGGCCTCCCACCCCGGGATCTCCAGCGGGTGGTGGCCATCGTGACGACCCATCGAGACCGTTTCATCGAGGCTTGGCATGAGCACTTTGGCGAACCCTGAGCCTCCCCGCGGCACGCACCTCTGGTTCGAGCGGGGGCGGCTGGTCGTCCAGCTCCAGGACGGCCGGGAGCTGGCCTGCCCGCTGGGTTTTTTCCCACGGCTGGCGGCGGCTCCCGCCGAAGATCTGGCGGACTGGCGGTTTACGGGCCGTGGCACAGGCATCCACTGGTCCCGTCTGGACGAGGATCTTTCCATCCAGGGGTTGTTGGAGGGTCGCCGTGCCCCCGAGGCGGATGTCCGGGCGAAGGCCCTGGCTCCGCGCCTGCGGGCCGCCCGCCGCCAGGCCGGATTTACTCAGGCCCAGCTCGCCGAACGGATGGGCCGCTCCCAGGCCCTGGTGAGCCTCGCCGAGCGGGGCGCGCTGCGCATCGGCACCCCCTACCTCCGTGCCGTCCTCGAAGCCTGTGGCCTGCCCGGCGACTGGCAGCCCTGACGGGTCCGGCGGACAGAGGCTCACCCAAAAAAGATCAACGCATTTGCGTTGAACCCTTTTTCTCTTCTCTCGTGTGATCGAACCCCATGTTCGCCCTCGGCATCTCCGATTTCTCCATTGGTGAAGGCGTCTACCCGGCGAAGCAGCTCCTGTCGCTGGCGCGACAGCTGGGTTACCGCGACCTGGTCTGCTGGGACCGGGGGATGGCAGGCTACCCGAAGCTGCGCGACACGCTGGAGTGGATCCACAAGTCCCGCGAGCTCGAGGGCCTGCCGCCGGAGCCCCAGTGGACGGGCTTCCGCCTGCACCTGGGCTGTCGCTTCACCTGGCGCGGCCACGAGTACGGGGCGCTGCCCTTCAGCGATGCGGGCTACACCGCGCTCAACCGCCTGCTCTCGGCCCAGGCCCACGGGGATCACGACCCTCCCATCGCCATCCCGGGCCTGGGCGCGCCCGATCCGCCTCGCGACTGCGTGCTGCTGGCCGATGACCTTGCGGGCCTGGACGCGCTGCTGCGGGAGGGGCTCTACGCGGCGCTGCTGGCCCACCCCTGCCGCGTGCAGGAGGCCCGGAAGGCCCTGGCCGCGGGCCTGGAGGTGGTGGCGCCCCAGGTGCTGCGCTTCCGCACCGTCGAGGGCCTGGAGATGCACCGGCTCAAGCGAGCCATCGACCAGCAGGCCACCTTCCTCCGCACCGAGGCCCTGTGGCAGCCCGCCGAGGCCGCGGTGTCGCGGAGCGAGTGGGAGGCGCGGTTCCCCTTTTGTGAGTCCGCGGTGGAGAAGGCCACGGCCTCCGTGCTCGAGCGCATCTCGGGTTGGCCGATTCATTGGGGCGAGTGGGTGCTGCCCGACCCATTGGGCCACGAGGGCGCCGTTCTGGATGCCCTCCTGCGCGAGCGCGTGCGGGCCGGCGTCGAGCGCCGGTTTCCGGTCGTACGAGGCGACATCCTCGCCCGCATGGAGCAGGAACTGGACCTGATCTCCTTCAAGAAGTTCGCCCGCTACTTTCTTCTGGTGCAGGACATCGTGCAGGCGCTGAAACACAAGGGGCTGCCCACCAACATCTGCGGCCGCGGCAGCGGCGCGGCCTCGCTGGTGAGCTACGCCCTGGATCTCAGCAACGTGGATCCCGTGGATACGAACCTGATGTTCGAGCGCTTCCTCACGAAGGAGCGCAAGGATCCGCCGGACATGGACATCGACTTCGCCTGGGACGAGCGCGACGAGGTCATCCAGGCCGTGTTCGAGCGCTACGGCCGCGACCGCGTGGCCATGGTGTCCAACCACGCCTTCTTCAAGGCCAAGGGCGCCCTGCGGGCCGTGGCCCAGGCCCACGGGCGCCCCGACAGCGAGCTGAAGCAGCTGGCCCGCTTCGTACGCGGCTGGGAGGGCGGCCTGACTCGCGCCTCAGAGAACCCCGCCTGGGATGTGATCCTCCGCCAAGCCAGCGCCCTGACGGGCCACTTCCACCAGTTCTCCGTGCATCCCGGCGGCACCATCGTCACGCCCGGCCCCATGTGGGAGCACGCCGCTTTCCAGCCCGCGCCGGCGAAGGAGGGCGTGTCCACCACCACCTGGGACAAGGACGGCGTGGAGAACTACGGCCTGGTGAAGATCGACCTGCTGGGCAACCGCAGCCTCGCCGTCATCCGCGATGCCTACGAGGTGCTGGGGGATCGCGTGCCGAAGGATCCCGGCACGAACTCCCGCAACGATCCCGCCACCCAGGCCCTGCTGGCCCGGGGTGACAGCATCGGCGTGTTCTATGTCGAAAGCCCCGCCACGCGCCAGCTCCAGCAGCGGGTGGGGAAGGGCGACTTCGAGACGCTGGTGATCCACAGCAGCCTCATCCGCCCCGCCGCCTACCGCTGGGTGGATCGCTACGTGAAGCGCAGTCGTGGCGAGGAGGCCTGGGAGCCCAGCGATCCCGTCTTCAACGAGCTGCTCTCCGAAAGCTACGGCGTGCTGGTCTACCAGGAGGACGTCATCAAGGTCTGCGTGGCGCTGGCGGGCTGGAGCCACTACGAGGCCGATCAGCTGCGCAAGTTGCTGGGCAAGCCTGACTGCGAGAAGAAGCTGCCCTTCTTCGAGGCGCGCTTCCGGCGCGGCTGCGCCGAGCGGGGCGTGCGGCCCGCCACGGTGGACGAATCCTGGGACATGATCCGCACCTTCACGGGCTACTCCTTCTGCAAGCCCCACTCCGCCAGCTACGCCCAGGTGAGCTTCGAGAGCGCCTGGATCAAGACCCACCACCCCGCCGTGTTCTTCGCGTCGGTCATCACCAACCAGGGCGGCTACTACCCCGCCATCGCCTACCTGGGCGACGCCCGCCGCCACCGCCTGGTGGTGCGGGGGCCCGATGCGAATGCCAGCGCTTGGCCCTTCACGGCCGAAGGCGAGCAGGCCCTGCGTGTGGGCCTCATGCAGGTGCGCGGCGCCGTGAAGAAGGAGGTCGAAGCGCTGCTGGAGGACCGCGACACGAAGGGCCCCTTCGAGAGCCTGGACGACCTGCTGGGCCGCGTGCCGCTCAGTGTCACCACGGCGGAGGCGCTGTGCGTGGCCGGGGCCTTTGACCGCTGGGCCCCGGATGGTGATCGCACGCGCCTGATGTGGGCGCGGATGGGCGGCGTGCCCCCGGGCGTGCGCCCGCGCCCCACGGACCTCTTCGACCGCGCCGACCTGGAGATGGCGACCATGGCCCTCACGCTGGAGCTGCATCCCGCGGCCCTGGCCCGCGTGCGGAAGGGCGGGGGCCCCAGCCGCGCCGCCGAGGTGGTGAAGCCGAACCAGCGCCTGCGTTTCTGGGCCTTGGTGGTGGCCGACAAGGAGGTGAATACCGAAAAGGGCGAGCGCATGCAGTTCGTCACCTTCGAGGACGAGACCGGCCTCTGCGAAGCCGTGGCCTTCCCCGACGCCATCCGCAAGCGCCAGCGCCCCTTCCGCGTGGGGGAGATCGTGTGCATTAGCGGCCGGTCCACTGAGCAGGATGGGCTGGCGGTGCTGGAGGTCCAGTGAGGAGGAACGTGGATTGGCGAGGATCTCGAAACAAACTCTTTCGATCATTCAGGGAATGCTGGAACACAGATGCCCCGCCCGGCCGGAGCCCCGGCCAAACTCGATTTTTCCGGCTGCGCTGAGGATGGGGGCGGAACTGCATTTTTAACCACCGATGAACACCGATAAAAAAATACTGAAAGAATGAATGCCGCGAAAATTCCCCGGGTTATCTCCGCAGGCAGAGGTGTCCCGATTTTCGTCGGCTCGTAGTCATCATTCTTTTATCGGTGTGCATCAGTGTGCATCGGTGGTTCCAACTGCTTTTCCGTGTCTTCCGGCGCGCCCTCTTGGGAACTCATGGTTGGCCATCAAGCGGTGGCAAAAGGCCTAGCCTGGCCTTCACGCAGGTCAGTTGGCTTGGGCTCGCACCTGGGCTCATCCTTCCGTTGCAGACACCACGACAACACTGGCTTCCCGGTGGGTCAGGTAGAGGCGCAGGTCGAACTCCAGCTGGAAGTAGTCCGGCGCCATGTGGGTGCAGAGTTGGTAGAAAGCTTTGTTATGTTCGCGTTCCTTCAGGTGGGCCAGCTCGTGCACCAGGATCATCCTCAGGAAGGCGGCGGGGGCGTCGCGGAACACCGAGGCCACGCGGATCTCGCGGCTGGCCTTGAGGCGGCTGCCCTGCACCCTGGATACCGCCGTGAGGGTGCCCAGGGCATGACTCAGCAGCTGGAGCTTGCTGTCGTACATCACCTTGTTGAGAGGCGCCGTGGTCTTCATGAAGCGGTCCTTCAGCGCCACGGCGGCCAGGAACAGGGCCTTGTCGTTGCGCACCGCGTGCGCCTCTCCGTAGCGGCTGGCGAGGTAAGGTCCCAGCTGATCCTGGGCCAGCAGCTCGCGCACCCGGGCCAGCACCGCCGGGCTGTAGCCCTCCAGGTAGGGCAGGGGCGCGGCGGCATTCATGGCGTCTTGAGCAGCCGGATGCCGTCGGCCTCGATGGTGATGCGCCGGGCCTTGTAGAGGGCGCCGAGGGTCTGCTTGAACACCTTCTTGCTGATGCCGAACAGGGCGTAGATCTGCTCGGGGGCGCTCTTGTCGGTCACGGGCAGAAAGCCCCCGCGGCGCTTCAGCGTGTCGAGCAGGGCCTGGGCCACGGTGCCCACCTTGGCGTAGCCCGGCGCGCTCAGCGAGAGGCTCAGCTTGCGGTCGGCGCGGGGCGCCTTCACCCAGCCCTCCCGCGTCTCGCCGCGGCTCACCTTGGTGAACAGGTCGCCGTCGTGAACCATGCCCCAGTAGCGTTGGTTGACGATGACGCGCACGCCCAGGTTCGTGCGATCCCCGATCACCAGGGTGACCTGGTCGCCTTCCTTGAATTCGTCGGCCTCGTCCACCAGGAAATCCGCCAGGCGCGTCGAGGCGGCCAGGTGGCCCGCCTCGTCGGAAAAGAGGAACACCAGCACCTTGTTGCCCGGCTTGATCAGGCGCCGCACCTCGTGCTTCACCTCTTTCCAGGGCATGAACAGATGCTTGGGCAGGCCCCAGTCCAGGTAGGATCCGGCGGGGTTCACGGACACCGCCTTCAGGAAGGCCACCTCGCCGCCCAGGGCCAGGGGCGGGCGCAGGTACGCCACCAGGCGGCCTTCATCCTCCCGGTAGGTGAAGACCCGCAGGACCTGGCCCGTTTCGAGGGCCGGAGGCACTTGTTCCAGGGGCAGCAGGATCGGCCCCTCGGGACCGCCATCCAGATACGCGCCCTCCGGCCCCAGGCGCAGGACCTTCAGGTCGTTCAGGGTGCCGAGGGTGGCCATCAGGTCGTCCGAAGCAGGGTTAGAGGGGCCAGATGGAGACGAGCACCAGCGGCGTGGTGCCGAAGGAGGCGCGAACGCCCAGCTTCGCCCCGGGGGCTTCGGTCGCAGCTGGCGAATTCCCGAGCCGGAGGCATTCCTGGGGTTCCAGTTCCACGCCGAGAGGATCCACCCGGACGGGCCCCCAGGGCGCGAAGAGCAGGGTGGTGGGGGCCACGGTGATGGCGGTGGCGTCCGTGCCCAGGTTGAGCCACTCCAGCGTGACCTTCACCCGCGTGGGATCGCTGATGACCCCGAAATCCACGCAGGGCCCCTGGATGAGCGTGGCGTGAACGCTCGCTTCCCCGGCAAAGGCCACCACCTGCCCCGGGTGCTTCAGCCGCTGGCGGCCCTGGTCCTCGATATCCAGGATGAGCCCCGAGCCTTCCAGCAAGGTCAGCAGCCGCGCCCGGCCCGGGAAGTGCGAAAACGGCCCCGAGCTTTCCACCCGCGCCGAGCTTACCCGCCACAGGAACGGATCCGACAAGCTCGCCCCTGCAGGCTCAATGGCAATCTCAGTCGTGCTGCCACCCCCATCCTTCCAGGGCATGACACGGTAGTCGGAGGCGCGGAGATGCAGCATGAAGATAGCTTCTCATGGGGTGGGGAGAAGGTGACATCTGTGCTAGAGGATCGAGGAAGCGTCGGGATCAGAAAAGCAAAGGCGGAACACCGATGAACACCGATAAAAGCTGATGAACACCGATGAGATCAGTAGCGACTTAAACTGGCTGGTCACGCCTGCATCGAATCGTTTGGCGAAGCCAAGATAGCGGAACGAGGAGGGGAGCCGGCAGGTGATGCAGGTGGGTTCCGAGTTGAGTTGAGGGTTAGGGCAATGGTTGGAATCAATGGGAATTGAAGAAGGCCATGGTCGTGTGGATAACCCCGGTGAATAGCAATAGGGCCATAGCCAGAGGAACCAACCCAACCATGCGGTAATACGAACTGGATGCCTCACTCCAGTCCCAGTAGGTAGATCTCGGTGAAAAGTCGGTCATTTCTTGGCCCGTGGTGGGATTTCGATCAAGGTGGTCAACGGCCCAGGCCTTGAAATGGTCAGGAAGGAAAACCAGCCAAATACCCAACCCGCCGAGAGCAAGTGCTGCGACCAACGCTAGAACGAATTTGGGGAGGCTTTCAATGCCCATGACGAGAGCCCTGACTTGGAAATAGGCGAATCACTTGGCCGGATGGCATATAAAGCCTGGATAAATGGAACGAGTGTTGGTTCAGGAAGTTGATATTTTCGTGCCCATCCTGGCATGGACGCCATCAGCCCACCAGCAGAATGGATCCATCCCCCTTCGAAATGTGACCGTTGAGGCCCGAAGGCAAATTCAATGATCAATGATCGGCCGCAGCTTCATGTTTGATCAGCATTCATCAGCTTTTATCGGTGTTCATCGGTGTTCATCGGTGGTTCCAATTGCTTTCAACCAGCATCCAACCTCGGCGTTCCCAAGTTCCCCTGAGATGATGGCCATGGAGCCCATTGATGCCGCTGTCCCTGTTCGACCACCTGCCGCCCCACGGGGACACTTCGCCGGATGCCCTGCTGGGGGCATTCCTGGCCTACGCGGAGTCCAAAGGGCTGGGCCTCTACCCCGCCCAGGAGGAGGCCATCCTCGAGCTGTTCGAGGGGAAGAACGTCATCCTCAACACGCCCACGGGGTCGGGGAAGTCGCTGGTGGCTTCGGCCCTGCACTTCGGGGCGCTGGCGGCGGGGCGGCGCTCGGTCTACACCTGCCCCGTCAAGGCCCTGGTGAACGAGAAGTGGATGGCGCTCTGCCAGGAGTTCGGGCCCGAGCACGTGGGCCTCTCCACGGGCGATGCCACCGTGAACCGTGACGCGCCCATCCTCTGCTGCACGGCGGAAATCCTGGCCAACATGGCCCTTGGCGAAGGGGCCGAGGCCAACGTGCTGGACGTAGTCATGGACGAGTTCCACTATTACTCGGACCGCGAGCGGGGCTTCGCCTGGCAGGTGCCCCTGCTGGCCATGCCCCAGACCCGCTTCCTCCTCATGAGCGCCACCCTGGGCGACACCACCTTCTTCGAGACGGAGCTGACTCGCCTCAACGCTCGGCCCACGGTTACGGTGAAGGGCACGCACCGGCCCGTGCCGCTCAGCTTCACCTACGCGGAGCTGCCCCTCAGCAGCACCCTGGAGAACCTGCTGGCAGAAGGCAAGGCGCCCATCTACCTGGTGCACTTCACGCAGGCCGAGGCCGCCACCAGCGCCCAGGACTTCACCAGCCTCGCGGTCACCTCCCGGGAGGAGAAGGCGGCCCTCGCCGCGGAGATCGGCGACTTCAAGTTCAACAGCCCCTACGGCCCCGACCTCAAGCGCTGGCTGCGCATGGGCATCGGCCTGCACCACGCGGGCCTGCTGCCCAAGTACCGCATCCTCATGGAGCGCCTGGCACAGAAGGGCCTGCTCAAGGTCATCTGCGGCACGGACACCCTGGGGGTCGGCATCAACGTGCCCATCCGCACGGTGCTCTTCACCAAGCTCTGCAAGTACGGCGGCCAGAAGACGAGCATCCTCAGCGCCCGGGACTTCCACCAGATCTCGGGCCGCGCGGGTCGCAAGGGCTACGACACCGTGGGCTACGTGGTGGCCCAGGCCCCGGAGCACGTCATCGAGAACTTCCGCCTCTCGCAGAAGCCAGGGAAGAAGTTCGTGAAGCGCCCGGCGCCTGAGCGGAACTACGCCCACTGGGACAAGAGCACCTTCGAGAAGTTGCAGGCCGCCGCGCCCGAGCGCCTGGTGAGCCGTTTCCAGGTGAACCACGGCATGCTTCTGAACGTGCTGAGTCGCAAGGGTGACGGCTGCCAGGCCATGCGCCACCTCATCCACGACTGCCACGAGACCGAGCACCAGAAGGCCGCCCACTTCCGCCGGGGCTGGCAGCTCTTCAAGACGCTGGTGGTGCGCGGCATCGTGGAGTTCCAGCCGCCGGATGAGTTCGGGCGGAAAGTGCGGGTGAACGCCGACCTGCAGGCGGACTTCGGCATGGACGAGACGCTGAGCCTCTACCTGCTGGACACGCTGCCCCTGCTCGATGTGGACTCGCCCACCTACGCGCTCGACCTCATCACGCTGGTGGAGAGCATCCTCGAGGACCCCGACTTCATCCTGCGCAGCCAGCTCCACAAGCTGAAGGGCCAGGCCGTGGCCGAGATGAAGATGGCGGGCATGGAGTACGACCAGCGCATGGCGGAGCTGGAGAAGCTGGAATACCCCAAGCCGCTGCGCGACTTCATCTACACCACCTTCAACGAGTTTGCCGACAAACACCCCTGGGTGGGCCAGGAGAACATCCGCCCCAAGTCCATCGTGCGGGAGATGTTCGAAAGCTACCTGAGCTTTGCCGACTATGTGCGCACCTACGAGCTGCAGCGGGGCGAGGGCCTGCTGCTCCGCCACATCAACAGCGCCTTCAAGGTGCTCTCGAAGACCGTACCCGACGCCTTCAAGACCGACGAGGTGCGAGAGATGGAGGCCTATCTCTCGGCCATGCTCAAGCAGGTGGACTCCAGCCTGCTGGATGCCTGGGAGCGCATGCAGAACCCCGACTTCATCCGCAATGAGATCGCCCTGGCCATCCCCGGCGCCGAGGAAGCCGCGAAGGACATCACCCGCGATCGCAAGGCCTTCACGGCGGCCATCCGGGCCCGCCTCTTCACGCTGCTCCACGCCTGCGCCACTGAGGACTGGGAGGAGGCCGAGGCCGTGCTGGGCGAAGCCGCTGGGGAGGGCGCCACGCCCGAGGACGGCGAGGGCGAGCCCTGGACGGCGGACCGCCTCAAGGCCACCTTCAGCGCCTACACCGCCACCCACCAGGGCCCACGCCTCGATCCGGAGGGCCGCAA
This sequence comes from uncultured Holophagaceae bacterium, assembly GCA_963751095.1. Classification (GTDB taxonomy): domain Bacteria; phylum Acidobacteriota; class Holophagae; order Holophagales; family Holophagaceae; genus Geothrix. Next base: position 98,227 of record CAVVTK010000004.1, on the reverse strand, counting down.
CCAGCGCCACACCTACGTCCAGCCCAAGCCCGGCGACCCGCGCTTCCTGGTGGTACAGCAGATGCTCGTGGACACCGGGGAACTCAACGACTGGGCCCTGGAACTGGAAGCGGACCTCGTGGCCAGCCGCGAAGCCGGGCAGGCCGTGCTGCAACTGGTGCGCTGCGGGGAGTTCCGGTAGGGGCTTCACCCGGAGCTTCGGGGGATCATGGATCGAAAGAAAAAGCTCACGTAAGCGGAGGTTCGCGGAGGAGCGGAGGAGAGCTGAGAAACGCCAAGACAGGAGAATCAGTTCTCCGCTTTCCTCCGCACTTCCGCTCTCCTCCGCTTTCGCGAAGCGTTCCTTTTGCCAGGCCCGTGCCACACTTCAGGCCTGCGAAGCCGCGGGGGTCCTGAAGCACATGGACTCGCTCTATGGCTGAAGGCAGACCGAATGAAAAGCTCATGTAAGCGGAGGACTGCGGAGGAGCGGAGGACTGCGGAGGAGCGGAGGAGAGCTGAGAAACGCCAAGACAGGAGAATCAGTTCTCCGCTTTCCTCCGCACTTCCGCTCTCCTCCGCTTTCGCGAAGCGTTCTTTTCAGTGGACCCGCACCCCGCCCTAGGCATCCACTCGCCCCTGAAATGGCACAGGTCGCCCCTTGTCCCGCCCTGCTTCGGCGCCATCGGGTCCAGGATGCTCTGCGGAGGTGTCCCATGACCCGCATCGCTGTGGCCCTGTTCGCAACCGCCCCCGTCCTCTTCGCCCAGGCGCCGCCCCTGGTCCTGCCGGTGGCCAGCCCCCGGGCCCAGGTGCAGCAGCGCGTGGGGCTGACGGATATCGAAGTGACCTACCATCGCCCGGCCGTGAAAGGGCGCAAGGTCTGGGGCGGGCTGGTTCCCTACGGCAAGGTCTGGCGGGCCGGGGCCGACGAGAACACCGTGGTTGCCTTCGACACGCCCATCCGCGTGGGCGGCACCACCCTGCCCGCCGGGCGCTACGGGCTCCACATGCTGCCCACGGCCACCACCTGGACCGTGATGTTCAGCAGCTACTCCCAGGGCTGGGGCAGCTACAGCTACGATCCGAAGGAGGACGTGGCCAGGGTGACGGTGACGCCCGTGCCCGCCGAAGCCACCGAGCGGCTGGCCTACACCTTCGACGATCCCAACGACAAGGGCGTCAGCCTCTCGCTGCGCTGGGAGCAGCTGCGGGTGCCCATCCCCATCGAGGTGGATACCAAGGCCGTGGTAGTGGCCAGCCTGCGGAACCAGGTGCGGGGGCTGGGACAGTTCTTCCCCGAGACCTGGAGCGCTGCCGCGGGCTGGTGCGCGCGCAACGACGTGAACCTGGACGAGGCTCTGACATGGGCCGACCGCTCCCTGGCCATGAAGGAGACCTACTTGGGCCTGCGCACCAAGGCCGCCCTGCTGGAGAAGAAGGGCGACGCCAAGGGCGCCGAGGCCCTGCGGGCGAAGGCGCTCACGGTGGCCACTGAGGTGGAGGTCAACCTGGCGGGTTACACGCTGCTGGGACAGAACAAGCTGGACGAGGCCATCGCCCTCTTCCAGAGGAACGTGAAGGACCACCCGGAGTCCTGGAATGCCTACGACAGCCTGGCCGAGGCCTTTGGCCTCAAGGGTGACAAGGCCCAGGCGGCCGCCAACTACAGGAAGGCCCTCGACAAGGTGAAGGCCGAGGACCAGCGGGTCCGCATCCAGGAGGAGCTGGCCAAACTGAAATAGGAGGCGGATCCGTCAAGCCACTCGCAACGAAGGCGTCACCGGGGAATCGGCGACGCCTTCGCACAGAGGGGTGGTGCGGACCTACTTCACCCGGAAGGCGTTGGTGAAGGCCTGCTGGAAGAAGACCACATCCCAGTCCCCACCGCCGGCGATGCGGGCGTTCTGGTTGGGCGTGTCGAAATAGGCCCCGGGCTTGCACCAGCTCATGGCGGTGGCGCCGAGATCCAGGGCGTCGATCTCGGTGTCCGTATCTGCATCCAGCTCCATGAGCAGAGTCCAGGTCCAGGCGTACTGACTGGGGTCGGCCTGGCTGGTGGCCTTGATGCTCAGCAGGTCCTCGTAGTAGTTCCAGTTGGGCGTGGTCCAGGTACCGTCCGCCTTGATGACGCCGGCGGGAGCGTAGCCATGCCACTTCGGCGTGCTGAAGGTCAGGACCTTGTTGGTGGTGTTCTCCACGTTGCAGGCCACCTGAACGTTGGTGCGGGTGGGGAAGACCTGGACTTTCTTGAGGATCCCCGCCGGCTGCACGTTGGTATCCAGCCAGGTGCCCTCGCCGTTCATCACGGGGTAGCTCACCCGCACCCGGGGGGCCTGCCCGGGAGCCAGTCCCACGTTCACGGCGGACCAGGCCTTCATGACGGCCGACTCCTCGGGGGAGCCCACGCCGTGTAGCTCCTGGGCGGCCAGGATGGTGGCGACGCGGGCCGCGTCGAAGTCCGAATCCGGCACCAGGTGCTCGGTGAGCGTCTTGTACCAGATGCGGGCGGCCTTGTCGTTGCCGAGGCCGGCCATGCCCGCCGGGTAGTAGGGGCTGTAGGTGGTGCTGGCGGGATTGCTGGAGGCCCCGCAGGCCAGGAAGTAGAAGCACCGGTTCAGAGGGCCGCTGCTGTAGTGGACATCGATCATGTCGATGCCGTCGAACCAGCCGTCGGAGCTGGCGCCATCCAGGCTGGGGTGATACATGAACCGCAGGGGCGCGGAGGGATCGGCGGCGGAGTTGCGGCCCACCTCCCACTTGGTGAGGTCACCGGCGGGGAAGTTGGGAATGCTGGTCCCGGTGGTGCCGCCATCGACATAGGCCTGCACCATCTTGCCGAAGATGTCCGAGTTGGCCTCGTTCATGCCGCCGGACTGGCCCTGGTAGATGAGGTTGGCCGAGTACTCGGTGACGCCATGGCTGAGCTCGTGGCCAGTGATGTCGATCTCGGTGGTGGCCCGCATGCCGTAGTTGGAGGCGGCCCAGGGAGTGCCGAAGGTGCCTTCGCCGAAAACCATGCCGAAGTACCAGGGGGCCCAGTAGGCGTTGTCGGACATGGGATAGACGCCGTCCCAGTTGGCTTGCATCTGATGCACGACCGCGAAGGTGGAGGTGCCGTGGTCGTCGATGCCATCGCGGTTGAAGATGTTCTTGTAGAAATCCCAGGTGGCGCTCAGGCCGTAGTGCGCATCCACCGCAGTAGTCTCGCCTGCGGGGGCGAGGGCGCCCTGTGAGAAGGCCGTCATGCCATCGGGACTGAAGCCCAGGAGCATGCCGCCCCACCAGTGCGACCAGTCCATGGGATCGGGCACGTAGTTGAAATCGTACGGGAAGGGCATGAGGGTGCCGCTGCCCCATTGGTTGGTGCTGTTGAGCCCCTTGTAGCTGTCAAAGCCCAGCATGCCGAAGTTCAGGTCGATGGCGGCGTAGCAGGTGGTGAGGCCGGTCCAGGTCACGCCCTGCTGAAGCACATAGGGATTGGGCTGGGTGCCGCGGTCCTGGGCCACCAGGGAGTAGGTGCCGTCCGTCGCCAAGGTGGTGCTGAGGGGTACGCTGCCGCGGAAGTAGCTGGCGCCGGTGCCCTGGACCGGGCCGGGGGCGTCGGTCTGGATGGCGTTCCACTTGCGCAGGATGGTGCCGGTGCCGGCGTCGATGATGTAGCAGATCTCCTTGTGGCCGTCCTGCTTGTTGGCCAGGAGGGTGCGCACCTCGTAGGCGCGGACATAGGCATCGGCGGGAGGCTTGGCCCAGATGCTCAGCTCCTTGTCCCAGACCTCCTGCTTCCGGGCGGGATCAATCCGCGTGGCGAGGCCGCCTGTGAACTTCGAGGGGAAGACCACTTCTTCGACCTTGGGGGCCTGAGTCATGGTGCCCTTGGGGGCGAGGTTGCGCAGGGCGATGGCCTTGGCCTGGTCGGGGCTCAGGCGCGGGCTGGCGGTGGCGAGGACCACCTGGGGCTTGAGGCCCTGGGTGAGGGTCTTCACCTGGCCGTCGGGCTCGACATGGGCGATGGCTTCACCGGCCCAGACGCGGTGGCCCTCGTGGGTCTGGTGGAAACGCACCACCGTGCGGCCCTGGGCGTTGGTGATGGCCTGATGGGGCTGGAAGCCGGTGGCGGCGGCCATGCCCAGCTGGGGGGCGAGCCGGGCCAGCTCGGCCTGGGCCGTGGCGGTCCGGGCGGGCTGCTGGGCCTTGAGGGCCGCGACTTGGGATGGGGCGAGGGTGGGCTGGACCGCGGCCAGAGGCACGGCTCCTGCGGCGAGGGTGAAGACCAGGGCCGGCACCGGACGCAAGAATGATCGAGACATGGAAACTCCTTGGGGTCTGGGATCGGTCAGTTGGCGGTGAGCGTGCCGACGGCGATGGAGATGTCCGTCATGCGCATCTTCTTGTCGAGGGTCCACAGGTCATCGGTGGTGGCGCCGATATCCTCGGGAATGGCCTTGGCCTTGGGGATCGGGAGGGCCAGGGCAGTTCCGGCCTTCAGGCCGGCCGCGGCATCGAACTGCAGCGCGATCTGGCAGAGGGCGACACCCGAGTCCTGGGCGGGCTGGTCCCGGTCCTTCTGGTAGATGCCCACGGAGAGGAGGTTCCCCTTCTTGACGCCGCCGGTGATGGCCAGCGGCTCGCTGGGATCGGTGGAACCCAGGGCCTGCAGCTGGTAGACGCCCGTGTCGTGGATGGGCAGCCCGTCGCTGAAGGTCGCGAAGGTCACGCCGGCGGGCGCCTGCAGGTTGAAGCCCACACCCCGGGTCTTGAGCCCGGCGGGTCCCACGAGGTTGAGCACAACCTTGGTGGCCGTGGAGGAGGGATCCTTCACCAGGCGCCAGCCGGTGCCGGTGGGGTTCGTGTAGGTGAGGCCCTGGGCCGGGTTCGGGGCGGGCGCGGCCGGTGGCGGCGTGGAGTGGGAGCCACCGCCGCAGGCCAGGCCCAGCAGGAGCCCCAGGGCGGGAGAGAGGAGCGAAAGGGTTCGGATGCGCATGGAGTTCCTCACTTGACCCACCAGGTGGCCTTCATGGCGTCCACGAAGGTGGCGACGTCGCTGTCATCCACCCAGGGCGCGTTGAACATGGAATGGGCCGGGTTGAGCCCGTTGGTCAGATACCAGGAGAAGGCGATGCAGCCGAGGTCCACGGCGTCCTGCTCGTTGTCCCCGTCAGTGTCTAGGTTCACGAGGAAGCAGCGGCCTTCGGCGAACTGCCTGGGGTCGGCCTGGCTGGTGGCGGTGATGGCGTACCAGCCCAGGTTGAAGGGGGTGGTCCAGCTGCCGTCGGCGTTAATCACCCCGCCCTTGTTGGCGGAGGAGCCGTTGTAGAGGGAGGGTCCGCCCAGGGTCCAGGTCACGGCGGTGTTGGGGTTGTTCAACACAGTGATGCGGGGCCGCACGGTCTCGCCGATGGGGAGGAACTGCTTGTGCTCGTAACCGGTGTCCGCGAAGTGGTGCCGAGTGATCCAGTCGTGATCCCGCCAGTCGGCGAACCGCACCTGGGTGCGGGGCCCTTCACCATAGGCGCGGCCCACGTTGACGGCGGCGAAGGCGTTCTCGACCGCGTGGGAGGTCTCGCTATCCAAGCCCCACCCGTCGGCGCTTTGGCCGTAGAGTTCCAGCGCGACCTGGATGGCCTGGGTGCGGGCATCCAGGAAGGTGACCTGGCCCACGCCGCCGCTGTAGAGGCGCTCGGTCACGGTCTTGAACCAGATGCGGGCGGCCTTGTCATTGCCGACGCCCTTCATGCCCTGGGGCAGGTAGGGGCTGTAGTCGACGGCGCCCGGCGTGTTGGAGGCGCCATGGGCCAGGAAGTAGAGGGCGCGGTTCAGGACGCCGGCGGAGAAGTGGCCGTCCATGTAGAGCAGGCCGTCGTACCAACCGTCGGCGCTGCGCTGGTCCTTGCTGGGCTTGTCCATCCAGCGGATGGGTGTGCCGTTGCCAACGCCCTTGCCGATCTGCCAGTCAGCGCCGGTGTCGGGAATCGTCGCACCGCCGCCTCCGCTGGCGTAGGCCTTGGCCATCTGGGCGAAGAAGTCCGAGGTGGCCTCGTTCAGGCCGGCCTCTTCGTAGCCCGCGGCGTTCACGAACTTGGCGGTGGTGGAGGTCACGCCGTGGGTCATTTCGTGGGCCACCACGTCGAACTCTGTGAAGGAGCCATATCCGCCGGGGGTGCCGGTGCCCAGGAAGAGGCCCATGGCCCAGGAATCCCAGTAGGCGTTGTTCCGGTACCAGCTGCCGGTCATGCCCACCTGGGCGAAGACCGTGGTGCCCTTGCCGTCCACCCCGTCTAGGCCGAGCACGTTCTTGTAGAAGTCCCAGGTGGTGGTCATGGCGTACATGGCGTCCACGCCGGCGGTCTGGCCGTTCGCGCCGCCCTCCGCGCCGTAGGCGGTGAAGGGCAGGCCGTCGCCCCAGGTGTTCGTGGCGTTGGCCTGGAACAGGAAGTTCTGCCAGGTGCTGTTGCCCTCGGCATCGTTCTGCTCGTACCAGGCCTGCAGGCCAGTGGCGCTCCAGCCGGATTCGTCCGGCGTGTAGCCCTGGAGGTTGGGATTCGGCAGCGTGCCGCGAGTGGGGTCATACATCGCGTAGGTGCCGTCCAGCATCAGGCTGGTGGGGATGGAGACCGTGCCGTTGTAGTAGCCCTTGCCGGTACCCGTGCTGGGCGTGACGGCCTGGCGCTCGATGGCGTCGTTCACGCGGAGGATCTTGCCGCTGCGGCCGTCGATGTAGTAGGTGAGCTGCTTCAGGCCGTCCTGCTCGTTCTGCAGGCGGGTCTTCACCTCGTAGGCCCAGACGAAGGGCTCGGCCAGTTTGGGAAGCACGGTGAGCTTGCGGTCCACCAGCGTGCGCCCAGTCTCGGGGTCGACGGTGGTGGTCACGCCGCCTAGGAACTGGGACGGGAACACGACCCGTTCCACCCGGGGCGCGTCCTTCATGACGCCCTTGGGGTCCAGGTGGCGCAGGGCGATGGCCACGGCCTTCTCGGCTGTCAGGGTGGGCTCGCCGACCACCTTCAGGTTGCCCTGGAGGTGGTCGGTGATGGTCTGGATCGCGCCCCCCAGGGGGACCTTGGCGATGGCCTGGCTGCCGACCACGCGGTGGCCATCGAAGGTGTGGTCGAGGCGGACGACCGCCTCGCCCTCGGCATTGGTGAAGGCGTGCACGGGGACGAAGGCCTCGCGCTCACTGAGGCCCAGGATGGGGCGCAGGTTCATGAGCTGCCCCTGGGCGAGGGTCACGCGCCTGGGCTGCTGGGCCACGTGGTAGGCCCGGGCGCTAGTCGGCATGGGCTGGGCGGCGGCGAGGACCGTGCCCAGGGCCAGGGCGAAGACCAGGGCCGTCAGCGGGCGGGGAAGGGTGCCGTGCATGGGGGCTCCTAGGACGGGAAGGGAGGATGGGCGCTTAATTCGCACGGAGGGACCCCACGGCGATGGTCATGTCCACCAGCTGGGCCTTGCTGGCCATCTCCATCGTTGGAGAGAAGGCGAAGGCACCGATGTCCTCGGCCATGTGTTTGGCCTTGGTGATGGCCAAGGGGATGGCATCGCCGGCCTTCAGGTTCGCGGCGCTGTCGTATTCCAGGGCGATCTGGCAGAGAGGCTGGCCCGAGTCCTTGGCCGAGGCCCGGCGGTCCTTCTGGAAGATGCCCACGGTGAGCACGTTGCCGGCCTTGACGCCGCCGGCGATGAGCCGGGGTTCCAAGGGGTCGGAGCCCGCGGCCACGGAGCCGTCGCCGGGCCAGGGGTTGGTGTTCCAGAGCTCGTAGGCGCCGAGATCCTTGATGGGGAAGCCCGACTCGGTAAAGGCGCCGAAGCGGATGGCAGCGGGGGCCTTGAGGTTGAAGCCGGCACCCCGGGAGTTGAGGCCCGCGGGGCCGACGAGGTTGAGGAGCAGGCGGGTGGGCGTGGAGTGGACATCCTTCACCAAGCGCCAGCCGCTGCCAGTGGGGTCGGTGTAGGCCAGGCCTGTGGCCGTGGCGGCCGGGATGGGAGCCGGGGTCGTGTGGCTCCCCCCGCCGCAGGCGAGGGTGAGGCTGAGCAGCAGCCCCGAGATCAGAAAGCCGAGCTTGCGCATCGCTGTCCTCTTGAAAGTGGCCCCGGCGGGTGTGGGTGATCCCGGAGCGAAGGATGGAGAAGGGAACAAAGTGGAACGGGTCGAATGGGGAGGCGCTAGCTGGCCACCCGGCGGCTCCGACCCAGGAAGCCCTGGGGGGAGAAGGCCGAATCCGCGGCAATGAAGCGGAAGCCTGCGGGTGCCGTGAGGACGCTGGTGGCTCCCAGGAGGATGCGGAAGGCCTCGGAGTCCAGGTGGGCTTCCAGGTGGGCCAGGTCCTTCCAGACCATGAAAATGAAGAACTCGGGCCCGCCCGAGGCCTCCTGGCCGATGGTGCACTCCAGGCAGCCGACCTGCTGCTGGATCTCGCCCTTCAGGCTCAGGAGGGTCTGGAGGAACTCCCCCTGCTTCTCGGGGAGGGCGGTCAGCAGGGCACTCATGACCTTCACGCTGGACTTGGGGTTGGGTTTCATGGGGCGGGTTTTCCTCTCGGTGGTTCCCCTCTCAGCGCAAGCCCGGTGCCAGGGAGACCCAAGGCCTCGACTAAATTTCAAGTCCTCTATTGATCTGTATTTGAAAATGGAGATCGAGCCTCGTGGACCCGGGCAAAGGCCCACTCCGGCCCACGAAATTTCGTGGGCCACGGCATTTCGTGGAGGAATGGGCCCACGAAAGGGCCCCCACAACACCGATCCCTGGGGGCTGGGGTCAGTCCTCCCGGCGCTCGATTCCCAGCTTCTGCATCCGGGATCTCAGGGTGCTGGGGGCCAGCCCCAGGATGTCCGCCGCGCCTTTGGCGCCCTCCACCTTCCAGTTGGTGGCGTCCAGGACCTTGATGATGTGCTCCCGTTCCACTTCGACCAGGCCGGGGAGGAGGCCGGAACCGACCGGGCCCGAAGGGGCGGGTCCCAGACGGTCCGGCAGGCGCAGCATGGGCCCTTCGGAGACCAGCACTGCCTGCTCGATGAGGTTCTGGAGCTCGCGGACATTGCCGGGCCAGCCGTAGGCCTGCAGGGCCTGGACCACGGAGCGGGGCAGGTCCAGGGGGCTGCGGCCCAGCTTCTGGCAGAACCGGTCGAGGAAGAACTGGGCCAGCATGGGGATGTCCTCCTTGCGCTGGCGGAGGGGAGGCACCGAGATGGGGAAGACGTTGAGGCGGTACCAGAGGTCCTCACGGAAGCGGCCCTTGGCCACCTCCTTGGCCAGGTCCCGGTTGGTGGCGGCCACCACCCGCACATCGGCCTGCAGGGTGCGGGTGCCGCCCACCCGCTGGTACTGGCCGTCCTGGAGCACCCGGAGCAGCTTGGCCTGGACATCCGGGGAGAGTTCGCCCACCTCATCCAGGAAGAGGGTGGCGCCATCCGCCAGCTCGAAGCGGCCCTTCCGCAGGGCCTGGGCTCCGGTGAAGGCGCCCCGCTCGTGGCCGAACAGCTCGCTTTCGGCCAGGCCCGGGGGCAGGGCGGCGCAGTTGACCTTCACCAGGGTGCGGTCCTTGCGCGGGCCCAGGTGGTGGATGGCCTCGGCCACCAGTTCTTTGCCTGTGCCCGTCTCGCCCTGGATGAGCACCGTGGTCTCCGAGGGCGCCACCTGCCGGATGCGGAAGAGCAGATACTTCATGGGGTCGCTCTGGCCCACCAGCTCGCTGGAGCCCTCCACGGCCTGGATCTTCTCCCGGTAGTAGGTGTTCTCCGCTTCGAGCTGATCCTTGAGGACTCCGATTTCCTGGTAGGCCTGCTTCAGCTCCAGTTCGCCCTGCTTGCGGGCCGTGATGTCGCGGATGCTGCCCCGGGTGCCGGCGGAGTGCCCGCCTTCGAGGCGCACGGGGTTGTTGGTCTGCTCCACCCAGCGGAGCTCACCGGCCTGGTTGTGGATCCGGTATTCGAGGGAGGCGGGTTCCTCTGCGGCCAGGGCCTCGGTCTGGTGCGCGTTCCAGACCGGGCGGTCCTCCTCCACAACCAGGTCGGCGAGCAGGGCCGGAGCAGCCCGGAAGGCCTCCGGCGCGAAGCCGCTCACCCGCTCACAGGCCGGGGACATGTAGTCGAAGCCGCCGTCGGGCAGCTGCCAGAACTCCCAGTCGTGGGTGAAGTCCGCCACGGTGCGGTAGCGCGTTTTGGCGTCGGCCAGCTCCCGCTCGATGCGCTTCCGGCGCCGCAGCTGGATGACCAGACCTGTCACCAGCAGGGTCTCGATGAGGATGACGCCCAGGCCCAGGCTGATCTCCTTCCAGTAGGCGTCCCAGAGGCTTACCTTCTTGAAACGCAGGAGGGTGCCGGGGGGCAGGTGGCTCTCCCGGAGGCCCCAGCGCTTCAGCTGGCGCCAGTCGAACATGGGCGCCATGCCTGCGTCGGCGACCAGGGGAATGGCCGCAGCCGATTCGCCCTGGAGGATGCGCCGTCCCAATTGGGCGGAGTCCCGGCCCGACAGCTCCATGCTGACGAGGACGCCGCCGAGGATGCCGTCACCCAGGTCCTCGGAGACGACGCCGAACACGGGGCGGCGGCTGGCGGCCGAGATCCGCGCCAGGGCCTCGTTCGTGTAGAACTCCCGGCCGGCGGCATCCTTGAGCAGGCTGCCGAACAGCACCAGCGAATTGTCAGGGATGGCCTTCACTTTGGCTTCGATCTGCTCGAGGGTGAGGTCATTCAGGTACTCGAGGCCCACTCGGCCCGAGAAGGAGCTGAAGATGATGCGGCCCATCTCGGCCTGGTTGCGCTCGTAGTCGCTGGCCCCCAGCACTACCAAGATGCGCCGAGTCTGCGGGTACATGGCCAGCATCATGTCGATAGTGCGGGGCGCATTGTTGGCGGGCAGGGCGCCCGTGAGGTTCGGGCGGCGCAGGCGGGCCGCCTCCACGAAGCGCCGGGCGATGTAGCAGGTGACCACGGGCGCGTCCGGGAGGAACCTCCGCGACAGCACGAACTCCAGGGCCGTGGGCCCCACCACCACCAGCAGGTCCACCTTCCGGGCGGCGTACTTCTCGTTGTAGAGGGTGAGCAGGCTGGCGTCGTAGGTGGGGCTGGCGAAGCGGTCCAGACCGGTGTACTCGCTGTAGACATCGAGCGGGTCGGGCGAATCCTTCTGGAGCCCTTCGGTGATGGCGCTGCTCAGCTCGCGCAGGCCTGGCACGTCCTGCGGAAGGGAGTACAGCACCACGGCGGTCTTCCGGTGTGCCTTGGCGGTTTCGCCACGCCCGGATTCGGCCAGGGCTGGAGCCAAGGCCAGCACCATCACGGCGATGGCGCGCGCCCACTCCAACGACCAGGTCCAGCGGCTCATGCAAGGCATGCCCACGATGGTAGCGGAGTCCCTCGGCCCGCCGGGGATCGACGCGGTTTGCTAGGATGCCTGCATGCCCTCCACCGCGCCATGGCGATCTCCGAGGCTGGCTCCCCTGCTGGCGATGGGGCTGTGGTTGCTCAGCGGCTGCTCCCGGCCGCCGCGGCCTCTGCCGGAGCGCCTGATGGCAAGACCGCCGATCCAGAAGGTCCTGCCGCGCCTCGGCTTCACCCTGCAGGCGGGAGCCTTCGCCAGGGTGGAGAACGCAGCCCGCTTTTCTGAATCACTCCAGGCCCAGGGACTCGGGGCGGCCTACTACGCCTCGGGCGACGGCCTGTACCGGGTGCGCTTCGGTGACTTCATCACCCGGGAGAAGGCCAGGGCCCGGGGCGAGGCCCTGAAGGCCGCCGGCGTCATCGAGGCCTTCTGGGTGGTGGCCCCGGATGGCTCGGCGCCGGGGGCCGGTGGTCCGGTCCGCCTCCGCCCCCCGGATGAGCGGGGCCTCCGGGCCAGCCTGGTGGAATCCGCCCGGGGCTACCTGGGCGTGCCCTATCTCTTTGGCGGCACCACCGAGCGGGGCTTCGATTGCAGCGGGCTCACCGGAGCCGTCTATCGCCTGAACGGCCTGCGCCTGCCGCGCTCCTCCCAGGCCCAGTTCGATGCGGGCAGTCCCGTGGACCTGGATTCGGCCCGCCCCGGAGATCTGCTCTTCTTCGCCACGGGCGGCGGAGGTCGGATCAGCCATGTGGGGCTGTATGTTGGAGAGGGGGCCTTCATCCACGCCCCGCGGTCGGGGCAGGGCATCCGGCAGGACGATCTCTCGGATCGCTACTTCCAGAAGGCCTTCATGGGTGTCAGGACCTACTTGTAAGGAATGGTCGGCGATCTTTTTTTTGATCAGCGGTCGATTTTTTGAAATTTGCCTGCAGAAAAGCCCTAGACTGTGAGTTGCCCGTCTGTCGTACGGGCAGAAAAAAGCGCTGCTGCCTCGCCTGGAAGGGACATCGCATTCATATCCAGGACGAAGAAAGCAGGAAAAATCATGGCTCAAGGCACCGTCAAGTGGTTCAACGCCGAAAAGGGTTTCGGCTTCATCACCCCCGACGAGGGTGGTGCGGACCTGTTCGTGCATCACTCCGCGATCGAGACCACGGGTTTCCGTACCCTGGACGAGAATCAGCGCGTCAGCTTCAACGTGGGACAGGGCCAGAAGGGCCCCCAGGCGACCAACGTCACCAAGATCTAGTCCCTTACCGTTCAACTAAAAACGGCCTCCTTCGGGAGGCCGTTTTTTGCTTTCAAGGAATTGAGACATTTTAAAAGCGGAACACAGAGGACACAGAAATCCCACAGAGGACGCAGAGAAAAGCGTGGAACAGGGATTTCCCGAGAGAGCCGAAGGCCATGGAAATCCAGACGGTTCACGCGACGAAAGCAGTTCTCTGTGTCCTCTGCTGCCCTCTGTGTCCTCTGTGTTCCAGCTTCCCTTGCTTGCCACGGTTTTTTTGGCATTCCTTTGGCGGTAGTCCCCTTGTCCCGGCCGCTGGCTGGGCGAGAGGTGCCCAATGGATCCTGGATACTATGTCGCCGCTGGCAGCCTGAAGGCCCGTGCCTTCCAGCTGGAGGTGGTGGCGAACAACCTGGCGAACGCGGCCACGGTGGGCTACAAGCCCGACCAGGCTTTCTTCGCCGTGTTCAACAAGGCGGCCGGCAGCGGACGCAAGCTGCCCCTGAGCGGCTACCTAAATGATGGCGTGGTCTTCGCCGAGACCGGCGTGATCACCGAGCAGGGCAACCTGCGGGCCACGGGTCGTCCCCTGGACCTGGCCATCGAAGGCAACGCCTTCCTGACGATCCAGACCCCCGCCGGCATCCGGGTCACCCGGGACGGCCGCGTGCAGATGGGCCAGGACGGGCAGCTCCAGGCGGCCGACGGTAGCCCCCTACTCGGCAAAAATGGCCAGCCCATCAAGATGGACCCCAAGAACGGCCTCGTCTCGATCACCGTGGACGGGACGGTCTCGCAGAAGGAGCAGGTGCTGGGCCAGCTGGACCTGAAGGCCTACGAGAAGCCCGGGGCCCTGAAGCGGGCCGGGGCCCTGCGGTTCGATCCCACGGGCGCCAAGGAGGCACCGGTGAAGGGGACCGTGACCCAGGGCCACCTCGAGCAGAGCGCCGTGGACTCCGCCTCCACCATGGTCGAGATGATCCGCCTGAACCGGCTCTACGAGATGAGCCTGAAGGTGGCCTCCACCCTCACCAATGACCTGGATTCCCGTTCCATCAACGACGTGGCCATCAGCCGCTAGTCCCCAGTCTTCAGTGCTTTGATCCGGAGGTTCTCATGATGCGTGCAATGTGGTCGGCCGCGGCGGGCATGAATGTCCAGCAGTTCAACATGGACACCATCTCCAACAACCTGGCGAACGTGAACACCACGGGCTTCAAGAAGGCCCGGGCGGAGTTTCAGGATCTGCTCTACCAGACGGTGAACCTGGCGGGCTCCAGCTCCAGCACCAGCACCACCATCCCGGCGGGCATCCAGCTGGGCCATGGCGCCAAGCTGCAGAGCCTCATGCGGCAGTACAGCACCGGCAACATGCGGCAGACCACCAACCGCTTCGACATGGCTATCGAGGGCGACGGCTTCTTCCGGGTGACCACGCCGGACGGCACCCTCGCCTACACCCGCGACGGCAGCTTCACCACGGACCAGAACGGCGCCCTGGTGAACGCGGCGGGCTACCTGCTGGATCCCCAGATCACCATCCCCCAGGACACCCTGAGCGTGACCATCGCGCCGGACGGGACCGTCAGCGTCACCCAGACCGGCCAGACCCAGCCCCAGCAGGTGGGCCAGATCACCATCTCGCACTTCGTGAACCCCACGGGGCTGAACCAGCTGGGCCGCAACCTCGTGCAGCCCACCCTGGCCAGCGGCGAGGCCATCGACGGCACGCCGGGCACGGACGGCCTGGGCACCATCAACCAGGGCTTCCTGGAAGTCTCCAACGTGGACGTGGCCGAGGAGATGGTGAACATGATCATCGGCCAGCGGGCCTACGAGGCGAACTCGAAGACCATCCAGACCGTGGACAACATGCTCAGCCTCGTGAACAACCTCAAGCGATAGCCCCATGCGCGCCGCCTGGTTGTTCCTGTTCCCGCTGGCCCTCCTCGCCCAGGCCCCCCTGTCGCCCGCCGAGCGGCTGGCGGACGCAGCCCTGGCCTTCGCCAAGATCGAGGCCGCCAAGCTGGGCGGCGAGCACAGCTTCAAGGTGGCCCAGCCACCCCGCGTGCCGGTTACCCGGCCCGGTAACCTCAGCTTCGAGGCCTCCCACCTGAGCAAGCGAGAGCCCGTGGGCCACTTCTTCGTGGTGGTGGCGGTCAAGGTGGATGGCGACCGGGTGGGCATGACCCGGGTGGATCTGGACGGCAGCTGGGTGGGGTCGGTCCTGCGTGCCAAGGGCGACCTGGCCCGGCAAACTCCGCTGACCGCAGAGCAGGTGGAGCCCAGCCCCTTCGAGGGCGTGCCGCCCGAAGGCGCCCTCACGGAGCTCCCCGAGGGCCAGCGCCTCATGCGCTCGGTGCCGTCGGGCAAGATCCTGACCCGGGGTGACCTCGAGGCCATCCCCCTGGTGCAGTCCGGGGACAAGGTCCGCCTGACCGCCACCCACGAGACCCTGACCATCAGCCTGGACACCACGGCCCGCAGCCGGGCCGGTCTCGGCGACCGTGTGCGCCTCGAGGCCCCCGGGGCCAAGCGCCAGGTCACGGCCGTGGTTACGGGACCCGGCGAAGCGCGGCTGCAATAGCGACGGTCTTTACAGGATCTTCCCTTGGCCGGACAGGGATTCGACCGTATTCTGGTCCCTTGCGCAAGGAGGAGCCCATGGCTCACGAGGGTCACGAACACGGACCAGACTGCAACCACGATCACGACGATTCCTTCGAAATCGAAGTCGTTGAGCTCGAAGACGAGAACGGCGAGAAGGAGGAGTTCGCGATCCTGGAGGAGCTCGAGTTCGAGGGCCGCAACTTCGCCATCCTCGCGCCCCTGGCCGAGCTGCAGGCCCAGGAAGAGGGCACTGCGGATCCCGAGGAGGGCCTGAGCCTGGAGATCTTCGAGGTCAAGGACGACATGTTCACCCCCCTCGACGACGAGGAGCTGGCCGAGCGCCTCATGAAGCACCTCGACGAGCAGGAAGCCAAGCTCAAGGCTGAAGAAGAGAAGGACTGACGCCATCCTGGCGCACGAAGGCCCCCGATTTGGGGGCCTTCGTGCGTTAGGGAGAAACCAGTAGGCTGGAAGCATGCTGCCTGATCGGATTTCCTTCCACGGCCGAGTGCTTTTCCTCACGGAGGAGCCGGCACGGATCCTCCGCCAGTTGGCGGGTGAAGACCTAGAGGTGGCCGAAACCGGCCCCCTGCGCGACCAGATCAGCACCGACGAGATCACGCCGGCCTTCATCTGCTACCACTTCGACGAGAAGCTGGGCGACTTCCCCTACCTGGGCCTGCAGTGCGGCGAGACCTTTCCGGTGAAGGAAGGGGCCGTCCGCGCCGGCGGCTTCGCGGTGAGCGTGGCCGGGAAGCGCCGGGGCAAGGGCAGCAGCCGCGAGGCCAGCCCCTACGCGGAGCAGTGCGCGGGCATCCGCCTGGTCATCGCCGAGAGCTTCGAGCGCATCTACCGGCAGAACGCCCAGAACCTGGGCCTGCTCACCAGCACGGACTTCGGGCTCATCCCCCGCATCCGCAATGGCGAGGCCATCCCCTCGGCCGAGTTCATCGCGGGCCTGGACGAGGTCACTGCCGAGATCGTCCATCGGGGCGGCCTCTTCGCCTACAACGCCGCCCGACTGCGCGGCGAGGTGGTGCCGCCGCTGCCTGCGCAAAGACCGCGCCCGATGACCTACGCCGAGAAGCTGCTGGCCCGGCACGCCGTGCTGGATGCCGCCGCAGGCAAGGTGGGGCTGGCTTCCGTGCAGCCCGGCGACGGACTCTTCGTCCAGGCCGACTGGCGGTTCAGCCACGAGTACGTGACGCCCATGGCTGCCAGCTTCCTGGAGCAGGCCCTGGGACCGGAGGTCGCGCTGCGGGATTCCGCCCACATCCTGGCCTTCCGCGACCACCTCACCTTCCTGCACCACAGCATGAAGCCCGAGCACCGCGCCATGGATCTGCTGACCGTGGCGGAGCGCCTGAAGCCCGCGCAGGAAGCCTTCTGTCTGAAGCACGGCATCCGGCTCCACGGTGAGCTTGCGGATGGATCGGGCAGCGAAGGCATCTGCCACTCGATCATGGCCGAGCGCTACGTCCGTCCGGGCCAACTGGTGGCGGGCACGGATTCGCACACGCCCCATGCGGGGTCGCTGGGCTGCCTGGCCTTCGGGGTGGGCACCACGGACATCGCCTGCGCCTGGGTGACGGGGGATGTGCGCGTCACCGTGCCGCCCACCCTGCGGGTGCGGCTCAGCGGCCGCCTGCGTCCCGGGGTGTCTGCCAAGGACGTGGTCCTGCACCTCCTGGCCCAGCCGCTCATCCGCGACGGCGGCGCCGTCGGCCACGTCATCGAATACATGGGGGAGGGTCTGTTGGACCTCGATACGGATGAGCGCGCCACTCTCACCAACATGGCCGCCGAGATCGGCGGCTTCACGGGGCTCATCGCCCCGGATGCGGAGACGGTCCGCTTCATCCGCGAGCGCCGCGGCGCAGACGTGACACTCGAATCCTGGATGCGCGGCGACGAGGGCGCCGAGTACGCCCACACCCTCGAAGTGGACTGCGACGCGCTCGGGCCCATGCTGGCCCGCCCCGGCGATCCCGGCAATGGCGTGGCCATGGCCGAGCTGGGCGAGGCCATTCCCATCGACATCGCCTACCTGGGCAGCTGCACCGGCGGCAAGCGTGAGGATCTCCGCCGGGCTTACGAGGTGGTGCGGAAGGCTGTCGCCGAGGGACGCCGGGTACCTGAGGGCGTGCAGTTCTTCGTGCAGTGTGGCAGCGAGGACGTGCGGAGGTACGCGGAGCAGCAGGGTTGGATGGCGGCCTTCGAGGCCGTGGGGGCGGTCGTGCTGGGCAGCTCTTGCGGGGCCTGCATCAACGCGGGGCCCGGCGTTTCCGCGCGCCCTGACCAGGTGACCATCAGCGCCATCAACCGCAACTTCCCCGGCCGCAGCGGCCCCGGCCAGATGTGGCTGGCCAGCCCCGCCACCGTGGCCGCCAGCGCCCTGGCAGGGCGCATCGTGGGGGCCGGCGCATGATCGACCCCGTCTACGCCGCCCGCTACCGCGCCCTCGTCCTGGCCAACCAGGCACGCCTGGGTGCGCCCGCCTTGGATCCCAGCTCGAAAGTGCTGGTGGTGGACGTGGCCCGCCAGCACCTTGGCCTCCTGGTGGGCGGCTGCCTGGTCTTCGAGACGGTCATCTCCACGGCGAAGAACGGCCTGGGCTGTGAGCAGAACTCGTACCGCACGCCCACGGGCTGGCACTGCATCCACCAGAAAGTGGGCGCGGGGGCCGAGTCTGGGAGCGTCTTCCGCAACCGCGCGGAGACTGGCGAGGTCTGGCGGGGCGAGGCTCGGAACGAAGACCTCATCCTGACCCGCGTACTGACCCTGGACGGCTTGGAGGAGGGCTGGAACCGGGGGCCGGGCCGCGATTCCCTGGCGCGCTTCATCTACCTGCATGGCACCAACCAGGAGGCGCAGCTGGGCACGCCGGTCTCCCACGGGTGCTTGCGCCTGGATAACGCTGCCGTGGTCGAGCTCTTCGACCGCGTGGGCGAGGGCGATCTCGTCCTCGTCGCGGAGGAACTCCTGGAGGATGCTTTCGGCCTGGGCCGCCTCCACTTCGCGGGCGTGGCGGGCAGTGGCATGAGCGCCCTGGCCCAGTTCGTGGCCATGAAGGGGGGCCGGGCCAGCGGCAGCGACCGCAGCTTCGATCGCGACCAGCGGCCCGAGGCCCGGGCCCAGCTCCAGGCCCTGGGCGTGGCGATTCATCCGCAGGACGGCTCGGGACTCGCAGGCGACTGCGCGGCCCTGGTGGTGTCCACGGCCGTGGAGGAGGAGGTTCCGGATGTCGCGGCGGCGCGGCGCCTGGGCGTGCCCGTGCTGCATCGCTCCGAGCTGCTGGCACACCTGGTGGCGCGGTACCGCACCGTGGCCGTCACGGGCACCAGCGGCAAGTCCACCACCGTGGCCATGACCTTCGAGATCTTGCGGGGCGCGGGCCGCGATCCCTCCGTCATCACCGGCGGCGAGCTGGTGGCCCTGCAGCGCGAGGGCCGCTGGGGCAATGCCTGGGCCGGGGCCTCGGATCTGCTGGTCATCGAGGCTGACGAAAGCGACGGCTCCGTGGTGCGCTACCACCCGGCCCTGGGCGTCCTCCTCAACCTGCAGCGGGACCACAAGGAGATGGCGGCGGTTGCGGAGCTGTTCCGCACCTTCCGCGCCCAGCTGCGCGAAGGCGCAGTGGTGGGGGAGGCCGCGAACCTGCGGGAGTTCGCCGGTGGGGCCACGGTGTTCGGATTCTGGGAGGGGGTGGGGCTTCGCGCGGAAGAGGTGTCATTGGGCGCGGAAGGCTCCACTTTCCGCGTAGGGGAAACGGCCTTCAGCCTGCCGGTGCCGGGCCGCCACAACGTGGAGAACGCCTTGGCTGCCATTGGGGCCTGCGAGGCTCTGGGCGTTCCACGGGCGGACATGGCGGGGTCCCTGGCCGCCTTCCAGGGCGTGGCGCGCCGCTTCCAGGTGCTGGGCTGCGCCCGTGGCGTCACTGTGGTGGATGACTTCGGCCACAACCCCGCCAAGGTGGCCGCTTCGCTCCAGGCCGCCCACCTCCGGGTGGGCGAAGGCGGCCGGGTGCTGGCGGTCTTCCAGCCCCACGGCTTCGAACCGTTGAAGTTCCTGCGCGCCGATTTCGTGGCGGCCTTTGCGGCCGAGCTTGCGCCGGCGGACCGGCTCTGGTTCCTGGAGGTGTTCTACGCCGGGGGCACTGCGGCCCGGGACATCAGCTCCGCAGACGTGATCGGGGACCTGGTCGCCCGGGGCACGGGCGCCGAGGTGGCGCCGTCACGGGACTGGCTGGTGGAACGGCTGGCCGTCGATGCGAAATCCGGTGACCTCATCCTCGTGATGGGCGCTCGCGACCCTTCGCTCACGGAGCTGGCAGAGTCAATCCTGGCGCGGATCGCCAGGCCCTAGAACGCGAACTCGAAGATGAATTTCAGAGTCCAGCGCTCTGAGGCCGCCGTGAGCCCACGGCCGATGCCCACGTTGAACACCAGGGGGCCGTGGTCCACATCGAGGGTGGCGAACAGGCGCTGGCTCTGCTCCCTTGAGAGGTTCACATGGTTGAGCAGGCCATGGTCGAGGTACAGCTCCAGGCCCGGTGCGGCGCCCTTCCAGCGGGTGTAGGCGGCCTTCCAGGCGGTGGCGAAATCCGGTGTGCCGCGCCCCTGTCCATCGGAGAGGGGCCAGGTGAAGACCGGGTTCACGGCCAGCATCCAATCCTCGAGCTGATGGCCTGCCAGCACTCGCAGCTCGCTCTCCCAGCGCAGGTCAGAGAAGCTGCGGTTCGTGCGGGCCACCTCCAGGTTTAAACCCAGGAAAGGCCCCATGGCCTCCTCCCCTTCGCCGCGGATGGGCAGCTACTTCAGGCGGAACTTGGGCCCGGAGAAGCGGTAGTGGTGGTCCGTGTCGCGGGTCGTGGGCAGATAGAGGCCAATGTCCAGGGATGGAAGCAGGCCATAGGAAATCTCGGGCGTGAGGTTCCATGATCCATTGAAGGGCAGGCCGGAGGGCGCATCCTTCGGGCCCTGGAGGATCCGGTTCAGATGCACCTCCAGGCCCACCTTCCCCGGCTTCTGGATGTCGTTGGTGTAGACCTGGATCTCGTCGGCGAAGCCCTGGCCGGCCAGGCGGGCGGCCAGCAGGAAGGGCAGGACCAACAGCCATGGGGAGAACCGTGGGCGGGACATGAAGACCTCGACAGGGGATCGAACGAACGTAGTCTAGACAGCGATTTTCTGCCAGTGGTTTCAAGACCTGGCGGAACCTGCCGCGCATCCCGCCTACACTTGTTCCATGACGCCCTCGACCCTCCGCGCAGTCATGGCCGCGCTCCGCAAGCCGGAGTCGGGCTGCCCCTGGGATCTGAAGCAGGATCATCAGACGCTGGCCCGCTACCTGCGCGAGGAGGCGGCGGAGGTGCTGGAGGCCCTGGCGGCGCACAGGCCCTTCGATGAGGCCACCGAGGCGCACCTCTGCGAAGAGCTGGGCGACCTCTGGCTGCAGATCGCCTTCCACGCCCAGCTGGCGGCGGATCGCGGCGCCTGGGACATCCACGAGGTGGAGCGGGCTGTGGTGGAGAAACTGGTGCGGCGGCACCCCCACGTCTTCGCCGAAGTGGCGGTGGACGGGGCCGATGCGGTGCTCACGAACTGGGCCGCCATCAAGCTCGAGGAGAAGGGGCTGACTGCAGAGACGGAACCCCGCCTGCTGGAGGGCATTCCCGCCACGCTGTCCCCCATGGACGAGGCCCTGGAGATCGGCCGCCGCTGCGCCAAGGTGGGCTTCGAGTGGCCGGACATGGAGGGCGTCCTCGACAAGGTGAAGGAAGAGATCGCGGAGCTGCAGGCCGAGTCCGATGCCGTGCGGGTGGAGGAGGAGTTCGGCGACGTGCTTTTCAGCCTCATGCAGTGGGCCCGCAAGAAGGGCGTGGATCCCGACGCCGCCCTGCGCCGCCAGATGCTCCGCTTCAAGGGCCGCTTCCAGGCCGTGGAGGACGATGCCCGCGCCGCCGGCGGCTGGGAGAACCGCACCCTCGACGAGATGGAAGCCGCCTGGCAGGCCGCGAAGCGCCGGCCGATCCCATAGCGATCTTCAGATAGCTTGTTCCGCAGACCTGCGATCAAAGAAGGAATTGAATAAGCAGAGGTCAGCGGAGGGGCGGAGGAGAGCGGAGAAAAGCCAAGCAGCAGGAAGACTGTTCTGTTCTCAGCTTTCCTCAGCCTCTCAGCTCTCCTCCGCTTTCAAAATTCCTTTCCAATCCCGATCTCCAGGCCCCTGTTCGAGGCGTCACACCGCGTCGGCGATGGCCCGGCCCAGGTCCGTGGTGCTGGCCTTGCCGCCCATGTCTGGGGTGCGCAGGCCGCTCACCAGCACCTTCTCGATGGCGGCCATGACGGAGGCGCCGGCCTCGGGGCAGCCCAGGTGGTCCAGCATCATGGCCCCGGCCCAGATGGCGCCGATGGGGTTGGCGATGCCCTGGCCGTAGATGTCCGGCGCCGAGCCATGGACAGGTTCGAACATGGAGGGGAATTCGCGCTCGGGGTTCAGGTTCGCGCTGGGGGCGATGGCGATGGTGCCGGTGCAGGCGGGGCCCAGATCCGACAGGATGTCACCGAAGAGGTTGGACCCCACCACCACGTCGAACCAGTGCGGGTTGCGCACGAACTGGGCGCAGAGGATGTCGATGTGGAACTGGTCCACCTTCACCTCGGGGTGGCTCGCCGCCATGGCCTTCACCCGCTCGTCCCAGTAGGGCATGGTGATGGCGATGCCGTTGGATTTCGTGGCCGAGGTGAGGTGCTTCCTGGGCCGCGACTGGGCGATGTCGAAGGCGATCTTCAGGATGCGGTCCACGCCCTGGCGGGTGAACACCGTCTGCTGGGTGGCCATTTCCTGGTCGGTGCCTTCGTAGAGGCGGCCGCCGATGCTGGAGTACTCGCCCTCGTTGTTCTCGCGCACCACCACCATGTCGATGTCGCCCACCTGCCGCCCCGCCAGGGGGCAGGGCACGCCGGGCATGAGCTTCACGGGGCGGATGTTGGCGTACTGCTTGAAGCCCCGCCGGATGGGGATGAGCAGGCCCCAGAGCGAGATGTGGTCGGGCACGCCCGGGAAGCCCACGGCACCGAGGTAGATGGAATCGTGGTGGCGGATCTGGTCGAGACCATCCTCCGGCATCATGCGGCCGGTCTGCAGGAAGGTCTCGCAGCTCCAGGGGAATTCGTCCCAGTGGAAGCGCAGGTCGTGCTTGGCCGCGGCTGCCTCCAGCACGCGGATGCCCTCCGGAACCACTTCTTTGCCGATGCCGTCGCCCGGGATGACGGCGATCCGGAAGTCGCGCATGGGAATCTCCTCAGAAGAAACCTGCAAAGACTGCTGAAGGGCAATGAATGTCGCGGGAAAGACGCGGCAATTCGGCCCTTCACAATATCCGACTGGCGAGTAGACTTCGCAGCGAAATCCCAACCATGGAGGCTCCCCATGAGCCAGGAATCCGTTACTGGAACGGCCGCGGCCGGTGGCTCGTCAGGCTGGCAGGGTGCGAGGCCCGGACCTGCCTTCGGCACCCTGATCCTCGGTCTGCTGCTGTATGTCGGACTGCCGAGGCTGGTCCCGGTGCCCGACGCCAAGCTCTTCGCGGGGCAACCGGTCGCGGCCAAGCCCGCGCCGCTCGTCAAGCCGGCGCCCAAGCCCGAGGCCAAGCCCGCCGGCCCGGTGGTCGCGCCAGCGACGACTCCAGCCAAGCCCTTGACCAGGGCCCAGCTGGAGGCGAAGGCGAAGGCCGAAGCTGAAGCCAAGGCCAAGGTCGAAGCCGACATGAAGGCGAAGGCGGAAGCCGAGGCGAAGGCGAAGGCCGAGGCTGATGCCAAAGGCAAGGCGGAAGCCGAGGCGAAACGGAAGGCCGACTGGGAGAAGGGATTGCACCTCTTCGCGATCTTCGTGACCACCATCGTGGGGATCATCCTGAAGGCCCTGCCCATGGGCGCGGTGGCCATGATCGGCATCGCGGTCACGGCCCTCAGCGGGACGCTCAGCATCGCGGATTCCATGAGCGGGTTCTCCGACGTGGTGATTTGGCTCATCGTGCTGGCCTTCTTCATCTCCCGGGGCTTCATCAAGACCGGTCTCGGCGCCCGCATCGCCTACACCTTCATGGCGCTGCTCGGCAAGCGCACCCTGGGGCTGAGCTATGGGCTGGCGGCCACGGACCTGGTGCTCGCCCCCGCCATCCCCAGCAACACCGCCCGCGGCGGCGGCATCGTCATGCCCATCATGGCCTCCCTGGCCCGGGCCTACGGCAGCCACCCGGGCGACACCAGCGCCCGGAAGATGGGCTCCTTTCTCACGCTGACGGCCTACCAGGTGAACTGCGTCACCAGCGCCATGTTCCTCACGGCCATGGCCGCCAATCCCCTGGCGCAGAAGCTGGCCGGCGACCTCAAGGTGACCCTCACCTGGGGCGGCTGGGCCCTGGCAGCCCTGGTGCCGGGCCTGGTGGCCCTGCTGGTGGTGCCGCTCCTGATCTACAAGCTCCATCCCCCTGAGATCACGGAAACCCCCGAAGCGGTGGTGATGGCCCAGGGGCACCTGCGCGACCTGGGCCCCATCAAGCGACAGGAGTGGGCCATGCTGGGTGTCTTCGTGCTCCTGCTGGTGCTGTGGATCTTCGCCAAGCAGCTGGGTGACCTGAACCCCACCACCTCGGCCCTGGCGGGTCTGGGGGTGCTGCTGCTGACGGGCGTCCTGAACTGGGACGACATCAAGGCCGAGACCGGAGCCTGGGACACCCTGGTGTGGTTCGCGGCTCTGGTGATGATGGCCAGCTTTCTCAACAAGCTGGGCATGGTGCCCTGGTTCAGCAAGACCATGGGCGGCGTGGTGGCGGGCAAGGGCTGGATCGCCGCCTTTCTGGTGCTGGCCCTGGTCTACTTCTACAGCCACTACTTCTTTGCCAGCAACACGGCCCACGTGGCCTCGATGTACGCGGCCTTCCTCGGCGTGTCCATCGCGGCGGGTGCGCCCCCTGTGCTCGCAGCCCTGGTGCTCGCCTTCTTCAGCAACCTCTTCGCGGGCATGACCCACTACGGGACCGGTCCCGCGCCGGTGCTCTTCGGCACCGGCTACGTGGAAATCGGCACCTGGTGGCGCACGGGGCTGTTGATCAGCTTCGTGAACATCGTCATCTGGGTGGGCATCGGCGGACTCTGGTGGAAGGTGCTGGGGCTCTGGTAGCTATTCCCACCTACGAAAAAGCCCCGCCAGCTGGCGGGGCTTTTTCGCATGGAACAGCGCTCAGCCGAGCAGCTTCGACAGCCCGTAGGCGACGATGGTGGAGGTGGTCACGCCGATGAGGCCGGGGACCATGAAGCTGTGGTTGAGGAGGTACTTGCCGATCCGCGTGGTGCCGGTGCGGTCCATGTTGATGGCGGCCAGGTCGCTGGGGTAGAAGGCGAAGAAGAAGTAGGCGTAGCTGGCGGGGATGAGGCTCAGCAGCAGGGGCGTGGGCAGGCCCAGGGCGTAGCCGAAGGGCAGCATGATGGTGAGCGTGGCGGCCTGGCTCTTCACGAAGGCGGACACGCAGAACATGGCGATGGCGAAGGTCCAGGGGGCGGTCTGCACCATGGTCTTGATGTTGGCGATGAGGTAGCCCTCGTTGGCCTTGATGAAGGTCTCGCTCATCCAGGCGATGCCGAAGATGGAAACCACGGCGATCATGCCCGCGATGAAGACGCTGGAACGGGCGATGTCCGGGGCCTTCACCTTGGTGGCGAAGAGGATGAAGGAGCCGAAGGCCAGCATGATGATCTGCACCACGGTGGTCATGGGCACCACCTTGCCGTTCACCAGGGGCAGCAGGCCGGGCTTCATGGCGATGAGGATGATGGTCAGCACGCCGGTGAAGAAGAGGCCCACGGAGAGCTTGGCCGTGAAGGGGATCTCCATGCCCAGGGTGGTGACGTTGGCGTCCAGGGCCTTGGCGAACTCGGGGTCCTTCATGCGCTCCTGGAACTCGGGGTCCTGGTCCAGGTCCTTGCCGCGGTTGAAGCTCCAGGCTGCGGCCGCCAGAACGCCGATGATGCCGGCGGGCAGGGTGATGCGGATGATGTCGAAGAGGCCCACGGGGTGGCCGTTCTTGGCGGCCATGGCGAGGAACGTCGTGACCGCCGCGGCCACGGGGCTGGCCGTGATGCCCATCTGGGAGGCCACGCTCGAAATCGCCATGGGGCGCTCGGGCCGGATGCGGGTCTTCAGGGCCACGTCGGAGATGACCGGCAGCAGCGCATAGACCGCGTGCCCCGTGCCCACGCAGACGGTGAGCAGGAAGGTGGACAGCGGCGCCAGGATGGTGACGTATTTCGGGTGGGCCCGGAGCAGGCGCTCCGTGAGCTGCACCAGGTAGTCCAGGCCGCCCGCCACCTGGAGGGTGGCCGAGGCGGTCACCACCGCCAGGATGATGAGCATCACATCCACGGGCGGCGTTCCGGGCGCCACGCGGAAGCCGAGCACCAGCACAGCCACGCCCAGGCCGCCGATGAGGCCGAGGGCGACGCCGCCCTTGCGGATGCCGATGAGGATCGCGCCCAGGACGAGCACGAACTGGATCCAGAACATCAATGCGGGGGACATCTCCACCCTCCTTTGGTCAAGGCCTAGGCGGGCCTTGGTGCGGATCGTAGCAGATGGCAAGGTAGTGAATGGATGACATGGATGGTTTCTTTAGTTTCATAAGGGATCTGGGACCTTCCAGGGTCGGCGCCTGCGGGGGCCATCCCCGCGGTCGGGCCTGGGGCAGGGTAGGATGGCCCCTTCAGGAATCCACCCGTGAGCCCCCTTCCTTTCCACCTCGTGACCCTTACCCACCCCGAGTGGGAGCAGGCCATGGCCTGCGGCCGGCGCCTGGGCGACGACGCCCTCCCGGAGCTGCGGTTGGACCTCTTTCCGGAGGCGGATCCCGAGGCCCTGGTGGATGCCCTGAAGCGCCGCTGCCTGGTGACCTGCCGCCGGGTCTCCGAGGGCGGGCGCTGGCCCGACGACGATGAAGCGGGGCGGATCGCGCGCCTTGTGAAGGCCCTCAAGGGCAAGCCCCAGTGGCTGGACCTAGAGTGGGACCTGCCGATCCCGGCTGAGATCCAGGCGGCCCGCACCCACGTGCGGCTGCTGCGCTCCATCCATGTCGCCCCCGGCACCTTCGATCTGGAGGCGCGGCTTCGCCACCTCCCCGAAGGTGAGGCCTTCAAGTGGGTGGGCTGGGCGGGACGCCTGGGCGACAACGGCCACCTGCGCGCGCCCCTGGCCTGGGCCCGGGATCACGGCGTGCGCCTCGCGGCCTTCCTCATGGGCCCCAAGGGCCTGCCCAGCCGCGTGCTGCAAGCCGCGTGGGGCGGGGCCTTCACCTACGCGGCGCCGGACGACGGCCCCCCGGCCGCCCCGGGGCAGCTGCCCCTGGCCACCCTGCGGGACTGGCGCAGCGCCAGGCTCCATCCCGGCCACGGCCTCTGCGGCGTCATCGGCGATCCCGTCCTGCACTCCCGCGGGCCGGCCTTCCACAACCCGCGCTTCCAGTACGCCTTCAAGGATCTGGTTTACCTGCCCCTGGCCTGCGCCGAGGCGGAGGAGGCCGTCGAGGCCTTGGACGCCCTCGGCATCCTGGGCCTGAGCATCACGGCACCGCTGAAGCTGGCCCTGCCCGCCGCCCTGGGACTGGCAGGCCCCCTGAACACCCTCTGGCGCCGGTCGCCCGGCGGACTCTGGCAGGGCGCCAATACAGATGCCGAGGCCTTCGGACAGGCCCTGTCGAATCTGGCGCCTGGGCCCATGCTGCTGCTGGGGGAGGGCGGCGTGGCCGCCACCAGCCGCGCGGTGCTGGAAGCCGCGGGGTGCCCCGTCCTCCAGATCTCCCGCCGGTCTCCGGTGAGGCCGGAGGCGGTCGCCGCCTTCGCGCCTGTGGGCCTCGTCCAGGCCACCAGCCTGGGCATGGCCCCCGATGATCCCGCGCCTTTCCCGGAGCTGCTGGAGGCGGCCCGTCCAAGTGCCCGCTGGGCCGTGGAGTGGATCTACAAGGAGGACACCGCCTTCGCCCTGTGGGCGCGGGAGGCGGGTCTGCAGCTGGTGGCGGGCGCGGCCCTCTTTGAAGCCCAGGCCGAGGCTCAGAGCCGGCGGTTCATCGAGGAGTGCGGCGGCGTCAGTTGAACCCGGATAGCTGCTAATTTCAACGCATGGACCTCCTGCTGGTCGAGGACAAGGACAGCTTCCGGCGCCTGCTGAGCCAGGCCCTGGCGGGCTCGCTCTGGAAGGTGGAGGCCGTGGCCGATCCCCAGGCGGCGCTGCGGGCCCTGGAGGCTCGGTCCTTCCAGGTGCTGGTCACGGATCTGCGGCTGCCGGGCATGAGCGGCCTCGAGCTGATCCGCCGGGCCCGGCGCCTGCATCCCAGTCTTCGTGTGGTGCTCATGTCGGCCTTTGGCGAACCCAAGGACATCGTCGAGGCCATGCGGCTGGGTGCCGACGACTTCCTGCCCAAGCCCTTCGATCTCGATGCCTTCCTGGCCCTGCTGGACCGCCTGCGGGCCCTGGTGGGGGCGCCGCCGCCGGATCCG
Source organism: uncultured Holophagaceae bacterium (assembly GCA_963751095.1). GTDB lineage: Bacteria > Acidobacteriota > Holophagae > Holophagales > Holophagaceae > Geothrix. The sequence continues at coordinate 70,542 of CAVVTK010000004.1, read as the reverse complement.
GCCGAGCCCTGGATCGTGCACAGCCCCGCCATGCAGGCCCTGGACGCGGCGTTGCGCCAGGCCGCCGCCGCCCGGCTGGCGGTGGTGTTCCGGGGCTCCCGCGGGGCCGGGCGCGAGCGCAGCGCCCGCCGCCTCCACACCCTGCGCCACCCGGCCGCGCCCTACCTGAGCCTGCCCGCGGCCACCCTGGGCCCCGAGGGACCGGATCCCCGGACTCTGCAACTGCTCGAAGGCGGCAGCCTCTTCCTGGGCGGGCTCGAGCACCTCGCCCCGGCCGCCGCTGGTCCCCTGGCCCGGGCCATGGATGGTGACGCGGGAGGTCGCCTTGACTGGATGGGCAGCGTCGACGCCGAGGGTCGGCTGGCGCCCGAGATCGCGGAGCGCCTGGGCTCGCTGGAGCTGCGGGTGCCCGCCTTGGCCGAGCGCCGCGAGGATCTGCTGGCCCTCGCCCGCCTGCTGCTGGAGCAGGCCGCGCGGCGGGAGGGGCGCCCCACCCCCTGGCTGGAGCGCGGCGCCGAGCGCCAGCTGCTGGAGCACGCCTGGCCGGGCAACGTCCGCGAGCTGGAGGTGCTGGTGGGGCGGACCCTCCTGTTCTCCGATGGCCGGGCCATCCGCACCTTCCCGGACCTGGGCCTCGGGCTGGAAGCCCCTCTCTGCCTGGCCTGGCCCGAAGAGGGCGGGCTCGAGGTCATGCTCAAGGCCGTGGCCCACGCCGCCGAGGCCCAGCTCCTGCTTCGAGCCATGGGCGCGGCCGGCGGGGACCTGCCCCGGGCGGCCGAGACCCTGGGGCTGACCGTGCGGACCCTGGCCCAGCGCTTGCGGGAGCATGCCATTCCTTTGGAAGATGGAGGCTCCTCGTCCGCGAGTCCGATCCTTGGCGAAGGCACACCGTCCCGGAAGGCCCCATGACCCAAGCCCCGCCCATCCTCATCCCCCCGGTCCGCAGCGCAGAGGGGATCCGCCCGGCGGCGCGTGCGGGCCTGGTGGCGCTGCAGGCCGTGGTGGTGGGCAAGGAGGCCCAGGTGCGGCGGGCCTTCGCGGCAATGCTGGCGGGGGGCCACGTGCTGCTGGAGGATCTGCCGGGTGTGGGCAAGACCACGCTGGCCAAGGGCCTCTCCCGCATCCTTGGCGGCACCTTCCAGCGCGTGCAGGGCACCAACGACCTGCTGCCTTCTGACCTGCTGGGCGTCCACCTCTGGGATGCCAAGGAGCAGGCCTTCCGCTTCCAGCCCGGGCCGGTGTTCTGCCATGTGCTGCTGCTGGACGAGCTGAACCGCATCGGGCCCAAGACTCAGAGCGCCATGCTCGAGGCCATGGTGGAGGGGCAGGTCACGCTGGACCGCAGCACCCACAAACTGCCGGAGCCCTTCTTCGTCATCGCCACCCAGAACCCGCTGGATCACGCGGGCACCTTCCCGTTGCCCGAAAGCCAGCTGGACCGTTTCTCCTGCACCATCCACCTGGGCTACCCCGACCGCGCGGCGGAGCGGCGCATTCTCACCGGGGAAGCGGGCGCCGAGCGGCTGGACACCCTGTCTCCCGTGCTCGATCTGGAGGGCTGGCGCATGGCCCGCGCCGCGGTGCGGGCCGTGAAGGTGGCCGAGGCCGTGCTCGACTACGTGGAGCGCATGGTGGAGCGCATCCGGGCTGGGGGAGGCTTCTGCTCCACCCGCGCCGCCAAGCACTGGCTGGGCCTGGCCCAGGCCGAGGCCTGGCTGGAGGGCCGCGACTTCATCACGCCCGATGATCTGCAGCGCACCCTCACCGACACCATGGCCCACCGCGGCAGCCTCGACGATCGCCGCCTCAACCGTGGCGACCGGCGCGAGCAGCTGGCCCGCCTGCTCAAGGAACTCCCCGTGGGGTGGTCCTGATGCGGGAGGACGAGTCAGTCGGCCAGCTCATCCGCCGGGCCCGCGAGGCCCGCGACTTGAGCCTGGAGGCCCTGGCCAAGGAGCTCAAGCTGCCGCTGCGCCACCTGGAGGCCATCGAGGCCGATGACTGGGTGGCCCTGCCGCCCGGTCGGCCCCGCCCCCTGGCCCGGCAGCTGGCCGAGCGCCTCGGCGTGGACCTGGAGTTTCACACCGGGGCCTTCCAGATCGTGCCCGGTGGGCAGGAGCTGGAACCACCGGATCCACGGCGCGAGCGGCTCGAGCGCATCGTGATGGGCGTGCTTACCGCGGCCTCGGCGATCGTCGTCTTATGGCTGGTGGTGCCCGGGCCCAGCCTGGGCCACAAACCCCCGCCCAGCTACCTCATCGCGCTCAGCAAGCCCTCCCTGCCACCCCCCCCAGCGCCCACCGCCTCGCCCTACCCTGTGCTCGGCGAGCTCCTGCCGGAGGCACCCGTGAATGAGCAGGGCCTCCTGGTGAGCCTGCGGGCCCTGGACACCGCCGACATTCGCATCGAGCCCCAGACGGCGGACGGGGGCCTGCCCATGGTGCGCACCCTGCGGGTTTCCGAGGCCTGGCGGTGCCGGGTGAAGGGAGCCTTCACCATCCGCCTCGACAATGCCGGTGTGGTGAACCTCGAGGTGGCCGGTCGGCGCATTCCCCATGGTCAGAGCGTCGGCGAGAGCTGGGCCGGCGCCTTCGACGGCGAGGGCCGCTGGCTGCGACCGGCCCAGCCCGAACTCCCGAGCGAGCCCGTCGTTCCCGATGAAGATGAGGAAGTCACCCGGCCATGAGCATGCATCCCATCGTTGAGCGGTTCCTCCAGGGCGGTCTGCCCGAGCCCATGGCCATGGCCCTGGTGGGCGGCAGCCTGCCCGTGCCGACCGCGGACCTGCTGCAGGCCCTGGCCCACGCCTGCCTGATCGAGACCCCCTACACCCAGCGGGGCCTGACCTTCTTCGCGACCATGCCCGAGTCCCTGCTGGCGGGCGTGATGGCCGACCGGGTGGATCCGCCCGCGCCCCTGCAGCTGGTGCTCTGCCATCGCAAGGAACCCACCCTGCTGGAGACCACCCTCCTGAACCCGTCGCTCACCGCGGCCATCGTGGAGGCCTCGGTGCCCAGCCTGCCCGGCGCGGTGCTGGAGATCGTGCTGAACAACCAGGTGCTCTGGATGGAGCGCCACCGGATCCTGGATCTGCTGGAGGAGCACCCCGAGGGCGAATACGTCATCAAGCGCCGGGTCAACGAGTTCCGCTTCGATGTCCTGCGCCTCATCCCGGAAGAGGTGAAGCGGCAGCGGCTGGAGATCATCGACGAGGTTGAAGCGGGCCACCTGGACCGCGCCTGGTCGGAGCTGCCGCTGCCCAAGGAAAAATCGAAGGAGGAGGCCGAGGCCGAGATCGAGACCGAGGAGATGGCCGCCGAGCGGCGCCTGCTGGCCCAGAAGCCCATCCTGGACGACGAGGGCAACGAGATCACCCTCACCCTCACCCAGCGCATGATGAAGCTCAGCACCAACCAGAAGATCATGCTGGCCATCAAGGGGGGCAAGGAGGAGCGCACCTTCCTCATTCGCGAGGCCAACCGCCTCATCCAGGTGAACGTCATCCGCAATGGCCGCATCACCGAAGGCGAGGTGGCCTACATCGCCCAGATGCGCACCGTGAACGAGGAGGTTCTGCGCATCATCTCCAACAGCCGCGAGTGGATGAAGAAGTACCCCATCACCAAGTCGCTGGTCATGAACCCCCGCACCCCGCTGCCCGTGGCCATGACCCACTTCAAGCGCCTCTTCGAGAGCGATATGAAGCTGCTCATGAAGGACCGCAACGTGGCCGAACTGCTCCGCCGCGAGGCCAAGCGTCTGGTGGAGATGAAGGCCCACGGCAAGGGCTAGGCCCGGAGATCAGGTCTGGGACATGGACGCCTGGGCCGCCAGGATGGTAATGCGCACGGGCTCGCCCCGGTCCAGGGCCGCCTGCACCTTGGCCTTCAGGGCGGTCAGCGCGCCCGTGGACGTGCCACCGGCGATGGTGTCCCCGGCCAGTTTGCTCCCCACGAGGATGCAGCCCTTGGTGTCGGCATCCTTGTTGCCGCTGTGGATGAGGATCCCGTCGAAGAAGGGCACGTCCAGCAGCCGCATCATGAGCTTGTTGAGGCGCGGGCTCAGGTTGATGATCACCTTGTAGATGCCGGGCGGAATGGCGGTCTCATCCTGCACCTTGCCCTCGCCCTTGGGGCCCAGGTCGCGGACCACATCCTCCAGGGTGTAGCACTCGAACTGGCCATCCACCGTGAGCGTGCCTGTGGTGGCGCGGGCGCTGGAGGGGTTGCGTTGCAGGCGGAGCTCCATGGATCACCTCGCTGGTCTGGGTGGGTGTCCTGACGCGGACTGGTGGAACAGCCTAGCGAAAGGGGGCCTGTCCGTCCCAAAAAACCTGTCTGAAACTGCAAGTGGTGTCCGGACATCCATTCCGTATTGAGACAAGCGGAATTGCGCCCTCAGACGGACCGGATCCACTGCCGGATGAGGGATTCCAGCGCCGACCGGCGGGTCTGGATCTCCTCCAGGCCCGCGAAGATGATCAGGGCCTGGTCCTCAGTTCGCTCCGGGTGGTGGGCGCCAACCCGGCCAGGAAGGCCTCGACGGCGGGTGCGCCGTCCCCACTGCGGGGGGCTTTTGATCGGACCATGGGGCCTCCAGGAACGACCCCTCAGGGCTGGTTGAGCTGTCAGGAGACGCCAAACCACTCCTGCACCCATGCGGAGCGGGTGCCGGGTCATGGTTCGTTCGTCCTGGCGGGTATCTAGGCGCGAGTGTGAAGCACCGGCGGTCCCAGGGGAAGGCCTCAGCGAGCCAGTCGTTCGAGCAGGATGCCGGCGCCCGGGGACTCAGGCCGGTAGTAGGCGAGGCGCCCGGGCAGGCAGGACAGGACGGCGCCGGAGCCGTGCAGGCAGATGGCCTGGAGTGCTTCCGCCAAGGGCAGCTCCCGGCCGTCGAGCTTCAGTCCGGCCACCATCACATGGCAGGTGGGGCCTGCGCCCTTGGCTTTGAGCAGCTTCTCCAACTCGGCGGGGTAGTCCTGGTGGCTGGGGACCACGGTACCCAGGTTGGGCTGGTAGGGCAGGTCGTGGTTCAGGCGGTCCAGGATCTCGTGGCGGCGCTTGCCGCTGGCCAGGAACTGGGCCCACCGGGCCTGCTTTTCCGATCGGAGGAAGGCCTTCACGAACGCGCCTTCGTGATCCATGGTGGGGGCTCCTGGGGCAAGCAGCATAGCGGACCCGGCAGGGAGGGTGGGAGCCAAGTCCAGCCAGTTGCCCCGGGATGCTCCGGCCAGACCTCCCACCTAAAACGAAACCCCCTGGCGGGGGTCTCGGGGGTGGAGCGGGCGACCAGGATTGAACTGGCGACATTCAGCTTGGGAAGCTGACGTTCTACCACTGAACTACGCCCGCGGCAGGGGTCCATGCTAGCGCAAGTGGGGGCGGGGAGCCAACTAGCCCAGGTAGGCGGCGATGACGCGCTCGTTGCGGCTCAGTTCGGCGGGGGTGCCTTCCACGGCGATGCGGCCGCGTTCCATGACATAGGCGTAGTCGGCCACTTCGAGGGCGCTCTTGGCGAACTGCTCCACCAGCAACAGGGTGATGCCCTCCTCCTTGAGGCGGCGGATGGTGCGGAAGACCTCCTGCACGATGACCGGCGCGAGGCCCATGGAGGGCTCGTCCAGCAGTATGACCTTGGGGCTGGCCATGAGGGCGCGACCGATGGCCAGCATCTGCTGCTCGCCGCCCGAGAGGGTGCCCGCGGTCTGCTTCGTGCGCTCCTTCAGCTTGGGAAACAGCTCGTAGACACGGTCCAGGTCGACCTGAGCCTTGGTCTGGAAGCCAAAGAAACGGGGCAGGCGCGAGTAGGCGCCCAGCAGGAGGTTGTCCTCCACCGAAAGCGGCCCGAAGACCTTGCGGCCCTCGGGCGAGTGCGCCAGGCCCAGGCGTGCGATGCGCGAGGCATCGAGGCCCTGCACCTCCTGGCCATCCAGCCTGACCTTGCCGCGGCTGGGCTTGAGGCTGCCGGAGATGGCCCGCATGGTGGTGGTCTTGCCCGCGCCGTTGGCGCCGATGAGGGCCACCAGAGTGCCCGGCTTCACGGTAAGCGTGGTACCGGTCAGGACCTCGCTGGCGCCGTAGCCGGCATGGAGATCTTCCACTTGCAGCATGGATGCCTCCTAGGCCAGCTGGGGCGAGGGTTCGCCCGGGACATCGGGTTGCGGGGGCTGGCCCAGGTAGGCCTCCACCACCTTGGGATGGCGCTTTACCTCGTCGGGTGTGCCCTCGGCGATGACCTTGCCGCCGTCCAGCACGGTCACCATATCGCAGAGCTCGCTCACCACATCCATGTGGTGCTCGATGAGGAGGATGCTGATGCCGCGCTGGTGAACCCGCTTGATGATCTCGATGAGCTGGACCACGTCCGGGTGGGCCAAGCCCGCGGCAGGCTCATCCAGGATGAGCAGATCGGGCTTGCGGGCCAGGGCGCGGGCCACTTCCAGGAAGCGCTGCGCGCCGTAGGTCAGGTCCTTGGCCTTGGTGAGGGCCTGATCCTTCAGGCCGATGCGGTCCAGCAGGCAGAGGGCCTCGGCCTGGGCCTGACGCTCCTCTTTGCGGGCCAAACCCAGCAGCACCAGGGGTAGGGGGCTGCGGTACACACCCTTGAGCGCCACCATGACGTTCTCCAGGGCCGTGAGCTCGGCGAAAAGCTGCAGATTCTGGAAGGTGCGCGCCACGCCGGACTTCGACACTTGGTAGAGGCTGCCGGAGGGCAGAGCCGCGCCCCGGAGCAGGATGCGGCCGGCGCTGGGCGTGTAGAGCCCGGAGATGACGTTCACCACGGTGCTCTTGCCGGAGCCGTTGGGCCCGATGAGGCCGTGGATGGCACCCGAGCGGATGGTCATGGAGAGCCCATCCACGGCCTTCACGCCGCCGAAGTACCGCTTGAGGTCCTCGATCACCAGCAGGGGCCCGCCATCGGCGCTGCGGGGCGGCAGGATGGCCTCGATATCCGAAGGCTCGGGCAGGGGCGCGTGGGGCACGCGGAACAGCTTCGCGAGAAAGATCGACAGGAAGCCCATGAGCCCTTCGGGCAGGCCCACCACCACGGAGAAGAGCATCAGGGCGAAGATGGCCTTGCGCCAGTCCTCGGTGTTCTCCACGAAGAGGCCACCCACCACCAGCAGGCCCATGGCCACGACCGGAGCCAGGGCCTGGAAGGGCCGCGTGGTCTTCTTCACCAGGCCCCGCAGTCCAGCGGCCAGGGCCAGGGCGAAACCCAGGCCCGAGAAGACCTGGAAGAGCAGGCGGTTCGACAGCAGGTTGGGCAGCAGCACGATGACCGTGGCGCCCACGAAGGCGCCCCACAGGCTCTTGCGGCCGCCCAGCACCACGCCCAGCAGCAGGATGATCATCAGGTCGTAGGTGAAGCTCTGGGGCTGCAGATACTGGAAGTTGAAGGCGTAAAGCGCCCCGGCGAGGCCACCCAGGCTGGAGCCCAGGGCGAAGGCCGCGACCTTGTGGCGGTAGGTCCCCACGCCCATGGCGTCCGTGGCGATGGGGCTGTCGCGAAGGGCCTCGAAGGCGCGGCCCCACTGGGAGGCCAGCAGGTTCCGCATCAGGATCCAGACCACAGCCAGGAGGGCCAGGCAGAGCCAGAAGAACAGCGGGGGCGTCAGGGTGTGGCCCAATACCGGAGGCCGGTTCAGGCTCAGGCCCTGGGCGCCTCCAGTGAGGTGTTCCAGTTCATTCAGGGCAGTGGTGGCGAGGGCCGCGAAGCTGAGGGTGGCCAGGGCGAACTGGGGGCCTTCCAGGCGCAGCGCGGGCAGGGCCAGCAGGCCGCCCAGCAGCAGGCCCGCGGCCATGGCGGCCAGCAGGGCGGGGCCCATGCCCAGGCCGAACTTGGTGACGGCGAGGCCGGCCGCGTAGGCGCCCAGGCCCAGGAAGGCCACGTGGGCGAGGTTCACCTGGCCCAGGTAGCCCACGGTGACATCGAGGCCGATGAGCAGGATGCCGTAGATGGCCAGCAGGGTGAGCAGGCCCAGGGCGTAGGGGTTCACCACCAGCAGGGGGATGGTGGCGAGGAAGGCGAAGGCGATGAGCTCGGCGCCGCGGAGGAGCAAGATTCTCTTCATCTCACACCTTCCGGATGATGGCTTTGCCGAACACGCCCGTGGGCCGCACGGCCAGGGCGAGGATCAGCAGCACCAGGCCCGGCGCCTCACGCCAGCCGCTGCCGAGGTAGAAGCTGGCCAGGCTCTCCAGCGCCCCCAGGAACATGCCGATCAGCACCACGCCGAAGCCCGAGTCCAGGCCCGCCACCACGGCCACGGAGAAGGCCTTGAGGATGAGTGCCGAGGCCATCGTCGGCCCCACGGTGGTGATGGGTGAGACCAGGATGCCGGCCAGAGCCGCCACGGCGCCCGAGAGACCATAGGACAGCATGACGGTGCGGGTGGCCGAGATGCCCATGAGCTCAGCGGCGTCGCGGTCCGCCGATACGGCCTCGAAGGCCTTGCCCAGCAGGGTGCGGCGCTTGAACAGCTCGATGGCGCCCATGATGGCCAGCACGCCCACGGCCACGGACAGCTCGAGGCGGGTGATGTCCACGCCCAGCACGTGGATGGGATCGGCGGAGATGGGCGTGGGGAAGGGGCGGTCATCCCGGCCCCAGATGTTCTCGGCGGCGGAGAAGAAGAAGAGGCCGATGATGATCGTGAGCAGGATCCAGCCTTCGCTTTTCTGCTCGAGGGCCAGCCGTACGCCGGATCGTTCCACCACCAGGCCCATGATGGCGCCGAAGAGCAGGCCCCCGGGAATCATGGCCCAATAGGGCACGCCGAGGTTGAGCAGCGTGAGGCTGAAGAAGGCCGAGACCATCACCAGCTCGCCCTGGCCGAAGTTGATGCTCTTGCTGGTGGCGAAGGTCAGCTGGAAGCCGTAGGCGATGAGGGCATAGACCAGCCCCATCAAGGCGCCGCTGACGGCCATCTGCCCAATGATCGATGCGTTCATGCGCGGCCTGCTCGGAGGAAAAAGCGGGGGGCCGAAGCCCCCCGGTTCACGGGTCGGGAAGCTACTTCTTCTTGCCCTTGACCTTGGCTGGGGTGGCGGTCATGGCCGACTTGCGGAGGCGCTCGCGATCGGCGTCGTTGCCGAACACCACGCGGCCGTCCTTCACCATGCCCATGACCGTCTGCTCGCGGCGGAAGGCCTCGTGCGTGGTGACGTCGGCGGGATCCCACTTGGTATAGGGGTGGTTCCAGGTGGCGATGACGCCCTGCACGGGCTCCTTGAGATCTTCCAGGGCCTCTTTGACCTTCTTGGTGTCGGTGCTTCCGGCCTGCTTCACGGCGGCGGCCATGAGGTACACAGCGTCATAGCCCTGGGCGGCGGCCACGGGGGAGGGGATGCGGCCCACCTTGAAGGTCTTGTGGTAGCCGTCGATGAAGGCCTTGGCCTTGGGGGTGATGGGCTCTTCGATGAAGGTCTGGGGCATGAGCGTGCCGTTGCCGTTCTTGCCGGCGTTATCGATGTAGTTGGACATGGACAGCGTCCAGCCGCCGATGAGCGGGGCCTTCATGCCGATCTTGGCCATGCCGTTGGAAATGGCCGCCAGCTCGGGCCCGATGCCCCAGATCAGGATGGCCTGGGCACCGGCGGACTTGGCCCGCAGCAGCTGGGCAGTCATGTCCTTGTCGCCGATGTTGAACTTCTCCTGGGTCACCACCTCCAGCTTGTTGCCCTGCTTCTTGATCTGGTCCAGCATGTCGTCGCGGCCGGAAACGCCGTAGTTGGTGGAATCGAAGACCACGGCCACCTTGGCGAACTTGCGGTTGATGGCCTCCTCCACCACCATGGCCGCCTGGATGCCATCGTGGGCGGCAAAGCGGAAGATGGAGTTGTCCTTCACGCCGGCCTTGCTCCACTGCGTCATGGAGGCGGAGCCCGCCGCGGGGCAGATGATCTTGGTGATGCCCTTCTCCTGCAGGTGCTTGTCGCCGGCCATGCAGACGCCGGTGTTCACGGTGCCGATGACGCCGGTCAGGTCGCTCATGGCGGCCAGTTCCTGGGCGATGAGGGCGCCGCGCTCGTTCTTGGCCTCGTCGTCGCGCTCGACGATCTCGATCTTCATTTTCTTGGCGCCCACCTGGATGCCGCCGGCGGCGTTGATCTCGGCGATGGCGAGCTTGGAGCCATCCCGCGCGGAGGTGCCCATGGGGGCGGAGCCGCCGCTGAAGGGGCCCGTGAGGGCGATCTTGACGGTATCCCCGGCCGTGAGGCCCAGGGCCGTGAGCAAGAGCGATCCCTGGACGATCTGCTTGAACATGCTGTCCTCCTCAGAGGCGATGGGTGGGTGGATGGATGGGCGCAAGCATAACGGCCCCGAGCCCTTCCGGGAAGGTGGGCCTGTTCCTTCCAAGCTTCGAGATCAGATCAATCGGGATTGCACCCAGGCGAGCAGGGACTCGCCGCCGGCCACCCGCTGCTCCGCCACGAGAAGCGGCAGGTCCAGGGCCTGCGCGTGGTCGGGGCCGAGCTTCACGGCGTCCTTCTCGGTGCAGACCAGCCAGCCGGCACCTTCGGCCTGGGCTTGGGCCTGCAGCCGGCGCAGGTCTGCCGGCGAGGGGCCCCGGTGGTCCGGGAAGCTGCGCGTACCGGTCCAGGCGTGTCCGGCCAGCAGCAGGTCGGCGTAGAAGGCCTCGGGGTGGCCCAGGCCGCACCAGGCGAAGGTCGGGCCCTGGACCTGGGCCGGCGCCAGCTCCGCCGGCCAGCGGCGCAGGCCGCCCAGGGCGAAGTCCACCCAGAAGAGGGGTCCGCCCGAGCCGTGGCGGGCCCACCAGGCTTCGATCTCAGGGCGGTCCTGCACCCGCGCGGCGCGGGTCACCACCAGGGCCTGGGCGCGGCGGGCGCTGTCCATGGGCTCGCGCAGGTCACCCAGGGGCAGCATCCGCCCGTCGCCCCAGCGGCGCACGCCGTCAAGCACCAGCAGGTCGAGGTCGCGGTGCAGGGCCCGGTGCTGGAAGCCGTCGTCCAGCAGCAGGCAGCGGAGGCCCGGCCGCTGGGCCAGGGCGCGCATGGCCGCCGCCTCGCGCTTCCGGCCCACCACCACGCGGCGGGCACCCAGGCGCCGGGCCATGAGCAAGGGCTCGTCCCCGGTTTGGCGGGGATCGGAGTCGGCCTCGACGCTCATGGGATCCACGTCCCGCCGCCCGCCGTAGCCCCGGGAAAGCACGGCGTTCGTCCAGCCAGCGACCTCCAGGCCCTCCGCCAGGAACAGGGTGAGGGGGGTCTTGCCGGTGCCCCCGGCGCTGAGGTTTCCGATGGAGATCACGGGGACCGCGGCGCGGGCGGCCCGTTCGGGGTGGGCGTCGAAACCCCGGTTGCGGGCGCGCACCACGGCTCCGTAGAGGGGTGCCAACGGGGCGGCCAGGAGGCGCAGGAGGGACATGCAACCAGGGTAGCGGAGGCCGGCGGCCAGAGTGCCTTTCGTCCCGGGCTCTGAGGTGTCGTTTCCATCCGACCCTGGCCCTGGGTTAAGCTAGGAACCTCCCCGGGACCTGCATGGCTGAACCCAGCTTCATCGACCAAAGCAAGCTGCGCTTCCGCGAAGGGGAGCTGATCTTCCGCAAAGGGGAGATGGCCCAGCAGATGTACATCATCCTGTCGGGCAAGGTCCGCCTGTATGTCTCAGAGGAGGCGCAGGGGGAATGGGCCGAGGAACTCGCCAAGGGGGATTTCTTCGGGGAAGGCAGCCTGCTGGAGGCTTTGCCGCGCCAGCACACGGCCCTGGCCCTGGAGGACTCGGACCTCATCGCCATCAACCGCGGCACCTTCATGCGGATGATCCGGCAGAACCCTGAAGTCTCCGTGAAGATGATGCAGCGCCTGGCCCAGCGGCACCGCGAGGTGGGCGAGCGCCTGGAGGCCATGGACGCCAACCGCCCCGCCAAGGCCGCCGCGGCCCCCGTGGCCAACCTGGTGTCCGTGCTTAGCGGCAAGCCCCATCCGATCCTGTCACACGGCTCCCTCATCGGTCGCTTCGATCCCACCACGGGCGTCCACCCCGACATCGACCTGACGGACGAGGACCACAACCTCAGCGTGTCCCGGCGCCATGCGCGCATCCTCTGCGAGCATGGCCGCTACTTCCTGCTGGAGGAACCCGGCGTGGCCAATGGCACCTTCGTCCGCGGCGAGCGCATCCAGCCCGGCGAGCCCCGGGAACTGAAGCACGGTGACCGCGTGGGCTTCGGCATGGTGGTGCTGTTCTTCGAAAAGACTTAACTTTTCCGCTGCCCGGAAAAGTTAAGGGAGGAAAAGATGGGAACGGATCTGCTGGTGGAGCTTTGGCGGGATGAGCACGGCTGCATCCGGGAGCTGGTGCAGTTCGGGCTGGATGAGGTGGGCGGGGCCTGCATCATCCGCGAGCGCAACAGCCTCGATGCGCTGGATGGCGACGGCAACGAGGGCGACACGGTCATCGCCCGCTTCGGAGATCCCGAGGATGCCCGGGCGTTCCTGCTGGAAGAGGGGTTCGAGCCCCTATGACCGTGCGCATGCCTGGAGGTGGTCGATGAATTCCCTGTTCAACCCGGGAGACCGGGATGCCCTGGCTCGGCGCCTTTCGGAGCTGGGGCCGGGCGCCCAGCGCCAGTGGGGGAAGATGGAGCCAGCCCAGATGCTGCGGCACTGCGCCATCTCCCTGGGGGACGTGCTGGGCGATCGTCCGGTGAAGCAGGCCTTCCTGGGCAAGCTGATCACGCCCCTCATCCGGGGGAAGGTCTTCGGGGACAAACCCTTCGGCCACAACTCCCCGACCGATCCCACCTACATCATCAAGGATTCGCTGGATTTCGGCGCCGAGCGGGCCCGCCTCGCCACCCTCATCGATCGCGTGGTCCAGCGCGGCACCGCGAAGACCGAAGGCATGGTCCACCCCTTCTTCGGCCGCCTCAGCGGCGAGCAGTGGGGACGCCTGATCTACAAGCACTTCGACCATCACCTTCGGCAGTTCGGAGTTTGATCGCTCTTCCTTCCTGCAAAAGGGCCCGGCGACCGCCGGGCCCTTTTGCAGCAGAGAACGGCCTTTAGTTGGAGCCAATTCCCAAGGCTTTCGCCGCCTTGGTAAGTTCGGGAACGACCTCGAAGAGATCCCCCACGATCCCGTAGTCCGCCAGCTTGAAGATGGGCGCCTCGGGATCCTTGTTGATGGCGACGATGAACTTCGAGCCGCTCATGCCGGCGATGTGCTGAATGGCGCCGCTGATGCCGCAGGCGATGTAGAGCGTGGGGCTCACGACCTTGCCGGTCTGGCCCACCTGCATGCTGTGGGGCAGGCCCCAGCCCGCGTCCACGGCCGCCCGGGAGGCGCCCACCACGCCGCCGATGGCGTCGGCCAGCTCTTCGAGGATCTTGAAGTTGGCGCCGTCCTTCATGCCGCGACCACCGCTGACGATGACGTTGGCTTCGGCGAGATCCACCTTGCCGCTGGCTTTGGCGAGGATCTCCTTCACCACGGATTTGAAGTCCCCGGCGGGGGCGGCCAGGGGTTCCATCGTGCCGGCGCCGGCCTTCTCGGCGGCGGCGAACACGTTGGGCCGGGTGGTGGCCACCTGGATGGCACTGGCGAAGCTGGTGGTGGCAAAGGCCTTCCCGGCGTAGACGGGGCGCAGGGACTGGAGCTTGCCATCCACGATGGAGAGCCCGGTGACATCCGACGCGTAGCCGGCGCTCAGGCGGGCGGCGGCGCGGGGGGCCACGTCCTTGCCCACGGCGGTGGCGGCGGCCAGCAGCACGGTGGCGCCCTTGGCCTTCATGGCTTCGGCGATGACAGTGGCGTAGGCGTCGCTGGAGTAGGAGGCCAGGGTGGCCCCCTCCGCGGTGAGGATCAGGTCGGCGCCGTACCTGGCGGCCTCGGCGGCCCCGGCGCAGGAGGCGCCGGCAAAGAGCGCGCCCAGCTGCCTGCCCGCGGCATCCGCCAGGCGGCGGCCCTCGCTGAGGGCCTCGGCGCTGGGCTTGCGGATCTGGCCGTCCTTGAGTTCACAGAACACGAGAATCATGGGTCATCCTTTCGAATCGGAATCGGCGAGGGGTGGCCTAGAAGACCTTGGCTTCGTCCTTGAGGGCCTGGAGCAGGGCGCTGGCCTGGGCGGCGGCATCGCCTTCCAGCCTGCGGCCGGCGGGGCGCTCGGGGGGCAGGGCCAGGGCGATGGTCTGGGTGCCGACCGTGACGGGCACCGCGTCCACTTCCTCGATGGTCTTCTTCTTGGCGGCCATGATGCCCTTGAGGCTGGCGTAGCGGGGCTCATTGAGGCCCTTCTGGGCGGTGATCACGGCGGGCAGCCGACCCTCCACGATCTCCGAGCCGCCCTCGATCTCGCGCTCGGCCTTGAAAGTGCCATCGCCCAGTTCCAGCATCACGATCACGTTGGCCTGGGCGACGCCCAGCAGCTCGGCGAGCATGGGGCCCATGGCTGCATTGTCCCCGCCCAGGCCCTTGTTGCCGCAGAGGATCAGGTCGAAGCCCTTGTCCTTCGCGTAGCCGGCGATGATCTGCGCCACCGCGAAGGCGTCGCCCTGGCCATCGCCCCGCAGCAGCACCGCGCTGTCGGCGCCGAGGGCCAGGGCGTTCTTCAGCACGTCCTTGGCACTGTCGCCGCCCACGGAGAGGGCCACCACTTCGGCGCCCTTGCCCTCCTTGGTGCGGATGGCCTCTTCCAGCGCGTACTCGTCGTAGGGGCTGGTGATCCACTTGACGTCGGCGGGATCGAGGGACCGCCCATCGGCGGCGACTTTGATCTTGGTTTCGGTGTCGGGTACCTGCTTGAGGGCGACGAGGATCTTCATGGGCGCTCCCTGATGCGTCTTGGATAGGCCGGCGGATAGCCGACCCAAAGGAAGAGTTTAGCCTGAGGAACTCCAGATCCCATCGGGGTTTCACAGGTTTTTGGCGGCCATCACACCTGCCTCAGGGTAGGTTGGAACACTCCGGTGAGGTGGACGGTACATGCATGACGCGATGCCGAATTTCCAGGATGCGCTGGTCCTCACAGGGGGCGGCACGGGCGGCCACTACTTTCCGGCCATCGCCCTGGCGGAGGGGGCGCGGGCCCGGTGGTCTGACCGTCTGATCACTTTCGTGGGAGCGAGCCGCGGCATCGAGGCACGGGAGCTCCCGGCGAGCATCTGGCCGCACCTGCTGCTGGATGTGGAGGGCTTCCTCGGCCGCTCGCCGCTGCGGGCGGCCAGGTCCGCGTGGAAGCTCTGGCGCGCGGTGGCACGGCTCAAGCGCGACTGGCGCCGGGAGCGACCCTGGGCGGTGATCGGCACCGGCGGCTACGGCGCCGCGCCGGCCCTGCTGGCGGCGCGCTCTCTGGGCATCCCCTTCTTCCTCCACGAGAGCAACGCGGCGCCGGGCGCGCTGGTGAGGCTGGTGGCGCCGAAGGCCCGGCGCATGTGGTGCGGCATGGAGGCCGTGCTGCCCCTGCTGCCGGGTGCGGACTGCCGCGTGGTGGGCACGCCGGTGCGGGAGGCCTTCCTGCGCAGCTTCCAGCCGGCGGCGGCGCTGTCGGCTCCCTTCCGCCTGCTGGCGCTGGGCGGCAGCGGCGGAGCCCGCGCCCTCAACGAGGCGCTGCTGGAGCTGGCGCCAGCCCTGCTGGAGAGGCGGCCCGACTGGGAACTCCTGCATCAAGTGGGGCCAGCGGAGTCGGAGCGCCTGAAGGCGCGGCCACGCCATCCGCGCCACGCGCTGGTGCCCTTCATTGCCCGCATGGACCAGGCCATGGAAGCCGCGAGCCTGGTGGTGGGCCGCTCTGGCGCCAGCACCTGCGCGGAGCTGAAGGCCGCCGGCCGTGGCGCGATCCTGATTCCCCTGCCCACCAGCGCGAACGACCACCAGCGCCGGAACGCCCTGGCCCAGGCTGCGGAAGGCCGGGCGCTGGTACTGGAGCAGGGCCCCGATCTGGTCGGGCGTCTCGAGGCGGCCCTTCGACCCCTGTTGGAGGAGCCCGCGGCGCGACAGGCCCTGTCCCGCGAGCCTGAACCCAACCGGGCCGTGCAGCTCTGCCTAGAAGACCTGCAGTCCTGTCTTGGTTGAGGGCTACCTGGGCGGGCGGGGTTCGGCGATCCAGGCGACGGCGACGGAGATGAAGTAGAGGCCGAGCAGCACGATGCTGAAGAAGATCGTGGTGACGACCACATCGCCCGGAGTGAAGAAGGCGCTGAAGATGAGAATGGCCATGGTGGCGTGGCGCCAGTATTTCAGCATCAGACGGGCGGTCACGATGCGGAACTTCGCCAGGAAGAAGAACAGCACGGGCAGCTCGAACATCACGCCGGTGATGAGGGTGGTGGAGATGAACAGGTCCAGGTAGTCCGAGGCGTGCAGGTTGGCGCGCAGGCCCGCGGAGGCGGCTTCCTGGAAGAGGATGTCGCCCAGGAACTTGAAGGCCTGCTTGTAGGCGAAGGCGGCGCCGGCCAGGAAACAACCCGAGGTCACCAGCACGAAGGGAATGACGAGGCGGCGCTCTTTGGGTAGCAGGCCGGGCCGGATGAAGGCCCAGAGCTGGTAGAAGAGGAAGGGCGCGGAGAGGAAGGCGGCGGCCCACAGCGAGAGCCGCATCATGCTGAAGAAGGGCTCGGTGAGATCGGTGAAAGCGAAGGGATCGAGGCTGGCCACGGCCTTGCCGGTCTGGCGGGCCATGGCCTCGAGGAAGGGCTTCTGGGCCCAGGCCCAGAGCTTGAAGCGGTAGGCGTAGGTGAGGGCGAAGACCACCGCCACGGCGAGCAGGGAGCGCACGATGCGCACCCGCAGCTCCTGCAGGTGTTCCCAGAAGCTCATCTTCTCGGGCGGGGTGGCGGGAATGGCCATGATCCTCAGTCTGGAAAAGGGACCGGCCTCCGCGGGGAGGCCGGTCCGTGAAGGCGCCGCGGACCTACTTCTTGTCCTTGTCCACGACGACGTCTTCCTTCACGGAATCCGTGAGCTCCCGGCTGGCCTTCTTGAACTCCTGGATGCCCTTGCCCAGGCTCTTGCCCAGCTCCGGCAGGCGCGAAGGCCCGAAGAAGATCAGCAGCGCGATGCCGATCAGCAGGATTTCCATCATTCCGAGGTTGCCCATGGTGTGCTCCAGATGCGGTGCTGCGGGTTCAGGGTCGCAGATCGGCCAGCGACACATCGCCCGGCAGGTCCAGTTCCATTCTAAGCAGGGCCTGCCCATGAGTCTTGCCCTGGGCGTCGGTTTTCACGCTCTCGCTGCCGCCGCCGCCGAGCGAATCGTGCAGGATGAAGTTGAGAGCCTTGAGGTTAGGAACCTCGAATCGTTCAATACTGCCTTTGCATATGGTTGAAAAGTGATCTTTGACCCGGTGCGTGGTGAGCTCCCGCTGCAACAGGCGGTACCCCGCTTCGGTATAGGCGATGATGCCGACATTGGAGCCGTCGCCCTTGTCACCGCTGCGCGCGTGCGCGATGTCTTCCAGTCGGATCCGGGTGCTCATGCGGTCTCCACGGCGCGCCGCCCCAGGGAGTGGTAGGTCCAGCCCTTGGCCTCCATGGCCTCGGGGCGGAACAGGTTGCGACCGTCGAAGATGCGGCGGGCCTTGAGGGCCTTGGCCACGGCCTCCAGGTCGGCCTCGCGGTATTGGGCCCACTCGGTGGCGATGAGGAGGGCGTCCGCACCTTCGCAGGCTGCCAGGGGGGATGCCGCGTAGCGCACCTTGTCGCCGATCTTGGCTTTCACCGCGTCCATGGCGGCGAAGTCATGGACCACCACCTCGGCGCCCAGGTTCACCAGGCCCTCGATGAGCTCCAGGGCCATACTCTCCCGGATGTCGTCCGTGTTGGCCTTGAAGGCCAGGCCCCATAGGGCGAAACGCCTGCCCTTCAGAGGGGCGGGAACGCCCGACTTCACCTGGAAGTGCTCCCGGACCTTCCGCAGCAGGACCTGTTTCTGGTGGCGATTGGCCTCCACAGTGGTTGCCAGAGTCATCATGGGATGCCCGTGCTCACGGCCGACCTTCAGGAGCGCCTGCAAGTCCTTGGGGAAGCAGGAGCCGCCGAAGCCAGGGCCGGGGTTGAGGAAGGCAGGGCCGATGCGGTGGTCCGCGCCAATGGCTGCCTTGACGTGGTCGATGTCCGCGCCGACATCCTCGGCCAGGTTGGCGACTTCGTTGATGAAGCTGATGCGCAGGGCCAGCATGGCGTTGGCCGCGTACTTGGTCAGCTCGGCGCTGGGGGGATCCATGCGGAACCACTTACCGCCGCTGCGGTCCAGGAAGGGCTGGTAGAGGGCCTTCATGACCGCCTCGGCGTGGTCCGAGCGGCAGCCCACCACCACGCGGTCGGGCTCCAGGAAGTCACCGATGGCCGAGCCTTCGCGCAGGAACTCGGGATTGCTCACCACTTCGAAGGCGCGGTCTGTGTGAACCGCGATCTCCGCGTGGACGCGGGCCGCCGTGCCCACGGGCACCGTGCTCTTGTCCACCACGATGAGGGGCCTGGCGTCCTTGGCGCGCAGGGCCATGGCGTCGCCCAGCTGGCCCGCCACGGCCAGGACGTACTTCATGTCGGCGCTGCCGTCCTCGCTCTGGGGGGTGCCCACGCAGATGAACGCGGCATCCGCCTCGGGGATGCCGGCCTTGAGGTCGGTGGTGAAGCGCAGGGCGCCGGAGGCCAAGTGCTTCGTCAGCAGGTCGTCCAGGCCCGGTTCGAAGATGGGGGACTCGCCCCGGGAGAGAGTGGCGACCTTGGCCGCGTCCACGTCCACGCCGAGGATGCGGTGGCCCGCCTCCGCGAAGCAGGCGGCGGCGACCAGCCCCACGTATCCTGAACCGATGACCAGCACCTGCATGACAGCCTCGCGCAAAGCAACCAGTGTAGCTTGCTATCATTCGTCAGAGGAGGCGGCATGGTGATCCTGATGGCACCCACGGGCAGCGAGGTCAATCTGCTGGAGGTCATGCTCCATGCGGGGCCAGTCTCCAAGTCAGTGCTCGTGATCTTGGCGGGGTTCTCCCTCCTCAGCTGGGTGGTGATCATCCGCAAGGGCCTGCTCTACCACCGCAGCCGCTCCGTCTCCGAGGCGTTCCGGGGCGCCTTCAAGCGGGACACGGACTGGCGCGAGTTCAAGCAGCAGGTGGAGAAGTTCTCCCTCAGCCCCCTGGTTGGCCTCTTCGTGGCCGGCTACGGCGAGGTGACCTACCAGCTGCGGCAGGTGGGCCAGGACGGCAAGGCCCAGCTGCGCAGCATGGAAGCAGTGGAGCGCAGCCTCCAGCGGGCCAGCGTGGTGGAGATGGGGCGGCTGGAGCGTTCCCTGGGCAGCCTGGCTACGGTGGCCGCCGTGAGCCCCTTCATCGGCCTCTTTGGCACGGTGTGGGGCATCATCGACGCCTTCCGCGGCATCGGCGCGACCGGCAACGCCAACCTCGCCACCGTGGCGCCCGGCATCTCGGAGGCGCTGGTGGCCACGGCCATTGGCCTGGTGGCGGCCATCCCCGCGCTCATGGCCTACAACTTTTTCCAGGGCCAGCTGAAGCAGTTCCAAACGGAGCTGGACGACTTCTCCCTGGAGTTCATCAGCCTCTCCGAGCGGAACTTCACCTGAACCGCCGACTGCCCCTCTCCCTGGATTGGGAGGACTGGTTCCAGCTCTGCTGCCCGCCCTATGACCAGCCGGAGGCCCTGGACCGCTTCGAGTGCCGGCTGCCCCTGGCCACTGAGCGGGCCCTGGCGCTCTGCGTCGATCTGGGCGCCACGGCCACCTGGTTCTGTCTGGGCGACCAGGCCCGGCGCCATCCCGCGCTGCTGCGCCGCATCGCGGACGCGGGCCACGCCATCGGCCTGCACGGGCTGACGCACCGGCGGGCCTTCGAGCTGGACCGGGTGGACTGGCGGGCCTCCCTGCGGGACGGCAAGGCCCTGCTGGAGGATCTCTCGGGCGGTCCGGTGGTGGGCTACCGCGCCCCGGAATGGAGCCTGCGCGGAGTGGCCGCGAATTGGTGGCAGGACCTGCCCGAGCTGGGCTTTCGCTACGACTCCAGCCGCGTGCCCCTGGCCGTCATCGGAGATCCCGCCATGCCCCGGCGTCCCCACTTGCTGGCCGAGGGCCTGTGGGAGCTGCCGCCGCCGGTGCTCTGGTCCGGGCCGGTGCGCCTGCCGCTCTGGGGCTGGGGCCCGCGGGTCATGCCCTTCAGCCTGGTGCGCCGGGCCCTCGAGACCCTGGCCCTGGAGGATGCGGGCACCCCCCTGGTGCTGCACCCCTGGGAGCTGGACGCCGAGCAGCCGCGCCTGCCGGGCCTGTCCCTGGGCCACCGCTACACCCACAGCATCGGGCTCCGCGGCTACGGAGGCCGGCTCCGGGAGCTCCTCGACGGTTTCCGGCTCACGCCCCTGGAAGCCTGGGTGGAGGCGCAATGACGGCCCCTCCGCTCATCCTGCTGGCCCCCTCCGAAGAAAAGGCCTCTGGCGGCGTTCCGGGTCGCCTGGCGGAGAGCCCTGCCCAGCGCTGGGCCCGGGAGCAGCTGGTGGCTCTGGCGAAGCAGGGCTCGCCCGAGGCCCTCAGAAAGGCCTTCGACGTGAAGGATCTGGCCCTGGACAAGGCCCGCAGCGAGGCGCTGGCGCTCTCGGGAAAGGTGCCGCTGCTGCCGGCGCTCTCGCGCTATGCGGGCGTGGCCTTCCAGGCACTGGAAGCGGCCTCGCTCCCGCAAGCGGCCTGGACCCAGGTCTACATCCTCTCCAACCTGCGCGGCCTGGTGCGTGGCGATGAGGCCGTTCCACCCTACAAGCTGAAGCTCGGCGCCATCCCCGGCCTCAAGGCCCACTGGCGGAAGGACCTGCCAGCCCAGCTGGCGGCCCTGCCGGAGGGCCCCGTGTGGGAGCTGCTGCCGGGGGATTCCGCCGATCTGCTGAAGGGCTGGGCGCGGCCGCGGCACACGGTGGAGATCTTCGACGCCCAGGGCAGGGCCATCAGCCACTTCTCGAAGCTGTACCGGGGCCGAGTGGCCCACTGGATCCTGAAGCATCAGCAGGGCGATCCCCGGCGGGTGCTGAAGGGCCGGCTGCCCGGCTGCCAGTGGGCGGGCATCGCCGAGAACGATCGCGGCGGGCTGGGCCTGCGCCTGGTGGTGGAACGGTGAGCGACGACTGCAACCGCACCCCCTTCTGGCAGCGCCAGCCGCGGCTGCCCCTGGAGATCCACCGCTTCCTGCAGGACCGCATGGAGGCGGCGCTCCAGAATCCCGAGGCCCGCCAGGCGCTCGTGTGGCCCACCATCCTGGGGGCGCCGGGGCTGCGGCGGACCCATCCCGCGGGCCTCCCGGAATCCGAGCTGCTGGGTCATGCCACGCGCATGCTGGGGGCCCTGGGATACCACGATCCGGCCTCTGCCTGGCGGGCGCATCGCACGGCCTGGCCGGACACGGCCAAGGGCGATGCAGCGGGCTGGCGGCCCGCCTCCGCCTGGGGCGCCTGGGGGCCCCTGGTGAGCCTGCGCTGCGGCTGGCAGCTGGCGGCGCTCACGCCGCTGCCCCTGGGCGAGCGCTACCCGCTGGCCTGCGGCGTGTCTCTCTTCAACCACAGCCTCTACCACGAGTGCCACGACGCCCTGGAGCCGCTGTGGACGCAGGCGGAGGGGGAGCTGAAGCAGGGGCTGCAGGGCCTCATCCTGCTGGCGGGAGGCTACCACCACCTCCAGCAGCACAATCTGCCTGGCCTGCTGTCCCTCTGGGAGGAAGCCCTGGTCCGCCTGGAGCCCGGCGGTGGGCGCGTGGCCACGCCCTGGGGCGAAGTGCGCGCAGAGTCCTCCCTGGACCTGACGGCGCAGAGGCTGGACCATGGAAGGCGCATGACCGAGGACACGGACGAAGATGCGGTATTCGGGCCCCTCTGGGCCCTGGACCGCCCCACCTGGGAGCTGGCATGACCCACACGGTTGACCTGCTGGTCCTGGGCGCGGGCATCGCCGGCTGCTCCGCGGCCCTGCGCGCGGCGGACCTGGGCGCCTCGGTGGTGTTGGTGGCCAAGGACGAGCTGGGCGGCACCAACACCTCCTGGGCCCAGGGCGGCATCATCGGGCTGGCGCCTCCCGAGGAGGGGGATTCCCCCGACCTGCTGGCGGCGGACATCGAGGGGGCTGGCGGCGGGCTCTGCCGGCATGAGGCGGTGCGCCTGCTCGCCGAGGAGGGGCCGAAGCTCTGCCGGAGCTTCCTGTGGGAGCGCCTGGGCGTGCCCTTCGACCTGGGGGAGAACGGCACCCCGGATCCCACGGCCGAGGCGGCCCACAGCGCCCGGCGCATCTACCACGCCAAGGACGCCACGGGTCTCGCGATCCAGTCGGCCCTCAGCGCCGCCGTCCGGCAGCACCCGAACATCGAGGTGCGGGAGCGGCTCTGCCTGGTGGACCTCATCACCAGCCCCCACCACTGCCTCAGCCCGGTGCGGGTGTACGACCCCATCCAGGTGCATGGCGCCTTCCTCTTCGATCCCGCCACCGGCCAGGTGGAGGGGGCCCTGGCCCGGCGCACGCTCCTGGCCACGGGCGGCCTCGGCTACCTGTACCTGCACACCACCAATCCGCCCAGCGCCACCGGGGACGGGCTCGCGGCGGCCTACCGGGCCAGCGCGCGCATCGTTAACTGCGAGTACATCCAGTTCCATCCCACGGCGCTCTACGTGCCGGGCAAGCCTCGGACGCTGCTCACCGAGGCCCTGCGCGGCGAAGGCGCCCACCTGGTGAACCGCAAGGGCGAGCGCTTCATGGCGAAGTACGAGCCGGAGCACATGGAGCTGGCGCCCCGCGACGTGGTGAGCCGGGCCATCTTCCAGGAGATGGCGGCCAGCGGCGAGGCCAGCGTCTACCTGGACCTGGCGCCCCTGGCCGCGAAGCTGGACCTGGACGAGCACTTCCCCACGGTGATGGCCGCCTGCCGCGCCGAGGGACTCGATCCCAGCCGCCAGCGCATCCCCGTGGTGCCCGCGGCCCACTACTTCTGCGGCGGCGTGCTGGTGGACCTGGACGGCCACACCTCCCTGCCGGGGCTCTTCGCCGCGGGCGAGGTGGCCTGCACCGGGCTGCACGGCGCCAACCGGCTGGCCTCCACCAGCCTGCTGGAGGGCCTGGTCTGGGGCTTCCGCGGGGCTGAGGCTGCTGTGCGCGAGTTGGCTGATGGCGACCTCCCCGATCCGGGCGACCTGGCCCAGTGGCGGATGCCCGAAGCCCCGGAACCCACCGATCCCCTGCTCATCGACCAGGACTGGGGCCTCATCCGCAGCACGCTCTGGAACTACGCCGGCATCGTGCGCACCGGCGATCGCCTGCAGCGCGCCAAGGCGGACCTGCACTACCTGGCCCACCGCATCGAGCGCTTCTACCACGAGTCCTCCCTGAGCCGGGAGCTGCTGGAACTGCGCAGCGGCATCCTCTGCGCCCGCCTGATCCTCAACGCCGCCCTGCAGAATCCCGAGAGCCGGGGCTGCCACTACCGGGTGGATTGACCGGGCCCCGGTAGACTGCGGCACATTCACTTCCGGAGATCTGATGCGACGCTGCGCCCTGTTCCTCCTTGCCTCCGCCCTGCTGGTGGGGCAATCCGCGGGCCTGGATGACGGGCGCCTGGATCCTTCGTGGTTCGGCGCCGGCGTGGTCTTCCAGCCTTCCAAGGCCCTCGGCTTCCAGTGGCTGAAGCCCAACCTGGACCTGCGCAGCCGCAGCCTCCGCCTCCGGGCCTGGGAACCCGCGGCCTGGATGCAGGGTCCGCGGGCGGGGAAGGACCAGGCCTTCCTGGCGCGGGTGGCGCCGGGCCTTCCGGCCGACCTGGAGCGGGGCCTCAAGCGGGGTCTCAAGGGCGCCCTGCCGGTGTCCACCACCTTCGGGGACGTGGTCCTCGTGGGGCGGGTGGCAGACGCGCTCGGCAGCGACGACGACTACATGTCCGTCCGGCCCCTGACCCTCTCCTTCGACCTCAAGCTCGTCGATGGCGATTCGGGGGAGGTGCTCGCGGCCTTCCACGACACGATCACGGGACCGAACACTGACGCGATCTCCTACCACTTCGGCCGCTGGTGCGAGGCGATGGGCCGGGTGCTGGCCCCGGCTGTTGCCGCTCCGGTGCCGGTCGCCGCCAAGCCGCTCTCAGTGCCATCGAAGCCGGTCTTCGATCTGGAGGGCGCGCTCCGCCGCATCGATGCGCTCGGGCGCGACGGCCTGCTCAGTGAGGCGGAATGCGAAGCGCTACGGAAGAAGGCCCGCGACAAGGCCCAGGCACTCTAGAGGGGCCATGGACCGGCGCCTTCGCGAACCAGGAGGGGTTCGTCGCCGCTGAGATCCACGATGGTGCTGTGGACGCCCAGTGGCTGGCCGCAATCCACGACCAGGTCCAGGGCATGGCCCTGCTCCTCCTCGATCTCCCAGGCGGTGTTGAGCACGGGCTGGTCCGGCAGGGCGACACTGGTGGTGATGATGGGCTCGCCGAGCAGCGCCACCAGGGCGTGGCAGAAGGGCTGGCTGGGGATGCGGAGGCCCACCACCTGCTTGTTCTGGAGGTACCTGGGCACCTCGCGGCTGGCGGGCAGCAGCACGGTGTAAGGCCCGGGCAGCATCTGCTTGAGGAGACGGAAGGTGGGCGTGTCGAGGTGCCGGGTGTAGCGGCAGAACATCTCCAGGTCCGAGCAGAGGATGGACATGGGCTTCTTGGGGTCGCGGCCCTTGATCTGCTGGATGCGGTCCACGGCCTTCTTGCGGGAGGCGAGGCAGCCCAGCCCGAAGAGGGTGTCGGTCGGGTAGGCGATGACGCCGTCGCGCTGCAGCAGCTCGACGATGCGCTCGAGGTGGCGCATCTGGGGCGTCTCGGGGTGCAGGGTGAGGATCATGGCGTGCCCAGCTCCCCCCAGCGGGCCCGGCCGGCCGAGGGCTGCTCGGCGGACCGCTGGAAGAAACGCTCCGCCAGAGTGGCATCCAACTCGGTGGACAGGCCACTGCGCCGGGCCTGGAGGGCCAGCAGGGCGACCACGGTGAGCCCGTCGGTGATCTCGCCACTCAGCACGCGCAGGAGGCAGTCCCGGAAGGGCTCGCGGTGGACCAGCAGTTCTTCGTCCTCCTCGGCGTGGTGGCCGTCCACTGGGCTCAGACCCGTGGCCAGGAACAGGAAGGCCTCCTCGTCGGTGGAGGAGTTGCTGGGGTGGAAGAAGCAGAGGGGCTCCCAGACTCGGGCGCTGAGTCCCGCCTCCTCGGCCAGCTCCCGGCGGATGGCCTCGAAGGGGCTTTCCGCGGCGTCGCCGCCTCCTTCCGGGAGTTCCCAGGAGTAGCGTTCAAGGGGATAGCGCCACTGGCCCACCAGGACCACGCGGTCCTCCTCGTCCAGCGCGAGGACGCCACAGGCGGTGCGATGGAAGCCGCAGACCGCGTAGCGGCCCTCGGCGCCCTTACGGTGCTTGAAGCGGTCCTCGCGAACGCGGATCCAGGGCGAGTCGTACACCAGCCGCCTGCCCAGGACCGTGTAGGGGTCCGGGTGGTCGGGCTGGGGCAGGGGCTTCAGTTCCATTTTTTCAACATAGCAAAATGCCCGCTTTCGCGGGCATTTTGCAGGGAGGAAGCCCGCCTAACGACGGAGGCCGAGGCGCTCGATCAGGGTCGCGTAGCGCTCCTTGTTCTTCTTCTTGAGGTAGTCGAGCAGGCGGCGACGCTGGCCGACCATGATCATGAGACCGCGGCGGCTGTGGTAGTCCTTGGTGTGGGTCTTGAAGTGCTCGGTCAGGTCGTTGATGCGCTTGGTGAGGATCGCGACCTGCACTTCGGGCGAACCCGTGTCCGACTCATGCTGCTTGTAGTCGTCGATGATGATCTTCTTCTGTTCCACATTGAGGGCCATGGTGGCTCCTGTTCGGGGGATCGCCCGTCACCCGTTCCTCAGTCCCGTACCAAGGATGGGTCGAACCTGGTGAAGGCCAGGTGCCTTTATCAATGCTGCAACCTTCTTTGCCCCTGCTTTTTTCGGCGTCGCCGAAAAAAGTGGTGCGGATAGAGGGACTCGAACCCCCACGTCTTGTGAACACTAGTACCTGAAACTAGCGCGTCTACCAATTCCGCCATATCCGCTTGAAAGATCGGTTCGGGCCCCGCGGGATCCGAAACAGCCGAACTCCAAGCCTAGCAAAGTGCGCCGTTAGAGGCAACACCGTTTCTCACCACTCGCGGTAGGGGAGGCCGTTCATGCCGGTGCCCTGGGAGAGGGTATAGACGTCGTAGACATGACCGCCCCCCCAGCTGGTGCTGTTGGCGTCATCGCTGGTGCTGCGGAGTCCCCACTCGGCCTTGCCGGTCATGGGGTCCACGGGGATGCGGCGGAGGAACCGGATCTTCTTGCTCAGGGAGCCGGTGGCGGGGGCGCCCTCCACCAGGAGCTCGAGGCTCTCGGGATAGAAGTTCGCTTCCGGTGGCGGTGCCTTGATCTTCTGCTGCTCGGCCTGTTTCTTGTATTCGTCGATGGCGGTACGGATCTCCCGCAGCGAGCGCCGCAGCTCCAGCTCCTGCTGCCGCTTCAGTCCGTTGCGGGCCAGGGGCACCGTCACCGAGGCCAGGATCATCAGCACCGTGGCCGTGACGACCAGCTCGAGGAGGGTGAAGGCGCGCTGCCGGCTCACTGCACCGTCACGAGGGCGTTGGACCAGCGCCCGGAGATTGGGGCGGTGCCGACGAGAAACTGCCCGCTCTGGATCAGGACGGGGGCGTTGCCGGCGCTGAGGCCCTCCAGGTCCAGGGTGACGAAGGGACCGGCATCGGTGCCGGAGGGGTTGCGGCGGAAGACCAGCTTCAGGAGCCCGTCCTTGCCCGGGAACTGCTCTAGGCTGCCGCCCTCGCCGGTGATGAACTCGCCGGGGGTCACGGCCTGGAGGCGCAGGCCCGGGGGCAGGCGCAGTTCCAGGGTGCCGGAGCTGAGGCCGCCGCCGCCGCTCACGGTAAGGCTGATGCGCACCTTCTCCCCGGCCTTGATCTCTGAGGCGACAGGCGACATGAAGATGACCAGGTCCGAGGGGGCTGGGGCCGCATCCGCGGGCCCTGCGGGCTTCTTCTCCTGGATGGCATCCGGCGCCGCCGGCGGCGTGGCGGGGGGTGGCACGGGAGCCGGCGTGACCGGAGGCGCCGGCGTGGGCGGGGGGACAGCCGGGCGCACCGGTGAGGTGGGAGCGGCCGCGGCCGGCTTGGGGGCCGGGGCCTTCTTCGGGGGTTCGGGGGCGAAGGGACCGGCCTTGGCCGTGGCGTCCTCGGGGTTGAAGGGGGCCATATCCTGTTCGGTCATGACAGGCTTGCGCACCAGGACCGCCCGGATGGTGAGGATGACGTCGGTCTTCGCCTTGCTGTTGCGGGTGTTGCCGATGAGCCGGCCGATGAGGGGGATGTCGGAGAGGCCCCACACGCCCTGCAGGCTCTTCTGCTCCTCGTCCTTCAGCAGGCCGCCGAAGATGGCGGTCTCCCCGTCCCGGAGGCGGGCCGAGGTCTTGATCTCGCGCTTGCCGAGGTCGGGGCGGCCGGGGGTGGAGCCCGACTTCAGGGTGGTGACGAGGCTGTCGATCTTGAGCGTGATCTCACCGTTGTTGTGGACCCGGGGCTCCACCTTGATCTTCACGCCAACGTCCTCGTAGGAGAACGAGGTCTGCGCCGCGCCTGCGAGCAGGGAGGAGGCCTGGGTGTTGGCGCCACTGGTGCCGCCGAGCCCGGAAATCTGGCTCTGGGTGGTGGAGATCTTTTCGCCGATGTTGACTTCGCCAGGTTCGCCGGAGACCACCCGCACATTGGGGCTGGCCACCAGGCGGGCATCGCCGTTGCTCTTGAGGAAGTCCAGGGCGAGGTTCGGAAACAGGACGCGGATGTCGGCGGTGTGGATCTTCGTGAAGCCCGAGTTGGTGTTCATGCCGGAGGTGTTGTTCACCGTGGTGGCGCCAAAGCGGTAGGTGCCCGAAGTATCGGAGGCGTTCAGCACCGGCAGCAGGCCGATCTGCTCCAGGCTGTTCTCGGTGACCTCCATCAGCTCGAAATAGACCATGACTTCGGCCTTGCCCTTGTCCAGGGTGCGGATCACCTGGTCCACGATGGCCAGTTCCAGCGGCTTGGCCTTTACGATGAGGGCGTTGACGCGCTTGTCCGTGAAGACCCTCAGCTGCGGGTTGATGGTGGTGAGGGTGGAGCGCAGCTCGTTGGGATCGGCGAAGGACAGGTAGTAGGTCTTGATGATCTGGTTCTCGAAGGCCTCGCGGTTCTGTGCGGTGGCCTTGAAGACCATGATGGTGTTCTTGTCGATGACCTTGTAGAACAGGTCGTTCTGGAGCATCAGCGTGTCCAGCACCCGCTGGAAGGAGAGCCCCCGCAGGTCGATGGAGACGCTCTGATCCTGGTACGAGGTGTGGGCGATGATGTTCACCCCGGAGGCCTTGCTCAGGGTGGCGAAGATCTCCCGCAGGCTGGTCTTCCGGCTGAAATTCAGGTCGATGCCCTCGAGGGAGCGCGGATTGAGCTGCACCACGTTGACGGCGTCGGCCTTGGCCTTCATCACCTCGAGATCATCCACGGCGTCGGCCTCGGCCTTCTCCTTGGCGGCCTTGGTCTCGAGCTTGATGAGCCAGTCCTGGGCGACTTGGCTGTCGGGATCCAGCACCAGGGATTTGCGGACCTCCAGGAGCACCGTGTCGGTGAAGCCCCGTGCTTCCGCCTGGCGGGCCAGGGAAAGGTGGGCCTCCGCGGCCCGCTGGGAGGCGCGCTTGATGCCGATCCGCGCCTTGGTATTGGTGGGATCGCTGCGGAGGACGGCCCGGTACTCGGCCACGGCCTCGTCGTAGCGGCCCTCATCGAAGGCCTTGTTGGCCTTGTGGAGGCTGCAGCCGACGGCCAGCAGCAGCGCGGCGGCGAGCAACAGGAGCTTGCGGAGCGGGGCGAAGGAGGGAATCGGCATCGGGGGCATCCTTCGGATCAGAACTGGTTCACGGGCGCGCCGCCGGAGGCCTCACGGACCTCCAGGACGAGCCGCATCTTGGGATACTTGGTGTTCTGGAATTCCGCCTTGGTATCCAGGATGGAGACCAGCTTCCAGCGCTCCTTGAGCACGGTCCCCGAAGTCATGGTAACGGGCTCCTCCCCCTTCATGAAGGCGCCCACGGCGCCGGACGGGGCACCCTTGAAGAACCCAAGGTAGCGCAGATCCTGAGGGCGGCCGGCGTACTCCCGGGCCTCCTCTTCCTGCTTCCGCTTGGCTTCGAGCTCTTCGGCGGAAGGCGGCGGCGGCGGTGGCGGCGGCTTCACCTTCACTTGCGGCGGTGGCGGGGCTTCGAACATGAAGAGGTCCCGCTGGACCTTCGCGGCGGGCGGCAGCTCGCCGGCCTTGCCCAGGGCCGCCAGGTCGGGCAGGCGGCGGAGGCCCTGGAGCTGGCGCGGATCCAGGTTCGAGCCGGTCTGGGCCGCGAGGGCCTTCCTGCCGCCCTTGGGTGAGTCCGGGGAGAAGAAGGTGTAGAGGGCGTAGATCATGACCAGGGCGAAAGCCGCCAGGGCGACCTGGGTCTTGGGGTTGGCCCGCAGCTCTTGCCGCATGGCCTGGAAGTCGAAGTTCGAGGAAGCCGCGCTCATGCCTCGCCCTCCTCACGCTCGGGCGCACCGGCCTTGCGGAAGGCCCGGAGCACGATGTTGAGGCGGGCCCCCTCGGGGCTTTCCTCCAGGCGCCCATCGCGCACCGCGAAAGGGAGGCCGGAGCCCTCGAGGTCGCGCATGAAGGCGCTGTGGTTGGCGTAGACGCCCAGGGCGACGAATTCCACTTCGACCGCCTCGAGATCCGTGCCCTTGGCGCCTTCGCGGCTGGGCAGGCCATACTTCACGCTCTGCAGCCTCAGTCCATGCTTCTGGGCCATGGCATGAAGGGTCTTGCTGAGGTTCCACTGGAGTTCGCCGGCGGAACCCCTGGGCAGGCGGCCCTCCAGGTCGGCCAGCGTCTCCCGGCCACGGCGGATGCGATCCGCCAGCTGCTGAAGCTCCTGGAGCCGCTGCACCTGTTGGTTCCGGCTGAGCTCGGCCTCCCGCTTGGCCCGCTGCTTCTGAGCCAGCTGCTGGGAAGCATCCGGAAGGAGGAAGAAGGCCACGCCCAAGCCCGCCACCATGCCCAGCACACCCAGGGCCAGGCGGAGACGGCTTGCGCGGAGGGGGCTGTTCATTGGGGCATCCTCGGATCAGTTGGCCGGGGCCGTGCAGGCCGACGTCGGCGGCTGCCCTGCTCGTCATCTTCCGCGGGTGTCGGAACGGGCGCTGGCCGGGCCTGCACGCCGGGAGGCGCGGGCTTCGTGGGCGCCAACGGATGCGCGGGCGGGGGTGGCACGATCGCGGGGCGGGCGGTTGCTGTGGCCGCGGGCTTGCCGGGGACGGCGACCGGGGGGCGGACCGGGGCGCTGGCCCTGATCGGCGTGGCCGCTCCCTGCTTGATGGCCTTCACGCGGAAGGGGGGCGGCACCGCCGCCGCCGGCAGGCTGATCTCGAAGTCCCAGCCCCCTCCGGCCCGCTCGGTCTCCCGTTCCAGCACCACCTGGGCGAAGACGGGGGTGGCCCGGAGGGCCTCCACGAATTCCGCCTCGGCCTGCCGGGTGCGCGCCTCGCCCTTGAGCTTCAGCACCACCTGCTGGGCGTTGCTGCGGGCCCGCTGGACGCCCTTCAGCCGCATGTCGGGCACCATGCACTGCTCGAGTTCCGCCGTCAGGCGGGACCAGGGCAGGCTGCGCTCCTGGAGAATCCGCTCCGCGAGCTTCCACCGGGACTGCTCCCGGCTGGCGTCCATGTCCTGCAGCGAGGCCTGGAGCTGCTGTTCCTGGCGGGCCGCCCGCCGGGCTTCTTCGGTGAGGCTCACGGCATCCCGCCCCGCCCGATTGGCCTGATGATAGGCGCGCCAGGTCATCCCGATGGCGAGCGCCAGGACGAGGCTGCCCACGCCTGTGGCGAGCCAGCCCAGGAGCGTGTGGCGCTGGCGCCAGAGGCTGGGGCGGGGGGCCAGGTTGAGGTGGAGGACCGGTACCGCCATCAGCGCGCCTCCCCGAACACCGACCGGTCATCCAGGAGGCGGGTGGGCAGGCTGCTCTCGGGCCAAGCCGCGGCCCCCCACACGAAGAGCTGCTGGGGGGTGCGGGATTCCCGCTGGAGGAAGGCGGCGCTGGGGGCGATGCGCTCCTCGAGCCAGGCTTCCGGCGTCAGGGGCTCGGACCACTGCCGCAGCAGGCAGAGGGTGCGTCCCCAGGCCACGAGGGTGCCGGCGTACCGACCGGAGTCCATGGGACTCAGGGAGAGCAGCATGCCGGGGAGGTCCAGCGAGGGGGCCAGCAGGTTGTAGAGGTGCAGCCAGCGGGGGGTGAGGTTGTGGAGGTTCCGCTCGAGGCGCAAGCCCAGCTGGAGCAAGGTCTCCCGCAGTTCCTCGGGGATGCCGGAGGCCAGCCAGACCCCGGGGTCGATTTCCAGGGCCTGGACGAAGTGGGGGACCTCCAGAGCCAGGGCCTGCATGAACCGCCAGCGGAAGAAGGCCTCCTGGGCCTCGGCCCCCTTGGGCAGCTCAGTCAGGTCGCGCAACAGGATCGAGGGAGTCCAGAGGTCCTCCACGACCCAGCGTGTGGGCCCCTGGGGCAGGGCGGCCAGGGCCTGGGTCAGCTGGTCATCGGTGGGGAGGGCGCTCAGGGGGCGCCGGTGGGTGCCCGCGACGACCCGGTGGGCCTCCAGCCAGAGCAGGGAGGCGTCCGGCGGGGCCAGGAGCGGAAGTTTCACGACCGGTCCCCTGCCTCGGGGCGGCTTTTCCCGCACGGGATGGCGCCGGCACCGGGCCGGTCAGATACCGCCAAGTCGCGCGGGGGGGCTGGAAAAGGCTGCACAGGTGACTCCTGACTGGCCTGGGGAAACCCGAGTCTACCGGGCTTCCGGCCGTTTCCCAAGGGGGCCATCCGCAAGCTGCGATGGGATCTTACGCGTGATGTGGAATGATGGAGGGAGATGTTCCCAATCCCCTGACCCGGAGCGCTGACTGCGTGCGCCTGATCTCCCTCGAACTCCATGGATTCAAGTCCTTCGCCGATGCCCAGAAGCTCAGCTTCCCGGGCGGGATGACGGCGGTGGTGGGGCCGAACGGCTGCGGCAAGTCGAACATCTCCGACAGCCTGGCCTGGGTGTTGGGTGAGCAGCGCGCCTCCATGATGCGTGGCTCCGAGATGGCCGACGTGATCTTCGCGGGCACGGCCCAGCGCCGACCCATGGGCCTCTCCGAGGTGAAGCTGATCCTCGAGATGCCGGATCCGGCCCTGCCCGGGGCCTCGCGCGAGGTCGCCATCTCGCGCCGCCTCTACCGCGACACCGGCAGCGAGTACCGCATCAACGGCCGGGAGGCCCGGCTCAAGGATGTCCAGGACCTGCTGCTCGACACGGGCATGGGCACGCGGGCCTACAGCTTCATCCAGCAGGGGCAGATCGACCTCATCCTGAGCAGCAAGCCGAAGGACCGGCGCCTGCTGCTGGAAGAGGCCGCCGGCATCACGCGCTACAAGTTGCGCCGCACCGATGCAGAGAAGCGGCTCGAGGAAACCAAGGCCAACCTCCAGCGGCTCGATGACATCCTCTTCGAGCTGAACAAGCAGATGGACTCGCTGCGGCGCCAGGCCTCCCGGGCCCGCAAGGCCAAGGAACTCGACACGGAGATCAAGTCCACCCAGCGCATCCTCCTCGCTGGCAAGGCCGTCGAGCTGGAGGCGGCCAAGCTCCGCATCCTCGACCAGCTGGACCAGACCGAGCGCCGCGTGGCGGAGCTCACGGCCCAGGTCTCCGAGAAGGCCTCCGAGGTCGAGGCCCTGCGCCTGGCCGTGGACGAGCAGCAGCAGGCCCAGGCCAGGCGGTCCAGCGCGATGCTGGCCCTGGATCAGCGCCTCCAGCTGGCGGAGCAGGAACGGGGTTTCCAGGAGGAGCGCCGGCTCGAGGCCGAAGGGCAGCAGGGCCGCCTGCAGGAGCGCATCCAGGCCCTCTCCAATCGGCTGGCGGAATCAGGCGATTCCTTTACGGCCCTGGAGGCCCTGCTGAAGGAGGCCTCGGACCGCCTCGCCGGCTGGGAGGCCCAGCTGGCCAAGGCCGAGGAGACCGTGGCCCTGGCCCAGGGCGCCCTCCGCCACACGGAAACGGAACTCCACGCCCTCCGGGAGCGCAAGGCCGAGAGCCAGAAGGAGGCCCTGGCCCGCCAGAAGCAGCGGCTGGCCTTCCAGAGCCAGATCGCGCAGCTCGAGGGCCGTCTCGATGCGCTGAACCACGAGGAGTCCGTCCGGGCCCCGCGCCTGGAGAGCCTGCAGGCCGAAGCCACGCAGGTGAACCGCTCTCTCGAAGGGCACCTGGCCCAGCTGGCCCAGGCCGAGGAGGCCGCCCTCGACCAGCGCCGGCGCACCGAGGCCCTGGAGGAGGCCCAGCGGACGCTGGCCCAGGATCATCATCGCGCGGAGGCGGAACTGGATGCGGCCGAACGGCGCCTCCGGCAGCTCTCGGACCTGCTCACCCAGAGCTTCGGTGATGAGGAACTGCGCAAGGGCCTCGCCTGGTTGCGCGAACAGGGGGTCCGCCCCAACGCCCTGGTGGAGCTGCTGACCGTGGACGAGGCCCTGCGGCCGGATCTGGAACGGCTGCTAGGCGTGTGGCTCCAGTCCCTTTCCGCCGACCCCGACCTGGCGCTCCGGGCCGCCGGGGCGCCGGGCCACCTGCTGCTGGCCGTCGAGGGCGAGGTGCCCGTGCCGCCCACGCCGGCCGGCTGCGAGCCGCTGCGGAGCCACGTGCGCTGGACGTCCACCGACCGGCCCCTCCATGGCCTCCTGGATCGCTCCTTCCGCTGTGCCGACGAGGCCCTGCCGCAGCTCGCGGTCCTGCACCCGGACCTGGCCTTCGTCTCCCCCGCCTTCATCCGGCTGCCCTTCGGTCCCCTGCAGCTGGGCATCTCCGCGCCCGCCGCCTCCCCGATCAAGCTGCGGGCCGAGCAGGAGGAAGCCCGGGCCACGCGCGAGGCGCTGCTGGACCGGCTGGAGGAGCTGGAGACTCAGCGCGGGCGGGGCGGTGACGAAGCCCGCGCGGCTCGGGCCCGGTCCCTGGAGATCGACGAGGACCTCCGTTCGCTCCGCCGGCGGGCGGACGGCCTCAAGTCCCAGCAGACGTCGCTCCAGGTGCAGCTGTCCGAGATCCGGGCCGCGAGCGAGCGGGCCGATGCCCTCTGGGAGCAGATCGAGACGGAGATCAAGCGGCTGCAGGGCCTGCTGCGCGAGCTCGACGAGCATCCCGAAGAAGCCGGCGACGCCGCCCTGGACCAGGCCGCCCTGGAGGCCGAGATCCAGGTCCGCGAGGCCCGTCAGCGGCTGGACGAGCGCCGCGAGGAACGCCTGGAGGCCGCGCGGGGCCGGGATGCCGCGTGGGCCGAGCGGGATGGCCATGAACGCCATCTGCAGCTGGCTCAGCGGGGCCGCTTCGACCTGGAGGCCGAGCGGCAGCGACTGGGGGGCGAAGCCGCGGAGCAGGTGGAGCGCATAGAGGCCTGCCACCGGCGCCTTGCCGAGCTGGAAGCGGAATCCCAGGTCCTGCTGCTGGAGCGGGAGGGTGTGCAGGCCCTGGCCCGCGAGGCCCAGCCCAGGCTCGAGCTGGATCAGGAGACCCTGCGGGTCCAGGAACGCTCGGCCCGGGAATTCCAGGAGGCCCTGGAGAACGCCCGCGCCCAGCACCAGGAGGTCCTCCTCCACGGTGCGCAGGTGCAGGGTAGCCAGGAGGCCCTGGCCAAGGAAGTGGAGCTCGCGTTGGGTCTGGAGGTGCCCGCCTTCCTGAATGGCCTCAGCGAGCAGGAACGGGAGGCATGGGAAGAGGGCGAGCTGGTCCACCAGACCCGCCTGAATGAACTGCAGGGCCGGCGCATGGACCTGGGCGGCGTGAACCCCCTGGCCATCCAGGAGCTCGAGGAGGCCGAGACGCGCATGGCCTTCATGAACGAGCAGCGCGCGGACGTCACGGCGGCCATCGGCAACCTCGAGGCCACCATCCAGGAGATCAACGCCACCAGCGAGGAGCGCTTCCGCGAGGCCTTCGATTTCGTGAACAGCCGGTTCCAGGAGGTCTTCCGGGAGGCCTTCGGCGGCGGCAGCGCCCACCTCAGCCTCGAGGATCCCAAGAACCTGCTGGAGTGCGGCATCGAGATCACTGCTCAGCCCCCGGGCAAGACCGCCAAGGCCCTGACCCTGCTGAGCGGCGGCGAGAAGGCGCTCACCGCCATCTCCCTGCTCTTCGCCATCTTCCACTTCAAGCCCAGCCCCTTCTGCGTGCTGGACGAGGTGGACGCGCCGCTGGACGAGGCGAACGTGGGCCGCTTCGCCGCCATGGTGCAGAAGATGAAGGCCGACACCCAGTTCATCGTCATCACCCACCAGAAGCCGACCATGGTCGCGGCCGACACCCTCTATGGCGTGACCATGGAGGAAGCGGGCTGCTCCCGCCTGGTGAGCGTCCAATTGCGGGAAGCGGAAGCCCTGGTTTGAGGACTGTCAGCAGCGATAGTCGGGGTAACTAAAAAGGGTTGACAGGCTGGCTTTCGCCTCTGCCTCCAAGGGGTCCAAGGCCTTTTTCGTGTCAATGCGAAAGAAAGCGGAAAATGTGGAAAACCTCGAAGTCCGGGCATTCGGCAGATTCTGCTGGCGTCGTCAATATAAAGATTGGAATTAAACAACTAACATTGATGGGAATTTGCCCTGCTTATGTTAGGAAATTTGTATCCGGACAGGGTTTAGCACCCGCCATGAGGGTCAATCCGCAGGCTTTTCCACAGGGGCTTTGGGCCTCTTTGTAACTGGCTGGAAACGCTCGGGTGACGTTCCTGTGACTGGGGAGTGGCTGGCAAAACCCGGAGCGTCACGCCTCGGATTCGGCAAGAAAACCCGGCCGCAGCCACTCGCGGATGGTGTCGTCGTCGATGCCGAGATTCGTGAGGTGCTCGGTGGCCATCTTCAGGCTCTGATCCTCGTCGCGGCAGATGAGGAGGCGCTGCTTCCAGGCCTCGGTGGCCCGGGCCCTCAGGCTGGGCTCGCCACCATTCATCCGTTTCTCGAGGACGAAGCCGAGGTTGTTCGCCGCCTTGCGGTGCTGCGGTTCGAGGGTCAGGGCCTTCTCGTAGGCCTCGGTGGCCTCCTGCCAGCGGTTGGTGACCTCGAGGGCGACGCCCCAGGCGTTCCACACGTCGGCGTCCTGGGGGGCCAGGGCCATGGCCTGCTCGACCATGCTCATCTGGTCCTCGCGCCGGTTGGCGAAGCGGTAGACCTCGGAGAGGCCCAGGTAGGCGCTGTACTCGCCAGGATCCAACTCCAGGGCCTGTAGGAAGGCCTGTTCGGCAGCGGTGCCCTGATGGGTTTCCACCAGCACGTAGCCGAGCTGGACCTGGAGGTCCGCGGCGTCGGGCTCGCGCATCAGGGCCTCGCGGTAGCAGCGCAGGGCGTCGTCCCAGCGGCACTCTTCGCGGGCCATGTCGCCCAGGGCCGCCCAGGGATTCGAGGCATCGGGATCCGTTTCGGCGGCGAGGCTGAAGTAGGACAGCGCGCCATCCCGGTCGCCCATGTCCCGCTTGAGCTCACCCAGCAGCGCCTGGGCCTCGGCCAGCACAGGGGCTGGGGGCGCCAGCAGCATGAGGGTGTGGAGCTGCCCCTGGGCCAGCTCCAGATGACCCTGCTCGCTGAAGATCTCGGCGAGGATGAAGTAGCTGGTGGGATCGCAGACGTGGAGGCTGCGGGCCCGCTGGATGCAACGCAGGCCCTCCGCGAGCTCCCCGCGCTTCAGGAGCAGCTCGCCCAGGGCATGCCAGCCCCAGTAGTAGGTCTCCTCGGCTCGAAGCGCCGCCATGAGCTGGGCCTCCGCGCCGCCGAGATCGCCCAGCTGTTCCATGGCGATGGCCAGCAGGCGCAGCGTGCGCGGGTCCTTCGGGTTGAGGCTGAGGGCCTTCAGCAGCCAGGCCTTCGCGTCGGCCGGCTGGTTCATGTGCAGCTGCACGAGGCCCGCCAGTTCCAGGGCCTTCGGATCCTGGCCGTTCACGGCCAGGGCCTGCTGCAGCGTGAGCTCCGCGCCATCGAGATCCTGCATGAGGAGCCGCAGGTAGCCCAGGTTGCGGAGATGGCCTCCCGCGGCCGGGTGCTCATCGCGCAGGGACTCCAACTGCCCCATCAGCTCCAGGCCCTCCTCGTCTCCCGTGTGGTTGCTGAAGCAGAGCAGACGCTCGAACCAGGCCTCGGCGTTCGAGCGGTCCTCGGCCAGCAGCTGGTCCAGGACCTCCCGGGCCTCCTCGTGGCGGGCGCGGACGTTGTAGGCGCGGGCCAGGGCCAGGCGGTCGTCGAAGGTGGTGCCGGCGGCGGTCTTGAGGGCCGTCAGGCCGGGGTCCAGCAGCTTGAGCCAAGGGCGTGCCATGGGATGCCTCGTGAGGGAGTCCAGGGTATCACCTGGAGGTGGACAGCACGGCGGCGAGTCCATCGCACAGCAGCCGCGCCATGGCCGCGCGCGTCTCCACCGTGGCGGATCCGAGGTGGGGCAGGAGCACTGCGCGGGGCGCCTGCAGCCAGCGCGGGAGGAGATGGGGCTCGGCATGGTAGACATCCAGTCCCACGCCGCCGAGCCGCCCAGCCTCCAGCAGGTCGATGGCGGCGGGCTCATCCAGGAGGCCGCCGCGGGCGGTGTTGATGATCACGGCTCCGTCTGGCAGCTGCTCCAGGGCCGCGCGATCCAGCAGGCCGCGGGTCTGATCGGTCAGGGGGCAGTGCAGGGAGACCACGGCGCTGCGGGCCAGCAGGTCGGACAGGAGCAGGCGCGGGGCGCGGCCCGGGCCGAAGTCCACTTCACCGCCCCGGCCATCGCGATCCCAGAAGACTGGCATCATGCCCAGCGCCCAGGTGCGCCGGGCGAAGGCCAGGCCGATGGGGCCGCTGCCGAGGATGCCGCAGGTCTTGCCGGCGAGGCCGGTGCCCAGGAGCTGGTCCGGGGCCCAGCCCTTCCATTCGCCCGACCGCACCAGGGCTTCGCCCTCGGCTACCCGCCGGGTCAGGGCCAGCAGCAGCGTCAAGGCGATGTCGGCGGTGGCCTCCGTCAGCACGCCGGGCGTGTTCACCACCGCGATGCCGCGGGCCTGGCAGGCTTGCAGGGGCAGGTGGTTCACGCCCACGGAGTAGGTGCCGACGGCCTTCAATTTCGGCGCGGCATCCAGGTCCGTTTCGGTGATGGGCTCGGACACCAGCGCCACCAGCACCTCGGTTTCACGCAGGGCCGCGTTCCATTCCGCGGAGCGGAAGGGGACCAGGAGGAGCTCCGGGAACCGCGCGCCGAGGTCGGCCAGGGCGGGGCCCACGAGGGGGGAGGTGGCGAGGATGCGGACGCTCATCGCTGCAGGGCCTTCAGGGCCTGGCGGATGGCCTCCGCCAGGGGCGGCTTCGCGGCGCGGAGCTCGGCCACCACGGGCAGCACCGCATCCTCCTTGAAACCCAGGTTCGTGAGGGCGGAGCGGAGGCTCTCCTCCCACGGATCACCCGAAGGTACGCCGGACAGGCCATCCAGTCCCGAGAGCCCGCCCATCTTCTCCGACAGCTCGAAGCACATCTTCTCGGCGGTCTTCTTGCCCACCCCGGGGATGCGCGTGAGGACCTTGACGTCCCGCCCGCGGATGGCCTGCACCAGGTCCTCCAGGGACAGCGCGCCCAGGGCCGCCAGGGCCATCTTCGGGCCCACGCCATCCACCTTGATCAGCATGCGGTAGAGCTCCCGCTCCTGCATGGCGTAGAAACCGAGCAGCGAGATCTCGTTCTCGCGCACCAGGAGTTCCGTATGCAGCACCACTGTGGCGCCGACCTCTGGCAGCAGCCCGTAGGTCGAGAGGCTGATGGCCGCGGCGTAGCCCACCCCTCCGCACTCGACGAGTGCCAGGTTCGGCAGCTTCTGGATGAGTTCCCCGCGCAGTCGTCCGATCATCTGTTGAGGATAGCTGAGAGCACCCCCTGCCTTGGACAGTGGATCACACGAATGTCAAAACGAAGGATCACTTCCGGCTGCGCTGGAAGCCGCCTCCGGCGGACCCGCGCGGCGAGGAGCACGGCCCCTTCTGTGCCCTCTGTGGGGTTTCTGTGTCTTCTGCGTTCCTGCTTTGGCCTTTGATCTGAAGCTGAGACTCGCCAATGACCAGGAAAACGGAATCAGAACCAGTAGCGGAGTAGGGAATCCAGCAGGCGGTCCACCACGTCCCGGTTGCGGCGGGCGCGCTCCTCCCGGCCCGGGAACACGGGATAGGCGGGCACCGGGTCGTGCAGAGTGCGGCCGACCTCGGGACCGAGCAGGTGCTCCCACCGGGCCAGCCATGCCTCGGGAAGCGCCTCGGGGATGGGGAGGTCCATCAGGGTGAGGTAGAGGATGGTCCAGACCCGGGCCACGACCTGCGCCTCGTAGCCGCCGCCCAGGGTGAACAGCACCCGGCCCTGGGTGTGCTCGCCCGCCAGCTGGAGGATCCGGCGGTAGAGCGTCTCGAAGGCCTGGGTGGTGAGGGCGAGATCCCCAAGGGGATCGGCGAAGTGCGCGTCTGCCCCGGCCTGGACCACCAGCACGTGGGGTGCGAACTGCTCCAGGGCCCGGGGCACCACGGCCTCGAAGGCCTCCAGGTAGCTCTCGGATTCCGTGAAGGGCTCCAGGGGGATGTTCAGGCTGAGGCCCCGCGCCGCGCCGGTGCCGAGCTCATGGATGTGGCCGGTGCCCGGGTACAGGTAGTGTCCGGTCTCATGGAGGCTGAGGGTCAGCACCCGGTCCTGGTCGTAGAAGAGGTTCTGCACCCCGTCACCGTGATGGAGGTCGATGTCCAGGTAGGCCACGCGCCAGCCGTGATCCACGAAGGCGCGGATGGCCACGGCCAGGTCGTTGTAGAGGCAGAAGCCCGCGGCCCGGTCCTTCTGGGCGTGGTGCAGTCCGCCGCCCAGTTGGAGCACGCGGGTCTCGGCCCCTTCCATGAGCAGCCGCGCCCCGTGGAGGGCCCCGCCTGTCAGCCACCGGCCGGCGAGATCCATGCCGGGGAAGATCGGATTGTCCTGGGTGCCCAGGCCGAAGCGCCCGGCCTCGGGCCGGGACTCGCCCCGGTCGAGGGCCTCGACCGTGGCCACGAAGGCCTCGTCGTGGACCGAGAGGAGGTCCTCGCGCGTCGCGGCCGGCGCCGCCAGAGTGGGGGCCGCATGACCCAGGCTCCGGATGAGGTCCAGGAGCATGGCGAGCCGGGCGGGCGTGAAGGGATGCTCCGGACCGAAGTCGTACCCGGCGTACTCCGGTCGGTGGATCAGGGTTGCCATGGCTTGGACGTCAGGTGCAGCTGGGAGCTCTTGGGGAGGGGCCAGAGAACCGTGAGCCCCGCGCCGCGGAGCTCCTCCGCCAGGGGGCGGATCTGGTTCGAGTCCACCCGCAGCACCGTGCGAACGGTGGTGTCGGGCGTGGGGTAGGTGAGGATGGAGTGGATGTTCACGCGGCGGTCGGCGAGGAAGGTCGTCAGGCGGGCCAGCTCGCCTGGCTGATCCGGCAGGACCACTTCTAGCCGCGATGAGGGCTTGGTCACCCCGGTGAGGGTGATCAACGCATCAAGGAGGTCCATGCCGGTGAGGATGCCCACCAGCTCGCCGCCATCCAGGACGGGCAGGCAGCCGATCTTGTTTTCCCGCATGATCCGGGCGGCGTCCTCCACCGGATCCAGCGGATCCGCCGTCAGGGGGGGGCTGCTCATGGCAAGCGTGACGGATTCCCCTCCGCTGCGCGGCGTCGGGCAGAGGCTGCTGGTGGTGAAGCGGATGTCGCGATCCGTCAGGATGCCCACCAGGTGGCCCTGATCCACCACGGGCAGGTGCCGGAAGCCACGGGACTGGAGCAGCTGGTCAGCCTCGCCGATGGTCGCTCCGACCGAGATCACCGTCACCGGCTTCCGCATCATTTCCTTCACGAGCATGGGGGACTCCACTTGGTCGGGATAGGCGTTCAGGGCTTCCGGGC
Organism: uncultured Holophagaceae bacterium; assembly: GCA_963751095.1. Classification (GTDB taxonomy): domain Bacteria; phylum Acidobacteriota; class Holophagae; order Holophagales; family Holophagaceae; genus Geothrix. Next base: position 29,564 of record CAVVTK010000004.1, on the reverse strand, counting down.
ACCGGACTGGCTGAAGGTCAGGCGCAGACCGGCTCCCAGCGGCAGCGGGCCGCCGGCCTCGGCTTCGCTGCGGATGGCTACCGTGGCCTCCAGGGTGTGCAGCCAAGGCAGCTCTTCCACGAGCTGCGTCAGGCGGCCCAGGGTCTCGCCCAGTCCGCTGCCCGGGCGCAGGCGAATGCGCTCGAGAACCTCGGCGATGTCGAGGTCCGTCAATGGCGTGAGGCGGAGGATGGAGTCCACCCCCTGGCGGTGGAAGCGCCAGATGGGCCCGAAGTCGGGATCGGAGGACAGGTGGAGTGACACCTGCGGCCCCTTGCGGTTCGAGGACTCCGGCGCCTCCGCGATGGGGATGCCGAAGGCCCCCAGGAGCTCCCGGGTCTCGGTTTCCGAGAATGGCGCGGGCGCGGGGCCGGGCAGCGCCTCGACGAGCTGCTCCACGCGCCGGCGCGCCTCGCCGCCATTGAGGTCCGCGTAGCCCAGGATGCGTCCCGGCGGCAGATGGCGGAACCGCGCGTACTCCACGACCTTGGAAAGGGCCAGGGCCGCGGACTCCGGGAATCGGTATGACGGGAAGGTGCGGTGCTTGCCTCCGCTCTCGGCCAGGGCGGCGGAGCCCACGGGCACGGCGCCGCTCATGCCCATGAGGGAGAGCAGCGTCGGCTTGGCGATGCCTGTGGTCTGCTCGGCCCGCACCGCGGCGCGGCGGATGGCTCGGGCCACCACGGTGGGATCGCAGGTGCCGAGGCAGGCGAAGGAGGCGATGAGGGCATCCACCTGGGGATGCTCCAGGGCCTCGCGGCAGGCCTGCTCATAGTGCTCTGGGGTGGCCATGGCGTGCAGGTTCACCACGCCGGTGCCGGAGATCTCCATGCCATGCGTTTCGCAGGCATCGGCGCAGATGGTGGCGACGCCGCCGGAGTTGCTGACGATGGCCACGCGGTTCCCCCGGGGCAGGGGCTGGTGGGCCAGGAGCAGCGCGATGTCGAACAGATCCTCCAGGGTGTCGGCCCGGATCACGCCCGCCTGGTGGAACAGGGCCTCCACTTCCGCATCGTCCCGGGGGGCGGCCGCGATGTGGGCCAGGGCCACGCGCCGGCCGGCGTGGCTCCGGGCGCTCTTGACGCAGAGGATGGGCTTGCGCCGCGAGATCCGGCGGGCCAGGCGGGCGAAGCGCCGGGGGTTCCCGAAGGTCTCCAGGTAGAGCAGGGCCAGGTCCGTGTCCGGGTCCTCGTCCCAGTACTGCAGCAGGTCGTTGCCGGAGACATCGGCCCGGTTTCCTGCGGAGACAAAGGTGGAAAAGCCCAGCCCGCGCTCGGCTGCGTACTGCAAGATGACCACGCCCAGGGCCGCGGAGTGGCTGAAGAAGCCCACCCGGCCCCGGGGCGGCATGGCCGTGGCCAGGCTGGCGTTGAGCTGGACCGCTTCGTTCGTGTTCAGCAACCCCAGGCAGTTGGGGCCCACCAGCCGCGCCCCGCGACTGCGCGTGAGGCGCAGCAGGCGCTCCTGCCGCCGGGCGCCTTCCGGGCCGGTCTCGGCGAACCCGGCCGCGAGGACCAGGAGACCCCGCGCCCCGCGCTCCAGGGCCCGCTTGGCCAGGGCGGAGACCTTGGTCGCCGGCACCGCGAGGATGACCAGGTCTGGCGTCTCCGGCAGCGCCGCCAGGGACTGGTAGGCCTGCACCCCTTCGATGGAGGTGGCCTTGGGATTCACCGGATAGACCGAGCCCTGGAAGCGGCTCTGGAGGATGTTCCGGAAGATGGCATTGCCGACGGAGCCGGGATCCCGGGAGGCCCCGGCCACCGCCACGACGCGGGGGCGCAGGAGGGGCACCAGGGAGTTGGCCGTGGCCACGCGCTCGCGCAGGTCCGTGCGTTCGCGCAGGGCCTCGGGGGCGCTCAGGGGGAAGTGCACGTGGATGACCCCGTCTTCCATGGCCCGTCGGGTCTCGAAGCCCGTGTCCATGAAGACATTGCCCATTTTCTTGTTGCCGGTCAGGTGCTCCGCCTCGAAGCCCAGGTAACCCACTCCCGCCGCCAGCCCCGCCAGGCGCTCGAGAATCAGCGTGCCGATGCCCCGCCCCTGGTGGGCGTCGCCGATCATGAAGGCCACCTCGGCCACGGGCCCGCCGCCTCCGATGTAGTTGCCGAGCCCCAGCACCTGCTCGTCCTCGCCCTCCCCCTCCACGGCCAGCAGGCAGGCCTGCAGGCGGAGGTTGGGCGTGCAGAGCTCCTCCACGAACTTGCGCGGGACGCTGGCCACGCCGCCCATGAAGCGCATGGCTAGGCTTTCCCGGGAGAGGCCGCGGATGAAGGCCTCCACCCGGTCGATGTCCTCGGCGAAGGCGAGGCGCAGCAGTACGCCCCGTCCGTCCTTGAGCAGGACGAATTCCCGGTAGGCTGCCCCCTCTGGGATGATGCTGAACACCTTGTGCCTCACGCGCTTGCTAGGGTGCGACCACCCTACCACGGGCCCGGGCCCCGCGTGTTTGGTCCTGGACGCTCCCCGATGGCGCGCGATAACTTTAGCCCACCACCATCCAGCAACCAGGGGGCGTCATGAGCTCACGCGAGGCTTTCCTCCAGGCTCGGGACTTCCTTGTCGAGCGACGGGGCGACTATGCGGGAGCCCTCCGGGAATTCCGTTGGCCTGTGCTGGATGACTTCAACTGGGCCCTGGATCACTTCGATGTCTACGCGAAGGGAAATGACCGGCCTGCCCTCTGGGTCGTGGGGGAGGGCGGCGCCGAAACGAAGGTCAGCTTCCAGGAGCTGGCCGCGCGCAGCAACCAGGTCGCCAACTCCCTGCGGGCCCTGGGTGTCCGCCGGGGCGAGGGTGTGCTCATCATGCTGGACAACGTCCTCCCGCTCTGGGAAGCGATGCTGGCCTGCATGAAGTTGGGGGCCGTCCTGGTGCCCTCCACCCTGCTGCTCTCCCAGGCGGACCTGCTGGATCGCATCGAGCGGGGCGGCATCCGGCACCTGGTGGTGGATGCCGCCCAGACGGCCAAGTTCGAGACCATGGATCCCAGCCTCACCCGCATCTGTGTCGGCGGCGAGGTGCCGGGCTGGCACGGCATGGCCTCGCTCTACGAGGGCAGCCCCGCCTACGAACCCGATGCGGTGACGCGCGCCACCGATCCCATGCTGCTCTACTTCACCTCGGGCACCACGGCCAAGCCCAAGCTGGTGCTCCACACCCACCAGTCCTACCCGGTGGGCCACCTCAGCACCATGTACTGGGTGGGTCTGCGCGAAGGCGACGTCCACTACAACATCAGCTCGCCCGGCTGGGCGAAGCATGCCTGGAGCAGCTTCTTCGCGCCCTGGAACGCCGGCGCCTGCATCTTCGTCTACCGCGCCGCCCGGTTCAGCGCCGCTGCCACCCTGCAGGCAATCGTGGACAAGGGCGTCACCACCCTCTGCGCCCCGCCCACCGTGTGGCGCCTGTTCATCCAGGAGGACCTTGCGGCCTACCCCGTGAAGCTGCGGGAGCTGGTAGGCGCCGGCGAACCCCTGAATCCCGAGGTCATCAGCCAGGTCCAGAAGGCCTGGGGACTCACCATCCGCGACGGTTACGGCCAGACCGAGACCACGGCCCAGGTGGGCAATCCGCCCGGGCACCCGGTGAAGGCCGGATCCATGGGGCGCTCTCTTCCCGGCTACGAGGTGGTGCTGCTGGATGCCGATGGCCGGGAGGCGCAGGAGGGCGAGATTTCGCTGAAGCTGAGCCCCAGGCCGCTGGGCCTCATGGCGGGCTACAAGGACGATCCTTCGAAGATGGCCAAGGCCGAGGCCGAGGGCTTCTACCGCACGGGCGACGTGGCGACGCGCGACGAGGATGGCTACCTGTTCTTCGTGGGCCGGGCGGATGATGTCTTCAAGAGCTCCGACTACCGCATCAGCCCCTTCGAGCTGGAGTCCTTCCTCATCGAGCACGAGTCCGTGGCCGAGGCGGCGGTGGTGCCCAGTCCCGATCCCCTGAAGCTCGCGGTGCCCAAGGCCTACGTCATCCTCCGGGCCGGCTGGGAGCCGAACCGCGAGACGGCGCTGGCCCTCTTCCGCTTCATCCGCGAGCGCCTCTCGCCCTACAAGCGCATCCGCATCCTGGAGTTCGGCGACCTGCCGAAGACCATCTCCGGCAAGATCCGGCGGGTGGAGCTGCGAAAGCGGGCGGCCGAAGCATCCCAGTCTCCTGCGGAGTTCCGGGAGGATCAGTTCCCTGAACTGAAGTAACCCGAGCAGGACTTCGCGCCAGGGTCGAAAATGACGCCGGGCGGTGCCGCCCCCTGATGGCCAGACGGAGGTTCCATGAAGTACCTCGACGACGATCGCGATATCCGCTTCAACCTCTTCGAGTGGCTGGATCTGGAGCCGCTGCTGAAACCGGGGCCCTACGAGGAGATCGACCGGGACCAGCTGGGCATGGTGCTGGACGAGGCCCTGAAGGTGGCCCGGGGCAGCATCGCCGCCTGCAACGAGACGGGTGATCGCGTGGGTGCCCGCTTCGACCACGGCAAGGTGGAACTGCCCGAGGGCTTCGCCGCGGCCTTCCGCGACCTGGCCGAAGGGGGCTGGATCAGCGCCACCATGAGCCCCGAGTACGGCGGCATGGGCCTGCCGGAATCCGTGGGGGCCGGGATCAGCGAGTTCCTCATGGGCGCCAACACGGCGCTGGGCCTCAAGGCCCTGCTCACCCGTGGCGCCGCGCACCTCATCGAGACTTTTGGCAGCGACGCACTCAAGGGCACCTTCTGCGAGCGGATGTACTCCGGCGAGTGGACCGGCACCATGTGCCTCACCGAAGCCGGGGCCGGCAGCGACCTGGGTGCGCTCAACACCAAGGCCGTCCCCCAGGGCGACGGTACCTACCTGATCACCGGCGAAAAGATCTTCATCACCAGCGGGGACCACGAGCTGACCTCGAACATCATCCACGCCGTGCTGGCCCGCACCCCGGGCGCACCGGCCGGACCCAAGGGCATCAGCCTCTTCGTGGTGCCCAAGGTCCGCGTGAATGCGGATGGCAGCCTCGGCGCCGCCAATGACGTGGTCTGCGCCGGCATCGAGCACAAGCTGGGCATCCACGGTTCGCCCACCTGCAGCCTGGTCTTCGGCACCACCACCGGCAGCCAGGGCTTCCTGCTGGGCGAAGAAAACCAGGGCCTCGCCCACATGTTCCAGATGATGAACGCGGCGCGCTGGGAGGTGGGCGTCCAGGGGCTCAGCAATGCCTCGGCGGCCCACCAGGCCGCGCTGGCCTACGCAAAGGAGCGCCTGCAGGGCCGCGGTCCCAGCGCAGGCAAGACGTCCGGCCAATCCCTCATCATCGAGCACCCGGACATCCGGCGCTCCCTCCTGCTCCAGTCGGCCTATGTGCAGGCCATGCGCGCCCTGGTGACCTATACGGCCTGGTGCATGGACATGGCCCATGTGTCGGAAGGCGAGGAGCGGGATCGCTGGCAGGGCTTGGTGGAACTCCTCACGCCCATCAGCAAGGCCTGGTGCTCCGACTGGGGCTTCCGCGTGACCGAGTGGGCCCTCCAGGTTTACGGTGGCTACGGCTACACCATGGACTACCCGGCCGAGCAGTACCTGCGGGACTGCAAGATCGCGTCGATCTACGAAGGGACCAACGGCATCCAGGCCCTGGATCTCGTGGGCCGGAAGTTCCGCATGCAGGAGGGGCGGCCTGTGAAGGCCCTGCTGAAGCTGGCCGCCGACACGGCGCAGTCCCTGGTGGCTGACCCCGTGCTAGGCGCCTCCGCCCGGCAGCTGGGCGAGGCCGTGAAGGCCATGGGTGCCGTGCTGACCCAACTCCCCACGCGCGACAACGCCACGTTGCTGACCCTTCTTAATGCCGTGCCCATCCTCGACATGCTGGGCCATGTGGTGGGAGGCTACCTGCTGCTCCAGCAGGCCGGGGTGGCCAAGGGCAAGGCCCAGAAACTCATGGCCGAGCGTGGCGTGGGTCCGGCCGACCCTGCTGCCGTCCGGGCCCATCTGGCGGGGAGCAAGGAAGCGGCCTTCTACCAGAACAAGGTACAGGCCGCGATCCACTTCGCCCACCGGGGCTTGCCCCTGGTGGCAGCCCACGCCGTGGCCCTGCTGGCCGGAGAGACTGCGCCCATGGAGGCGGTGTTCTAGGTTGGCACCACCAGCCCATGAAGTTCTGCTGGCCATCAAAAACGGCGGTCTGAGGACCGCCGTTTTTGATGGGATTGGTGGACCTGATCAGGATCAAGGGACCCGCCTCCGCGAGCGGAGCGAGTGGGAGCAGGCTCCGGGGGAGCCTGCGATAGGTGGGATGACGACCTCAGCACTTAGAATTGGCGAGGTCGTCCCACGAAAGGAAACGGCGGCCCGGAGACCGCCGCATTCACTGAGTGGTGGACCTGATCAGGATCGAACTGACGACCTCTGCATTGCGAACGCAGCGCTCTCCCAGCTGAGCTACAGGCCCACGAATGTCCAGTCTACCGTGCCTGATGTGACCGTCAATGCTTGGGCTTGTATCAAACTGCCGCCTGAAAAGGCGGCAGCCGGAACGGATGTTCGTCGGTTTACATGAGTGCCTGCATGATCTCCTCCAGCACAGCCGGGCTGGGCTTCAACTGGGCCTCTGTCAGGCTGGCCAGGGGTCCGTCCACCAGGTTCAGGACCTGGGGCAGGGGGGGCTGGGTGGGGTTGATGTAGAGCAGGCCGGTCAGGAATTCGCCCTTGGCCATGGACTCGTGGATGGCCTTCATGGCTCCGAAGCGGTCCGTGGGGTCGTAGTCCTCGTGGATGGCCTTGATGGCGACCTTGGAACCATCGGGGAAGGTGACGACCTCAGTCGCGCCCGCAGCGATGTCCACGTCCTCCACTTCGGAGTACTGGATGAAGCCCAGGTCGTGGAGGGGGAAGTCATGGTCCTTGACGTGCTTGTAGGAGCGCGTGGAGGCATCGTGGTTGTTGAAGGTGACGCAGGGGCTGATGATGTCGAGCACCACGGTGCCCTGGTAGGCGAAGGCGGATTTCAGGATGGCGTTCAGCTGCTTGGGGTTGCCGGAGAAGCACCGGGCCACGAAGCCGCAGCCCAGCTCAATGGCCAGGGTGCAGGGGTCGATGGGTGGCAGATCGTTCTTGGCACCGCTCTTGAGGAAGGCGCCCTTGTCGGCGGTGGCGGAGAACTGGCCCTTGGTGAGGCCGTAGACGCCGTTGTCCTCGATGATGTAGATCATGGGGATGTTGCGGCGGACGGCGTGGACGAACTGGCCCATGCCGATGGACATGGAGTCGCCATCACCGGAGACGCCGATGTTGATGAGATCCCGGTTGGCCAGGGAGGCGCCGGTGGCGATGGCCGGCATGCGTCCGTGGACGCTGTTGAAGCCCCAGCCCTGGTTGATGAAGTAGGCCGGGGTCTTGGAGGAACAGCCGATGCCGGAGTATTTGGTGACGAGGTGGCCCTCGATGTTCGACTCGAAGGCGGCGTTGATGATCTGCGCCGTGATGGCGTCATGGCCGCAACCGGCGCAGAGGGTGGACTTGGAGCCCACGTAGTCCTGCTTGGTGAAGCCGAGCTTGTTGGTGGGAGCGGAAGGTGTCGCGGTGGTCATGGTCGGCTTCTCCTACTTCTGCTCGAAGGCGGTGATCTGGTCCACGATGCACTTGGCGTCGATGGCGTGGCCGTTGTAGTGGAGGATGCTCTTGAACTTGGTGGCGAACTCCGGATAGGTCTCGCGGAACAGGTTGGCCATCTGGCCGTCGCGGTTCTGCTCCACCACGTAGACCACCTGCTTCTCCTTCACGAAGGCATCCACCTCGGCGGTGAAGGGCAGGGCCCGCAGGCGCAGGTAGTCGGTCTTCAGGCCGCCCTCGGCCAGGATGTCCTGGGCCTCGATGACGGCGGGATCGCTGGAGCCGAAGGCCAGGACGGCCTTGTCCGAGCCCAGGTTGCGGAAGACGGGCGTGGGCACGTGGGTCTTGGCGGTCTCGTATTTCCTCCGCAGGCGGTCCACCACCTCGACATAGTCCTCAGGCTTCTCAGAGTACTGGGCGTAGGCGTTGTGGCCGGACCCACGGGTGAAATAGGACCCCTTGCCGCCGGCGGTGCCAGGCAGGGAGCGATAGCAGATGCCGTCGCCATCCACATCCTTGTAGCGGCCCCAGTCCTTGGCCTCGGCCAGCTGCTGCTGGTTGAGCACCTTGCCGCGGTCGTAGGCCTTGGCGGGGTAGGCGAAGGGCTTCGAGGACCAGTTCTGCATGCCCAGGTCAAGGTCGGTGACCACGAAAATGGGTGTTTGGAAGCGCTCAGCCAGGTCAAAGGCATCGTAGGCGAACTGGAAGCACTCCTCCATGTTGCCGGGATAGAGGTTGATGTGCTGGGTGTCGCCGTGGCTGCACTTGGCGCAGAGCTCCACGTCCGACTGCTGGGTGCGCGTGGGCAAGCCCGTGCTGGGCCCTGTGCGCGCGACGTTGAAGAACACGCCGGGCGCTTCCACGTAGTAGCCCAGGCCGATGAACTCGCTCATGAGGGACACCCCGGGGCCGGCGGTGGAGGTCATGGAGCGTGCGCCGGCCCAGCCGGCGGCCAGTACCACGCCCGCGGAGGCCAGCTCGTCTTCCATTTGCACGATGGCCACCGTGGACTTGCCGGTGGCCGGGTCCTTCCGGAATTCCTCGGCGTAATCGATGAAGGTCTCGACCAGGCTGGAGGCGGGCGTGATGGGATACCAGCCCACCACCGTGACCCCGGCGAAGAGGGCGCCCAGGGCGCAGGCCTCGTTGCCGTCCACGATGATCAGGCCGTTGGTCTTGTTGTCGCGCACCACCTTGATGTGGTCCTGGTCCTGAAGGTTCTCCATGGCCCAGTCGTAGCCCGCCACGGCCGCGGCCTGGTTGATCTCGATGGCCTTGGCCTTGCCTTTGAGCTGCTTGGTGATGGCCTTCTTCACCTCTTCCATGTCCACGCTCAGGAGGCGCGCCGCCACGCCGACGTAGATCATGTTCTTCACCAGTTTGTGCAGCTTGGGCTCGGGGCAGGAGGCCGTCACGAGCTTCTGGAAAGGCACCGGAATGTACAGGAGGTCGCCGCGGAGCTTGTCCAGCTGCAGGGGCTCGTCGTAGATCACGAGGGCGCCGGGATCAGCCTTGGCGATGTCCTCCTTGGCGGTCTCAGCGTTCATGAGGATCAGCATCTCGTTGCTGGCCTTTCGCGCCACGTAGCCCTTGGCACTGGCGCGGATGGTGAACCAGGTGGGCAGGCCCGCAATGTTGGAGGGGAACAGGTTCTTGCCACTGACGAAGACGCCCATCTGGAAAATGGCGCGCAGCAGGACCGTGTTTGCCGTCTGGGAGCCGGATCCGTTGACCGTGGCCACCTGGATGGAAAAATCATTGATCCGGGTTTTCGCTCCCACCGGCGTCAAGGGGGCGGTAAGGCTGGCAGTCATGGAGACTCCTTTCTCATCGAGACACGGGCAACGAGTGGGGCCAAAAGAGGACGAGAAGGGCGTAAATACTTGACCCTCAAGGCCGTCCGCCAGTATGACATAAGTCACAGGTCGGCTCCACGGAGGGTCCTGGATCCGGCCTGGCACGCTGTCTGAAATAAAGCGAAAAAAAAGGGATTGACGACCTGCGCCTCAACTCTTACCTTGAAGCCCATGAAAGCCAGCGATCTCACCAAACGCCAGCAGGCCGTGCTGAAGTTCATCCGCACCTTCGTGCAGAGCGAAGGGCGAAGCCCCACCCTGGCCGAAATCGCCAAGGGCGTGGGCTCCAGCGCGGTGTCCACCATCCACAAGCATGTCCAGCACCTCATGGACAAGGGCTTCCTCGTCCGCAGCCATGGCAAGGGCAACAATCTGGTCGTGGCCACGGGAACGGAGGAGGACCCACCCTCCCCGCGCAACGCCCGCAGTGATGCCCGGTCGGAAGGGGCGCCCATCGTGCGGATCTTCCCCTTCTGCGGCGACGTCGCCGCGGGTTCGCCCATCCTGCCGGAGAGCAGGGCCCTGCCCATCGAGGTGCCCAACAGCATCCACCGACAGCGGGACGAGCTCTTCGTGCTGCGCGTGCGGGGCGATTCCATGGTCGACGACGCCATCCTCGACGGGGACTTGGTCGTCCTGCAGCGCAAGGGTGAGTACCGGAACGGCGACCGCGTGGTGGCGCTCATCGACCGTGAGGACGTCACCCTCAAGGAGTTTCGTCGGGACGCCAAGGGCGTGTGGCTGATCCCCCACAACCCCGCGCTGCAGCCCCGCTGCTACCCGCCCCAGCTCATCGACATCCAGGGCGTCCTCGTGGGCGTCATGCGCAGCTGCTGAAACGAATATCAGGAACCGCGAAAGACGCCAAATGGGCGCGAAAGGAAGGACAAGTAATCTCCTTTCGCGCGCCCGAAGGGCGCTTTCGCGAATTTCGGGGTTCCTGTTTTTCGATGGCCTCAGCTGGGCAATCGATCCCGGATGGCCATGCCCATGGCAGCCGTGCTGAGTGTGCCGCCGAGATCCCTGGTCTTCGCACCCTTTGCCAAGGCGCCTGACACGGCACCCTCCAGGGCCATGGCCTCGGGCTCCCAACCCAGGTGCCGGAACAGCAGGGCGGTGCTGAGGAGCATGCCCACGGGGTTGGCCAGGCCTTGTCCTGCGATGTCGGGTGCGGAGCCATGCACGGGCTCGGCCAGGGCCGAGCAACGGAAGGGGCGATGGGGGGCCCAGCTGAGGGAGGGCGCCACGCCCATGCCGCCGATGAAGGCCGCGCAGAGATCGCTGATGAGGTCCCCCAGGTAGTTGTCGGCCGCGATCACGCCAAAGGGGGTTGGATCCTGCACGAGGGCGCAGAGCAGGGCGTCGGCGTGCATGGCATGGGCAGGCACCTGGGGATGGTCGGTCTGCAGGTCCTGGAATACCCTCAGCCACAGGCCATGGCCGTGCTTCAGCACGTTGGCCTTGTGGGCCAAGGTAAGGGGTCGGGCCAGGTGCTCCGCGCGCTGGAAGGCCGCCCGCAACAGCCGCCGCACCGCGGGCTCGGTATGGATGGCGAGGTCCACCGCGCGACCCGGTTCGGTGGATCCCTGCAGGCAGTAGGGCCCCTCGGTGTTCTCCCGGAAGACCTCGAGGTCGAGGCCAGGGTGGTTGCCCGGCAGCCAGGGCGCGCAAGGCCGGAAGTTCACCGTCAGCTCCAGCTCCTGCCGGAGCCGCAGGAGAATCGCCTCGGCGTGGCGGCCATCCGGCAGGCGCGGGTCGCCCACGGCGCCGAAGAGGATGGCGTCGAACCTGTCTCTCAGCTCCAGGAAGGCTGCATCCGGCAGGGTCTCGCCGGTGGCCAGGCAGTGATCGGCCCCGAAGGGGAACCGGACAGTCTCGACCCGGCGGCCCCGGGACAAGGCCCAGGCCAGGCAGGGCAGGGCCTCGGCCATGACCTCCGGGCCAACCCCGTCGCCGGGGATCAGGGCGATGCGAACCGGTTTGTCCAAGTCTTCGACTCCAGCTGAAGTGCCGATGGTGCCACACTCCTCTCACTTTCCGGAGCGAGTCATGAAACAGGCATGGAGGGTTTGGATGGGAATCTTCGCAATGCTGGGAGTGGCTTCTGCGGCGGCGGTGAAGGAGGGTGCGAAGGCCCCCGCCTTTGAGGCCAGGGACCAGCATGGCGCCCTGGTGCGCCTGGCCGATTTCGAAGGGAAATCACCCGTGATCCTCTACTTCTACCCCAAGGACGACACGCCGGGCTGCACGGCCCAGGCCTGCAGCCTCCGGGATGGATTCGCAGAGATCCAGGCCGCCGGCGCGGTGATCCTGGGCGTGAGCGCCGACGACAGCGCGAGCCACAAGGCCTTCGCGGAGAAATTCCACCTGCCCTTCAGCCTCCTGGCCGACCCGGACAAACGCATCATCGAGGCCTACGGCGTCAAGATGCCCCTGCTGGGCTTCGCCAGGCGAGTCACTTTCCTCATTGATCGAAAGGGGATCATCCGCAAGGTCATCTCCGATACCCGCACGAAGGACCATGACCGGCAGGTGCTCGTCCTGTTGAAGGGAATGTCCTAGCCAGACTGAGGAAATCCAGCATTTGCATTGAGCCAGGGACACTTTCCAAGCTAGACTTCGGGCATCCACGTGAGGTCATGGAATGGTGTTCTTCAACCACGCCACCCGGCAGATGACGGCGAAAATCGTCTACTACGGACCCGGTCTGTGCGGAAAGACCACCAACCTGAACACCATCTACGGCAAGACGAGCCAAAAGGCCCGGGGCGAGATGGTGAGCCTCAACACGGAGACGGACCGCACCCTGTTCTTCGACCTGCTGCCCATGGACGTGGGCATGGTGAGCGGCTTCAAGACCAAGCTCCAGCTCTACACCGTACCCGGCCAGGTGTTCTACAACAGCACGCGGAAGCTCGTGCTGAAGGGCGTCGATGGCATTGTCTTCGTGGTGGACAGCCAGACCCCCATGCTGGACGCCTGCAAGGAGAGCTACCAGAACCTGGAGGAGAACCTTCGCGAGCTGGGCCTGGTCCGGGGGGATATCCCCATGGTCTTCCAGTGGAACAAGCGTGACCTCAGGAACGTGGTGTCCGTCGAGGAGCTCGAGGCGGCCTTCAATCCCAGGGGGCTGCCCAGTTTCCAATCCGTAGCCTCAGAGGGCACGGGCGTTTTCGAGACGCTGCGAGGCATCACCAAGCTCTCCCTCTCCCACATCAAGTCCCATGTGCTGGGCGAGTCCCAGGCCGCGGCACCGCCAGCCGAGGCAAGGCCAGCCCGTCCGGACATCGAGCCCCTCACCCTGTCAGACCTCCCCTCGGTCACCGATCTGCTGGACCTTGAGGATGCTTCCTCTGACAGCCAGCTCACAGGTTCCGCCCCCCTTCCCGACGAGGACGACGACAGTGGCTTCTTCATCGAGGCGCCGGTGCTTCCGGAGCATCCCGAGGCGGCCGCAGATGACATTGCCTTCCTCGTGGACGATGAGGATCCTCCGCCTCCGGCACCCCTGCCCGAAGATGAGGAGCCTCCTGTTCCAGCCTTCGACCCTGAGCCGGTTCAGGAGTCTGAATCCATGCCGCCCGGCGGCGAGGCCCTCCCTGAGGAGGCAGAGGCGCAAGAGCTGGTGCTCCCCGCCGAAATCCAGGCGGCGCCCCGTCCCGCCAAGGCCGGTGTGAAGGTGGACCCGTTGGCCGCATTGGCCTCCCTCAAGGTGGAAGCCAGGCGGCTTCCCCCCAAACCCAAGGCGGTGGACCACAAGGATGCGATCAATTCCCTCATGGGTGAGTTGACCCAGGTGGGGCGGTCGGGGGCCCCTTCCATCCTGCGCCTAGAGGTGCCAGCCGACGTGGACGGCCAGGAGATCGAGGTCGTGGTTCAGTTGCGGCATCAGGGTCAGGTCCTGGTGGAGGGGCAGATCCGCCGCGCGGCGCCTGGCAAGGGCAGCACGGCCAAGCTCAGCGTCGAGATGAAGCGGAGCTGAGGTGCGGCTCCCCATCCTGATCTGGTTGGCGGTGTGCCCGTGTTTCGCGTCCATGCCCGGCTGGTGGACGGCCTTCTCCAAGCTGCCTTCCATGGAAAGCCGCTTCCGGCAGGAGAGCGACAGCCTGGTGTTCGGCAAGCTGGCCCGCCGGGGACGGCTGATCCTGGCGCGGGGCGGGCGCTTGCGAGTCACCTATGAGGGCGGGCTCACCGTCACCTGTGATGGACGCCACCTGGTGCAGTACGACCCGGATACGCGGACTGCGCAGCGGGTGGAACTGGCCCGGGCGGTGCGCGATTTTCCCCTGCTGGGCATCCTCCTGGACCCGGTCCGCCTGGAGCGCTTGTACAAGGCGGAGTCCATGGGCGGCGAAGCCGTGAAGCTCTCGCCCAGGGAGCCCGGCCTGCCGGAACTGAACGTCACGGGGCGCAAGGGGCTCCTGCATTCCCTGGCCTGGACCGATCCTTCCGGGGCGCGCCAGACTTTGGAGCTGCTCGATCCAAAGTCGCCGGCCCCCATGGCACCCGGTGCCTTCAAGGTGCAGGTTCCCGCCGGCACTCGCTGGTCTACTCCGAACGGCTGAAGGCGTCGAAGCGCTCGGGCTGCGGGAAGCGGATTCGGAGCCAGGCATCGAGGCCGGCGACGGTGTCAAAGATCCTGGCGGCCCCGGCCGCGGTCAGTTCTTCGTGGCTGCCATAGCCCCAGCCCACGCCGATGGGCTCCAGGCCGTGATCCAGGGCGGCCACCATGTCCACGCCCCGGTCGCCGATGAAGACACCACCGGGCCAGATGGTGCCCCGCTCCGCGAGGTCAGCCAGCACCGCTGTCTTGGGCTGCCACTGGCCCTTGAGGCTGCTGCCGAAGATGTCATCGAAGATCAGGTTCAGATCGAACTGGTAGGCGATGCGCCGGGCGAAGAGGCTGGGTTTGGCGGACACGATGTAGATGCGGTGCCCCTGGCGCTTCAGGCGGTGCAGCAGGTGGAAGACCCCGGGGTAGAGCTCGTGCTCGAAGACGCCATCCTGCCGGTAGCGCTCCCAGTAGAAGTCGAGGGCCGCTTCCAGGCGCTCGGGGTCCTCGAGGCCCTGGAGGGAAGCCAGGGACTCCCGCATACCGAAGCCGATCCACCCCCGGATGGTGGCCTCGTCGGGTAATTGCAGGCTGAAGGCCTCGCAGGTCTTCGCGAGGCAGTTCCGCACGCCGAGCAGGGGATCCACAAGTGTCCCGTCGAGGTCGAAGCAGACGAGCCCGGTGTCCGGCTCCACCCTTCCCATCGACTAGGACTGCTTCTGCTGGCGGTTGTAGTTCTCGATGGAGGCCCGCACGAAGGCGTGGGCCTCGTCCTTGCCACCCCAGCCGTCGCTGGAGACGCTCTTGCGCTCGAGATCCTTGTAGGTGAGGAAGAAGTGCTCCACCTCGAGCAGGAAATGGGGCGGCAGGTCGCTGCGCGAGGTCACGTGGGCATAAGTGGGATCGTCCGTGGCCACGGCGAGGATCTTCGCATCATGCCCCTTGTCGTCGGTCATGCGCAGCAGCCCGATGGGCCGGGCGCGGATCACCACGCCGGGATAGGTCGAGCCGTTGATGAGCACGAGGATGTCGGCGGGATCGCCGTCATCGGCGAGGGTGCCGGGAATGAAGCCGTACTCGGCGGGGTAGTGGAAGGGCGAGAAGAGCACGCGGTCCACGTGCACCAGGCCCGTGTGGTGGTCGATCTCGTACTTGATGCGCGAGCCTGTGGGAATCTCGATGATTGCGTTGACGATCTCGGGCGCCTGGTTGCCGGGGTGGAGATGGATGAAGGACATGGGCGCTCCGCGAGGGAATCGATGGTCGCATGGTCCCCAACTGCCGTCACGCGCGGGGGGCCGCCGCCAGCCGCAGGTGCACCGTGGTTCCCCGGCCTATCTGGCTTTCGATGAAGAGCAGGCCACCGTGGGCCACGATGATGCGGTGGCAGACAGCGAGGCCAAGGCCGGTGCCGCCGCCGAAGGTGCTGAAGAAGGGATCGAACACCTTCGCCAGGGCCTCCTCCGGGATGCCGCAGCCATTGTCCGTGAGCGTGAGGTGCCAGCAGGGGTGCCCCTCCAGCCGCTCCTCGACGGCCGCCAGGATGATGCGCGGCGCCTCCCCATCCTCAAGGGCGCGGATGGCGTTCTGGATCAGGTTCTGGGCGACCTGGCGCAGAAGGTCGGCATCCCCGAGCCAGCTGGCCTGTTCGGGGATCTGGTTCTCCCAAGGCACGGCCTCGGCCAGCGTCGCGCTGCGCAGCGTCTCCTCCCAGAAGTTTCGCAGAAGCAGGGTCCCCTGCTTGGGGTGGAGGTCTCGGGTGAAGGCCAGGGTGTTGCCGACCACGCTGTTCAGCCGGCCGACGCCTTCCTGCATCTTCCGGGCGAGCTCCAGGGGGCCCGCCTGCTCCGCGAGATCCTCCACGAGCATCCCGGAGAACAGCGCCAGGCTGCCCAGGGGATTCCGGATCTCGTGGGCCAGCTCCGCGGCCATGCGGCCCATGGCGGCCAGGCGGTCCTCGCGGGTGGCCTGCTGGGCGCGCAGCACGGCCTCGGTGACGTCCCGCAGCGTGACGATGGTGCCGCCGTGGGGGGCGGAGCGGCGCTCCTCCTCGAAGATCAGCTCGCGCCCCTCCGCGGTCTGGACTCGGCGCTGGCCACCCGGGCTGCCGGATTCCCAGGGGGCCGGTCCCAGCAGGAAGCGCCCTTCCAGGCCCTGGGGCCGGTTGGTGAACCGCAGGGAACCGTCTTCAGCCAGCACCCAGATGGCAAAGGGAACCGCCTCGATGACGGTCTGGAGCTCGCCCTGGAGTTGCCCCAGCTGGCCCTGGAGAGCCTCGTAGCGGGCCTGGAGGTGTTCGGAAGCCGCCGTGAAGGCTTCGAAGGCTTCGAGCAGCTGGCGGGGATCGGGATGGGCCTGCACGCCCGTCATGGCTGCACCGGGCGATCCAGCAGGCGGCGCATGGCCTCGCGTTCCTCGCCCTTGGGTTCACCTTCCACGGCCTTCTTCAGGGCGACGAGGGCTTCCGGTGTGCCCAGGGCCACCAGGGCCTTCGCGGCGGCGAGCCGGATGGGCTGCGTTTCCCCTCCGCCGAAGAAGCCCTTGCGGCGCAGGCATTCCAGGAGCACGGGCAGGGATTTGGGGGAGGCGATGTGGCCGAGGGTATCCAGGGCCTGGATGCGCAGCTTCTCGAGGACGCGCTTGTCCTGGGCCAATTCGATGACCTGGGGCAGGCTGCCTTCCGAACGGAGTTGGCCCAGGGCGAAGAGGATCTCCTGCATCGTCTCCACGTCCGTGTCCTTCATCTGGGCCAGCAGGTGCGGTTCGGCCACAGGACCCCCCAGCTTCCAGAGGGCGCGCACCGCCGTGCGGCGCACCCTGGGCTCGGGGTGTCGAAGCAAGGGAAGGATGGCGGTCACACTGCCGGCATCGCCGAGGTCCGAGAGGAGCGTGAGGGCATTCCGCACCAGGAACCAGGCCGGAGAGGTCAGGGCGTTCATCAGCGCGGGCAGGGCCGCCGACCCCATGCTCCGCACCGCCTCGACCAGGCGACCCCGCCGCGTGCGGTCGTTCTCATCTCCGAGCCGGGCCACCAGGTGGCGGGCCATGGGATCGCCAATGAATTCGAAGTAGGGGTGCACCTCCAGGATCATCTGGTCCCGTTCCAGGGCGAAGGCGCGGGCGATGGCCGCATCGAGCAGGGCGGGGCGCTGGAGAGATGCCCGGAGACGGGCCAGGGCCTCGTTCCTCCAGGGATGCTGCTCCTCAAGGAAGGCGCAGAGCCCCTCGAGTTCCTGGAGATCGGAGAGCACTGGGGCGAGCTCCCCACGGAGGACCAGGGCCGCCAGCAGCGACTCGATGGCCTCCGTGGCCCAGCGGTGGACGGGAGGCTCCGGCTCCCAGGCGAAGTGGGCTCTCAGGCCTTCGGCGAAGGGACCCTCGCCTTCCGGCGGCAGGCCGGGAGCGTGGGCCCAGCGGGCCATGCCATTGAGGGTCTGGATCACCCTGAGGCGCAACTCCGGGCGTTCACTGCGAAGGGTCTCCAGGAGCACTTCCTGGATGTGGATGAAGTCGTTGAAGCGTCGCAGGTCCAGCAGCTCGCGCAGCAGGGCCAGGCGCTCCTCCAGGCTCAGCTCGAACAGGTAGCCCTCTTCGAGCACCTTGAGCAGCTTGGCTTCCAGGCTAAGGGACTCCCACTCCAGGTGGCGCAGGATGGTCTCGGCCTGGGAGGCCTCCTGCCCGGCCAGGCGCAGGTGGGAGGACAGGATGCGTACCAGCCGCTCCCGGTCGGCCATGGGGCGGAGGATGTCCTGGAGGGGGCCCCGCAGCTGGGCCCAGGTCACCCCCTGGGCCAGGAGCGTGCTGGTGGCCGCGGCGAGGACCTCGCCCGACAGGGACTTCACCCCCAGGGCCAGCCCCGCGGGATGCTCAGGAAGGCTGCCCAGACCGGCGAGAAGGCCCAATTGGGCCTCCGGGCTGAGCCCCATCAGCACCTGACGCAGCGTGCCGAGCTGGCCTGGGGTCGGCATGCCCTCGCCGAGCCCGAGCTCCCGTCCCAGGGGGCCGAGGCCGCTGAGATCCGCTGGGCCAAAGCCGGCCAGGGGGCCGGAGCCCCCGTTTTCGAAGATGCCCCCGGAGGATCCGCTGTCGCCGCCGAGGGTACCGCTGCCGGCCCCGCCCGAAGTCGTGCCGAACGCCGGGGCACTGGCCCGCTGGGTCGAGCCGCTGGTGGAGGTGGCCCCCTTGGTGATGGAGGTCAGCAGGGCATCCCGGATGAACTTGACCAGGTTCTCGGGGGAGGGCGAGATGGGTGGCGGGGCAGGCGACAGGGCCGGCGCCTTGTCCGGGGAGGCCACCTCCTCGCCCTCTGAGACCTCCTGGTAGCGGGTCTGGGAGACCTTGATGTTCACCACGCCCGAGGATCGGAGCAGCGCCTCGAAGCCGCCCTGCTCCTCCAGCTTCGGGGGCTTGGTGGCCAGGCCCTCGAGGAAGGTGAGGAGCTCGTCGCTCCGGACGCCCCGCTCGAAGACGAAGCCGCTGATGCCCCGCTCGGACACCAGCCTCACGAGAGCGGCGACATGGGGGCTGCGGGTGTCCTGAACCTGCCCGTCGACGAAGGCCTTGCTGCCTGACACCACGAACTGGAGGCGCTCCTGCTGGGCCAGCCAGCGCTCGAAAGCGGCATGGGCGCCGGCAAGACCCTCCTGCGCCCGGGGGTGCTGGGCGGTGTACATCTGCAGCGCCTTGAGGGCCACGGCCAGACTCTGGGCGAGCTGCAGGAAGTCGCTCATGGGGGCGTCATCTCCGCGGGATCCGACCACTCGCGTCGGAGCTGGGCGTAGTGGGCTTCGATGAAGGTGAGGCGGCGTCGGCCCTCCTCCCGGGCCGGTTCCGTGTTGAAACTGGCGGTGATGCCCCGGGCCAGGTCCAGCCAGGCCGTGCCGCGCCGGAGGATCTCGGCGGTGGTGATGGGCTGGAAGGCCCCGCTGATGCAGCCGAAGTGGATGAGGCTGGCCGCGCCGATCTTGCTCAGCTTGTCGCAGTCCCAGAGGCAGGCGGTCTCGACGGGTTCCAGCCGCTTCGTGAGCTTGAGGCCCACATGGTGCTCGATGGCGTGGCGCACCGCCGGGATCTTCTCAGCGGGGAAATCGGTCCCGGCCAGGATCTCCTCCACCTTGGCCGAGGCATCCTGGGCATGCGAGTCCTTCGCATGGGGATCTTTCAGGCGCTTGGCCACGTCGTGCAGCCAGGCCGCGCATTCCACCACCTCGGCATCCGCTCCGGTGGCGGGGGCCAGCCAGCGCGCCAGCAGCACGGCCGCGTAGGTGTGCTCGAAGCGGTAGTTGAAGATGGGCTGGTAGTCGCCCTCCACCTCATGGCCGATGCCCCAGAACCGGATCGCGTCGGCGTCCGAGACGCGCCGCAGCGCCTGTTCGCAGGCGATCCGCCAGGGGGTTGGCTGGGTCATGGTTGGGCTTCCTCGTAGGCGCAGAGGGCGCCGAGGGTCTTGTTGATTTCCTCAAACATGACGCGATCGGCCCAGGGGGCGCAAGCCTCGGAAAGGCGGTCCATGAGCGGCTGCAGGCCCTTGGCGGGGGCGAGCCCGAGGATGCGGAGGCCCTCCAGGGCCATGCGGGCCTCGATGGCCAGCACCTGCTCCAGGGCGTCCACGGCGCGGAGCAGCTTGCGGGCGGCGATGGGGCCCATGCTCACGTGATCCTCCTTGCCGGCGCTGGTGGGGATGGTGTCCACGCAGGCGGGATGGGCCAGGCCCTTCATCTCGCTGACCAGGGCCGCGGAAGTCACATGAGCCATCATGAAGCCGGATTCCAGGCCGCCGTTCTGGGTGAGGAAGGCGGGCAGGTCCGAGTAGGCCGGATTCACCAGGCGCTCCTGCCGGCGCTCGGAGATGCTGGCCAGGTCGGCAGCAGCGATGGCGAGCACGTCGCAGGCGAAGGCCGGGTACTGGCCGTGGAAGTTGCCGCCGGAGCGGGACTCCTGCGTGTCCGTGAAGATCATCGGATTGTCCGTGGCGCTGTTCAGTTCGCGTTCAAGGATGGCGCCGGCGAACTGCAAGGCATCGCGCGTGACGCCATGCACCTGGGGGATGCAGCGCAGGCTGTAGGCATCCTGCACGCGGTGGCAGTCCTGGTGGCTGTCGGCGATGGCGCTGGTCGTGCCAAGGAGCTCGCGCATCCTCGTGGCTACGGCGATCTGGCCGGGATGGGGCCGGGCGGCATGGATGCGGGGATCGAAGGCGGCGCGGGTGCCGCGCAGGGCCTCCAGGCTGAGGGCGGCGATCTCGTCCGCCAGTCCGGCCAGCCGGGTGAACTTCTCCACGGCCAGGTTGCCCAGCGAGGTGATGAGCTGGGTGCCGTTGATGAGGGCCAGGCCCTCCTTGGCCTGCAGGGTCACCGGCTGGAGGCCGGCCTGGGCCAGGGCTGCTCCACCGGGAACCTGCTTCTCGCCTGACCAGGCCAGGCCTTCGCCAACCAGCAGCAGGGCCATGTGGGCCAGGGGGGCCAGGTCGCCGCTGGCGCCCACGCTGCCCTGGCTGGGCACCACGGGGACCACATCGCGGTTCAGACACTCCGTGAGCAGGCGGATGGGCTCGGGCCGGATGCCGCTGTGGGCCTTCAGCAGGCAGTTGATGCGGGCCGCCATGAGGGCCCGGGTCTGGTCCTTGGGCAGGGGCTCGCCCACGCCCGCCGCATGGCTGCGGATGAGGTTGAGCTGGAGCTGCTGCAGCTGATCGGGGGCAATGACCACGGTGGCGAACTGGCCGAAGCCGGTGTTGATGCCATAGACCGTGCGGCCCTCGGCCACGATGCGGTCCACCACGGCCCGGTTCTCGGCGACCAGGGCCAGGGCGCCCTCGTCCAGGGTGACGCCCGCGCCGGCGGCGATGCGGGCCAGCAGGGGCGCGGTCAGTGACTGGCCATCGAGGTGGATCATCGAATTTCCTTGGGCTTGAGCGTGAGGGCCAGCAGCAAGGCCGCCCCCAGGGTGAGACCCGCCACGGTGTAGGTGGACTGGCCACCCCAGCGGGCAAAGACGAAGGTGCCCACGGCGGGGCCCACGATGCGACCGACGCCGCTCATGGCGTTCAGGACGCCGAAGAGCGCGCCCTGGTCCTCGGGGGGCGTCAGCTGGCTGGCCAGGGCCGAGCCCGCGGTGTTGCCCATGCCGCTGCCCCAGGAGAGGGGGATGAAGAGCAGCACGAAGGGCCACATCCAGGGGGCCATGGGCATCAGGGGCAGGGTGATGCCCATGAGCAGCAGCCCGGTGATGAGGGCGGCCCGCTCCGGGAACCGCTTGGCCACCAGGCGGACGAGGCCACCCTGGTAGATCACCATCAGCACGCCGATGCCGGCGAACAGGAAGCCCACCTCCCGCTGGTGGAAGTCGAAGCGCTGGTGAACCAGCAGGGCGAAGGTGCCCTCCATCATGGCGAAGCCCGCCATGGCCAGCAGGGACACCGTGAGCAGTTGCGCCATGCCGGGGATCTTCATGGCCTTGACCAGGGCGTGGCCGCGGCTTTCGTGGGAACGGGCCCGGGCCCTGACCTCGGGCGTGAGGGTCTCCGGCAGCCAGAACAGCACCATCATGGAGGCGAGGAGCGAGAGCCCGGCCGCCACGAAGAAGGGCAGGTGCCAGCCACGGGTCTGCAGGAGCTGCATGCCGAAGTGGCTGCCACTCAGGATGCCCGCCAGGGCGGGGCCGAGGACGAAGCCCAGGCCGAAGGCCGCGCCGATCATGCCCATGACCTTGGAGCGTTCCTCGGGTTCGGAGCTGTCGGCCATGGCCGCCTGCGCCACGGAGATGTTGCCCCCGGTGATGCCGTCGAGGAGGCGCGCGGCCAGCATCCACTCGAAGCGGCTGGTGAGCGCGAGCATGAGGTAGCCGAGGGCCGAACCCACGAGGCTGATCCAGAGCACGGGCTTCCGCCCCACCTTGTCCGAAGTGCGGCCCAGGATCGGCGAGGCGATGAACTGCATGAGGCTGAAACTGAGGAAGCCCACGCCGGCCCAGAAGGCGCCCGGCGTGGTGCCCGTGCCCCCCAGTCCCAGGAACTGGTTGACGCTGGCCATCCAGGGGCTCGGGTGGTCGGCGATGGCCTGCGCATAGAGCGGGAGGATGGGAATGACGATGCCGAAGCCCAGCAAGTCCACGAAGACTGTCAGAAAGATGGCCATCCGGGCGCGTTTGGTCGACTGCATGAGGCTCTCCAGCCCCCAGTGTAGCCCGGCTCCTCAGCCCCCCAGCACCTGCTGCAGCAGCAGGCGGAGTTCCTTGATCTGGTAGGGTTTCTGCATGAACCCCGCCGGCCCCTGCCCGGCGAGGGTCTGGAGGGAGTCCCCTTCCGTGTAGCCGCTGCTCAGCACGACGGGCACGGAAGGATCCAGGTCATGCATGGCGCCGAAGGCCTCCCGGCCGTCCATGCGGGGCATCGTGAGGTCCATGAGGACCAGATCGGGTTTCGGGTGGGAGTCCCGGAACCGCTCCAGGGCTTCCAGTCCATCCCGGGCCGTGGTGACTTCCAGACCGATGGCCTCCAGGGCAGCGCCGATGGTCTGGAGGATGAGGTCCTCGTCGTCCACCAGCAGGACCCTTCCCTTGAGCCGGGGCGCGATGGTTTCCTCCCCGGCCGGGTTGAGGGGCGCCGCCGCCGCCGCGCCCGAAGCCGGGAAGCACAGGCGGAACGAGCTGCCCCGCCCCACTTCGCTGTGGATCCGCAGCCCGGCCCCATGGCCGCGGAGGATGCCGAGCATGGCGGAGAGGCCGAGGCCCCGGCCCGCCGCCTTGGTGGTGAAGAACGGGTCGAAGATCCGCGCCAGCACTTCCGGCGGCATGCCGGTGCCGGTGTCCTTCACTTCGAGCAGCACGTACTGGCCCGGGGCGAGAGACTCGATGCTGTAGGCGGACTGGAGATCCTCCATGCCGAGCCAGGCCGAGGAGGTTGAGAGGTGGATGACGCCGTCACCGTTCCCGATGGCCTCGGCGGCATTGGTCACCAGGTTCATGACCACCTGCTGGATCTGGGCGGCATCGGCCTGGATGGCGGGCAGCCCAGGCTCGAGGTCGAACCGCAGGCGGATCTTCTTGGGGATGGAGACCTCCAGGAGGTGCGTGACCTCCTGCACAACCTCGTTGAGGTCCTGGGGTTTCACCAGGAAGTGGCCGCGTCCGGAATAGGCCAGCATCTGCTTGGTCAGCTCGGTGGCGCGCAGCACCGTCGCTTCCATCCTGGCCAGGTAGGGCTGGGCCGGGGCGGTTTCCGCCAAGTTCATCTGGGCGAGGTTCAGGTTGCCCAGGACCACCGTGAGCAGGTTGTTGAAGTCGTGGGCGATGCCGCCGGCAAGGATGCCCAGGCTTTCGAGCTTCTGGGACTGCCGGAGGGCCTCCTCCATCTGCTGGCGCTCCGTCACGTCCGTGGCGATGCCGATGACGCTCTCCACCTGCCCCTGATCGTTGAAGACGGGGGTCAGGAAGTTGTCGAAGAACCGCCCCCCGGCCGGCGCGATCTGGCGGGAAGGCGTTCCCCCCAGGGCCGCACGGATCTGATCCACCGTCTTGAGGTCGCCCTCGTAGAGGTCGAGCGCGCTCATGCCCACCACCTGTCCGGGGGAGAGTCCCAAATGAGCCAGGCCGAGCCCTTCGGAGAGGGTGAAGCGGCCATCGGGATCCAGCTGGTAGATCACGGCCTCAGAGTTGGCCAGCACCGTCCGCAGGCGCTGCTCCGCGGCCCGCAGGGCCGACTCGGCCACTTTCCGGTCCGTGATGTCGCGGGTGACGGACAGGAGGCAGGGGATGTCGCCCACGTCCATCCGTTTGCCCGACATCAGCCCGGTCAGAATGCTCCCGTCCTTTTGGCGGAAGGCGATCTCCAGTCCGGTGTACTCGCCGTGCTTCCGGATGAGTTCCACGGCCCGCTCGCGGTCCTTCGGATCCACCCAGATGTTCAGCTCCAGAGCGGTCCGGCCGATGGCCTCCTCGCGGGTCCAGCCGCTGATCTTCTCGAAGCCCTCGCTGACTTCGAGGTAGGTCCCGTCACTCAGCCGCGTGAGGTTGATGGCGTCGGGGCTTGCGTGGAAGGCCCGCGTGAACTTGTCCTCGTTGTAGCGGATGGCGGCTTCCGCCTCTTTCCGCTCCGTGATGTCCCGGGTGATGGTGAGCAGGCAGGTCTCCTCGCCCACCTGGATGAAGGCGCCGGAGACGAGGCCAGTCCGGAGGGAGCCATCCTTCATGCGGAAGGGCGCCTCCAGGTCGCTGAAGCGGCCCTCCGCCTGGAGCAGCCGCCGCATCCGCTCCCGGTCCTCCGGGTCGGCCCAGAGGCCCAGTTCCAGGGTGGTCCGACCGAGGTACTCCTCGCGGGTCCACCCACTCATGTGGGTGAAGGCCGGGTTGGCCTCCAGGTAGGTGCCATCCAGCCGGTTGATGTTGATGGCGTCCGGGCTGGCCTGGAAGGCCTTGGAGAACTTGTCCTCGCTGGCGCGCAGGGCCTCCTCGGCGGCCCTCCTGGTGCTGATGTCGCGGGCATGGGTGAAGACCACCTCCCGCCCTTCGGTTGCCAGGAAGCTGCTGCTGATCTCGACCGGGAACACTGAGCCGTCCTTGCGCCGATGCCAGGTCTCCTCCCGGTTGGCTCCCCGGGACCGGAGCCGCTCCCAGCGGTGGTGCCACTGGTCGGGAAGGACCCGCGGGTCCACGTCCCACACGCGCATGCGGAGCAGCTCTTCCCTGGCATAGCCCAGGGCGGCGCAGGCCGCCTGGTTGACGAAGACGAAGCCGCCCGATTCGTCCGTACCGAAGACTGGATCGATGGCCGTGTCCATGGCGGCCGTCAGGGTGCGCTGCTCGGACTGGGCCCGGATTCGCTCGATGGCCAGCACCGCTTGGGTCGACACGAACGCGAGCAAGTCCCGTTCTTCTTCACCGTAGCGGTGTCCCCCTTCGTAGCTCTGGATGACCAGGGCGCCGAACACGCCGGCCTTTCCCTTCAAAGGGACCCCCAGCCAATCCAGGGACAAGGTGCCGAGGGGTTCCACCTCACCGGCGGCTTCGAGCCCGAGCAGCGCCTCCTGATCCACGAGCAGGGGCTCGCCCCGGCGCAGGACGTAGCCCGTCAATCCCCGGCCGAGGCGATGGGGCGGAGGCGCCGAGTCGGCCTCGTCGATCCAGTAGGGGAAGGACACCAGCTCGGTATCCGGGTCCCACAGGGCGAAGTAGAGGTTTTCCGCAGGCATCAGCTCGCGGACGATGGCATGGACGCGGGGGAACAGGTCTTCGGTGTGCCTGGACTCGAGGGCCGCCTCGGCGATGCGGTAGGTGGCCTGCTGGGTCAGCTCCGCCCGTTTCCGGGCCGAGATGTCTTGGGCGACGGCGATGACCACGGGCTGGCCCAGGCGCTGGCTCGGGTAGAGCCGCACCTCCTTCGGGAAGACGGTGCCATCCTGCCTCCTGCCCCAGTACTCGAACTGCTGCGGCACCCCCTCCAGGGCCCTGCCGAAGGCCTCAGCCACGGCATCCACGTCGTTCCTCCCTGGCGCGGAGAGCACCTCTGGGGTCTTTCCAAGGAAGAAATCCCGCGGGTAGCCGTACATCCTTGCGGCACCCTCGTTCACATCAACGAAGCGCCCCTCGGCATCCTGGATGTAGATGGCCTCCGAGATCGCATCCAGCATGCCACGGCTGTTTTCGAGGCGGGCCTGCAGGCCATCGGCCCGCTGCCTGAGGGTCTCGAGCGACTCCTGGGGCGTTCCGGGTGGCTGGTCTGCGGTCATGTCTCCATCATCGGCCCGGATCAGGCCGCCGCATAGTCCTGTCAGGCCCAGCGAAAGCGGCGGACGGCCAGCACGAAGGCGGCCAGGCCCCAGCTGAGGACGATCACCAGACCCACCCCGTGTCCGGCAAGCCCGGCGCCATCGTTGAACACGGCCCGGAGGGCCCGGATGAAGGGGGCGAGGGGCAGCCCGGCCACCAGGTGCTGCAGCCAGGCGGGGGCGGAGTCCAGGGTGAAGTAGACGCCGCTCAGCATCATGAGGGGGAAGAACACCAGGTTCGAGATGGCCGCGTAGCCCTCCGAGGTCTCGGCGAAGCCGCTGAGGGCGAAGCCGAAGGCCATGAAGCAGCCGGTGCCCAGGGTCATGATGAGCAGCAGGTCGAGGAAGGAGCCCTGGTTCTGGATGCCGAAGACCAGGCGCCCCACCAGCAGCAGGATGGCGGCCTGGACCACGGTCACCGTCAGGCGGTGCAGCACCTGGCCCAGCAGGAAGATCCACTTGGGCAGCGGCGTGACGGCCAGGCGCCGGAACTTGCCCTTCTCCCGGTAGGACACGTTCACCATGCCCACACTGAAGAGGCCCATGCTCACGAGGTTCAGGCCCAGCAGGCCCGGCAGCAGGAAGGAGGCGTAATTGGTCGATCGCTTGTGGCCGGGGCTTTCGACCTGCACGGGGATTCGCTGGGGCTCCGGGGCGCCGCTCAGGCGGGCCTGGGCCACCAGCCAGGCCTGGTTCGCCAGCCCCGCCGTGGCGCCCGCCTGGGCCATGAGGTAGCTGTTCAGGCGCAGGCGATAGCCCGGGCCGTCAGGCTCCAGCTGGGCGGCGGTCTCACCTCGGGACCAGCGCGCTTCAGCCTCAGCCTTGGGGAGGGACTGAACCTGGAGGTGGAGGTCCTTCAGGGCCAGATCCAGGGCCTCGTCCCGGGGCGTGGGGACCGGCGACTGCACCCGCACCACGGAAAGCTTCGGACCCCCGCCATCCCGGAAGATGGTTCCGAAGCCCAGCAGCAGGACCACCGGGAAGGCGAAGGTCCAGAACATGGCCACGCGGTCCCGGCTATAGAGCCGCCACTCCATCACGAACTGTCTCCAGATCATGGCTACTCCCTCAGGCTCCGGCCCGTGCGGTGGAGGAAGACATCCTCGAGGGTTGCTCGCCGGATGTGCACCTGCTGGAAGGGGACCGCGGCGGCTTCCGCGGCCTCCAGCAGCCGGGGCAGCAGGGCCTTGGGATCCTGGGTGGGGATCTCCCAGAGGTCGGCCCGCGGTTCCACGGCCTGGCCCAGCCGGGTGGTGAAGGCGGCGGGATCCGGGGCGGCGCCCTCGAAGGTGAGCTCCACCACGCTGGGGAGCTCAAGATCCGCGATGAGCGAGGCGGGCGTACCCGTGGCGATGACCTGGCCGTGGTCCATGATGGCCAGGCGGTCGCAGAGGGCCTCGGCCTCGTCCATGTAGTGGGTGGTGAGCACCACCGTGCGGCCCTCGCCCTTCATGCGCCGCACCACATCCCAGAGGCCGCGCCGGGCCTGGGGATCGAGGCCCGTGGTGGGCTCATCGAGAAACACCATCTCCGGATCGTTGACCAGGGCCAGGGCCAGGGCCAACCGCTGCTGCTGCCCGCCGCTCAGCGTGATGTGGTAGGCGTCGGCCTTGTCCTCGAGCTGCACGAGCGCCAGCAGATCCTTGGAGGTCCGGCACTTCGGGTAGTAGCTCCCGTAGAGGTCCAGGGCCTCCCGTGGGGTGATCTTGTTGAAGAGGCTCGTGCTCTGCAGCTGGACGCCGATGCGGGACCGGATCTCCTGCCCAGCCTTCTCCCAGGTGAGCCCCAGGATCTCGATTTCACCCGAATCGGCGGTGGTCAGTCCCTCGATGATCTCGAGCGTGGTTGTCTTCCCCGCGCCGTTGGGACCCAGCAGCCCGAAGACCTCGCCCCGGGCGACCTCCAGATCCACACCAGCTACGGCGACCACCTTGGGGAAGGCCTTGCGGAGGCCGCGGATGCGAAGGGCGGGACCAGACATGGAAACCTCGGAGGTCACAGATACCACAGGCAATGGCTGTCCCGACAGGGTCAGAGCGCCCAGATGTGCCAGGCCTGGTGGGCGGCGCGCAGGGACTCGGCGGCGGCATCCCGCTGGACGAACGAATCGTAACGGGCGGCCCAGCAGCTGCCGGAGCCGCAGAGCAGGGGCTCGCCGCCGCTGCCACGCAGGGAGTCGCGCACTGCGGCGAGAGATGGGCAGACCCGCAGGGCCGCCTCGGTCAGGTCGTTGCGCCAGGGGGGTGGTGCGCCTTGGGGAAGGGAGGGTAGATGCTCTGGATCTGGGTAACCTACTTCCGGCAGAGCCCGGTACACCGCCGGGGTGCTGACGTGCAGGCCGGGGTGGGCGATCAGCATCGGCTCCAGGGGCGCGGAACGGAGCGGGAAGACCCGCTCGCCGCGGTCCAGTCCCAGGACGGTCCCGCCCAGGAGGAACAGGGGGACGTCGCTGCCCAGCTCGCTGGCCAGGATCAGCAGGGCCTGGTCCTCCAGCCCCAGGTCGAACAGGCGGTTGCCCAGGCGTAGAGCGGCGGCGGCGTCGCTGCTGCCCCCACCGAGCCCCGCGCCGTGGGGGATGTGCTTCTCCAGCTGCAGACGGGCGGGCAGGGGGCGGTCCGCCACGCGCTCCAGCTGGCGCCAGGCGCGGAGGACCAGATTGGACTCGTCAGCCACCAGGCCGTGACCGGCGGGGCCGGAGATCTCCAGCGAGAGGCTGGCCGCAGGTTCCCCGGACAGCAGGTCCGTGAGTCCCGGCACGCCCTCCAGCACCGTGGTCACCAGCTCCAGCTCATGGAAACCATCGGCCCGGCGGCCGAGCACGGCGAGGAAGCGGTTGAGCTTGGCCGGGGCCTGGATCGTGAGGACCATGGCTCCTACAGCCCGTCTTCCAGCTCGAACTCGGGATCCGGGATGCTCAGGATCTCCGGACCGTTCCGGGTGATGGCGATGTCGTGCTCGAACTGGGCGGAGAGGCCGCCATCCTTGGTGCGCACGGTCCAACCGTCTGGTTCCACCAGGCACTTGTGGCTACCAGTGTTCAGGATGGGCTCGATGGTGATGGTCATGCCCGGCTCCATGCGGAAGCCCGTGCCGGCCTTCTGCTCGGCGAACACCACCTGGGGATCCTCGTGCAGATCACGGCCGAGGCCGTGGCCGATGTACTCGCGCACCACGGAGTAGCCCCGCTCCTCGGCGAAGGACTGCACGGCAGTGGCCATGTCGCCCAGGCGCAGGCCGGGCCGGCAGTGCTCGATGCCCACGAACATGGCCAGCTGCGCCGTCTGGATGAGCATCCGGGCTTCCTCGGTGATCTTCCCGACGCCCACCGTGAGGCAGGTGTCGCCGTGGAAGCCGTCCAGCTTGGCCCCGCAGTCGATGGCGATGATGTCGCCTTCCTGCAGGACGTACTTGGAGGGGATGCCATGTACGACCTTGTCGTTCACGGAGGTGCAGAGGGTGCCGGGGAAGCCGTGGTAGCCCTTGAAGCTGGGGGTGGCGCCCTGTTGGCGGATGTAGGTCTCGGCGATCCTGTCAAACATGCTGTTGCAAAAAGCACCACGTATAGTATTGTCTTCATTATTCTACGAATTGGTATCATTTTGTTGTCGCTTGTTTTGAAACGTATAATTTGATGATGCTAGCTAGCAAGAACTTTTCGTAGAATATTTGAAATAACTTTTTACTTTCTAGTGAATAATATGTAAACGTTGGCCTTGGATCTTGGATCTAGCACAACATCCATAACAAGACCAAACTGAACCAAGTACACGACATA
>CAVVTK010000003.1:0-8405 GCA_963751095.1 uncultured Holophagaceae bacterium | reverse complement strand
TTTATTTTCATTTTTACTTTAATCGCCATTCCTTCCATTGGACAAAGAGATAGTACTGAAACTAATTCCGAAAGTTTTAATAAGTTTCAAATTGGATTCAATTTTTCACCTGGCATTAATTATCGAACACTGGTAAATAATGATCCTCTTTACTTAAGCAGCCCTTCCATGTATCAAAGAGAAAATCGGGAAATATCAAAACTTGCTTACTCATTTGGATTTAATGCTTGTTACAATCTTAATAAATATTTTGGTTTTGAGGCGGGCATTCACTATTCAGACAAAGGATATAAAACCAAAAAAATTCCAGTTTTTGTTTCGCAACTTCCTATTCCTGGTGAAATTAAAGAATACAAGAACAAATATTCACTGGCACTATCTTGATGTTCCATTAAAGGTGAATTATAATTATTGGTAATCGTAATTTGAGTTTTTACTCAAGTATTGGTGTTGCAACAAATATATTTTTAAAAGCAAATGTTACGGCTGTGAGTTATTCTGCCATTCACTCTGAGACTGAAACTAGAACTTCTACCCAGGGTCTTCCAGGCACCCATGGCCGCGGCGAGCAGCTCCTTCGTGCTGGTCTTGCCCACGCTGCCCGTGACGCCGCACACCTGCTTCGGACGCACCGCCGCCAGGCGCGCCTGGCCCCACTTCTGGAGGGCCGCCAGCGTGTCCGGCACCACCATCTGCGGGCAGCTGGTAGGCAGGGGATGATCCACCAGGAGCGCGGCCGCGCCCTTCTCCACGGCCTGGGCGGCGAAGTCGTGGCCGTCTCGCTCGGCGCGCAGGGCCACGAAGCAGGCCCCGGGCTGGAGGGTGCGCGTATCGAGGGAGAGCGATGACGGGACCACGGAGCCGTCGCCGAGGATCTCACCGCCCACCTGGGAGGCCGCCTGGAAGAAGGACCACATGCTCACACCGACTCCTGTGCCGAGGCGCGGCGCAGCCGGTCCCGGACCGCCATCCAAGCCTCGCCCTCGGGAGGCCACTCCATGACCACGCGGTTGAAGCCGGCGTCATCCAGCTCGTGCAGCAGCGCGAACAGCCGCGTGCCCACGGCCTCCGCATCGAGCGGGAGGAGGATGCCGCGGATGGAATCCGGCAGGGGCGGAAGGTGGCCGAAGGCCACGTAGGCGACCTGCCCAGGGCCCGGGCCCTGCCCGCTGCCAGGCGCCACCAGCTCGAGCCGCGCCCTGGGGGCGTAATGGCGTTCGGCCATGCCGGGCGCGGCCTGGGCCTCCCCGGGCTTCACGGCGCCCTCCCACAGATCCACGACGCCCAGGAGCGCGGCCAGCTCTGCGGGGGCGACGGGACCGGGACGGAGGATGCGTGGTCGCGCCCCGCTCAGGTCCAGGATGGTGGACTCCAGGCCGGCCTCCGTGGGCCCGCCATCGAGGATCAGGTCCACGGCCTCACCCAGGCTGGAAGCCACGTGCTCCGCAAGGGTGGGCGACAGGTGCTGGCTGCGGTTGGCGCTGGGGGCGGCCAGGGGGCGGCCCACCGCCTTGATCAGGGCCTGGGCGATGTGATGGGCTGGACAGCGAAGGGCCACGGTGGGACCCCCGGCACGCACGATGGATGGCACCTTTTCAGAGGCGGGCAGGACCAGGGTCAGGGGACCGGGCCAGAACCGCTCCACCAGGGCCGTGGCTTCGTCCGGCCAGCGCGAGGTGAGCGCCTGCGCGGATGCGAGGCCGTCCACGTGCAGGATCACCGGGTTCGTGGCGGGCCGGCCCTTGGCGGCGTAGATGCGGGCGACAGCCTCGGGGTTCAGGCCATCGGCGCCCAGCCCATAGACCGTCTCCGTGGGAAAGGCCACGAGCCCGCCTGCAGTGAGGATCGCCGCCGCTTCGCGGATGGCCGGATCGTCCACCGAGTGGACTGGTACAAGCCGCGTCATCGGAAGCCTCCGATGGACACTGGCTTCCCGCCGGGCCAATGCTTCCGAGCAGGGCAACCTGTCGAGACCGGCGACTCATGTTCTTTCATCGGCGTGCATCGGTGTTCATCGGTGGTCAATCGATCTTGAAAACCAACACTGGTCTGCAAATTCAGAACTTGCTCAATGGAAATTCGGACCAACCTCGTGTGGAAAGACTGTCTTGAACCACCGATGAACACCGATGAACACCGATCAAAAGCTGAAAGGATCGGAGACGAGGCAGATCGGGAGGCCCAGTCAATCATGGGTTTCCTCTCGGCCTGAGAGCACGACTTCCACGGCGCTGCGATCGCTGTAGGGGTGCTTGACGCCGTGGATCTCCTGGTAGGGCTCGTGGCCTTTGCCCGCCAGCAGCAGCAGGTCGCCGGGACGGCAGTCCGCCAGGGCCTGGCGCACGGACTCGCGGCGGTCGGCGTTGCGGTGGTAGCGGGCGGCATCGCCGCGGATGGCTTCGGGAATGCCCGGCGCGGCGTCATCGAGGATGCGCTCGGGATCCTCGGTGCGGGGGTTGTCGCTGGTGTGCCACAGCACGTCGGCGCTGGCGGCCACGGCGGCGGCCATGAGGGGACGCTTGCTGCGGTCGCGATCGCCACCGCAGCCGAAGAGCACGTGCAGGCGGGCGCCGGGCGGGAGCAGGCGTCGGCCCTCGGCCAGCAGCTTCTCCAGGGCATCGGGCGTGTGGGCGTAGTCCACCATGACGCCGAAGGGCTGGCCGCAGTCCACCCGCTCGATGCGCCCCGGGGCGCCCGTGATCTTGGGCACGGCGGGCACCAGGCGGTTGAGGTCGAAGCCGGCCTCCGCGCAGGCGGCCAGGGCCGCCAGCAGGTTGTAGGCGTTGAAGCGGCCCAGCAGGGGGCTCTCCACTACGAAATCGCCCTGGAGGCCCCGCAGGCGGAACCGCGTACCCGTGGGGCCCAGGACCAGTTCCGTGGCCCGGTAGTCGGCCTCGTGATCGATGGCGTAGCTCCAGCAGCGGCCCCCTTCGAGCATTCGGCGGCCATAGGGATCATCCGCGTTCACCAGGAAGCGGCCGCTCTGGTTCCGCAGCCGCAGTTTGGCCTCGAAATAGGCTTCCAGAGTGCCGTGGTAGTCCAGGTGGTCCTGGGTCAGGTTCGTGAAGAGGCCCACTTTAAACAGGGCGCCGTGGACGCGCCCCAGGCAGAGGGCGTGGCTGCTGACCTCCACCGCCGAGGCGGCATCGCCCGCGTCCACACTGCGCCGCAGCCAGCGGTAGAAGGCCGGGCTTTCGGGCGTGGTGCGGACGGCCTCCTCCTCGAGGTCGCCGGCCGCGTTCAGCACGGTGCCGACCAGACCGCAGCCGATGCCCGCACCCCGCAGCAGCTGGCGGATGAGCGTCGTGGTGGTGGTCTTGCCGTTGGTGCCAGTGACGCCGATGAGGGCCAGGTGCTCGTCGGGCGTGCCATGCAGGCGCCGGGCCATCTCGGCCATGCGCAGCCTTGGATCCGCCAGGAAGGTGCAGTTGGCGACTTGCGCTGGCGTGTCCACGCCGCCGCTGGAGATGACTGCGACGGCCCCTTGGGCCAGGGCCTGGGGTACGAAAGCTGCGCCATCGGCCTTCTCGCCCTGCAGGGCGAGGAAGGCCCAGCCGGGCTGGATTTCACGGCTGTCGCTGGTGAGGTCAACCACTTCGACATCGGGTCCGGAGCGCCGGATGGCGACCCCATCGATGAGCGCATCCAGCTTCATGGCAACCCCGCCTTGATCTTCACCACGGCACCAGGCTCGAGGACGGCCCCCGGCTCGGGGCTCTGGCCCAGCACGCGGGTGGCCGAGGCGCCGGACGTGGTCTCCACCCGGGGACTGCCACCCACCAGCACCACGCGATGGATGGCCGCCTTCAGGCTGAGCCCCTTCAGATCGGGGACGCGGCCCCGCTCAACGTGCACGGCGGCCTCGTCGGTCTCGCTCACGGGCCAGTCGCGCAGGGAGAGCTTCAGGTCGGCCTCGCGGTCGGGATCGGGCGAGGTCTCCCGGAAGCGCAGGATGTTGTCGCCGATCAGCTTGAAGAGGGGCGCCGCCACGTCGCCGCCAGTGGTGTCTCCCGCCGGGTCGTCAAGCATGATCAGCAAGCCGAACTGGGGCCGGTCCGCCGGAAAGAAACCCATGAAGGAGGCGAAGTGGCGCTTGGGGTCGTACTTGCCATCGATGAGCTTGCGGCTGGTGCCGGTCTTGCCGAAGGCCTCGACTCCGTTATCGAGCCGGGCCCGCTTGCCTGTGCCCTGGGTCAGCACGCCCTTCAGCGCCTCCTTCATCAGGTTCGCGGTCTCCTCGCTGAGGACCTGCCCCCGCACCGTGGGCTTGAATTCCTTCATCAGCAGGCCCTTGTCGTTGTAGATGCGCTGCACGAGGATGGGCTGCATGAGCTTGCCGCCATTGGCCAAGGCGCAGCCCGCCATGAGGATCTGCAGGGGCGTGGTGCTGAGCCCGTAGCCGTAGGAGAAGGTGTACTGGGTGGGCACGCTCCAGCGATCCGGCGCGATCATGCGGCCCGAGCTCTCGCCCGGGAAGTTGAGGCCCGTGGCATCGCCGAAGCCGAACTTCCGCAGGTACTGGTAGTGGACCGCAGGATCCAGGCGGATGCCCATCTTGGCAGCACCGATGTTGGAGCTCTGCCAGAGGATCTCCTCGAAGGTGAGCACGCCGTGCCGGTGCGTGTCCGTGATCGGGGGGATCTTGGGGCTGTAGAGCCACCGCCCGCCCAGGCAGTCGATGCGCTCGCCCAGCCGGACCTTGCGCTCCTCCAGGGCGATGGCGGCGGTGAAGATCTTCATGGTGGAGCCCGGCTCGTACACATCCTCGACAGGGTGCACCTTGCGGGCCGCCTTCTGCCGCTCCAGCTCGCGCCGCAGCTCCTCGCGCTCGCCGGGCGACAGCTCGGACTCGCCGCGGTTCCGGAACTTCTTGGGCAGGATGTGGTTGGGGTCGAAGGTGGGCGTGCCGGCCATGGCCAGGATCTCGCCTGTCTGGGGATCCACGACCACTGCGTAGGCCGTCTTTGGGCGGGAGATCCGCATGCCCTCCTCCAGGGCATCCTCGACGATGTGCTGGATGGAGGCATCGATGCTGAGCTGGAGTGAAGCGCCGTTCACGGGAATCTGGCTGTAGTTCTCCTGGAGGATGAGGAGCTTCCCATGGGCATCCCGGGGCGCGATGAGCTCACCCTTCAGGCCCGCCAGCTCCTTGTCCTTGTTCTGTTCGATGCCCAGCTGCCCGACTCCGTCGATGTTCGTGAAGCCGATGATCTGGGCGGCGAGGCTGCCCCGCGGATAGAAGCGCCGGCTCTCAGGCTGGAACTCGATGCCGTCCAGCTCCAGGGCGCGGATCGCGGCCACCTTCAGGGGGGGGAGGTGTCGCTCCAGGTAGACGAAGGTCTTCTTCCGCAGGAGCTTGTCCAGCACCTGGCCCTTGGTCTGTTCGAGGATGGGCGCCAGCCTCGCGGCCACCTCAGCGGCGGCCTTGCGATCGGGATTGCCCCACTGGCGCTCGTCGCCCCTGCCCGGCTTGTACTCCGGATAGAACACGCGGGGATCTGCGAAGAGGCTCTCCACCTTGATCGAGATGGCCAGCGGCTCGCCCCGGCGGTCCCGCAGCTCGCCGCGGATGGGGGGCACGGGCACCACGGTCGTGTGCTGCTGCTCGGCCTTGGCCCGGTAGCGCTTGTGCTCCACCCCCTGCAGCCAGAGCAGCCGGAGGAGGATCAGCAGGCCCCAGAAGGCCATGCCGCCCATGATCCAGGGCATGCGGCGGCTCAGCAGGTCCTGGGGATCCTGCCGGCCCAGCAGGCGCCGGGAGGCATGGGGCTCAGTGGCGAAGCGGAAGGACACGGGCGATGACCTGGGAGGCGCTGGGCCCGGACGGGCCCAGCCTCTAGCCTACAGCCCCTCGGACGACACGGGTCGCAGCTTGGCGATGCGCTGATCCTCGGGCGTGAAGCCCCGCCGGATCAGATGGCCCTGCTTGCGGGGCTGGAGGCCGGCCTTCTGGGCGTAGACCTGCACCTCCTCGTCCCGCTGGAAGCGGCTGCGCTCGAGCATCAGCTTGCGCTGCAGCTCCTCTTCCTTGTGGATGCGTTCCTTGAGCTCGCCCATGGCGTAGCTCAGGCGAGTGCTCTGGATCTTCAGGTAGGCGAGGGTGCCCAGGGGCAGGGCCAGGGCCAGCACCAGCAGCAGCATGCGCAGAATGCCCTCGCTCTCCACCATGCGGGTGGGGGCGTTGGAGCTCGGAAGCGT
This sequence comes from uncultured Holophagaceae bacterium, assembly GCA_963751095.1. Taxonomy (GTDB): domain Bacteria; phylum Acidobacteriota; class Holophagae; order Holophagales; family Holophagaceae; genus Geothrix. Next base: position 2,207 of record CAVVTK010000003.1, on the reverse strand, counting down.
TCCGGCAACCATGGGGACCTCGTTCAGGAAAGGCGTTCAGCCACCCGCAGGCGGGCGGAGCGGGAGGGGGGATTCGCGGCGGCTTCGGCCTCGCTGGGCGCAATGCCACCGGCATGGATGAGCTTGAGGAGCTTGGGGAGTTCGACCGGGGCGGTGCGGCCCGGGCCGTCGTAGATGCCGGCCAGGCGCCGCAGGGTCTGCTTGACGATGCGGTCCTCCAGGCTGTGGAAGCTGATGACGGCCAGGCGGCCACCGGGGCGCAGATGCGAGATGGCGGCCTCGAGTGACGCGGCCAGGCGGTCCAGCTCGCCGTTCACGGCGATGCGGATGGCCTGGAAGGTGCGGGTGGCCGGGTCGCTGTGGCCCTTGCGCTTGGCGGGTTCGCGGGGGATCACGGTGTAGACGGCCTTGGCCAGGTCGTGGGTGGTGTCCAGGCGGCCTTCGTGGAGGGCCCGCAGGATGGCCCGGGCGATGGGGCGGCTGGCGCGCTCCTCGCCGTACTGGTAGATGGCGTCGGCCAGGCTCTCGTCCGTCTGCTCGGCGATCCAGGCGCGGGCCGAGAGGCCGTGCTCCTGGTCCATGCGCATGTCGAGGGGGCCCTCGTCCCGGAAGCTGAAGCCCCGGTCAGGCGTGCGCAGCTGCAGGGTGGAGACGCCGAGATCGGCCAGGATGGCGTCGAAGCCCTCGGGCGCCTGGGCGGCTCGCCAGACGAGGAAGTGGGGTTCGTCCCAGAGATCCTCGTAGGCCGAGGCCAGGATGCTCAAGCGGCCGTCTGAACCGAGCCGCTTGGCGGCCAGGGCACGGGCTTCGGGATCGCGGTCGATGCCCAGGTAGCGCGTCTCGGCATCGGCCTGCGCCAGAAGCGCCTCAGCGTGGCCGCCCAGTCCCAGCGTGAGGTCGAGGATGCGGGCTGCGGGGGGCAGGATGAGGTTGTCCAGCACTTCCTGGAGCAGGACCGGGACATGGACGGGCGGCTGGGTCGTCATCATCAGATCCCCAAGTCCGCGAGCTGGGCCAGATCGTCGGCGCCCAGGGGTTCCGCAGCCAGCCGGCGTTCGAAGCCGGCCTTGTTCCACAGGGCCAGGTGATCCATCTGGCCCAGCACGGCGACCTCTCCAGTCAGCTGGGCGGCCTCGCGCAGGATGGGTGGGATGACAAAGCGGCCCTGGGCATCGGGTTCCACTTCGCTGCCGAAATAGGCGGTGGTCTCCAGGAACTTGCGCTTGGCGGGGCTGGTGGAAGGCAGGGCGGCCAGACGGGCCTCGATGGCCTCCCAGATCGGCATGGGATAGAGACGGGCGGACCGGCCGTCCAGAGAGGTCAGGTAGTGCCGCAGTGCGCCAACACCTTCGCCCAGGGCCTGGCCCCCCTCGCCCAGGGCGAAGGTTTCCAGCTCGGCCTTGAAGGAAGAGGGGAGCTTCAGTCGGCCCTTCTCATCCACCGTGGCCGGTGAGTTTCCGCGAAGTCGCAGCACCGGTATCGCCTTTCAACCATCAACCCAGGAGGGAGGTGTAAACTGGAGTGAGACCACTTTCATCCACTACAGCCCACTTTTCTCCACTGAGAACCACTTCGAAGTGTATAAACCCCAAAGAAGTCAACAAGAGGAAATAAAAGCGAAAATCTTCTCCTCCAGGAGGCAAAGCCCAGGAAGAAAAGGAACTCACAGGGAGCCCTGGCCTGGATCCACGCGGATCTCACGCCGCCAGACCGGCGAAAGTAAAGCGATCCGGCTCGCGGAAAGAGTTGGCGAGTGGAGTATCGTCTGGGTCATCTCCACCCAGTGAGCGAGCCGCCATGATCCCCCAGGCCGACCTCCGACACCTGATCTGCACGCTCTCTGACGCGCTCGATCTGGTGGGCGTGGATGACGTGGGCCACGGCAAGCGGGTGGGCGTCATGGCCGCGGAATGCGGCAGGAGGGCCGGTCTGGCGCCGGAGGAGGTCACCTTCCTCTTCGACCTGGGCATGCTCCACGACATCGGAGTGTCGTCCACCCAGGTCCACCACAACATCATCACCACCTTCGCCGCGCCGGATGCCCAGGCCCACTGCGATACCGGCGCCGCGCTGCTGGCCAGCTTCCAGCCCCTCGCCTCCCTCGCCCCGGCGGTGAAGCGCCACCACACCCCCTGGACGCGCCTCATGGGGGAGGGGATCGACCCCGCCCTCGCCTGGCAGGCCAACCTCCTCTTCCTGGTGGACCG
>CAVVTK010000002.1:0-141673 GCA_963751095.1 uncultured Holophagaceae bacterium | reverse complement strand
GCCGCCAACCAGGAGCCCACCGACGCGGCCGCCCTGCAGGCCCTGCGCACCTACGGCGGCGCCTGGGTGGAGCATGTGCGGCAGCTGCCGGGGGGCGTGCCGGACACCTTCATCGGCATGGTCTGGGCCGACACCCATGAGGCCGGCCTGCAGGAGGCCCGCAGGGACACCTACTTGCGGGCCTTGCGCCCCGAACCCGGCGGGTTCCGTGTCCTGTCCCTCAACCTCGGCGTCCTCGGCGACCGCGCCCAGGCTCTGGCGGGTGGCCAGGTGCGGTTCCAGCTGGCCCCGCAGCGGGAGGGCAAAAAGGGGAAGGAGTCCTTCAAGATCTCCGCGGGCGGTAAGCGCGCGGGCCAGGAGGCGCCGATCCTGGCAGGGGAGGGGGTGGCCCTGGCCACGTGGACCAAGGGGCAGCCGCTCCAGGGCTCGGGATTGTTCGCGCCCTTCGACCTGCCGCCACTGGCCTTCACCCTCACCGACTGGTCCACGGGGCAGCTGCTGGTGCTCACGGCGACGCCCGAGACGAACCTCTACGCCCTGTTCGCGGGCTTTGGCGCCAGTGAGCGGCAGGGCATGTCCCTGGGCACCGTGAAGGCCATCATTGTCGTGGTGCTGGTGCTGGTGGCCCTGGCCCTGGCCCAGGCCTTCGCGGCGATCCTCGGGCTGGTTCTCGCGTGGTCGCTCGGGCGAGCCGTGAACGACCTCCACCGCGGCGTGGACCAGCTCAGCCTGGGTGACTTCTCCGCCCGCATCCACCCCCGTGGCCGGGACCAGGTGGCCCAACTCTCGGCCGCCTTCAACGACATGGCGGCGCGGCTGCAGACCGCCGCCTCCGAGCGGGAGGAGCGGCTGCGCATGGAGCAGGAACTGCGGGTCGCGCGGGAGGTGCAGATGCGCCTTCTGCCCGATCTGGAGGCGCTGCGCATGCCCTCGGTGCGAGCCACCATCCTGCCGGCCCGCGAAGTGGCGGGAGACTACTACGACCTGTTCCCATTGGCGGACGGCAGCCTGGCCTTCCTGATCCTCGACGTCAGCGGCAAGGGCACCAGCGCAGCCTTCTACGCGGCCGAGACCAAGGGCGTGCTCTCGGCCCTCGACAAGCAGGCGCTGGGGCCCGTGGACGTGGCCGACCGCCTCAACGCCATCTGGTGCCAGGGCCATGATCGCCGCCTGTTCCTCACCCTGGCCTACGGCACCTTCCACCCCCGCACGGGCCGCTTCCAGTTCGTGCGGGCGGGGCATCCTTCCGCGTTCCTGCGGCGCCAGGAGGGCCAGGTCACCCGGCTGCATCCCCGGGGGCTGGGCGTGGGCCTCAGCGGCAGTCGCTTCCGGGAGGCCCTGGAGCTCTGCGAGGGCACCCTGGAACCCGGTGACAGCCTGATCTTCTACACGGACGGGCTCACGGAGGCGCAGGCTCCCGATGATGCCTTCTACGGTGAGGATCGCCTCGAAGCGTTGCTCGCCGGCCCGACCGAAGACCTGCAGGCCGCCATCCTGGCCGACGTGGTGGCCTTCGGCGGCGGCAGGCCCCTCGCTGACGATCTGACCCTGCTCATCCTCAGGCGCTGATCCAGTCACCGCTCAGCGGGCCGCGTCCTTCAGCTCCCGGACGATCTCCGGGGCCTGCACGCGGGCGGCCTGGAGGGCCTTGGCGAACAGGATCTTGGCCTCTTCGCTGCGGCCCTCTCCACGGGCTAGCCAGGCCTCGGCCCGGAGGATGTAGGGCGTCTCTTCAGTGGAGAGGGTGCGGCTGCGCTCCAGCAGGCTGCGGGCCATGCCGCGGCGGCCGTCCCGGGCCAGGCACTCGGCCTCGCCAGCCAGGCAGTGGGCCTCCATGACCGCGTCCTTGAGCTCCTGGTGCAGGGCCAGGGACTGGCGGTAGAACCCGCGGGCGGATTCGAAGCGCAGCGCTGTGCGGTTCAGCTCGCCCAGGTTGTAGAGGGCCAGGGCCTCCATGGGCCGCAGGCTGGTCCGGCGGGCCAGGTCCAGGTACTGCCGCACCAGGCCTTCCGCGCGATCGAGATCGCCCCGCGCCTGAGCGACGCTGGCCAGGCCCATCAGGGTGTAGATGAGGCCATTCTGGTCGCCATTGGCTTCGCGCAGCGCCTGGGCCTTGTGGAAGAAGGACTCGGCACGATCCAGCCCGCCCTCCTGGGCCAGCGCCAGGTCGCCGAGGTTGTTGGTGATGATGGCCTCCACCCACTTGTCGCCATAGCCCTGCACCGTCTGGAGCGCGCCCAGGTAGCGGGTCTCGGCGCCCTTGAGGTTGCCCCGCTCCTTCTCGAGCACCGCCAGGTTGTTGAGGGCCCTGGTCGCATTGAGCTTGTTGCCCACGGACTCGTTCAGCGCCAGGGCCTTCTGATATTCCTCCTCTGCTTCGGGAAGCTTGTGCTGCCGCTGGAGGTTCACGCCGAGGGTGGCGTGGACGCCAGCTTCGAATGCAGCATCACCCAGAGTTCTTGCCAGGGCCAGGGCCTCGCGGCAGGTCTTGTCGGAGGCCTCCCACTGCCCCCGGTCTCCCAGGCGAATCGAGAGGAAGTGGAGGGCCCGCATTTCGTAGACCCGGTTGCCCTGGGCCCTGGCAGACCATCGGGCCCACTGGAAGACCGGCTCGGGGGGGGTGTCTGCCATGCGGCTGAGGCAGCGGGCAAAACCCAGCACGGCCGGCGCGAAGTCCGGGGCGAGGTGGGCGGCCCTCTGAAAGGCCGGGGCGGCCTCCTTGAACTCCCCCAGCTCCACCAGCTGGGAGCCCCGGGCATAGGCCACGAGGGCTTCCGATGGCACATCGGGCAGGGCCTTGTTCGAGCGGGAGGAGAAGGGGTCCACCGCCTTGAGGAGGTCTCCGGAGACCTTCCTGGCCAGGGGCAGGGAGAGCTCGGAGTGCCCGCCGGATTCTCGGGCCTCGCCAGACTGTCGCACGTTTCCGCTGGCATCGATGAGCTCGTAGGCCACCGTGACAGCTCCGCCCGCGCCCTTCGTCAGGGAGCCACGCAGGAGGAGCTGGGCGCCGAGCGCCGACACCAGGCGAGCCTGGTCACCGGCGCTTAGCGCCCCTTGGAGGGGCAGGCGCAGGGTGCCGCGCGCCTTGGCCACACTCTCCAGATCCAGGGGCGACAGCTTCGGGTGTTCCCGGAGCGAGGCCTCCAGCATTTCCGGAAGGACGAGGCGCGCCACGCCATCCATGCCCGGGTCGCCGGTCTGGTTGGCGAAGGGCAGCACGACCAGCTGGGCGGGGTGCTGCCGCACGAGGTCGGCGATGATGCCCCGGCTCAGGAACAGGTTCACCGCCCCGGCCAGGAGCAGTGCACCGGCCACGGAGACCGCCGTCCAGCGGAGCAGGTTCTGGGGGCGAAGAAGGTGGCCGAGCGTGGCGGATACCCGGGCGGCGGTGGGGCGCTTGAAGGGGTGGGCCTCCAGCATGGCTCGCAGCAGGTCCGAGGTTCCGGAAGGGAGGCCCCGCACCTTCAGCTCGCGCCGGGAGCCCTCCACGATGGCGCGCATGCGGGCCCGCCCCTCGCCAGGGAAGGGGTGGTCTCCCACGAGGAGTTCCCAGGCGACGATGCCTAGGGAGAATACGTCGCTCGAGGGCCCCGCGGCCTGCCCCTGGATCTGCTCAGGTGAGGCATAGCTGGGGCTTCCCATGAAGGTGCCCGCCTGAGTCAGCTGCTCCCAGCTGTGGGAACCGGAAGCATCCCGCCGCTCGCCCTCCATCCGGGAGGCGGCCGTCGCCCGCCCGTCCGCATGGCGCTTCTTTTCGGCCTCCTCGAGGGCCTGGAGCAGGGCGAGGTTGGGGACGGGTGCGGGGGTGATCTGGAATTCCCCCGTGCCGTGGGTGCCCGCCAGCCTGGCCAGCCCGAAATCCAGGACTTTCACGCTGGGCCCCTGGTCGCCCTTCCCCGGGGCGACCAGGATGTTGCCGGGCTTGAGGTCGCGGTGGACCAGGCCCTTCGCGTGGGCGGCCTCCAGCGCGAGGGACACGCCGCGGATCACCAGGAGCTTGTCGCGGACCTTGAGGTCGGGGGCGGCCTGGTCGAGCGTCTGGCCCGGCACCAGCTCCATGGCGATGAAGGTGCCGCCGGGCTCATCCACCCAGTCGTGAATCTGGCAGACGTTTGGGTGGTTGAGCTGGGCCAGGGCGAGGGCTTCGCGCCGGAACCGCTCCGGCGCGCCCGCCTCGCGTTCACCACCCACCCGCAGGGCCTTCAGGGCCACGTTGCGCTCCAGCGTGGGATCCCAGGCCAGGTACACTTCGCCCATGCCGCCGCTGCCCAACAGCGACTCCACGCGGAAACGACCCACCAGATGCCCCGGCTCCAGGAGCCGTCTCCCCGGAGGAAGCGCGGACGCAGGCTGGGGTTCGTTGGACATTTCGCACCAGGTATTTTTTTTACCTTAGCACGGCCAACCCGCCCTTTCGTCGGGCATTGAGCCGTGTTCAGTCGAGTGTCGCGCCGCGCTCGCCATCCTTCCAGCGCAGGCGGAGCCCGGCGCCGGCAGGCAGGGTCGAGGCGCGGGTCACCGGCCGTCCATCCGGCCCCAGGGCCAGCACGAAGCCCCGCTCCAGTGGCCCGGTGGGGTCCAGCCCCTGCAGACGCTCGGCGATCACGGCCAGCCGCTGGTCGCGGCGCTGCAGGGCGCGAATGACCGCGGGCTCCAGGCGCCGCTGGGCGTCCCGCACCCGGGGCAGGTCCGCTTCTCCCGCAGCCTGGGCTCCCAGGTGGCCCAGCCTCTGCCGGAGCAGGGCCAGCCTCGCGGCGGCGCCATCCAGGCCCCGGCTGGGGTGGGCCAGGGCCAGGCGCTGGCCCAGGATCCCGAAGCGGGCCGTGACCGAGGCCAGGGGTTCCACCCGGAATAGCCCATGATCGGTCAGCAGGTTGAGGTTGGTCTCCTGCCCCTGCAGCCGCCAGAGGACCTTGGCGCAGAGGGCGTCCACGCGCCGCCGCAGCTCGGCGCCCAGAGCCGTCCGGTCCGGTGTGGCCAGCTCGGCGGCCTGGCTGGGCGTGGCCGCGCGGCGATCCGCCGCGAGATCCACGAGGGTGGTGTCGATCTCATGGCCCACGCCCGTGATGACGGGGATGCGGCACTCGGCCACGGTGCGGACCAGCTCCGGGTCGTTGAAGGCCCAGAGATCCTCCAGGCTGCCGCCTCCCCGCACCAGCAGCAGGGCCTCACAGCCCCAGTGTGGATCCTGCAGCTCCTGGAGGGCCAGCAGGGTCTCGGGCACGCAGCGCTCGCCCTGGGCCGCGGCGGGGGCGATGAGCACATCGATGCCCGGCGCGCGCTGGGCCATCACTTCCAGCACGTCACGCAGCGCCGCGCCCCCCAGGGCCGCCACCACGCCCAGCTTCTTCGGGAAGCGGGGCAAGGGGCGCCTGGGGCGATCGAACCAGCCCTGGCCACGCAGCTCCGCCTCCAGCTGCCGCAGCCGCGCCTGGAGGTCGCCCACGCCGGCGGGCTCGCAGTGCGTGACAGCCAGGGTGAGCGTGCCCCCGGCCACGTAGAGGTTCAGGCTGCCCTTCAGCACCACCCGCTGGCCGTCCGCGGGCCGGTGCTGGAGGAAACGCTGCTGGCTGGCCCACACGGCGCAGGCGAGGGCGGCCCCCTCCTCCTTCAGCGTGAAGTACCAGTGCTTCCCCAAGCCGCGGAAGTTCGACACCTCGCCCACCACGCAGACGCCCGCGAAGGCCGGCTCCAGGCGGGCCTTGACCTGCTCCAGCAGGCGCTTGACGGAGAGTGGGGCGTCCATGCCAGAGGTCACTGGGCAGGCCGGAACCGGGCTAGCCCCACGGTCAACCCGGCGAAATAGGACACCCTCTGGGCCCCGCGGGTGAGGCCGAGGTCCACACCGGCATCCAGCACCAGGCCCGGGGAGACCTTGTAGGCCAGGGCCCAGAGGTTGGACACGATGCGGGGGTTCAACTCCGTGCGGCCAATGGCGTAGACCTCACCGGTCAGGGACCAGGCCTCGGTGACGGGGTGGCTGAGGGAGGTGGTGACGGCGGGCTGGCGGACGCGCCCGCCGCCATCCTGCGGGGGCCGGCCGATCCAGGCCTCCAGCAGGTTCATGTCCAGGTGGTGGGCTCCCAGGTCGCGGCTGAACAGCAGCATCAGTGCGTCGCTTGGCGTCCCGTTCCCCAGGCCCTTGTACGCGTTGGCGGTGGGGAAGGTGTGGCTGACCTGGATGGCCTGGTCCATGCCGAAGGCGCCGTCGTGCAGGTAGCACCACTGGGCGGCCAGGTTGATGTCCCCGATTCCCGAGACGGTCTCCAGGTCCGGGGCGCTCAGGCGGAGGTAACCCGGCGAACCCAGGCGCAGCTCCAGATCCTTCATCAGCCCCAGCTTCAGAAGGGTGGGGCTGCTGACATTCCGGCTGTCGTCGCGGAGCTGGGTCAGCTGCCCCCCCCACTCCAGCTCGGCCTGCCCACTGCGGGTGGTCAGGGCGGGCGTGGCGAAGGTGGGGCGGTTCGGATTCACTTCGATGGGTGGTTCCTCCGCCCAAAGGGAAAGGGCCAGGATGAAGCCAAGGGCGGTCGGGATTCGCATGGCCCCAAGGCTAGCGCATCCCGGGCGGCAGTAGTGTCCAGAAGTTTCTGTAAGTCCTCAGAGGTAGGTGGATCGCAGTGAATGCAGGGGGTCAGCGAAGGGAGGGCGGAGCCCGACCGAAGCTGACCCCCTGCGGCGTCTGGTTCATGCGCCCTCCGGCTTCAGCCAGGTGATGCCGACCCAGCGTTCGTGCTGCTCCATGAGCAGCGCCCCATAGAGGCGGTCTCGGCTGGCTGGGTTGGGCCAGATGCGGACGGTTCGACCTCGCCGCTTCAACTCCTGGTTTACGCGCTCGACATGGTTCGTTGTTCGCAGCCGCTTTCGGTGGCTGGCTGGCACGTTGAGCACGGCCAGCACAGAGTCGAAGTGATCCTCCAGATAGGCCACTAGCTTTGGATATTTCTTCCCCCAGTGCTTCTCCAGCAGGGCTCTCTCCTCCTCCGCCCGCTCGCGGCTGCTGGCTTGGAGGAGCATCCGCAGATCCTCGCAGAGGGCGCCCTTGTCCACATCTCGCGCCAGGTCCAGGGCGCGGCGCATGAAGTGGGTCTGGCACTCCTGCCACATGGAGCCGGGGAAGGCCGCCTCGATGCCCTTCACCAACCCCTCATGTGCGTCCGAGACCACGAGTTCCACCCCGGTGAGGCCGCGCTCCTTCAGCATCCCGAACAACTCCCCCCAGGCCCGGCCTGTCTCGCTGGACCAGTCCAGCCACCCCAGCACCTCCCGCTGGCCCTCGGGCGTGACGCCTGCCGCCCAGAGGAAAGCCCGGCTCATCACCCGGTGGTTCTCCCTAACCTTGTCAAACCTGGCATCCACCAGGAGGTAGCGGTAACTCCCCAGGGGCCGCTCCCGGAAGGCATTCACCTTGGGCTCGATGGCCTTCAGAAGGTTCGACACCGTGCTGGCCGAGACCTCCACTCCCAACATCTCCTCCGCCAACTGGGCCACTTTCCGGGTCGAAACCCCCTTGATCACCATCTCCCCCAGGGTGGCAGCCAGCGCCTGCTCCGAGGTCTGCCAGCGCTCCAGGCAGGAGGGGAAGAACGATCCGTTCCGGGCCTGCGGCAGTCTCAGCTTCAGCGTCCCCATCCGGGTCCGCAGTTCCCGGCCTTTCAGCCCGTTCCGATAGCCGTTGGGCCGCGGGAGCCCTTTGGCATTCCAGGGCGCCCCGAAGTGCTCCTCCGCCTCCTCGCCGATCAGTGCCTGCACGACCTCCTCCACGAGCGCCCTGACGCTCTCACCCCCGTCTGCGAACAGACCTTCCCCAAAGCCCCTTCCGGGCCCAAACTTCCCTTCGGCCATCGCGTCCTCCATGGTTGGTGGTTTGAACGCGATCAACCTACCGGACTCGGTGGCCAACCTCTACTTCAGGCCACCGTCCCCGGACTTACAGACGCTTTTATACACAACCCGGGCGGCCATGGCCGGGCGGCAGTGTTGGCTGATGAATACAGATCTGCCTCGCCATACAATGGCTGGTAATGCCCCACTCCCAGCGAGGTGCCCCCATGTCCGCGCAGGCCCTTCCTTTCCGAGGTCCGGCCCTGGCCGGCGCAGTCCAGGCAAGCCCTGCCAAGACTGGAAGGCCCATGGCCCTGTCGGGGCGACCCGCCGGCCCGGCCAAGGCCAGGTAGCATGCGCATCATCGTGGCTCCGGATTCCTTCAAGGGTAGTCTCTCGGCGCTAGGCGTGTCGGAGGCCATGGAGCGCGGCATCCACGCCGTGTTCCCGGATGCAGAAGTGCTCAAGGTGCCCATCGCCGATGGCGGCGAAGGCACCGTGGAGGCGCTGGTCGCCGCCACCGGCGGTCGTTTCCTCCACACGGACGTGCGCGGCCCCCTGGGCGACCCCGTGCGCGCCCACTGGGGCATCTCCGGGGACGGCACCACCGCCTTCCTCGAGATGGCCTCGGCCTCGGGCCTGCCCCTGATTCCGAAGGAGCGCCGGGATCCCCGCGTCACCAGCACCTTCGGCACGGGCGAGCTGATGAAGGCGGCCCTGGACACTGGGCTCCGGAAGCTGGTCATCGGCATCGGCGGCAGCGCCACCAACGACGGCGGCACGGGCATGGCCCGGGCCCTGGGCGTGCGCTTCCTCGATGCCGAGGGCCGCGGTCTGCCGGAAGGCGGGGCCGCCCTGGCGCGGCTCGCCCGCGTGGACCTGTCGGGCCTGGACCCCCGCCTGGCCGAGAGCGCCCTCCTCGTGGCCTGCGACGTGGACAACCCGCTCTGCGGTCCTCGCGGCGCCTCCGCCGTCTATGGCCCGCAGAAGGGCGCCACGCCGGACATGGTGACCGAGCTCGACGCCGCCCTGGCCGTGTTCGCCGGAATCGCCGCCCAGGCCACGGGCCGCGACATCGCCTTGTCACCGGGCGCTGGCGCGGCGGGCGGGCTTGGGGCGGGCCTGCTCTTCTTCACCCCGGCCAGCCTGCGGCCCGGCGTGTCCATCGTGCTGGAGACCACGGGCTTCGGGGCCCTGGTCCAGGGCGCGGACCTGGTGCTTACCGGCGAGGGGCGCACGGACTTCCAGACGGCCATGGGCAAGGCCCCCGTGGGCGTCGCGGCGGTGGCTCGGCGCCACGGCGTGCCCGTGATCTGCCTCTCGGGCGGGCTGGGCGACGGCGCGGAGGACGTGCTGGCCCACGGCATCGACGCCCTGGCCAGTGCGGTACCCCAGCCCATGACCCTGGAGGCCTGCATGGGCCAAGGCGCGGCCCTGGTAGAGGCTGCGGCTACGCGGATCTGCCGGCTGCTGAAGGTGGGCAAGGCCCTGCGCGGGTGAGTCTACTTGTTGTCGGCCGCCTGATAGGCGTCGTCGAGGATCTGGCTCAAGTGCCGGACTTTCACATCGAGACCGGCGCTCCGGGCGCCGTAGTCGAGGTGCATCATGCAGGCGGGGCACTCGGTCGCCATGATCTGAGCTCCGGTTTTCGCCGCGTTCGCCATCTTCCGGTCCAGGACGCCCTTCGCCTCCGCGTGGTGCAGGAAGGTGTAGCTGCCAGCGGCCCCGCAGCACCAGTCGGCCTCGGGCATCTCCTTGTAGGTGAGGCCCGGCACGGATTTCAGGAGCTTGCGGGGCTGGGTCGTTATCTTCCCGAAGCGGTTGGAGAGGTGGCAGGGATCGTGGTAGGTGACGCTGCCCGCAAGGCTGCCCAGCGTGTCGCTGGTGTCCGCGGCCACCAGGAACTCGCTGAAGCTCCGCACCTTCTTGGACAGGGCCTCGGCCTTCGCTGCGTAGGCGGAATCATCCTTCAGCAGCTCTGCATACTCCTTCAGGAAGGTGCTGCAGCTCCCGCACTCCGACACGATGGCGTCGAGCTCCAGGGCGCCGGCCATCCGGTCCACGTTCTTCCGGGCGATGTCGCGGGCGGCGTCCAGGTCGCCGTAGGCGTGGGCGGGGCGACCACAGCAGGTGTTGTCCAGGAGGGTGGTCTCGCAGCCGTTTCGGGCCAGGACCCGGAGGGTAGCCGCCACCACCTCCGGGTACTGGAAGCTGAGGCCGCAGGAGGCGAAGTAGCCCACCCGGTGGAGGCGCTTCTTGGGTGCAGGCACCTGAGCCTTGCCGCCCCTGAGGTACGGGAGGGCGTCCATGGGGGGCAGCACCCGGTTGGCCACGCTGAGCCGGCTGTCCTTGGCACCCAGCAGGCCGGCCTTTCCGGCGGCGCCGGCCAGTCCGTGACGCTTCGCCCAGAGGGCCATGCGGCCGGCGAACTCCAGCTTTCGGCTGCTGGACAGGATGTTCCGGAACAGGATCCGCCGCCAGGCGGGCTGGCCGTGGCGGCGGATGTAGGCATGGCGCATGGCGGTGACGATCTCGTCGGTGCGGATGCCCGGGAAGCAGTGGGCCGTGCAGCCGCGGCAGAGCAGGCAGTCCTCCAGGGCCCCGATCACGTCTTTCGACAGCTCCAGGTTCCCGAGAATCAAGCTCCGGGCGATGGCTTGCCGACCCCGGGCCAGGGAGTGTTCCTCCCCGGTGACGCGGAAGACGGGACAGCCCGCCTGGCAGAACCCGCAGCGGTTGCATTGGGCGATGGTGTCGAACAGGGGGAGCAGCTCAGGGGTCGCCATCTTCCAGCCTCGGATTCAGATTCCGCCCAGGAAACGCCCTGGGCTGCACAGGCCCAGGGGATCGAATTCAGCCTTGATCCTTCGCATGACTGCGATGGCGGAGCCGGGCCTGCCCCAGGCGTCCACTCGCGCTTTGAGGCGCGAAGGCGCGTCCTGCAGCACCAGGCTCCCCCCCAGGTTGACGGCCGCGACCCGCAGGGCCTCGACGGCCTCAGTGAGACTCAGAATGGTCTCGTCGCCGGCAGTGCTCTCCAGGGGCTGGAAGGCTGCCCGCAGGATGCCGCTGCCCGCATGGGCCGCGAGGGTGGCCCCGAGCCCGTACTCCCCAGCCCGGGCCTTGGCGGCGGCCATCAGGCCGGGGGTTTGGCCGATGGGCACCGAGAGGGTGCAGCGCAGCTGGAGCGGATGCTCGGGCAGGTTCCGGAAGAGGTCCGTGAGCGCCCCCCAGGCCTGGCCGGACTCTGCCCCCTGGAAGCGGCGCGCCGTCCCGCCCTGCTCTGAAATCAGGGCCTCCATGTCCCGGACCTGGCGCGCCACCGTTTCGGGGCTGCCCGCAAAGCCTGCGATGAGGCCGAAGGCCCCCGGGGCGGCCGGGCCCAGCGCCGGGCCGACGAGCTGCATCGCATCCGGGTCCAGGAGATCGAGGGCCTCCGGCAGGAGGAAGGAGGCCAGCACCCGGTCCACCACCGCCGCCGCCGCCGGAAGATCCGGGAACAGACCCAGGACGCTGGCCTGGGCTGCGGGCATGGGGAGGAGCTTCAGGGTGACCTCGGTGATGATGCCCAGCGTACCGAAGCTGCGGATGAAGAGCTTGTTCATGTCGTAGCCTGAGACATTTTTGATGACCCGGCCTCCACAGCGGATCCGCTCACCATCCGGCAAGACCACCCGCAGCCCCAGCACCCAGTCCCGGGCGGTGCCGTACAGGAGCCGGCGCGGGCCACTGAGGTTGGCGGCCACCAGTCCGCCCAGGGTGGTCCGGTCACCGTCCGGCGGGTCCAAGGGCAGGATCAGCTTGTCTCCGGCGACCATCTCCTGCAGGCGGGCCAGGGGCAGGCCCGCTTCCACGGTCACGCACAGGTTGTCAGGGTCGTATTCCACGATCCGGGCCAGGCGGTCGAGGCGGACCACCACATCCAGGCGGCCAGGCTGGTTGCCCATGCCCATGGCCGTGCCGCCGCCCCAGGGAACCAGGGCCGCGCCCGCGGCGGCGCAGGCGGCCACCACGACGGCGACCTCCTCCTGGGTGCCCGGGCGGACCGTCAGGCGGGGCACCCGGCCGTCCACCGCGAAGGCGGCGGTGGCCTCCTGGCCCATGTCGACCTGGGCGTCTCCGACCAGATCTGCCAGCCGTGACCCGAGCGCGCCGATATCACAAGACATGGGCCACCTCCTGGAGAACGGGGAAGATCTTCCCGGGGTTGGCCAAATCCTGGGGGTCGAAGGCCCGCTTCACCCGGAGCTGGCTCTGGATGTCCGCCTCCGACAGCACCAGGCGCATGGCATCCATCTTCTCGAGGCCCACGCCGTGCTCGCCGCTGATGGTCCCGCCCAGCTCGACGCACAGGGCGAGGATCTCCATGCCCGCCTTCATGACCCGTTCTTTCTGCTCGGCATTCCTCCAGTCGAAGAGGATCAGCGGGTGCAGGTTCCCGTCCCCGGCGTGGAAGACATTGGGAATCTTCAGGTCGTATTTCTCGCCCACTTCGGCCACCTTCTTCAGCACGGCGGGCAGGGCGGTCCGCGGCACGGTCCCATCGCAGACCAGGTAGCTGGGCGTCAGGCGGGCCACGGCCCCGAAGGCGCCCCGGCGCCCGGCCCAGAGCATGGCCCGCTCCGCGTCGTCCTTGGCCACCCGCACCTCCCGGGCCCCGTGTTCTTTGCAGAGCCGCACGATGGCCTCGCTCTGCAGCTCCAGGTCATCCTTCAGGCCGTCCACCTCGATGATGAGCACCGTGGCGCAGTCCAAGGGAAGCCCGCAGTGGAGGGACTGCTCCACCGCCTGGATGACGAGCTGGTCCATCATCTCCAGGGTGGCGGGCACCATGCCGGCCGCCACGATGGCGGAGACGGTCTCACTGCCCTTTTCGATGCTGTCGTAGATGGCGAGGAGGGTCTTCACGCCCTCGGCCAGGCGGACGATGCGCACCACCACCTCCGTGCAAACGCCGAAGGTGCCCTCGCTCCCCACAAAGAGGCCCGCGAGGTCATAGCCCGGCGTATCCGGCGCCTCTCCCCCGAATTCGGCGATCTCCCCGTTCGGCAGCACCACGGTCAGGCCCATGACATGGTTGGTGGTGACGCCGTACTTGAAGCAGTGGGGGCCGCCGGAGTTCTCGGCCACGTTGCCCCCCAGGGTGGCGGCCTTCTGGCTGGCGGGGTCGGGCAGGTACTGGTAGCCATGGGGCGCCAGGGCGTTGCCCAGCTCCAGGTTGAACATGCCGGGCTGGACCCGGGCCCGCAGGTTCGCCGTGTTCACCTCCAGGAGGCGGTTCATCCGGATCATCTCCAGCACCACGCCGCCCTTGTAGGGGATGGTGCCGCCGCTCAGGTTCGTGCCCCCGCCCCGGGGGACGAAGGGGATGCCGTGCTCGTGGCAGAGCCGGACGACCCGGGCCACTTCCTCGGTGCTGTGGACGAAGACCACAGCGTCGGGGCGCCGCTCTTCCAGGTAGGCGTCGTACTGGTAGAGCTGGAGGTTCACGTCAGAGTCGAGAACGTTGGCTTTGCCTACGATCTCGCGCAGCTTCGCAAAGAAAACCTGGTCAGCCATGGTCCACTCTCGATTATTAGGAGATGTCGAGAGGATCTTAGCAGCCCAGAGCTTGAATTGCTCAACGCCTTTTAGTGGAAAATGCCTGTCCCAGAGCTCTGGCCCGGTGGCCGGGGTGGTTCGCCGGGGCCCGAAGGGAGGTATCAGGGGGCTGGAAGCAGCACTTCCCGGACATGTTCCAGGAAGGCCTTCTCGGCGGCACCCATGTGCCGCCCGGGATTCCATACAAGATATGTCGAGATCCGGATCTCCGGGCCCTCCCAGGGCACGGCCACCAGCCGCCTGGAGGACAGCTCGGCTTCGACGGCCATTCTGGGCAGGGGGGCGATGCCCAGGCCCACCTCCACACAGTGCTTGATCGTCTCCACTCCCTGGAACTCGAGGAAGCGGCCCGGGTGGGCGCCGGCGTTGATCAGCTGCCGCTCGAACTGGTTGCGGTAGCTGCAACCAAGTGCCTTCAGTAGGACATCTTCGCCAATGAGATCCAGGGCTGATATGCCTCGGACCTTGGCAAACCGGTGGGAAGGCGGTGCCACGATCAGGATTTCTTCGTCCCGGATCTTTTCCACGGCCAGGGTCTTGGAGGGGAAGGGCTCCTCCAGGATGAAGGCGAAATCGACCGTGCCATCCAGCACCTGGCGCTTGAAATCGCGGACGAAGCCTGGAAGGAACTGCACATGGATCCGGGGAAACTTGTCCCTGAAGCCCTTCAGCACTGGCGGCAGCAGGTAGGTGCAGACGGATTCGGGCGCCGTGAAGCGCAGGGTGCCCACCCCGGCTTCATCCAGCAGGGATGCCTTGGCCTCGTGCGTCAGGGCGAGGATCCGCTCCGCATAGACGAGGAACCGCTCTCCGGGCTCTGTCAGCTCGAGCCGGTTGCCGACCCGGTTGAAGAGTGCCGCCCCTAGGTCTTCTTCCAGGCTCTTGATCTGGGCGGTGACGCTGGACTGAGCGTAACCCAGGGAAAGGGCGGCATTCGTGAAGTTCAATGTGCGGGCGGCGACGCTGAAGGTGGAGAGGGTTCGGACATCCATGGTGGCCATTGTATCTGGGAGTTCCTGGGTCCCAGGGCAGACCCCGGCACGGGGCATGGGCGACCGTTCGATCAGTGAATCCGATTCCAGGGATCGAAAAGATTCTCTGGTTTCAAGTGGCCATAGAAGGGAAATTGGATGTCAAGGCAGCGAATGACACACCAGTGAACCAGGGCCGCGGAACTCCCCGGCCCCGTCGGAGGCTACGATGACCACCTCTCTCGAATTCCGCGCGGGGACCTTGGCCCAGTACCCTGATGTATATACGCCGGAAGTGGTCCGCGCTCTCGAGGCGCTGGCGCCCCTCAACGAGCGCCGCCGCGAGCGCATGGCCGCCCGCACGGCGCTGCGGAAGCGCCGTCACGCAAATGGCGAGCGCATCGACTTCCTCGATCCCGAGTCCCTCATTCCCGGCACCCAGATCAAGGTGGCCGATGCCCGCACTGGCCAGTTCGACGGTGCCGTGATTCCGCCCGACCTCCAGCGCCAGTGGATCCAGGGCACGGGCCCGGCCACCAAGCCCCGCGCCGACGTGCGCTCCGGCATCCGCAACGTGGCCTACGCGCTGCTCTCCGGGGCGGACGGCTGGATGTTCGACGGCGAGGACGCCCTGGGCCAGGTGGACACCATGTCCCTGGACAACCACCGCAACCTCAAGCTCGCCCTCGCCCGGGACCCGCTCTTCCTGGACGTGGCCGAGGAGGTCTCCCGCGAGATGAACCAGTGGGCCCAGGGCTTCTTTGGGCGCCCCATTATCGCTGACTGGCGCCAGCAGCTGGACTTCACCACAGTGATCTACCGGGTGCGGGGCCTCCACCTGGATGACCGCCACATCCGCCTGGACGGCCGCGGCTTCTCCGCCTCCATCGCGGACATGGTGATGTTCGTGGTGAACAACCACCGACAACTCCAAGCCGCCGGCCGCAGCCTCGTGCTCTACCTGCCGAAGACCCAGACCGCCGAGGACGCCGCGCTCCTCAACAGCATGATCCTCGCCCTGGAGGCACACCTGGACCTGCCCGTGGGCACCATCAAGTGCTACGTGCTGGTGGAGCAGATCGAGCAGTGCTTCCAGCTCATGGAGATCCGCGCCGCCCTTTCTCCCCACTTCGTGGGCTTCAACACGGGCCGCTGGGACTACATCAACAGCGTCTCGGACGCCATGGCCTGGGATAAGAGCTTCGTGAATCCCAACATCCAGGCCATCACCATGACCTACGGCTACATGCGCACCTACGAGGACCGCGTGCGCCGCGCCATGAACACCCCAGACCGCAACGGCCGCTGCGCCCTCTGGCAGGGTGGCATGGAGCCCAATATCCCCGTGGGCTCGGAAGCGGGTGTGTCCGCGAGCATGAAGAAGGCCGTGGCGGGCGCCGAGCGCGAGCAGCGCGAAGGGGCGTCGGGCAAGTGGGTGGCCCACTGGAAGATGGTCCACATCGTCCGGCCCGTATGGGACAAGGTCGGCCAGGCCAACCAGGCGGGTCGCGCCTTCCCGGCCCTGACTTACACCCCCGAAGATGCGGCGGGCCTCATCCAGCTGGAGCCCGCGCACCGCACCATCGCGGGCGCCCGGGACCTGCTCTCCGTGGCCCTGCAGTACGGCAACGCCTTCCTGCGGGGCTTCCAGGCCGCCGCCCTGAAGCCCGCGGACTTCTTCGGCAACGACGACGTGCTCTACCTCATGGAGGACATGGCCACGGGCGAGATCCGGCTCTCCATCCTGTGGGAGTGGCTCCACAAGGGCGCCACCCTCACCGAGGCCGATGCGGGAACGGGCTGCGCCGTCGGGGACCCCTTCACGCCCACCCTGTTCGCCCGCCTGCTCGACGAGGAGTACGCCAAGCTCCGCAAAGCGAGCAACAAAGATGTCCACGACGATTCCAAGGACACCACCCTCCCCATCGCCCGGGCCATCGTCCAGACCTACGTCCAGAGCGACATCAAGGCTCCGTGGTACGTGGACCTGTTGAACCTGAACCTCGGATTGGATGCTCTCGCGGCAGCCGAAAAGCGCATTGCGCAGTTCCTCGAAGCGTTCAAGAAAGACGGCACCCGGATCACCGAGAACCTGGATTTCTGAGAACAAGCTGGGACAGGATTGACAAGATTAAATGCTTGATTAACAGGATTAATGGTAACAAAGCAAGGCTCTTGAAATCATGTTAATCAATCTTTCAATCCTGTGAATCCTGTCCTCGCTTTTCGGCATTTCGTTACTCGGCCTTCTGGCCGATCTCGAAATTCGCCAGTGTCTCCAGCGCCCGGACCATGGCCGAGTGATCCCAGGCCTTGCCGCCATGGGCCGCGCAGGCATTGAAGAGCTCCTGGGCCGTGGCCGTGTTGGGCAGGGATACGCCCAGGGTCCGGGCGGTGGAGAGGGCCAGGTTCAGGTCCTTCTGGTGCAGCTCGATGCGGAAGCCCGGGTTGAAGGTCTGCTTGATCATGCGCTCGCCGTGCACCTCGAGGATCTTCGACGAGGCGAAGCCACCCATCAGGGCCGCCCGGACCTTGGCCGGATCGGCACCGGCCTTGGCTGCGAACAGCAGGGCCTCGCCCACGGCCTCGATGGTCAGGGCCACAATGATCTGGTTGGCGACCTTGGCCGTCTGCCCGTCGCCGTTCTGACCCACCAGGGTGATGTTCTTGCCCATCAATTCGAACACGGGCCGGACCTGTTCGAAGGTGGCCTCCGAGCCGCCCACCATGATCGACAAGGTGCCGTTCTTCGCGCCCACCTCGCCGCCAGAGACAGGGGCGTCCAGGTACTGGCAGCCCATGTCGTTGATCCGCTTCGCGAATTCCTTGGTGTCGATGGGCGAGATGGAGCTCATGTCGACCACGGTCTTGCCGGGCGTCAGGCCTTCAGCGATGCCGTTGGCATCGAACAGAGCAGACCGCACATGGGGCGTATCCGGCACCATGAGGATGATGAGGTCGGCTTCCTGCGCGACTTCCCTGCCGTTGGTGCAGGCCTTTCCGCCGGCCTCCACCAGGGCCTGGGGCACCGAGGGGATGCTGAACAGGAACACCTCGTGGCCAGCCTTGATCAGGTGGCCCGCCATGGGCGTGCCCATGATGCCCAGTCCCACGAACCCGATCTTGCTCATGTTTCCTCCGGAAGGGTGAAGCGTGCCTGGGGGGCCTGCGCTCAGGTGGAGGCTGGGCTACTCGCCCAGGTCCGTGACCCAGCCCAGGCCCTCGGTGGTGGTGGTGAGTGGCTTGTACTCGCAGCCGATCCACCCGTCGTAGCCGAGGCGGTCGAGATGCGCGAACAGGAAAGGGTAGTTGATCTCACCCGTGCCTGGTTCGTGGCGCCCGGGGTTGTCCGCCAGCTGGATGTGGGCGATGCGGGGCAGGTGCTTTTCCAGGGTGGCCGCCAGCTCCCCCTCCATGCGCTGCATGTGGTAGATGTCGTACTGCAGGTAGGCATTGTCGCTGCCGGCGGCCGCGAGTAGGTCCGCTGTCTGCTGGGTGCCGCTGAGGTAGAACCCGGGGATGTCGTGGGTGTTGATGGCTTCCGCCAGCAGGCGGATGCCTGAAGCCTGGAGCTGCCCTGCGGCGAAGCGGAGGTTGGCCACCAGGGTCTCCTGGAGCAGGGAATCCGGCACGCCCGCAGGGCGGATGCCGGCCAGGCAGTTCAGCTGGGTGCAGCCCAGGGCCTTGGCGTAGTCGATGGCCTTGCCGACGCCCTCCTGGAACTCGCCCACGCGATCCGGCAGGATCGCGATGCCCCGCTCGCCCTTGGCCCAGTCCCCGGCCGGGAGGTTGTGCAGCACCTGGACCAGCTCATGGCGCTCCAGTAGCTCCGCCAGCTGTTCCTTGGGGTGGGCGTAGGGGAAGAGATACTCCACGCCGCGGAAACCCGCCTTGGCCGCGGCTTCGAAGCGATCGGTGAACTCGAGCTCATTGAAGAGCATCGTCAGGTTGGCGGCGAACTTGGGCATGCCAGCGATCCTTTCCAGCTGGCACTAGCCTACTCCTTGCGCAGCTCCGCCGCGAACGCCTCCAGGGCCCGGTAGTACGGCTCGATGCTGGGGATGTAGTGGCGCTCATTGGCGGCGTGGGGGCCGATGCCGGTCTGTCCCCACACCACGGCCTGGCCGCCGGGGGCGAAGCGGGCGGAGGTGCCAGCGCCCTTGCGGCCGATGCGCACATCGCCCCCGGCGGTGGCGATGCCTGCCAGCAGGGCCTGGAGATAGGGGTTCTCTGGGCTGCAGGCCACGCCGGGCTCCCAGGCGGAGGGCAGAAACTCCAGCTGCAGCCCGGCAGCCAGGGCCTCGATTTCGGCCCGCATGGTCGACACGTCGTCCTGGGGGATGGCGCGGATCTCCACGCCCAGGGCGCCGCGGTCCGGCGTGATGTTGTAGATGCCGGGCGTGCCCACCTGGATGTAGGCGAAGCGGGCGAGGGACTGCCAGCCATCGGCGGCCTTCAGGGTCAGGTGCTTGGCGAAGAGCTCGCGCAGGGCTTCACGGGCGCTGAGGAGGCGCTCGGTGAGATCGCTGCCGCCGGCCAGCCCGCTGTGGCCGCGGGTGCCGTGGGCGATGAGCTCGAAGCGGAGGACGCCGCGGTTCTGGGTGCAGACCTCGCCCCAGAGCTCGGTGCCCTTCTCGCCGGTGCGCTCACCCGCGATGAAGAAGGAGGGCTCGTAGTCCCACTCGTCCTTGAGGACCTTCAGCACGTGGGGCGTGCCCATGGGCTCCAGCTCGCCGTTCTCTTCGTTGCCCACCAGCAGCAGATTGATGGGCGGGTAGGGCGCGCCCTTCTTGAGGGTGTCCTTCATCCAGACGAGGTAGGTGGACACCACGGTCTTCATGTCGGCGGCACCCCGGCCGTACAGGTAGTCGCCCTGAATCCGCGGCTCGAACTGGGTGTCGTCCGGCTCGGGCTCCACCACGTCGAAGTGCCCGCAGAGCATGGCCGGGGCCTGCTCGCCGCCGGGGAAGTGGGCCAGCACGGCCGGGAAGGGCCCCTGGTCGAAGGTGCGCACGGGCACGCCGTGGTTGCGGAGGTAGTCGTAGACGAAGGTGGCGGCCCGGTGTACCTCCGGCAGCCGCTCCTCGGGGCAGGCGGTGACGCTGGGAATGCGCACCAGGCGCTGGGACAGGGCCACCACCTCGGAGGTCTTGTCGGGGTAATCCGCGTCCACCAGGGACTCGGGCCGGGGCTGGAAGCGGACGGGGGCCTGGGGATCCAGGGTCACCTCGTCGCGGGCGTGCTCCACGAAATCGCGCAGCTTGCCTTCCTCGTCGCCGAGGTCGGCCAGGTGGGCGGTGATGGTCTCCACCTCGTCACGCACCCGGAGCTTGCGGGCCTCCGCCAGCTCCACCAGCAGATCCGGGGGCACGATGTCCGAGGTGCCGAGCCTGGCCTTGAGGGTCTGGCGGATGCGCTCGGCGGTGCTGGGGGCGCCGGCCGCCAGGTCCCGCAGGGGCTGGAGGTCGTCCCAGAGACCCAGGGCCTCGGCCAGGGGCCGCATCTGGAGAAGAGTCCAGTCCAGGAAGGCGGACAGGGAGACGGGCTTGGCCGTGAGGGGATCCTCGATGACGCCGCGCAGGCCCTCCTTGGCGGCCAGCTCCTCGTTCCGGCGGGCCCGCTTGATGTCCTCGGCGTCGTAGCGGAAGCCGCGGGCGAAGTCGGGGTCCGCGTAGAAGCGGAGCAGCAGCAGGTGCTTCAGCGTGAGGTTGGCGACGTCCAGGGCCAGGTCGTGGCCGGGATCATCCGTGCGCACCTCCACGCGGGCCATGGGCAGGTCGATGCGCGCGAAGAGGTTCTGCCGCTCGATCTGGGCGGCCATGTCCTCCACATTGCGGGTCTGCCCCGCGGCGAAGAGGCCCCGGGCGTAGATGTCGTGCAGCTGATCGCTGGTGACCTGGATGAGCCGTTCCACGGGCTCCGCCTGGGAACGGGCGCGGACCGGGATCCAGTTGTTGTTGCCAAAGCGCACGCCGCTGCGCACCAGGTCGTAGGACAGGCGCAGGTAGTCGGCGTGGCTGCGGTTCAGGTCCGGCACGTCCAGGGCGGGCGGGTTGGGGAAGGTCAGGTTGCGCACGGATTCGTAGGGCGTGAGCCGCACCACGGGCTTGCCGTCCTCCTCCGAAGCCTGCAGGGGCGTGCTCGCGCTGGTGGCGATGAAGAGCGCGGCGAAGGCGCGCATGAGCCGGGTGCCCGTGATGTAGACCCGGTTCTTGTAGTCGTCCAGGTGCGTGTCGCCCCGCTCGCTGGTGGGCAGGTGCATGAAGTCCCAGGCCAGCATGGGCTCGGGCAGGCTCAGGTTCGAGTGGGTGCCGGCCGTGGCCAGCTCGGTGCCGTACATGTCCACGCAGCGCTGCAGGTAGCGCCGCTTGGCCAGGTGCCAGGATTCGGGCACGCAGTCGGGGCCGATCTTGGGCAGCACGAGCAGGTTGCCGTGCCAGTAGTGGAGCGGCTCCCCGAAGCTGCGCCCGGCCTTGGCCAGGGCGTTGATGAGGGCGCCCTCCAGCAGGCGGCCCTCGTACACCGCCCCCCGCGGCGTGTGGTAGGGCTTGGTCACCCACTCGATCATCCAGTGGAAGACTTCGAGCTGATGGTACTCCTCCGTCCAGGGGGACAGCACCTTGGAGCGCAGGTGGTCCACGAAGGACATGTGGTCCGGCCCCGTGCCCACGGTGAGCAGCGGGCGGAACTGGGGATCCACCAGGTTCCACTCCAGCTCCAGCCCGCAAAGACCGCCGGAAGGACGGGTCTCCAGCGCCGTCTGGCGCGCCAGCTGGAACTTCTCGACAAAGGCGTTCAGGTCGAACACTAGGCCTCCAGACCCTTGAGTGCCTGGATCAGCCGTTCCGCGGCGCCCTGGGTGCGCTCGACGGGGGTGGCGTAGGAGAAGCGGATCCAGTCGCCGCCGTAGGGGCTGAAGAAGGCGCCGGGCACCACGGCCACGCCATGGTTCTCGGCGAAGTGCTGGCCCAGGGGCTCGCTGTCGGCCCAGCCCTTGGCCTTCAGGCCCGTGGCGACGTTGATGAAGGCGTAGTAGCCCTGGCCGATGATGTGGGTGAGGCCCTGGACCTTCAGGAACTCGCGGAGCCAGGCCCGGCTGGCGCGGCAGGGACCGGCGATGGGCGCAGACGCAACCTGGAAGCCCTGCTCGTAGGCGGCCATGGCCACAGCCAGACTGAAAAAGGAGGGGATCACCGTGTGCGAGGCCTGGGCCACGATGGTCTTCACTACCTCGGCATCCGCCAGCAGGTGGCAGTTGCGGATGTTGGAGCCGCCCAGGCTCTTGGTGATGCCATCCAGCACCATGAGGCGCTTGCGCAGCTCCGGTTCGAAGGCCCGCAGCAGGGCGTTCACGTCGTAGGGCTCGCCATCGCCCACGGCGTGGTACATCCAGTCGAACAGGACGAAGGCCACGCCGGCTTCCAGGGCGGCTCGGGCGAGTTCGATCTGGCGCGGCAGCGTGAGGGTCTGGCCCGTGGGATTGTCCGGGCTGGTGATGACCAACCCCGCCACCTTGCGGCCCGATTTTGCGGCCTCGGTGACGCAGGCGCGGATGCCGTCTTCGGAGTAGGCCCAGCCTTCCTCGGCGCGGCCCGGGGCCCACATCACGTTGGCGCCGATGCCGTACGGCCCCCAGTTGTAGCTGATCCAGGGCACGCGGCTCACCACCACCACGTCGCCCTGGCGGCCATGACCCAGGGCCATCATGGCCTGGTAGGCCTTCTGCAGGCCGTCGCGGCCGCCCTGGGTGCCGATGACGTTGGCCGTGCCCCAGCCAGTGTCCGGCGCCAGCTTCCAGTAGCTCTCGGCCACGGCCTTGCGGTAGGCCTCGGTGCCGAAGGGCATGTCGTAGGCGGTGCCGTGCTGCTTCTGCAATTGGAAGGCGCGGTCCAGCAGGGACTCGGGCACGCCGGGCAGCGAGGCCCCACCGTCGCCCTGGCTGGCGTCGAAGATGGGCACGCCGGGCTGCTTCTCCTGGAAGACCTTCAGCGACTTGTTGATGAGGAACATGCGCGAGGCCGGGATGGCCATCATCCTCCCCAGGTGGTCGCTCACCGGCACGAGGTTCGTCTCGGGCACGGCGAAGGCGGGCGTTTCAGGAGAGAGAAGGGCAGCCACGGTACCTCCCGATACGAAAAATGCCGCCCCTGCGGCAACCCGGGGGCGACAAGCATTGGTTAAGGCTAGCAGTTCAGGTTCTCGGTTCAAAGTTATAGAACCTTATGCATTGATAAATGAACCTTATGTATCAGGAATGAGATCGCGGTGCGTGAAGGGGCTGGCGGCGGGCCCCGCATAGTCCTCGACCCGCTGGCCGGAGCCCCGGAGCAGGTAGCGGTAGCTGAGCAGGCCCTCCAGTCCGACCGGTCCGCGGGCGTGGAGGCGTCCGGTGCTGATGCCAACCTCGGCCCCGAAGCCGTACCGGAAGCCATCGGCGAAGCGCGTCGAGGCGTTGTGGAAGACGCCCGCGGCGTCCACTTCGGCCAGGAAGCGGGCGGCGGCGGCGGCATCCTCCGTGACGATGGCTTCCGTGTGCCCGCTGCCATGGGCGCGGATGTGGGCCAGCGCCGCGTCGAGATCGGTCACCACTTTCATGGCCAGGATGGGCACGCCGTACTCGGCATCCCAGTCGGCCTCGGTGGCAGGTGCGATGGTGGGCGCAAGCTCCATGCAGAGCGCACACCCGCGCAGCTCCACGCCCCGGGGGAGGAGATCCGCCACCAGGGCGGGCAGCAGCCGTGCCGCCGCGTCACGGTGGATCAGTACGGTTTCAATGGCGTTGCAGGCAGAGGGGTACTGCAGCTTGGCATCCCGCACCAGGGTTACGGCCATGGCGGTGTCTGCGGCGGCGTCGAGGAACATGTGGCAGATGCCGTCGGCGTGGCCCAGCACAGGAATGCGGGTGGCGGCCTGGAGGCTCAGGACCAGCTCCCGAGAGCCGCGGGGGATGACCAAGTCCACCAGGTCGGGGCGCTGCAGGAGCGCCGCCACCGCGGCGCGATTCGGCAGGCCCTGCACAGCGGCTTCGGGCAGGCCAGTGTTCCGCAGCGCAGCCTGCACCGCGGCGAGCAGCGCCGCATTGGAGTGGCGGGCTTCGCTGCCGCCCTTGAGCAGCACGGCATTGCCGCTCTTCAGGGCCAGGGCGCTGATCTGGATGAGGGCATCGGGCCGTGACTCGAAGACAACGCATAGCACGCCCAGGGGACAGCTCACCCGGGTGAGCACGAGCCCGGCGTCGAGCTCGCGCCGCAGTGAGACCTCGTGGAGGGGATCCGGCAGGGCCGCCACCGCGCGGACGCCCTGGGCCATGGCGTCGAGCTTGGCGGCGTCCAGCTTCAGGCGCTCGAGGGCCGAGGGATCAATGAGGCCCGCGGCTTCAGCGACATCCAAAGCATTGGCCGAGAGGATCTCCAGGGTGCGCTGGCCCAGTTCCTCCGCCAGACGCAGAAGCACGCGGGCGCGCAGGTCAGAGGGCGTGGTGGCCAGACGCCGTGATGCTTCGCGGGCGGCCTGCGCCATCCGGTGGATGGCCTGGGGATCATGGCTTGTCATGGCCGGTCTCCCTTGGGTGCGGCGACGAAGAGGGTGCCCACGGGTTCGCCGGAGAGAACCCTGGCCAGGATGTGGTGGGCCAGTCCCGAGGCCAGCACCACGGGAACCCCCGCGCGCGCGGCGGCGCGGGCTGCCTCCACCTTGCTGACCATGCCGCCCCGGCCGCGGTCGGAGGCACCCTCCAGGTTGGCCTGCAGGTCGGCGCCGAAGGGGATCTCGGTCAGGGGGGTGGCTGCGGGATCGAGGCCGGGGTTGGCGGTGTGCAGGGCCGTCACGTCCGACAGCAGGATCAGCAGATCCGCCTCCAGGTGGGTGGCCACCAGGGCCGACAGGTGGTCATTGTCACTGAAGATGGGCGTGTGGCCGGGGTCGGGGCGCTCCAGCTCCAACGTGGAGACCGTGTCGTTCTCGTTGAGCACGGGGATGGCGCCCAACTCCAGCAGGGTTTCCAGCGTGCGTTTGAGGTTGGCGTGGCGGATGGGATCCGCGAGGTCATCCTCGGTGAGCAGCACCTGGGCCGCGCAGAGGCCCATGCGGGCGAAGCCCTCCTGGTAGATGGACATGAGCTGGCCCTGGCCGGCCGCCGCGCAGGCCTGTTTCTGGGACAGGCTCTCGGGCCGGATGCCCAGCTGCCGGGCTCCGAGCCCCACGGCGCCGGAGGACACCAGCACCGGCTGGGCGCCCCGGCGACGGAGCTCCGCCACGGTCTCCATGAGCCCGTAGAGGCGGCTAAGGGCGGGCCGGCCCTCCGCATCCAGCACGACCTGGGTGCCGAGTTTCAGCACGATCCGCCGCGCGCTGGCAAGTCCGCTGCGCTGCGCGTTGGCACTGGCGACATTCGAAGGGTGGCTCATGGGCACCTACCTAAAGAAAAACCCCCGATCGCTTGGGTCGGGGGCGGGAGGGCGGGAAGTCCTGATGTTCGTTCAGGCCCGCAATCCCCCGGCCACCGGAATGGCGTGGCCAGGACGCGGGTTGAAGGTCGTGACAGGAATCATGGTGTGCCAAGTGTGCCGAAGCGCGGCAGGGGATGCAATGGGAAAGGGTGGGTCAGCCCGCCGCCGACCGGAGTGCCTCCCACAACGCCTCCACATGCCTCCGCTCGGTGGTTTCTGCGCCGATGCTCACGCGCAGCATCTGGGTTCCCTTGAGCATGGAGGGCGTCAAGTAGGCCTTGCCGCTATCGTTCACCCGGCGGGCGAGCTCCAGGTTGTGGCTGGCCAGGGCGGCCTCGTCGAGGCCAGGCTTGAGGTGACGGAGGCACACGGTCTGCAGGGGCACGGGGGCCAGGCACTCCCAGTCAGTGGCGGCGTCCACCTGCGCCTTCAGCCAGCTCGCATTCTCCAGATCCCGCCGCAGGCGGGATTGGAGCCCCTCAACACCGACATCCATGAGGTAGAACCACAGCTTCAGGGCCCGGAAGCGGCGGCCCAGCTGGATGTGCCAGTCGCGGAAGTTGCTCACCTGGCCGTCCTGCGCGGTGCGCAGGTAGCTGGGGTTCGTGCTCATGACGCGGATCAGGTGCTGGGGATCGCGCACGTAGTAGGCGCTGAAGTCGAAGCCCACACCCATCCACTTGTGGGGGTTGAACACTAGGCTGTCGGCCCGCTCCACGCCCGCCCACATCCAGCGGCACTCGGGCAGCACCATGGCCGTGCCCGCCAGGGCGGCGTCCACATGCAGCCACATTCCGTGCTTTTCCGCCAGATCCGCCATGGCCGCCACGGGATCGAGGGCCGTGGTGCCCGTGGTACCGACCGCTGCGACCAGCGCACAGGGGCGCAGGCCGATCTCCAGATCCTTCTCGATGGCCGCGGTCAGCAGGTCCAAGCGGATGGCGTGATTCTCATCGGTGGGGATCAGCCGCAGGAAGCTGCGACCGAACCCCGCCAGCAGGGCGGCCTTCTCGATGGAGCTGTGCCCCTGGTCGGAGGCGTAGACCACCAGGGGCGCCTCGCCGCTCTGCAGGCCTTCCGTGTTCTGGCTGTAGTCGGACACCTTCTCCCGGGCGCAGAGCAGGGCGGTGAAGGTGGCGGTGCTGGCAGTGTCGTGGATGACGCCGGTGAAGGCCGGGCTCAGGCCCACCATCTGGCGCAGCCAGTCCATGACCACTTCTTCCACTTCGGTGGCCGCCGGGCTGGTCTGCCAGCTCATGCCCTGGGCGCCGATGCCGGAGGCCGCCAGGTCCCCAAGGATCGAGCTGTAGCTGGTGTTGCTGGGGAAGTAGGCGAAGAACGAGGGGTGGTTCCAGTGGGTGATGCCGGGCAGCACATCCCGTTCCAGGGCCGCCAGGGCCACGTCCATGCGGCCCCCGTGCTGGGGCGGATGATCGGGGAAGGCGGCCCGGATCTCGCCGGGCTGGGCCTGGCTCATGACGGGGAGGCGCTCCAGCCCCTCGCGGTAGTCCGCGATCCAGTCCACAAGCTGGTAACCGATGCGGCGGAAGTCTTGGGCGTCCATGCCCCAAGTCTGGCTGCAACCATGTCGCTGCGCGACCTGGTTGTGAGAAAAGCGGGAGATAGGCCTCATCCTGGCCACCTCAGGGGTTGCTTTCCAACTTTGAAATCATAAAATGATTTCAAAGCATGATCCAACCCAGCACGCGAGGGACAACCGACCATGTTCAGCACCACGCTCCGCCTCGACGACGAACTGGGCCGCTTCCTGCGGGAGGTGGCGGAGGCCCAGGCCATGAGCGTGAACGGCTGGCTGGCGGAGCTGGTGCGCCGGGAGCAGGCGCTGGCGGCCCGGCGGAAGCTGGCGGCGGATTGGGCAGCCTACGGCAAGGATGGCGAGGCTCAGGACGTGGCCTACGCCTTTGGCGCCCAGGCCGAAGTGGCGGCAGAGCCCCGCCGGCGAAGCTACCGTGCGAGGAAAGCCAGATGACGCAGGACATGCCGAAGTGCAGCCGGGGCGAGATCTGGCTGCTGGATTTGAACCCGCGGCGGGGTTCGGAGCAGGGTGGTTTCCGGCCCGGTCTCATCATCCAGTCCGATCTCGGCAATCATGCCGAGGGTGCCCGCACCACCGTGGTGGTCCCGCTCACGACGCAGGGCCGCGCCTATGCCTTCTACGTCCCGATCCCAAAGGGGAAGGAGAACGGCCTCCCCACGGATTCCTGGGCCAACGGCACCCAGATCTTCACCGTGGACAAGTCGCGGCTGGCCAAGCGCCTCGGCAAGGCCACGCCGGTTCAGATGAAGGCCTTGGCCCTGGCCATTCAAGCCGTTCTGGATTTCTAGCAAAATCGCGCAGCGATTTTGCTAGTGGTGCGCCTGCGGCGCGGGAACCGCCGCGATGGGCTTGAAGAACTGCACCTTGCCGCTGGCCAGGTGGTAGACCGCGGGCACCACCCAGATCTTCTCCGCTGTGGCCAGGTCCCGCAGCAGGGACGAGCGGTCCAGCATGGCCTGGGCCTGGCGCCGGGCATTGGCCTCCTCAAGGCGGGCGCCGTAGGCCTTGGCATCCTCGTTGGGGTCCTGGGGGTTGCTCTCCAGCAGGCCCGACATGGCAGCCTGCAGGGACCACAGGTTGCCGGGCAGGGGCTTGCCGTTGGCCTCGCGCACGGCCTTCACGGCGCCGCAGCTGCTGTGGCCCATGACGACGATCAGCTTGGAGCCCAGGTGCTCGGCGGCGTATTCGGCCGAGGCGATGCCCTGCAGGTCGGCGGCATTCCCCGCATCACGGATGGTGAACAGCCGGCCAGCCTCCTGGTCGAAGAGGAGGGCATCGGGCACCCGGCTGTCCGAGCAGGTGATGACCACGGCGAAGGGGGCCTGGCCGCCCACCAGGGCCGCGCGCATGGCCGCGTCATGGCCGGTGTCCAGGGTGCGAACGCGCCTTCCGCCCACGAACCTGGCGTTGCCGGCGCTGAGTTCGGCGAGGGCCGCGGCGGGGCTGTCCGGAGCGTCGACGGCGGGGGCCGGGCCATGGGCCGCCGGGGCATGGGCTTGGACCGCGGCCTTCGGCTTGGTCTTGGCGGCCGGGGCGGCGTGCTCCTCGGCCGGCATGGCGAAGGTGGTGGTGGCGAGGATCAGGGGCAGTAGGCGCACGGGGAACTCCAGGGGCCCCCACTGGATCGGAGCGGAGATCGAGGCGCATAAGTCGCGGCAGGGGCTAGGCTGAGTACATGAAGCTGGCCCTGGTGGCGATCCACATCCAACCCTCCCCTCGGGCCCTGCCTCTGGGGCCGGCCATGCTGGCCTCGGTGCTCCGGGGTGCCCTCGGGGCCTCCATCGAGACTCGGGTGGTGGATGCCTTCGTGGACGAGCCGGTCGCGACCTGCGCCGCCAGGATCCTGGCCAGCGATCCGGACCTGGTGGGGTTCTCCATGTATGTCTGGAACCGCCGCCAGACACTGGAGATCGCCGCCTTCCTGAAGGCCGTTCAGCCGGGCATCATCCTCTTCGCTGGCGGGGCTGAGGCCACGGCGGATGTCGCGGGCGTCCTGGCGGACCCCGCCATGGACTTCGTGCTGCCGGGGGAGGGCGAGGAGATCCTCGTCGAAGCCATGCGACGCCTCCTCCAGGGGGACTCGCCCCAGGCCGTTGCAGGATGGGCGGTGCCCCGGCCGGTGAAGGACCTGAAGGACCTGCCCTCACCCTACCTGGATGGCACCCTGCGGCCCGAGGACTATGGCGGGGCGCTCTGGGAGCTCTCCCGCGGCTGTCCCTTCACCTGCGACTTCTGCTTCGAGGCCCGGGGCACGGCGGGCACCCGCCGGGTCCCCCCGGCCCGGGTGGAGGCGGAGCTGGATCTGTTCGCGGCCCGTGGCATCCGCGAGGTCTTCGTCCTCGACCCCACCTTCAACTACCACAAGACTCAGGCCAAGCAGGTGCTGCGGCTCATCGCTGGCAGGGCTCCCGCCACCCACTTCTTCTTCGAGGTGCGCAGCGAGTTCCTGGACGAGGAGATGGCCGGGCTCTTCGCGGCCATCCACTGCACCCTGCAGATCGGCCTGCAGAGCGCCCATGACGATGTCCTGCGGAACATCAGCCGGAGCTTCGACCCGGAGGACTTCGAGGCCAAGATCCTCCTGCTGCACCAGGCCGGCGTGCCCTACGGCTTCGACCTCATCTACGGATTGCCCGGCGACACCCTCGAGGGGTTCCGGGAGAGCGTGGATTTCGCCATGGCCCTGGTGCCCAACCACCTGGATGTCTTCCGTTTGTCGGTGCTCCCGGGCACGCGCCTCGCCGAGACGGCCGCCGGGCTCCAGCTGCTGCACGAGGCGCACAATCCCTATCGCGTGCTCAGTTCGCCCACCTTCAGCGCCGCGGACATGAACCAGGCCGGCCGCATCGCCAAAGGCTGCGATGCCCTCTACAACCAGGGCCGGGCCGTGCCCTGGTTCGGCATGCTGCTGGAGCCCCTGGAACTGAGGCCAGCGGAGGTCTTCGAGGCGTTCGCCAGCTGGCTGGAGGCCCATCCCGAGGGCGCGCCCATCGAGACCCAGCGGGGCTTCTTCCGGTCCCTCTTCGAGGCACGGGGCGATCGCCGGCTGGGCGAACTGGCCGCGGACGTGATCGCCTGCTTCGGCCATGCCGATCAGGCCATGGAGGGCTCCGGTGCCGATGGGCCATCGGTGTCCGGCCCCATCGCCTTCCACCATGATCCCCGGGCGCTGATGACCGAGATCGAAGCCGGCGCCACCCGGCTGGAGGAGCTGGCCTTCGGCGTCCCACCCAGTCCCTGCGAGGTCGAGTTCTCACAGGCCGGCGGCGAATTGATGCTCCGCATCCTGTGAGTCACGCTACTCGTAGCGAAGGGCCTCGATGGGATCCTGCTTGGCGGCCTTCAGGGCGGGCCACAGCCCGAAGATCAGCCCCACGGCCGTGCTGACGCCGAAGCCGAGAGCGATGCTCCAGAGGGGCGCGGCGGCGGGGAAGTCGAAGACGAGGCGCACCAGCATGGCGATGCCCAGGCCCACGCCGATGCCGATGGCGCCGCCCACGCCGGTGAGGGTGATGGCCTCCACCAGGAACTGCATGGCAATGTCCTTGCGGGTTGCGCCCAGAGCCTTGCGCACGCCGATCTCGCGGGTGCGCTCGGTGACGCTGACCAGCATGATGTTCATGACGCCCACACCGCCCACTAGCAGGGCGATGCCGGCGATGAGGATCATGGCCCCGGCGATGCCGCCCGTGATGGCACGGAAGGTCTCCAGCTGGCCTTCGCTGGTGAAGATGGCGAAGTCGTTGGGGTCCTTGGCCTTCAGGCCCCGCCGGGTGCGCAGGATCGTGATGCCCTGGTCCGTCATGGCCTGCTGCTCTTTGGGGTCCCGGGGAATCGTGGCGATGTGGATGGTGTCCCCGTTGCTGTTCTTCACGTCCGGGAACATCTCGTCGAAGGTGCTGAAGGGGATGAGCACGATGTTGTCCGCGCTGCCGCCCAGGAAGGCCCCGCGCTTCTCGAGCAGGCCAATCACGCGGAAGGCCACGCCGTTGATGAGCAGCTCCTGGTTGATGGGATCGCGATGGAACCAGAGGGCATCGGCCACGTCTGGCCCGACGACCACGGTCCGCGCCGAGTGGCTGACGTCGGCATCCCCGAAGAAGCGTCCATCGGAAATGCTGGCGTTGTTGGCGGGGGCATAGTCGGGCACCACGCCGGCCAGGGTGGGGCCGTTGGCCTCCTTGCCCTTCCGGTTCTTGAAGGTGGTGGAGGCGGCGAGGCCGGGCAGGTTGAGGTAGCGCTCGGGACTCACGGCGGCAGCCAGGGTGTTCAGGCGCTTCAGGGCCTGGGCGTCCTCCACGGTCAGGTCGCGGCGGCGGCGCTGCTCTTCGGGCGGGCCCGTGGGGCCGCCGCCGAAGCGGGGTTCGTACTTCTGGTACTGCACCAGAGTGGTGCCGAAGCTGGAGAAGGCGCCGGTGATGGCATCGTTGAACCCGGCCACGAAGCTCACCATGGCGATGACCGTGGCCACGCCGGAGACGATGCCCAGCAGGGTCAGGAAGCTGCGCAGCCGCTGCACGAGGATCGAGCGCATCGCGAAGCGGATGTTCTCGAGCCCCATGCTGCGGATGGCTGAGCGGGTGCGGGCCGATGCCATGTCAGCTCCTACTCGGCCCGGAGGGCGTCGATGACGGGCAGGTTGGCGGCCCGGCGGGCCGGGAGGAAGCCCGCCAGCAGGCCCACCACCGTGGAGAGCGACACACCCATCAGGACGATGCCTATGGTGATCTGGGCCGGGAAGCCCGTGGCGGCCTTGACCAGCAGGGCGATGGCCCCGCCCAGGAGGACGCCGATCACGCCCCCGGCCATGGAGAGCAGTGAGGCCTCCAGCAGGAACTGGCGCTGGATGTCACGCTTCCTGGCGCCCAGGGCCATGCGCACGCCGATCTCCTGGGTGCGCTCCGCCACGCTCACCAGCATGATGTTCATGATCACGATGCCGCCCACGCCGAGCGACACCGAGGCGATGAGGGTGAGCAGCACGAAGGTGGCCGTGCTGATCTGGCGCCAGAGCTCCTGGAGCTGGTCCTGCGTGAGGAAGCCCACGGGGTCGGGGTCGCGCCAGGAGGTGTGGCGCAGGGCCCGCAGGAAGGCCCGGGTCTCATCGATGGATTCGCTCAGGCCCTCCACGCCGCCCCGGGCCTTGATGAAGTAGTCGAGAGGGTCGTTGGGGGCGAAGAAGTTCTTGCGGTAGACCTGGAAGGGGATGACCACCAGCTGGTCGCGGTTGATGCCGAGGCCCTTGCCCTCCTTCACCATGTGACCGATGACGCGGAAGGGCTGCCCGCGGACCAGGATCATGCGGCCGATGGGATCCTGGTTGGGGAAGAGCTCCGTCTTGATGTCAGCGCCAATGACCGCCACGTTCTGGGCGGCCTCATCCTCGCCCTCGGTGAAGAAGCGGCCGTTGCCGCCAGTGTCCAGGTTCAGAATCCGGGCGAAGTTGGCAGTGCTGCCAACCACGAAGGTGTCGGCCAGCCGGTGGCTGCCGTAGCTGACGGGCAGGGTCTTGAAGGAGCGGGTCGCCGTCATCGCAGCATGGCTGAGCACGCCACTGCTGATGCGCTGGTACTCCTCCCAGGTGAGCTGGGGCCGCTTGATCGCCTGGAGGAACTCCTCGCGGCTGCGGATGATGCCGAAGCGCGTGACGATGTACATGTCCGGGGAGAGGATGATCACCTTCTCCTGGACGTAGCGGTTCAGGCCCGTGATGATCCCCACCACGCCCACGATGGTCGTGACGCCGATGATGATGCCCAGCAGGGTCAGGAAGCTGCGGAGCTTGTGGGCCCGGATGGCCCGGAGGGCCACCCGGAACAGCTCTTGATAGTTCATGTGCCTTACCCTCAGCCCTTCTTCTCGTCCTTCTTCTTGCTCTTGTCCTCGCGGACCAGCTCGCCGCCCTTGAGGTCGCGCAGGATCCTGAACGGCCCGGTGATGACGGTCTCACCGCCCTTGAGGCCGTCCAGCACCTCCACGTTCAGGTCGCCCAGGAGGCCCGTCTTGACCGGGAGGAACTTGGTCTTGCCCTGGCCGTCGAAGAGCCAGACGCCCTCCTCGTCCCGGGGCGCGCCGGGCTTCAGCACCTCACCGGCCTTGGGCTTGATCTCCCGCGTCACCAGGGACTGGATGGGGATGGCCAGGACCTGGTCGCGGCTGCCGGTGAAGATGTCCGCCTGGGCCGAGAGGCCGGGCTTGATGGTGAGGGGCGGGTTCTTGATCCAGACCTTGACCTTGAACTTGATGGCCTCGTTGGCACTGAGCTTCAGGATGGGGCTGCCGCCCACTTCCGTGACTTCACCATCGAAGGTCTGGTTGGGGTAGGCATCGATGCGGACCTGGGCCTTCTGGCCCAGCTTCACCGTGGGAATGGAGGCTTCGTCGACTTCCATCTCGGCCTCCACCTTGCTCATGTCGGAGACGGTCACCAGCACGGTGCCGGCAGAGTTCTGGATGCCTGGCACCGCCGTCTCGCCCAGCTCGATGCGGCGGGCCGTGACCACGCCATCCATGGGCGCGGTGATGGTGGAGTTCCGCAGGCCCACCTGGGACTGGCTGAGGTTGGCCTTGGCCTGATCGGCGCGGCGTCGGACGGTCTCCTGGGTGGCCTGGGCGGTCTCGAACGATGTCTTGGCCCGTTCGAAATCAGCTGCCGAGATGATGCCCGCGGTACGGTTGGCCTTGGCCCGCTCGAAATCCGAACGCGCCTGGGCCAGGTTGGCCGTGGCGGAGATCAGGTCCGACTGGGTGGCATGCAGGTTGGCCTGCATGGCCTCGGTGTTGGCCCTGGCGCTGCGGGGATCGATCTCCATGAGGAACTGGCCCTTCTTGACCCGGTCGCCCTCCTTGACGGCGAGCCTGGTGACCTGGCCCATCACGTTCGCGGAGATGTCGGCCTTGGTTACCGCCTGGATCTTGCCATTGGCGCTGACCTTCGACTGGAGGTTCTCCCGCCCGACCTTGGCCACCTGCACGGCCAGGCCCTTGTCCTGCATGCCGGCGATGGCGACGCCGCCCACCAGGAGTACCGCGAGGCCCCCACCGAGAATCCAGAGCTGCTTCCGCTTCATGTCGAAGACCTCCCCAAGGGGCAATAGATTCTTAAGGTTCGCCCGATTGGCCAAGTGGTTTAGTGAACGTTTTGATCATAAATGAAAATTATTTCCATTGACCATTAAAGAAATAATTAGAAAATAATTTCATCTGGAGATGATGTCCGTGCTTCGAGCCCCAATACCCATTTTTTGCGCAGCCCTGCTGGCCATGGGCCCCATCCTGGCTGCTGCCGCCGGGAGCGGCTTGGTCACTGGCCGGGTGGTTGATGACCAGGGACGTCCCGTGGCCGGGGCCACCCTGATCCTCTCGAATCCCGTCTCAGGCTACCGCCAGAAGGCCCTGAGCGATGCCAAGGGGGCCTTCGTCTTCCAGAACGTCCCCTTCAACACCTACCACCTGGACACCCAGGCTACGGGGCTCCTGCCGGGGCACCTCGACATCGACGTCCATAGCCAGCTACCCCTGGTGGTGCCCGTGGCGCTGAAGCCCGAGGGCGCGGTGGTCGTGGTGGAAGAGAACCTGCGGCTGGTGGAGGATCACCCCTCCACTCACCTGGACATCGACAAGAGCGCCATCGAAAGAACACCCGCCGCCGTGCAGAGCCGGGCCATGGAGAGCATCCTCCTGGCCACGCCAGGCTTCGTGGCCGACGAGAACGGCCGCTTCCACTTCCGCGGCAGCCACGGTCAGATGACCTATGTGGTGGATGGCATCCCCGTGTCGGACCAGCTGCACGCCACCTTCAGCAACAGCCTGGACCCTTCCCAGGTGGAGAGCCTGGAGGTCATCACTGGCGGCATCTCCGCGGAGTACGGCGGCAAGCCGGTGGTGGTGGTGAATGTCACCACGAAATCGGGCCTGGGCACGCTCAACGGCCTCGAGGGCGAGGCCTCCTTCGGCGTCGCGCGGTTCCGCACGGCCGAAGCCGGGTTCAATGCGCGGGGCGGAACGGACTCCTTCGGCTGGTTCGTGAGCGGGGCGGCCAGCGAGAGTGACCGGTTCCTGGATCCAGTCAACTTCGAGAACCTGCACAACCACGGCCGGACCGGCCGACTGTTCTCACGCTTCGACTGGATCCTCGGCAGCCAGGACACGCTGCGCTTCTCCCTGTCCGGAGGCCGCACCGAGCGCCAGGTGGCGAACCTGGCCTCCCAGCAGGCGCGGGGGCAGGACCAGCGGGCGGCCACTTCGGATGCCAGCGCGAGCCTGGCCTGGGCCCACCTGTTCAGTGCCAGGCAGAGCCTCGAGGCCTCGGTGTTCTTCCGGGCCTCCCGCGCTGAGCTGAAGCCCGGCGAGGCTTTGGCGGATGGATTCACGGCGGGCGGCCACCTGGATTACCCCTACTGGGCGAAGCAGGATCGCACCCTGGACAACCGGGGCCTGCAGGTGGCCTTCACCCAACGCTGGGGCAGGGAGAACCTCACGAAGGTGGGGTTCCAGCGCATCGCCTTCCCTATCCACGAGCGGTTCGATTTCGCCATCACGGACGATGCTCTGGCCGCTGGATCCGGGGACCCGCTGTACCCCTACACACCGGCCGGCGGGGGGAACATCTTCCGGTTCGATGGGCGGCTGCGGCCCACGCTGACCTCGGCCTTCATCCAGAACGACCTGCATCTCGGAGCCCTGTTCCTGGCCCTGGGCCTGCGGCATGATGCCTACGCCGTGGACGACGTCTCCGACAACCAGCTTCAGCCGCGCCTGGGGCTCAGCTACCGCTTCGACGCCACGGGCACCGTGCTGCGCGCCAGCTACGACCGCCTGATGATCCTGCGCGAGCACGAGAACCTCGCGCTCTCCCTGTCCCAGCAGGCCTGGGACCTGGGCCCGAATGCGGGGACGCCGCGCCAGCCCCTGCGGCCCGAGCACCAGGATTCCCGCAGCTATGGCATCGAGCAGCAACTCGGCAAGGCGGGCCGGGTGATGCTGGAGTACTGGGAGAAGCAGAGCCGGAACGCCGGCGACAACGCCCAGTTCCTGAACACGGGCGTGCTCTTTCCGGTGGGCGCCGACCGGGGCATCTTCCGCGGCATGAACCTGCGTGTGGACCTGGTGCCCGTGAAGGGCTGGTCCGGGTATCTGAGCCTGGGCCGCACCCGGGCCATCTTCCAGGCCCCCCTGGTGGGCGGCCTCCAGCTGGCGGCGCCGGAAGCCGCACCGGGCGAGCGCTTCCTCATCGACCACGACCAGAAGCTCAGCGCCCAGGCCGGCCTCGTCTACGAGCGCGACGGCTTCACCGTCCAGGTGATCGGCCGCCACGATTCGGGCCTGGTGGCCCGCGATCCCGCACAGGTGGCCGGGAACTCCGACTATGCCTTCGGCGCCGGCTACATCCGGAAGGACTCCGAGGGCACTTGGCGGATCAAGCCCCGCACCACCTGGGATCTGGGTCTGGCCCGGCAGTGGAAGCTAAGCACCGGCCGGCTCACCCTCGGGGTGGATCTGCTCAATGCCACCGACGAAAAGGGCCTCTACAACTTCCTCAGCACCTTCGGTGGCACCCACGTCATCCCGCCCCGCACCCTGGCGGCGCACGTGAAGGTCGCTTTCTAGGGGGCTGGCGGAATCCAGGCGCCGAGGGTGGTCTCCAGGTCATCCAGGGCGTTGGCCGTGGCGGCCGCGTCTCCGGAGGTCTGGGCCGCCTGGGCCCGGTCCAGGGCCGAGCGAAGGGTCGCGAGATCCGTGTGCAGCGTGCCGAGGGCCTGGCCGGTGGACTCGGAGAGCGGCCCTAGCTGGTCGTCCGGTCGGATGCGGGCATGGTCGGGGATGCGCCGCTGGGCCACCTCCTCCATTACCAGGCGGAAGCGGTGCAGCGGGCCAGCGATGCGGTGGCTGAGGATCACCACGAAGCCTGTCACCAGAACGATGGACAGCACCAAGCTGAACCCCGCGAGCACCGCCACCAGGGGCAGCAGCATCTGCCCGAGGGAACGGTAGGCGGCGTGGGCCGAGGCCAAGCCCGTCTGCAGTTCGCTGGCCATGAAGAGGTACAGGCCAAAAGCGAAGAGGCCCGTGAGCAGGACCTGGAGCAGGATGAACGCGCCTGCCATGCGGAGCTGGAAGCGAGTGTCGATGAGCACGATGCGGCGGTGGCGGGGCTGATTCATGGCGGACCTCAGTGGCAGGCGAGGCAAAGTTGCCCGCGGTCATTCCGGATGGCGAGATAGTAGGTCGGGTACTGCTTCTGCTTGCGGAACAGGCGCCCGAAGAGGCTGACAGCCCTCCAGCGGACCTGGTCATGGCGCGGGCGGGACAGGTCATGGCAGGTGGCGCAGGCGGTTCTCTTGTCTCCGGTGAGGGGCAGGGGGGTCTTGAGCGGCTTGATCAGCAGGGTGCCCACCGGGTGGTGCTTGGCCATGTCCGCCTGGGTGTGGCAGGTGAGGCAGAGCTGGGTGCAGGGCCGGTGCCGGTGAGAGTCCCAGCGCACGGCGGCCTCGGCGCCGTGGCAGCTGGCGCAGGCCGAGGGTTGGTCCAGGAACCCGTGATCCGGAGACGAAGCCAGCGTCTGCGCCGCCAGGGCGAGGAGGGCCAGCGGGATCAGTCTGCGGAACGTCCCGCGCATCAGAACACCACCACGAGCTGGGCCAGCCACACATTGGGACTGTAGCGGGCGGATTCGCGGGTGGCCGCCGTGGCCTCCAGGGTGCGCTGCCACTCCGCCTTCAGCTGGACCAGCCCGGCGACCGTGGCACCGAAGCCTGCCACCACCCGCACATCGTGGTCATCCCCGGGCGGGGGCAGGGGCGGTGTCTGGCCCATCCGCTCGTAGCGGACGAAGAGGGTGGTGGGTACCGCGAATTCGGCGAAGGCGACTTCCTGAGTGAGGTGCCAGCCGCGCCGCGTGAGGGCGGCGTCGAGTTCCGTGGGTTCGGTGCGGCGGGAGAGATACTCCATCCGGGCGTAATAGGCGCCCTGGCGGCCCTCGGCGTCCAGGGCCCAGGCGCTCTCCCGCTTCCGGCGATGCACGTCAGTGTCATAGAGGTAGGAGAACCCGAATTCAGCCGACTTCGGTTCCCGCGCGCCTTTCAGCGAGAAGGGATCCCCGAAGGGGGTGAGGCCCAGGCGCCCGCCCGCCAGGCGGCCATCGCCGAAGCCGCGCAGGATGAAGGTGTTGAAGTTCACCGTGCCGTCATTGCCGAGCACGCGCATGCCGATGTCGTTGTAGCCCCCGTCCATGATGGCGTCAGTGCTGAGGGGACGCGAGATGGAGATGCTGTCCTTGCTGGCGAAGAACTGCCAGTCGTTGCCGAAGGGCACGTCGAAGCGGCCGACCTGGATGTGGAAGCCCTTCTCGACCCAGAGGCGGCCGCGAGGGGCGATGATGCCGCCAAAGGGGTGGAAATCGAGGAACCCCACCGTGAGCTTGGTGGCGGTCTGATTCGTGACCACCGCCGCGGCGGCGTCGATGCTGTCGTGGAATTCCCCGGCGAGATCCAGCTCGAAGGACCCCCAGTCGAGCTTCTTCCGGCCCCGGTCATCGGGCGCGGCCAGGACATCGCCGAAGGCGGAGAGCTTCAAGCCGAACAGGCGATCCGCCAGCTTGTCCCGGCCTTTGTCGATGGATTCCCGCCACGTGGGGTTCGCCACCGGGCCCACGGGGGGGCCGGGCGACTCCTGGGCGCTAGCCAGGGCGGTGAGGGTGGTCAGGATGCTGAGGGGCTTGAGGATCATGGGAAGTCCCATAACCTACTTCGGCGTCAGCACGGTCGGGCCTGAATTCCGCCCGGAGGGACTGGAGTCCCCTCCGGGCGGTCCTCAGCAGGCTACCGCCGGGCGCCGCCCAGGCCCCTCCGCTTGCCCATCCACTCGTAGAAGCCCGGCAGCACCAGCAGCGTGAACAGCGTGGAGGTGACGAGTCCGCCCACCATGACGATGGCGAGGGGCCGCTCCAGCTCGCTGCCGCCGAACCCGAGCAGCATGGGCAGCAGGCCCAGGATGGCGGCGCCCGCCGTCATCAGCTTGGGGCGCACGCGGCCCAGGCTGGCCTCCAGCACGGATTGGCGCAGCGAGAGACCCGAGGCGTACAGGTCCTTCGTCTGGGTGATCAGCACCAGGCTGTTCTGCACGGCCACGCCGAAGAGGCCGATCATGCCGACAATGGAGCTGACGTTCCAGGTCTCACCCGCCAGCCACAGGCTGAACAGGCCGCCCGCGAAGGCGTTGGGCAGGGTGGCGAGTACGACCGCCACCTCCCACCAGCGGTTGAGGGCCACGTAGAGCAGACCCACCACGATGCCCAGGGAAACGGCGATGGCGATGAGCAGGCGCTGCTGGGTTTCCCGCGCCTCCTCGATCTTGCCGCCCAGCTTCACCACGGTGCCCTTCGGCAGCGGGTAGCTGGCCAGCAGGGTGTCCACCCGCTTGGCCACGCCGCCAAGGTCGCCCTCGGTGCGGAGGTTCAGCGCGAGGCGCCGCTGACTGGATTCCCGCCGGATCATGCTGGGCGTAGTGGTTTCCTCGAACTGCACCACCTGGCCCAGTTCCAGCACCCGCCCATCCTCCAGCACCAGGGGCAGGCGCTGCAGGCGTTCCGGCGTGACGTCGCCCTGGATCTGGAATTTCACCACCCGCCCGATGCGCTGCGGGCCATCGTACCGCGGCGACACCTCCAGACCCTGCAGGGCGGCCTGTAGGGTCTGCAGCAACAGCGGCCGCGGCACGCCGAGGTGGCGCAGATCCCGGTCATCGATCTTCACCTGCCACTTGGGCAGGGGGCCGCCTGTATCTGGGGTGACGGACTTCACGCCGGGCAGGTCCGAGAGTTTTTTCCGGAGGTCGGGCGCCACCGCCTCGATGGCCGCCATGTCCAGGTGGAAGAGCTTCACCTGAAGGTCAGCGGGGGTGCCGCCGAGTCCCTCGGAGATCTTCATGTTCATGGGGGTGGTGAGTTCCACGGGGTAAGGCATCTGGTCGGCCAGGGTGCCAAGGGCGGCTTCCACTTTCTTCGGATCCGCATCCGGCTCCAGCAGTACCAGGATGTCGCTGGAGTAGTGGGGCATCGGGTCCTCGGTGACGTCGCCGCGCCCGGTGCGGCGGTAGAAGTCCTTCACGCCGGGCACCTGGCGCAGCCGTGCGCCCAGCAGCTTGTTGCCCTGGTCCACGGCCTCGAGGCTGGTCTCCGCCGGGAAGTTGGGCGTCAGGATGAAGGCGCCCTCGTCGAGGCTGGGCAGGAAGTTGCTGCCGAGCCCCAGCGCCAGCACGATGCTCGCCGCCGTCACGGTGGCGGCCACGGCCAGCAGCTTGGCCCCGTGGGTCAGGGCCCAGGTGAGGGCGGGGCGATAGACCTCCTTAAGCCGCGTGACGAAGCGGGGCTCCTCCAACACGGTGCCCGGGGGCAGGAAGCGCTCCACCAGAGTGGGCACCAGGGTGAAACTCAGGATGAGGCTGAGGGTCATGGCCGAGCCCACGGCCACCGCAAGGGGCGCATAAAGGCGCCCGGCGACGCCGCCGATGGCCAGCAGCGGGATGAACACCGCGAGGATGACCAGCACGGCGATGAGGATGGGGATGCCCACCTCGGAAGCCGCCACCACGAGGGTGGCCCTGCGTGCAGCCGGCGTGGTGGCGTGGGCCTGGTGCAGGCGGTGGGTGAGGTTCTCCACCATGATGACGCCCGCATCCACCAGCAGCCCGACCGAGATGGCCAGGCCGCCGAGGGTGAGCGCGTTCAGGCCGAGACCCATCGACATCAGCGGGATGGCCGCGCCGAGGGTGGCCAGGGGCAGGAGGATGATCACCACCAGGGCCCCGCGCAGGTTGCCCAGCAGGACGACCAGCACCAGCCCCACGAAGCCGCCGCCGAGCAGCAGCGCCAGCGTGACGCCACTGAGGGCGTGGCGCACGAACTCGCCCTGGTCGTAGAACAGGTCGAGCTTCATGCCTTCGGGCAGGCCCTTTCGCAGCTCGGGCAGGGCCTCGCGCACGGCCTGGGCCGTGCTGAGCGCCTCGGCGGTGGGCTGCTTGACCACGCGCAGCGAGACTGCTTCGGCGCCCCGGTACGTGGAGAGCCCGCGCCGGAAGGCGGCGCCTTCCTGCACGTCCGCCACTTCACCGAGGAACACGGTGCCACGCTGGGTCTGGATCGGCAGCCGGCGCAGCTCATCCGGGGTGGGGGCGGCGCTGCCCAGGGTGACGAACCAGCCCTTGTCCTGCAGCTCGAGGATGCCGGCGCCGCCATCCTGGTCGCTGCCTTCCAGCGCCTCCATGGCCTTGCCCAGCGGCACGCCCAGCAGGCGCATGCGGTCGGGTCGCAGCAGCACCTGGATCTGCTTCGCCTCGCCGCCCAGGGCCTCCACGCGCGCCACGCCCGGTATCGCCTGGAGCCGGGGCACGATGACCTTCACGGCGTGGTCGCGGAGGGCCACCGGGCCCACGGCCGGGCCGTGGAGGACGAGCTCCTGGATCTCCTGTAGGCGGCCCGCGGCGCTGGTCACCAGCGGCGGCAGAGTGCCCGGCGGGAAGCCGCCCATGAGGGACGAGATGCGCTCTCCCACCAGCTGGCGGGAGCGCCATGGATCGGTGCCGCCTTCAAAGGCGATGACCACCTGGACCAGGCCGGCCTGCACGGTGCTGACCACCCGCTTCACGCCCGGCAGGCCGCCCACGGACTGCTCCACAGGCTGGGCCACGGTGAGTTCCAGCTCCGCCGCGGCTCGGCCGGGGCTCTGAATGAGCAGCTGCAGCGAGGGCAGTGACAGGTCGGGAATCAGGTCGCGCTTCAGGCTGACAAAGGTGAGGGTGCCACTGAAGGCGAGCAGCAGCGTTGCGCTGAAGACGAGGCCCTGCTTGGGCAGCAGCCAGGCGAACCAGCGGGTGAGCAGCGTGGGCGTGTCCTTACTCATTGCCGCCTCCCGTCTTCAGTCGCATCAACTTGGACTTGAGCAGGTAGGCGCCCTCGGTGAAGACACTGGTCCCGGCGGCGAGGCCATCCAGGACCAAAGTCTCGCGGCCCACATCGGCCCCGCGCTTGACCGGGCGAAACCGGGCAAGGTCACCCTCCTTGATGAAAACACCCCACACCCCCTCGATCTGCTGCAGCGCCGCGGAGGGCAGCAGCATGCCCTGGCCGATGGGCACCTGTACTTCGAGAGGCGTGCCGGGCAGCGGCAGGGCTGCGCCCGACAGGCGCAGCCGGTAGGTCATGCGGTGGGTCATGTCCCCCATGCTCGAGGGCAGCCCTACCACCTCGCCGCGCCAGGTGCGGCCCTCATCGCGGATGACCGCCCGGCTGCCCAGCTTCCAGGCACCGGGAGCGGGGGGCGGCAGTTCCAAAACGGCAAGCGAGGCAGAGGCGGCCTGGAATGCGCCGAGTTCTTCGTTCATGGCCACGCCTTGGCCCAGTTGGGCCTTCCAGGCAGACACGGTTCCCGCGCTGGGGGCGCGGAGGACGAAGATGCCCTCGGCCTGCTCGGGGGTCACCCCCCGGGCCTGCAGGGAGATGCGGGCGGATTCGCTCTCAGCGCTGGCGCTGGCGTGTTCCGCCTCGGCCAGTTCCAGGTCGCGCCGGGCCCCGGCCTGGGCCGCGGCGAGTCGGCGCTCCCGGGCCAGGTCGGCGTCGGCACGCCTCAGGCGGGCCTGGGCGATCAGCCATTTCGACTTCAGCTCGGCCAGCTCCGGGCTGCGCAGGATGAGCAGCGGGGAACCCTTGGCCAACGGGCGGCCGGGGGCGGCCGGAGCCGCAGCCACGATGCCACCCACGGGGGCGGTGAGCACCGCGCGGGCGGATTCGTCTCCGGCGGCCTCGGCGGGAAACCAGGCCTG
Organism: uncultured Holophagaceae bacterium; assembly: GCA_963751095.1. Taxonomy (GTDB): domain Bacteria; phylum Acidobacteriota; class Holophagae; order Holophagales; family Holophagaceae; genus Geothrix. The sequence goes on along the minus strand of CAVVTK010000002.1, from coordinate 99,455 downwards.
GAGGGTGGCTGCGGAGGGCACTGCAGCCGTGCGGAGCCCCTCCTGGACGCTCTTCAGGGGGACAGTGTCGGCCTCAAGGGGCACGGCGGGAGGGGCGGCGGCTTCGGCGGGAGGGTTCGGCTTGCAGGCCAGGAGGGGGAGGAGCGCGCCTCCCGCCAGCAGCAGGGACAGGGCGGAGGAACGGGTGGGGAGGGCGATCATCGGGCATCTCCAAGGGTCAGCAGGTCGAGTTCAGCGGAAAGGGCGTGGGCTTCGCGGAGGCGCTGGAGCGAGGAGCTCTCCGCCTCCAGCAGGAGGCGGCGCAGCAGCAGGGCGTCCGACGGCCGCTCCTTGCCTTCCTGGAGGCGCAGGTCCACGGCGCGGAGCGCGCCATCGAAGCTGTGGGGGACCGGGGGTTCCCCGAAGGTGTGCAGCCGTGAGAGGGCGGACTGAAACCGGGATTCCAGATGGAAAGCCGCGGCCTCGCCCTCCCGGGAGAGGGCAATCCGGCCGGCGGCGCTCTCCCGCCGCTGGGCGCCGAGTTCCCCGGCGCGGGGCAGGCGGATGGCCACGCCAAGCCGGGTGATGCGCTCATCCCCCTCGGAGGCGTAGCTGCCCCTGAGGCTCCAGCGGGAGGTCCTCAAGGCCTGCTGGAGCTCGAACGCGGTCTGCTCCGCGGCGCTGCGGTCTGCCTGGGCCCGGCGGATCAGGCTCGCCCGGAAGGCTGCCGCGAGTCCGCCAGCGGCGGGGAGGGTGGGGGGGCCGGGCTCGGCCAGGGGTTGCGGCTCGGCCGGCAGGTCGGCCAGGGCGCGCAGCGCCCCCCAGGTCTCGCTGGCCCGGCGCTGGGCTTCGCCAAGGTCGGTGCGCAGGCGCAGGAGGTCACCGCGGACCAGATCCGCCTGGTAGGCGGGATCGGAACCAGCGTCCACACGGGCCTGGGCCACCCGCACCCAGGTCTCGGTGAGCTCGATCTGGCTGGCCCGCAGGTGCAGCTGGGCCTCCGCCAGCCAGGCGTCCAGGTAGGCCAGCCGGAGCCGCTGCCGGGCCTCGGCCCGGGCCAGGGCCAGCAGTGACTCCTGGGCCTGATCAAGGCGTGACTGGGCGCTGCTGCGCAGGCCGGGGGCCAGCAGCAGGGGTGCCTCCACCTGGGCCACCTTGTCGGTGGACGCAGTCAGTGGGCCGCGGCGCCGACCCGCTTCCGCGGTGACGGTGGGCCCCTCGCGCAGCAGCCCGCCGGTGGCGGCCAGCTGGCGATGGCGGGCGGCCAGGTCCGCTTCGATGCGGAGCAGCGTTGGATCGGAGGCGGCCTTCGACAGCAGGTGGTCGAAAGTCAGGGGAGACGGGGCCGGGGTCTGCGCCTGCAGCGCGCAGACCAGGGCCCCCAGGAGCAGGGCTCGGTTCATGGGTTCCTCGGTCGACATCGGATCGGTGCCCCCGGGCGAACCCGGAGGGGGGAATCGCCGTCAGGCGATCAGTGCACGATCAGGCGAGGAACCGGGGCGGGGCCTTGATGGGCTGGGGGTGCGCGCACCGGGCGGGACGGGTCCGGGCCATTTCATAGCTGAGAGCCGACAGCGAGTCCTCGATCCGGGGTTGCTCAGGCAGCGGGGGGATTGGACACCCGTGGTTGCAGAAGAAGTGGCATCCGGCGACGCCGTCGCCGCTCTGGCCCTCGGCGTACACAAAGGGATCAAGGTGCGTTGCGATCGCCGCACCGCTGGGGTGGACCGCCACCTGGGCGAGGCCGGAGTGCCAGGCGGCGTGGAGCAGATACACCAGGGCCAACGCCAGCATCAGGCCGGCAGAGGCGCGCTTGAGGGTTCTGTCCAGGGCGAGGGTCATTGAACGTCCAGAGATGAACAATAGCGGAATTCGGCCAGAGAAGCCAATGGATCTCCATGGATGAAGGAGGGTTGAATGTCAGTGAATCACCCCTGAAGGTCCTCTAAGGGCGGACTTCGATACTTAGTGATACGATGTCAAGTCTTTCTGACCCGCCTGGAGCCTTCATGAACCCTCGTTCCCTGGTCCTGACTCTGCTTGCGTTCACCCTGGCCGCCACCTCGCTGCGGGCGGAGGAGGGCATGTGGACCTTCGACAACCTGCCTACCAAGGCCATCCAGGCCAAGCATGGCTGGGCTCCCGACCAGGCCTGGCTGGATCATGTCCGGTTGTCCTCCCTGCGTTTCCCCGGGGCCAGCGGCTCCTTCGTGAGCAAGGATGGCCTCGTCCTCACCAACCACCATGTCGGGCGGGGCTGGGTCCAGCGGCTGAGCAGCAAGGACAACGATCTCCTCAAGAACGGCTTCTCCGCTCCCACCCGCGAGCAGGAGCTCAAGGTGCCGGGGCTGGAACTGGTCACGCTCGTGGCCATGGAGGACATCACCGCCCGGGTGGCCAAGGCCGTCAAGCCCGAGGCCTCGGAGAAGGAGGCCCTGAAAGCCCGCGAGACCGAGATCGAGAAGATCAAGAAGGAGATGCAGGAACAGAGCGGGCTCACCTGCGAGCACGTGACCCTCTACCAGGGCGGCGAGCACTGGATCTACAGCTACCGGAAGCACACGGACGTCCGCCTGGTCTTCGCCCCCGAGCTCCAGGTGGCGCTGTACGGCGGCGACTTCGACAACTTCACCTACCCGCGCCACAGCCTGGACATCACCCTCTTCCGGGTCTACGAGAACGGGAAGCCATTCCAGCCGAAGGATTTCCTGAAGTGGACCGAGACCGGCGTCAAGGCGGGCGACCTCACCTTCGTCACGGGGCATCCCGGCCGCACCAACCGCCAGGACACCTTCGCCCAGATGGCCTACTCCCGGGATTTCGCCATCCCGGCGCGCCTCAAGGGCCTGGAGCGCCGCAAGGCGGCCCTGCTGGAGTACGGCAAGACCTCGCCGGAGGCGGCCCGCCAGGTCAGCAGCCAGATCTTCGGCATCGAGAACAGCATCAAGGCCGTCACGGGCTACTGGTCGGGCCTGAAGAACAAGGAAGCCATGGACCGCATCAAGGCGGACGAGAAGGCCTTCCGCGCCAAGGTGGCCAAGGATCCGAAGCTGGAAGCCTCGGCCGGTCTGAGCTGGTCCAAGATCGAAGGGGCCACCAAGGCGGCCCAGAAGCTGGCCAAGGACGCCCAGAACGTGGGCACCGCCAACTCCACGCTGCTGGGCTATGCCCTCAGCCTGGTTCGCATCGCCGACGAGGAGGCCCTGCCCAGCGAGCAGCGCCTGCCCGAGTACAGCGACGCGAATCTGAAGAACGCCAAGACTCGCCTGGGCGTCCCCGGCCCTTACTACAAGGAGCAGGAGACCTTCCTGTTCACCAAGGGGCTGGAGGAGGCCGCGCGGGAACTCGGACCCCAGCACCGGTTCGTAAAGGCCATGCTGGGCGGCAAGTCCGCCGCCGAAGTGGCCAAGGCCGCCGTGGCCGGCTCCAGGCTCAGTGATCCCGAGGCCCGAAAGGCCCTGCTCGCCGGGGGCAAGCAGGCCATCGCCGACAGTCAGGACCCCATGATCCTCCTGGCCCGGAAGCTCGATCCCATCGGCCGCGACCTGCGCAAGAAGCAGGAGGAGCAGGTGACCAGCGTGATCACCGAGCACGGCGCGCGCATCGCCAAGGCCCGCTTTGCCGTCTTCGGGAAGCACACCTACCCCGATGCCACCTTCACCATGCGCCTGTCCTACGGCGCCGTGGCCGCCTATCCCGCCAACGGCACCCTGATCCAGCCCTTCACCACTTTCGGCGGGCTCTTCGACCGCTACGACGGGTGGGGCGGCAACGAGGCCAGGGTCCATGATGGCGCCTGGACCCTGCCGCAGCGCTGGCTGGACCGGCGGTCCGCCCTCGACCCGGCCATGCCCTTCAACTTCGTCCACAAGGTGGACACCGTCGGCGGCAATTCCGGATCCCCCGTCGTCGACAAGAAGGGCGAGCTGGTCGGCATCCTTTTCGATGGCAACATCGACGGCCTGCCCGGCAACTACTTCTACGACGAGACGGTCAACCGCTCCGTCTCCGTGGATGCCCGCGGCATCGTCCATGCCCTGGACAAGGTGTACGGCGCCACGAGCCTCGTGGCCGAGCTCACCGGCAGGTAACCGAAAGCCGCATATCCACAGATTTCACAGATCCACACAGATGTCCTTGGATTTTGCGTCTGTGTCATCTGTGGAATCTGTGGACGAATCAAGTTTCATTGGAGTTCCGATGCGCTTCACCGCCCTCGCCCTGCTCCTCGCCCTGCCCGCGCTGCGCGCGGACGAGGGCATGTGGACCTTCGACAACGTGCCCGTCAAGGCCATCCAGGAGAAGTACGGCGTGGCCCTCGACGCGGCCTGGCTGAAGAGCCTGCAGCTGGCCACCCTGCGCTTCCCCAACGGCACCGGCGCCTTCGTGAGCCGGGACGGCCTGGTGATCACCAACCACCACGTGGGCCGGGACGCCATCGCCCAAGTCTCCAGCGCCAAGGCCGACTTCGTGCGCGACGGCTTCACCGCCGGCACCCGGGGCCAGGAGATCAAGGTGCCTGGCCTCGAGCTGATGCTGCTGGTCTCCAGCGAGGACGTCACCGCCCGCGTGAACGCGGCCGTGAAGCCCGGGACCGCCGACAAGGACGCCCTCACCGCCCGGCGCAACGCCTTGGCCGAGCTGCGCAAGGCCGAAGAAGCGAAGACCGGCCTCACCTGCGAGCCCGTCACCCTCTACCAGGGCGGCGAGTACTGGCTCTACCGCTACCGCAAGTTCAAGGACGTGCGCCTGGCGGCGGCGCCGGAAGTGCAGGTGGCGAGCTTCGGCGGCGACCCCGACAACTACACCTACCCTCGCTGGAACCTGGATTTCGCCCTCTTCCGCGTCTACGAGAACGGTCAGCCCTACCAGCCCGAGGCCTTCTTGCCCTTCGCCCGCACGCCCCTGAAGGCCGGCGACCTCACGGTGATCTCCGGCCATCCCGGCGTCACCTACCGCGGCCAGACCCTCGCCCAGATGCAGTACGCGAAGGAGGTGGGCATCCCCTTCCAGCTGGCCTTCCTGGCCCGCCAGCGCCGCGCCCTGGAGGCCTACGCGAAGACCTCGCCTGAGGCCGCCCGCGTCGCGGCCGACGCCATCTACGGCATCAGCAACGGCCAGAAGCGCGTCACCGGCCAGCTCATGGGCCTCTCCAAGCCCGAGAGCCTGGCCCTGGTGGCCACCCGCGAGGCGGACCTACGCGCCACCGTGGCCCGCGAGGCCGGCCTGGCGGCCACCGCCGGCGCCAGCTGGGACCGGATCGCCGAGGCCGTGGCCCGCCAGAAGGCCCTACTCAAGGAGTACACCTGCCTCGGCACCCGCGGCAGCGCCCTCTTCGGCCACGCCCTCACCCTCGTCCGCATCCTGGAGGAGGAAGGCAAGCCCACCGCCCAGCGCCTGCCCGAATACACCGAGGGCAGCCTCAAGGCCACCCGGGAGCGCCTGCTGAACCCCCGGCCCATCCAGATGGGCCTGGACGAGGCGCGCCTCGGCTGGGTGCTGCGCGAGGCCCTGGAACAGCTGGGCGCGGGCCATCCCTTCGTGAAGGCCGTCCTCGGCGGACGCCCGCCGGAGGACGTGGCCAAGGCCGCCTGCGCCGGCACCCGCCTGCAGGATCCTGCCTTCCGCAAGCAGCTGCTGGAGGGCGGCCGCCCGGCCCTGGCCGTCCACGCGGATCCGATGCTCGCCCTGGCCCGGGTGCTGGATCCCTTCCAGCGGGGCCTCCAGCGGCAGTGGGAGGACCAGGTGCAGAGCGTGTTCGCCGAGCACGGCGGGCGCATCGCCCGAGCCCGCTTCCAGGTGCTCGGAAAGTCCCAGTACCCCGACGCCACCTTCACCCTGCGCCTGAGCTGGGGGCCCGTCGCCACCTACGACACGGGCAGCGGCACCAAGGCCCAGCCCTTCACCACCTTCCTGGGCCTCTACGACCGCCACGAGGGCTGGGGCGGCAACGCCGCGGCCGCCGAGGACGGTGCCTTCACGCTGCCCGAGCGCTGGCTGCAGGCCAAGGGTCGCCTCGCACTGGAAACGCCCTTCAACTTCGCCTACGGCTGCGACACGGTGGGCGGCAACTCCGGCAGCCCCGTGGTGAACGCCGAGGGCGAGTTCGTGGGCATCAACTTCGACAGCGTGCTGGAAGGGCAGGGTGGCTACTACGTCTACGACGCTGCCACCAAGCGCGCCGTGGCCGCCGATGCCCGCGCCATCCTGGAGTCCCTGCGCAAGGTCATGAACGCCGGCCACCTGGCGGACGAGGCCCTGGGGAGGTAGCGCCATGGATCTCTACTTCTCCTGCTCCCTGACGGGCGGCCGCCAGGATCAGCCGGTCTACGCGGCCATGGTGGCGCACCTGCAGTTCCTCGGCCATCGCGTGCTCACGGAACACCTCGCTTCCAAAGCCGTGATGGCCGCGGACGGTGAGATGGCTCCGCAGGCGGTCTTCACGCGGGACACGGCCTGGCTGCGGGATTGCGATGCCGTCATCGCCGAGGTGAGCACGCCCTCCCACGGCGTGGGCTTCGAGATCGCCTACGCCCTGGAGCGGGGCAAGCCCGTGTTGTGTCTGGCCCGAGCGGGCGTGCGCGTCAGCAAGATGCTCACGGGCATTCCGCAAACCGGATTCGCTTTTCGCGATTACGACACGCTGGAGGAAGCTCTCGCGCGCATGAACACTTTTCTCGGGGATCCCGGCGTGTAAGGCCAGCGGATCCCGGCCGGAGTGCGGAGGCCGCAGGGTGGCCAGGCGTTGACGGCGGCGCGCCCGGGAGGGGACCATGGGCCGTGGCTTTCCAATCTGGGAGCGGCGTCGAACGGCCCAGCCGGCCGAACGGATGTTCAACGTCCCCCACGGAAACCTGCTGTCGAGGGTGAGTATGACCCGATGGGAATACCAGCCAGCGTTCCAGTCATCCGGTGAGGGGCCGCCGTTGTACCTCCGGCTGGCTGGCAGGGTGCGGTCGGATATCCAATCGGGCAAGTTGAAACCCGGGGATGCGCTGCCCAGTTCACGGGTGTTGGCGGAACGCCTGAACATCAGCCGCAACACCGTCGTGGCGGCCTATCAGGAACTGGTTTCAGAAGGTTTCCTGGTCTCGCGTCCGGCAGGCCTGACCCAAGTGGTGGAAGCCCCACCGGGCCTGGAGGTTGAGTTCAAGTCCCCGCACCACTCGGGACCTACGCCGGCTTTTGAGATGGGGGCGTCGAAGCTCCAAAGCCCGGTTCCCATGGGGGCCGAAGGCCTGGCGCGCCCGGGAGTGATTCCCGCCGCGAGCGGCACACCGGATCCCCGGCTCACGCCTGTGGATGCTTTCAGCCGTGCGTATCGCGCGGCCTTGCGTCGCGCCGCCAAGGATCGGCTGTCGGCGCCTGACCCCGCGGGGTCATGGCAACTCCGGGAAGAGCTTGGGAACATGCTGGGTTCCTTGCGTTCGTTGAGTCCCAACCCCGAACGGCTGTTGTTGCTGAGAAATCCTACCGTCGCCATGTATCTGGTTGCCAAGGCCCTGATCCAGCCAGGCGATGCCGTGGTGGTGGAATCGCCCGGAAACCCTGACGCCTGGCGCGCGTTCGAACAGGCAGGAGCCAAGGTGGTGGCCCTGCCGGTGGACCGGGATGGTCTCCAGGTTGCGGGGCTCGAAGCCCTCTCGGCCCAGCACCCCATCCGCCTGATCTATGTGAGCCCGCAGCGGCAATACCCCACCACGGTGCCCTTGCATCCTGCCCGCCGGACCTGGCTGCTGCGTTGGGCCGCCGCCCACAAAGTGGCCATCCTGGAAAGCGATGCCGAGGCGGAATTCCAGTTCGAAGGGGCCATGCGCACGCCCCTCATCAGTGAAGATGCTGATGGCGTCTGCATCCTGGTGGGCTCCCTCTCCAAGCTGCTCGCCTCCGGATTCCACCTCGCCTATGTGTACGGGCATCCGGCGTTCCTGGCGCAAGTCAAAGACCTCCGGGCGGCCCTGGATCCAGGCGGGGATCCCATCCTTGAATCAGCGGTGACGGACCTGATTCGTGACGGCGAACTGCAGCGGCATCTGCACCGCATGATCACGGTGTACCGCCAACGACGCGATCATCTGGTCAATGGGTTGCGCTTGAACCTCAGTGACCGGGTGCGCGTAGATGTTCCGGATGGTGGCTTGGCCTTGTGGCTGGAGCCGGATGCCTCCGTGGATATCGAGGCCTGGCTCACCCGGGCGCTGGAGGCTGGCGTGGCCTTTCTCCCTTCGACGCGGGTGTCGTGGCCGGGCATCGACGGTCGGCGCGGACTGCGGGTGGGGTTCTCGGGCCATGAGCCGTTTCAATTGGATGAGATCGCCCAAAGGTTGGGCCAATCGCTGATGGATCAGGACTGAGGAAGACGAACCCGCGGATCGTGAAACTCAGGGCCTGCCTCTCGGCCACAGAATCCGAGCGGGCCTGAGGCTGCCCGTGGAGTCGGACTGGACCCTTCCTCTTCTTCCAACTGGCCCTGGGGGAAACGGATTCCGGATTCTACTTTGGGCCAAACCCAGTCCCCTTCGAAACGGGGTCGTCCCCTCCACAGAAACATGTACACGCAACCTCATGGAGGTTCCATGCGCCTTCATACGCTCAGATGGTCATCCGGCCTGCTTCCCTTCGCCCTCGCCTTTACCCTGGCATGTGGTGGGGGGGGCGGCAGCACACCGTCCCCCGCGGCGGCGGACTTCAGCATCCAGGTGACCCCCGGCAACCTCCAGATTCCGGCCGGGGGCAGCGGCTTCGTCACGGTCACCCTGGCGCGGCTCAACGGCTTCACCGGCGCCGTCACCCTCTCCGGCGTGGGCTTCCCGGCCGGGGCCGTGGCGGATGGTACGGTGCCCGCCGGATCCACTTCGCTGCAACTGCCCGTGGCCGTGGCGCCGGGGGTGACTCCGTCGGCCTATGCGGGCCTGAGCCTGCGCGGTCAATCCGGCGGCCTGAGCCATGACGCACCCTTCGGCCTCGTCGTCGCCCAGGCCCTGCTGCCCAGCCACCTGCGCGATGACCTGGTGCAGGCCCCGGGCGGCCGACAAACCGGCGGAACCATCGAGAACCTGGCCATCGTGCGGGAGGGCCTGCCCGCTCAGACCAGCAAGGACGCCAACGACAGCACCCGCGTGCGGCACGGTTTCTATCCCAGCGGCGTACCCACGGACCACTGACCTTCACCTGTCCCCCCAGGAGCCCCCATGCGCCACCCCTTGAACCCTGCCCTCATCTTCACCCTCATCGCCTGCGCACCCCTCATCTCGCAGGCGGTGCCCGCGCCGCCCCTGCCTGTGCTGGCCTACCAGGGCCGCCTGCTGGAAGCGACGCTGCCCGTCACCGGGACCCGCACCTTCGTGTTCTCGATCCTGGATGGCGCGGGTACCGAGCTCTGGAATTCCGGCAACCAATCGGTCTCGGTGAACTCGGGCCTGTACAGCGTGCTTCTTGGCGAAGCGCCCATGCCGCCCATCGCCACCACCATCCTCGGCCAGCCCCACCTGAAACTCCATGTGGTGGTGTCCGGCACCGCACTGGCCCCCGACACCGACCTGGTGCCCGCGCTCCAGGCCCGCAGCGCCTTCGAAGTGAGTGGCGCCTTCGCCGGGGATGTGGGCGGCACCCAGAACGCCACCACCCTGCTGCACCTGCAGGGCATCCCCCTCGATCTCACGACGGCGGCACCCTTGTCCGGCCAGGGCCTCGTCTACAACGGCACCAAGTGGCTGCCAGGCGCCCTGTCAGGCGCATCCGGACCCATGGGGCCTCAAGGCCCTGCGGGGCCAACGGGCCCCCAGGGGCCCACGGGTGCCGCGGGCCCTGCGGGGAGCCCTGGGGCGCCAGGACCCATCGGTCCCGGCGGCCCTCAAGGGCCTTCTGGCGCAAGCCCGTTCAGCCTGGTGGGTGGCAACGCGGTGTTCACCACCGGCAACGTCGGCCTCGGCACCACCACGCCCCACAGCCCCCTGGACGTGGTGGGGAACATCAACCTCACGGGCGTCCTCACGATGAACGGTGGGACGATCCTGCATCAATTCGCGCCCTACGGGGCCGATGGACGGAACAACTTCCTGGGGGATGGCGCCGGGAACTTCACCATGCCCGCCCAGACCTCTACCATCTATGCCTCCTACAACACGGGCGTGGGGCACGCCTCCCTTTCCTCCTTGGTCTCGGGATCGAGCAATACCGCGGTGGGGGATTCCAGCCTGCAATTCCTGACGAATGGCTTCAACAACACGGCTGTTGGGAACAACTCCCTTCAGCACAACACCATGGCGGGGGCAAACACCGCGGTCGGCGCCGACGCCCTTGCCACCCAAGCCTTCAGCAATGGGGGTATGGGCTGGTATGCCTGGAACACCGCTGTCGGGTTCACGGCGCTTGCCAGCAACGCGCCTGACAACATCTTCTCGGGGGATCGCAACACGGCTGTGGGTGCCGTGGCGCTGCGCAGCAACACCACGGGCCGGACCAACACGGCGGTGGGTGTGGACAGCCTGCAGGGGAATACCATTGGCAGCGCCAATACCGCGGTCGGGTTTGAAAGCCTGCTGACCGGCACCCAGGTTGGCAAGAACACGGCGGTGGGCACTGGGGCCCTCCGGAACCAGTTCTATGCAAATCCCCTCGCCACCCCCACGCCCATCGATACCTTCAACACCGCCGTGGGGTTCGAGGCCCTTCGATCCACGATCCCAGTCAATGGCTCCAACACTGGCACCCAGAACACCGCTGTGGGAGCCCAGGCCATGCTGTCCAACGGCTCCGGAACGAGCAACACCGCCGTGGGCTACGAGAGCCTGAAATTCAACGACATGGGCGGCGGCAACACGGCCGTGGGCACCCAGTCCCTGAACCTTGCCACGGGCTCTTGGAATGTGGCGCTCGGGTATGGGGCGTTGAATTTTCTATCCACGGGCGATGCCAACATCGCCATCGGCATGTGGGCGGGCCAAGCCCTCAACAGTGGCACGGACAACATCTACATTGGCAACGATGGACTGGTCCGGGAGAGCGGTGTGATCCGCATCGGTTCCAACGGCCACACGTCCAAGGTGTACCTGGCGGGCGTCTGGAGTGCGACCACCCAGTTCAGCGCGGTTCCCGTGGTGGTGGATCTCAACGGCCAGCTGGGCACCATTTCTTCCTCCCGGCGCTACAAGCAGGACATCCAGGATCTCGGCGCGACCACGGACCGTCTTCACGACCTGCGCCCCGTATCCTTCCGCTACAAGGCGCAGCCGGAGGGCCCGGTCCATTTCGGGCTCATCGCTGAGGAAGTCGCCGAAGTGATGCCCGAGCTGGTGGTCCACGGTCAGAAAGGCCAGATCGAGACCGTGGCCTACCACGAGCTGCCGCCCCTGCTTCTCGCCGAAGTGCAGAAGCAGCAGAAGGCCCTCAAGCAGATGAGGACCGACCAACAGACGGAGTGGGATGCCCTGCGGGCGGAGAACGCGGACTTGCGTCGGCAGCTCAGCCAGATTTGGGCGCTCCTCCAGTCCGCCCCGGCCCAGGGCTCTCGGTCCAATCCCTAACCGGAGTCCGCGCCTCGAAGGGGATCGATCGAAGGTTCGTCATCGGTGACCCATGGGCCCTGGGGAAACTACACCATCCGCAGGGCGACCCTCATGGGGTACTTCGTCGACTGAGGCGGCCAGGTGCATGGTGGTTCCCGGGGTGCCGGGAAGGGTGCCCTTCCGGCGCAACGCCAGCGAGCGCCTGAGGATGGCAGAGGATCAACGAGTCCGGGGGGGCCAGAGAGGGTCCATCAAAACCGAACTGGACCCAACGGTTTCTTCTAACTGGCTCTAGGGGGAGCGCGCTTCGGATTCTAGGTTTGGGGCAACACCCATCCATCCAGCACCACTCCAGAGGAGGCAGTCATGTGGCAAGCGAAGGGCCTTGATTTCAGGCAACTGGTGAGCGTCCCCGTGCTGGCGTTGGGTTTGGGATGCAGTCACTCACCCAAGCCGCCCGCCGTTCCCACGGACACCACGCCACCCACCGTCAGCACCACCCTTCCGGCCAGCGGGGCCGTCGGGGTGGCCCTCACCAGCGTGTTCACCGTGACCTTTTCCGAGGCCATGGATGCGGGCACCCTGACCACCACCACCCTCCTCCTGGCCAGCCCCAGCGGACCGGTAGCGGGCAGTGTGAGCACCACGGGGATGTCGGCCACCTTCACACCCGCGGCCGCCCTGGCCAACGGGACGACCTATACCGCCACCGTGACCACGGGCGTCAAGGATCTCGCTGGCAATGCCCTGGCCACGGCTCACACCTGGACCTTCACCACCCTTCCCGGAGCCAGGGTCTGGGGTACTGCCGCGGTCATCGAGACCTTGACTGGCCAGGCCTACTCGCCGCACGTGGCGACCAATGCCAGCGGCACGAGCTTCGCCGTGTGGCGGCAGTACGACGGTTCAGGCAACCGGGTCTGGGCCAACCGCTTCGTTCCGGGCACGGGCTGGGGAACCGCCACCATCATCCAGGCCAGCACCGATCCCGCTGGTCCGCCCGTGGGTGATCCCGCGGTCGCCGTGGACCCCAATGGCCATGCCATGGTGGTCTGGAACGAGTTCGATCCCGGGGCCCCCGGGAACACCAACATCACCAGCATCTGGTCAGCCCGCTACACCGCGGGTACGGGCTGGGGCGCGGCGCAGCTTGTGGAAACCGGCCCGCTCACGGCGGGTACCCCGCAGGTGGCCATGGATCCCAATGGGAATGCCATCGCCGTGTGGACCCAGAACAATAAGGTACGGGCCAACCGCCATGTTCCGGGTACGGGGTGGGGGACCGATGGCCCCATTGAAACCGCCAATGTCCCCTCGAGTACCACCCCCCTGGTGGCGATGGATGCCGGCGGCAACGCCATGGCGGTCTGGTCTGGCTATGCGGGGGCCCGCGCCAACCGCTACGTCGCCGGAACGGGCTGGGGCACGGCCACGGATCTGGGTACCACGGGCCAACACCTCCAACTGGCCGTGACCGCGAGCGGCAACGCCACCGTGGTGTCGGATCTGATGGATGCCGTGAGCGGGCTCACCTCCATCCGGAGCAACCGGTACCTGGCCGGATCGGGCTGGCAGGCGGTCGAGGTGCTGGACACCAACATTGACATCGGGTCGGATGGCTCGCCCAAGGTCGCCGTCAGCGCCAGTGACGATGCCGTCGCGGTATGGTCCCGCTTTGAAGGCGCCCAGTACCACATCATGGCTGCCAAACGCCCCGCCACCGGCAGCTGGGGCACGGCCGTCCGCCTGGACCGGGACACGGGCACTGCGGGCGGCTCGCAGGTGGCCATGAATGCCAATGGGGACACCTTCCTGGTCTGGTACCAGCACGATGGCAACCGCAACAACATCTGGTCGAGCCATCGGCTGGCGGCGGACGCCACCTGGAGTACCGCTGAGCTCATCGAGACCGACAACGCCAACTCTGCGGCGGCGCCTCAGATCGGGGTCGACGGCGCCGGGAACGCGGTGGCCGTGTGGCGCCAGAGCGACAACACGCGCGACAACATCTGGTCCAACCAGTTCCGGTAGCTGACCCCATCCATTGAGAGGAGACCGTGCCATGTACGAGAAGACCACCACGCTGCACGCCAGCCTTCCCGCGATCGCGCTGACCCTGCTCCTCGCCGCATGCGGCGGGGGTGGCGGTGGCGGGGGCGGGGTGATCAACCCGCCCCCGCCACCCGTCGTGCCGCGGTTCGCCTATGTGGCCAACCTTGACGGCACCCTGTCGATCTTTTCGGTCGATGCCGCGAGTGGCCGCCTGCGCGCGAACGGCTATGTGACCACCGGAACCACCCCCAACGCCGTGGCGGTCGATGCGGCGGGCCGGTTCGCCTATACCGCCAACATCAACGGTGACACGGTCTCGGCCTTCCTCATCCATCCCGTCACGGGGGCGCTCACTCCTGTGGGTGCACCAGTGGCTGCTGGGACCAACCCGGTGGCCCTCACCGTAGACTCCAGCGGCCGATTCCTCTATGTGGTGAACCTCGCTTCCAACAATGTCTCGTCCTATGCCATCAACCCCGCCACGGGCGCGTTGACCGCCATTGGCGCGGCGGTGCCGACCGGGGTGAACCCCGTCTCCGTCACGGTGGATCCCATGGGCCGGTTTGCCTACGTCGTTAACCAGGGCGGCAACTCCATCTCGAGCTTCACCATCAACGCCACGACGGGCGCCCTGGCCAGCGCGGGGGCAGCCATGCCGGTGGGGACAGGGCCGGATGCGCTGGTCATTGATCCCTCCGGTAGATTCGCCTATGCGGCGAACTGGGGGTCCAATGACCTCTCGGCCTTCGCCATCAACGCCACCACCGGCCTGCTGACGCCCATCGGGACGGCGGTGCCGACGGGTTCGCGCCCGCGGTCCGCCACCGTGGATCCTTCCGGCAAGTTCGTGTATGTCGCGAATCAGAGTTCCGATGACGTATCGGCCTATGCCATCAACCCTTCGTCAGGTGCCTTGACCTCTCTCGGCGCGCCCGTGCCCGCAGGGACGAGTCCTCTTCCCATGAGCCCGCTTTCCATCCAGGTGGACCCCTCCGGCCAGTACGCCTATGTGGCCAACAGAAGCTCCAACGACATTTCGTCCTTCGCCATCACTGCCGGTACCGGTGCGCTGACGTTACTCGGCACCGTGCGCGGTCGGGAAGGATGCAGTGCCATCGCCATGACCAAGGGCACGCTGCCAGTCACTTACACACCGAAGTTCGCCTACACGGTCAACTCGGTCGACAGCAGCCTCTCGCAATATTCGATCAGCGCCAGTGGCGGCCTCGTGCCCATGGCGATTCCGACGGTGGGTTCCAGTGCCTCTCCCCAAGCCATAGCCATCGGGCCCTCCGGGCAGCATGCTTACGTGACAAGCTTTCAGGGCGACCGCCTCTCGCACTACACAGTCGGCGTGGACGGGGGCCTCCAACTCGTGGCCAACGGCTCGGTGGCGACTGGGGCCGGCCCCTTTTCCGTGGCTGTGGAACCCTCTGGCAGATTCGCGTACGTGGCCAATCAGGGCGCCAACAGCGTGTCGCAGTACACGATCGGCCCGGATGGCAGCCTTGCACCCATGGTCCCGGCCACGGCCCCAGCGGGACTGGGTCCCCGCTTCATCACCATCGGCCCCTCAGGCCAATTCGCCTACGTGGCGAACTTCGGCAGCAACAATGTCTCGCAATACAAGATCGGCGCGGACGGCGGGCTCACACCCCTGGCCACCGCGACCGTCGCCACTGGAACCAATCCCGAGTCCGTCACCATCGATCCCTCGGGCCGGTACGCCTATGTCGGCAACTATGGCAGCAACAACATCTCGCAATTCATGATCAGTTCAGACGGTGCGATCACCGTAGTCGGTGGTCTCACGCCCATGGGCACCGCGACCGTCGCGGCCGGAACCAATCCCTATACCGTCGTCGTTGATCCATCCGGCCGGTACGCCTATGTCACGAACATCGGCGGCGGCAGCGTCTCGCAGTACACGATCGGCGCCAACGGCAGCCTCGATCCCATGGCCACGCCCACCGTCGCGACCGGAAGTAACCCGGTTTCCATCGCCATCGATGCCTCGGGCAAGTACGCCTACGTCGCGAACTATGGTGGCGGCAGCGTCTCGCAGTACACGATCGGCACCCATGGCAGCCTTGCACCCATGGCCACCGCGACCGTCGCCGCAGGGGCCTCTCCCTACGCCATCACTACCACTGGCAGCATCCAGTGAGTGGATGCGATTCGGTCCAAGAGGAGACTGCCATGAATCACGCCACCGTGCTGATCCGTTTCGCCGCCACCGCCTTGCTCCTCTGGCTCCCCTCCTGTGGTGGGTCCAGTGGCAAGTCGGCCCCGGCGGCATACACCCTGGGCGGTACTGTCACTGGCTTGAGTGGCACGGGGTTGGTGTTGCAGAACAACGGCGGCAGCAACCTGGCCATTTCCACCAATGGCGCCTTTGCTTTTCCTTCTCCCCTGCCGGACGGGGCCAGCTATGCGGTCACGGTCCTCACCCCACCCAGCGGGCAGTACTGCACGGTCACCCATGGCGTGGGTTCGATGAATGGCGGGAACGTCACGGCCATTTCAGTGGACTGCCAAACCCGGGCGATCCACTACTTCTCCTCCGAAATGGGCACAGGATTGGGCTCCGAACTCTGCCGCACCGACGGCACGGTCGCCGGAACCATGATGGTCAAGGACATTAATACCCAGTATGGCGCGGGCTCCTACCCGGGCTATTTCACGGCCTTCAATGGCGCGGTCTACTTCAGTGCCGATGACGGCATCCATGGCCCCGAACTCTGGAAGACCGATGGCACCGCCGCAGGTACGGTGCTGATGAAGGACATCAATACGACCTCGCCGTTTGCAGGTTCCTCCCCTTCGAATCTCGCTCTCTTCAACGGAGCCCTGTATTTCAGCGCCAGCGATGGCGTGAGCGGCGCTGAACTTTGGAAAAGCGATGGCACCGACGGTGGTACGGTGCTGGTGAAGGACATCAATCCGCTCGCTCAGGGGAGTTCCTACCCCTCCGGCTTCACCGAATTCAACGGCATGCTGTACTTTCAAGCCGACGATGGCGTGAACGGCAGGGAGCTTTGGAGGACCGATGGCACGAAGGTTGGCACGACCCTGGTGAGGGACATACGAACCGCGGCCTTGGCGGGTTCCGATCCCAGCGAGCTCATCGTCTACAACGGGGCTTTGTATTTCCAGGCGAACAACGGGGTCGATGGTGCCGAACTCTGGAAGACGGATGGGACAGCGCGAGGCACGATCATGCTCAAGAACATCAACGCCACCGCCGCAGGCGCAAGCTCGTATCCAGCCTCTTTCGCCCTGTACAACGGGTATCTCTATTTCATGGCCGACGATGGCATCCACGGCTCTGAGCTCTGGAGGACCGATGGCACCGCCACGGGCACCGTCCTGGCCGTGGATCTCAACCCGGCGGCGGGAGTGGGAGCCGGTTTCCTGGGCCTCACGGTCTTCAACGGCGCGCTCTACTTCGCGGCCGACGATGGCCGAGGGGCCGGGTTCGAGCTTTGGAAAAGCGATGGAAGCCCGGCGGGCACAGTCCTGGTGAAGGACATCAACCTCACCGCGCCCGGGGTGGGGTCGCTCCCATCCGGGTTCTTTGTCCTCAACGGCGCCCTGTATTTCAGGGCCGACGATGGTGTGCACGGAGCGGAACTTTGGACCAGCGACGGCACCGCGGCTGGTACTCGATTGTTCATCGACTTGTGTCCGGGGCCCTGTAGTGGCTTCTGATACCAGGTTGCATTCAACGATAGAGATCCACCACGGAGACACGGAGCTCACGGAGGTGGCACGGAGGCCTCCGTGTTTCCTCCGTGATAGGCAGGCCAGAGGCCGCTTCCGGCTTGGCCGGAAGCCAGGGGAGGCGCCGGGCCCAGATCCTTTTTGGGGAATCCGGACCCGGCGCCTCCCCTGTGCCTATGCCCCGTGCCTCCGTGGTGAATCCTTAACAATTGAACGCGAAACGGTATGAAACGTCAGCCAGGGCCGAGCAGGGCACGGACCTTGGCGATCTCGGCCAGCCGGGGTTGCAAGGCTGCCGCTCGCTCCAGCGAGGCCCGGGCGCCGACGAGATCGCCCCGGGCCCGGCGCAGGCGGGCGTCAGCCACCCAGGCCTGACCCTGTCGCGGGTTCAAGGCCAGGCAGCGGTCGATGGCCTTGCGGGCCCGGTCGAGGTCCGGGGTCGCCGGGTGGGGAAGGGCCACCAGGGCCCGGGCTTCGAGCAGCGGCGCGTCGGCGTCGTCGGAGTCGAGACGGGCCGCCGCCACGCCATGGGCCTCGGCCCGCCGCAGCGCCGGGATTGGATCCTTCTCCTGCTTCAATAACCAGGCGGCACGGGTCAACGCTGCCAAGCCCTGCATCTCCTGGGACGCTGCCTGCGCCTTCGCCGAAGGCAGCAGCAGCGGCAGGGCCTCGGCGAGGAGGGGGCCTGGGTCGCGACCGGCAGCCAGCTCGGCGCGGGCCCGCTGCAGGCGGAACGCCCCGATGTCGTAGGCAAAGTAGATGTTGTCCTTGGCGAGCGGCAGTAGCCTGTCGGCCCAGGGGGCGCAGGCTCGCAAGGTTGCCTCGGGCGAGCGGCCCTCGGCCAGGGCCTGCTCGGCGGCGGTGGCCGCCAAGGAGAGCCCTTTTTCCAGGACGCCCCAGTTGGTCGGCGCCATCCGGGATGCCTCCTGGAGGTGCTGCAGCCCCTCGGCGAGCGCACTCTCCCCTTCGCCGCCCATGAACCAGCGGGCGCTGGCCAGCGATTCGAGCGCCTTGGCGAGCACCACCCGCGCCGCGACCGGTCGATCGCCCAGCGCCAGGAAGCGACGGCCATCGGCGACCGCTTCCTCAGCGGCGGCCCGACCATCTTTTCCGCCCTGCATCAGGAGGCTGGCCCGGGCCTGGTGGAGCTGGGCCAGGTTGAAGACTGGGCCGCTGGCCTCGGGCGAGAGCGTCCGGGCCCGTTCGGCGGCGGCGATCCCCCGGGCCAGCGCCTTTAGGGAATCCTGGCTGGCATGGCTCAGCTCCAGCGCCAGCTCGTAGGAGGCATTGGCCAGCTGGAGGAGCGCGATGCGCGGGTCGGAGGGCGAAGCCGTCTCGGCCCGCTCGGCGTGGGCGACCGCCGACCGGCGGGCCACCATGGGATCGACCCCGGCCGCGCTCTGGGCATCGCCCCGGCGCTTCTCCACGCCCGACCAGACCGCGTGGAGCTCGGCATTCTCCCGGTCGAGCGTTTCGGCCTCCCGGAGGATGGCGACGATGGCCTCGAGCGGCGGGAGCCGGAAGCCCTCGGCGCCGATGCCGACGTCGTATTGGATGACGCGCACCCGGGCCAGGAGCACCCGCGGCGCGGGCGCGCTTCGGCCCACCGTGGCGGCCTGCTCGAGGCGGTCGGCGGCGGCGGCGAGGCGCTGGCTGGCCCCGGCCAGGTCACCGCGCTCCCGGAGGTTATTGCCGGCCAGCAACAGGGCCTCACCCTCCAGTTCGCCCGCCTCCACGGCATCGGCCCCCGCTTCGGTCGCCCGACGGGCAGCCGAGGCCGCGTCATCAAAGCGCTGTTCGACCAGGGCCAGCCGCGCTGCCAGCACCTGCCGGTCGGCTTCAGTGGCCCCCACCAATCCCTGCAGGCGGGCCGCGGCCGGATCGCGGAACCGGTGGGCCAGGTCGTCGAGCCGACTCTTCTTGCGTGCCGGATCATCGATGCGCCCGAGGGCGATGACCTCGCGGGCGTAGAGTCGGCTCTCGCTTTCGGAAAGCGCCCGGGCCGCCTCCGGTCGACGGAAACCAAGTTCCCAGGCGCGTTTCAGCTCCCGGTGGGCCGCGGTGTGATCGCCGAGCAGTTGGAGGCCGCGCCCCAACGTGAAGGCGGCGGGGCCGGTGGCGGTGGCCGATGGCCGGGCGGCCAGAGGTGCGACCATCCCGCGAATGCGCGCATAGGTCGGCGAGAGGTCGTGGGAGGGGAGGAGCATCTCCACCCGGATGAGCTCGTGCATCTGTTCGGCCTCGGCCCCGAGGCGCGAGGCTTCCAGGGCCTCGACACTGGCCTGGCGGGACAGCCAGAGGGTGAAGCCACCCGCGAAGAGGAGGATGGCCGCGACCGCGCCGATGGCCTGGGCGGTCGTCGGGTTGCGCCGGATCCATTTGAACGCCTGCTCCGCCCAGGTGATTTGGCGCGCCAGGATGGGCTCGCCCCGTTGGAAGCGCGCCAGATCCTCCGCAAAGGCTTCGGCAGTCGGGTACCGCGAGGAGGGTTCCTTCTCCATCGCCTTGGCGACGATCAGGGACAACTCGCGCGGGAGGACAGGGACGACCGTGCTCAAGGACGGTGCCTCTTCATCGAGAATCCGCTTGAGTAGCCTCAGCTGCTCCTCTGCCTCCGGTTTCGCCGAGGAAACGCGGAAGGGTGGTCGCCCAGCCAGCACCGCGTACAGCGTGGCCCCCAGGGCGTAGACATCCGAACGGAAATCGACCGGGCCGACGCCAGCCAGCTGCTCCGGTGCCATGAAATCGAGGGTTCCCGGGAGCATGCCGGAGCGGGTGAGTCCTCCCTCCTCGGCGTGGGCCAGCCCAAAATCGGTGACCAGCGCAGAGCACGCGCCATCTTCCGAGGTCTCCACCAGGAGGTTGCCCGGCTTGACGTCGCGGTGGACCAGCCCCTGGAGGTGGGCAGCATGTAGGCCTGTGGCCGCCTGGCGGACGAGTTCCACCAGATCGGCGACCGGGAGGCTGGAGGCCCATTCCTGCAAAGTCTTGCCAACCACGAGCTGGAACAGAATGCAGGGCCGGCCCCCCAGCGTGCCGACCTCGAGCACCCGCACGACCCGGGGGTGCTCGACGCGAGCCTGGAGCCGGGCTTCGAGGAGCAGCCGCTCCGCTTCCAGCGCCCCCGTGCCATGGATGAACTTGACGGCCACGGCGCGGGCCAGGGTGCGATCCCAGGCCTTATGCACCTCGCCCATGCCGCCCTGGCCGATGAGTTCTCCCAGTTCGATGCGGCCGTCAAGGCTTCCGAGGTCAAGGCTCATGGTCTGTACCTCCGGGAAGGGAGTGCACCAGATCAAGGGACCGTAGGGTCTCGCGTGGCTGGGGCTGTCTGGGCAGAATGGCCCCCATGCTAGCAGACGGCTCTGGCCGGGTCGGCCACGTTTCAGGGGGGCAGGGGCGCCTGGCACAGAGGACCATGAATGGGATGGCGAGGAGCGCGTGGAGCGTTCCGCGCGATACTGGAGGTCCCCAGGAGGACGCCATGAGCGAGGCCGAAACCACCCGCCGGGACCTGTTCAAGCTCGGCGCCGCCGCCGCGGCAGGGCTCATCGCCACGCGACTGGCTGCGGTGGAATCCGACGAACCTCTGGCGCTGAAACCCGCTCCAGCGACGCCTCTCAACCCCGTCACCGCAACCGCCATGCCCACCCGCAACCTGGGGAGGACGGGACATCTGGTGGGACTCTTCAGCCTCGGGGGTCAGGCGGCCATCGAGAAACCGAACAACGAACGCGGGGCCATCCCGATCATCGAGCGGGCCCTGGATCTGGGCGTGAACTACCTGGACACCTCCGCCCGGTACGGCGGCGACGCCCGCTGGAGCGAGCAGTACTTCGGCCAGGTGATGAAGCACCGTCGCAAGGAGGCCTTCCTCGCCACCAAGACCCACGACCGCACGGCGGACGGCTCCCTGCGCATCCTGGAGACCTCGCTGAAGCTGCTGCAGACCGAGCACGTGGACCTCTGGCAACTGCATGCCATGAGCACCATGGAGGACGTGGACCGTGTCTGCGCCAAAGGGGGCGCCCTGGAGGCCTTCCAGAAGGCCCGCGACCAGAAGCTGGTGCGCTTCCTGGGCCTCAGCGGCCACACGGATCCCGACATCCTCGCCGAGGCCATCCGCCGCTTTCCCTTCGACTGCGTGCTCATGGCCTTCAACGCCGCCGACACCTGGCACCTGCCCTTCAAGAAGACCCTGCTGCCCCTGGCCATCGAAAAGGAGATGGGCATCATCGGCATGAAGATCCCCGCCCGGGGCCGCATCCTCGAAAGCGTCCAGCCGCCGCCAGTTGAGAAACAAAGGGGCACCGCCAAACACGATCGACCCGGCACCCTCACCATGAAGGAGGCCATGCGCTACACCCTGAGCCACCCCGTGAGCACCGTCATCATCGGTGTGGACACCATCGCCCAGCTCGAAGAGAACGTCCGCATCGCCAG
The DNA here is from genome assembly GCA_963751095.1 of uncultured Holophagaceae bacterium. GTDB lineage: Bacteria > Acidobacteriota > Holophagae > Holophagales > Holophagaceae > Geothrix. Next base: position 77,751 of record CAVVTK010000002.1, on the reverse strand, counting down.
GGAATTTCTGCCCCTGAACATGGCTCAGCTGGAAGTGATGGAACAGAAAGTGAAGCCCGTCTATGGGCAGGCATCGTGGTACAAACGGGACGCGCCGGCGAATCCTGCGAAGTAAAAGAAAGAAGGATTAGCCACCGATGAACACCGATGAACACCGAAAAAAACTGATGAACACTGAACAGGATGAAGGGCGAACAACAACCACATGCGTTCTGCCCAGCGTCCCTTGCCAGGAACCCGCAGCGAACAAGCAATGACTTTGTCTCACTGCTGTTCGCCTAAATCAAAGTTAGGGCTCCCTTGACGGAGAGAAAATCATACATACACTGTATGTATGATCCAATTCGAGTGGGATCAACCCAAGGCCAACGCCAATCTCAGGAAGCACGGTGTCTCCTTCGAGGTGGCCCAATCCGTCTTCTATGACGAATTTGCCATTCAGTTCTACGACGATGAGCATTCCGCCGAAGAGGAACGCTTCCTCCTCCTTGGCATGAGCGATACCGCTAGGCTCCTCCTCGTCTGCCACTGCGAGCGTGAAGGTGGTGATCTCATTCGGATCATTTCTGCACGTAAAGCCACCAAGCGTGAGAGCGCATTTTATGGGGGTGACCAATCATGAAAGCTGAATACGACCTCTCCAAAATGAAGGCCCGCAAGAATCCCTACGCCTCAAAGCTCAAAAAGCCCGTCACTATGCGGCTTTCTGAGGACGTCGTTCTCTATTTCAAGGACATGGCAATCGAGGCAGGCGTTCCCTACCAGAGCCTTATCAACCTCTATCTACGTGACTGCGTAGCCCAGCACCGAAGGGTCAAAATCGCATGGCCTGGCAAACCCTAACCCTGCGCTCAACTCGGACCCCACCTGCATCGTCCTCCGCTCTCTCTCAACTTCTCGCTTCCTCGGCTTCGCTCAGCGCCTCGGTGCAGGCGGGGCCGGTGCGCGTCATTCGTTCATCCTCATCGGTGTTCATCAGCTTTTATCGGTGTTCATCGGTGTTCCATCTTTTCTCTCTAGCGCCGAGTACACCTCTACCCTTCGATCTTTGAGCGCCGGGAACTGCTCCCGCCAGGCGCGGAGCTGGGCCAAGTCGATGTCCCCCACCACCAGGCCCTCGGTGGCATCCCCCTTGGCGATGACTTCGCCGAAACAGTCGTGGAGGGCGGAGGCGCCGGGGTAGCCGAGGCCGGCGCCGTCGCGGCCCACGCGGTTGACACCGCACACGGCCAGCTGGTTCTCGATGGCGCGGGCGGCCAGGAGGGTGGACCAGGCGGTGATGCGCCGCGCGGGCCAGTTGGCAGGCACGAAGACCACCTCGGCACCCTGCGTCGCCAGGGCCCGGAAGGGCTCGGGGAAGCGCAAGTCATAGCAGATCTGCAGGCCGCAGGGGATGCCATCGATTGCGAAGACAGGACACTCGGTGCCGCCGCTGTAGTGAAGGTTCTCCTCGCCGTAGGAGAAGGGGTGGATCTTGCGGTAGGTGGCCAGGAGCGATCCGTCCGGCGCCGTGACGAAGGCGGCGTTGCGGGGATGGGGGGCGTGGGCCTCCACCACCGAGCCGACGATGTGGAGCCCGAACTCCCGCGACAGGCTGGCCACGGCGTCCAATGTGGGGCCGGGGATTGGTTCCGCGAAGGGCTCGGGTGCCATGGTGAAGCCCAGGGTGAACAGCTCCGGGAACACCGCCACACGGGCGCCGGCGCGGGCCGCCTCCGCCACGAAGCCGCGGGCCCGCGCCAGGTTGGCGGCGGGCTCCTGCCAGACCGTGTCCTGCTGGATGAGGGCGACGCGGAGGGAGGCTGCGACCATGCAGCGATGATAGGCGCTTCCGCGGGGATTGGCTCGCTCCGGGGATCTTGCCCTACGGCGCCACGACCTCGATCCGGTTCCGGCCGTTGGCCTTCGCCCGGTAAAGGGCCTCGTCGGCGCGCTGGATCAGGGCGTCCACGGTATCGCCAGCGCGCCACAAGGTCAGGCCCATGCTCACCGTGGTGGGGTGGGGCTGTCCGGCTGCCGCCCTGAGCACGACGGTAGCCTGGATGGCCAGGCGGATCCGTTCCGCCACGGTCCGGGCGGTGTCCAGGTCCGTCTCGGGCAGCAGGGCGATGAATTCCTCCCCGCCGTAGCGGCCCACCACGTCGTAGGCGCGCAGGGAAGCCCGGGTTTGCCTTGCGATCATCTTCAGGACCTCGTCACCCTGCTGGTGGCCGTAGGTGTCGTTGACCTGCTTGAAGTGATCCACGTCCAGCATGATGCAGCTCAGCCCGGTGCCGCCCCGCTGGATCCGCTCGCATTCCTCTTCGAAGCGGGTGATGATCTGCCGCCGGTTGTACAGCCCCGTCAGGGGATCGGTGGTGGCCAGGGTCTCCAGCAGGCGCCGCGCCTCGGCCAGCTTCCTCACCAGCTGGCGGAAGAAGAGCACCACCAGGCCCATGAGCAGGCCCGTGGTCAGCAGGGCCAGGCTGGAGACGAGGTAGAGGTTGGTGCGGAGCTTCGCCTGCACGGCCTGCGTGTCGTAGGTGAAGCTGATGCCGCCGCGGATGTCGCCCACCTTGTAGCCCTGCTTGGCGTGGCACTCCAGGCAGCTCGGTTCCACCCGCAGGGGGGCCATGTAGCGGGTGTAGGTGCGCCCGCCCATGGATTCACTCCAGAACTGCTCCTTCCCCCCCTCCGCAAAGGACCGCAGAGCGGCCGCCTCCTGCGGGTCGGCTTGGTTCCCCGGATTGAGGGGATTCAGGCTGGTGATGTGGAAGCCGTAGCCTTCGGACTGCTTCATTCGCTCCGAAATTTCGCGGGTCATGAGGGCGGGGTTCTTCTTTGTGTACCAGCGGCCGCCGGTGCCCTGGATGTCGGGATGCTCGAGGTAGGGATTGGATTCGACGCCGGGCCGCTTCTCCACGTAGACGCCGCCGTAGGAGGCATTCCAGGCCCGGACCTGGACGATGGTCCGGAAGTCGGTGCGGGCGCGGTTCAGCAGCTCGTCCTTGATGAGCGTCCGGGCCCGGAGGGCGATGCCCAGGAAGGCCCCGGAGATGCAGACCGCGACGGCCAGGGACACTGAGACGATGAAGGCCCTCAGGCTCCGGCTTTCGGCGATGGGGCCGGTGGCAGCACGATGGGCCTGAAAAGATGGCATGGAACTCCCGGAGACGATGGACAACAAGAGCCTGATCGACCGGAGTCCAGGACCGGGTTAATCCATGAACCGCGCGGGATCCAACGGCCCTCCGTGCGCCTGGCGCAGAAACGTTCTCGCCGCCAGGGCGGCCACGGCCAGCCCGCTGGTCATGCCGTGGCCGCCCAGGCCTGCGGACCAGAAGAGGCGGGGGTTCCAGGGATCCCAGCCGAGCACGAAGCGGCGGTCCGGCGCGAAGGTGCGCAGGCCGGTCCAGTAGCGGGTGACGGGGCGCTCCGCCAGGTGCGGCGCCAGCTCGCGCAGGCTGGCGAAGAGGCCTTCCAGCACGGCGGGATCGGTGTCGGGCTGGCGGCCGCGGGGGGGCAGGGGCACGGCGACCTCTTCGCAGGGGCACATGAGCAGGCCGCCGCTTTCGGGGCGCAGGTAGAAGGGACGGTCCACCCACCAGGCCCAGGGCTCCGACTGGGGCTGGGCGGCGCCGCTCCACACGAGGGAGCGCCGCAGGGGCGTGAACGCGAGCTGCGAGCCCGCCTGGGCGCCCAGCGCCCCGGCCCAGGCACCGGCGGCGATGGCCAGGTGCTTCGCATGCAGGGGGCCGCGGTCCGTGTCGAGGTCGAACCCCGAGTCCGTGGGCCTGAGATCCAGCAGGGCGCAGCCGTAGCGCAGGTCCGCGCCGCCCGCCCTGGCGCCCTCGGCGCAGGTGCGCAGCAGGCCCGCGATGTCGATGACGCCGTCGCCGGGAATGGCCAGGTGTTCCGCCGCCTTCAGGCCGGGCAGGGGGATGCCCTCGCCCCGATGGACCTCCACGCGGTGCCGCGCCGCTTCGGCCTCGAAGGCTGCCAGGGGCCCGTGGTCGGCGCTCACCAGCAGGCCGCCGCTGGGGGTCAGCAGACCGGCCGCGGCGAGCCGCCGGCGGCCCTCCACCGCCAGGGCCGTGTGCTCGTCCCGGCCCGTGAGGGCGCGGGCCACGGCGGCGTTGTGGCCGCTGGCATAGGTGCCGGGTTGGTCTTCGCGGTCCAGGAGCACGATCCCGGTTTGGCCGGCCCCGGCCAGGTGGCAGGCGAGGCCGAGTCCCGCGATGCCGCCCCCGATGATCACAACCTCTGCCGTTTCAACCGTGCCCATCCCATCATCCTAGCGCCTGTCGTTCGGGAGACCGCGCCCGGCCTCCCCTGTGACCTCGGTCAAGGATTCCGTGTTGCCACAAGGGTGAAAGGCCTATGATGGGAAGCATCCGGAGGTTCCTCCGTGCGGTCGATCCTGCGCGCCATCTTTGCCGTCGTGCTGCTCCTGGGCGGCGGGGCGGGGGACTGGGCGCCGGCGCAGGCGCACCACGCCTGCTGCTGCGGCATGCCCAGCGGCGTCGAGGACAGCTGCCCCTGCCCGAAGCCGGAAGGCAACCGGGGGCCTTCGCGCTCCCTCTGCAGCGAGCGCGGAACGGTTGTCGCCACGGTGGCCGTGCGCCGCACCCAGGCCGAGCCCCGCACCGAAGCGCGGCCGGAACCAGCGGCGTGGACGCGTGCCAGCCAGACCCTGACCTCCGAAGGCATCCCCACACCGGCGCGCGGGCGCGATCCCGACCTGGGCCGGCACCTGGCCCGGCTGCAGACCTTCCGGATCTGATCGGGAGCTGAGCGAAGCCCTGCCTGTCCGTGGACAGGCCCTCGTTCCATCTGCCTCCGGAGCTCCCATGCGCACGCTGCTGCGCCTGGTTCCGGCCCTGGTGCTCGCCGCACCGGGCCTGGCCCAGGTCCCCCTTTCCGAATCCCCGACCCCCGATCCCGTCCTGGCGGCGCTCCTGCGCGAGGCCCTCGCGGTCCATCCCGATGTGCAGCGGGCCGAGGCCTCCCTGCGGATGGAGCACGAGCGCGTGCCCCAGGCCGGCGTGCTGCCGGACCCGAGCCTGTCCCTGGGCCTCCAGAACGATGGCTTCAAGCGCCTGGAGGTGGGCCGCATGGAGACCAGCTTCTACAGCGTGGCCTTCACCCAGCCGCTGCCCTGGCCCGGGAAGCGCGGGCTGCGCCAGGAGGTCGCCGCCATCGGGGTGACCTTGTCCGAGGCCGCCCGCTCCCGCGTCCAGCTGGGGCTGGAGGCCGATGTGCGCCGCGGCTATGCCGCACTGCTGCTGATCCGCGGCCAGAAGCGGCTCCTCGACCAGCAGGCCGTGCTCCTCGAGCAGGCCGAGCAGCTGGTGCGCACCCGCTACGAGGTGGGGCAGGGCAGCCAGGTGGACCTGCTGCGGGCCCAGGTGGAGCGCACGCGGCTCCAGCAGTCGGTCTGGAGCCTGGACACCGAGGAGAAGACCGTGCTCGCGGGGCTCAACCGCCTGCGGCAGCACGATCCGGCGGATCCGATCCCCACCACAGCGCAGCTCGGTGACCTGCCGGATCCCGAGCCGCCTACGCCTGAGGCCATCGAGGGCCTGAACCCCGAGCTGGCGGGCGCGCGGGCCGGCGTCAAGCAGACCGAGAAGCTGCTGGACCTGGCGAAGCTGGACCGGCGCCCGGATTTCGCGGTCACCGCCGGGCTCATGCCCCGGGGCGGCCTGGATCCCATGTGGCAGGTGGGCGTCAGCATCTCGCTGCCCATCTACGGCCGCCACAAGCAGCAGCGCGCGGTGGCCGAGCACGAGCACCACCGGCAGGGGCAGGGCGCCGAGGTGGAATCGGTGCGCACCCTGCTGCGGCTCCGCACTGAGGAGCGGACCCTGCAGATCCAGCTGCTGCGCCGCACCCGCGACCTCTACCGCGACGGCCTGCTGGTGCAGAGCGAAGCCAGCTTCCGCGCGGCCATGGCCCAGGTGGAGGCGGGCCGCGGCGCCTTCCTCAGCGCCCTGGAGGCCCTCAACGGGTGGATCGGCGATCAGGGCACCCACCTGCAGACCCTGGCCCAGCTGCAGGCCCAGCACATCGCCCTGCGCGAGGCCGCCCTCGGTCCCACGATCCCCATCAACGGCGGCTCCCTGGCCTCCGTGGGCCTTTCCTCCGCCGCCGCCCCCGGCGCCTCGAAAGCCACCGCCAAGGTCCCGGGCAAGGCCCAGGACAGCGGCCCCGCCTCCATGAAGATGTAGGAGATACCCCATGAGCCTCGACCAGCCTTCCTTCGACCAGCCCACGCCGCCCCGCGCCTCGCGCCTCCGCACCCTCGGCCTCGTGGCCCTGGGCCTCATCGCCGGCATCGGCGGCACCCTGGTGCTGCGCCCGGCCCCGAAGCACGACCACGACACCGCCGCCGCGAGCGCCCCCAAGAAGCAGATGTTCCAGTGCCCCATGCACCTGCAGATCATCCAGGACCACCCGGGCTCCTGCCCCATCTGCGGCATGGATCTGGTGCCCATGGAGGAGGCGGGCGTCAGCGGCTCCGCCGTCGAGGGCCACGCGGCCATCACCATCGACCCCGCGCGCCAGCAACTCATCGGGCTGCGCACCGAGACCGTGGCCGAGGCCGCCGTGAGCGGGGAACTCCGCGCCCTGGGCCGGGTGGCGGTGGACGAGACCCGGGTCCGCAAGGTGACCGTGAAGGTGGAGGGCTTCGTCGAGCGCCTGTTCGTGGATTTTGTCGGCAAGCCCGTGGCCAAGGGCCAGCCGCTGTTCAGCTTCTACAGCCCCGAGTTCGTCGCCGCCCAGCGGGAGTACCTGCTGGCCCTGAAGACCCAGAAGGCCCTTGCTGGCGGGACGCTGCAGGGCAGCGGCGGCGACCTGCTGGAGGCCGCGCGGCGCCGGCTCTCGCTGTGGGACGTGCCCAAGGAGGCCATCGAGAACCTGGAGAAGACGGGCGAGGTGCTCCGCACCCTCACGCTGCGCAGCCCCATCTCGGGGGTGGTGACGGTGAAGAACGTGGTGGAGGGCGCCCGGCTCACGCCGGCGGATATTCCTTTCGAGATCACCGACCTAAGCCGCGTCTGGGTGCTGGTGGACATCTACGAGGCGGAGCTGGCCCGCGCCAAGGTGGGCCTGCCCGCCGACCTGATGGTCGAGGCCTCGCCCGGCAGGACCTTCAAGGGGCGCATCGTGTTCGTGGATCCGGTCATGGATCCCAAGACCCGCACGGCCAAGGCCCGGGTGGAGTTCGCCAATCCCGCCGGCGAGCTCAAGCCCGAGATGTTTGGGGACGTCCTGCTCAAGGGCCCTGGCCGCAAGGGCCTGCTCGTGCCCCTGGACGCGGTGCTGGATGCCGGCACAACCAAGGTCGTTTTCGTGGCCCTGGGCGAGGGCAAGTTCGAGCCCCGGGAAGTCACCACCGGCACCACGGTGGGCGAGAAGGTGGAGATCCGCTCGGGCCTGCAGGCCGGCGACGCCGTGGTGGTCCGCGCCAACTTCCTGGTGGACTCCGAGTCCCGCCTGAAGGCCGTCCTTGCCCAGCTCAGCCACAAGCATTGAATCGAGGATTCCGATGAACCCATTGCCAAAGAAGTTCATAAGCGGAGGTAGGCGGAGCAGCAGAGGAATGCGGAGCAAGAAGGATTTGCTTTTCTCAGCTCTCCTCCGCTCTTCCGCCACCCTCCGCTTTCAAAATTCTTTTCCAGAGAGCACCCCTTCCAATCGGGAAAACCCGTTCGCTCGGATGCGCCTGGGAGGGTCTGTATGAGCAGCCACGCCGCCTACGACCCCGAGCACCCGACCTTCCTCCAGCGGATCATCCGCTTCTCGGCGGAGAACCGCTGGCTGGTCATGGCCGCCTCGGCGGTGCTCATCGCCATGTCCTTCTGGACCATGCGCAACATCCCCATGGACGCCCTGCCGGACCTCAGCGACACCCAGGTGATCATCTACTCCAAGTGGGACCGCAGCCCCGATCTGGTGGAGGACCAGGTCACCTACCCCATCGTTACCAGCCTGCTGGGCGCCCCCAAGGTGAAGGCCGTGCGCGGCCTCTCGGACTTCGGCTTCTCCTACGTCTACGTGATCTTCGAGGACGGCACGGACATCTATTGGGCCCGCAGCCGGACGCTGGAATACCTCAGCAAGATCACCTCCACATTGCCGGCCGGCGTGCAGACCTCGCTGGGGCCCGATGCCAGCTCCGTGGGCTGGGTGTACCAGTACGCCCTGGTGGACCGCACGGGCAAGCACAGCACGGATGAGCTGAGGTCCCTGCAGGACTGGTTCCTCCGCTACGCCATCCAGGCCACGCCGGGCGTGGCCGAGGTGGCCACGGTGGGCGGCCAGGCCAAGCAGTTCCAGGTGGCGCTCAACCCCAACAAGATGGCCGCCTACCGGGTGCCCATCGAATCGGTGATCAGCGCGGTCAAGGCGGCCAACTCGGAGGCGGGTGGGCGCCTGGTGGAATACAGCGGGCGCGAGTACATGGTCCGGGGCCGGGGCTACGTGAAGACCACCCAGGACCTGGAACAGGCCGTGCTCAAGGCGGAGAACGGCACCCCCGTGCGGCTGGGGGACGTGGCCACCGTGAGCCTGGGGCCCGAGATGCGGCGCGGCCTCACGGACCTGGATGGCCTGGGCGACACGGTCGGTGGCATCGTGGTCATGCGGCAGGGCGAGAACGCGCTGAACGTGATCGAGCGGGTCAAGACGAAGCTCAACGAGCTGAAGCTGGGCCTGCCGGCCGGCGTGGAGGTGGTCACCGTCTACGACCGCTCCGAGCTGATCCACAAGGCCATCGAGACCGTGAAGCACAAGCTCATCGAGGAGATGATCGTGGTCTCGATCATCATTCTGATCTTCCTGTGGCACGTGCCCTCGGCCATCGTGCCCATCGTGACAATCCCCGTGAGCGTGGGCCTGGCCTTCATCCCGCTCTATGGCATCGGCCAGAACGCCAACCTCATGAGCCTGGCGGGCATCGCCATCTCCATCGGCGTGCTGGTGGACGGCGCCATCGTCGAGGTGGAGAACGCCTACAAGAAAATCGAAAAGTGGATAGAGGCCGGAAAGCCAGGGAGCTTCTACCAGGTGCGACTGGAGGCCCTCATGGAGGTGGGCCCCTCCGTCTTCTTCTCCCTGCTGGTGGTGGCGGTGAGCTTCATGCCCATCTTCACCCTGCTGGATCAGGAGGGCCGGCTGTTCAAGCCCCTGGCCTACTCCAAGAACCTGGCCATGGGCATCGCCGCGCTGCTGGCGCTGACCCTGGATCCGGCCATGCGCATGCTGTTCGCCCGGGTGGAACCCTTCAGCTTCAAGCCGAGGTGGCTGGCCTGGACCGCCACCCAGGTGGTCGTGGGCAAGTACTACGCGGAGGAGAAGCACCCCATCAGCGTCTTCCTCCATAAGATCTACGAGCGGCCCTGCCGCTTCGTGGTGAAGCATGCCAAGGCCACCATCGCCGTGGCCGTGCTGCTGGTGCTGGCCACCATCCCGGCCTTCGTCTCCCTGGGCAGTGAGTTTATGCCGCCCCTGAACGAGGGGACGCTGCTCTACATGCCCTCCACCCTGCCGGGGCTGAGCCAGACCGAGGCGCAGCGCATCCTCCAGGTGCAGGACCGCCTCATCCGCACCGTCCCCGAGGTGGCCCGCGTCTTCGGCAAGGCGGGCCGCGCCGACACGGCCACGGACCCGGCGCCCTTCTCCATGATGGAGACGGTGATCGTCCTCAAGCCCGAGGAGCAGTGGCGCGAGAAGCCCCGCTGGTTCAGTTCCTGGGCCCCGGACTTCCTGAAGGGGATCCTGCGTCCCCTGTGGCGGGACCGCATCACCCAGGAGGAGATCGTCGCGGACCTGGACCGCGTGGTGCGGCTTCCGGCCATCCCCAACGCCTGGACCATGCCCATCAAGGCCCGGCTCGACATGCTCAGCACCGGCATCCGCACGCCCGTGGGCCTCAAGATCAATGGCGCCGACCTGGAGACCATCCAGAAGGTGGCCGTGGACGCCGAGCGCATCCTGCAGGGCGTGGCGGGCACCCGCAGCGCCTTCGCCGAGCGCACGGCCCAGGGCTACTTCCTGGACTTCGTGCTCAAGCGGGAGGCACTGGCCCGCTACGGACTCAGCGTGGAGCAGGCCAACATGCTGGTGATGACCGCCATCGGCGGCGACAACCAGAGCACGGTCTTCGACGGGCGGGCCCGGTATCCCGTGAATGTCCGCTATGCCCGCGATTTCCGGGAAAGCCCCGACGCCCTGAAGCGGGTGCTCATCCCCGCGCCGGGGGGCGCCCCGATCCCCATGGAGGCCATCGCGGACCTGCGCCTGGTCAACGGCCCCGCCATGATCCGGGACGAGAACGGCCAGATGAACGGCTACGTGCTGGTGGACTTCGACACCTCGAAGATCGACGTGGGCACCTACGTGCAGCACGCCAAGGCCGCCGTGGAGAAGGACCTCAAGCTGCCCGCGGGCTACAGCCTCACCTGGTCGGGGCAGTACGAGAACATGATCCGCGTGAAGGAGCGGCTGAAGGTCATCCTGCCCATCACGCTGGTGCTGATCTTCGGGCTGCTCTACGCCAACACCAAGTCGGCCTTCAAGGCCTCCGTGGTGATGCTGGCGGTGCCCTTCAGCGCCATCGGCGCCTTCTGGCTGCTCTACGCCCTGGGCTACAACATGAGCATCGCCGTGTGGGTGGGCCTCATCGCCCTCATGGGCCTCGATGCAGAGACCGGCGTCTTCATGCTGCTCTTCCTGGACCTCAGTCACGACGAGGCCCATAAGGAGGGGCGCCTGAACACCGAAGGCGACCTGGTGGAGGCCATCATCCACGGCGCCGTGAAGCGCGTGCGGCCCAAAGCCATGACCGTGTTCGCGGCCTTCATGGGCCTGCTGCCCATCATGTGGAGCACCGGCACCGGTGCCGACGTCATGAAGCGCATCGCCGCGCCCATGGTGGGCGGCCTGGCCACCAGCTTCCTGCTGGAGCTGCTGGTCTATCCCTCCATCTATTTCCTCTGGAAGCGGCGTTCGCTTCCCCTCCAGGCTCAGGCTTCTGTCGAAGCCTGAGCTAGAAAACTACTTACAGGAGCCATCATGCTTGCCACGCTGCTTTCCCTTTCTATCTTGGCCGCGCCATCGGCCAAGCCCGCCCCCGCCACCAATCAGGCCTGCCCCGTCCTGGGCGGCAAGGTCAGCGAAAAGTCCAAGACCGTGGTGGTCCGGGACCGCGAGTACCGCCTCTGCTGCGGCGGCTGCGACACCAAGCTGCTGAAGGATCCCGACAAGTACCTGGAGAAGAACGGCACGCCGAAGAACGCCAAGAAATAGGGTCGCCAGGACCCCGGACCGGCCTGCGTCGAATAGTCGCAGGCCGGTCCGGTATCATGGAGGCCACTCTGGAGGAACCATGCTGCACGTCGCCCTGCTCAGCCTTGCCGTCCTGGCCGCCCCTGCCGCCGAGAAGGCCAAGCCCGCCACCAACACCGTCGACCCTGTCTGCAACATGACCGTGAACGCCAAGACCGCCACCGTGGTCGTGCGCGGCCAGGAATACCGCGTGTGCAGCAAGCACTGCGGCGCGGCCATGCAGAAGGATCCGGACAAGTACCTCGAGAAGGACGGGACCGTCAAGACCAAGAAGAAGTAGGCTTCGCGCCGTACACGAAACGCGCCCGGCTCTGCCGGGCGCGCTCGTTTGAAGGGGCGGTTCAATCCGTGACCGCGAGGACCACCCGGTCGTTGCGGAGGCGCTCGGCATCCAGGATGCGGACCCTGGCGCTGGTGCGATCCTCGGAGATCACCACGGCGTAGTGGCGGTCCTTCTCCAGGGAGCCGGGGATGACGCTCACCTTGCTGAGGGTCTTCAGCCCCAGGTCCGCTGCCTTGATGGTGACCTCGGGATTGGGGCCATCCAGGGCCAAGTCCTTGTCGAACTTCGCGGCCACGGCCTTGGGGCCCATGCGGTCCTTGGCGAAGACGGGCACCACAATGACGCCGTCCTCCTCCAGCTGCTTCCGGCGACCCACCAGGTAATGCATCGAGTTGAGCTTCGACTTCTGGGTCTGGCTCAGGGTGCTGAGCTCATTCACCTGGGACAGCAGCGTGGTCTTCTCCGAGCGCAGGGCATCGACCTCCTCCTGCACCTTCACGCGCTGGGCCACCAGGCTCTCCACCTCGTCCGCGAGGCCGTGGGCGATGAGCATGGTGTCCTCCTTGTCCCGCACCAGGGCGGCCCGCTGGGTGCGGACGTATTCGGAGGGGCTGACCGAGGCCTTGCCCTGGGTGACGGTGGTGAGGTAGGTGCCGTCCACGTACTGGTGGTAGACCTGCCAGCCGGGCTGCAGCTCCTCCATCAGGTTGGCGCGCGCGGCCACCTCCTTGGCCTTCTCCTCGCCGAGGCCGCGGCCCTTCAGGTACCGCACGGCCATGGCGAAGTGGTTGTCCTTCTCGCCGGCCACCTGGGGCTTGGGCAGGTCGGCCCGCAGCTTGGCGACCTTGGCGTTCAGCTCGCCGATCTGCTTGTCGCGGTCCAGGATCTCCTGCAGGAGGGCGGCAACGCCGTTGTCCTTCTCGGCCTTGACGCGGGTCTCGAGCAGGGTGCGCTGGGCGTCGCTGAGCTGCACGCTGGGGCCGGGCTGGAGGCCGGCTTTGGCCATGGCCTCGGACTGGGCCTTGGCGGCGCCCTGGGCCTGGCTCTCGGTCTTCTCGGCCTCGGTCACCTTCTTGACCAGGTCCTTGGTCTCGGCCTCCGCGCCGGATTTCCGGTCGCAGCCGAGGGTGAAGGCGAGCGGCACCGCGGCGAGCACGGCACCGAGGGCGAGGGAACGCAGCAGTCGCATCGGAGACTCCTATGGTCAAAGGTCGGTCAGGCAGCACCCAGGGTGAACCCAGTCGGCGGCGGATGCCAGCCTATTCAGCCCCGGGGACGCCGGCCAGCACATCCAGCCAGGCCTTGAGGACGAAGGCCGTGGCGCCCCAGAGCGGGGCCTGGGGCAGCTCCAGGCGGGGGATCTCCAGGGTGAGCCCGTGGCGCTCGAAGGTCTCGTGGGTCCAGGGGGCCGCCAGGAGGGGCGCGAGGGGGAGCATGAGCACCTGCTCCAGCTCCCGGTCCAGGCGGAAGCGGGGCTCGGCCACCTCCCAGCGGAAGAACACCGGCGTGAACCGCACCCGGGCCTTGGCGACGCCATCGGGGAAGCAGCCCAGCTCCCAGAGGCCCTCGGCCACGCCCAGCTCCTCGGCCACCTCCCGCCGGGCCGTGGCCGGCAGGTCGCGGTCCCGGGGCTCCACCATGCCCCCGGGGAAGGCGACCTCGCCGGGATGATGGGGGGCGCCGAAGCCGCGCTGGACCAGTACCACTTTGCGGGCTCCCCCGGCATCGCCCCACAGGATCACGCCCACGGCCGCCCGCCGCGGATCTTCCGGGATGCGGGGGCTCAGCTTGTGGGGATCCGGGCCGAGCTGAGGGAGCCGCAGGCTCTCGGCGATGCGGGGCCAGGGCACGGAAGGCGCGGCCTCGGGAGGGCGCCAGACGCTCATGGGGCTAGGTCCCCAGGGAAAAAGAGGAACACGGAGGACACAGAAATCCCACAGAGGACACAGAGCTTGGCGGTCGGGCCCCATCGAAGGTGGCGGCCGACGCCTCTGGAAAGGATCTTGAGGGGGCCTTGGCCTTCACCCAACCATCTGATTCAAGGGCCACGGGGAAACCACAAACCGCGCCTTTCTCTGTGCCCTCTGCGGCTCTCTGTGTCCTCTGCGTTCCCGCTTTATCGGTCATTTGACCTTCCCGAACACCGACCCCTTCACGCGCTCCACGGTGTAGACGCCGCGGATGCGGCGCAGGCCGGCCATCAACTCCACGAGGTGGGCCCGGTCCCGCACGCGCAGGGCGATGTGGAAGAGGCCGGCGCCCTCCTCCGTGGCCGAGCCGTGGAAGCGCTGGACGTTGATGCCCATGCGCTGGATGCCTTCGGAGATCGCGGCCACCATGCCGGGCCGGTCCTCGGTGGTGAGGGTGATCTCGGTGTCGTAGAGCTCGGTGCCGTGCTTGCCCCAGGCCACGTTCACCCGGCGCTCGGGATGCAGGGTGCCGGTGTTCAGCTGGGCGCAGTCGGCCTTGTGGATGGCGGTGCCCCGGGAGCGGGTGATGTAGCCCACCACCTCGTCGCCCCAGATGGGCTTGCAGCAGGCGGCCAGGGTGTAGAGGATGCCCGTGGTGTCGCCCACCACCACGGAATCCAGGAGGTTCGAGGTGTTCTCCTTGGGCTTGGCCCGCTCGGGCTCCGGCACCAGGGGCTCGATGAGCTTGTGCACCGAGATGCGGCCGAAGCCGAGGGCTGCGTAGACCGCATCCCAGTTGGCCAGCTTCAGCTCGGTGAGCCGCGCCTCCAGCTTGGCCTGGGACTCAGGGTCATCCAGGCGCACGCCCATGGCGCGGGCCTCGCGCTCGAGGCGCTCCTTGCCCAGGGTGATGGCATGGGCCCGCTCCTCCTCGCGGATGAAGGCCTGGATGCGGCTCTTGGCCCCGGCCGATTTCACGAAGCCGAGCCAGTCGCGGCTGGGCTTGTGGTCGGGGCGGGTGAGGATCTCCACGCGGTCGCCGTTCTGGAGCGTGTGCTTCAGCGGCACGATGCGGCCGTTCACCTTGGCTCCCACGCAGCGATGGCCCACCTGGGTGTGGATGGCGTAGGCGAAGTCCACCGGCGTGCTGTTCTCCACCAGGCTGCGCAGGTCGCCCTTGGGGGTGAAGACCTGGATGCGGTTGAAGGTCAGCTCGCCGCGCAGGTTGGCCACCAGGTCGCGGCTGTCCTGGGCGTCCTGGTGCAGCTCCACCATCTTGCGGAGGAAGGACACCTGGTTGATCTCGGAGCGGTTGGCGATGCGGCCGTCCTTGTAGGTCCAGTGGCTGGCGATGCCCGCCTCGGCGTGCAGGTGCATCTCCTCGGTGCGGATCTGCACTTCGAAGATGTCGCCGGAGTTCATGAGCACGCTGGTGTGAATGCTCTGGTAGCCGTTCTCCTTGGGCAGGCTGATGTAGTCTTTGAACTTGCCGGGAACGGGCTTGTAGAGGCCGTGCACCAGGCCCAGGGCCGTGTAGCAGCTGGCGCGGTCGGGGCAGATAATGCGGTAGGCCAGCCAGTCGTGGATGTCGTCGAAGCCCTTGGCCTGGGCGCCCATCTTCTTCCAGATGCCGAAGAGGTGTTTGATGCGGCCGTAGACCTGGGCCGCGATGCCCTGCTGGCGCAGGATGGCCTGGAGGGAGCCGTGGATCTCCTGGATGGTGGCCGTCTGCTTGGCCCGCCGCCCTTCCACGGCCCGGAGCAGGTCGGCGTGCTGTTCCGGCTCCAGCTGGCGGAAGGCCAGGTCCTCCAGCTCCAGGCGCACCAGGCCCATGCCCAGGCGGTTGGCCAGGGGCGCGTAGAGCTCCAGCGTCTCGCGGGAGATGCGCCGCCGTTTCTCCTCCTCCATGACGCCCAGGGTCTTCATGTTGTGCAGGCGGTCCGCCAGCTTCACCAGCAGCACGCGCACGTCCTTGCCCATGGCCACCAGCAGCTTGCGCACGTTCTCGGCGTTGAGCAGGTGCCGGTCCGTGAAGGCCAGCTTGCTCATCTTGGTGAGTCCGTCCACGATCTCGGCGATCTCCTCCCCGAACTGGGCCTTCACATGGGCCTGGGTCATGAGGGTGTCTTCCACCACGTCGTGCAGCATGCCGCAGGCCACGCTTACGGCGTCCAGGCGCCAGTCGGCCAGGCTCTGGGCCACGGCCAGGGGGTGGAAGAAGTAGGGCTCGCCGCTCTTGCGGATCTGGGTGGCGTGCATGTCCCGGCCCACGGTGAAGGCCCGGTAGAGCAGGGCGACGTCGCCGTTGGGGTGGTGCTGGAGGAAGGCCGCCTTCACACGATCGAAGGCCCCCTCCAGCGTCAGGCAGACCTCGTCGCCGCAAGCCGACCCTTCCCCCTCGCGGAGGACAGGTTCCGGGGCTTTCCCAGACACAGCCATGGTTGAGTGTCGCTCAGCGGCCACCGGGAAGCCAGACGGGAAGTGCGGGCGACCGAGGGTAGGAGCTTCAAAAAGGAAACCGCGAATGCCGCGAAGGGGCGCGAATGCGCGGTGGATAGGCCGCCCGGGCCTTTGGCCCCCAGCCACCCCGTGATGGGAAGCGAATGAATGCCCGTTCGCCATTCGGGCGCCCGAAGGGCGATTCGCGTCATTCGCGGTTCCATGCATTTCCTGCTTTTCCAGGGTTCATCCACACTGATGGCATGACGCGCCGAACCGCCCCCGCCGATGGTCCCAGCTTCAAGGGCTGGACGCGCCCAGGGCCCGTGCCGCCGGGCGGGGTGGACCTGGAGCCGGGCGAGACGCTGGACGGCCTCTGCGGTCACTGGCGCATCTTCCAGCTGGCGAAGGGCAACCGCTTCAGTACGGACGACCTCGTGACGGCCTGGTACGGCACCACCTGGTGCCCCCGCGCGGGCCGCATCGCGGACCTGGGCTCGGGCATCGGCAGCGTGGCGCTGCTGGCGGCGTGGCGCTGTCCCGGGGCTGTGGTGCACACGGTGGAGGCCCAGGAGCAGAGCCTGCGCCTGGCCCGGAAGAGCATCCGGTACAACGGCCAGGAAGCGCGCATTTTTCCCCGCCCGGGCGACCTGCGCGATCCGGACCTGTTCGCTGATCAGGCCCCCTTCGACCTGGTGACGGGCACGCCGCCCTACTGGCCGGAGGGCCATCGCCTGCCGGCCGCGCACGCCCAGTCGATACCGGCCCGCCTCGAGGTGCGGGGCAGCATCGCCGACTACGCCCAGGCCGCGGCCCGACTCCTGGCGCCGGGCGGCCTCTTCGCCTGCGTGTTTCCCAATGACCAGCGGGAGCGGGCCCTGGCGGCGCTGTGCGAAGCCGGGCTGCTCTGCCTCCATCGGCGCGAGATCGTCTTCAAGGAGGGCGAGTCCTACGGCCTGGATGTGTTCGCCGCAGCCCGGCGCCAGGACCTGCCGGAGGGGTTCGAGGCCCGGGCCCGATGTCCCGAGGAGGAAGCCCCGATCCTCATCCGCCGGGCCGATGGCTCCGTGGACCCGGGCATTGCCAGAATCCGCCTGGCCCTGGGCTTTCCGCCGGGGCTCTGAGCCGGGCATGGACTTTGCCATTTCTGGGGCATGGGGCACTCTCTGCCGATGAGCCCCCCGAGGGTGGTTCCATGGACCGAGGCAGTTTCCTGGGCGTGTTGCTGGGCGTGCTCCTGCTGGCGGTGGCCATCGGGCTGGGGCCCAATCCACGGATCTTCTTCCACCCGGCCAGCACCGTGGTCGTCGTGGGCGGGGTCGTCGCGGCGACCCTGATCCGCTTCCCGCTCGAGCACGTGAGCTATGCCTTCAGCATCGCCAGCCGCGCCTTCTTCACCCGGCCGCCGGAGACCCAGGCCCTGGTGGGCCAGATCGTGGGCCTGTCCCAGCGGGCCCGGCGCGAAGGGCTGCTGAACATGGAGAAGGCCATGGACGTGGAGGGCTTCCTGGCCAAGGGCCTGCGCATGGTGGTGGACCAGTCCGGCCGGGACCACATCCACGCCGTACTGGCCGGCGAGCTGCGCTCCACCCAGGACCGCCACCTGCAGGGCCAGGAGATCTTCCGGTTCATCGCCCTCAGCGCCCCCTCCTTCGGCATGGTGGGCACCCTCATCGGCATGGTGCAGCTCTTCGCCAGCATCAAGGATCCCTCCAGCGTCGGCGAGGCCATGGCCCTGACGCTGCTGTCCACGCTCTACGGCGCCGTCATCGCCTACCTTCTGGCCATCCCCATCGCCGGCAAGCTGGAGCTGCGCAGCAAAGAGGAGCTGCAGCTCAAGCACATCATGATGGAGGGCGTACTGGGCATCCAGGCGGAGATGCACCCCGCCGCCCTGGAGGCCCAGCTGAACGCCTTCCTGGCGCCCAAGGAGCGCAACCCGGATCGGCGGGCCCGTGGGTAACCTCACTCCCATGAGGTTCGCCCGCCGCAAGGCGGACCTGGAGTCGCTGTGGCTGGTCACCTTCGCTGACCTGATGGTGCAGCTCATGGCCTTCTTCGCGCTGCTCTATTCCTTCTCCGTGGCCGACCAGACCAAGCTGCAGCAGGCCGTGACCTCCATCCAGAAGGCCCTCGGCGTGGCAGCCAAGGCTGGAACGACCGCGGCCGGCGATGGCATCCTGCCGGGTTCCGCGGGCATGGACCCCGCCAAGGCCGAAGACCTGGAGAAGCTCCTCAGCGCCGCGCAGGCCGTCGAGGGGAGGGACGCCGGATCGCGACTGCGCTTCGTGAGCTTCCGCGGCTCCCTGATCTTCGAGGAAGGCAGCAGCACGCTGACTTCGGGCAGCGATGTCATTCTGACGCGCCTCTCGGAACTGGCGCTGCGCTATCCGGGCTTCACCCTCGTCTGCGAAGGGCACGCGGCGCCCGGCGAGCGGGGCCGGGGCACCGATGCACTGGACCTGAGTTCCCAGCGCGCCATGGCTGCCCAGCGCTACCTGGCGGGCATCGGCCTGCCGCCCGCGCGACTGACGTCGGAAGCGCACGGTGACAGCCGCCCGGAAGGCGGGGGGCAAACGGCCGAAGGGCGGGCCCTCGAGCGCCGGGTGACCTTCCGGTTCCAGCGGGTGGCGGAGCGGTAGGCCTTCGGCTCTGGCCCTCCAGGTAGAGCCCGGGTTCCGCTCACTGCCGGGTCAGCGCCTTGAAGCGCCAGGCCAGGCCGCCTTCCAGCAGCGAGGTGTTCAGCTTGCCCTTGGGCGCGCGGGTGCGGCCACCCAGAACCTGCAGGCTCCAGCCTCCGCCCAGGGTCTGCTCTAGGCCGGCCGTCGTCTGGAGCAGGAAGCCGCCGGAGGTGTCCACGCCACCGCCGCCGGCTGCGCCCGCCAGGGCTTGGAGTCGCAGGCTCGGGCCCGCACCCAGCAGGGCCGGGCTGCGCCAGGCCATGCCCAGCAGCCCCTGGGCGAAGCCTCCCGCCTTGCCGGCGGTGGCAAAGTTGCCCTGCCCCACGGACTCGAACCCGGAGCTGAGGTCGTAGGAGAAATGCAGCCCTACCAAGTCGACGGGCAGGGCTTCGGCCCCGCTGCGTCGCTGGGGTGACAGCATCCGCAGGAAGGAGGGGCGGAAGGACCAGCCGGTCCAGGACCAGGACCAATCGGCAGGCGCGGCCGGCCCTGAGGGACTGGCGAAGGCGAAGCGCCTGCCCGCCTGGACCTGCAATACCCGGGCCTTGAAGCTGGCGGAAGGCATGGTGATGTAGCCGGCGGAAGCCGACAGTAGGGCATTCCGCCCGAGCATGGCGTCCAGGCCCAGGCTGGCCTTGATGGAGGCGCCTCCGCCCACATCCAGATTGCCGCCGCCGGCTGTGCCGACCATGAGTTTGGCCACGCCACGCAGGTGTCGGGAATCCAGCAGGTCCACCCCGCAGCCCAGGCCGAGGAACACGTCCATGTAGCCGTCCGCCTTGCCCCGCCCTGCGGCGGCGGAATCCAGGGCCACAAAGGCCTGCGAGCCCAGGCTGAGGCGGACTTCCAACCCGCCCAGGTCCAGGGGATCCCGGTCTGGACCGCCGCCCAGGGCCCGGACCGAGGCTGTGGGCTGGTAGCGCTGGGAGGTCAGCAGGATCGCCACCTCGCGGAAGTGGCCCAGGCCGGGCAGGGCCAGTGGCGGCGCGGCCGGTGCCGACCACACCGGCAGGCGGAACGGGAAGGCCGCGGAAAACCCGACCTGGCTGGAGTCGATGGCCCCGTTCGGAAAGCGCACGCGGGACCAGGCCACGCTGTAGCTGGCACTGGGCGTCTCCCAGCTCAGGCCTGCGTGGCCCCGCACCATGAGTCCCCCACCCACGGAGGCACGGCCCACCCCGCCACCCCCGACCCACAGGCCTGTGTCCACGCCCAGGTTTTCGGTGAGGGGCAGGCGCCAGCCACCCCCGACGCCCAGGGTGATAAAGCCGCCCCGCTCGCCCGTCAGGCTGCCCCAGCCACCGAAGCCCGCGTAGCCGCCCGTTTCCCAGCGCCGATTCACCTGAAGGCCCAGCATGCCCATGGCCCTGGCACCCGGGCCCGGCATCTGCCAGCCTTCGGCCGTCCAGCGCGTGTCGAACTGCGGCAGGGATCCATCCGCGAAGCAGGGCAGCGCCGACAGAAGCAGCAGGGCAGCGGGCGCTCGCAGAGTCCAGTCCATCGCTTGAATATACCCAGGGGGCGCTGTGGGCAGCAGCTCGGCGAACGCTACTGGAAGCGCGCCTCCGACTGCGCCAGGGCATAGGCGAAGGTGGCCAGCACCGCCGCGTTGTGGGCGAGGTCGTCCTTCTCCACCTTGTCGAAGGTGTCGGCGTGGGTGTGGTGGATGTCGAAGTAGTGCGTGGCCGCGTGGCTCACGCCGATGCCCGGCACGCCTTCGGCCACCATGGGGCTCACGTCTGCACCGGATCCGCCGAGCCGCAGGTCCACGGGACCGAAGGGCGCCAGGATCGGTTCGAAGGCCTTCAGGGTGGCCAGGGCGGCGGCCTTGGCTTCCGGCGTGGCCTTCCTGAGCTCGAGGCTGAAGGCCTTGATGCGCTCACTGCCGGAATCGGTCTCCACCGCGGCCACGATGTCCCTGAACTCGGTCCGGTGGGCATCGCGGTAGGCCCTGCCGCCCCGCAGGCCGTTCTCCTCGTTGGTCCAGAGCACCACGCGGATGGTGCGGCGGGGCTTGAGGCCCAGGCTCTGGATGAGGCGCGCCGCCTCCATGGCGATCACCGTGCCGGCACCGTCGTCCTGGGCGCCCTGGCCCACGTCCCAGCTGTCCAGGTGGCCGCTGAGGATGACGACTTCACCGGGCTTCTCCGTGCCGGGGATCTCGGCCACCACGTTGGCGGAAGGCGCGTCGGGCAGGGTCTTGGCGCCCATCACGAGCTTCATCTGGATGCGCTCGCCGCGCTGCTGCATGCGCCGCATCTGGGTGGAGGCCTCGATGGTGACTGCCGCCGTGGGGATCTTCGGAAAGGCGGGGTCGTAGTCCATGGCGCCGGTGTGGGGCGTGTCCAGGCTCACGGGGCCCACGGAGCGCACCAGGGCCGCAGCGGCGCCATACTTCGCGGCCCTGGCCGCCCCGTCGTGCCGGTAGACCACCGTGTGGCCGTAGCCCTTGAAGGGCACGTCGAAGAGGACAATTTTCCCCTTCACCGCCTCGCCGAGCTTGTCCAGCTCGTCGAAGGAGCCAACCACCACCACGTCCGCTGTGAGGCCACCTTCGGGCGTGCCCACGCTGCCCCCGAGGCCCAGGATGTTCAGCCGGGTTGGGTTCGGCAGGAGCAGCTCGGCGGATTCCTGGCCGCGCATCCAGTGGGGCACCATGACGGGTTCGGCATGGACGTTGGCGAGCCCCGCGGCCTTCAGCCGGCTCTGGGCCCAGGCGATGGCCTGGTCCAGCTGGGGCGATCCGGAAAGCCGGGGGCCGATGCGGTCACAAAGCCAGGCCAGGTCCTCGTAGGCCCCGTGGGTGCGGAAGGCCTCGGCCCGCAGGCGCTCGGAGACGGGTGGAGTCTGCGCGACCAGGTGCGCGGCGACCAGGCAGGGGAGGAGGCAGCGGATGAGGTTCATGCCTCATCTTAATTGGTAGATTCACCGGGTCACGGTTTTTTTGCCATGCCCTCGATCTGGGCCCGTACCGCCTTCATCAGCGTGTTGGGGATCGGGACGCTCTGGTTGTACTGCTGGATCCGCCAGCGGTCCCCCTCCCGGGTGTTCGGGCATCCTGGCTGTGTTCCTTAGCCTTTGGGGGCTGGTCCGAAGCAGGCATCCAGTGTCTCGCGGACCTTCTTCGCCAGGTCCAGGATCCGGAAGGGCTTCTGGATGAAGTGGGCGACCTCCCCCAGAAGGCCCCGGCTGGACAGGGTGTCCAGAGTATGGCCGGACATGAACAGGGTCTTGAGGGCCGGTCTCCGGGCGAGAATCTGCCGCTGGAGTTCCTGGCCGTTCATGCCGGGCATCACCACATCGGTGAGCAGGAGGTGAATGGGGCCACCGTGGCCCTCCGCAAGGGCGCAGGCCTCTGTGGGGGTCGGGGCAGCCAGCACCTGGTACCCCAAGTCCTCCAGGGTGCGTTTGAGGATCACCAGGACGGGCAGTTCATCCTCGGCGACTAAGATGGTCTCGGCGCCGCGGGGGGCGGCGAGCTCCAGGGCCCTGGCTTCCTCCGGGGCGTCGATGGAACACCGGGGCAGGCAGATCTTCATGGTGGTGCCCACACCCGGGTGGCTGTGGGCGGTGATGCTGCCGAGGCTCTGGGCCACGATCCCGTACACTGTCGCGAGGCCCATGCCCGTGCCCCGGCCCAGGGGCTTGGTGGTGAAGAACGGCTCGAAGGCCCGTTCCAGCGTGGCGGCATCCATCCCGCAGCCTGAGTCGCTGAGGGTGAGCAGCACATAGTCGCCGGGGGGCAGTACGCCTGGGGCGAAGGCGTCGTCGTCGGTATGGACGTTGGCGGTCGCCAGAGCGATGCTGCCCTGTCCTGGAATGGCATCGCGGGCATTGATCAGCAGGTTGGCCAGAATCTGGCTGACCTGGGAGGGATCCATCAGGACGCTCCAGAGACCCGGGCCGGGGGTGAAGGTCAGGGCGATGTCCTCTCCGACCAGGCGGTGGAGCATCTTCAGGTCCTCGGCGATCAGCTGGTTGAGATCGAGCTTTCGCGGGTCGGCCGGGTGCTTCCGGGAAAAGGTGAGGAGCTGGCGGGTGAGGTCGCTGGAACGCAGCCCCGCCTGCTGGATCTCCAGGAGATGCATGCGGTGGTGTTCCGGCAGATCGTTGGAGAGCAGCGAGACTTCGGCGTTGAGCAGAATGACATTCAGCATGTTGTTGAAATCGTGCGCCATGCCCCCGGCGAGACGGCCCACGGCCTCCATCTTCTGGGCATGCCTCAGGTCGTCCTCCACGCGCTTCATCTCCGTGATGTCGCGCTTGATGGCGGTGAAATGGGTGACCTCGCCCTGATCGTCCACGATGGGCGTAATGGTCAGCTCCTCGGTGTAGAGGGAGCGGTCCTTGCGCTGGTTCACCATCTCGCCCCGCCAGGTCCGGCCCGCAAGGATCGTCTTCCAGACCTGGACGTAAAACGTCTCGTTGTGGGCGCCGGACCGCAGGATGCGGAAATTCTGCCCCAGAAGCTCATCGAGGCTGTAACCAGTCAGGGTGGCCAGAGCGGAGTTGCCCCAGAGGATTGTGCCCTCCCGATCGGTGATCACCACGCCGTTGATCGCGGCCTCGAGGGCTGCGCTCTTCAGGCGGAGGGCCGCCTCGCTCTGCTGCAGCGCCGCGAGCTGCTGGGAAAGCTGGCTGGAGCGCTCATCGAGCTTGCGAATGAGGCGCTCGTTGTACAGCTTCAGGAAGGGCTCGCCTTCCATGGGCGCGGTGTCAGGGGGTTTCAGGGCCCCGGTGCCGACGGACTCGAGGATCTGCTGCACCTGCGCAAGGAACGCATCCTGTGCCATGAATTTCTGCAGGAAGGCCGCTGCCCCTAAGGAAAGGCAGAAGGCCTCGTCCTCCTCCGAGGTGTAGGTCGCCGTGTAGAAGATGAAGGGGATTTCCTTCAGGAGAGGCTCCCGCATCCAGGCCCGGCACAGAGCGAAGCCATCCATCACGGGCATCAGGATGTCCGAGATGATCAAGTCGGGCCTGGCTTCCAGCGCCAGGGCGAGAGCCTCCACGCCATTGGCCGCACCGGCCGTCGCATGCCCCTCGCTTTCCAGCAGTACCCGCAGCAGTGCCAGGTTCGAAGGGTCGTCATCGACCAGCAGGATGTTCATGCGGTCTCCATGGGCCAGGAGTCATCACGACAGCCTCTGAGGTCGGGAGCGTCCCGCAGGAAGGCCAGGATGTCCTCAGCGAAGGAGCCGGGATCCAGAGGCTTTTCCAGGTACCCGGTAAAGCCCAGCTCCAGAGCCCGCTCCCGGTCTCCGGCCATGGCGTACGAGGTGACCGCCACCAGGGGGACCCCTGCCGTCCCCGGGTGGGCGCGCAGGGCGGCGGCCACGGCATAGCCATCCATGCCCGGCAACTGGATATCCAGCAGGATGAGGTGGAAACGCTCTGCCTGGGCCGCGGCGATTCCCTCCGGGCCATCCCGGGCGAGGTGAAGGTGCACGTTCAAGGGCCCCAGGAGCATCTGCACCAGCCTGAGGTTGTCCGGATTGTCCTCGATGAGGAGGATGCGCTTCATGGAGCCTCCAGGGGCGTTGGTTGGGCCAGAGGCAGAGCCAGCGTGAAGGTGGTGCCCTGGCCGAGGGTGCTGGCCACCGAGATATCACCGCCCATGAGCCGGGCCAGCCGCTGGCTGAGGGCCAGGCCCAGGCCCGTGCCCTCGTTTCGTCGCCCCAGCCCCACATCGAGCTGCTCGAACTCGCGGAAGAGGCGCGGAAGGTCGTCCTCGGCGATTCCGGGTCCCGTGTCCTGAATGGCGGCCAGGGCCTGTCCATCGCCGATGGAAAGGCGAAGAGCGATGGCCCCGGCCTCGGTGAACTTCACCGCGTTCGACAATAGATTCAGGAGGATCTGAGCCGTGCGCCTCCGGTCCCCGGGGAGGGTGAGGGCGCCCGGCGGGGCGTCCAGCAGCAGGGACAAGCCCTTCGCCTGCGCGGCTGGAGAGACGGCATCCAGGGCCTCGCGAGCGACCTGGGCAAGATCGAAGGGGCCGGGGGACAGGCGCATCTCCTTCGCCTCGATCTTGGAAAGATCCAGGACATCGTTGATGAGATCGAGCAGGTGGCGGCCATTGCGCTGCACGATTTCCAGCGGCTCCCGCTGCTCGGGCCGGAGTGCCCCGGCCAGGCCCCCCAGGAGGACACCCGTGAACCCGATGACCGAATTCAAGGGCGTGCGCAGCTCGTGGGACATGGCCGCCAGGAAGGCCGACTTGGCGTGATCCGCCGCCTGGGCGCGCTGGACGGCGGTGGCCAGGTCCTCGTTGGCGTCGCGCAGCAGGGCGGTGCGTTCCTCCACGCGCTGCTCCAGCAGGGCGGCGTGGTCCCGCAGGCGCTGGTGCAGCAGGGCGTTCTGGAGGCCCACACCCACCTGGGCCGCCAGGGTTTCCAGGAACGCCGCCTGCTGCTCGAAATCGCGCTCGGCCTGCGAGGCCAGCCCCAGCACGCCGATGACTTCCTCGCCATTTTTCAGGGGCAGGACTGCGAAGGACTGCACCCCGGCCTGCTTGCATTCCTCCCAGGTGCAGCGCAGGTCGGCGTGGATATCCTTGGCATAGAGAGGCCGCCCCCCTTGCGCCCCGAGGCCGCAGAGGCAGTGCCCCACCTGGTGGACTGGGGTTTCGCCGTGGCGGAGGTCGGCGCCGCCCGAGCTTGAACCCACCAGCCGGAGGGTGCCACCTTCCCGCAGGAAGAGCAGCGCCAGGTCGGCGGCCGTGGCCTCCAGGCTTCCCTCCAGGGCCGCCTGGACCCGGGCCTGAAAATCCAGGGTGGAACTGAGCCGGGTACCCAGGGCATTGAGCACCGCCAGCTGGCTGACCCGCTGGGCCAGAGTGTCCTCGGCCTCTTTTCGGCGGGTGATGTCTGAAACCGCGGCGATGAACCCGACCACCCGGCCCGAGGCGTCGAGTTCCGGTGCGTAGGTGACGGAGAGGGCCCGGGGGGCGTGGGGGATCGCAGGCAGGACGAAATCATAGGTGGTGGGGTGCCCCGAGAGGGCGAGGTCCATGTGGGGTTCGGCCATCGCGAAGCCCGCCTCGCCGAGGATTTCCCGGGTGGGCCGGCCGATGAGGGCGGATGGTTCGAGCCCGAAGAAGTCCGCGTAGGACTGGTTCACGAAGGTGTAGCGCTTCTCCCGGTCGCACTGGGCGAGGAACACTGGAGCGTGGTCGGAGACGAACCGCAGCTGCTCTTCCCGGTCCCGCAGCGAGGCTTCGATGCGCCGGCGTTCCGTCAGGTCGCGCACGATGGCCATATACGAGGCATCATCCAGGCGCTGGGCACTGACCTCGCCCTGGAAGGTGGAACCGTCCTTGTGCACGTGTTCCCATTCGGCGAAGTGGGGTACGCCAGACATCATCCTCGGCGGTTCCACCGCGAGGCGCGCCACCTCGTGTGGCGCGAGCACCTCGGCCACCCCCATGCGCAGAAGCTCGTCGCGCGTATAGCCCAGGAGCGCGAGGCCCCTGGGATTGGCGTCGAGGTACCGGTTCTCGGCGGAGAGGATGTAGATGCCGTCATTGGCCTGCTCGAACACGCTGCGAATGCGCGCCTCGCTCTCGCGTACCGCCTTCGCCGTGCGGTAGGACTGGATGGTGATGGCGGCAGTGTGCGTGGCGATGTCGATGAGCTGGCGGTGCTGCGGCCGAGGCAGCCCCGGTTCGCGATAGTACATCGCGAAGAGGCCCAGCACCTGGCGCTGTGCGTCGAAAATGGGCGTGGACCAGCAGGCGCGAAGCCCGTGGGGCAGGGCCACGGCCCTGTAGGCAGCCCAGAGCGGATCGGTGGCGATGTCCTCCACGTACACCGCCGCTTTGCGGTATGCCGCCGTACCGCAGGACCCGGCACAGGGGCCGATGGGCTGCCCGTCCACCGCGGCAATGAAGGCCGCGGGGAGGGTCGGGGCCGCGCCGTGGCGGACATGGATACCGTCCTCGTCCAGGAGCAGGATCGAGCCCAGCATGCCCGGCGACTGGGATTCGATGAGCCGGATGAGCGCCGCGAGTGTCTCGGCCAGGGGCGCCCCGGCGGCGGTCATTTCCAACACCTGGTTCTGGCCATGGATCAGCGTTTCGGCCAGCCTGCGGTCGGTGATCTCGTGGAAGAAGATGGCGAGTCCCTCAGGTGAAGGGAAGACGCGGTTTTCGAACCACCGGTCGCGGAGCGTGTGATGATCCTCGAAGGCGATGAACACCTGGTCGCGCAGGGCCCGCTCGTACTGCTGCTGGCAGGGCTGGCCCACGCCTTCCGGAAACTCGGTCCAGAGGTGCCGGCCGATGAGTTCGCTGGGCTTCCGCCCGAACAGGGCCGCCGCCTGCTCGTTCAGGTAGGTGAAATTCCAATCCTTGTCCAGGGCCACGAAGCCATCCGAGATCCGGCTCAGGAGGTCGCTGCTGGCCTGCTCGCTGTGGCGCAGGGCTGTTTCGCTCCGCCTGATCTCGGAGAGATCCTCCGCGCTGGACCAGATGAGGGTTTCGCCTCCGTGCTGGAGGAGGCACCCGGAAAGGCGCACGGGCACGCGGGTGCCATTTTTCCGGAGGTACTCCTTTTCGTAGGGGCCGTACTTTCCTGTCCGCAGCAGGCTTTGCAGTTGGGCTTCTTCCTGATCTCCGTATTCCCTGGGTGTGATGTCCCAGTAGGTTAGGCCCAGCGTCTCGGCCACGGTCCGCCCCAGCATCGCCGCGTAGGCCGGGTTGATGTCCACCAGGCTGCCGTCCACGCGGCACAGGGCGAGCCCCAGGGTGCACTGCTCGAAGAGCAGCCGCTGGAGCGGGGTGGAGTCCCCCCCGTAGCCCTCCCCGGCCATGGGTGGTTTGCGGGTCTCGAGGTGGTGGCTCCCCCCGCCCCGTTCAGCCGGATGGGGCGAGGATTCTGAGGGTAGGGGTGACCGCCTGGGAGTCATGGAAACCCGATGGGTTCGGTAGTGCGGAAGGCGCGGCCCCAGTCTACGTCAGTTTCGCTGAAAGGAGCCCACCCGCGCCCGGACCCGCATCCGGCCGCTGGCTTCCGTCTCGAGCACTTCCCAGGATAGCGGTCCGCTGCGGCCCTTCGGCTGCTCGCCAGGGCCGAGGTTGAAGGCGGCGTCGTCCAGTTCCCAGAGACCGATGGGGAGTCTCGGCGCGGGGGGCTCGGGGCTGCCCGGGTGAGCATCCACCACCCGCACCGGGCCCCTGGGATCGCCGTAGCTGAGCAGGCCCGGGTCGATGAGCGCCACCACCAGGCCCTGGTGGCCCGGCCCGGAGCGGCCGCCGATGCGCCCCTGCTCGAAGCCCCAGGGGCGGCGCACCTCCAGGCTGAAGAAGCGCCCCTTCTTGCGGGGATCGGCCAGGGTGACCCACTGGGGATCGCGGCCCGGGGCCCGGGAGACCGGCGCGATCCAGCCCTCCCAGCTCCGGCCCTTCACCACGAGGCGGCTGACCGAAGTCCGGAAGCGCCCCCGGTACCACAGCTCGGAGCGCACCCAGGCCATGGGGTGGGAGGGGCTGTAGCCCATGTCCGCCACCCAGGGACCCTCGTCCGGGTGCTGGCGGTCCCAGCCTCGGTACTGGCCGCCGTCCATGAGGTCCCAGATGCCGGCGGTGGGGGCCTTGCCATCCTCCAGGTAGAGATCATCCACCCGGTGCTCGCCCATGCCGTGGAAGGCCTCGTGGACGATGTTGCCCAGGGGCACCTCCTCGGTCATGAAGAGCAGCGGCCAGCGCCGGTTCTGGTCCCAGGGCAAGGGCATCAGCAGGCTGACGGCCTTGAGGTGGGCGGGGTTGCCGGTCACGGACTGGGGGTGGCCAGGCGCGATGATCCAGAGGAAATCCGGCTTGCCGTCCGGCGTTGGCGCGCCGGTGCGGTTGTCCACCTGGTCGCAATCGCCCAGGGGCTCGCCGCGCAGGTGCTTCAGCACCCACCGGGCCATGGGGGAGGCATGCTCGTCGCGCCGCGGCGCGGGATGCTCGGTGCTGCGCAGCTTGAGGAAGCGCCCCTCGACCAGGGAAAGGGCGCCCTTGCTGACTTCATAGAGATAGTTGGCGGCGCTGGCAGTGCCCGGGGCTCGCGAAAAGAGCAGGTCGCGCAGGGCTTCATCCGATACGCGGGAGGGCTCGTCGGGGAAGTCGAGGCGCACGAGGAGGACGGAACCCTTCCTGAAGCCCGGCTCGGGACGCAGCACGATCTCGCGGGACCATTCGGCGGCAGGCACCAGATCGCGGCGCCAGCCGTCCTTCTCCGCGGCGAGGACGGTGTCGTCGGCTGCCAGCTCCAATCCGAACCGCCCTTCGGCGTCGGTGATCGCCACCGGTGGCGGGGAGGCAGGGGCCACGCGGGGCAGGCGGTCCGGGTACACCCGCACACCAGCCAGACCCCGCTGGCCATCGGTGACGCGGCCCTGGACGGGGGCGGCCGAGAGGCCGGTCGCTACAACAAGCGGAACACAGAGAGACAGGATGAGGCGTCGTTTGCCTCGCTCAGCGCGAAATGCCGATAGGGCCAGACTGGCTGCGACCCTGGCCGCGCGGAGCCCTTCGGACCTCAGGCGCGTGCCGGGCCACCCAGTCACGCCTGAACGAGCTTCTGCAGATGGGCCATGCGGGCGAGCAGGGACACGCGGCGGCGGGTTTCCGGGGCAACCAGCGGCTTCTCGAGGGCGTCGGCCACGGGCTCCTGGAGGCGGGACCAGGTCTCCAGCTCGCCCGGGGTGTAGAGCAGGAGGATGGGCATGTCCTTCAATTCGTCGGACTGGTGGACGGCCACGGCCAGGGTCTGGGCGCTGCCTTCCAGCAGCTCCGTGTCCAGCACCATTAGGTCGGGCCGGTGGGCCATGATCTGGGCGCGGGCCTGGCTCTCACCCTGGGCTTCGAGGAAGGTCGCCTGATCCTTGCCGTAGTGGTTCTGGACCTGGGAGCGCACCAGCGAGCTGGCGGATACCACCAGCACCTTGGGGCGGGCTGCGGCCGGGGTGCCCGCCCGCAGGGTGAGGGCCCGGATGCGCAGGTGGGTCTGGACCCGGACCTGGAGGAGCATGGTGTTGGCGGGCTTGCGGAGGAAATCGTCGGCGCCCGCCGCGTAGCTGCGGTCCTTGGCGTCCCGGCTGAGCGCGGTGAGGACCAGGATGGGGACGCCGGCCGTCGCCGGGTTGCCCTTCATCATCTCGCAGGCCTTGAAGCCGTCCATGGAGGGCATGACCGCATCCATGATGACCAGGTCGGGCAGGGACTCCTTCATCCGGTCCAGGGCCTCCTGGCCATTGGAGGCGGCCATGATTCGATGGCCCAGGGCCTGCAGCTGCGCCTCGATCTGGCGTCGCTGAAGGGCATTGTCCTCGACCATCAGAATGGTCATGGGGGACGCGAACTGGGACAAGCTGGCTCCTTGCACTCGTATCTCGAGGGTAAAGGGCCTATCGGTTCGGATCAACCAATGATGAAGATCCGGCCTTGGGAAAACTCCGCAGACAGCGCGGCTTGGCACCAGTACAATGGTGGGTTCGAGGTTCCTCAGTGTCAGATCCAGCCCTGATCCGCAATTTTTCCATCGTCGCCCACATCGACCACGGCAAGTCCACGCTGGCGGACCGCCTGCTTGAATTGACCAAGACCGTGGCCGGGCGGGACATGCAGGCCCAGATCCTGGACGACATGGACCTGGAGCGGGAGCGCGGCATCACCATCAAGGCCCACGCGGTGACCCTGAAATACCCCGCCCTGGATGGCAAGACCTACACCCTGAACCTCATCGACACCCCCGGCCACGTGGACTTCACCTACGAGGTGAGCCGCAGCCTCGCCGCCTGCGAGGGGGCCATCCTGGTGGTGGACTCCACCCAGGGCGTGGAGGCCCAGACCCTGGCCAACACCTATCTGGCCCTGGAAAACGGCCTGGAAGTCTTCCCGGTGCTCAACAAGACCGACCTGCCCAGTTCGGATCCCATCCGGGTGCTCGAGCAGATCGACACGGTCATCGGGCTGGTGGACACGGCCCACGCCGTGAACGTGAGCGCCAAGACCGGGGAGAACTGCGACCAGGTGCTGGAGCAGATCGTGAAGTGCATCCCGGCGCCGAAGGGGGATCCCCATGCGGCCCTCCAGGCCCTGGTCTTCGACTGCTACTACGACGCCTATCGGGGCGTGGTGAACCTCATCCGGGTGATGAACGGCACCATCAAGGCCGGCGACACGATCCGCTTCATGTCCACGGGCAGCGAGCACCGGGTGGATGAGATCGGCATTTTTGATCCCAAGATGGACAAGCAGGAGAGCCTCTCCGTGGGCGAGGTGGGCTACCTGGTGGCCAACATCCGCCAGCTGGTGGACGTGAAGGTGGGCGACACCGTCACCCATGCGGTGACGCTGACCACCAAGCCCGCCACGGAGATGCTGAAGGGCTTCAAGGAGATCCAGCCCGTGGTCTTCGCGGGGATCTTCCCCACCTCCAGCGACGACTTCGAGAACCTGCGCAACGCCATGGACAAGCTGCGGCTCAACGACAGCAGCTTCACCTACGAGCCCGAGACCTCCACGGCCCTGGGCTTCGGCTTCCGCTGCGGCTTCCTGGGCCTGCTGCACATGGAGATCGTGCAGGAGCGTCTGGAGCGGGAATTCGACCTGGACCTCATCACCACCGCCCCCAGCGTGCGCTACCACGTGCATCTGACGGACGGCTCCGAAGTCTCCGTCGACAATCCCACCAAGCTGCCGCCCCTCCAGAAGATCGCCAAGATCGAGGAGCCCATCATCGAGGCCACCATCCTCACCCGCACCGACTTCGTGGGCGGCCTGATCAAGCTCTGCGAGGAGCGTCGCGGCATCCAGCAGAAGCTCGAGTACCTCAGCCAGGACCGCGTGATGCTGGTCTACGAGCTGCCCCTGAACGAAGTGGTGCTGGACTTCTACGACAAGCTGAAGTCCATCTCCAAGGGCTATGCCAGCTTCGACTACCACATGAAGCACTACACCGAGTCCGACCTGGTGAAGATGGACATCCTGGTGAACGCCGAGCCCGTGGACGCGCTCTCCATCCTGGTGCATCGGGGCAAGAGCCAGGCCCTGGGGCTCGCCCTCTGCCAGAAGATGAAGGAAGTCATCCACCAGCAGATGTTCGACGTGGCCATCCAGGCCGCCATCGGCAGCAAGATCATCGCCCGCACCAACGTGAAGGCCCGCCGCAAGGACGTGCTCGCCAAGTGCTACGGCGGCGACGTCAGCCGCAAGAAAAAGCTCCTCAACAAACAGAAAGAGGGCAAGAAGAGAATGAAGTCCATCGGCAACGTGGAGATCCCCCAGGAGGCCTTCCTGGCGATCCTCAAAGTCGACAACTAGGATTCAAACGGCCTAGATGGACCACCTTCATGGGATGAGGCCGAAGCAGGAGCGAAGGCCGACCGTGCGCGAAGCGCATGACCCCGAAGGGGCGAGGCCCAGGATGGGCCGAGTCAGATCCATCGGCAACGTGGAGATCCCGCAGGAAGCCTTCCTGGCCATCCTCAAAGTCGACAACTGATAAAGCAGGGACAGGATTAACAGGATTAATTACCTGATTAACAGGATTAGAGAAACCAAAGCGGCTTTTTGAATCCTGTTAATCCTGCTTTCAATCCTGCTAATCCTGTCCTCGCAGTTGTCTTGTGAGCGGCCTAGCCGACCCTGTCGTCGTCCTTGATCTCGCCGGCTTCGATGAGGTTGGCCAGCAGGCGCTGGAGCTCGTCCTCGCCGATCACGCCGCGGCGCTGGAAGAGCCGGATGAGGCCCAGCACGAGGCTGCGGGTCTGGTAGGTCTCCAGGCGCCGCACGGTCTGGCTCAGGGTTCGGCTGTGCACGAGGTCCGGGTTGACGGCGGGAACCGGAGGAGCGGGGCGGGTGGGAACCGTGGGGTCAAAGAGCCCGAAAGGATCGATGTTGACGGGCTGGGTGGGCGCGGCAGGGCTGTCGAAGAAGGGATCTTTGGGAAAGGCTGAGGGCGGCGGCGGGGGGGGCGTCGGAACCGCCAGGGGCGACAGGGTGAAGGTGACCGGAAGCGCGTCATCCTGGTTCTGGTCGTTGCCGAGTTCCACGGTCAGGGCCACGCCGGGCGCCTCCAGGCGGCGGTACAGGTCGGAGATGGCCTTTCTCAGGGCGCTGTGGGAGGCCACGACCGGCTGGATGTGGAGACCGGATGCGAAGCGGGCGCTGTCCACGGCGTTGAGATCCGAAGGATCGGACATGGCCAGCACCAGGGACTTCGGTTCCTGGGTGGTGATGGGCAGCACGGTGAACTGGTCGGCGAGGCGGTGGGGGACCAGCTTGAGGACCTGGGGGGGCACTTCGATGTTGCGGACGTCCATCTGAGGCACGCCGGTCTGGTGGCTGAGGAAGTCCATGAGGACCTCCTCGGAGATGTACCCCAGCGCCACGAGGTTGCTGCCGAGGCGGCCCCGGGCGATCTTCTGGTGCGTGATGGCGCTCTGGAGCTGGGCAGGCGTGATGAGCCCGCCCTCCACGAGCAGTTCACCCAGACGCTTGATCGGTTGCTGCATGTTCGGATCCTTGCATCTTCATCATTGCTGCACAGAGGTTCATCCCCAAGGTAACTTTATTCAAGGGTTTTGTGTGGTCGGAGGAACCATGACTTCGGAAGAACTATGGCGGGCCGCGCTGCACGATTTCAATAATCTGCTGGCGGGTCTCCAGGGTGTGCTGGATCTCAGCGACCCGCGGCTGCCCCTGGATGCCCGCAACCGGATGCGCCTGGAGGCCACCCTGGGGGATGGGAAGCTGCTCATCGCCATGGCCCGTGGCCTGGCGCTGGGGCGGTATCCCGACGCGGACACCGCGCCCTGGAGCGAGTGGCGGGCGGGGCTCGAACAGCGGCTGGAACCCATGGCCGCGCTCTTCCGCTGCCCGGTCGAGCTGGTCGATGTTGGGGCCGCTGGCGTCCGCTGGCCGGCTCCCCTGCTGCAGGACTGGGCCGCGGCCTTTACGCGGCAGATCCTCCCCTGGGCTGCTCCAGGGCCACTCCGGCTGGAGGCGTCGGCCACCCCCGAGGACTGGACCCTCACCTGGGTGGGTGATGCTCCCCTCCCGGTGGCGCTGCGACCAGATCCGCCGCCTGATGCCCCCAAGAACCTGCCTTCCCTCTGGCTGAGGGCCACGGGTGAGCGGATGGGCCTCTCTCTCCTCGAGGTTCCCGGCGGCATCGTGGCCCGACTGGAGCGGGCATGCGGGTCCTGATTGTCGAAGACCAGGCCCGGGCCGCCCGGGAGCTCCGATCCGGGCTGGAGGCCGGCGGGGACCTTCGGCTCGCCGTCGAACCGAGGACCGAGGTCTTTGGGGACCTGTTGCTGTTCACTCGAGCCCTTCGCAACCTCGCGGAGGGCTGGATTCCGCGCCAGGGCATGCCCCTCCGCTTCCAAATCGCCCTGCCATCATTCGCCCTCTGCCTGGCCGCCTGCGGGCTGCAGGCCCAGACCACGGCCTCCCTGCGGGTCGAGGTCCTGGGGGCCGATGGGCGACCACGACCAGCGGCGGTTCTGATCCTCGAATCCTTGGATCGGGGGGAGCGCCGCGAACTTCGGGCGGATGCCAGGGGAATCGGCACCGCTGCGGGCCTGTTGCCGGGAACCTACCGGATCCATGGGCAGGTTCTCCATCTCAGGGCCGATGAACGGGTCCAGCTTCGCCTGCGACTAGAGGTGGCCCAGGCCACGGTGGCCGTGGAGGCTTCGCCCCTGCGGATCGAGAGCAGCTCCATAAGCACGCAGACGATTTTCAGCGCCGAGGAGCTGGCGCGCCTGCCCTTCTCACCCCATCGCTACGTCGAACACGGTTTCCTGGCGCCCGGAGTCACACCGTCCGGCAAGCCGGAACCGGTGGTGCTGGGTTCCATGCTGGACGCCAACGCCTTCCTGGTGGATGGCATGGAGACGAGGCTCAGCTCCACGGGCCGCTTCGGCATGAACCTTTCTACCGAGATTCTCGAAGGCCAGACACTCAGCACCGGCGGGCACAAAGCCGAGGTGGGCTTCGCTTCCGGCGGGGTCTACAACCTGGTGACGAAGAGCGGAGGTAACGATTTCCGCGGTTCGGTGTTCACCAGCCGCGTATTCCGCGGCCTGAATGCCAAGCCTGACGCCGGCAAGGCCACCACGCCCGAGGAGCGGCCCACGGACGCCGATGAATTCGGCTTCAGCCTGGGCGGCCCCATCGTCAAGGACTCTCTGTTCTTTTTCGGCGCCTTCAACCGCCAGCTCCTGAGCCTGGATTTCGAGAACGTCCAGCCTGTGGGCGCGGCGCCCCACCGACGGAGCCAGGAGGAAGACCGCAGCTACCGCTTCTTCAAGCTCACCTGGCTGGCCGGCGCGGACCATCGCTTCGAGTTCAGCTACTTCGGGGATCCGGTCACCCAGGCGAACTTCGACACCGCCGGCGACAGCAGCGTGAAGGATGTCCAGCAGCCCAACCGTACCCGGGGCGGCGACAGCTACCTCCTGAAACACGTGGGCGCCCTTGGACCGCGGCTTACCTGGGAAAACACCCTGGGGCTGCATCGCACCAGCTTCCACTGGAGCCCAGCCACGCCCGGGGCGGGACCCTTCCGCGGTCAGCTGGACGCGCCTGGCGGCGAATCCTTCGGGGCCTACGGCGAAGACCGCCTCGATCGGATCAAGAACCTGACGCTCCGGAGCGAGCTGAGCTACTTTACCGGTCAGCACCAGATCAAGGGTGGCTTCCAGGGGCTCTGGTCGGAGTACACGAAAGTCTTTCAGCGGCCCTCGTTCGGCCTTTCCTACCTGGATCGCGTCGCCGGAGGCGCCGGACCCGCGGCCAGCGACCTCGCGGCCATCCAGGCGGGCCTCCTGGCCGTCCAGGGCGGCAATCTCGGCTATTCGGCCGCCGACAGTCTGGCCACGGCCAGCCCCGTGGCGGGCCAGCTGGCGGGCGGCCAGGCCAGCTACCTGTACCAACGTATCGTCGCGGATGGCGCCTCGTACGGCAACCCGCTCAAGCAAGCAGTGCTGGGGGTCTTTGTCCAGGACGACTGGGGGTTCATTCCGGGCTGGACCGCCAACCTGGGCCTGCGAGTGGATCGCGCCGGCCTCGACGCCGAGGATGGCCGGAACCTGTACCGCCAGACCCTCTTGAGTCCCCGCCTGGGCCTGTCCTGGGATCCCGCGGAGGATGGACGCACCCGTGTTTTCGCCTATGCCGGGCGCATCTATAGCCCCCCCACGGCGGGAAATCTGACGGCCGCTGGAGCGACCACGGGCGGGCCCGCCACGGCGAAGCAGGTGTGGATCCCCTCACTGGCCGATTGGCGCACCTGGCAGGTGAATGGCGTTCAGGGTGTGAGGAACGTAGCCGTGGGCGATCTCAAGGCCCCCCGCACGGACCTCGCCCAACTGGGCATGGAGCGCATTCAGGATCTGCCCTGGATCGGCCCCTGGACCCTGGAGGCCACCCTCACCCTCAAGGTGGTTCGCGATCTCATCGACACCTACAGCTCCACCTATGGCTACCTGCCGGAATTCGATGCCCTGGCCAACAGCTCCAGCACGAGGAAGGTGATCGCCAACCTCCCCGGCCTGAAGCGGGACTACCGTGGTCTTGACCTGGTGGCCAGGCGCGTGTTCGAGGGTGGGCACCGGCTTCAGGTGAGCTACAGCCAGGGGGATCTGAACGGCAATTCCGAGGTGGGCAACGTGAACACCTCCACCGGCAAGAACACCGGTTTCGCCTCCATCCCGAGCCTGCGGCAGGACTACCGCCTGCCCCAGTACGGCGGGAACCTGAACGAGGAGGTCAAGCACGCATGGAAGGCCTTCGGCAGTGCGGCGCTGCCCTGGAATCTGGAATTGTCCTTTGCTCTCGTGTATCGGTCGGGCCTGCGGTACACCAGCCTGGTGAGGTCGTCCGGGGAGAACGTGCTGGCCCCCGGCGCCGTGCGCGGCGACCAGGAACTGCCCCACCCCATGAGCCTGGACCTCAGCCTGGCCTGGCGGACCCGCGTACAGAAGATCGACCTCCGCGCCGCGGTGGATGTCCTCAACGCCACCAACCGCCAGCCCATGACCTGGGTGAACAACGTGGGGGGCGCCTTCACCCCCGGCAACTTCCAGCAGCCCCGGGTGTGGCAGTTCAGCCTGCGGGCAGGGTTCTAAAAGAGAGACAGGATTTACAGGAAGAAAGACAGGATTAACAGGATTTCAAAGGCAATGCTTTTTGCTTTTTAATCCTGCTAATCAAGCACTTAATCCTGTTAATCCTGTCCGAGCTTTTTTCGTTACACTCAAGGGTTTGGGCGGACCGATGAAGTTCCACA
Source organism: uncultured Holophagaceae bacterium (assembly GCA_963751095.1). Classification (GTDB taxonomy): domain Bacteria; phylum Acidobacteriota; class Holophagae; order Holophagales; family Holophagaceae; genus Geothrix. The sequence goes on along the minus strand of CAVVTK010000002.1, from coordinate 40,829 downwards.
TCCAGACCTGGGGCTGCCAGATGAACGACCACGACGGCGAGAAGCTGTCGGGGCTGTTGTCCTCGGACGGCTTCGAGGAAGTGGATTCGGCGGAGGATGCCGACCTGGTGCTGCTGAACACCTGCTCCATCCGCGAGAAGGCGGTGCACAAGGTCTATTCGGAGCTGGGCCGCCTGCGGGAGGAGAAGCAGCGCCGTCCCCTGCTGGTCGGTGTCACGGGTTGCCTGGCCCAGCAGGAACAGGCCGCCCTCTTCAAGCGGGCGCCGCACATCGACTTCGTGCTGGGGACCATGGCGCTGAAGCAGCTGCCGCGGCTGGTGGCTGAGGCCCAGGCCGGCAAGGCCCGGGTCATGGACGCGGGCGAGTACCCGGACAACCACCTGTTTCCGGCCTCGGTGACGCGCCGCCGCGACACGGCCAAGGCCCTGGTGACCATCACCGAGGGCTGCAACCACGCCTGCACCTACTGCATCGTGCCAACCACCAGAGGCGCCGAGCGCCACCGCCCCTTCGCGGATGTGCTGGCGGAGGTGCGCGGCCTGGTGGCGCGGGGCTACCGCGAAGTGGAATTGCTGGGCCAGAACGTGAACAGCTATGCCGGGGGCTGCACCTTCGCCGACCTGCTGGAGCGCGTCTCCGAAGTGGATGGCCTGGAGTGGATCCGCTTCACCACCAGCCATCCCATGAACTTCACGAAGGACCTGGCCCGGGTCCTGGTCACGAACCCCAAGGTGGCGCCCTTCCTTCATCTGCCGTTGCAGAGCGGCAGCGACCGGGTGCTGAAGCGCATGTTGCGGGAGTACACCGTGGCCGAGTACCTGGAGCGCCTGGGCTACCTGGGCGAGGGCCGTTCCCGCATCGCCCTCAGCACCGACTTCATCGTGGGCTTCCCGGGGGAAACCGAGGAGGACTTCGAGGCCACGATGGGGGTGCTGGATGAAGTGGCCTTTGATGGCTCGTTCAGCTTCATCTACTCGCCCAGGCCCGGCACACCGTCCCTGCGCCTCAAGGACGACCTGCCCCCGGCGGAGAAGTCGGCCCGCCTGACCCGCCTGCAGCAGCGGCAGACAGAGCTCACGCGAGCCAGCAACGAGCGCTTCCTGGGCCGTGAGATCAAGGTGCGGGTCGAGACCCATGCGCCCAACGAGCACGGCTGGTGGCTGGCGCACAGCGGCGAGTGGAAGACCATCCACCTGCAGGCCGGGCCAGGCCGCGCGCTGCCCTTTGGCGAGCTGGTGCTGGCCAGGGTCACCCAGGCGGGTCCCCACTTCATGGGCGCGGAACTGGTCTAGGTCCGTTCATCCCGCGACACGGAGAAAGTCCACTTGCGCATCGCGCCGGGGGCCAGGAGGAAGACACCGGGCTTGTGGCTGAATTCGCCCTCCCACTCCACGGGGTCCGCATGGCCCGCCCAGGGCTCGATGCAGAGGAAGGAGGGGCCCGGATCTGGCTTGGCCCACACGCCCAGGTGGGGGAAGCCTTCCCATGCCAGGGCCAGGGCGGGACCGCCCGAGATCTCGTAGCGGAGGCTGCGGCTGCGGGGCTGCAGGAAGATCAGGGCGTCCTCGAGGAACAGGTCTTCATGCAGCGCCAGTTCGCACCGGGAAATGGGCGTGGAGTGGTTCTCCGGCGCGAGAAGGCCCTGGGTGTCGAGGCGCCGGAGCGGGCCAGATTCCTCCGCCTCGAAGGCGAGCCGGTGGGCGGCCTTGGAATGGCCCGGGGCGAGGGGCCAGCGGAAGGCGGGATGAAGGCCCAGGCTCGCGGGGAGCGCCGTGGCGCTGGGATTGTGCAGCTCCAGATCCAGGCGGAGACCCGCGGTGGTCAGCGCGTAGCGGACCACCAGGCGGAAGGCGAAGGGGTAGGCCTTCCGGGTGTCATGGTCATCCCGAAGTTCCAGGGCGCAGTGTGATGGCGTGCGCTCCAGCCAGGAGAAATCACGATCCCGGGCGAAGCCGTGCCTGGGCAGCGGGTAGGTTTCATTTCCGTGGCGCAGAAGGTCGCCATGCAAGCCGCCCACGACTGGGAAGAGCAGGGGGGCATGTCGCGGCCAGAGGGGGCCAGCCTCCCACAGCAGGTCCGAGCCGCCGAGCCGCAGGGCCTGCAGTTCCGCGCCATGAAGGGCGATCACGGCTTCCGAGCCGTCCAGGTGCAACCGGTGGAGGTCCATGCCGACATGATGACCGGCCCCGTGGTAGATTGGCCCTCCCCCGTCCTTCACGCACGCAGCCAGCCCCCCGGGAGCCAGCCATGCCCTTCACGGCGGACGCCATCGCGACCATCCTCCACGCGCCCCGGGCGAATGTGGAGGCCCACTGGCCCTTGGTCCTGGAGGCGCTTGGCACCCTGAAGATCCTGGAGCCCGCGGTGGAGGTCGCGGCCATCGCCAGCATCGGTACCGAGAGCTACCTGTTCGCCCCCGAGAAGGAGGCCGGGACCGAAGCCTACTTCCGCCGCATGTACGAATTCGACCGCAGCCTAGGCAACCTCGAGCTGGGAGATGGCCCCAGGTACTGCGGCCGGGGCTTCGTCCCCCTTCTCGGGCGCGCGGAGTATGCGCGCTTCGGCAAGCTGGTGGGCGCGGACCTCGTGGAGCAGCCGGACCTGGCCCTGGACCCGGCAGTGGCCGCGCGGATCCTGGCCTACGACTTCATGCTGAAGGGGGTCCCCAAGGCTGCGGTCGAGGACGACTGGGTCAAGGTCCGGCGCCTGATCCATGGCGACCTGTCGGGGTGGAAGCGGTTCAACGGGATCCTCATCCCGCTGCTCAAGCAGCTTCCCTAAACGGGGCTTAGTCGGGCACTCGAAAATCAAGACCCGCAGGTCTCCGCCCGAAGCAGGGGGCATTGCCGTCGGTCTCGACCAGCGTTGAGGTCGGACCGCTGCCGGGAGATCCCCATGCGCGTCAATCAGCCAGTCACCAGGGTGGAACGCCGTCTGGAGGAGGGCGCCTACATCGTCTCCACCACGGACCTGCGGGGCGTGATCACCTACGGGAACGAGGAATTCATCCGGATCAGCGGATTCACCCGGGACGAACTGGTCGGGCAGCCGCAGAACATCCTCCGGCATCCCGACATGCCCCCCGCGGCCTTCGAGGACCTGTGGCGCACCATCAAGGCCGGCAAGCCTTGGCAGGGGCTGGTCAAGAACCGCTGCAAGAACGGCGACTTCTACTGGGTGGACGCCAATGTGAGCCCCATCGTCGAGAAGGGGCAGACCGTCGGGTACGCCTCCATCCGCAGCAAGCCTGCGGCTGGTCAGATCGCCGATGCCGAGCGCATGTACGCCAGGGCCCACGCCGGCCAGGCCATGGAGGACCCCGAGCGGAAGGTGTGGATCCCCTTTCCGGGCATGGGCTTCCGCAAGCGGGTCTGGGCCGCGGCCGCGGCCGTCCTGACGGTCTTCTTCGTGATGGCGGCCATCAGTTTCATCGCCTTCACGACCACCCAGACCGAAGCCGCGTCAGTGAAGGAGGAGTACCTTCCGACGACCCTGCTGGCCGAGGAGATGACGATCCAGACGCTGCAGATCCAGCAGGCGATCACCGATGCCGCCCTCACCAGGCGGTCCGAGTCCATGCAGGAGGCCGCCAGGGCCGCTGCGGCCTTCCACAAGGCGGAGCAGGACTTCCGGAAGCTGGCTGTGCGGGACGCCGGCAACCTGAAGGTTCTGGACGAGCTGAACAAGGACTTCGACGCCCTCTATGACACGGGCCGGACCATGGTGACCGCCTACCAGAACCAGGGGCTGGCCGAGGGCAACCGCGTCATGGAAGCCTTCGATAAGGCCTCCGAAACCCTCACGGCGCACATGGCGAAGCTGCGGGACGGCGAAGTCAAGGACGTGGAAGGGCGGCTGAACACCATCTCGTCCCGGGCCGGCCTCAGCCTGTGGGTCCTGGGATGTGGATCCCTGGTGGGCGTCCTGGCGGGCCTGCTGGTGTTCGGCAAGCTGATGCAGATCCTGGACCACCAGCTGGGTGGGGATCCCAAGGTCGCCCTCGAGCTGGCCAGGGGCCTCGCCGAGGGTAACCTCCGCATGGACATCCCCATCCGCCCCGGGGACCGGAGCAGCCTCATGGCGATCCTGCGGGGAATGCAGGCCTCATTGAAATCCACCATCAACCGCATCCGGTTTGATGCCATGCGGGTCCACCAGAACAGCAGCGAGATCGCCACCGCGACACATGAAATCGCCAGCACCAGCCGCGAGCTCGCCCGCAACGCGGACTCCCAGCGCACCTCCACGGACCGCATGGCCTCGGCCATCACCGAGCTGTCCGCCTCGGTCCGGGAAGTGGCCGACCATGTCCAGACCAGCCACCAGCGCGCCATGGAGGCCTCCAGGACGGCCCAGGACGCCAACGCTTCGGGCCAGGCTGCCATCCGGGCCATGGACCGCGTGGAGGAAGCCACGGGCCAGATGGTGGAGGCCGTGCAGGTGATCCAGGACATTGCCCGCCAGACCAACCTGCTCTCCCTGAACGCTGCCATCGAGGCCGCCACGGCGGGGTCGCTGGGGAAGGGTTTCGCGGTGGTCGCCGAGGAAGTGCGGAAGCTGGCCGAGCGCAGCGACGCCTCTGCCCGCGAGATCGCCCAGCTCATCGAGGGCAGCAACAAGGCGGTGACCCAGGGCAAGGCCACGGTCCAGGATGCGGTCCAGGCCCTGGAGACCATCCGGGACCACATCTCTGATGTCGCCGCCATGTCCACCCAGATCGAGGCCGCCTCGGGCGAACAGGCCAAGGCCAGCGAAGAGGTCGCCAGGCAGGTGGAGCTCGGCGCCGAGCAGGCGGTCCAGAACGCCAGCGCCAGCGTGCAGCTCTCGGGAACGGTGGACAGCAACGCCGCGACCACCGAGCAGCTCTCCCGCACGGCCGAAGGCCTGGCGGAGCTCATGGGGCGGTTCAGGACATAGCCGCCACCCCGAGTTCTGGCCTTGGTGCGCCCGGCCGGACTCGAACCGGCACGCCGTTACCGGCAGCGGATTTTAAGTCCGCGGCGTCTGCCATTCCGCCACGGGCGCTTGGGTCCAGCCTAACGAGAGACGGTGGGACATGGTAGGTTCGACCCATGATTTCCCGTGCCGCTGCGCTGCTGCTGGCGTTCTCGACGCTGCCCCTGATCGCCGAGGTCCGGGACCTGAAGACCTTCTTCCAGGAGCGCTGCGCGGTCTGCCATGGTCCGGATGGCACGGGCCGGGGCGCCAATGGCGCCCGGCTTGGCGGGCGCAACCTGGCGGAGGCCCGCTGGCTGGCCAAGCAGGAGGAGCCGGGGCTCGTGGCGTCCATCCTCAAGGGGCGCGGCGCCATGCCCGGGTTCCGGCGACAGCTCTCCGAAGCCGAGGCGCGCCGCCTGGTGGCGGAGGTCCTCCGGCCCCTGGTGATGAGAAAGCGCCCCTGATCCCGGCTCTCCGCGGCGGGATCGGCCTCATAGTGGATGATTCAGCGCACAATGAGGTGATCATGCGGCGGACCATCCTGATCCTGTATCTGGCCATGCCCATGCACTGGTGGCTGCGGGCCGAGGCGCCGGCCAGGTCAGTGAGGGAGCTGAAGGGCTTCTACGCCGCCAACTGCGCGAAGTGCCACGGGGTTGATGGGTCTGGCCGAAGCCCTGAGGGGAAGCGGCTGCCCGGGATGGACTTCACGGACAAGCAGAAAATGGCAAGGGAGAGCGACGCCATGATGGTGAAGACCATCCGCAAGGGCATCTTCTTCGGGGTGGTCATGCACCCCTTCAAGAAGCGGATCAGCGAAGCCGAGGCCCTGGTCCTGGTCAGGGAGATCCTGCGCAAGGCCGAGAAGGACAAGGTCATCGCGCCATGAGGCGGGCCACCAAGTAGCATGGACCAATGCCTGGCTCCGCCTCTGAACCGATCGACCATCCGCTCCTGCGCAACCTGAACGCCCCCCAGCGGGAGGCGGTCCGCCATGCCCACGGCCCCCTGCTGATCCTGGCCGGCGCCGGCTCCGGCAAGACCACGGTGATCACCCGGCGCATCGCCTGGCTCATCGAAGAGGAAGGGGTGCATCCAGGTTCCATCCTCGCCATGACCTTCACCAACAAGGCCGCGGAGGAGATGCGGGAGCGGGTCCAGCGGCTGGTGTCCGTGCCCGCCGCCCAGATGTGGGTGAGCACCTTCCACAGCTTCTGCACGCGCATCCTGCGCCGTGAAGGCGAGCGCACGCCCGTGGGCCGGGACTTCGTCATCTTCGACCCCGCCGACCAGAAGAGCCTGGTCAAGCAGGTGCTGGCAGAGCTGAAGCTGCCCGAGAAGCAGTTCCATCCGAAAAAAGTGCTGGAGATCATCAGCGACTTCAAGAACCGCTGCCTGCTGCCGGAGGAGGCGCGGGAGGAGGCCCTGGATCCCTGGACCCGCAAGATTCTGGACGCCTACGATCTCTACCAGCAGGGCCTGAAGAACCATCGGGCCTGCGATTTCGATGACCTGCTGCTCTGGACCGAGCGGCTCTTCCGCGATCCGGTGATGCAGTCGGTCTACGGCGAGCGCTTCAAGTTCATCCTGGTGGACGAGTACCAGGACACCAACCGCGCCCAGTACCTGCTGGTGCAGCACCTGGCACGACGTCACCACAACCTGTGCGTCGTGGGCGATGAGGACCAGTGCCTGGCCGGGGGAACCCGCATCCTCATGGCAGATGGCGGGGAGCGGCCCATCGAGAAGGTGGTGCCAGGGGACTTCATCCTCGCTGCCCACGGCAGCGGGGACTTCCGTCCCGCCAAGGTCTTGAAATCCTCCAGCCGGGCGGGCCGGGGCGATGGCGTGAAGATCACCCTGGCCTCGGGCCGGAAGCTCATCAGCACACCGGAACACATCCACTTCGCGGGGTACCGCCTCGGCGTCACGCCCCAGCTGCACTTCGTCTACCTCATGCGCAAACGGGGTGTCGGCTGGCGCCTGGGCACCAGCCAGACCCACACCCGAGGCCAGGTGAAGCCCGTGGTCGGCTTCCTCCAACGGGCCAGGCAGGAGCACGCCGACGAACTCTGGGTACTGTCCACCCACGCCAGCGAGCAGGAGGCCAGGCTCCAGGAGGAGGTGTGGTCGCTCCAGTACCAGCTCCCCACGCTGCCCTTCGTGCCGCGCAAAGGTGGATCCACCAAGGGACTGGTCCACGATGCCGAGGCCATCCGCCGGGTGTTCGCCGCTGTCGATTCCCAGTCCGGCGCCGAGCGGCTGCTGGCGGACTTGGGAATGGCGTTGGAGGCGCCCCACCACCGCGCCCAGGCCAGCACGGGCCTGCGCCGGCAGGTGGTGGTAACGCTCTGCGGGGACCGGCGGGGGAAGCGCCCAATGCATCGCATCTCCATGACGGGCCGCAGTCCGGAGGACCGGCGCATCCTCGAGGGGCTCGGCCTGTCCGTGCGCCCGTCCAGGGCGGGTGCCTCGAACTGGCGGGTGGAGACCTGCGCCGCATCCTACGGTGAACTCCGCCGCATGGCCGACCGCATCCGGAAGCACCTTGACGCCGAGATCCACCTGCAAGCCCGCCTGGGCGCGAGCCCCGGCCGCGAGATGGCCAGCCTGCCTTTCGTCCCGGCCTGCAACCTGAAGCCCGGCATGGCGGTCTTCGATGGAGTAGGCGGCCTGGATGTGGTGGCCGCCGTGGAGCGGGTGCCCCTGAAGGGAGATGTCTGGGACCTGGATGTGGCAGGGGTCCACAATTTCATTGCCAACGGCGTGGTGACCCACAACTCCATCTACGGCTGGAGAGGCGCCGACATCCGCAACATCCTCGATTTCCAGCAGGACTTTCCCGAGGCCGTGCGCATCGAGCTGCTGCAGAACTACCGCTCCACGAAGAAGATCCTGGATGCGGCGTCCGAGGTGATCGCCAACAATGCCCAGCGCGTGGAGGGCAAGGGCGCCCTGAAGACGGACCTGGGCGAGGGCGAGTCCATCCTCTTCAAGCTGGCCGATGAGGGCCGGCTGGAGGCGGAGTGGGTGGTGCAGCGCATCCAGGAGCTGCGGTACAGCGATTCCGAGGCCAAGGCGGCCGTGCTCTACCGCGCCAACTGGCAGTCCCGGCAGCTGGAAGAGGCGCTGCGGGCCCAGAACATGGCCTACCGGCTGGTGGGCGGCGTGAAGTTCTACGAGCGCCAGGAAGTGAAGGACCTCATCTCGTACCTGCGGCTCATCTCCAATCCCTTCGACCTGGTGAGCTTCCGCCGCTGCGTGAACGCCCCCAGCCGGGGGGTGGGACCCACCACCCTCGGCAAGATCGAGGGCGCCATCCCCGAAGACGGAACGCCCCTGGAGGGGTTGTCGCTGCTGCTGCGTTCCGGCGAGCTGAAGGGCCGGGCCCAGCGGGAGCTGGGCAAGTTCCTGGAGCTGTTCCACCGGGCCGGTCCCGAGCGGGAAGCCCAGGGCCTGTCAGGCCTGGTGCGCTGGGTGCTCCAGGAGAGCGGCTACCTGCAGAGCCTGGAGGACGAGGCCACCCTGGAGGCCGAAGGCCGCATCCGCAACCTGGAGGAGTTCCTCAGCGCTGCCGCCGAGTCGGAATCGCTGGGGCTCCGCCTGTCGGAGTTCCTGGACCGCATCACCCTGGCCGCGGACACCGACCAGCTGGAGGAGGCCTCGCAGCTCAGCCTCATGACCATCCACTGCGCCAAGGGCCTGGAATTCCCCTATGTCTTCGTCATCGGCATGGAGGAGGATGTCTTTCCCAACCGCAACGCCCGCGAGACGTCCGATGGCCTGGAGGAGGAACGGCGCCTGTTCTACGTGGCCATCACCCGCGCCCAGCGCCGCCTCACCCTCAGCGCCGCGCGGCGGCGGCGCATCATGGGCACCGAGATGCTCTCCATGCCCAGCCGCTTCCTCCGCGAGCTTCCCGCCAATGCCCTGACGGCGCCCATCCGCTGGGGCACCGAGCTCTACCAGGCAGGCGAGGGCGTGCGGCCCGGCAGTTCGTTCACACGCGGCGCCGGCGGCGCTTCCGTGGCCACCGAGCTGCAGCGCATCCGCAGCTTCTTCGACCGGGTGAAGGGCGCCGAGGTTCCGCCTTCAGGACCGGAAAGCGACAGGCGCGAGGCGCCTGCTGAGAGGGAAGACCCCAGCGCGTTCCCGGCGGGCACCCGCGTGAAGAGCCCGCGCTTCGGCGCCGGCACCATCCTCGCGGCCTCGGGACGCGGCGACGGACTGACCTACACCGTGCGCTTCGACCAGGGGGGAGACAAGCGCATCATGGCGCGGTTCGGGGGGCTGGAGCCGAGCTGAACCGCGCTTCCAGCGACTGCCTGCGGTACGCGAAGATCCGCCGGATGTCCCGCCGCACCCATAGGGCCGTGGCGATCCGCCCGAGGAATCCCCAGCCCACGCGGTAGCGGACCTGATCGGTCATGCGCGTGCCGCCTCCCGGGAGATCCTCGAAGCGATGCGTGTGGTGCCAAAGCGCGTAGGGACCTGCGACCTGGCGGTCCACGAACTTTTCCCCGGGCGTGAAGGCCTCGATGAGGGTACGCCAGCGCAGGGGCAGACCCCGCACCCTGATTCGGTAGTCGAAGAGAGCTCCCTCGCCCCGGGGCAAGGGCCTCGGCGTGAGCACCTCGAAGCTGAGCCAGGGGGGCGTGAGGGCCTCGAGGTTCGCGGGATCCGCGAAGAAGCTGAACACCTCCGTTCGAGGCGCGGGAAGGTCCTGCACGGCGGTGAAGACTTCTTCTCTCAAAGCAGATCCTCCAATGCCGCCTCGGCGTTGGGAAACCGGAACCTGAAGCCCAGGGCCTGCGGGGCGGCCGGCAGGACAAAGGCGCCCTGCAGCAGCAGCGCCTGGGCCATCTCGCCCAGCAGGAGCCGGGCCGCGGCTGAGGTGAGGAAGCCGGGCACGGGCAGCAGGGGCCGTCGCAGCCGGCGGGCGATGAGGCGGGTGAAGGCCTCGTTGCTCAGGGGCTGGGGTGCCGTGCCATTGAAGACGCCCGACCAGGCGGGGTTTCTCGCGGCCTCGATGAGCATGGCCACCAGGTCGTCGAGGTGGATCCAGCTAAGGCCCTGATCCCCTGATCCCAGCTTGCAGCCCGCGAACCACCGCACCGGCAGTGCCATCTTCGGCAGGGCGCCGCCTTCGCGGTCCAGCACCACGCCGATGCGGACCCGGGCCACGCGCACGCCGAGTGCAGAGGCGGCCAGGGCTTCGCCTTCCCAGGCCCGGCAGACTTCGGCAAGGAAGCCCGAGCCCGGTTCGGAATCCTCGTCCACCGGGTGTTCGTCCCGGGGGATGTAGTAGCCGATGGCCGAAGCGTTGACCAGGGCCTTGGGAGGCTGCCCACAGGCCCGCATGGCCGCGACCAGGCGGGCGGTGGTGCTGGTGCGGCTGTCCCGGAGGGCGGCTTTTCGGGCCGTGGTCCAGCGCCGGTCGGCGATGCCCTCACCGGCCAGGTTGATGACCGCGTCTGCGCCTTCCAACAGGCTTGGGAGCTCCTCCCAGGCATGGGCCGAGGCCCCGGCCGTTAAGCGGAAGATGGCGGGGTTCCGCGTGAGCACCTGCACCTGCACGCCCTGGTCCAGGAGGGTGCGAACCAGCCGTCGTCCCACCAGGCCCGAGCCCCCCGCCACCACCACCCTGTCTAAACTTGTGCCCATGTTCTGCTCCATGTCTAAATATATACCTAGACTTTGTTTCGAAGGTGGAATTCCTCAGCCGGCCAGATCTAGGGGGTAACCTGAAGGCCTGGCCTTGAGTCCCGTGGACTCCTTCCGCCGAGGCGACCATGCGCTACCTCCTCTCGAACCTTCCCTTGAACCTGGGCGAGGAGGCGCTGGACTTGGCGAAACCCCTGGCCCATGCGCTGGGTGGCAAACCGGCAGACTATCGCGCCGTGACCCTGGAGCGCCGCAGCCTGGACGCCCGCCACAAAGGGGCCATCCGTTTTCTCACGGCCCTCGGCTTCGAGTCGGAGCGGGCGCTGCCCCTGGGCCTGCTGCCCGGCGGCTTAAAGCTCGACCCGGCGCCAGTCACTGCGCCCTACGCGGTGGCGCAGCCACCGCGCAAACCTCGTGTGGTGATCGTGGGCAGCGGTCCCGCCGGCACCTTCTGCGCGCTGCGCCTGCTGGACTACGGCCTCGAGCCCATTGTGCTGGAGCGCGGCCCCGCCATGGGCGAGCGGGTGAAGGCCATCGCGGGACTCTGGAAGGACGCGGTGCTCGATCCCGAGGCCAACGCCCAGTTCGGCGAAGGGGGCGCCGGCACCTTCAGCGATGGCAAGCTCACCACGCGCATCGGGCATCCGGCCACCCGCTACGTGCTGGAGGCCTTCGTGCGCTTCGGCGCCAACCCGCGGATCCTCTACCTGGCCAAGCCCCACGTGGGCACGGACGTCATCCGCCGCTGCGCCGTGCTCATCCGGAAGTCGGCGGAGGCCCGCGGCGCCCAGTACCGCTTCAACGCCCGGCTGGAAGACGTGCGCTTCGACGCCCAGGGCCAGGTGCGTGCCGCCGTGCTGGCCAGCGGCGAAGAGCTCCCCTGCGAGGCCCTGGTGCTGGCGCCGGGCCACAGCGCCCGGGACACCTTCGAGATGCTGCACCGGCACGGCGTGGCCATGCGCCAGAAGCCCTTCGCCATGGGCGTGCGGGTGGAGCACCCCCAGGACCTTATCGACCGCTCCCAGTACGGGCCCAGCGCAGGCCATCCCTCGCTGCCCGCGGCCGACTACAAGCTGGTCTGCAACTTCGGCCTGAACCGCGCGGCCTACAGCTTCTGCATGTGCCCCGGCGGCGAGGTCATCCAGTGCAGCAGCGAGGCCGGGGGCGTGGTGGTGAACGGCATGAGCAACGAGAAGCGTGACTCGGGCTTCGCCAACTCAGGCCTGGTGGCCAAGGTGAATACGGCGGATTTCGGCAGCGACCACCTGCTGGGGGGCATGTACTTCCAGCGCAAGTGGGAGCAGGCCGCCTTCCGTGCGGCGGGGGAGACCTATGGCGCTCCGGCCGTGGCGGTACAGGACTTCCTGAAGGGCCGCGCCACAGGGAAACTCCCGCGCACCAGCTTCCGGCCCTACGCCGTGGCGGCGGATCTGCGGACCTGCCTGCCGGACTTCGTGCAGGAACAGCTGGCGGGCGCGCTGCCCACCTTCGACAAGAAGATCCACGGCTTCGCCAGTCGTGAGGCCATCCTGCTGGCCATCGAAAGCCGCACCAGCAGCCCCATCCAGCTGCTGCGGGGCGAGGATGGGCAGTCCGTGTCCCATCCGGGCCTCTACCCTTGCGGCGAAGGCGCCGGTTTCGCGGGCGGCATCACGTCGGCGGCTGTGGACGGCATCCGCGTGGCAGAGTGGATCGCCCAGGGCGCCGGGGCAGCGGTGTTCCAGCCCTTCGAGAAGCAGGTGCGGGCGGCGGACCTTGCGAACGAGTATTAGTCCCCGGTCGCGGGTTCCGGCACCTGGATGATCCGCCACCCCTCGCCGAACTGCGCCAGGAACTCCAGGGAGTAGCAGCGGAAGAAGACGAAGAGGGGCAGGAAGACCACGGAGCTGATGTAGGGGAGCATGGCGACGCAGCAGGTGAGGCAGCAGCCGATCAGCATGAGGATGGCCGCGCCGATGCCCAGCAGGAAGCTCATCAGGTAGTACCCCACGAAGTGCCAGCCGTGGCCGGGCAGCAGCTCGCGGCGCAGCACCTGCCAGGCGGCCGGCACGCGCAGCTCGCGGTGGTACATCAGGGGCACCACGAAGTCGTGGAGCAGCGCGCCGACGAGGCTGAGGACGAGGATCCCGAGGAGCAGGAGGCCGCAGCCCACCAGCACGCCGGCCAGGGCGGCGCCCCCGAAGGTGCGGGCATGGATGTCGGGCAGGGCGATGAGGGCCCCCAGTCCCCCGCAGACGATGAACAGGGCCAGGGTCGCCAGCAGGAGCACCATCTGGAAGCGGAAGAGGTCATCGCCCAGGTGCCGCAGGCGGTTCCAGGGCTCCACGATCTCGGCCTGGTCCCGGACCACGCCATCCAGGAACATGAACTGGCCGCGGCTGCTGAGCCACTGGAACAGCACCGCCAGGGCGAGCATGAGGACGAAGACCACCACGGCGAGGGCGATGACCAGGGGCAGGTGCTCGGAGATCCAGCTGGTGACGGGGCTGAGGTCCGGCGCGGCGCTGGAGGAGGAGCGGTCGAACGGATTACCGTTGTAGTTGAAGGAGCCGCCGCCACCCCAGAGGTGGGCCAGGAAGGCGGAGAAGCCCAGCACGAACCACTTCCGGGCGCTGAAGGGCTCGAAGAGGATGCGCTTCGCATGGGCGATGGCGGGCTGGATGGGCTCGGTGACGGAAACCATGGGAACCATCATTCCACAGGCTGCTGGATGGCCGGGGCGGGGAGGGCGGGGCGGGCTATTTGGGAGGCGTCGCGAGGCTCGCGCCGGCCTTCTCAAGGCTGGCCTCGGTCCCCTTCTGAAGGATGCGCACCTGCTCCGAAGTCTCGATGAGCGTGGGGGTGATGAAGATGGCCAGCTCCGTATGGAGCTTGGCCTTCTCGCGCTTGCTGAACAGGTTGCCAAAGAGGGGGATCTTCCGCAGCCAGGGCACGCCCCGGTCGTCGTCCCCCTCCTTGGATTTGATGATGCCGGCCAGCACCAGGGTCTCGCCGGTGCGCATGCGGACCACCGTATCCAGGTCCCGGCGGTCCACCACCGGCAGGTTGGCGGAGGCGCCCCCGCCGCTGCTGGAGACATTGAGGGAGCGCACGGTGACCACCTCGGAGACGCTGGGATTCACGGCCAGGGTGATATAGCCGTCGTCGGCCACCTGGGGCAGGATGTCTAGCACGATGCCCACGGGTACCACCAGCGGCGTGATGTTCGTGGTGATGATGGGGCCGCCGAGGCCGCCGCTGGGGGTGGCTTGGCTGGTCTGGAGGAAGAAGGCCTCCTCGCGCACGACCCGCAGGATGGCCTTCTGGTTGTTGAGGGTGGACAGCCGGGGCGAGCTGAGCACCTGCAGCTTGTTGTCGCGGGCCAGGGCGGACAGCACCGCGTTGATGCGCAGGTTGTCCACGACCAGTTGGAATACGCCGTTGTCGTTGGTGGTGTTGGAGTTCAGGGTCTGGCCGCTGAGGAAGCTCCCGCCCACAGTGGTGCCAGCGGAGCCCAGCCCGGCGGCGGTGCCGCTGAGGGCGAAGGCCTTGTTCCAGTCCACGCCGATCTGGCTGTCCTTGCCCAGGGTGACCTCGACGATTCGGGCCTCCAGCAGCACCTGCCGGTGGTACCGGCGGGCGATCTCAGTCAGGTAGGCCGCGACCCGGCGATGGGTCGACGGGTCGGCGGCGACTGCCACCAGGCCTGCGGTCGGCTGGATGAGCAGGGTCTTGCCGCTGCGGGAGAAGGCCCGGCTGCTGGGGCCAGAGGGGGCCGCCTGGGTGCCTCCTGCGGCATCGGCAGCCTCCACGGGCTCCCCGAAGATCAGGGTGGTGAGGGCGCCCTGGATCTCGGACCAGGGATCGCTGCTGTTGCCGGAGGCCAGGGTGGAGGTGTAGGCGCTGCTCTGGCCCTGCCCCGAGGCTCCGCCCCCACCGCCGGAGGAGCCCGTCTGGATGGTCTGGCCCGAGGCGTTGACCCGGAACTCCTTGGAGCCCACCCGCCGCTGGGCCAGGAATTCCACTGGATAGAATCGCATCCCGCCATCACTGCGGCCGATGTGGAGCATCCGTCCCTTGCGCGTGGCAGTGAGGCCGTAGTTCGGCAGGACCTGATCCAGCAGCTCATCCAGGGTGACGCCGCGCAGGTCCATGCCCTGCACCCGGGTCTCGATGTCCAGGTCGAAGGTGACGTTCAGATTGGTGCCTTCGGCGGCGGCCCGGATGATGTCCCGCAGATCGGCATCCCTCACGGACAGGGTGATCCGCTTGGGCGGGGGCTCCTCGGCGCGGGCTGGAGTGCCTGCGGGAGACAGGGCCAGGTTGAGGAGCAGGGCGGCGAGGGCATGAGATCTCACGGGAGCTCCTTGGAAGTCCGGATGGAACGGGTGCTGCGACTGGCGATTCCCTGAGATCCCTTCAACCTCACGAGGGGGGCGGGATCGAGTTCGATGCTCTGGATGCGGAACGGCTTGTCGCGCAGGGCCTGGCCTTGGCCATAGCCACGGCCTTCGAACCACGCCCGGCTGCCTGCGGGGCCTTCGATGAGGAAGTCAGGCTGGGGGGCGGCTCCGGCCTGAGGCCCACCCACCTGGCTGGTACTGGGCGGGTGATGGCCGGGCTCGGCGCCTGGCCGGGCGAGGGGAGCGGCCGCAGCAGCCCCGGCCAGCTGGGCCGGAGTGAGGGCCGAGAGGGCGCGCTGCTCGAAGGGACCGCGATCGCCCACGGCCGCAGGGACCACCGCCAGGGCGAGGAGGTCCTCCCAGAGGTTGTCTTCGAGGGCCCCCTGGGAAGCGGCCGGGGCAGCCGCTGGGATGATCGCGGCCGCGGCCGGGAGCTCGAGCGGCGGAGGCACGGCCACCGGGGCTGGCGTGTCCGAGAAGGTGCGCATGTTCATCCACACCACGGCGGCGGCGCCCGCGGCGAGGGCGGGCAGGATCCAGGTTTTGTTCCGTTCGACGAAGGACACTGATCACCTCCCAGCCGGTGCGACAGGCTGGACCACGAGGCTGCGGAGCAGCAGGGACTGGGCCCGGCGTTCCGGTGTGGCTTCCCAGCGAAGCCCCACCGGCTCCAGGAGGGGCTGGACCTGGCGGAGGCGTTCCAGGGCGGTGAAGAGGCCGGCCGTCGGGCCCTCGAGTTGCACTTCCAGCACCCAGGCGCCCAGGGGCCCGTCCAGGGCCTCACCGGGGATCGGGGCGGCCAACGTGGGGGCGAGGAGGCTCGGCAGGGTGAAGCTGGCCCGGATGGGATCCCAGCTGGAGCGCATGCCGTGGGTTCGGAGGCCCGATCCGGACAGGGCCCGGTCGAGGTCCGTGACCACGCGGTGGTAGTGGAAGAGCCGATCACCGTCGCCGCGGACGAGGGGGATGCGGGATTTCCACGCCGCCTGGGGCGATTGCAGGACCAGCGCTTCTTCGGGCGACAGCGGATCGTACCGGGGCAGCTCCTGGAGGGCGGCCCGGGCCACGTCGATGCGGGTCCGGGCCAGCTGCATCCGACCGCGGGCAGGCAGCCAGACCAGCCAGCCGAAGAGGACGGGCCCCAGCGCGAGCACGAGGACGAGGAGGGTTCGCAGCGTCTTCACTTGAACCTCCCGCTCAGGGTGAACCGGGTGATGGCCCTGGCTTCGGGCCGGGTGGCGCCCGGCTCCATGCGGTCCGAGACGCTGACGTCATGCAGTGGGTCCAGTTCCAGGCCTTCCAGGAGCTGCAGCTCTGCCAGGTAATGGGCCAGCGGGCCTACCGAGAATCCGCCCTCCGTCATCGCCATGCCGCTGACGTGGAAGGACCAGGTGATGTCGCTGGCTGGCAGCTGCTGGACCTCGACCTTTTCCAGCCGGAGTTGCGCAGGCGGTGCCATCAGCGCAGCGGAAAGGCGTGCCAGGCGGGCGGTGGCCTGGGCCTGGCGATGCTCGGCGGCGCGGAGCCGCAACAGCGGCAGCCGGGCGGCCATGACCTGCTGCCGGGCCAGGTCGGCGGCCTGGGCTTCGGCCAGGGCCGCCTCCGCCTGATGGGCCTGGGTTTCCAGCAGTCGCTCCCGCGTATGGAGAAGGGCGCCACCGGCGGTGAATGCCCCCAGGACGACCAGGGTGGCCAGGACCAGCGCGGCGCGCAGGACACGCACCCGCTGGGCCTCCCGGACATGCTCGGGACGCAGGTCCAGCCCGCCCGAGCTGCGCTCGGCCAGAAGGCCCCGGTGGAGGAGCTCCGCGAGGGGTTCCTGGGCGCACTGGGCAGTCAATCCCAGGGCGCGCAGGCGCGCCTCCAGGTCCGTAGGCATCCCGGTGGCGCCCACCAGCAGGAGCTGGGCCGGCGCGGAGCCACGATAGCGCTGCTTGTAGAACTGGAGGGTTCGGGCAGTCTCCTCCACGGCCAGCGCGAGGTGGTCGTCGCTGCCGCCTTCGGACGGAATCCGGAAGGTCCGGAGCAGCACCAGGGCGCGGCTCCGGAGAATGAGGATGCGCCCCTGGCCGGGGCCGACCGCCAGCACGACCCGCTCCCGGGGCTGGTCGGTGGCGCTGGCCAGGCCTCGCAGGAGGGCCCGGGGCCAGGCTGTGGCGTTGACGAACTCAAGGCCCGCTCCTTCCAACGCATTGGCCCAGTCGTCCATCTCTGCGGCAGGCAGGTAGGCAGCCCAGAGCACATGGCCACCCCGAGAGTGGGTGTCCGCCTCCAGGGCCTGCCCCACCAGCAGGGGGGCTTCCGATTTTTCCGCCGCCGCGATGCGCAGCGCCACTGCGCGGGCCTCCTTGGCGGGCAACTGGGGCGCCTCCTGGCACTCGATGCCCAGGTGGGCATGGCCAACGCAGATCTGCACCTGGGCCCGCTGGGGCACCATCGAGCGGAGGAACGCCACCCGCTGGGCGCGACGCTCCGGCCCGGCAGACTCATCCGCGGGCAGGGAACCCAACGCCGTCCCATCCGGCCCGAACAGTAGGCTGGCGTCATCCTCCAGGTGGAGGAGGAAGGGGTGGCGGGAAGAGGGGCGCGGGATCATGGCCATGGCATTCAGTTGTTGAAGCGGAAGATGAGGATGCGGGTTTCGCCCGGCCCCACGAGGGCGGTCTGGGACTGGGTGCCCACGGAGCTGGCCACCTGGACGGACACGGTCCCCGGCAGTACGGCGAGGCTGGCCGTGCTGCCGGTGCCGCTGCCGGTGAAGGGGAAGGAACCGGCGGCGCGGGTCCGCAGGGCCTGCTGGGACCGATCCGTGACCTGGACGGTGAAAGTCACCGTGGGGGGCGGGGGTGGGGGCGGCCCGAGGTAGACCTGCCGCTCCACCGTGATCTGCAGCTGGGCCTGGAGTTGCACCGGGGTCGGGGCCGGAGCGGGGGGATAGGACACATCATCCGCGGTGCCGAAGGCGCCGTCCGCACCTGCGCTCTGCACCTGGTTGGCCTGCCAGCGCAGGGGGCGCCCCCAGCCGTCGGTGGGCAGGCCATTGGTGCCAGCCTGGCTCTGGAGGGGCGCGCCCCAGTAGGGCCCGTTCCAGCCCCAGGTGAACCCGGCGGCTGCGGTGGGGTAGGGAGGAGGAATGGCGCCGTTGCGGTAGGCGGCGGCGGGGTTGATGGTGGTGAGGAACCGCAGGTCGGCCAGGGCCGCCGGGGGCACGAAGCCAACGTCCGTGGCCAGGTTGGGCACGCCGCGGTCCCTGGCACCCACCAGGGCCTCATAGGCCGTCTTCACGAGGCCCCGGGTCTGGGCCTCCCGCTGCTGGCTGAGGGCGCGGAGCAGCATCGGGGCCGCGGCGGAGGCCAGGATGGCCATGATGGCGATGACGATCACCGCCTCCAGCAGCGTGAAGCCGGAGGCCGCCGCCAGGGCGGGGCGGGGGTCAGTGGGCCGCGGCATTGATGCCCCCGATGAGCGAGTAGATGGGTAGCAGGATGCTGACAGCCACGAAGACCACGATGCCGGCCAGGCTGATGAGCAGCACGGGCTCCAGCAGCTGGAAGAACCGCTTGAGCCCCGCCTGCACCTCCGCGTCGAAGTAGGTGGCGACCTTGGAGAGGGTGACCTCCAGGTTGCCGGTCTCCTCGCCGATGGTGAACATGCGCACGACCAGGGGCGGGAAGTACCCGACCTGGGCAGCCATCACCCCCAGGCGCTCACCGCCCTCGATGCCCTCCCGCATCTTGCGCACGCACCAGCCGAGGCGGTCGTTGCCCGTGATGCTGGCGCACTCGCGGAGGATCTGGAGGATCGGCAGCCCTGAGCGGTACTGGGCGGCGAAGAAGGTGGCGAAGCGGGAGAGGCCGAGCTTGGTCAGGAGGATCCCGATGAGCGGAAGGTGCAGCAGGCGCGTGTGCCACCAGAGTCGGAAATCCCGCCGGCGCTTGAGCAGGGTCCGGAAGCCGGCCACCAGGAGGACGGGTAGCAGGATCAGGGCCCAGCCCCAGGTGGCGAGGAGCTGGCCCACCAGGATGAAGACGCGGGTCACCAGGGGCAGGGGCACGTGGAAGTCCACGAGCATCTTCAGCACGGGGGGCAGGGCGAAGATGGAGACCAGCAGCACCACGATGGCTACGACGCCCAAGACGATGAGCGGATAGGTGCCGGCCTGCTTGACCTGGCCCGCGAACTGGTCCTCCCACTCCACGAGCTTCACCACTTCGCGGATGGCCTCGTCGAGGCGGCCCGAGGTCTCCCCGGCGCGGAGCATGCTCACCAGCATGGGCTGGAAGAGCGTCGGATAGGCCTCGAAGGCCTCGGAGAGGGAGGAGCCGCCCTCAACCTTCCGCCGGATGTCCGCCAGGGCGCTGTTGAACTCGGGCTTGCCCTCCTCCCGGTAGTCAGAGAGAGCGGCCATGAGGGGCACACCGGCCTCCACGTAGGAGCCCAGGTGCAAGAAGAAGGCGACCAGCTCCTTCCGCTTGATCGTGGGAGCGCCGAAGCGCTCCAGCGAGGTCTCCCGGGCGATGTAGGCCTGCACGAGGAAGAGGGATTCCCGGGCCAGGTCCGCCGCCAGGGCGGCCTCGCCCTCGGCGGTCCGGATTCCCTGGGCGCGGGAGCCGTCCAGGTTGCGGGCTACGTATGAGAACCGGGTCGCCATCAGTCCTCCGCCGCCGTGACGCGGAGGGCCTCTTCCAGGCTGATGACGCCTTCCTGAGCCAGCTTCAGGGCGTGCTCGAAGAGACTGGACTTGCCTTCGCGGCGGGCCTGGGCCTCGACCTCGGACAGGGGCGAGCCGTTCGCCAGCCGCTCCCGCACCTCCGGCGAGATCACCAGCAGGTCATGGATGGCCCGGCGGCCCCGGACGCCTGAGTGGCCGCAGGCCTCACACCCCGCGCCGCGTTTCCACGGGCTATCCCTCTGGTGC
Organism: uncultured Holophagaceae bacterium; assembly: GCA_963751095.1. Classification (GTDB taxonomy): domain Bacteria; phylum Acidobacteriota; class Holophagae; order Holophagales; family Holophagaceae; genus Geothrix. The sequence goes on along the minus strand of CAVVTK010000002.1, from coordinate 20,927 downwards.
GGCTTGAGCAGGGTCAACAGCTCGTCCGAGGGCGTCTCCGGCGCGCGACAGGCGGGGCAGGTCACCCGGACCAGCCGCTGGGACAGCACGCCCAGCAGTGTGCTGGAGAGGTCGAGGCGGCTCAGTCCCAGATCCACCAGGCGTGTGATGGCGCTGATGGGATCGTTGGTGTGCAGGGTCGACAGGACCAGGTGGCCGGTCATGGAGGCCCGGCTGGCAATTTCGGCGGTCTCTCGGTCGCGGATCTCGCCCACCAGGATGATGTCCGGATCCTGGCGGAGGATGGCACGCAGACCCGTTCCGAAGGAGAGCCCGGCCTTGGCGTTCACCTGGGTCTGCGTGATGAGGGGCAGCTCATATTCAACAGGATCCTCCACCGTCACGATGCAGCGGTCGCTTCCGTTGACGGAGCTCAGGGCCGAGTACAGGGTGGTCGTCTTGCCGCTGCCGGTGGGGCCTGTCACCAGAATGATGCCGTGGGGGCGCTCGAGCACGCGGTAGAAGGCGGCGAGCAGCGCCTCGGGCATGCCAAGCTGATCCAGGCCCAGCACCAGCTTGGACTTGTCCAGCACCCGCAGCACCACCTTCTCGCCGTGGATGTTCGGCAGGAAGCTGGCGCGGACATCGAAGCGCCGCTTGCCATGCCGGAACTGGAACTTGCCGTCCTGGGGCACGCGGTTCTCGGCGATATTGGCCTCCGAGAGGATCTTCAGGCGGGCGGTCACCGCGGCCTGGACCGCCTTGGGCAGGCTGGGCCCCTGTTGGAGCAGGCCGTCCACCCGGTAGCGGGTGAGCACGGTGTGTTCTCCCGGCTGGATATGGAGGTCCGTGGCGCGATCCTGGATCGTCTTGAGCAGCAACTGGTCTACCAGCCGCACCACGGGCAGGCCGCCGGGATCCCGGTCGTCTCCCCCCGCGGCCGCCTGGATGGCCTCTTCGATGAGCTCTTCGATGGATTTCTGGACGCCATAGGCCTCATTGATGTTGGCGAGGATGTCGTCCTCGGAGGCGCCCACCACACGGACCCTGCGCCGGGTGAGCGTCTCGATCTCGCCGAGAGCCTCCACATCATAGATGTTGACCATGGCCAGGACGAGGGTCGGCCCCTCCAGGGCCACCGGCAGCACGTTCAGCCGCCGGGCCGTGGCCTCCGGTACCAGGGCCAGTGCCTCGGGGGCAATGTCGGTGTCCGTCAGGTCGAGGAAGTTGACTCCACCCTGTTCCGCCAGCATGGAGGAGATCGACTGGGGTGTGACCAGCCCCAGCTGGGTGAGGATCTCCCCGAGCATGGCCCCCGTGCGCCGCTGTTCGCGCATGGCGAGGTCCAGCTGGCGTTCGGTGATGAGCCCCCGGTCGAGGAGGCGCTCACCAAGCTTCTTTCGAGGTGCGACGGTCATGGGAGTTCCCAGCGGCGGAGGGGGCCGCATGGCCCCCTCCATCAAGGGATCAATTCACGCGAACCACGATGTCATCCGCGGAAGCAGTGTTGGCAGCCCCGTAGTTCCAGGTGCCCGGGTAGCCCGTGGCCGCGTTAAAAGTGGCATTGGCGGCATTGATGGTGCCGTTTGGCCCCGCGCAGATCACCCAGACGGGGCCATTGATGGCACCACTGTTCGCACCGTAGCCCAGGATTACGTAGCGGTTGCCCCAGGGATCCAGCTTGGCGGCCACATCGTTGCCAAGGTAGGGCCCGCGGTACTGGAGCTCCTGCTGGGGCGTCGCAGCCGCGTAGCCGAACATCGTGTTGGCGGCAGTCAGCTCGGCGGGAACTCGCGCATCGGCGGTGAACAGGTTGAGGAAGGTGTTGTTGGCGGCGACGGCCAGGCCCGCGATGTTGGCGGTGCCTGTGGGGCCGGAGCCCCACAGGGCGTTGGCGGCTCCGGTGGCACCGTTGAAGCCACCGGCGGCACGGGGCGTGCGGCCAGTATCTTTGATCTGCGAGGCTATGGCGGCAGCGATCACCTGCACGTCGTTCTTGGCCCGGGCCACCTGGCTGTCACGGAGGTTCTTCACCACCAGAGGGATGATGATGCCGGAAAGGATGGCCACCACCGCGATGGCCACTGCGGCCTCGATGAGGGTGAAGCCATGGGAGTGCGAACGCCTGGCCATGTGGGCCTCCTGTGGAAAGTCGCGTTGTGGCGCGGGATTGTCTGCCGATGTATCGGCCCCACCCCTTTCGAAGCGTGAGTTTTGGGAAGATCCTGTTCGTCACGGATTTCAACCAGTGTCGGCAGTTGGCCGAAACAGAGTTCAATCCTCCGGGGAGCAACCATGTTCGAATCCGCAGAACTCGGCCACAAGGTCGCCAAGGAAGTCTGGGATAAGGAGGTCCCGGCGCTCCGCGAGGCCCTACTGGACGCCCAGTACGACCTCGCCGCCGCGAAATTTCCCGTGATCATCCTGGTGGCGGGCGTGGACGGCTCGGGCAAGAGCGAGACGGTGAACACCCTCAACGAGTGGATGGACCCCCGCCACATCCAGACCCACGGCCTGGACGAGCCCTCGGACGAGGAGCGGGAGCGGCCCCACATGTGGCGCTACTGGCGCATGCTGCCGCCCAAGGGGAAGATCGGCATCTTCGACGGCTCCTGGTACACCTGGCCCATCCTCGAGCGGGCCCACGGCCGCATCAAGACCTCGGACCTGGACCAGGACATGGCCCGGGTGGCGCGCTTCGAGCAGATGCTCATCCAGGAGGGGGCCCTGGTGCTGAAATTCTGGATGCACCTGGGCAAGGACACCCAGAAGAAGCGGCTGAAGAGCCTGGAGAAGGATCCCAAGACCCGCTGGCGGGTGACGCCCCGGGACTGGAAGCACTTCGAGATGTACGACACCTTCCGGCAGGTCGCCGAGCGGGCGCTGCGCTCCACCAGTACGGCGGACTCGCCCTGGATCGTGGTGGAGGCCACCGACCCGCGCTACCAGAAGCTGACCGTGGGGAAGATCCTTCTCGAACGGCTGCGGGCCCGGCTGGACAACCCCGCCCCCAGGCCTGCTGCCGCCCCGCCCAAGCCGGCCATCGACCTGGATGGCGTGAACATCCTCAAAGCCCTGGACCTCACGAAGCGCATGGACAAGAAGGACTACGAGGAGGAGCTGCTCACCCTCCAGGGGAAGCTGAACCTGCTCACCCGGCACCGCAACTTCGGGAAGCACTCGGTCGTGATGGTCTTCGAGGGGGTCGATGCGGCCGGCAAGGGCGGCGGCATCCGCCGCATCACTCAGGCCCTCGACGCCCGCACCTACCGCATCCAGCCCGTGGCAGCGCCCACCGAGGAAGAGCGGGCCCAGCCCTACCTCTGGCGATTCTGGCGCAACCTCCCGCGGCGCGGTCGCGTCATGTTCTTCGACCGCAGCTGGTACGGCCGCGTGCTGGTGGAGCGGGTCGAGGGCTTCTGCTCCGAAGCCGACTGGCAGCGGGCCTACAGCGAGATCAACGACTTCGAGGATCAGATCGTCCGCAGCCGCAGCATCCTGTTGAAGTTCTGGCTGTCCATCAGCCAGGAGGAGCAGCTGCGCCGCTTCGAGGAGCGCCAGGCCACGCCCTTCAAGCGCTTCAAGATCACCGAGGAGGACTGGCGCAACCGCGAGAAGTGGCCCGCCTACGAAGGCGCCATCTGCGACATGCTGGACCGCACCAGCACCGAGATCGCCCCCTGGACCCTGGTCGAGAGCGAGGACAAGCGCTACGGACGGATCAGGATCCTGCGGACCCTGGTGCAGCGGCTGGAGGAGGAGCTGTAGCAGTCTGGAGGCCGTGCCTCCAGCTTCTATACCGCCCGCTCCTTGCCGAACACGCGGTCCAGCACCAGGCCCGCGGTCTCCTCGATGCTGCGGCCGGTGACGTCCAGCACGGGCCAGCGGCGGTGCATCTTGAAGACATCGTCGGCGTAGGCGAGCTCATCCAGGATGCGGCCCATGTCGCTGTAGCTGTCTGCGCTGCCCGTGGCGCCCAGCCGCTTCAGGCGGTAGGCGCGGATCTCCTGGAGCCGGTCGGCCTGGATGGTGAGGCCCACGATGCGGCCCTGGGGGATGCCCGCCAGCTCAGGGGGCAGTGGCACGCCCGGCACCAGGGGCACGTTCATCACCTTGAAGCCCTCCATGGCGAGGTACATGGAAAGGGGCGTCTTGCTGGTGCGGCTGATACCCACCAGCACGATGTCGGCATCCACGAGACCGCCCATGTCGATGCCATCGTCGAACTTCAGGGCGAACTCGATGGCCTCGATGCGGCGGAAGTACTTGTCGCCCACGGCGTGGAAGCTGCCGGGCCGTTCCTCGGGCCGCTCCCGCAGGTAGAGCGCCAGGGTGTCCAGCAGGTTGCCGAAGAGGTCCACCTGGGTGAGGCGCAACTCGGCGCAGCGCTTGTCGAGGTAGTCCCGCATCTCCCGAGACACCGTGGTGTGGATGATGACGGCGCGCTTGTCCTCGGCCAGATGCAGCACCCGGTCCAGGTCCTCCTGGGACCGGACGTTCTGGAAGCGGCGCACCAAGGCCGAACTCTCTCCCTTGGCGAACTGGGTGAGGGCCGCCTGCACCATGCGGTGGGCGGTCTCGCCGGATCCCCCGGAAACGATGTAGATCGGCTGTCTGTCCATGGGATCCAGATTAACCTGGACCCATGAATTCTCATGTCCTCGCCTGGCTCGTCCTCGCCCTTCCCATGGCCACGGTGCTGGGGGGGATGCTGGTGGTCCTGATCCGCTGGGCCCGCCTGCGCCGCCGGACGCCCGCTGATCCCGAATCGCTGCTGCTGTCGGCGGTTTCCGGCAGCCTGAAGGAACGCGGAGAACTGGCGGCCAGCCTGGGGGAGCTGCGCACGGTCCACGAGCGGCTGCTGGATGCCCTGCCCATGGGCCTGCTCTGGGTGGATCAGCGGCATCGCCTGGCGGCCCTGAACCGCCGGGGGCGCGAGCTCCTGGGCGTCACCCCTGGCGTGGTCGGCCTGGAGGCGGCCTTCGTGCTGGAGCCGTTTGCCTGGCTGGGGGAGGCCCTGGAAGGCGAGCCCGGCCCGGCCCACCGCCTGGAGGCCGGGGGACGCCGCTGGCGCGTCCAGCGCATCGAGGCGCCGGACCGGATCGGCGCCCTGGTGCAGTTCGAGGATGTCACCGAGGCGGAGGCAGAGGAGCGCCGGCGCCAGCTGCGCGAGCGCTTCGCCGAGCTCGGCGAGATGACGGCGGGCGTGGCCCACCAGCTGAAGAACGGCCTGGCGGTGCTCAAGGGGCAGGGCCAGCTGCTGCAGCGGGCGGGCCATGGCGATGCCGCCCACGCGGTGCTGGAGGAGACCGAGGAACTCGAGCGCCTGGTCCAGCGGTTCCTCCAGTGGGCCAAGCCGCTGGAACCCATCGCCGAGGACCTGAGGCTCGAGGATGTGGCGGCCCAGGCCCTGACGGAGCTGAAGCGCCGTCCCGTGAGCCAGGGGCGCACCCTGCTGTGCGAAGGGCGGGGGGCCGTCCGCGGGGATCCGGTGCTGCTGCATCAGGCCCTGGTAAATCTGCTGGAAAATGCCTGCCAGGCCTCGCCCCTGGGAGGACGCGTATTGATTCGGATCGCCGATGGGCGCCTGGAAGTGCTGGATGAAGGACCAGGGCTGTCGGAGGACACGGCCATCCGCATGCTGCGGCCCTTCGAGAGTGGCCGGCCCGATGGCACGGGCTTGGGGCTGCCCCTGGCGCTGAAGTGGCTCAACGCCCAGGGGGCGGACCTCCGCCTCTCGCCCCGGCCCGAGGGCGGCACCTGCGCGGAGATCCGCTGGTAAGTTGGTGGACGATAGGAACTCGTACATGCGAATCGCGCTGCTTCAGCTCAACGCCCGCCTCGGGGATCCCGAGGGCAATGGCCGCAAGCTGGAACGGGCCTATGGCGAGGCGATCGCCTCGGGCGCCCAGCTGGTGCTGGCCCCGGAACTGACGATCCCCGGCTACCTGCTGGAGGACCGGCTCTGGGAACCGGGCCTGCGGCGGCGCGTGGAGGCCGAGTCCCTCCGGCTGGCCGCGCTGTCGGGCGCGGTGCCCCTGGTCTTCGGGACGGCCCGGCCGGCCCCTTCCGGCCGGCTCTGGAACGAGCTCTGGTGGTGCGCGGACGGCGGTCTTCGGCACTGCGCTCGCAAGCGGGTGCTGCCCAGCTATGACGTGTTCGACGAGCACCGCTACTTCGAGCCGGATGCCTCGGCCCAGCCGTTGGTGTCTTTCCAGGGGCACCGCATCGGGCTGTCCATCTGCGAGGACCTCTGGGCCGATCCGCAACTGGGCAATGCGCCCGTGGGCTACGGCCTGGATCCCATCGCTGACCTGGCGGCCGCCGGGGCCACGCTGATCCTCAACGCCAGCGCCAGTCCCAGCGCCCTGGGCAGCTGGCTGCCACCGGGCCGCACCGCGCCCTGGGCGATTCCCTCGAAGGAGGCTCAGCGCCGCCGGCTGTTGCCAGGCCTGGCCGAGAAGCACGGCGTGCCCATCGCCTACGCCAGCCGCGTCGGCGCCGAGAGCTGGCTGCTCTTCGACGGGGGCTCCGGCCTGGCCCTGCCGGATGGCCGCTGGCAGGGCTGCGAGTCGTTCCAGGAAGGCCCGCTCATGGTCGATCCCGCCGCGCCGGGCCAGGCCTGGCGTGCCGTGGATGAAGGCCCCTGGCTGCGCCGCGCCCTGGTGACCGGCATCCGGGACAACCTGGCGAAGCAGGGCCTCCAGGCCGTGGTGCTGGGCCTTTCCGGCGGCATCGACAGCGCCGTGGCCGCAGCCCTGGCGGTGGAGGCCCTCGGACCGGAGCGGGTCTTGGGCGCCGCCCTACCCACCCGCCACAGCAGCGGCCTCAGCGCCGACCTTGCCGAGGAGCAGGCGCGGCACCTGGGCATGGGCTTCCTGCGCCTGGATGCGGACGCGCCCTTCGCGGGCTTCCGCGCCGCGCTGGAAGGGGCGCTGCCCGGCCGCGCCTTCGGCCTGACGGATGAGAACCTGCAGAGCCGCTGCCGGGGCAGCCTGCTCATGGCCCTGACCTCCGAGCCGGAGATCCACCAGCGGCTGGGCACGGACCGCGTGGCCGTGCTGAACACGGGCAACAAGAGCGAGGCCGCCACGGGCTACTTCACCCTCTATGGCGATGGCATCGGCGCCTTCGCCCCGCTGGGCGACTGCCTCAAGGCGCGCGTCTACGCCATGGCCCGGGATCTGGGCGAGGCCGTTCCGAGCGGCGTCATCGAGCGCCCGCCGACCGCCGAGCTGAGGCCCGGCCAGACCGACGAGGCCAGCCTGCTGCCCTATGCGCAGCTGGACGCCATCCTGGGCGCCGCGCTCGAAGCGCAGCGGCCTGAAGAAGGTCTCGCGGATGATCTGGCCCTGCTGCTGGAAGGTGCCGCCCTCGCGCAGGCCAGGGCCGCATTGCCGCGCATCCTGGGCCTCCTCCGGCGCACGGAGTTCAAGCGGCGCCAGCTGCCCTTCGCCTTCAAGATCAGTCCCAAGGCTTTCGGCGCGGGACGCCGCATCCCGCTTACTGCGCTTTGAAAACCCGCGCCGCCACGATATCCTGCCACTTCTGGCCGGTGTGGCGAAATGGCAGACGCGACGGACTCAAAATCCGTTTCCCCCTAAAGGAGTGTCGGTTCGAGTCCGACCACCGGTACCAAATCATCGGGCCCCGCAGGGGCCCTTCCGCTTGGTGGTCGGGCTCGAAGTCGCGTCTGGCGGCCAGGTAGGCGCCGTCAGGGGGGCCACTTGATGTGGCCTCCCTGGCGAGAAGCGCCGTGGCCAGCCAGCCGCGCGGCGGGAACCGGAGTCCGACCACCGGTACCAAATCATTGGGCCCCGCAGGGGCCCTTCCGCTTGGTGGTCGGCCTCGAAGTCGCGTCTGGCGGGGCCAGGTCAAGGTTAAGTGCACTAATCGCAATGACTAATTGATGTCATAAAACGGATATCACTTGATCGCCTGGTCCTTAAATTCTACAGTCAACTGGCGGGCTTCGTCCGCTGAACGAATTGGTCCAACGACGTCCCCGGCTCTGGGAGACCTCCATGGAAGGGGAGCAGCGAAGTCATGGAAGTGGCCTGGAACACGCGCTACGACACCGGCATCAAGCTCATCGATGAGCAGCATCAGGAGCTTTTCCGGATCGTCGAGCGGCTGCGCCGGTTGGTCCAGGAGGGGGCGGAGCGGACTGCCGTGGAGGCCCTGCTCGAGGATCTGGTGGCCTGCTCGGAGCGCCACTTCGCCACCGAGGAGACCTACATGGAGCGGTTCGCCTACCCCGACCTCACGCAGCACGTGTCCGAGCACGCCACGATGCTCACCAGCCTCAACGAGCTGCTGACCAAGTTCCAGGAGAGCCACCAGGCCATGGCCCTGATGGTGCCGACCTTCATGGAAGGCTGGCTCAAGCACCACATCAGCGATGGCGACTTCGGGTTCGTGACCTTCCTGAAGGCGCGAAACCTGGCCTGAGGCTTCCTGCTCCTCATGCGAAAGGCCCCGGGGTGGCGGGGCCTTCGTCTGGGGGCCAGGCCTGGATCAGATCCGGAAGCGGGCCACCAGGGAGTTGAGCTGCTCGGCCAGGTGGCTGAGCTCGTCCACGGTGCGGGTGGATTCCTTGATGGTGGCGGCCATCTCCTCCATGGCCGCGGCGTTCTGTTCGGCGATGGCCGTGAGGTTGCCCATGGCGGATACCACGGACTGGCTGTCGCGGCTCTGGGTCTCACTCTGGGTGCCGATGGTCTTCATGCGCTCGGCGGAGTCCGTGATGGCGGCCTGGATGCTGGTGAGGGCCTCGCCGGCGGTGTTCACCATCTTGGTGCCGTCCCCGATGGCGCGGTTGGAGGTCTGGATGAGGGCCGTGATCTCCTTGGCGGCGGTGGCGCTGCGCTCGGCCAGCTTGCGGACTTCCTCGGCGACCACCGCGAAGCCCTTGCCGTGCTCGCCAGCCTTGGCGGCTTCGATGGCGGCATTGAGGGAGAGCAGGTTGGTCTGGTTGGCGATCTCGGTGATCACCGTGAGAATGTTGCCGATCTGCTTGGAGTTCTGGTTGATGGCCTGCATGCCGGAGACGGCGCTGCCCACGGCCGTGCCGCCTTTGCCCGCGGCCTGCTGGGCCTGCTCGAAGACCTGCAGGGCATCCGACACGTTGGCGTTGACCACCTGGGACGAACCGGCGATGCCGTTCACGCTGTCGGTGGTGGTGGAGACGCTGGCCTTCTGGCTCTCGGCCGCGTGGGCGATGCTCTGGGCGGTGCTGTGCATCTCGGACATGCCCGCCGACATCTGCAGGGAGCCCGAGGCGATGTTGGTGGAGATGGCCATCACCTGCTGGACGATCTGGTGGATGTTCTCCACGAAGCGGTTGAAATGGCCCGCCAGGGCCGCGATCTCATCGGTGCCGTGCACATCCAGGCGGGCGGTCAGGTCCCCCTCGCCTTCGGAGATGTCCCGCATGCGCTGCTGGATGTTCTCCAGTGGGGAGACGATGGCGTTGCCCAGGATGAACGAGGCGGCCCACCCCGCACCGATCATCAGCAGACCGAGCAGGCCCATGCCGAGGAGGGCACCCATCTGGCTGGAGCGCAGGTGGTCCCGGTTGACCACGAGCATCAAGTGGGACTTCACGGGCGCGCCGTCAATCTTCACCAGGGAACCGATCAACAGATAGCCATCCTTCTCGAAGATCGGATGGTCCTTCGCGGGATCCCTGGCGATCTCCTTCAGCAGGGCATCTGCGAGGGGGGTCAGGTCCCGCTGGAAGGCCTTGGCCTTGGACTTGGTCACGACCTTGGCGGCCTTGCTCGCCGGGTCCTGGGAGATGAGGGCGGCCTGGGTGATGTCCGCATCGTCTTTCATGCCGTCGAGGCCGCGCTCCACCAGCCCCATGTCCTCGAACTGCACGCCGGACTGGATGCCGTCGGCCACGAGGCTCGCCAGGCTCTCGGCCTTCAGCCTCAGGCCGTCGTTCAGGGCAGAGTTCAGGCGCCAGAGCGAGAAGGCGGTGGAAGCCAGGCCAAGCACGACGGCAAGGGCCAGGATCGAATACATCAGCTTCTTGCGGATGTTGAGGTTCTTCCAGAATTCCATGGTTCGCCCCTGAACAAGGTGTTCCCCTGCATCGGAAGCCCCGGGAATGGAGTTGAATTTTTGGAGGTTAACGGAGGGTGACCACCGTGGCCCCGGCCCCGCCCTGGGCCTGGGGGGCGTCCTCCACCCGGGCGATGCCCGGGTGGCCGCGCAGGGCCTCCCGCACCGCCGCTTTCAATTTTCCGGTGCCGTGCCCGTGGACGATGCGGATGAACCGGCGCCCCGCGGCCAGGGCCTCCTCCACGAACCGGTAGATCTCGCTGTCCACGTCATCGCTGGCCCGGCCGATGAGGTTGATCTCGGAATCCACCTCCTGGACTTCGGCCCGGACCCGGACTTTGCCGGAGGGCCTTGGCCCTGCCTCCCGGGCCCCGATGGGCTCCAGCTCGCCCAGGCGGCACTCCAGGCGCCGGCCCTGGGGTATCTCCAGGGTGGCCCGGTCGCCTTTCAGCGCTGTGACCTTGCCCTCCACACCCAGGCCTCGATGCCGGGCGAAGCCGCCTTCGCGGAGGTCCAGGGGAACCGCGTTTCCGGGCTTCACCCGCCCGGAATGGAATTCGGCCTCGGCCAGCCGCGTCAGCTGCTTGACTCGCTCGTGGGCCTCGGTGCCCAGGCGGTCAGCGTTCACGGATTCGGCCTTCTGCCGATCCTTCAGCTCCCGGACCAGGCGCTTGCCTTCGTGATCGAGGAAATCCAGCACCCGCGCCACTTTCGCCTTCGCTTCCGCCTGGAAGGCATCGCGTTCCAGGCGCAGGCGCTCCTCCCGCTGGCGCAGGATCTCCCGGTCCTTCTCGGCCGCGGCCTGGGCCTGGCGCAGGAGCTCCCCCTCTTCCAGCAGGCGCGTGCGTTCCGCCTCGAGCTCGCGGAGGAAGTCCCGCCAGTCCTGCTCACGCTGGCCCAGCACCTTGTCGGCGTGCTCAAGGACGGGGCGGGGCAGGCCCAGGCGGGCCGCGATGGTGAGGGCACGGCTCTGGCCCGGCTGGCCCACCAGCAGGCGGTAGGTGGGGGCCAGGCGCGCCTCGTCGAACTGGACCGAGGCGTTCTGGAAGCGCGTATGGCGGAGGGCCCACTGGCTGATCTCGCCCAGGTGGGTGGAACAGAGGATCCAGCAGTGGCGGCGGGAGAGCGTCTGCAGCAGGGCGATGCCCAGGGCGGCGCCTTCTTTCGGATCGGTGCCGGTGCCGAGTTCGTCCAGGAGGACCATGCCGCCATCGCGAACCGTTTCGAGGATCTCTTTCAGATGCAGGATATGGCTGCTGAAGGTCGAGAGACTTCCCGTGATGGTCTGGTGGTCGCCGATATCCGCGTGGAGGCTCGGCAGGGCCGGGAAGGCCGAACCCTCCCTGGCGGGCACGGCGCAGCCGCAAGCCGCCAGGGCGGAAAGCAGCCCCACGGTCTTGAGCACCACGGTTTTCCCGCCCGTGTTGGAGCCGGAGATGACCAGCCCGGGCTTGCCGGGCTCCATCACCAGGTTGAGGGGCACCACGGGGTGGGGCAGGGCCTCCAGCCCCATGGCTTCCCGCACGGCGGGCAGCAGCAGCGGGTGGCGGGCCTCCAACAGGAAGAGGCGACCCTGCTTCGGATCAGACGCGAGCTCGGGGAGGTGGCCATCGCAGAGGGCCGCCCAGTGCAGGAGGGCGAGGCCCTGGTCGGCCTGGGCCTGGAGGTCGCGCCAGCGGGTGAAGTCCTCCCGGCGGGTGCGCAGGTCCGCCAGCAGGTCGCGGAGGAAGGCCTGGACGGCCTGGACGTAGTCCCGATCCGCTTCGACGAAGGCATTGTTGAGGGGCACCGCTTCCATGGGTTCGATGAACACCGTGGCGCCGCTGCCGCTGCGATCCAGGACCAGGCCCGGCACGAGCCCGCGCCGCTCCTGCCGCACCGGCAGACAGAACCGTCCGTTCCGCTCGACGACCATGGCCTCGTTGAAGGCGTCCGGAGAGGTCCGCAGCAGCTTCTGGAGCTTGGCCTGCACGGACTGGAAGGCCTCCTGGCGCCCTTTGTACAGGCTGGCCAGCGCCGGGATGCGCAGGGGGTCCAGCTGGCCATCGGCATTGAAGCTCTTCGCCAGGCGCTCGGCCAGCGGCGCGGGGTCCGGCAGCAGGGCGGCCGTCACCTGCAGGCGGTCGATGCCCAGGTGCGTGCCGGGCGGCGCGGGCCGGGACTCCGGCCAGGTCAGGGAGGCGAGGCCTCGCAGCAGCACGGACATCGCCTTCAGACCATCCCGCAGCTGTCGCCAATGCTCCGGAAGCAACCAGCCCGCCGGATTCAGCAGCTCCTCCAGGGACTCGTCCATGGGGAAGGTGGGCAGGCGGTCCGGCGAGGCCGCCCAGAGCTCCTGGAGCTCCAGCTGGTGGAGGCGCCGCAGCCCCGCGAGGCCATCCCCCGGTCGCATGGCGCCGAGGGCCTTCTGCGCGGGGGCGGTCCGTGCGCCGGACTGGATCAGGCGGATCGCTTCGGGAAATTCTAGGGCTTCAAGTTCGGGATTCATGGCGGTGGGGCTGGCAGTGATCCTTGAGTTTCGAGGGCGCTGCGGCGTTCGCCGCAGCGTTAGGGGCGCCACCGGCGCCCCACCTCAAGTAAACCAAAAGGCCCGCTTTCGCGGGCCTTTTGTTCACGCGGCGCGTTGCGCCGCGCAGGGATGGATCAACCGATCATTCGCCGTTCTTGCGAGAGGCGCTTCAGGGTCTTCTTCTCGGTATTCGCTGCGCTCATACGCGAGACCTCACGCATCGAATGCCGAGCAGGATCAACCGATCATCCGCCGTTCTTGCGAGAGGCGCTTCAGGGTCTTCTTACGGGCGGCAAGCATCTTCCGCTTGCGCTTGGCGCTGGGCTTCTCGTAGTGCTGGCGCTTCTTCAGCTCGCTGAGAATGCCGGACTTCTCGCACTTCCGCTTGAAGCGGCGAAGGGCGAACTCGAAGGTTTCGTCTTCTTTGACCTTGACCAAAGGCATGTGGATGCACCTCCTTTCCCGTGGATTTCGACCGAGCTGCCAGGCAGGACCGGGCCGAACGAGAAGTGTATCCCAACTTTCGGGTTATGGCGAGGTTGAATGCCTCCCGCTACCCTGGAGGCTTCCCCTTGCCCGGAGCCCCATGTCGAATCCCCTGCTTCTGATCGTGGACGGCGAGTCCCTCAGGACGCCCGGACTGGTCTCGGCCATGGAGGGGGACGGCTGGGAGGTCCGCTGGATCCGCTCGGGGGAGGCTCAGGCCTTTCTGGATCAGGCCAGGGACCCCGATCTGCTGCTGCTGGAGGGCGCTGCTCCCGGCGGAGGGGGATTTGCCCTGGCTCAGCAGCTCCAGGAGCGGCGGCCCACGCTGCCCGTGCTGGTGCTCGCCGAGGCATCTGCCCCCGGTTCTGTTCCCCAGGGCCAGGCGTTCACTATCCAGGCGTATCTGGAGCGGACCCAACCTGGGGATGCCCTTGCCCAGGCCCTGCGGAAGTACCGGCCGGAGGACCTGAAGCTCAGTCGGGACGACATCTTCGGGGATCTGCTGCAGGACCTTGAGCACGAGGCGGATCCGGCCCCGACGGATCCCTTCAACCTCTTCCGGCAGGCCCAAATCCAGGCGCCGCCGCCGCTCCCCCAGGCGCCCTTGAGCGCGGAGGACATCTTCGGACCGGTCCTCCAGGAAGTCGAGGCCCTCTCCGTGGCCACCCCGGAACGCGCAAACCTGTCCCTCCCCTCCGTGAAGGTGGCCCCGGTCCGGATGGCAGAGCCCAAGCTCCCTGCCCCCGTCGCCCAGGCGGAAGCCCTGGGCCCCTCGGACTTCACCCTGAGCGGAATCTCGGGCGTCAACGACCCCTTCGACTGGGTGGTCGCCGAGCAGCCGGTGGGTGGCGAGTCCATGCCCTCGCTGGCCGGGCGGCCTGAGGCCCCAGGCGGGCCTGCGCCCATCGAGGAGTATGGGAACTACTTCCTGCTGGAGAAGATCGCCGTGGGCGGCATGGCGGAGCTTTTCAAGGCCCAGCAGCGGGGCGTGCAGGGCTTCCAGAAGATCGTGGCCATCAAGCGCATCCTGCCGCACTTCAGCGACAACGAGGATTTCGTCACCATGTTCATCGACGAGGCCAAGCTGGCGGCCCAGCTGACCCACCCGAACATCGTGCAGATCTTCGACCTGGGGAAGGCCGGCAGCTCCTACTACATCGCCATGGAGTACGTGAACGGACGCGACCTGCGCACCCTGCTCCGGAAGGTGCGCGAGTACGGCATGCCGTTCCCCGAGCAGGTGGCGGCCTTCGTGGTGATGAAGGTGGCCGCGGCCCTGGACTATGCCCACCGCAAGCGGGGCTTCGACGACCGCGAGCTGAAGCTGGTGCATCGGGACATCAGCCCCCAGAACGTGATCCTCTCCACGGAAGGTGCCGTGAAGCTGGTGGACTTCGGCATCGCCAAGGCCGCCAGCAAGGCCAGCCACACGGTGGCCGGCGCGCTCAAGGGCAAGCTGCTCTACATGAGCCCCGAGCAGGCCACGGGCCAGCCCCTGGACAACCGCTCGGACCTGTACTCGCTGGGCCTTGTGCTCTTCGAGCTGCTCACCGGCGAGCGGTGCTTCCAGGCGGATTCGGAGCTGGGCGTGCTCGAGAAGGTGCGCCTCGGCCGCATCTCCGATCTGTCCATGCTGAATCCCAACGTGTCCCGGGAGATGGCCGCCATCGTCAGCCGGGCGCTGCAGAAGGGCGTGGATCACCGCTATCCCTCGGCCCGGTTCATGGAGCGCGACCTGCGCGAGTACCTCCAGCGCCAGGGGACCCCCATCACCGAACACGACGTGGCCGAGTACATGAACGCCCTGCTGAAGGGCTCCCGGGAACACCTGGAGACCCTGGTCTCGGCCCGCTTCCCCGCGCCGAGCAGCCTCACCAGCGGTACCCACCGCATGCTGGGCGAACGGACCAGCGTGGAGACCGCCTCCCATCACCATGGACCCCTGTCCGGGCTTGAAACCTCGGCGGAAGCTCCTCTGCCGATGGTGCCCGGAATCGCCGCACCGACCCGCCCCCGCTGGCTGTTGCCGGTGATCCTGACCATGGCTGTGATCCTGGTCATCATGCTGATCATGGCCGGGTGGTCCTGAAACGGTATAAACTCAATTTTTACATTCTGTTTTTCCACTCCGGGAGCACCCCATGGATCTGAGCCAGGACCAGAAAGCCTTCTACGAGACCACTCGGGAGCGCTGCCGCTCCGAGGTCTCTCAGATCAACAACACCATCGCCACGGAAGTCCAGCGCGTGAAGGATCTGCTCACGAGCCTCAGCAACCGCAAGACCGCGGTGCTGCAGATGTACGGGGCCGCCTGCGAAGTCCTGGGCGAGGAGAACGACCTCGCCGAAGAGTCCATCGAGATTGAATTTTAGCGATCGGCTGAACCGCTAATACACCCGCATCAACGGCGCTGCGCATTTCATGCAGTTGCTCTGGTGCGGGGGATTCTTCTTCCCGCAGTGGCTGCAGATCTGCGTCCTGGCCTGCTTACGCCGCCAGATGCGCAGGTAGAGGATGCCGAGGACGACGACGAGCAGGATGCCCTTCTGCCAGGGCTGGAGGTAGAAGCCCGTGGGGCTTTCGGCCTTGGGCGGGGCCGGCTGTTCCTGGAGGCTGAGGGTGGTCTGGTTCATGCCGGGTGGTCCTCACCAGGGGTGGCCGGCTCTGCGTCGGCCAGCAGCTCCTGGTCGCCCTCCAGCTCCGGCTCTGTGATCATGGCGCCTTCCCCGAAGAGGCCGTCCTCGGGCAGGGGCGGTTCCAGGGCTGCCAGGGCCTCGGCCTCGAGGCGGCCCTCGCCGAAGTCCTCGAGGCGGGGCAGGTCGTGGAGGCTCTTGAGGCCGAAGTGCAAGAGGAAGGCCTGGGTGGTGGCATAGGTCATGGGCCGGCCCACCACGGGCTTGCGGCCTGCGGGGATGATGAGCTGCCGCTCCAGGAGGCTCTTCACCTGGTTGGCGCTGCTGGTGACGCCGCGGATGGCGTTCAGCTCGGTGATGGTGACCGGCTGGCGGTAGGCGATGATGGCCAGCGCTTCGATCTGCGCGGGGGTCAGCCGGCCGCTGCGGGTGGTGGTCACCAGCCGCGAGACCATCTCCCGGTAGACGGGGCTGGTGGCCATGCGCCAGCCGCCGCCGACTTCCAGAAGGCGCAGGCCGGAGGCACCCTGGAGCCGCTCCTCCAGCTTCTCGATGCCCTGCTGCAGGGCGCCGTCGGCCAGTCCGGTCAGCTCGCGGAGGCGCGCCAGATCCAGCACTTCGCCGGCGGCGGTGAAGAGCGCCTCCAACGCGCCGGGCAGGTCGCCGCCTTCGTCCCAGAGGGGGTCCTGATGGAAGATGTCGACGTCGTTCACCGGTACGCCCCCAGCCGCTGTCCCATCTTTACACCCCCCGAGGTGCGGGCCGCCGCCCAGTCCTCCGCCCTGGGTCCGCCCACCAGCAGCACCACGGTGGAGCCGAACTCGAAGGTGCCGAGATCGTCGCCCGGCGCGCAAGGAAGGTGGTTCACCTTCCAGCCGCCATCCTTCGGCAGGAAGCGGCCTTCGAGCCAGCGGCTGTCAATGACCACCCCGCCCACGTGAGTCGCGCCCACCAGGACCGCGGCCACCTCCAGGCCCTCGCAGGGGCCGGTGCCCAGGGCGGTCCAGCTGGCCCGGCGGTTGCGCTCGTACAGGCGGGGAACGTGGCCGGTGCTGGCGTCGTTCACGGGCCAGAGCTCCCCTTCGACCCGGCTCACGGCCTCGACCCGGCCTTCCAGCGGCACGTGGATGCGGTGGTAGTCCTTGGGCGACAGGTAGAGGGTGAGGAAGTGCCCGCCTTCGAACCGCGCGGCTTCCGGATCGTGCTTGAGCAGCTCGGTGATGCGGTAGGGCAGTCCCTTGGCTTGGATGGCCAGGCCGGCTTCGATGCGGCCGCTGGCGATGATGCGGCCGTCCACGGGGCTGTTCACGAAGCCCGGGAGCGCCGCTTCCTGGGGCCGGAGGCCGGGCTTCAGGCGACGGGTGAACAGAGCCTGAAGGCTGGCGTACTCCTCCAGGGGGAACTCCGCCTCGGTCAGGTTGATGCCGTAGTGGCCCGCGAAGCGCCCCAGCAGGGGCGTCCGCCAGGCGGCGGGCAGGGTGCGGGTGGCGGCCCAGCCCACGATCCGGGAGCCGAGCTTCTTGGGGTAGAGGCCGAGCGCCCTGAGGGAAAGGGGCCCCGGAGTCCAGAGCAGCACGTAGGCGGCCCAGAGCAGGGCGAGGACGAGCGCGAGGCGCGCGGGCGGGAGCCAGGGCAGATGCATGTCTCCAGGATAACCGCCCAGGTTGTGGTAGCGTGGTGCCCACCCCAATCCATCCATCCCCCGGGAGGCACCCATGAACAAGAGGATCCTGTCCTCGCTGCTGGCGTTCGGCTTCGCCCTGCAGGCCCAGACGCCGCTGAAGATCGGCGTCATCAACTGCGTCACGGGCACCCAGGCGCCCATCGGCGAATACATGAGCAACGGCTACAAGCTGGCCCTGGAGGATCTCCAGAAGAAGGGCATCAAGGTGGAGCTGGTGATCGAGGACGACACGGGCAAGCCCCAGGTCTCGATGTCGGCCATGGAGAAGCTGGTCACCCGCGACCGCGTGGCGGGCGTGGTGGGGCCCTACAGCTCCGCCTGCGCCAATGCCGTGTCCAAGCTGGCCGAGAAGTACAAGGTATCCCTGCTGGTGCCGGTGGCCTCCAAGGAGGACATCACCCGGCAGAACCAGAAGTACGTCTACCGCCTCAGCGCCACGACCGAGGACTACGCCTCCATCCTCATCTCCATGGCCCAGAAGCTGGGCAAGCCCAAGACCATGGCGATCCTGAACGAGAACACGGACTTCGGCACCTCCGGGGCGAAGTCCGCCAAGGCCTATGCCGCCCAGGTTGGCATCCAGGTGGTCATGGAAGAGGCCTATGCCTCTGGCTCGCCCGACTACCGGTCGACCCTCGCCAAGATCAAGGGCGTGAAGCCGGACCTGGTGTTCATGGTGTCCTACGTGGCCGACGGCATTCTGCTCATGCGGCAGGCCCGGGAAGTGGGACTCACGCCCCAGGCCTTTTTGGGCGCCGGCGCGGGCTTCGCTTCCTCGGAGTTCGCCCGGGAGCAGGCCATCTCCAACAACGTGTTCTCCAGCACCCAGTGGACGACGGACGTGAACTGGCCCGGCGCCAAGGACTTCGGCAAGCGCTACAAGGCCAAGTTCGGCAAGGACGAGGTGCCCTACCACGCCGCCAACGCCTACGCCTCCATGATGGTGATGGCCGAGAGTGCCGCCAAGGTGGGCGGGGACCGCGAGAAGCTGCGCGTCGCCCTGAACGACGGCAAGTGGAACGGCATCATGGGCGAAGTCCAGTTTGTGGACTACAACGGCTACACGAACCAGAACAAGCACCAGATGCTGGTGGAGCAGATCCAGAACGGCAAGCACGAAACCGTGTGGCCGCCCGAGTACGCTTCGAAAAAGCCGGTCTTCCCCTTCAAGTGGAAGTAACGCACTTCTGACGAGTGGCGGCTCCTGTCATCGTGGATGGCATGAGCATCCTGCCGATCCTCACTGTCATGGCCGCGGCCTTCACTGCCGGGGCGATCAACTCCATCGCGGGGGGCGGCACGCTGGTGTCGTTCCCCGCGCTGCTGGGCATCGGCCTCACGGGCCAGCAGGCCAACGTCACCAGCACCCTGGCGCTGTGGCCGGGCTCCATCGGCGGCTTCTGGGGCCACCGGGAGGACCTCGCCGGCATCCGGGCCTTCGCGCTGCGGCTGATGCCGCCTTCGCTCATCGGCGGGGCGCTGGGCGCCTGGCTTATGCTGGTCACGCCGCAGAAGGTCTTCGACCAGCTGGTGCCCTGGCTGATCCTGGCCGCCACGGTGCTCCTGGCCGCCAATGATCCCGTCAGCAAGCTGCTGAAGCGGATCCACGGCCACGAGCGGACGCCGGGCTGGTGGATCGCCGCCATCTGCTTCCAGTTCATCGTCGGCATCTATGGCGGCTACTTCGGCGCCGGCATCGGCATCCTCATGCTGGCGGCCCTGAGCCTGCTGGGGCTCACCGACATCCACCAGATGAACGGCCTGAAGAACCTGCTGGCCCTCTGCATCAACGGCATCGCCATCTTCGCCTTCATGGCCATGGAGTTCCTGCGGCATCCCGGCAATGCGAAGTGGATGCTGGTGCTGCCCATGGCCGTGGCCGCTGGCCTGGGCGGGCTCTTCGGCTCCCACATGGCCCATCGCGTGGGCCGAACCACCGTGCGGGGCGGGGTGGTCGTCATCGGGTTCATCCTGTCGGCCTGGTACTTCTACAAGATCTACGCTGTCTGAGCCGGCTGGATCGCGGAGGACGTGGCGAGGTCTAGATCTTTCGGATCTGTTCCATTCCCGGACGAAGGCCTACCCTGGAGGCCGACCCCCATCCTTGGAGACGCCATGCGACTGCTGCTTGCAGGATGTTTCGCCTTGGGACTCGCCGCCGCGCCCCCACCCGACCCCACGGAATGCGTGGCCTGCCACGACACCATTGATCTCGCCAAATTCCGGACGAGGACTCACGGAAAGCTGGGTTGCGTGACCTGCCATACGGCCATCACCACCCTCCCCCACCCCGAGAAGCTGCCGCCACCTCAGTGTGTGCGCTGCCACGACCACGAGGGCCAGGATTACTCTGCCAGTGTCCACGGGGTGGCTCGCAAGCAGGGTAAGGACCATGCCCCCTCCTGCATGACCTGTCATGGCCATGCGCACGATGTGGTCCCGAAAACCCATCCGGATTCGAAGGTGGCCCGGAAGAACATGGATGCCACCTGCGGGAAGTGCCACGACCAGGAGCACCTGAAGAAGCTGTCCACCCGCCTGCCAAAGCGTGCCTCCCGCATGGACCTCAAGAAAATGCCCGCCAAGTAGGTCCGCGCGCGGGTGCGGCCGCATGAACAATGCTGGTTTTTACCTTCTGACTGTGCGTTGTCGATGGGTTGGGTCAGATACCTCCTGTTACCCTATCCCCACAACCCCATCCAGATCCGGAGAAGCCATGCCGCCCGGGAATGCGCGTACCAAGCTGCCTGTGAAGGTCATCGAGAAGTCCACGGCTGAGGCCTGCATCGCCATCGCCCAGAAGGTTCAGCAGGCCCGGGAACTGGTCGGAGATGCGGCCGGGTCCGAAGCCGCCCGGCAGGTGGCCCGGGGCATCGCGGAGGAGCTGCTCCGGGTTGGATGAGGGAGGCCATCGGCCTTGCATCCCGTCAGGCCGCGGGCCGGTGGCTTGGTGTCCTGGGGTGATTAGAAAAGGACGGATTCGGATAAAAGGATTCCCCATGGGAATCCCGGTTGACGTATTGTGGTGATCAACAATTGCAAACAACCACAAAATCTCCCGGAGGCCGCATGGCTACGCAGGAATCCGACAAGAGCCGGTACTTGATTTGGGCCTACCTCGGCGGGGTCGTCGTGGTCTCCTACCTATTGCTGAAAGTGATCATGTGGATGGATGGGGTGAAGTAGGCCCCGCCTCCAGGGCCACCGCTGCGCGGTGTCCCTTCCGGCCGCACGAATCACGCGGCTTTCTGTCT
This sequence comes from uncultured Holophagaceae bacterium, assembly GCA_963751095.1. Taxonomy (GTDB): domain Bacteria; phylum Acidobacteriota; class Holophagae; order Holophagales; family Holophagaceae; genus Geothrix. Next base: position 314 of record CAVVTK010000002.1, on the reverse strand, counting down.
CGGGTCCGACAGCCCACTGGGCTGTCTCCCCGAGCCAGAACGAAAGCCGGTGATTCAGTGACTTCGAATCCCTCACTCTCCGCCACCAGATGAAAGAAGCCGCCTTGCGGCGGCTTCGATCTGGCGGAGAGTGAGGGATTCGAACCCTCGGTAAGCTTTTGACCTACACACACTTTCCAGTTGTGTTTATTAGAAGATTTAACGAAATTCGTTGACGTTAACTAACAATTTTAACAGCATGATAAACTGTTAAAGCATTCGGTTGAATTCGATTAAAAAGGGGCAGATGAGACCCCAGTGAGACCCCAAATGAC
>CAVVTK010000001.1:0-6078 GCA_963751095.1 uncultured Holophagaceae bacterium | reverse complement strand
CGTACGCTTCGGGGCCCGACGTATTGCTGTCCTGCACCGGCAGCCCGCACGCCGATCGCCGCCGCCATCGGCTCCTCGATCAGATACACCTCGCGCGCGCCGGCCCGCTGAGCGCGACTCGCGCACCGCGCGCTTCTCCACCTCGGTGATCCCGGACGGCACGCGATGACGACGCGCGGGCGCGGCTGAAGAGCGGCGCCGATTATGCACCTTGTGGATGAAATGCCGGAGCATCGCCTCGGTGACTTCGAAGTCGGCGATGACGCCGTCCTTCAACGGGCGGATGGCCACGATGTTGCCCGGAGTGCGCCCCAGCATGCGTTTGGCCTCGTCGCCCACGGCGAGCACGTGATTCGTGCCCACCTGCACCGCTACCACCGACGGCTCGCGGAGCACGATGTGGCCAAACCCAGCGGCCTGCCTACCCTGCCCGGTGGCGGGGAGTTCCTCGAACACACCCTCCTGAACCTGGTGCGGCGTCGCCATCCCGAGGCCAATCCCATGCACCGCCTGGGTCGCTGCACCTCGGGCGTGGTGCTGTTCGCGCCCGATGCGGTTTCCGGGAAAACCCTCCAGGCCGCCTTCCAGGCCCCCGGCACCCGCAAGGTCTACCGCGCCCTCTGCTGCGGGCATCCTGAAATCGATGCCTTCGAGATCACGGCTCCCATCGGCGAGGTCCCCTACGGCCCGCTCGGATTCCTGCACGCGGCCAACCCGCAGGGACGACCTTCCATCAGCCGCGTCTCCGTACTTGAACGGCATGAGGAAGCATCGTTGGTGGATGTCGAGATCCTGACCGGCCGCCCCCATCAGATCCGCATCCACCTGGCGTGGGCCGGACACCCCCTGGTGGGCGATCCCTTGTACGGACCGGGGGGGACCCCGCTGCCAGGAACCCGGGCGGTGCCCGGCGACCCGGGATATCTGCTGCACGCCCACCGCCTGGAACTCGCCCATCCGCGCACGGGCAGTCCGGTGCTTCTCGAGTGCCAGCCCCCGCCAGTTCTTCGAACTTCAAACAATAGCTAAAGGAATTTTGAAAGCGGAGGATAGCGGAGGGGCTGAGGAGAACGGAGGAAGGACTGGTATCGCCCTGTTTTTCTCCGCTTTCCTCAGCCCCTCTGCTGTCCTCCGCGTACTTGATTCTTTTCAGTAGGCCTTCAGTTGTGCACGCCGGGCGCTTCGCGGCCCATCCGCTCGACATATTCGGGGTAGGTGCCTCCGAAGACCAGGGGCCCGGCGTGCTCTTCGCCCCCCAGCTCCAGCACCCGGTTCGCCAAGCCACGGAGGAAGGTGCGGTCGTGGGAGACGAAGAGCATGGTGCCTTCGAAATCCTTCAGGGCCTCGATGAGCATTTCCTTGGTGGCCAGGTCCAGGTGGTTGGTGGGTTCGTCCAGCACCAGAAAGTTCGGGGGATTGAAGAGCATCCGGCCCATGACCAGGCGGGACTTCTCGCCACCTGACAGCGCCCGGACCTTCTTGTCCACATCGTCGCCCGAGAACTGGAAGGCGCCCAGCAGGTTGCGCAGCACGCCCAGGCCTTCCATGGGGAAGTCCTTCTGCATCTGCTCAAGCACGGTCAGCTCGGGATCCAGGAGATCCAGGGCCTGCTGGGAGAAGTAGCCCAGGCTGAGGCTGGCGCCCAGCTTCACGCTGCCCGAGTCCGGCTGGATCGCGCCGGCCACCATCTTCAGCAGCGTGGACTTGCCGGCGCCGTTCTTGCCCATGACGCACCAACGCTCGCCGCGGCGGATGTGGAAGGCGAACTGGTCGTAGAGCTTCCGGGCTCCGTAGGCCTTGCACACGCCATCCAGCATGACCACGTCATCGCCCGATCGGCCCGGGCTGCGGAAGTCCCACTTGACCACCCGCCGCTGCTTCGGCGGCTCGATGCGCTCGATCTTGTCCAGGGCCTTCACGCGGCTCTGCACCTGGGCGGCCTTGGCGGCATGGGCCGAGAACCGCTCGATGAAGCGCCGCTCCTTGGCCAGCTTGGCCTGCTGGCGGGCGTAGGCAGCCTCCTGGTTGGCGTCCCGCTGCTCCCGCTCCTTCACGTAGAAGTCGTAGTTGCCGTTGTAGGTGACGATGTCGCCACCCTCGATCTCCAGCACCTTCGTGACCACCCGGTTCATGAAGTCCTTGTCGTGGCTCGTCATGAGCAGCGTGGCCGGGACGTTCTTCAGGTAGTTCTCCAGCCAGAGGATGGACTCGATGTCCAGGTGGTTGGTGGGCTCATCCATGAGCAGTACGTCGAACCTGCCGAGCAGCACTTTGGCCATGGACACGCGCATCTTCCAGCCGCCGGAGAGGGCGCCGACATCGCCGTCGATCTGCGCATCCTCGAAGCCGAGGCCGTGGAGGCAGGCCCGGGCCTTGGCTTCCAGCTCGTAGCCGCCCAGGTGCTGGTACTCCTCCTGCACGTGGCCGAAGCGGTCCAGCACCGCCTCGAAGTCAGGCGTGTCAGGATCGGACATGGCATGCTCCAGGTCCAGCAGCTCGTGGTGCAGGTCGCCCAGCCGCCCGCTGCCCGCGATGGCCTCGTCCAGTACGGGCCGCCCGGCCATCTCGTCCACCTCCTGGCGGAAGTAGCCGAGGGTGAGTTTCTTGGGCAGGGTGACGGAGCCGTCATCGGGCGATTCCTCACCCATGATCATGCGGAACAGGGTCGATTTTCCCGCCCCATTCGGCCCCACCAGACCCACCTTTTCGCCGGGGTTCAGCTGGAAGTCCGCCTCGATGAACAGGATCTGCCGGCCGTACTGCTTGCTGACACTGGAAAACGAAATCATCAGGCCTCGGCTTTCATGGGGGGTGCTTCCGTGGTGCCGCGGGGACCATGCATCAGTTCCACCACGGCCTGGTTGAGCCGGAGCCGCGTGTCGTGGCGTTCAAAGGCGCGCGTGATGTAGCGGGCCCGAACTTCCATGCCGCTGGTGCCCGGCACCACCTGGACGCCGGGAACGGCGGTGAAGGCCTTGACGCGGTACCGCGCCGCCGTCTGCTGCCATTCCGCCTCGGCGAGCTTCGCGTTGGCCTCGGTCTGCTGTTCCACCAGCCGCTGCACCCCGTCGATCACCGGATAGGGATCCTGCCCGGGCTGGATCAGGACGCGGAGCTCGTCCCACATCCACTTCCCCGAGGTGGAGAAGTTGAAGAAGTGCCCCTCGATGGCGAAGTTGTTCACGAAGGCTACGCGCCGGCCCGTGGGATGGCCGGCATCGCTCCAGCTGCCGGTCTCGAGGATCACGGTGCGGAGCAGTCCGATCTCGACCACTTCGCCGCCCACGCCCCGGATCTCCACCCAGTCACCCACCCGGATGCCGTTCTTCCCCATGAGGATGAACCAGCCGAAGAAGGCCACGATGAAATCCTTGAGCGCCACGGTGAGGCCCGCGCCGGCCAGGCCGAACACGGTGGTGGCCTGGGGCGGGACGCCCAGGATGAGCAGGAGGATGGCAAGCGCCACGACCACCCGCAGGATCACCTTCAGCACCGACTTGTGGGCGGCCACCGAGGCGCGCTCCCCCGCATCCATCCGATGGAAGCTCCGACCAATGAGCAGACCCAGGAGATAGGCCAGGAGCGCCAGCCCCACGATCACCAGCACCTGGGTGAGCACCCGGTGCAGGGCGGCATTCCGGTACCCGTCCACCAGCCCCATCCAGGCCCCGTAGGTATCCGCGAGGGCCTGCTGGTCCTGGATCCGACGGGCCATGGTCGATAGCCTGCGCTGGACATCCCCGTACTGCTGCAGATACGACACGGCCGAGCGGGCCTGGTCCCGACCGGGACCTCCCTTGGCTGTGGAGGATTCCGTCACCAGGTTCGAGGCCCAGTACTTCGCGGCTTCCCGGTCCTCCTTCTCGTTGTGCGACTGGGCTTCGATCTCCGCGCGGCGCTTGGCCAGGGACTGGCCTTTGGTCAGGGCCTCCTGTCTGGCCTGCTCCAGCTGGGTGAGCTTGGTTCGCTGCGCCTGCCACGCGAGCATCCGGCCCACCAGGCTGCCCGCCTGGAAGACCGGCGCGGGCTTGGCCGCCGCCATGGCCTGGGAGGACTCGCGGTCGGCGGCCTCGTGGGCCTCCTTCAGGCGCTTGATCTTGGCCTGGGGATCGCCGCCGGCCTGGGCCAGATCGTTCGAGGCGGTCTCCAGCTCATCCTTGTCGAGTTCCAGCTGGGCCTTGGCGACCTCGATCTGGTCTTCCAGGGCGTCCTTCTGGGCTTCGCGGGCCCCGGCCAGCTGCCGGGTGAGCCTCTGGACGAGCTGCTGGCCGGCCTCCACGGCCGCCTGGGCCTTGTCCTTGACCTGGGACAGTTCCTTGATCTCGGGCGTCTGCGGCGGCTTCGTGGCGGCGGCCCGGCGCAGTGCGTCCGAGAAGGCCAAGTCCACCGAGTGATTGCCCAGGCGCTCGGCCTGCAGGGCCAGCTGCTTCTCCTCCAGGGTGGCGGCGAGCGGCACCAGCCGGCGGGCGGTCAACAACGGGGACTGGTCCACCAGCCGCTCCTGCACCGGGGCCAGACGCCGGAGCCCACGGCGGGCCGAGCCGGCCTTTTCCTGCCCTGCGATTTCCTGCGCCGACGGCGGCAGGGCCTCGCGCGTCCACATCCAGCCCGCCGTGGCCGTGGCGGCCAGGAGAAGCAGGGCCAGGGCGGGAATCCAGGGACGAATCTTCATGATTCCAGACAATCACGAATGGGCCCGGAACGCAAAAGACCCCGGGGCCAGTCCCCGGGGTCCTTTGACGGGTGCGGTAGCTGGTTTCAGCCCTTTTTGGGGGCTTCCTTCTTCTTGCCGCAGTCGGGGCAGTCCTTGCAGGAGGCGACCTTGTTCTTCTCGCAGCAGGCCATGCCGCAGGCGGGCTTCTTCTTCGCCTCGGGCTTCTTCTCTTCGGACGCGAAGGCGACGAAGGCGAACGAGCTGACCAGGGCGAGCGCCAGGAACTTCTTCATGGAATCCTCCGGATGGGTGGGACACGATCCCACGGGAGCACCATACTCCCGAAAATCGGCTTTCCCAACACCCAAAATGCGGAGTAGCCAGTTCGGACTAGCTGCCGAACATGTTCTTCATGACCATGAGCGCCATGGCGGGGTTGGCGGCGAGTCGGCGCTTGAGGTAGTGGACCGCGTACTTCCAGTCCTCCGCGAAGGGCACATAGAGGCGCACGATCTGGCCGCGCTTGACGATCTCCTGCTGCAGCTCCGTTCGGGGTACGCCCAGCAGCATCTGGAACTCGTAGGCATCCTTCGCCACGCCCTGCTGGTCCAGGTAGGCCATGCAGCGCCGGACCAGCGGCTCGTCGTGGGTGGCGATCTCGGGATAGTGCCCGTGCTCGAGCAGGAGCTGCACGTGCTCGAAGAGCTTGTCCTTCATGTCCGGCTTCTCCTGGAGCGCCACGTCGGCGGGCTCCTTGTAGATGCCGATGCAGATGCGCACCTTGCAGCACTTCGCATGGAGGTTCTTGATGTCCTCGGCGGTGCGGAACAGGCGGCTCTGCAGGACGATCCCGAAGTTGTCGAACTCGTCACGGATAGCCTTGAACATCCGCAGCGTCACGTCCGTGAAGTGCCGGTCCTCCATGTCGAGGGTGATGTGCATGCCGTGAACGGCGGCGGCGGACACGATGCGCCGCAGGTTGGCCTGACAGTACTCCTCGCTCTCGTTGATGCCCAGCGAGGTGGGCTTGAGGCTGATGCTGGCGAAAGGGCGGTCCTTCAGGGCCTCGACCATGCGCAGGTAGACCTGCACCGTGGCTTCCACATCCTCGCGGCTGAAGACCTCCTCGGCCAGCAGATCCACCGTGGACGAGATGCCCAGCTTCGCGTGCAGCTCGTCCGCCTTGGCGACCCCGCTGCCGATGCCCTTGCCCGAGATGTACGGGGCGGCGAAGGTCCGGACCAGGGGGCCAGGCATGAGGTCGATGATGGCGCGCTTCAGATCCACGGTGTTCCTCCCGGCAACCCTGCTTTTCAAGCCCGGATCCCCCTTGGGGATTGGCTTCCTCATCAGGAATTATAGCGTCCGTCCTCATCCACAACGCACCGGCGAGAGTGAGATGTGACGGGAGCGACAACGAGAAA